>NZ_JNXT01000001.1 GCF_000716675.1 Streptomyces alboflavus
GGCCAGATATGGAAGCCCTGTAAGGGGTGGAGTTGACTGGTACTAATAGGCCGAGGGCTTGTCCTCAGTTGCTCGCGTCCACTGTGTTGGTTCTGAAACAACGAACAGTTGTGTCGGCTGAACAGCTCTACTTCAATTGAAGAGTGTGCTTGTTCGCTGCCCTGTTTGAGATCCCGCTTCTGCGGCGGGATATTTCATAGGGTTTCGGTGGTCATAGCGTGAGGGAAACGCCCGGTTACATTCCGAACCCGGAAGCTAAGCCTCACAGCGCCGATGGTACTGCAGGGGGGACCCTGTGGGAGAGTAGGACGCCGCCGAACAATCTTTGGAGGACCCTTGGTCCCAGCGTTCACGCTGGGACCAAGGGTCCTTTTTGTTTTTGCTCGAAGAGCGCCCGCTACGCGGCTGCGTCAGAATGACTGCGGTACCGAAGACTAGGAGTCACCCATGTCCACCAACTCTCCCGACGAGCGACCGGAGCGCGACCAGCGCCGCCGGGATGGTGGCGACCGGGGTGGATACCGCGGTGGGCCACGTCGCGACAACGACCGCGGCCCGCGCCGCGACGACAACCGTGGCGGCGACCGCCCCGGATTCCGGCGCGACGACCGCGACCGCAACGACCGCGGTGACCGCGGTGACCGGGGCGGATTCCGCCGTGACGACCGCCGCGACGGGGACCGTCCCAGCTTCCGCCGTGACGACAACCGTGGCGGAGGCGGCTACCGCGGACGTGACGACCGCGACGGCGGACGCCCCTCCTTCCGTCGCGATGACCGGCCCGGCGGGTTCCGCCGCGATGACCGGCGTGACGACCGCGGGGGCAACGACCGTGACCGTGGTGGCGACCGGGGCGGCTTCCGCCGCGACGGCGACCGCCCCGCATTCCGCCGCGACGGGGACCGCCCGGCCTTCCGCCGCGATGACCGCCGTGACGACCGACGGGACGACCGTCGTGACGGTGACCGTCCGGCTTTCCGTCGTGACGACCGGCGCGACGACCGTGACCGGGGCGGGTTCCGCCGCGACGACCGTGGCGGGAACGACCGCGGTGGCTTCCGCCGAGACGACCGTCGGGACGACCGTGACCGTGGTGACCGCGGTGGGTTCCGCCGCGACGACAACCGTGGCGGCGACCGCCCCGGCTTCCGGCGCGACGACCGCGACCGCAACGACCGCGGCGACCGCGGTGACCGGGGCGGATTCCGCCGTGACGACCGCCGCGACGATCGCCGTGATGACCGTCGTGACGGTGACCGTCCGGCTTTCCGTCGTGACGACCGGCGCGACGACCGTGACCGGGGTGGGTTCCGTCGTGATGGCGACCGTCCGGCCTTCCGCCGCGATGACCGACGGGACGACCGACGGGACGACCGTCGTGACGACCGGCGAGATGACCGTGACCGCGGTGGCTTCCGGCGCGACGACAACCGTGGCGGCGGCTACCGCGGCCGCGACGACCGTGGCGGCCGTGACGACCGCGGGCGTGGCCCCCGTCGTGACGACAGCCGTGGGCGGCCCGGCGGGTTCCGTGTGCGGGACGACCGCGGTGACCGCGGTGGGTTCCGGCGCGACGACCGCGAGCGGGACCGTGAGCCGATCAAGCGGCTGCCGATCCCGGACGACGTCACGGGCGACGAGATCGACCAGGACGTACGGCAGGAGCTGCAGAGCCTGCCGAAGGGGCTCGCCGAGGACGTCGCCAGGAACCTGGTGATGGTCGCCAAGCTCATCGACGAGGACCCCGAGCAGGCCTACGGCTACTCCAAGGTCGCACTGCGGCTCGCCTCGCGCGTCGCCGCCGTACGCGAGGCCGCGGGCTTCGCCGCATACGCGAACCAGAAGTACAGCGAGGCGCTCGCCGAGTTCCGGGCCGCCCGGCGCATGACCGGTGGCGTGGAGCTGTGGCCCGTCATGGCGGACTGCGAGCGTGGGCTCGGGCGGCCCGAGAAGGCGCTCGACATGGCCGGTGCGCCCGAGGTGCACAAGCTCGACAAGGCCGGACAGGTGGAGATGCGGCTCGTCGCCGCCGGCGCCCGGCGCGACATGGGGCAGCTCGACGCCGCCATCGTGACGCTGCAGAGCCCCGAGCTGGCCTCCAGCTCCGTGCAGCCGTGGACCGCCCGCCTGCGGTACGCCTACGGGGACGCGCTGCTCGCGGCCGGCCGTGAGGACGAGGCCCGCGAGTGGTTCGCCAAGGCCATCGAGGCCGACAAGGACGGCAGCACCGACGCTTCCGACCGGCTCGCCGAGCTGGACGGCGTCGAGTTCGTCGACGCGCTCCAGGGCGACGAGGCGGAAGCCGGGACCGAGGTGACGGAGTCCGCGGACGCCGAGCCGGAGAAGCCGCAGCAGGCGGAGTCTGCGGCTCCCGAGGCTGTCGACGCCGATGTGGCGGATGACGTCGACGCCGATGTCGCCGACGACGACGTGGTTGTCGGCGATGACGGCGAGGCTGTCGAGCGCGACAAGGACTGACGGCGGTAGCCGCCGCGGCCGTGCGGGTCGTGGCGGCGTCCGAAGGTGAAAGAGGGGCGGGCCTCCGGTCGGAGGCCCGCCCCTTTGTCGTACGTACGGTCTGTCGCCGTACCGACTGCCGTCAGAAGGCCAGGTCGCGCAGGACCAGGCCCGTCGCGGGCTTCGGGCCGAACGACGTAGACTTGCGGGGCATCGTGACGCCCTGGCGGGCCAGGTCGCGGACGACCTCCTCACGGACCGGGTGCATCAGCACCGCCGTGCCGCCCTCGCGCTCGGCCTTCTCGACCGTCGCCTCCGTGTGGTGGATGTACGCGATGTGCTCCGTGTCGTCCGGGATGCGCCACACGTGGTCGAGGAGCGTGGCGTGCAGGACCGTCGCGTCCAGGGTGCGCCAGGCCTCCGGGCGGCCGAGGGGGATCGTGCGGGCCAGCAGGGCGGGGTCGGGGCGGTCCACGAGATGGTACGAGCCGTCGCCCGCCAGAAGGAACGCGTTGCTCTCGGACACGGCGTCGCCGAGGGCCGCCCTCGCCTCGGACAAGGAGCACTCCAGGGTGCGTACCCGGAACGAGTCCGCGAGCGCGGCCAGGGCCTCGGCGACCGGGAGCCGGTGCAGATAGCGGTGGATCGCGCGGACCCGCAGCGGATAGCGGGCCGTGTCGACCAGCAGGACCAGACCGAAGTCCCACGGGCTCGGCGAGGCGTGCTCGGCACGCAGCCGGAGGTTCGTGGCCCAGCGGTGGTGGCCGTCGGCGATGAGGGCCTGGTGGTGGGCGAGATCTGACTGGATTTCAGCGATCTCGGCGGGGTCGGTCACCGCCCACAGACGATGGCTGAAGCCGTCCTCGGTGGTCGTGGAGAGCAGCGGCTTGTGGTGCGTCGCACGCTCTATGGCGGCCGCCGCGCCGCCCGTCGACGCGCCGCCGGGGTAGGTGAGGAGCAGCGGCTCCAGGTTCGCGGCCGTCGCGCGCATCAGGGCGGCGCGGTCCTCGACGACGTGCGGCATGACGTCCTCGTGCGGAAGGACGATGCCGTCCGCGGGCTCGGACAGGCGCAGGGCGCCGATGATGCCGCGCTGGAGTATGCCGTCGCCCCGCTGCTCGTACACGTACAGGCCGGGGATGGGGTCGGGGGCCAGGATGCCCTCGGCGAGCCAGTCGTGGAGGGTGTCCGCTGCCTGGCGGTTGCGGTCCTCCGGGGTGGTCGCCTGCGGCAGGATCAGACGGACGATGTTGTGCGGGTCGGACGACTCCAGTTCGAGGAGCCCGTCCGGCCGCACGACCACGTCGTACGGCGGTGAGGTCACGGCGGCGAGGGAGCCGACCCGTTCGGAGTCGTACCGCACCCCCCGGAACGGGATCAGGTCGAGGCCGTGGACGTCCGTGTGACCCGCTGTGTTCATTAGTGCATCGTAAGTGTGTCAGTGGCATGAGCGATGATCGGGGGAGTGGAATTAGCGAGGAGAGATGCGTAATGAGCCAGACCGGCAACCCGGGTGGGAATCAGCGCCCGCGGACGCGTCCCGCGGGCAGTGAGCGGGCGCTGAGCGAGAGCTACGACACGGCGCTGCTCGACCTCGACGGGGTCGTGTACGCGGGTGGGAAGGCCATCGCGCACGCCGTCGAGTCCCTGGCGACGGCCCGGTCCGGAGGCATGCATCTCGCGTACGTGACGAACAACGCGCTGCGTACGCCGGACGCGGTGGCCGGCCATCTGACGGAGCTCGGCATTCCCACAGGACCGTCGGACGTGATCACGTCGGCGCAGGCCGTCGCGCGGCTCGTGAGTGAGCAAGTGCCCGTGGGGGCACGGGTGTTGGTGGTCGGCGGGGAGGGGCTGCGGGTCGCGTTGCGTGAGCGTGGGCTTGAGCCGGTGGAGTCCGCCGACGACGATCCGGTGGCCGTCGTGCAGGGGTACGGGGGGCCGGAGTTGGCGTGGGGGCGGTTCGCGGAGGCCTGCTACGCCATCGCCCGGGGTGTGCCCTGGTTCGCGTCCAACACCGATCTGACCATCCCGAGCGGGCGGGGGATCGCGCCGGGGAACGGGGCCGCCGTGGAGGTCGTGCGCATCGCGACCGGGGCGGAGCCGCAGGTGGCGGGGAAGCCGTTGCCCCCGATGCACCGGGAGACGATTCTGCGGACCGGGGCCGAGCGGGCGCTGGTCGTCGGGGACCGGCTCGACACGGACATCGAGGGGGCGTTCAACGGGGGTGTGGACTCGCTGCTCGTCCTGACGGGGGTCACGGACGGGGCGCAGTTGCTGGCCGCTCGGCCTGAGCACCGGCCCACGTATGTGGACGCCGATCTGCGCGGGATGCTGACCGGGCAGCCCGAGGTGGCGCCGGTGGACGAGGGGTTCGCGTGCGGGGGGTGGGTCGCCGCCGCGCGGGGGGACGCGCTGGTGATCGAGGGGGAGGGTGAGGCTCTGGACGGGCTGCGGGCGTTGTGCGCGGTGGCGTGGACGGCGGCGGGCGACGGGGTGTGCGCGCTGGATGGGGGGAAGGCGTTGGCCCGGCTGGGGCTCTAGGGTCTGTTCGAGGCGGCGCTCGGGGCTATGCCTCCTCGCCGCGTGACAGGAGTTGGTCCTCCGTCGCGCCCTTGCGCCAGTAGCCCGTGAACTTGATGCGTTTGCGGTCGAAGCCGCGGTCGGTGACCAGGTGGCGGCGTACTGCCTTGACCGTCGCGGACTCGCCGGCGATCCAGGCGTAGGGGGCGCCGGTGGGCAGGTCGGCGGCGCGGATGGCGGCCGTCGTCGTGCCCTCGCCCGTGAGCCAGGTGATGTCGGCGTCCGCCTTGGTGAGGAGTTCCTGGCGGTCCGCCGGGTCGTGGAGCTCCAGGAAGACCAGGGCCCGGGTCGAGGGCGGGAGTGCTTCGAGGATGCCCGCGACCGCGGGGAGCGCGGACTCGTCGCCGGTCAGGAGGATCCAGTCGGTGTCGGCGGGCGGCCTGAAGTCGTACGCGGCGTTCTCCTCCTCGACCGGGGCGAGGACGCCGACGCGGGTGCCGGGGCGGGCCGTGCGGGCCCAGCGCGACGCGGGGCCCTCGGTGGACGGGGCGTCCGGGGCGGGCGCGTGCACGGCGAAGTCGACGATCAACTCGTGCGGGTCGCGGCGCAGTTCACGGATGGTGTACGTGCGCATGATGCCGCGCACGCCGGGATCCAGGTCCCGCCAGGCCGCGTACCAGTCGGGGGAGTCCGTGTCGGGCATGACCGGCGCGCTCTGGCCCGGCTGCGGCAGGAACACCTTCACGCGCTGATCGCGCCCGCCCGAGGCCATCTCGGCCACGTCGGAGCCGCCGAAGGCCACGCGGACCATCGACGGCGTCAGACGTTCCGTGCGCAGGACCTGGGCGTCGAAGAACCGGAACGGGGCGTCGGTCATGGGTGAGCCTTTCTCCTGTGCGCGCGGTGGCGGGGGTGGCTGTCGCCCCGGTCGGGGCCGCTAGCGCTTGAGCTTCTTCGACTTCTCGATCGCCGCCGCGAGCTGTTCGAGCACGGGGGCGTAACCGGCGTAGCTGTAGCGCTCCTCCATGGACCACGGGACGGTCTGGCCGGCCTTGACGGCGGGCAGCTTGGTCCAGGTGGGCTTCTTCGCGAGCTGGTCCTCGGTCAGCGCCGACGAGCGGTTGTCGACCATGATCAGGTCGGCGTGGTACTTGTCGGCGTTCTCCCAGCTGAGGAACTCCCAGAAGCCCCACTCGTCGCTCTTCTTGCCCTCGACGAACTCGACGCCGAGGTCCTTGAAGTAGTTCAGGTCGCAGTAGGAGTCGGGGACGGCGACGTACATCTGCTGGGCGTCGCCCGTCATCGCCATGACCTTCAGGCCGCCGTTTGCCTTCGCGGCCTTGCGCAGGGTCCGCTCGGCCTTCTCGAAGCGGGACTTGGCGGCCCTGACCTTCTGGGACTCCAGGTCCGCGCCGAGTGAGGCGGCGAGGTCGGTGTAGCGCTTGAGAGGTTCGAGGAGGGAGGCGCGGGCGCCGTTGATGCCGACCGTCGGGGCGAGGGCGGCGATCTTCTTGCTGCTCTCCTCGGGGACGAACCAGAGGTTGGGCGGCGGGAACATGTTGCTGATGAGCAGCTCGGGCTTGAGGGCCGCGTACTTCTCGATGTTGAACTGGCCCCAGGTCTCGCCGAGGCTGGTCAGTTTGTCGACATCGAGATCGCCGGCCTGCGGGTTGGGCTTGCCGCCCACGGGCTTGGACGGGCCGAAGACGCCGGTGACCTCGACGCCGTAGTCGTGCAGGGCCGCGGCCGTGCTGATGAACGCGACGATGTTCTTCGGGGTCGAGTCGGAGCGCGCGGTCTTGCCGCGGTCGTCCTTGAAGCTCCAGGCCTTGTCGTCGGAGCCCGAGCCCGACTTCTTGTCCTTGTCGGAGTCCTCGCTGCCGCAGGCGGTGAGCACCGCGCCGAGGCCGAGGGCGGCGCCGCCGGTGAGCAGGCCGCGGCGGCTGACACCGCCGGAGGCACGGGCGGCGGTGAGGGTACGGGAGGGGCGGAGCGCGCGCATCAGGCGACCTTCTTCGAGTCTTCTATCGCCTTGGCGAGCCGCTCGATGAGGGGCGCGTATCCGGCGTGGCTGAACTGGGCTTCGTTGAACCAGGGGATGACCTGGTCGGCTTCGGCGGCGGGCAGACGGGCCCACGTGGGTTTGGACTTCCTGAGCTCGGCGGGTTGGAGGTTTCCGGTCCGTTTGTCGACAAGGATCAGGTCGGCTTCGTACCGGTCGGCGTTCTCCCAGCTCAGGTCCTGGAAGAAGCCGCCCTTCGCGGTGCTGGTGGGCGTGACGAACTCGACGCCGAGGTCGCTGTAGTGGCGCAGGTCGGTGAAGTCGCGCGGGTCGCCCACGTACATGTGGTCGGCCTGGGCGGCCATCGCGAGGACCCGGATGCCGCCGCGGGACTTCGCGGCCTTGGCGGCCTTGCGGAGCCGCTCGGAGGCGTCCTCGAAACGCTTCTTCGCCGCGGTCACCCGCGCGGCCCGCAGGTCGGCGCCCAGGGACTCGGCGAGTTCGGCGAAGCGGCCGATGGCCTTGGTCAGGGTCGTCTTGCCGGTGAGGATGCCGACGCTGGGCGCGATCGGCAGGATCTTGTCGGCGGACTCCTCGGGGACGTACCAGAGGGTCGGGGAGACATTCATGGTGCTGACGAGGAGTTCGGGGCGCAGGCCCACGTACTTCTCGATGCTGAACTGGCCCCAGGCGTTGCCGATGACGGTCACCTTGTCGACATCGACACCCGCCGCCTGCACGTCAGGATCGCCGTTCTTGAGCTTGGTGGGGCCGAAGACGCCGGTGCACTCGATGCCGAAGTCGTGCAGGGCGGCGGCCGCGCCGATGTAGGCGACGATGCGGCGCGGCCTGCTGTCGGCCTTCGCCGTCTTGCCGCGATCGTCCTTGAACGCCCAGGGGCCGCTCCGCTTCGAGGAGTTGCCGCCGCCGTCGCCCTTGTCGTCGCCGCACGCCGTGAGCAGCCCGCCGGCGCCGAGCGCCGTGCCCGCGCCGAGGAGCGCACGCCGTGACACCGGCGACATGCGCGACAAGGGGGCAAAGGGGGCAAAGAGAGACGGGTGTGTGCGGGGTGACCGAGGAGAGGGGCGTGACCGGGGCATACGTGCTGCTTCTCTCGTCGAAGAGCAATGGGAGGGTAGGCTAACCTAACCACGTGTTGGTCGACAGTCCCCCTGAACCCCGCGCGGAAACCGCTCCCGCGCCGCCCGGCCGCCGCGCGCTCCGCGGTGCCGGGCTCGTCCTCGCCGTCGTCCTGCTGCTGGCCCTGATGGCCGTCAGCATCTCCGTGGGCGCCAAACAGCTCTCCATGGACCAGGTCTGGCACGGGCTGTTCGAGGACTCGGGGACGTACGCCGACGTCGTGGTCGGCGAGCGGGTCTCGCGCACGCTGCTCGGGGTCCTCGCGGGCCTCGGCCTCGGTCTTTCCGGCGCGGTCCTGCAGGCCCTGACCCGCAATCCGCTGGCCGACCCCGGCCTGCTCGGCATCAACATGGGCGCGTCGGCCGCCGTGGTCACCGCCATCAGCTTCTTCGGCGTCACCTCGCTGAGCGGCTATGTGTGGTTCGCCTTCGCGGGCGCGGCGATCGTCGGAGTCCTGGTGTACGCGCTCGGCGGCACCCGCAGCGCGACTCCCGTGCGGCTCGCGCTCGCGGGAACCGCGCTGACCGCCGCGCTCACCGGCTACCTCCAGGCCGTGATGATTACGGACAACGCCGCGCTCGACAAGATGCGCTTCTGGACGGTCGGCTCCCTGGCCTCCGCCAAGATGGAGACCATCCAGCAGGTCCTGCCGTTCCTCGCCGTCGGGGCCGTGCTCGCCCTCGGCCTCGCCCGGCCGCTCAACGCCGTGGCGATGGGCGACGACACCGCCCGCGCCCTCGGCGCCCGGCTGACCCGCACCCGCGCCCTGTCCATGGCCTCCGCGACGATGCTGTGCGGCGCCGCGACCGCCGCCTGCGGGCCCATCGCGTTCGTCGGCCTGATGGTGCCGCACATGGTGCGCTCCTTCACCGGACCCGACATGCGCTGGATCTTCCCCTACGCCGCCGTCCTCTCGCCCGTCCTGCTGCTCGGCGCCGACGTGCTCGGCCGGGTCGTCTCGCGCCCCGCCGAGCTCCAGGTCGGCGTCGTCACCGCGGCCATCGGCGCCCCGGTGTTCATCCTGCTCGTACGACGGCGGAGGACGGCCCAGCTGTGAAGGCGATACGCACCCGCGGCGGGGTCTCGGTCCGCCTCGACGTCCGCACGGCCGTCGTGGTCGTGACCCTCGTCCTCGCCGCGCTCGTCGCGAGCGTCGTGCTCATCGGCACCGGCGACTTCGACATCCCGACCGCCGACGTCATCCGCACCCTCCTCGGCAACGGCGACCCCGGCCAGGAGTTCATCATCAACGACCTGCGCCTGCCGCGGGTCGTGGTCGGGCTTCTGGTGGGCGCGTCCCTCGGCCTCGCGGGCGCGCTGTTCCAGTCCATCTCCCGCAACCCGCTGGGCAGTCCGGACGTCCTCGGCATCGGGCAGGGCTCGACCGCCGGCGCGCTCCTCATGATCGTGGTCTTCAGCGGCAGCGCGAACCAGGTCGCGGGCGCCGCGCTGGTCGGCGGCCTGGTCACCGGCGCCGCGATGTACCTGCTCTCCTGGCGCGGAGGCGTGCACGGCTACCGGCTCGTCCTCGTCGGCATCGGCATGAACGCCCTCGCCGTCGCCATCAACGGCTATCTGATGACCAAGGCCGACTTCGTCGACGCGGCCCGCGCGGTCGTGTGGATGACGGGCTCGCTCAACGGCCGCGACTGGGACCAGGTCTGGCCGCTGCTCACGCTGTGCGCCGTACTGCTTCCGGCGGTCGTCATGCACGCGCGGCCGCTGCGGATGCTGGAGATGGGCGACGACACGGCGTACTCCCTCGGGGCGCCCGTCGAACGGACCCGCGTCGTCCTCATGGGCGCCGCCGTGCTGCTCACCGCGGCCGCGACCGCCGCCGCCGGGCCCGTCAGCTTCGTCGCTCTCACCGCGCCGCAGCTGGCCCGCCGCCTGACCCGCTCGCCGGGCCCGAACCTGGTGCCCGCCATGTGCATGGGCGCGACCCTGCTGATCGTCGCCGACTGGGCCTCGCAGCGGGCCTTCGGTGCCGACCAGCTGCCCGTCGGCGTCGTCACCGGCGTCCTCGGCGGCGTGTATCTGCTGTGGCTGCTCGTCACCGAGCGCAGGGCGGGGCGCATATGAGTGCCTGCCCGAGCGCCCGCCCCGCCCGGCGGTGGCGCGCGTGAAGCCGCGGACCCGGACCTCGTACGAAGAACCCCACGACCAGGAGCGTGCCCCCGTGAACCGGCTCATCGCGGACGATGTGACCATCGGCTACGACCAGCGTGTCATCGCGGAGAAGCTGTCCGTGGAGATCCCCGACAACTCCTTCACGGTGATCGTCGGTCCGAACGCCTGCGGCAAGTCGACGCTGCTGCGCGCCCTGTCCCGGATGCTCAAGCCCTCCGCCGGGCGGGTGCTCCTCGACGGCCAGACCATCCAGTCGCTGCCCGCCAAGCAGGTCGCGCGGACGCTCGGCCTGCTGCCGCAGTCGTCCATCGCCCCCGACGGCATCACGGTCGGCGACCTGGTGGCGCGCGGCCGCTACCCGCACCAGGGGCTGCTGCGGCAGTGGTCCAAGGAGGACGAGCGGATCGTGCGCGAGTCCATGGAGTCGACCGGTGTCGCCGAGCTGGGGGACCGGTACGTCGACGAGCTCTCCGGCGGCCAGCGCCAGCGCGTGTGGATCGCCATGGCGCTCGCCCAGCAGACGCCGCTGTTGCTGCTCGACGAGCCGACCACGTTCCTCGACATCCAGCACCAGATCGACGTCCTCGACCTGTGCGCCGATCTGCACGAGGAGCAGGGGCGGACGTTGGTCGCCGTGCTGCACGACCTGAACCACGCCGCGCGGTACGCCACGCATCTGATCGCGTTGCGTGACGGGAAGGTGTTGGCCGAGGGGGCTCCCGGGGAGATCGTCACCGCTGAGTTGGTGGCGGAGACCTTCGGGATCAAGTGTCAGGTGATTGATGATCCTGAGACGGGGACGCCGTTGGTGGTGCCTGCGGCTCGTAAGGCTCGCGTGGGCGCGTAGGCTCGCGGGGGCGCGTTGGTGGCGGGCTTATGGGGGCTTCGCCCCCGTTCCCCCCTTTTTTTGCCGCTTCGCGGCTCGTCCTCAAACGCCGGACGGGCTTTGATGGGCTCGTCCTCTAGTGCCGGGCGGGTCTTAGAGGAGCTTGCGTAGGTGTAGGAGGTCCCGTAGGCCTGCTTCCAGCTTTACACGGCCGGATGTCCACGCCTTGGCGAAGTTCAGGTTGCCGTTGACCATCGCCACCAGGTCGTCGCCTGTCATGGCCAGGCGGATCTGGGCCTTCTCGTGGGGTGGGCCGGGGTGCTCGTCGAGGACCTCGATCCGGCCGTTCTGGAGGCGGCCGGTGAGGGTGACGTCGAGATCTCTGAGGTGGCAGCTCAGGGAGCGGTCGAGCGCCGCGGCACTGCGTACGTCGCCGTCCGCGGCCGCGAGGTTGTCCGAGAGTTTGTCGAGTGCGCTGCGGCACTCCGCCATGGTCGCCATCGTGATCGACGGTACCGCAGAGCTTCGATGTAGCGTCGTGGCATGAGCGACTGGACGCCGGGCCGCGAGCCCGAGCCCACAGAGGCGGAGTCCGAGATTCCGGTGGCGGCGGGCGCCGATGTTCCGGTGAATCCGGAGGCTGATGCTCCGGTGCACTCGGGGGCCGACGCCGCCCCTTCCGAGCCCGCCCCGCTGGAAGTCGTCCGCACCCCCACCGGGAACGCCGAGGTGGACGCCCAGCTCCAGCGTCTCGGCGACGCCGACCACCTCGCCACCGACGGCCACATCGAGGTGTACGAGGATGTGCACCGGGGCCTGCGTGACGCGCTGACCGCGCTGGACGCACGCCCCGGCCCACCGGCGCTCGCAGGAGCGCCCACACCGTCGTACGACAGGAGCTGAACCGAACGTGGCAGGAGTGGCACGCCGCCGCCTCGACGCCGAGCTGGTCCGCAGGAAACTCGCGCGCTCGCGCGAGCACGCGAGTCAGCTGATCGCCGCCGGCCGGGTGAGCGTCGGCAAGACCCTCGCGACCAAACCGGCCACGCAGGTGGAGACGGCCGCCGCGATCGTCGTCACCCAGGACGACGACGATCCCGACTACGTCTCGCGCGGCGGCCACAAGCTCGCCGGCGCCCTGCAGGCCTTCGTCCCGCACGGGCTCGCCGTCGAAGGCCGGCGCGCCCTCGACGCGGGCGCCTCCACCGGCGGCTTCACCGATGTGCTGCTGCGCGCGGGCGTCGCGCACGTCGTCGCCGTCGACGTCGGCTACGGCCAGCTCGCCTGGTCGCTGCAGAGCGACGACCGGGTCACCGTCAAGGACCGTACGAACGTACGCGAGTTGACGCTCGACCTCATCGACGGCGAGCCCGTCGACCTGGTCGTCGGTGACCTGTCCTTCATCCCCCTCGGGCTCGTGCTGCCCGCCCTGGCGCGCTGCGCGGCGCCCGACGCGGACCTCGTCCTGATGGTGAAGCCGCAGTTCGAGGTCGGCAAGGAGCGCCTGGGCAGCGGCGGTGTGGTGCGCAGCGAGGAACTGCGGGCCGAGGCCGTGCGGACCGTGGCACGGCAGGCGTGGGGGCTCGGCCTCGGGGTGCGCGGCGTGACCGCGAGCCCGCTGCCCGGGCCCTCCGGGAATGTCGAGTACTTTCTGTGGCTGCGCGCCGGGGCGCCGGAACTCGACCCGGCGGACGTCGACCGTGCCGTGGCGGAGGGGCCCCGTTGAGTCAGACCCGAGCTCGTACTGTTTTTCTCCTTGCGCACACCGGCAGGCCCGCGGCCATCCGCAGCGCCGAACTCGTCGTGCAGGGGCTGCTGCGCAGCGGCCTCGGCGTGCGGGTGTTGGAGGCGGAGGCGGCGGACCTGCCGCTGCCCGACGAGGTGGAGCTGGTCAAGGAGGCGACACCCGCGTGCCTCGACGCCTGCGAACTCCTCATCGTGCTCGGCGGTGACGGGACGCTGCTGCGCGGCGCGGAGTTCGCCCGCGCCTCCGGCGTGCCGATGCTCGGCGTGAACCTCGGCCGCGTCGGCTTCCTCGCCGAGGCCGAGCGGGACGACCTGGACAAGGTCGTCGACCGCGTCGTCACCAAGGCCTACGAGGTCGAGGAGCGCATGACCGTCGACGTCGTCGTGCACAGCAACGGCGACGTCGTCCACCGCGACTGGGCCCTCAATGAAGCCGCCGTGCAGAAGATGTCGGCCGAGCGGATGCTCGAGGTCGTCCTGGAGATCGACGGCCGCCCCGTGACCGGCTTCGGCTGCGACGGCATCGTCTGCGCCACGCCGACCGGCTCGACCGCGTACGCCTTCTCGGCGGGCGGGCCCGTCGTGTGGCCCGAGGTCGAGGCGCTGCTCATGGTGCCGATCAGCGCGCACGCCCTCTTCGCCAAGCCGCTGGTGACCTCGCCGGAGTCCGTCCTCGCCGTGGAGGTCCAGCCGCACACGCCGCACGGGGTGCTGTGGTGCGACGGGCGGCGGACCGTCGAGCTGCCCGCCGGGGCGCGTGTCGAGGTGCGACGGGGGGCGGTGCCGGTGCGGCTCGCGCGGTTGCACCATGCGTCGTTCACCGATCGGCTCGTGGCCAAGTTCGCTCTGCCGGTCTCGGGGTGGCGGGGGGCCCCGCAGTAGCGCTTCGCTGGATGGGCGGGGTGATCCTGCGGGTCGGCTGTGCTTTCCTGCGGGGCGGTTGTGTTGATTCCTGCGGGGCTGTGGGGGCTGGGCGCGCAGTTCCCCGCGCCCCTTGCGGGGCGGGGTCGTGTGCGGTTCCCCGTGGCCCTTGCGGGGCGGGGGCGGGCTGGACTCGCCAGAGCTGTTCCGAGGCGGGCAGGGTCAGGTCGCGTTGACCACGGTGATGGCACGGCGTCGCAGTACCGCCGTCACCGGGAAGCCTGTGGCGCCGAGGGCCAGGAGCAGCGTGCCGGTGGCTATGGCCGTCGGTACCGCCCAGGGCAGGTGTGGGACGGCCGAGCCGAAGGCGGTGCTCAGCATCGGGGCCAGGGTCGCCAGGGCGATCACGGTGCCGAGCAGCAGCGCCGTCCCGGCGACGACCACCGCCTCCCAGGCCGCCATCGCCCGGACCTGGCGGCGCTGGGAGCCCACGACCCGCAGCAGGGCCAGGTCGCGGCGGCGCTCGAAGGAGATCATCGCCAGGGTGTTGGCCGAGGCTATGGCGGCGAAGCCCGCGTACAACGACGTGCCCATGTAGTCCATCCAGACCTCGCCCGTGCTGCCCGCGGAGCCGGTGTGGTGCTGGGCCGTCGTGTGCATCGCGATCTTCGTGAGGCCGAAGCCGACTACGAGCAGCAGCGGCACCACCGCCGCGGAGAAACGGCGCGGCTGAGAGCGGACGTTGAGCATCGCCAGGCGTGCCGCGCCGCCGCCCAGACGGCCCACGGCCGCCGACACCAGCCAGGCCGCGGGCCCGACGAGCCGCGGGCCGAGCAGCCCCGCGCCCACGCAGAACAGGATGAGGACCAGGAACGCCCCCTCGCCCGCCTCGTCCGCGGGCTGCCGCGAGAGCAGCACCGAGAGGGCGGCACCGCCCGCGACCGCCAGCAGCCCGAGCGGCGCCCGCAGCAGCCCGAGACCGCGCCGCCCCGCCGCCGCCTCGTGCAGCGCACGCGCGGGCCGCAGCAAGGAGAAGCGCAGCGAGGACAGCACGGCCGCCAGCGCCGACGTGACCACGGCGACGCCCAGACACACGGGCAGCGCGAGCCAGCTGAAGCGGAAGGGCACCTCGGCCGGGACCAGGCCGTGCGTGACCATCCCCCGGAACCACACGCGGGCCAGCACACCGCCGAGCGCGAAACCCACCAGGGCCGCGGGCACGGACGCGGCCAGGGACTGGACGGCCACCGCGCGGCGGACCTGGCGGGGCCTGGCGCCGATGGAGCGGACCAGGGCCAGCTCGCGGTGCTGCTGCACGACGGCCGTGCCCATGGTCGACGCGACCACGAATATCGACATGTAGATGGAGCCGATCAGCAGCACGGCAGCCGTGTCGCCCACGGCGTTCTCCGTGAGCCGCGCGCGGGCCCCGCGCGAAAGCCCGTCCGTGCTCGTCGTGCGCAACACCATCGTCGACGCGCTCACGACCGTCGCCGCGAACAGCGCAGCGACGGCCGTGCCGATGAATGCCGGGCGGTGCGCGCGCAGCGCCGCCCGTGCCAGTCCCGTACTCATATCGATCATGATCCTGCGGCGGGGTGGCCTCCCACCATGAAGGCCGCCGCAGAATCCGACTGGGGAAAACCCCACCCCGGCGGGTGACAGGTGACGTTTTCGGGGCCTTCGCCACCTGCGCGTTCCCACAAGGACGCCAGGGCACGTCGCACGGCGGACCCCTGACCTCGTAAGGTCGTGTGCGTGTTGGAGGAGATGCGGATACGGTCGCTCGGAGTCATCGACGACGCGGTGGTCGAGCTGTCGCCCGGCTTCACCGCCGTGACCGGTGAGACCGGAGCGGGCAAGACGATGGTCGTCACGAGCCTCGGCCTGCTGCTCGGCGGGCGCGCCGACCCCGCCCTGGTGCGGATCGGAGCCAAGTCGGCGGTCGTGGAGGGGCGCATCACCGTGCCCTCGGACGCCGCCGCGGCCGTGCGCGCCGAGGAGGCCGGGGCCGAACTCGACGACGGGGCGCTGCTCGTCAGCCGGACGATCTCCGCCGAGGGCCGCTCCCGCGCCCACCTCGGCGGGCGCTCGGTGCCGGTCGGCGTGCTGTCCGAACTGGCCGACGACCTCATCGCCGTGCACGGGCAGAGCGACCAGCAGGGCCTGCTCAAGCCCGCCCGGCAGCGCGGCGCGCTCGACCGGTACGCGGGCGAGGCCGTCGCCGTGCCCCTCGACAAGTACGCTGCCGCGTACCGCAGACTGCGGGCCGTCGCCACCGAACTCGACGAGATCACCACCCGCGCCCGCGAGCGCGCCCAGGAAGCCGACATGCTCCGCTTCGGCCTGGAGGAGATCGCCGCCGTCGAACCCCGCGCGGGCGAGGACACCGAACTCGCCGCCGAGGCCGAGCGCCTGGGGCACGCCGAAGCGCTCGCCTCCGCCGCGACGCTCGCCCACGCCGCCCTCGCCGGGAACCCCGAGGACCCCGAGGGCGTGGACGCCACCACCCTCGTCGCCGGCGCCCACCGCGCCCTCGAAGCCGTCCGCTCCCACGACCCCGCCCTCGCCGTCCTCGCCGGGCGCATCGGCGAGATCGGCATCCTCCTGTCGGACGTCGCGGGCGAACTCGCCGGGTACGCCGACGACCTCGACGCCGATCCGCTGCGGCTCGCCGCCGTAGAGGAGCGGCGGGCCGCCCTGACCCAGCTCACCCGTAAGTACGGCGAGGACGTCGGGGCCGTGCTCGCCTGGGCCGAGGACGGCTCCGCGCGGCTCGTCGAGCTGGAGGGCGACGACGACCGGCTCGCCGGGCTCACCGCCGAGCGGGACGCGCTGAGCGCCGAGCTGTCCGGGCTCGCCCGGGCCCTCACCGAGGCCCGCGTCGAGGCCGCGTCGCGGTTCGCCGCCGCCGTCACCGAGGAGCTGGCCTCGCTCGCCATGCCCCACGCGCGCGTCACCATCGACGTCCGCCAGACCGATGACCCCGACGGGGTCGAGATCGACGGCCGTACCGTCGCCTACGGGCCCGCCGGCGTCGACGAGGTCGAGCTGCTGCTCGCCCCGCACCCCGGCGCGCCGCCACGGCCCATCGCCAAGGGCGCCTCCGGCGGTGAGCTGTCCCGCGTCATGCTCGCCGTCGAAGTCGTCTTCGCCGGTACGGATCCCGTGCCCACGTATCTCTTCGACGAGGTCGACGCGGGGGTCGGGGGGAAGGCCGCCGTCGAGATCGGGCGGCGGCTGGCCCGGCTCGCCAAGTCCGCGCAGGTCGTCGTCGTCACCCACCTTCCGCAGGTGGCGGCGTTCGCCGATCGGCAGCTTCTGGTCGAGAAGACGAACGACGGGTCCGTGACGCGGTCCGGGGTGCAGGTCCTCGAAGGGGAGGACCGGGTACGGGAGCTGTCCCGGATGCTGGCCGGGCAGGAGGACTCCGAGACGGCTCGGGCGCACGCGGAGGAATTGTTGGCTGCGGCTCGGGGGGACGGGTGAGGGGTGGGGGGCCTCGCGGTGCGCCCCGGTCCCGCCCCTTCACCGAAACTGGGGCTCCGCCCCAGACCCCGCTCCTCAATCGCCGGAGGGGCTATATATCTCGCCGCTGCGGCAAGGTTCTAGCCCGTCCGGCGTTTGAGGACGAGGCGCGAAGCGCCGACAAAGCGGGGGTCCGGGGGCGCAGCCCCCGGTTTCGGGAAGGGGCGGGGTTGGGGAGCCACCGCCGCACCGCCTTCCTCCTCGCCACCACGGCCACCCGCGCCGCCCTCACCGCGCTGCGCACCCGGTCGCCCGGCGACCCCGCCCGCTGGCAGCGGACGAACTTCGCCGGGCGGACCGTCGCGTTGCACGCGGGTCCCGCGGCCGCCGCCGGAGCCGTGCTCGGGGCGGCGGTGCTCGCCCCCCGGTCGCGCGCGGCAGCGGGCCTCGCCGTGCTGGCGGCGGGGGCTTGTGGGGCGTACGACGACGTGGTGGGCGCGGAGGACCCCCGGCGCGGGTTCCGGGCGCACCTGACGGCGTTGCGCGCGGGCGAAGTGACCAGCGGGGCCGTGAAGTTGTTCGGCGTCTCGGCCGCCGCACTCGCCGCCGGCGCCCTGCTCAAGCAACGTCCCGTCGACAAGGTGCTCGCGGGTGTCGTCATCGCCGGTACCGCTCACTTCGTGAACCTCGTGGACGTACGGCCCGGCCGCGCCGCCGCCGCGGTGCTCGCCCTCGGCGCGCCCGGCCTGCTGCGCGCGGGCCCGGGCGCCACGCTCGCCGCCGCGTCGATGGGCGCGGCCGCCGCCGTCCTGCCCGACGACATCGCGCAGCGCACGATGATCGGCGACACGGGGGCGCACGCCCTCGGCGCGGCCCTGGGCGCCGCCATCGTCGCGGGCAACCATCGCGTCGGCCTCGCCGCTCACGCCGCGGGGCTGGTCGCCGCGGCGGTGTGCGGGGACACGGTGAGCAGGCTGGCTCGGACCGGGCTCGCGCCCAAGGGGGAGGGGGACGAGGAGGTGCGGGCCGCCCGGTGAGCCGGACCCACCCCCTCTGCCGAGTCCAACTTCGGCAAAGGCTTTCCGTCGTGGCGTCGGGCTTGCGAAGATGCGGGGGTCGACGGGCCGTCGGCCCGAGGGGCGATCGGTCGCGGACCTCGCCCCGGGCCCCGCGCCCGTGCTCACCCGAGTGGGTGATCCAGTGTGTGAAGTTGTCCGGCCCGACGCGGAAGGGACCTTTCAGCAGTGCCGGAACGACCGTACGTACTGGCATTCTTGGCGCTGTCCGTGGGCGGGCCACCGACCGCCCGTAGCGCCGGCGCCCGCCCATCCCTCGGCGCGCCGCCCAGCCGCCGACCCGACCCAGGAGCCCCGGCCACGTGAGCCACGTGAGCACCCCCGCACCGCAAGGCCAGCCGCCGCTGCACACCGTGCAGGTCCTCGGCGGCGGCAGCGCGGGAAGCAGCGCGCACGTCAGGTCCCTGGCGACAGGGCTCGCGGCGCGCGGCGTGCGCGTCACCGTGTGCGCCCCCACCGAGGCCGACGAGGCGTACGACTTCGCGGGCACCGGCGCCCGCCACGTCCCCGTGCCGCGCCGCAGCGACCCCGCGTCCGTCGCCGCCCTGCGGAGCGCCTGCGCCGACGCCGACCTGGTGCACGCGCACGGACTGCACGCCGCCCTGCGCGCCGCCATCGCCCTCACCGGCCGCCGCATCCCGCTCGTCGTCACCTGGCACACCCGCGCCCAGGCCTCGGGCGCGCGCGCCCACGTCCTGCGCGTCCTCGAGCGGCGCGTCGCCCGGGCCGCCGCCGTCGTCCTCGGCACCTCGTCCGACCTCGTCGTCCGGGCCCGCGGCCGGGGCGCACGGGACGCCCGCCTCGCGCCCGTCGCCCTGCCCACCCCCCGCCGCGCCGAGCGCACGGACGACGAACCCACCGGGCCCCGCCACAAGATCCGTGCCGAACTCGGCGCCGTCGACCGCCCCCTGCTCCTCGCCGTCGGCTCCCTGGAGGCCCACCGCGGCTACGACGTCCTCCTTGACGCCGCACGCGCCTGGGCCGGGCTCGCCCCGCTGCCGCTGCTCGTCGTCGCGGGCGAGGGATCCGCGCGCGCCGCCCTCCAGGACCGCATCGACGCCGAAGGCCTGCCCGCGCGGCTCATCGGGCGCCGCGATGACGTACCGGAACTCCTCGCCGCCGCCGACCTCGTGGTGCTGCCCAGCGAGTGGGAGTCCCGCTCCCTGCTCGCCCAGGAGGCCCTGCACGCGCGCGTGCCGCTCGTCGCCACCGCCGTCGGCGGCATCCCCGAACTCGTCGGCGACGCCGCCGAACTCGTCCCGTACGGGGACGCCCGGGCCCTCTCCGACGCCGTCACCCGGCTTCTGGCCGACGACGCGCGCCGCCGGGAGCTGAAGGACCTGGGCACCGCCCAAGCCGCCACCTGGCCCACGGAGGACGAAACGGTCACTCAAGTATTGAGTGTCTACGACGAGTTGACCCAGCCGATCAGTTCGTACTGATCGGTCGCGTCAGTTCGTACTGAGCGGTGGCGTCGGTACGTACTGGCCGGTCGCGTCACGGCACGTGTCTGCGGGCCCGCAGCGCCAGGCTGAGGGCGAGGACCGTCTGGGGGTCGTCCAGGTCCGTGCCGAGGAGTTCGCCGATGCGGGCGAGGCGGTTGTAGAGGGTCTGGCGGTTGAGGTGCAGTTCGCGGGCTGTCTCCGCCTTGCGGCCCGCGTGCGCCAGATAGGTCTGGAGGGTGGGGAGCAGGGGCGGCTTGGAGCGCTGGTCGTGGTCGCGCAGGGGGCCGATCGCGCGGTCCACGAACGCGGCGAGCGCGGTCCCGTCGTGCTGGTGCAGGCGCCACAGGAGCAGGTCGATGTCCAGGCGCCGCGCGTCGTACCAGGGCCTGTCCGGCAGCCCCTGCGCCGCCGTCGCCGTCTCCGCCGCGTGCCGCAGCCCCGAAGCGGCCGCCGCCCAGCCGCCCGCCACGCCGACCACCACGAGCGGCGGCTGCGCCCCGGCCCGCCGCATGCCCGCCCGCTCGACCCCGGCCCGCAGCGCCGCCGCGACCCGGTCCGCGACCGTCGTCCGCTCGGGCTCCGCGCGCAGCCCGAGCAGGAGCGGAACCCTGCCTTCCACGGGGCGTACGCCGAGCAGCACCGGCACGCCCACCGACGCCAGCTCCTCCGCGACCGCGCGGGCGAGGACCGCCCAACCGCCGCCGGTCGGCAGGCCGTCGGGGATCCGCATGACCACGGGGAGCAGCGGGCTCGACCCCGGCTTGAAGCCGAGGACGCGGGCCTGGGCGGGCGCGTCCTCGGGGGTGATGCGGCCCTCGGCGAGGTCGGTGAGGAAGTCGCCGCGGCCGCGGGCGGCCAGTTCCTCCTCCTGCCGCGCCTGCATCAGGACCACCGCGAGGCTGCCCGCGGCGCGCTCGGCGGCGATCCGGTGGACGGGGAGCAGCGTGGACTCCACGGCGAGCAGGACCAGGCGGGCCCGCACCGATCCGGCGCCGGGGCCGCCGCCGGGTACGTCCACGAGGACGGCGCCCGCGGGGGGCTCGGCCCGGTCCTCGGGGCGGCCCCGAAGCCCCTCCCAGACCTGGAGCGGGTCGGCGCACGCGCTGCCTGCCCCGGCGGCGTACAGGAGCTGTCCTTCGGCGGTCTCCAGGAACACCGGGTTGCCGCTGAACTCGGCGAGGACGGAGAGCACTTGGGGGATGCCGCCGCCGGAGAGCAGGGCCCCGGTGCAGCGGCGGTGCACCTCCTCGGCGCGGCGCAGGAGCGCGTAGTGGCCGTTGACGATCTCCGTGTGCACCTCTTCGGTGACCGTCACGAAGGGCACCTCGCGGTGCAGCTGGACCAGGGGGAGGCCGGCCGCGCGGGCCGTGTCGACGAGCGCGGCGGGCAGGCGCGTGAAGCGCGGGCCGAGCTCGACGACCAGGGCGGCGATGCCGCGTTCGGCGAGGTCGCGGACGAAGGCGCGCTGGTCGGCCGGGCGGGAGCCGAGGCCGAGCCCGGTGGTCAGGAGGAGTTCGCCGCCCTTGAGGAGCGAGGCGATGTTCGGGACCTCGCCCGCGTGCACCCAGCGCACCGTGCGGCCGAGCCGGTCGGCGCCCGCGACGATCTCCGGGAGGCCGCCGCGCAGACCGGGGAGTTCCAGTGCCCGCTGTACGGTGATGCCGCCCTGAGTGTCCTGACTGTCCATGAGGCGGACGCTACCTGACCAGGGCGGGAGCGGGCCGGGGTGTGCCGGGCGGGTGTCCTGGCCGCCGGGACTCGGCGGCGCCGCCCCGCAGGACCGGCGCCGCCCTCGTACCGGCCCGTCGGACAGGCCCTAGCCCCCGTACGCCCCCGAAGCCGTCAGCCGCAGTGCCGTGTCGATGAGCGGCACATGGCTGAACGCCTGCGGGAAGTTGCCGACCTGGCGCTGCAGGCGCGGGTCCCACTCCTCGGCGAGCAGGCCGAGGTCGTTGCGCAGGTCGAGCAGGCGCTCGAAGAGCTTGCGGGCCTCGTCGACGCGGCCGATCATCGCGAGGTCGTCGGCCATCCAGAACGAGCAGGCGAGGAACGCGCCCTCGTCGCCCTCCAGACCGTCCACGCCCGCGTCGTCGCCGGAGGTCGGATAGCGCAGGATGAAGCCGTCCGGCGTGGACAGCTCGCGCTGGATGGCCTCGATGGTGCCGATGACGCGCTTGTCGTCCGGCGGCAGGAAGCCCACCTGCGGGATCAGGAGCAGCGAGGCGTCCAGCTCCTTGGAGCCGTACGACTGCGTGAAGGTGTTGCGCTCCTTGTCGTAGCCCCGCTCGCAGACGTCCCGGTGGATGTCGTCGCGCATGTCGCGCCAGCGCTCGAGCGGGCCGTCGGCGTCGCCGGACTCGATGAGCTTGATGGTGCGGTCGACGGCGACCCAGGCCATCACCTTGGAGTGCACGAAGTGGCGGCGCGGTCCGCGCACCTCCCAGATGCCCTCGTCGGGCTGGTCCCAGTGCGTCTCCAGATAGCGGATCAGCTTGAGCTGGAGCAGCGAGGCGTAGTCGTTGCGGGCGAGGCCGGTCATGTGGGCCAGGTGCAGGGCCTCGGTGACCTCTCCGTAGACATCGAGCTGGAGTTGGTGGGCGGCGCCGTTGCCCGCGCGGACGGGCGCCGAGTTCTCGTACCCCGGAAGCCAGTCCAGTTCCGCCTCGCCGAGCTCGCGCTCGCCCGCGATGCCGTACATGATCTGGAGGTTCTCGGGGTCGCCCGCGACCGCGCGGAGCAGCCACTCGCGCCAGGCGCGGGCCTCCTCGCGATAGCCGGTGCGCAGGAGGGAGGAGAGGGTGATGGCGGCGTCGCGCAGCCAGGTGAAGCGGTAGTCCCAGTTGCGGGAGCCGCCGATGTCCTCCGGCAGGGAGGTGGTGGGCGCGGCGACGATGCCGCCCGTGGGGGCGTACGTCAGGGCCTTGAGGGTGATCAGGGAGCGGACCACGGCCTCGCGGTAGGGCCCGTGGTACGTGCACTGGGCGACCCAGTCGCGCCAGAACTCCTCCGTCGCCGTGAGCGCCGCCTCCGGCTCCGGGTGGGCGGGCTGCTCCTTGTGCGAGGGCTGCCAGGAGATGGTGAAGGCGATCCGGTCGCCGGGGGCGACGGTGAAGTCCGAGTACGTCGTGAGGTCCTTGCCGAAGGTCTCGGCGGTGGTGTCGAGCCACACCGAGTCGGGTCCGGCGACGGCCACCGTGCGCCCGTCGACCTTGTGCACCCACGGCACCACGCGGCCGTAGCTGAAACGCATCCGCAGGGCGGAGCGCATCGGCACCCGGCCGCTGACGCCCTCCACGATCCGCACCAGCTGCGGGGCGTCGGAGTCGCGCGGCGGCATGAAGTCCGTGACCCGGACCGTGCCGCGCGGGGTGTCCCACTCGGACTCCAGGATCAGGGAGTCGCCGCGGTACGTCCGCCGGGTCGACGGCGCGGGCGGTGTGCCCGGACCGTGGGCGGGGCCCAGCCGCCAGAAGCCGTGCTCCTCCGTGCCGAGGAGGCCGGCGAAGACGGCGTGGGAGTCGAAGCGGGGCAGACACAGCCAGTCGACCGTGCCGTCCCGGCAGACCAGCGCGGCGGTCTGCATGTCCCCGATCAGTGCGTAATCCTCGATGCGCCCGGCCACGTGCATCCCCATTCAAACGGCCACGTTCGCCCGCTCACGGGGCGCTCGTTCTACGGTCAAGGGTTCGCTGTAAAACGAACTGCCGGGCCCGAAGGTTTCCAGTGATGTCCAGAAGTGCCGACGGGGGATGGTTCAGCCCGTGCGCACGGCTCGGCAGCGAGTGTCCGAGCAACATACATCGACGCCCCGGATATCTGCCCGCTCGTCCCGCCAACGTGACTACGCCGAACGTGTTCCGGGTGAAAGCCGTGCCCGTCCGGCACCCGCCGCGTGTTCGAGCAGTGAAGATCATGTACGCGATGTGAAAGCGCGTGTCAAGACGTGGCCGGAAGCAGCCCCCGTCTGTCGCTGATACCCTGGTAGCCCGTGAGCCGGTGGTCCTAGAACCCCCGAACCGCAGCGACGGCACCTCCCTCCGACCAAAGGAGCGGACGCCGGTACGCACCTCCAGACCGCGACGCACGGGAGCCCCCCTTTGGCCATGCAGCCCACATCCACGACGACCAAGCACATCTTCGTCACCGGGGGTGTCGCCTCCTCCCTCGGCAAGGGTCTGACTGCCTCCAGCCTGGGTGCGCTCCTGAAGGCCCGGGGCCTGCGCGTCACGATGCAGAAGCTCGACCCGTACCTGAACGTCGACCCCGGCACGATGAACCCCTTCCAGCACGGCGAGGTGTTCGTCACCAACGACGGCGCCGAGACCGACCTGGACATCGGCCACTACGAGCGCTTCCTCGACGTCGACCTCGACGGCTCGGCCAACGTCACCACCGGCCAGGTCTACTCCCAGGTGATCGCCAAGGAGCGCCGCGGTGAGTACCTGGGCGACACCGTGCAGGTCATCCCGCACATCACCAACGAGATCAAGCACCGCATC
This sequence comes from Streptomyces alboflavus, assembly GCF_000716675.1. Classification (GTDB taxonomy): domain Bacteria; phylum Actinomycetota; class Actinomycetes; order Streptomycetales; family Streptomycetaceae; genus Streptomyces; species Streptomyces alboflavus. The sequence goes on from NZ_JNXT01000001.1 coordinate 24,174, forward strand.
CGCCGCATGGCGACGGACGAGGTGGACGTCGTGATCACCGAGGTCGGCGGCACCGTCGGCGACATCGAGTCGCTGCCGTTCCTGGAGACCGTCCGCCAGGTCCGCCACGAGGTCGGCCGCGACAACGTCTTCGTCGTACACATCTCGCTGCTCCCGTACATCGGCCCCTCCGGCGAGCTGAAGACCAAGCCGACCCAGCACTCCGTCGCCGCCCTGCGCAACATCGGCATCCAGCCCGACGCGATCGTGCTGCGCGCCGACCGCGAGGTCCCGACCGCCATCAAGCGCAAGATCTCGCTGATGTGCGACGTCGACGAGGCCGCGGTCGTCGCCGCCATCGACGCCAAGTCCATCTATGACATCCCGAAGGTCCTGCACACCGAGGGCCTGGACGCCTACGTCGTCCGCAAGCTGGACCTGCCCTTCCGCGATGTGAACTGGACCCAGTGGGAGGACCTGCTCGACCGGGTCCACAACCCCGACCACGAGGTCGCCATCGCGCTGGTCGGCAAGTACATCGACCTGCCCGACGCCTACCTCTCGGTGACCGAGGCGCTGCGCGCCGGCGGCTTCGCCAACAAGGCCCGCGTCAAGATCAAGTGGGTCACCTCCGACGACTGCAAGACCCCGGCGGGCGCCGCCAAGCAGCTCGGCGACGTCGACGCGATCTGCATCCCCGGCGGCTTCGGCGACCGCGGCGTGTCCGGCAAGGTCGGCGCGATCCAGTTCGCCCGCGAGAACAAGATCCCGCTGCTCGGCCTCTGCCTCGGCCTGCAGTGCATCGTGATCGAGGCGGCCCGCAACCTCGCGGACATCCCCGACGCCAACTCCACCGAGTTCGACTCCGCCACCTCCCACCCGGTCATCTCCACCATGGCCGAGCAGCTCGACATCGTCGCGGGCGAGGGCGACATGGGCGGCACCATGCGGCTCGGCATGTACCCGGCCAAGCTCGCCGAGGGCTCCATCGTGCGCGAGGTGTACGACGGCAAGGAGTACGTCGAGGAGCGCCACCGCCACCGCTACGAGGTGAACAACGCCTACCGCGCGGATCTGGAGAAGCAGGCCGGCATCCTCTTCTCCGGCACCTCGCCCGACGGCAAGCTCGTCGAGTACGTCGAGTACCCGCGCGAGGTCCACCCCTACCTGGTCGCGACCCAGGCCCACCCGGAGCTGCGGTCGCGCCCGACCCGGCCGCACCCGCTCTTCGCGGGCCTGGTGAAGGCCGCCGTCCAGCGCCAGCAGGCCGCGGGCAAGTAGCGGCGGGATACGGTTGCCGGGGTACGCGCCTTGCGGGCGCGCACCCCGGTTTCTGTTTTTGCACGTGGGAGGACAGCGCGACATGACGATCAAGGACACCGCCGAGGAGTGGCAGGTCACGGCGAGCCAGACCCCGTTCGTCGGCAACAAGACCTCGGTGCGCACCGACGACGTCGTCATGCCGGACGGCACGGTCGTCCGCCGCGACTACCAGGTCCACCCCGGCTCGGTGGCCGTGCTCGCCCTCGACGACGAGAACCGCGTCCTGGTGCTCCGTCAGTACCGCCACCCGGTGCGCCACAAGCTCTGGGAGATCCCCGCGGGGCTGCTCGACGTCCCCGGCGAGAACCCGCTGCACGCCGCGCAGCGCGAGCTGTACGAGGAGGCACACGTCAAGGCCGAGGACTGGCGGGTGCTCACCGACGTCTACACCACGCCCGGCGGCTGCGACGAGGCCGTGCGCGTGTTCCTCGCCCGTGACCTCTCCGAGGCCGAGGGCGAGCGCTTCGAGGTCTCCGAGGAGGAGTCCGACATGGAGCTGGCCCGGGTGCCCCTCGCGGACCTGGTGCGCGGTGTGCTCGCCGGTGAGCTGCACAACAACTGCCTCGTCGTGGGTGCCCTGTCGCTCACCGCGGTCCTCCAGGGCGACGGCGTGGACTCCCTGCGCCCGGCCGACGCGCCGTGGCCCGCACGACCGTTCGAGGCCTGAGCGGCGAACGCCCCCCGCGGCCCCGGGTCGCCCGTCCGGCGGCGCGCGGTCTGACGATCTCCTGATCCGATCGGGCGACTTGTGGGCCCCGTGCGGCCCGGAACGCGGCAGGGCCTGAACTAGGCTCTGAAAGCGTCCCGACCGGAGTCCCGGCGGGTTCGTGCGCAGGCGGACGGGAGCGTTACCCGTGACGGATCAGGCGGTCGACACGGACGGTTCGGCGAGTGGCGCACCGACGCCAGGCGGCGCGGTCGCCACCGCGGACGGCAGCCGATTCGTCGGCCGCCACCGGGAGTTGAAGGAACTCCGCGCCGACATCGACCGCGCGGGACTCGACACCCTCTCCGGCCGCAAGGCGCCCCGCGCCCGCGTCCTGCTCGTCGCGGGCCGCCCCGGCTCCGGCCGCACCGCCCTCGCCGAGGAGCTCGCCCGGCAGCTCGCCGACGCCTACCCCGACGGCGTCCTGCGCGCCCGCCTCACCGACCCCGACGGCGCCGCCGTCCCCACCGAGCGCACCGCCCGCGAACTGCTCGACGCGCTCGGCGCGCCCGCGCCCGCGGGGGCCGACGAGGACGACCTGGCCGGATCCCTGCGCGCCGCCCTCGACGGCCGCCGCGCCCTGCTCCTCCTCGACGACGTCACCGACGGCGAGGGCGGCGCGCAGGTCGACCCGCTGCTCCCGGACACCCCCGAATGCCTGGTCGTCGCCGTGTCCGCGGGCCCGCTCACCGGCATCCCCGACGTCCGCCCCTGCACCCTGGGCGGCCTGGACACCAAGGCCGCCCTCGACCTGCTCGCCCGCAGCGCGGGTTCGGTGCGCATCACCGTCGACCCGCGCTCCGCGGAGAGCCTGGTCGAGGCGTGCGGCGGGAATCCGGCCGCGCTCGTCATCGCGGGCGGCTGGCTCGCCGCCCGCCCCAAGGCCGCCGTCGCCGACCTCGCCAAGCAGGTCAGGGACTGCCCGGAGGAGGGCGCCGCGGACTCCGGCCTCGCCCGGGTCTTCCAGCACACCTATGCCGCCCTGCCCGCGCCCGCCGCCCGGATACTGCGTCTGCTCTCCCTCGCCCCCGCCGGGTACGTCGACCCGCACACCGCGTCGGCGCTCGCGGGCTGTTCGGTGTCCGCGGCCTGCGCCACGCTCGACGACTTCGTCGCGCTCGGCCTGCTGCGGGCGGTGGCGTCGCCGCTTCCGCAGTACGAGGTACCGGGGTGTCTGGTGCCGCTCCTGCGGGAGTTGACGGAGGCTCAGGACCGGCCGGGGGAGGTGCAGTTGGCGCGGGCCCGGATGCTGGAGCGGACCGTGCGGCTGCTCCAGTCCTGCCGGGCGGTCACCGAGCCCGACGGCTCGACGGCGCGCAAGAGACTCGCCGGACTGCCCCGGGCGCTGCGTTTCCCGACCCCGCGCGCCGCCGCCGAGTGGCTGCGGATCCGCCAGCCCGCGCTGCTCGCCGCGGCCCGGCTCGCGGTCGCGGACGGCGATCTCGACACCCTCGCCCGCCGTCTGATGGCCGCCCTCGCCCGCGCCCTGGTCGCGCACCGGGGCACGCGGGACGCGGCGCCCGAGCTGTACGCGATCCACCAGCTCGTCCTCGACGTCGCCGAGCGCAGGGACCTGCCGCGGGAGCAGGCCGCCGCGCTCCTGAACCTCGCCGACCTGGACGCGCAGACGGGGCGGACGCACGAGGCCCTGGCCCGCTACCGCGCCGCACTCGACCGCGGCCGGGCCGCCGGGGACCCGTACGCGACCGGCCGCGCGATGGAATCCGTAGGCGGCGCCTACCAGGAGCTGGGGGACTGGGCGCGCGCCGCCGACTGGTACGGCAGGGCCCTCGCCCAGCGCCTGGCCCGCGACGAGCGCGCCGACGCCGCCCGCCTGCACGGCCGCATCGCCACCACCCACACCTACGCGGGCCGCTACGGCGAGGCCCTGCGCAACTGGCGCTCGGCCGTCGCGGGCCTGCGCAAGACCGGCGACGTGGCGGGCCGGGCCCGGGCGCTGAGCGAGATGGCGCGCGTCCAGGAGTACGCGGGGCGGCCCGAGGAGTCCCTGCGCACCTGCCAGGAAGCGGCCGAATGGGCGCGCGAGGCGGCGGACGTACGCCTCCAGGCGGCACTGCAGGTGCGGCTCGCGGACACCCTGGAGCGGCTCGGGGACCCGACCGCCGCCGGGCTGCACCGCGCGGCCGCCGAGCGCATGCTGGGAGGGGAGTTTCCCGAGGTCGCAGGGCCTGCGCCGCAGCATCGGGAAGAACATCACAACGAAGATGGACCAGCGGCCTCAGCCTACGAAATCCGTAGTACATCCGGCAAAGATTGAAGCTTTGAAAGGCTGGACAGCGGGAAATCCTTCATTAGACTGGCTCCGCCGCGTGCTTCGTGGTGTCTTCCGATGCGCTCGTTTGCGTACCGGTTTGTACTCCATTGTCCGAACCCCCCAGAGCCAAGGACCGTGATCGACGTGAAGGTCGGCATCCCCCGCGAGGTCAAGAACAACGAGTTCCGGGTGGCCATCACCCCCGCCGGCGTGCACGAGCTGGTGCGCCACGGCCACCAGGTCGTCATCGAGCGCAACGCCGGTGTCGGCTCCTCGATCACGGACGGCGAGTACATCGCCGCCGGCGCCGAGATCCTGGAGACCGCCGACGAGGTGTGGGCCACCGCCGACCTGCTCCTGAAGGTCAAGGAGCCGATCGCCGAGGAGTACCACCGCCTCCGCAAGGACCAGACGCTCTTCACCTACCTGCACCTGGCCGCCTCCAAGGAGTGCACGGACGCCCTCCTGGAGTCCGGCACCACCGCCATCGCCTACGAGACGGTGGAGCTGCCCAGCCGCGCCCTGCCGCTGCTCGCCCCGATGTCCGAGGTCGCGGGCCGCCTGGCCCCGCAGGTCGGCGCCTACCACCTGATGCGCGCCAACGGCGGCCGCGGCGTGCTGCCCGGCGGCGTCCCCGGTGTGGCCGCGGGCAAGGCCGTCGTCATCGGCGGCGGCGTCTCCGGCTGGAACGCCGCGCAGATCGCCATCGGCATGGGCTTCCACGTGACCCTGCTCGACCGCGACATCAACAAGCTCAAGGAAGCCGACAAGATCTTCGGCACGAAGATCCAGACCGTCGTCTCCAACGCCTTCGAGCTGGAGAAGGCCTGCCTGGACGCCGACCTCGTCATCGGCGCGGTGCTCATCCCGGGCGCCAAGGCCCCCAAGCTCGTCACCAACGAGCTGGTGTCCCGCATGAAGCCCGGAAGTGTCCTTGTCGACATCGCGATCGACCAGGGCGGCTGCTTCGAGGACTCGCGTCCCACCACGCACGCCGAGCCGACCTTCCCGGTCCACAACTCGGTCTTCTACTGCGTCGCCAACATGCCCGGCGCGGTGCCCAACACCTCCACGTACGCCCTGACCAACGCGACGATGCCGTACATCGTCGAGCTGGCGAACCGCGGCTGGGTCGAGGCCCTGCGCCGCGACCCCGCGCTCGCCCTGGGTCTCAACACCCATGACGGCAAGGTCGTTTACAAGGAGGTCGCCGAGGCGCACGGTCTCGAGCACCTCGAGATCGAGTCGCTGCTCGGCTGACCGCCACGCCGACCACGGCTTTTCCGTCGGCTCGGGTCAACGGAAGTCGTCAATCTCACGCCCGCGACCGGACCTTGTGAGGGGTCCGGCCGCGGGCGGTTGGGCGTACACTCGCTCAACTCGCCTTGTACGTAAACATTTGGGCGATTCGTCCACCACGCAAACGCGGCGATGTCATGCAGTGCGCCCTTGACATCCGGATGTTCCATTGCCGACACATCGGGCCGGGTCCGGCGGATTGTGTTGCTGCGGAGTGGTGACACGCCATAGAGTCGCCAACCGTCGGCATGGTGCCACGCTGACCTATCTAGAAATTTCCTGGTCACCAAGGAGGTAAGACGACTTGTGAATGAGTCGACATTTGCTCCCGGGGGTGGTCAACCAGGAATGACTGGACGAGGCCAAGGCCCCGTCGGGCTTCAGGCTGTCGGCTCCGTCGCTGTCCGCACCTTCGAAGCCCGCCAGAGTCCGCAGCCGACACAGTCAGCACCCCAGAGCATGGATGGCCATCACGTGAACGCCATGGCCGGCGACCGGAGTGGCGAGAACACCACCCCCACCCCCCTCGCCGACTACGAGGAACTGCCCCAGGGTCACTTCTACGACCCCGACGCGGAGTACGAGCCCGATCCCGAGTACGCGGCCACGCTCGCGCCCGACGCTGCCCGTCAGCGCCGCGAGCGCATCGGCCCCACGGGACGGCCGCTGCCGTACTTCCCGATCCCGGGGCCGTTGACCGACCACGGCCCCGCGAAGATCATCGCGATGTGCAACCAGAAGGGCGGCGTCGGCAAGACCACGTCGACCATCAACCTGGGTGCCGCGCTCGCGGAGTACGGGCGCCGGGTGCTGCTCGTCGACTTCGATCCGCAGGGCGCGCTCTCGGTCGGTCTCGGTGTGAACCCGATGGAGCTCGACCTCACCGTCTACAACCTGCTCATGGAGCGGGGCATGTCGGCGGACGAGGTCCTGCTGAAGACGGCGGTTCCCAACATGGACCTGCTGCCCAGCAACATCGACCTCTCCGCCGCCGAGGTGCAGTTGGTCAGCGAGGTCGCGCGCGAGTCCACGCTGCAGCGCGCGCTCAAGCCGCTGATGGCCGACTACGACTACATCGTGATCGACTGTCAGCCCTCGCTCGGCCTGCTCACCGTCAACGCGCTCACCGCCGCGCACAAGGTGATCGTGCCGCTGGAGTGCGAGTTCTTCGCGCTGCGCGGTGTGGCCCTGCTCACCGAGACCATCGAGAAGGTCCAGGAGCGGCTCAACCCCGACCTGGAGCTCGACGGCATCCTCGCGACGATGTACGACTCGCGCACGGTGCACAGCCGCGAGGTCCTCGCGCGCGTGGTCGAGGCCTTCGACGATCACGTTTACCACACGGTGATCGGACGGACCGTGCGCTTCCCGGAGACCACGGTCGCCGGTGAGCCGATCACGACGTACGCCTCGAACTCGGTCGGCGCGGCCGCCTATCGCCAGCTCGCCAGGGAGGTGCTCGCCCGGTGTCACGCCGAGTGAGTCTGCCGGGGGCCGACGAACTGTTCCGCACGACCGGGGGGATGGCGCTGCAGGCGTCCACCCCGCGGCGCCAGGCGAACGGCGAGGCGAGGGTGCCCGCTCCCGCGGGCGAGAGTGACGAGGCGGCCGCCGAGGAGTCCCACGCTCCGCGGGAGGACGCGGGCTCCCCCGACCACACCGACAGCGCCGAACACTCCGCGGCGGACGCGGAGTCCGGCGCGCCGTCGCGCAGCCGCTCGGCGTCCGGCACGGACGCCGGGAAGGGCTCCGGGCGGCGCCCGGCGCAGGAAGGTTCTGCCAGCGCCGCCGCGGGCGGCAAGTCCGCGAACGCGTCCGGCGACACGCCCGCGCAGGCGCGGCGCCGGGCCCGGGCCGCCAACCGGCGGCCCAGCGGGCGTGAGCGGCACGACGAGAAGATCACCGTGTACGTCTCCGCCGAGGAGCTGATGGACCTCGAGCACGCGCGGCTCGTGCTGCGCGGGGAGCACGGGCTCGCCGTGGACCGGGGGCGGATCGTGCGTGAGGCGGTGGCCGTGGTGCTCGCCGACCTCGAATCGCGGGGGGACGCGAGCATTCTCGTACGACGGCTGCGTGGGCGGTAGCGGTACCTTTCCGCGTAATGCCCTGCCGTTGCCGTTCCCTTGGACCGTGAATGCCGACCGACGCCGTACCCGCTGAGTCCCGTCGTCCGCGGCGGGTGCTGGGGCGTGGTGGGGCGGTTTCTTCCCCGAGCCCGCCCCTTCCCGAGACCGGCGGTCTGCCCCCGGAGCCCCCGGGTGGGGTGCCGGAACAGTCCGACGCCGTCGCCACGGCGGAGGCTCCGGCCGTCGAGGAAGAGCCCGCTGAGCCCGACGAGCCTGACGACGGGCGGTTCAAGGTCCGGCTCGCGAACTTCGAGGGGCCCTTCGATCTGCTGCTCCAGCTCATCTCCAAGCACAAGATGGATGTCACCGAGGTCGCGCTGTCCAAGGTGACCGATGAGTTCATGGCGCACATCCGGAGCATGGGGCCGGACTGGGACCTCGATCAGACGACCGAGTTCCTGGTGGTCGCGGCGACGCTGCTCGACCTGAAGGCGGCGCGGCTGCTGCCCGCCGCCGAGGTCGAGGACGAGGCCGACCTGGCCCTGCTTGAGGCGCGGGACCTGCTGTTCGCGCGGCTGCTGCAGTACCGCGCGTACAAGAGAATCGCGGACATCTTCAGCGGGCGGCTCGACGAGGAGGCGCGGCGCTATCCGCGCACCGTCGGCCTGGAGCCGCACCACGCCGAGCTGCTGCCCGAGGTCGTCATCAGCATCGGCGCCGAGGGGTTCGCCAAGCTCGCCGTGAAGGCGATGCAGCCCAAGGCGAAGCCGCAGGTCTACATCGACCACATCCACGCCCCGCTGGTGAGCGTGCGCGAGCAGGCCGCCGTGGTCGTGGCGCGGCTCAAGGAGCGGGGCGAGGCGAGCTTCCGCGCCCTGATCGAGGAGCTGGGCCCCGACGACACCCTCACCGTCGTCGCCCGCTTCCTCGCCCTCCTGGAGCTGTACCGCGAGAAGGCCGTCGCCCTGGAGCAGGAGGACGCCCTCGGCGAGCTGACGGTGCGCTGGACCGGCGGGGACGGCGCGGCGGAGCCGACCGTGACCGACGAGTTCGACCGGGTCCCCGAGCCGGACGAGGAGAGGAAGCCGTGAGCGCAGTGCAGCAGGGGAGCGCTGGGAGCGCTGGGAGCGCCGAGAGCCCCGCGGGAGACCTGCGGGCCGCCGTCGCCGAGCTCGACCTCAAGCCCGCCCTTGAGGCCGTCCTGATGGTCGTGGACGAGCCCGCGACCGAGGAGCACCTGGCCAAGGTCCTGGAGCGCCCCCGGCGGGCCGTCGCCGACGCGCTGCGGGAGCTGGCCGACGAGTACACCGTGCAGGGCCGCGGCTTCGAGCTGCGGCTCGTGGCGGGCGGCTGGCGCTTCTACACCCGGCCCGCGTACGCCCCCGCCGTCGAGGGCTTCGTCCTGGACGGGCAGCACGCCCGGCTCACCCAGGCGGCCCTGGAGACCCTCGCCGTCGTCGCCTACCGCCAGCCGGTCAGCCGCTCGCGGGTCTCCGCGGTGCGCGGAGTCAACTGTGACGGGGTCATGCGGACCCTCCTCCAGCGGGGTCTGGTGGAGGAGGCGGGCGCGGAACCCGAAACAGGTGCGATCCTGTACAGGACGACGAACTACTTCCTGGAGCGGATGGGCCTGCGCGGCCTGGACGAGCTCCCCGAGCTCGCGCCCTTCCTCCCCGAGGCGGACGCGATCGAGGCGGACACCCAGGAAGGGGTCCCGTCGTTCGACCCGGACGCACCCGATGCGCCGGGTTACGAGGACGCAGACGACTAAGACGGACATTTGATGCGAAGCAGCAGCGGCAGGAACAGCAGCGGAAACAACGGCGGGAGCCGTGGTGGCAACAGCGGCGGCCGCGGCAACAGCGGCGGTCGCCCCGGCGGTGGCGGTCGCGGGAACAGCGGTGGCGGCGGCCGCGGCGACTTCCGGGGTGCCGGTGGCGGTCGCGACGACCGGCAGGGCTCGGGCCGCCCCAGCAAGCCCCGCCCCGAGGAGCGGCGCTACGACGTGGGCCCCGGCGGCACCCAGGACGGCCCGAAGTCGGGTCGCGGCGCCTCGGCGCGCGGCGGTGCCAAGGGCGGCCCCAAGCGAGGCCAGGACCAGCGCGGCGGCGGTCGCGGCCGTCCGGCCCCGGCGTACTCGCGCGAGTACGAGACCCGGGCCGAGGAGCGCAACCGCGAGCGGTACGCGGGCAAGCCCAAGGTGAGCACGCCCAAGACCTTCCCGGGCGCCGAGCAGGAGGGCGAGCGGCTGCAGAAGATCCTCGCCCGCGCGGGCTACGGCTCGCGGCGCGCCTGCGAGGAGCTGGTCGACGAGGCCCGCGTCGAGGTCAACGGCGAGATCGTCATGGAGCAGGGCCTGCGCGTCGACCCGGACAAGGACGAGATCAAGGTCGACGGCCTCACCGTGGCCACGCAGTCGTACCAGTTCTTCGCCCTGAACAAGCCCGCCGGTGTCGTCTCCACCATGGAGGACAACGAAGGACGCCAGTGCCTCGGCGACTACACGAACAACCGCGAGACGCGGCTGTTCCACGTCGGCCGGCTCGACACCGAGACCGAGGGCGTCATCCTGCTCACCAACCACGGTGAGCTGGCGCACCGCCTGACCCACCCGAAGTACGGCGTGAAGAAGGTCTACCTCGCGCACATCGTCGGCCCCATCCCGCGCGACCTGGGCAAGCAGCTCAAGGACGGCATCCAGCTGGAGGACGGCTACGCCCGCGCGGACCACTTCCGCGTCGTCGAGCAGACCGGCAAGAACTACCTGGTCGAGGTGACCCTGCACGAGGGCCGCAAGCACATCGTGCGCCGCATGCTCGCCGAGGCCGGGTTCCCCGTCGACAAGCTGGTGCGCGTCGCCTTCGGCCCGATCACCCTCGGCGACCAGAAGTCGGGCTGGCTGCGCCGCCTGTCCAACACCGAGGTCGGCATGCTGATGAAGGAAGTCGACCTGTAGACCTGCCTCAGGTCTTTGTGCGTACGTCGTCGGCCGCTCGCCCCCGGATCGGGTGCGGGCGGCCGCCGTCGTTCCCGGGTGGGCGCCCGGCTGCCGCGTCCGGCCGTCTGGGATGCTGTGCGGATGATCGAAATCAGCGCGGCCGACCTGGGCTCCGTCGTCGCGGAACAGCCCGATCCGCTGGTCTTCGCCACGGTCTCGGGGGCGCATCTGTACGGGTTCCCGTCCCAGGACTCCGACGTGGACCTGCGCGGTGTCCATCTGCTGCCGGTGCGGGACCTGGTGGGGCTGCGGGAGCCGGAGGAGACGCGGTCGCGGATGGAGGTGCGCGACGGCGTCGAGACGGACCTCGTCACGCACGACCTCAGGAAGTTCGTACGACTGCTGCTGCGGCGCAACGGCTACGTCCTCGAGCAGCTGCTCTCGCCGCTCGTGGTGCATACGGGCGCGCTGCACGAGGAGCTGGCGGCGCTCGCGCCCGGCGTGCTCACCTCCCACCACGCGCACCACTACCGGGGCTTCGCGGCCACCCAGTGGAAGCTGTTCGGCAGGACCGGCGAGCTGAAGCCGCTCCTGTACACGTTCCGGGTGCTGCTCACCGGCATCCACCTGATGCGCACCGGCGAGGTCCAGGCCCACCTGCCCACGCTGCTCGACGAGGCGGGCGCCCCCGGCTATCTGCCCGAGCTGATCGCGGCGAAGCGCGAGGCCGAGCACGGTGGCGCCGACGTCGACCACGCGCGCGTGGCGGCCGACGTCGAGCGCCTGCACACCGCCCTGGACGAGGCCCAGGAGGCCTCAGACCTGCCGGACGCCCCCGTCGCGTACGACGCGCTGCACGACCTCGTCGTACGGGCCCGCCTCCAGGGCTGAGGCCCGGCGAGCGCGGAACAGGAAGTCCTCGACGCGCCGCCGGTCCGGCTCGGGGGGCAGCGGGGTGCGGTCCGCCGCCGCGTCCGCCTCCGCCGCGAGCCGGGCCATCCACGCCTCCACCTCCGGCCAGCCGACCTCGCCGCGCTTGACCGCGAGCAGCGGCTCGCGCCGGTTGCCGACGTCGATGGTCAGCTCACCCGTCAGGAGCAGGTCGCGGCAGCTCATCAGGAGGCGCAGCAGGTGCATGGCGTGCTTCCAGCGCGGGGCGCCGTGCGTGCGGACGTCGGCGTCGAGCTTCTTGCGCTGGCCGAGGGCGTACCGGGCGAAGGTCGCGTGGGCCTGGCGGGACAGGAAGGCCGCGCGCAGGGCGAGGAGTTCGCGGCCGGTGTCGGTGACGTGCTCGACGAGCGGGGAGTGCAGGCACTCCAGGACGTTCGGGTTGGCACGCAGGGCCAGCTCGCAGAACCGTTCCAGCTCCCAGCCGAACTGCTCGTCGGCGGGTCCTTCCACGTGCGTCGGCGGCTTCTCGAAGCGCCAGAACAGCGGGGTCGGCGCGAGGAACACCCCGCGCCGGTCCGTGTCGCTGCCTTCCGTGGCCAGGCCGAAGGCGCGCGAGCCCATGACGCAGGCGTACACCGTGTGGTCGCGCACCAGGTCGTGCGGGTCGAGGGGGTCCTGGGGGACGTTGGAGACCTGGGGGAGCGGCGCCGGGTTCATGCCCGGAGGGTACGGTCTCGGTCAGGTCAGCCTGATGGAATTTCCGGTGACGTCGATGCCGCGCGGCGGCAGCGGGCGCGGCGCGGGGCCGCCCGCGACCGACCCGTCCGCGACCCGGAACCGGCTGCCGTGGCAGGGACAGTTGACCGTGCCGTCGTCGACGTCGCGGACCGTGCACCCCGAGTGCGTGCAGACCGCCGAGAAGGCTTTGAAGTCGCCCTCGGCGGGCTGGGTGACCACGACCTTCTCGTCCTTGAAGACCTTGCCGCCGCCGACCGGTATGTCGGACGTCTTCGCGAGCACGGGCCCCTTGGGCGGCGCCCCGCCGTCCTTGCCCGGCGAGCCACCGGAGCGGGACGCGGCCGGGCTGCTCGGCGGCTCCGGGTCGGCGCCCTCGTCGCCGTACTTCGAGCACCCCGTGGCCGCGGCGGCGGCAAGGGCGCCCGCCGCCAGGGCCGTGCGCCGGGTGGGGCGCCCCTCGCCGCTCACGTGCTCACCCCGAACGTACGGAAGAACCACAGCGCCGACGTCCACCACACCACCGTGAGCACCGCGAAGACCAGCCCGCCCACCACCGGGAGCAGCCAGCCGGGCAGGCGCTCGACGCGGAGCAGCAGCATCTTGGCGCTGAACGCCCCGAAGAAGAAGCAGCCGAGGGCGGAGTGCCACAGGACACGCGGGGTCGTCGTCTGATAGCCGAAGGCGTAGAGGCAGTGCACCGCGACCGGCACCGCCACCAGGAACGCGATCCGGCCCGACCACCGGTGCACCCCCGCCGACCAGGACGGCCCCGGCAGCTTGCCGTACACCATCAGGGCCGACACGACCTGGAGCACCGCGAAGCCGAGGGCCGTCGTCGCGAGCCAGGACTTCACGGCGCCCGTGCTGCTGAACCCCGCCAGGTTGAAGGCGGTGCCCTCCGGGTCGTGGACCTTGCCGTACGCCCCGAGGCCCACCGCGACCGCGGCGGCGACCAGGGCGGGCACCAGATAGCGGGCGGGGTGCGCGCGGGGCGGGCCGCCCGCGCCGGGAGGCACGGGGAAGCCGCCCTGGGTGGGGGCGTTCGGGTCGACGCTCATGAGGGCTCCCTGGGGACGCGGGGTCGCGTGCGGGCGCGGGGGGCGGCGGTCGGAGGGTGCGGGCGGGGTCAGGGCACCACGGGGCGTGCGGTGAGGCGGCCGCCGTCGGCGAGGGCGACGGCGCCGGTGTCCGGGTCGAGGCGGGGGGCCTGCGCGGGCTCGCCGTCGCGGGTGAGGATGCCGACCTGGCTGCCGTCGGCCTGGACGATCCAGCCGCCGTCGAGCTTCTCGCCGCGCACCTCGGTCGTGGCCCGGTACACCCCCGCGGGCTTGCCGGTCTTCGGGGCGGTGAACGCCCAGGTCCGCTTGCGGATCTCGACGGTGCCGCGGACCTTGTCGCCGACGATCCTGCCGTCCAGCTTCGCGCCGTGCTTGCCGGTCAGACGCATCGACCCGTCGTCCTCGACGTCGCCCTTGAGCCAGGACTCGGTGGCGCGGCCGTCGCAGAAGTACGCGACCGCCTCGCCGTCACGGAGCGTGATGGCGACCGAGGCCGAGTCGTCGTCGGTGCGGCCCGCGTACCGGGCGTCGGACGGGGGCCTCTTGGCGGGGGTGGCCGAGGGCGTGGGGGTGGTGGTGCGGGTGGGGCTCGGGCGGTCGCCCGGGGCGCTCGTGGTGGGTGACGCGGTGGGCTCGGAGGCGTCGGACGAGGTGTCCGAGTACGAAGAACTGCCCGTCCCCGACGTCGCGTTGACCGACAGCATGAACAGGGCGAGCACCAGCCCCGCGAGCAGCGTGAACAAGGGTCCTGAGCGCTTCATACGTGCCCCCCGAGGCGCGTGGCCTGACCCTCCATGCAAGCCGACCCGCACCCCGGCGTCCAGAGGCGCACGGAGGCTGTGCGCCCGTGGTGCGGGTGGGGCTCGCGCCGGTTGCGCCAAGTGGCGGAGGACGTCGCCCCGGGTGACATTGGCAGGGTCCGGGGCCCCTGCCCCCGCGGGCGGGGCCCGGCCACGAACCGAAAGGCAGTACGACCATGGCGGGTAACGATCTGGGCGGTCTTCTCGGCGGCCTCCTCGGCGGCGGCCAGCAGGGCGGGGCCGCGTCCGGAGGCGGCGCCAATATCCTCGGCGCGCTGCTCGGCGCGTTGATGAGCAAGGGCGGCGGCGGAAGCAACCCGCTGGGCGGGCTCCTGGAGGGCCTGACCAAGGCCGGGCTCACCGACCAGACCCAGTCGTGGGTGGGCCCCGGCGAGAACCAGCCGGTGACCGGCGACCAGGTGCGCCAGGCGGTGCCCGACGACGCGCTCCGGCAGGCCGCCGAGCAGGCGGGCGTCTCGCCCGAGCAGGCCGCGGACCAGATCGCCCAGGTCCTTCCGGGGGCCGTCGACAAGCTGACGCCGAACGGCCAGGTGCCGTCCGAGTCCCTGGAGGACATCATCCGGCAGCAGAACCTCTGACGCGGTCCGTCGGCGCGGCCCCGCCGCGGTCCGGCGGCGCGCGGCGACCGTCTCGGCAGGCGGGCGCCGCGCACGCGTGCCCTGGGCGCTGACTACCCTGGTCACGCAGACAGCGGGACAGCACGACGGATGTACGCGAGCGAGGAGCAGCACGGTGGCGGTACGAGCGGTGCGGGGCGCCGTCCAACTGGAGCGGGACGCGGCCGACCACATGAGTGAGCAGGTCGGCGCGCTGCTCACCACCGTCCTTGAGCGGAACGGCCTGACCGTCGACGACCTGATCTCCATCTGGTTCACGGCCACCACCGACCTGCACAGCGACTTCCCGGCCGCCGCGGCCCGCGAGCTCGGCCTCGCCGACGTGCCGCTGATCTGCGCCCAGGAACTCGACATCGACGGGGCCATGCCGCGCGTCGTGCGGATCCTCGCCCACGTCGAATCCGACCGGCCGAGGTCCGAGATCGCGCACGTCTACCTCGGCGCGGCCGCCGCACTCCGCAAGGACATCGCCCAGTGAGAAGCGCCCTCGTCATCGGCACCGGCCTCATCGGCACCTCCGCCGCCCAGGCCCTGGCCCGCCGCGGCGTCACCGTCCACCTCGCCGACCACGACCCCGAGCAGGCGCGCACCGCGGCCGCGCTCGGGGCGGGCACCAGCGAGCCGCCGGCCGGACCCGTCGACCTGTGCGTGGTCGCCGTGCCGCCCGCACACGTCGCCGCCACCCTCGCCGAGGAGATGCGGCGCGGATCCGCCCGTGGCTACCTCGACGTGGCCAGCGTCAAGGGCGGCCCGCGCCGCGAGCTGGAGTCCCTCGGCCTCGACCTCGCGCCGTACATCGGCACGCACCCGATGTCGGGCCGGGAGCGCAGCGGGCCCCTCGCGGCCTCCGCCGACCTCTTCGAGGGGCGGCCGTGGGTCCTGACGCCGACGCGGGACACCGACACCGAGGTCCTGAACCTCGCCCTGGAACTGGTCGCCCTCTGCCGGGCCGTGCCCGTCGTCATGGACGCCGACGCCCACGACCGGGCGGTCGCGCTCGTCTCGCACATGCCGCACCTCGTCGCCAGCATGGTCGCGGCCCGTCTGGAGAACGCGGAGGAGGCGGCGGTACGCCTCTGCGGCCAGGGCATCCGTGACGTCACCCGCATCGCGGCCTCCGACCCGCGGATGTGGATCGACATCCTGTCCGCGAACCCGGGACCGGTGGCCGACCTGCTCGCGGAGCTCGCCACCGACCTCGACGAGGCGGTGACCGCGCTGCGCGGCCTGCAGTCCGCCGACGAGTCCAAGCGGCAGGGCGGCGTCACCGGCGTCGAGGGAGTGCTGCGGCGCGGCAACGCGGGCCAGGCCCGCGTCCCCGGCAAGCACGGCTCCGCACCCGCCGTGTACGAGATCGTGGCCGTCCTCATCGACGACCAGCCCGGCCAGCTCGCCCGGATCTTCGCCGACGCGGAGCGGGCCGGAGTGAACGTCGAGGACGTCCGCATCGAGCACGCCACCGGCCAGCAGGCGGGCCTCGTCCAGCTCATGGTCGAGCCGCAGGCGGCGCCGGGGCTCGCGGCGGGGCTGCGGGAGCGCGGCTGGTCGCTGCGGCAGTGAGCTGAGGCGGCGGGCCGGGGGAGCGGTGCGCCGAGAGCGGGGGCGGCGGGCGGCCTCGGCCCGGCGCCGGGAAGGGACGGCGGGCGGCCTTCGCCCGGCACCGGGAAGGGGCCCACTCCGGAGCCAGTAACCTTGTGCGGGGCGCCGAGCAGGCGGCCCACCCCGTCCCCCGCACCGAGAAAGGTGTCCGCTCCCCGTGGAATCCGTGGAAAAGACCGCCGCCGCAGGCCCGGCCCCCGTGATCGTCGCCATCGACGGGCCCTCCGGCACGGGGAAGTCCAGCACGTCCAAGGCCGTCGCGGCCCAGCTCGGCCTGAGCTACCTGGACACCGGCGCCCAGTACCGGGCGATCACGTGGTGGATGGTGGCGGGCGGCATCGACCTCACGGACCCGTCCGCGATCGCCGCCGCGGCCGGCAAGCCGGAGATCGTCTCGGGCACCGACCCGTCGGCCCCGACCATCACCGTCGACGGCACGGACGTCGCGGGCCCGATCCGTACCCCCGAGGTCACCTCCAAGGTGAGCGCGGTCAGCGCCGTGCCCGAGGTCCGCACCCGGATCACCGAGCTGCAGCGCTCGATCGCCGCCGCGGCCGAGCTCGGCATCGTCGTCGAGGGCCGGGACATCGGCACCACCGTGCTGCCCGACGCCGACCTCAAGATCTTCCTGACGGCGTCCCCGGAGGCCCGCGCCGCCCGCCGCTCCGGCGAGCTGAAGGGCGCCGACGTCGCCACCACCCGCGAGGCCCTCATCAAGCGGGACGCCGCCGACTCCAGCCGCAAGACCTCGCCGCTCGCCAAGGCGGCCGACGCCGTCGAGGTGGACACCACCGAGCTCACGCTGCAGCAGGTCATCGAGTGCGTCGTCACGCTCGTCGAGGAGAAGCGGGCCGGGAAGTGAGTCCGGCCGCATCGACGCCCGGGGCGCCCGCCCCGCGCGTCACCCCCTCCGAGCGCGGCGCCGACGTCGGCCGCCGCATCGGCGTGGGCCTCATGTACGGCCTGTGGAAGCCCCGCGTCCTGGGCTCCTGGCGGGTCCCCGCGACCGGCCCGGTGATCCTCGCCGTGAACCACTCGCACAACGTCGACGGCCCCATGGTCATGGGCGTGGCGCCCCGGCCGACGCACTTCCTGATCAAGAAGGAAGCGTTCGTCGGGCCGCTCGGACCGTTCCTGCGGGGCATCGGCCAGCTCCAGGTCGACCGGACCACCGCCGACCGCACGGCCATCACGGACGCGCTGGCCGTCCTCGACCAGGGCGGGGTTCTCGGGATCTTCCCCGAGGGCACCCGGGGCGACGGCGACTTCGCCTCGCTGCGCGCGGGCCTCGCGTACTTCGCGGTGCGCTCCGGGGCGCCGATCGTGCCCGTCGCCGTCCTCGGCAGCACGGAGCGGCGCGGACGGCTGGTCAAGCAGTTGCCGCCGCTGCGCAGCCGCGTCGACGTCGTCTTCGGCGACCCGTTCGACGCGGGTGACGGCAGCGGGCGGCGTACGCGCAAGGCGCTGGACGAGGCGACCGTGCGCATCCAGGGACAGCTCACCGCCCACCTGGAGAACGCCAGGCGCCTCACCGGGCGCTGAGTAAGACTTTCAGTAGTGGCCCGGCGCGCGCCGGACCACCGATCACCACGATGAACGACGAGGTACGGACTTCATGAACGACCAGATCCAGCCCGAGGGCGAGGGCTCGGCCCAGCACGCCGAGCACGACCACGGTGCGCTTGGCGACGCCGAGTATGCAGCGTTCATGGAGCTCGCCGCCGAAGAGGGCTTCGACATCGAGGACGTCGAGGGCGCCATCGAGGCGGCCGGGCACGGCCCGCTGCCGGTGCTCGCCGTCGTCGGCCGCCCCAATGTCGGCAAGTCGACACTCGTGAACCGCATCATCGGCCGCCGCGAGGCCGTCGTCGAGGACAAGCCGGGCGTCACCCGCGACCGCGTCACCTATGAGGCCGAGTGGGCGGGCCGCCGCTTCAAGGTCGTCGACACCGGCGGCTGGGAGCAGGACGTCCTCGGCATCGACGCGTCCGTGGCCGCCCAGGCGGAGTACGCGATCGAGGCGGCCGACGCCGTCGTCTTCGTCGTGGACGCCACGGTCGGCGCGACGGACACCGACGAGGCCGTCGTGCGCCTGCTGCGCAAGGCGGGCAAGCCCGTCGTGCTGTGCGCCAACAAGGTCGACGGCCCCTCCGCCGAGGCGGACGCGGCGATGCTGTGGTCCCTCGGCCTCGGCGAGCCGCACCCGGTCTCCGCGCTGCACGGCCGCGGCACCGGCGACATGCTGGACGCCGTCCTCGAAGCGCTGCCGGAGGCGCCCGAGCAGAGCTTCGGCACCGCCATCGGCGGCCCGCGCCGCATCGCGCTCATCGGCCGCCCGAACGTCGGCAAGTCCTCGCTCCTGAACAAGGTCGCGAACGAGGAGCGCGTCGTCGTGAACGAGCTGGCGGGCACCACCCGCGACCCGGTCGACGAGCTGATCGAACTCGGCGGCGTCACCTGGAAGTTCGTCGACACCGCCGGTATCCGCAAGCGCGTGCACCTGCAGCAGGGCGCCGACTACTACGCCTCGCTGCGCACCGCCGCCGCCGTCGAGAAGGCCGAGGTCGCCGTCATCCTGATCGACGCCAGTGAGTCGATCAGCGTGCAGGACCAGCGCATCGTCACCATGGCGGTGGAGGCGGGCCGCGCCGTCGTCCTCGCGTACAACAAGTGGGACACCCTCGACGAGGAGCGCCGCTACTACCTGGAGCGGGAGATCGAGACGGAGCTCGCGCAGGTCGCCTGGGCGCCGCGGGTGAACGTCTCGGCGCGCACGGGCCGGCACATGGAGAAGCTGGTCCCGGCGATCGAGACGGCCCTGGCGGGCTGGGAGACGCGCGTGCCGACGGGGCGTCTGAACGCCTTCCTCGGCGAGCTGATCGCCGCCCACCCGCACCCGGTCCGCGGCGGCAAGCAGCCGCGCATCCTGTTCGGCACGCAGGCGGGCACGAAGCCGCCGCGGTTCGTGCTGTTCGCGTCGGGCTTCATCGAGCACGGCTACCGCCGCTTCGTGGAGCGCAGGCTCCGCGAGGAGTTCGGCTTCGAGGGCACCCCGATCCACATCTCGGTGCGGGTGCGCGAGAAGCGCGGCCAGAAGACCCAGAGCAAGAAGAAGTAGCGGCGGTACGGGGCGGACGGCGCCCCGGCCCGCGGGCGCACGCGACGATGCCCGGCCTTCCACGGGGAAGGCCGGGCATCGGCTTGTGGGGGGCGGGGCCCCTGGACGGTGGGGTCAGCGCTCGCGGCGCGGGCCCGGCGGCAGCGCGGCCGGGAAGAGCTGGCCGTAGCCGGTGTGGTCGGCCTGGCTCGGCTGGCCGTAGCGGGCGACGTGGAAGGGGCTGTGCCGGGGGTCGTGCCTCGGGTCGTAGCGCGGGTCGTGCCGGGCCGGGTGGCGCTGCTCGTACCGCGGGTCGTGCCGCATGCCGCCGTGCTGGGCGCCGTAGGGCGCGGTGCCGAACGCGTTGAACCTCAGCTCCTCCTCGCCGGTCCTGTCGCCGGGCAGGGCGCGGAAGGCCCTCATGTACTCCGAGTACAGCGCGTCGTAGATCGGCGTGGCCGAGTGGGCGCCCGAGGCGTCCTGCGCCGTGCGCATGGACGGGATGGGGCTCTGGTACGGCCGGTGGGGTGAGGGATCGTATGCGTGCACGTCCGGGCCAACGACCCCGGGGCCGGACGGATGCGGGGGAAAGCGCCCCATTCGCCTGGTAGGCGGCAGTGGCCGCGGGGCTGCCGTCCGCGCGCCGGGTGCCCGGCGCGCGGACGGCCGGTGGGCCAGGCTCACGTACCGGCCAACGGCATCCCGCACGCGACCAGTTGGCCGCGGCCCGCGGCCCGGTCCAGGGCGTCGCGCAGCAGGTCCTCGCGGGGCTGGCGGCCGATGGCACCGGCGGGCGCGGCGAACAGCAGCACCGACTGCAGCTTGTTGGCCGCGGCCCGCCAGCCCTCGGTGACCTGGAGCGGCTGGTGCGCCTGCCACCAGGCGACCTGCGGGCCGCCCGCGGCGTTGGGCTGGAGGATGGCGTGCAGCTGGCCCACGGCGAGCAGCACCGACCAGCCGTGCAGCGTCGGCGGCACCCCGTCCAGGGACGTCACCGGCAGGAAGCCCTGCTCGATCAGGAGCGGCAGGAAGTCGTCGCCGCCCCCGGGCGCGGCACCGGGGCGGGCGATCGGCCCGGTCGGCTCCACGACGAGCGCGGGCCGCAGCTCGCCCTCGATGAGGACGAGGCCGCTGGTGACGCCGAGCACGGCCTGCTCGGGGCGGCCGCCGAGGGCCACCGCGGAGTCGGGGGCGACACCGGCGTCGGCGGCCTCGCCGGTGATCGAGCGGACGGCGCCCTGGAGCTGCTCCTCGGCCACCTCGACGATCTGGGACGGCAGGCAGGAGGCGTGGGCGAAGGCGAGCACGGCGGTCTCGTCGCCGACGAACAGGACGGTGCTGGTGCGCTCGCGGTCCGAGTCGCCGGGGGTGCGACAGGAGGTGCAGTCGTAGGCGCCCGGGGCGTTCTGCCCGGCGAGCAGGCGGTCGGCTTCTTCATCGCCGATCTCGGCGCGTACCTCGTCGCTGAGGTCGAGCATGCGCGGCACGGGTGGCTCCTCGGAATCGATGCGTGGGGTGTCCGGGTGGTGCCCGGCTCATGAAGGAGACAACGGGCGATCAGTGGTGCAAGTCACGCACGGGGGCGAACGGAATTGAACTGTCCTGAGCGGAGCGTGAGTTGATGGGCGGAATCAGTCACTCCATGTCAACGTCTGCTGAGGGCAAGGGAGTTGGAGCGGTGAAGTGAGTCACAGATCGATTCGGACGCGGGGTGGTATATCCCGTAATCAGGCAATTAAGTGGGTGTCCGGAACTCGACGATACTCCCGGTAACAGTCGACTGGCCTGGAATGACGAGGATCCGGTTGATGGCGGGGCGAGAGCGCTCCTAGATTCCACCGCCGTGTGCAGTGAGCACCGCTCGGGTACGACCGCCGATCGCACCGGCCGGACTTCCGGCGCCACGGTGCGGCAGGGCGCCGCGCAGCCTCATCGACCGCCACGGATCCGGACGGGTCCCGGCGGCGGGACGGCGGCGCGCCGCCCGGCCGGCGGGCGGGGCTCGGCGGGATCCCGGCGTCGGATACGCACGGGGCCCTGCGGAGCCCGGGGGAGCCCGGGTCCTTGGAGAGGGAAATTCATGTCCGTTCGTCCCCAGTACATTCGCAGGACGGCAGTGCTCGGCGGGGCCGCGCTCCTCGCGCCCCTCGCACTGCTCGCCGCGAGCGGCCAGGCCGCCGCGGACAGCGGAGTGTGGGACCGGATCGCCCGCTGCGAGAGCGGCGGGAACTGGCAGATCAACACAGGCAACGGCTACTCCGGAGGGCTCCAGTTCTCCGCCGGGACCTGGCGGGCGTACGGCGGCACGGCGTACGCGCCGACGGCCGCGCAGGCGTCCAAGGCGCAGCAGATAGCCGTCGCGGCCAAGGTCCAGCGCGCCCAGGGCTGGGGGGCCTGGCCGTCCTGCTCGGCACGCGCCGGAGCGCATGGCTCCGCGCCCGGCGGGTCCGCGCCCGCCGCCCCGAAGCCCGCGGCGCCCAGGTCCACCGCGCCGAAGGCGGCACCGGAGCAGCCCGCTCCGACGTACCGCGCCCCCCGCAGCGACCGGGGCACCGCGTACCGGGCGCCCGGCGGCTCGGGCAACTACACGGTGCGGTCCGGCGACACGCTCAGCCGCATCGCGGCGGCGCACGGCACCAGCTGGCAGCGGATCTTCGCGGCCAACCAGGGGGTCATCGGCGGCGATCCGAACGTGATCGTGCCGGGGCAGCGGCTCGTGGTCTGACGCGAGGCCGCTCTGCGGTTCTGTGGCTGAGCTGCCCTGACAACTCGACAGCTCTGACGCCGCGACCGGGCCCGACCGGTCGCGGCGTCAGTGGCTCTCGCCCCGCGTCGACGCGGGGCGGCCGCGCCCCGTCGTCCGACCGGGTGGGCCCGCCGGGGCGGCGGCGCGGCGAGCCCCGTACCGGACTGATGATCTGCTTAGCGTGACCCGATGCACCCGCTGTCGAACACGCGTCTTCGGTGCCGGTCCGTGACTCTGCTCGCCACGGCGGCCCTCTCGCTCCTGGCGCCGTCGGCCGCCGCGTCGCCCACGCCGCCGCGGCCGGGCGCTGAGGCCACCCGGTACGCCTACGAGTGCTCCCGCGCCGAGGGGCCCTGGGCCTGCCTGGCCCACTGCGAGTCCAGCGGCCGCTGGAACGCCAACACGGGGAACAACTACTACGGCGGCCTGCAGTTCTACCAGCCCACCTGGGTGGAGCACGGCGGCCTCGCCTACGCGCCGCGCGCCGACCTCGCCACCCGCGAGCAGCAGATCAGGATCGCCCAGAAGGTGCTGCGCAACCAGGGCTGGAAGGCCTGGCCGGTCTGCTCCAAGAAGGTCAAGGCGGCGGGGCTCGACGGGTACGCGCTGCTTCCGGTGCGGATCACGCACGTGGTCGAGCGCGGTGAGACGCTGAGCTCCATCGCCCGGCGCCACCACCTCAAGGGCGGTTGGAAGTCCCTCTACAAGGCCAACCGCAAGACGGTCGGCCCGAGCCCGGACCGGCTCACCCCCGGGACCGTGCTGGTCGTCCCGGACAAGTAGGGCGACCTCACCCCGCCGCGCCGGGGCGATCCGCAGGCACCTCCGCGGCCTCCCCGGCGAACACGACCTCCCCGCGGCGCAGTTCGTACACCACCACCGCCCGGCCCGCGCGCCCGCGCAGTCCGGGCGGCAGGCGCTGCTCGGCGACGACCACGCCCGCGTCCAGGTCCTCAAGCAGGCCGTACGTACGGGACGCGACGGCCGGGGACATGCCCTGGGTGGGCTCGTCGACGAGGACCGCGCGGGCACCCTCGCCTGCGGCGAGCAGGGCGCGGGAGACGGCCAGCATGCGCTGCTCGCCGCCGGAGAGGGTGCCCGCGCGCCGGGCGAGCAGGGGGCGCAGCTCCGGGTACGCGGCCAGCGCGGTGGTGCGGTCGCCGCGGGCGTGCGCCAGCTCCAGGTTCTCGGCGACGGTGAGCGAGCCGAAGACGGCCTGCCGGTCCGGCACGAAGCACAGGCCGCGACGGGCGCGCTCGTGGGCGGGCAGCCGGGTGATGTCCGCGCCGCCCCAGACGACGGCGCCCCCGGACAACGGGACGGTCCCGGCGAGGGCGCGCAGGGCGGTCGTACGGCCGGAGCCGTTGCGGCCGAGGAGGACCGTCAGGCCGGGGGCGGGGGCGATGAGGCTCACGCCGTGCAGGGCTTCCAGGGGGCCGTAGCGCACGCGGGCCGCGCAAAGTTCCAGGGCGTGGCTCATGGCGGGCCGCCTTCGGGGGCGGGGCGCGGGTCGAGCACCTGGTCCGCGGGGCCGGAGGCGACGACGCGGCCCGCCGTGAGCACGTACACGCGGTCGGCGAGGCCCGCCACCAGGTCCAGGTCGTGCTCGACCACGAGCAGGGCGGTGCCGTCCGCGGCGAGCGCCCGCAGGATCCGCGCCAGAGCGGCCACTTCGGCGGTGTCCAGGCCCGCGGCGGGCTCGTCCAGGAGCAGCACGTGCGGGTCGCCCGCGAGGGCCCGGGCCAGTTCGACGCGGCGCAGGGTGCCGGTGGGCAGCCCCTCGGCGGGCCGGTCCCGCACGGAGTCCAGCTCGAACAGGCGCAGCGCCCGGTCGGACGCGGCCGGGTCGCGCACCCGGCCCCGCTCGGCCCCCACCCGTACGTTCTCGGCGACCGTCAGCGTCGGAAACACGGCGAGCTGCTGAAACGTACGCGCCACCCCGATCCGCGTCCGCGCGTGCGCCGGCACCCGCGTGATGTCCCGCCCCCCGAACACGACCCGCCCCCGATCCGGCCGCAGCGCCCCGGCCAGACAGTGGAACAGGCTGCTCTTGCCCGCCCCGTTGGGCCCGACGAGCGCGGTCACCCTGGCGGGCGGCACGGTGAGGGAGACGTCGTGGAGGGCGGTGAACCCGTCGTACGAGAGGTACAGGCCGTGGGCTTCCAGGGAGGTGGGGCGGGGTGGGCCGACTGATTCCTGGGGGGTGCGTGGTGCCGGTGGGGTGAGCGGTTCGTGTGGTGCCGGTGGGGCGGCCTGGTCCGGTGGCTTGGGTGGTGTCGGCGGGGCGTGCGGTGTCGGCAGAGCGTGTGGTTCCGGAGGGCCGGAGGGGGCCGGTAGTTCGAACGAGGCCGGTTGGTGGGGTGGTTCCGTCGGTGCTGGGGGTTCTGGCGGCTGTCGCCGTTCAGGTGGCTGCGGTCCGGGGGGTGCGGCCTTGCTGGTGGGGTGGGGAGCGTCCATGTGGCCGGGGGGCGTCCGGGACGCCGGGGTGCCGGTGTGGTGGGCCGTGGGGGCGAGTGGTGCGGGTGGGTGTGGTGTGCGCGCCGGGGGCGTGGGCTCGGACGGGGGGCCGAGCAGGGCCGTGCGGACCGCGCGGCCGAGGGGGGTGAGATGGGGGTGGCGGTGGAGGCGGTGGGTCGCCGCGCGCAGGGCCTCGTAGGGGCCGCCGGGGAAGCGGCCGATCAGGACGGCGAGGACGCCGATGACGGCCGCCGCGACCCCGCCGCGTGCGCCCGCGTCGAGGCCCACCAGGAGCGCCGCCGCGAGCAGCGCGCCCAGCAGGCTGTCCGCGCCGAGGACGACCACGGCCGCGAACCACAGCAGGCCCCGCACGGGGTCGTACGCGGCGGGGTCGAAGGCCTGGAAGCCCATGCCGAGCATGCCGCCGCCGAGCGCCGCGAGCGCCGCGCCCGTCACGAACGCGCCGAGCTTCAGCGTCCGCACGGGCACCCCGGCCGCCGCGGCCCCCGCCTCGTGGTCCCGCATCGCCGCGAGCGCCCGCCCCGTGCGGCCGCGTCGCAGCGCCGCCACGAGCAGCAGCGCGCCCCCGAGCAGGGCGAGTTCGAGGAGGTAGTACGCGCGGTCGCCGTCGAAGCCGGCCGGGCGGCCGAGGGTGAGGCCCGACGTGGCGTACGGCTGCGCGAACACGAAGCGGCTGACGCCGACGCCGACCGCGAAGGTGGCGAGGGCGAGCGCCAGGCCGTGGCGACTGATCGCGGGCCAGCCCGTGAGCAGGCCGAGCGGCGCGACCAGCAGCACCGCCACGGCGAGGGCGGCCAGCGTCGGCAGCTCCGGCAGGCCGGGGAAGCGGCCCGCCGCGAGCAGCGCGGTGAACAGGGCGCCGAGGCCCGCGTACGCCGCCTGCCCCAGCGAGATCTGCCCGCCCCGGCCCGTGACGACCACCAGGGACAGCAGGATGACGCCGAGCGCGGGCACCTGCACGGACGTGGTGAGGTCCGAGCCCGCGAAGCCGAGGGGCAGGAAGAACAGGACGACGGCCACTATCCACGCGCCGGGCGGGGTGGGGACGCGGGCCGTGGCGGTGCGCGGCAGGGCGTCCCCGGTGCCGATGCCCGGCAGCACGAGCGCGGCGATCAGGAGCGCCACCACGAACAGGTTCGCGCCGACCGCCTGGAGCAGCGGCTCGCCCCAGCCGGACGGGTGCAGGCGGGTCAGCTGGCTCTGGGCCACGCCGATGCCGAGCGCCACGACGACCGCCACCGGCAGGTTCCGCATCCGGGCGGCCACGGCGACGGCCACGACCTCCATGACGAGCAGCGGCATGCCGTACGGGTCGAGACGGACGTAGGGCGCGAGCAGCACGCCGGTGAGGCCCGCCGTGAACGAGCCGAACGCCCAGCCCGCCGCCGCGACCCGGTCCGCGTCGATCCCGGCGAGGACCGCGAGCCGCCGGTCGTCGACCACCGCCCGCAGCTCACCGCCGAAGCGGGTGAAGCGCGTGCCGCCCCACACGGCGAGCGCGAGGACCACGGCCGCCGCCAACTGCCCCCAGGGGTCCGCCGACACGAGCGTCGGCACGTCCGCGCGTGCGCCCTGCCCCCAGATCAGCGCCGCCCCGCCGACCAGGAGCACGAAGACCCCGATCGAGGCGACCAGGGTCTGCGCCGGGTCGCCGCCGAGCACGGCGAGCGGCCGGAAGACGACGCGTTCGAGGACCAGGCCGATCGCGGGCGCCACCACGAGGAGGGTGACCGCCGCGGCGAGCCAGAGCGGCCAGTCCCACTCGACGGTGAGGTGGCGCAACAGATACGCGCACACCATCGCGATGGCGCCGTGCGCGAAGTTGAGCACGCCCGTCGCGCGGTGGGTGACGATCAGGCCGATGCCGGTGAGGGCGGCGGCGCTGCCGACGGAGAGCCCGGCCAGCGTGAGGTCGTAGCTCAGGGAGGCCACCGGGTCAGGCCTCCGCGCGGGCCGCGTCCGTCGGGGGCGCGCAGATCGGGCAGGGGTCCGTCGCGCCGGCGGCGAGGACGTCCGCGTCCGGTGTCACCGCGTCCGGCTTCCCCGCCACCAGCGGGCAGTCCGCGCGGTGCAGCAGCCTGCCGCCGGGCACGAGCAGAAGGTCGTCGCTGGTCGCGACGGGCGCCGCCGCCCGCTCGGCGCGCGCGCCGAGCGGATCCTGCCCCTCCACGGCCACGAGCAGCCCGTACAACTCCTCGACCCGCGCCGCCGCGAGCGCCCCGCGGCCGTGCGCGAGGAGCACGGCGCCCGCCACGATCAGCGCGGCGCCGGGCACCGTGCACGAGGCGATGTAGGGCAGCTGGCGCTCGGCGAAGCGCTCGCCGGAGATGCCGTACCAGCCGATCACGCAGAGCACCGCCCCGGTCGCGAGGGCCGCGAACGCCGCCCACAGCATCGGGTGCACCGCGCGCAGCCGGGCCGCGCGGGAGGCAGCCGAGGACGCCGTGGGAGATCGCCGGTCCGTTCGTGCCGCCCGCATCGAGGCCCCCCTGGGAGACGTCGTAAGTCAGACAGGTCTGTTACTGACAGGTCTGTTCATGTCGGCCAATGGCTTGCACTATGCCTTCTGGAAGCTGACCCTGAAAGCACCGGGTGCTCTTCGCCCGGACCGACACCCGGTGGTGAGCCAGATGGTTCTCGGGACAAGCCCCAGGCGGGGGAGCGATCTTCGGCGGGGAAGGGTGCGGAGCGCGGCGCTGGCGGCAGCCGCGGTCCTGCTGATCGTTCCGGCCGCCGCGGCCTGCGGTGACGACAGCGGTGGCGGCGACGACAAGGCGCCGCCGAAGCCCTCGGTGGAGAAGTCGGAGAAGGCGCCGTCGGAGAAGACTCCCGAGGAGTCGCCGACGCCCAGCGCGCCGGCCGACGGCGAGAAGCCCGCCGACCCGGCGGCGGCCGAGAAACAGGTGCGGACGAACTTCGAGAAGTTCTTCGATCCGGCCACGTCCCTGCGGGACAAGGAGGCCGTCCTGGAGAACGGCCCGAAGATGCGCGCGGTCCTCCAGGGCTTCAGCGGGGACGAGCGCGGCAAGCAGGTCGGCGCGAAGGTCGGCAAGGTCGAGTTCACCTCGGCGACCGAGGCCGACGTGACGTACGCCCTGACGCTGAAGGGCGCCACCGCGCTGCCCACCGCCAGCGGGACGGCCGTGAACCAGGACGACACCTGGAAGGTGTCCGTGAAGACGCTGTGCGCCCTGGTGAAGCTGAGCGACAACGCGTCGCCCGGCCCCGGCTGCTGAGGCCTTGAGCAGCCGTCGGGCGCGGACGGCCGGGGCGCCGGGCCCGCGTGCCCGGCGCCGCCGGCGCTCCGGCGTCCTCGCCGTGCTCGCGGCCGCCGCGCTCCTGGCCAGTGCGGCCTGCGGCAGCCGCCTCCCCGAGAGCGACTTCGAGGAGCGCCCGCCCGCGCCGCGCGGCACCCAGGACGGGCCGCCGCTGCGGGTCGGCATCATCGCGAGCGCCACCAGCCCGGTCGGCGGCTCCGCCTTCACCGGCCCGCGCGACGGCGCCGAGGCCTACTTCGAGCGCCTCAACGACCGCGGCGGCGTGGGTGGCAGGAAGGTCGAGGTGCACACCTGCGACGACGGCGGCAGCGGCGTCGGCAACAACGAGTGCGTGCACAAGCTGCTCGACGAGAAGAAGGTCGTCGCCCTCGTCGCCACCGCCTCCCTCGACTACGCGGGCGCCCCGCGCGTGTCGAAGGCGGGCGTGCCCGACATCGGCGGCCAGCCCATCGGCTCCGCCTACGACACCTACCCGCACCTGTACGGCATCTACGGCAGCCTCGCCCCGCGCACCGGCAAGCCGGGCTGGGACGGCAAGCTGTACGGCGGCACCGAGGTCTACCGCTACTTCAAGCGCGAACAGGGCGCCCGCACCGCCGCCGTCGTCTCCTACAACCAGGCCGCGTCGGCCGCGTACGCCCGCCTGGTGAAGCGCGGTCTGGCGGCCGAGGGCTACGACGTCGTCACCGAACAGGTCGACTTCGCGCTGCCCAACTTCCGCGCCGTCGCCGCCGACCTCAAGGACCGGGGCGTCGACCTCGTCTTCGACGCGATGGACACCCACGGCAACGCGCAGCTGTGCAAGGCGATGGACGACGTCGGCGCCGACATCACCGCGAAGGTGACCAACGTCCAGAACTGGTCGTCCTCGGCGGCCGAGGACTACAAGGACGCGCCGCGCTGCCGCAACGCCCTGTGGGCCACCGGCGCGAGCCGCAACTACGAGGACACGGACCATCCGGCGGTGCGGGCGTTCCGCGACGCCACGAAGGGCGCGAAGACGCACTCCCAGTGGCAGTTGGAGGGCTGGGCCGCCGCGATGTGGTTCACGGACGCGGCGAAGTCCTGTCTGGCGTCCGCGGGCGACGTCACGCGCGCCTGCGTCGACCGCTTCATGAGCCGCGGCGAGCCCTACGACGCGGACGGCCTGCTGCTTCCCGTGACGTACGAACGGCGGTCCGAGCCGCCGAAGAAACGCGAGACCTGCGTGTCCGTGGCCCGCTGGCAGGACGATGAGGGCTGGGTCACACAAGGCGACATGAACCGCACCTGCTTCGACGTACCACAGCTCTCCTACCAGCCCTGATGGGTGTACCAGTCACGGAGTTCCCGCTTCCGGCTCACGTTCAGGTGTCCGTTTCAGAACAAGACGGATTTTCGACCCAACCCCTGGCCTGAGATTCCCGTCTAACCCTTCGGTAGGCGGACGAGACGGACTGTCCGCAGGGAAGCGCGGAATACGGGGACGTATGCATATCTCTTTCCTGATTCACAACGCGTACGGGATCGGAGGGACGATCCGGACGACGTACAACTTGGCGAACACACTCGCCGAGCACCATGACGTCGACATCGTGTCGGTGCTGCGCCACCGCGACGAGCCGGTCTTCACCCCCGACGCGCGGATCAGGCTGAGCCACCTCGTCGACATCAGGAAGGGCAGCCCCGGCTACGACGGCGACTTGGAGGCCTACCGGACCCCGGCCAAGGTCTTCCCCAGCGCCGAGGGCCGCTACGCCCAGTACAGCGCCCTCACCGACGAGCGCATCGCGGCCCACCTGTCCGCCCTGAGGTCCGACGTCGTCATCGGCACCCGGCCCGGCCTGAACGTGCACATCGCACGCCAGGCCCGGCGCGGCGTGCTGCGCGTCGGCCAGGAGCACCTCACCCTCGACAGCCACCCCAAGGAACTGCGCCTGCAACTGCGCAGCGTGTACCCGCGCCTGGACGTCCTGACCACGACGACCGAGGCCGACGCGCACGCCTACCGCCAGCGGATGCGACTGCCCGGCGTGCAGGTGCAGGCGGTGCCGAACCCGGTGCCCGCGCCCGGCATCGAGCCCGCCGACGGCTCCCACAAGTGGGTCGTCGCGGCCGGCAGGCTCGCCCCCGTCAAGCGGTACGACCTGCTGATCCGCGCCTTCGACAAGGTGCGCCGCGAGCGCCCCGACTGGCGCCTTCGCATCTACGGCGGCGGCAAGCAGAAGGACAAGCTCCGCAAGCTGATCGACGACCTCGGCCTGTACAACCACGTGTTCCTCATGGGCCCGGCGCACCCCATCGAGCCGGAGTGGGCCAAGGGCTCCATCGCGGCGGTCACCTCCAGCCTGGAGTCGTTCGGCATGACCATCGTGGAGGCCATGCGCTGCGGGCTCCCGGTGGTCGCCACGGACTGCCCGCACGGTCCCGGCGAGATCATCGACAACGGCGTCGACGGCCGCCTCGTCGAGGTCGGCAACGCCGACGCGATCGCGGGCGGACTGCTCGAACTCATCAACGACGACGCGCTGCGGCAGCGCATGGCGGGCGCCGCGCTCGAGGACTCCGAGCGCTTCGACCCGGCCCGCATAGCCGAGCGCTACGAGGACATGTTCCACGGCATGCTCACGCGGGGCGGCTCGCTGGGCGGCCGGATGCGCGGCTCGATGCACCGCGCGAGAGGGGCCCTGCTCGGCGGCGCTTACGCCGTGCGGGACGCCCGCCGGACGGTACCGACGAAGGGGCGCTTGGCATGACGGCCGTGTTCACACGGGGCACGCTGGACGGCGCGGAGGAGGCCACGACGGGCGAGCCGCAGCCGATCGCGCCGCGCGCCGACTGCATCGCGGACTCCGCGGGCGGGCTGACCTTCGACGTCACCGACCCCGGTGAGGCGGGCGCCGCCCATCTGCTCCTCCGCCTGCGCGAGTCGGACCCGCCCGTCGAGGTACGCCTGCCGCTCGCCCCGGCCGCCGACGGCAGCCTGCGCGCCGCGCTGCCCAGCAGCGTCGAGCTGGCCGAGGGCCGCTGGAACGCGTACGCGCAGGTCGAGGGCGGCGAGCCGCGCCGCCTCGTGCCGGGCGTGAACGACCTGCGCTCGCTGGTCGACCGCGCCCCCAGCGGCAGCCGCGGCCATGTCGCGGTCCGCATCCCGTACGCCACCAAGCAGGGCAACCTGTCGGTGCGCGCCTGGCTGCGCGCCCCGCACACCGAGGTCGGCGAGCTGCGCATCGACGGTACGGGCCTGACCGGTCACGGCAGGGTCTACGGCACCGCGCTGACCGGCGCCGCCCGCATCGAGGCCGTCCTGCGCGGCGACGTCTCCCGGGTCCTGCGCGCCGAGGTGACCCCCGCGGGCACCGCGGACTTCGGCTTCGCCCTGCCCTACGCCGAACTGGCCGACGCCGAGGGCGTCTGGGACCTGTGGCTCCACCCGGCAGGCGACGAAGGCCCCCGCATCCGCTTGGCCCGCCTCCTGGACGACGTGGCCGACAAGAAGCCGATCTTCACCTACCCGGCGACACGGGTGGACTGCGTGGGCGGCCAGGTGGAGGTGGGCCCGTACTACACGAACGACAACGATCTGGCGGTACGGGTGTCGGCGACGGCTGTCGGCACGTCGGGCGCGTGAAGGCGCGGCCCGAAGGGCCGGTCCGGGGGAGAGGGGGCGCGGCCCCCCTGGTCGGATCCGCCCGCGGACGGGCCCGGTGAGGGCCGGGCTCAGCCGGGCCCCGGACCGGGGTGACCGGCCTGGTCGTCCGGCGCCCGCAGCGCCCCGAACTCGGGATGGTGCAGATCGAACGCCGGGGACTCCGAGCGGATCCGGGGCAGCGTGACGAAGTTGTGCCGCGGCGGCGGGCAGGAGGTCGCCCACTCCAGGGAGCGGCCGAACCCCCAGGGGTCGTCGACCTCGACCTTCTGGCCGTACTTGGCGGTCTTCCAGAGGTTGTAGAGGAACGGCAGCGTGGACAGGCCGAGCAGGAAGGCGCCGATGGACGACACAGTGTTGAGCACCGTGAAGCCGTCGGCCGCCAGATAGTCCGCGTACCGCCGCGGCATGCCCTCCGCGCCCAGCCAGTGCTGCACGAGGAACGTCGTGTGGAAGCCCACGAACAGCGTCCAGAAGTGGATCTTCCCGAGGCGTTCGTCGAGCATCTTGCCGGTGAGTTTCGGCCACCAGAAGTAGAAGCCCGCGAAGGTCGCGAACGCGACGGTGCCGAAGACCACGTAGTGGAAGTGCGCCACGACGAAGTACGAGTCGGTGACGTGGAAGTCCAGCGGCGGCGAGGCCAGGATGACGCCCGTCAGGCCGCCGAACAGGAACGACACCAGGAAGCCGACGGACCACAGCATCGGCGTCTCGAACGACAGGGACCCCTTGAGCATCGTCCCCGTCCAGTTGAAGAACTTCACCCCGGTCGGCACCGCGATCAGGAACGACATGAACGAGAAGAACGGGAGCAGCACCGCGCCCGTCGCGAACATGTGGTGCGCCCACACGACCACCGAGAGCCCGGTGATGGCCATCGTCGCGCCGACCAGCGGGACGTAGCCGAACACCGGCTTCCTGCTGAACACCGGGATGATCTCCGTGATGATGCCGAAGAACGGCAGCGCGATGATGTAGACCTCCGGATGCCCGAAGAACCAGAAGAGGTGCTGCCACAGCAGCGCACCCCCGAACTGGGCGTCGAAGACGACCGAGTGGAAGCGCCGGTCGGCCTCGAGGACGAGCAGGGCGGCCGCGAGCACCGGGAACGCGAGCAGCACCAGGATCGACGTGAAGAGCACGTTCCAGGTGAAGATGGGCATCCGGAACATCGTCATCCCGGGCGCGCGCATCCCGATGATGGTGGTCAGGAAGTTCACCGCGCCGAGGATCGTGCCGAAGCCGGACAGCGCGAGCCCCATGATCCACAGGTCGGCGCCGATGCCGGGGGAGCGCTCCAGACTGTTCAGGGGCGCGTACGCGAACCAGCCGAAGGCCGCGGGCCCGCCCGGCACGAGGAGCGAGCCGAGCACCATCAGGCCGCCGAAGAGGAACAGCCAGTACGAGAGCATGTTCAGGCGCGGGAAGGCCACGTCCGGCGAGCCGATCTGCAGCGGCATGATCTCGTTGGCGAAGCCCGCGAACGTCGGCGTCGCGAAGAGCAGGAGCATGATCGTGCCGTGCATGGTGAACATCTGGTTGAACTCTTCGTTGGACATCAGCTGCAGGCCGGGGCGGGCGAGTTCGGCCCGCATCATCAGGGCCATCAGACCCGCGATCAGGAAGAACGCGAACGACGTGATCAGGTAGAGGTGCCCGATCTTCTTGTGGTCGGTGGTGGTCAGCCAGTCGACGACGATCCGCCCCGGCGTCCGCTCCCGCGCCGGCCCCGCCTGCGCCCGCACCGTCTGCGTCCCCATCGCTTGCCCCTTCGCCGTCGCGTCCCGGGCTTGCTCGAAGCACACGACATGATGTCGCCGCGCACCCGGATCCGACAGGGGGCGTCCCCCGCCCCGACTCCTGGAACCGTGAATTCCTCATGCCGCGTCACCTCACCGGAAGCTCCCGGTAATCGGAAATGCGGAGGATCGGTAAAGGATTTCCGGAGGCATTGCCGGGTGCCGGGGAGGATCTTCCGACAGTGTTCCGAGAGGTTTTCCGGCGATCTCTCCATGGGCTCCTGAGCGCCCCGGAGTTCGGGCCGAATTCAGCCTTCGAGAGCGATGAACCGCTCGTACGTGTGACGAAGTCCGGGCGAAACACGCGTCGTGATCCTGTGACAGAAGCGTGACCAGAGGGGCACCGGTGACGCATGGTGCACGGCTACCGGACTTCCCCGCGGCGCACCGGCCGCCTACCGTGACGGTCATGGCACCCATACCGACACCCGCCGCCGAGCCCCAGGACAGCCCGGACTCCTACGTCGGCCTCGCCGCCGAGGACGCCGAGCGCCGGGCCCGCGCCCGCGGCTGGTCCACCGTCAGGTCGCTGCCGCCGGGCACGTTCATCACCATGGAGTACCTCGCGGGGCGGCTGAACTTCGAGGTCGCGGACGGCGCGGTGACGCGCTGCTGGAAGGGCTGAGCCGCCGCGCGACGGACGAAGGCCCCGGACGCCTGTGCGGTGTCCGGGGCCTTCGTCGTGCGGGATCCAGCTGTGCGTACCGTTCCCGCGGTCGGTGGGGTGCTCAGCCGCCCGCGAGGGGCCGCGCCGAGGTGCCGCGCACCCGCTCGGGGTGCGGCGGGCGGCGGGGGCCCTGCGGGGTGACCGGCGTGCGCTCGCAGCGGGCGGTGTGCGGGCCCGGGGCGAGGTAGGCGGGGGTGCGGGGGCGGGCGGTCGCGACGGGCTCGCGGGCGGGCTGCTCGTCGCCGGGGGCGCCGGGGCCACCGGGACCGCCTGCGGTGCGCTGCGGGACCAGGGCCGGGGTGGGCACCGGGGGCGTGGCGGGGCGGCCGCCGCGGCGCGCCCAGGCGTCCCTGATGCCGAGGATCCAGGCCTCGACGCGGGTGATGAGCGGCTCCACCCAGGGCAGCGCGAGCAGGATGAGCAGGCCGGCGGCCCAGCCGAGCAGGACGTCGCTGAGCCAGTGCGTGCCCAGGTAGACGGTGGTGAGGCCGACGCTGAGAGAGACCACGGCGGAGAGCGCCGACAGATAGCGGCGGGTGCGCGGGGTGGAGGCCAGATAGGCCAGGATTCCCCAGGTCACGACGGCGTTGGCGGTGTGGCCCGAAGGAAATATATCGCCGCCCTGCCACATCTCGTTCGAGCCGATGACGGTGGCGTAGTGCGGGCCGAGGCGACCCATGCCGATCTTGGCGGCGCCCACCGTGGCGTTGAGCAGGAGCAGTGCCGCGCCGAACATCAGGAGCGGGCGCAGCGTGTGCTGCCGCCAGGAGCGCCAGCCCAGCCAGGCCGCGACCATCACGGCGGTGGGGCCGCGCTGGCCGAGGACGACCCAGTAGTCGAGGAAGCCGTGGATCTCGGGCCACTGCTGGTAGGGCCGGAAGAACATGACCTGCCAGTCGAACCGCACGAGCCAGGACGTGGCCACGACGGCGACGACGATGGCCACGTAGAAGGCCAGCGTCGCGCTGAAGAGCACGACCCGGTGCGGGCTCATCCGCGGCTCATCGAGGTGGGCCGGTCGTTCCGGCTCACGGTCTAGCCGGGCGAAGAGCCGGTCCAGACGGGTCAGGTTTCGTTCGGTACGCACCCAATCGACGTTACAGCGAGTGAGTGCCCTACTAGGTCGAATCAGAGCGTTTGTGATGACGATGTGATGTGGCATTGATCTCAGGCTCCGGTTTATTCCGGCCGGAATCCCTATTCAATGATGC
Source organism: Streptomyces alboflavus (assembly GCF_000716675.1). Classification (GTDB taxonomy): domain Bacteria; phylum Actinomycetota; class Actinomycetes; order Streptomycetales; family Streptomycetaceae; genus Streptomyces; species Streptomyces alboflavus. Next base: position 59,388 of record NZ_JNXT01000001.1, read on the forward strand.
CTGCTTTACCCAATCCGTTGATCATTACGCTCGCGGTTTTAGGCGCCTTATGAATTCGTTCACCGGGACCTGGCACGGAATTCTCCGTCCGATCACCGGATGCTCACCGCCCGTGTCCGGGAACGATCATGAGCGGGCGATCTTGGCGGGAAGCGGAGGGCGCCGACGGACCGGGGACGGGCTCACGGCGGCCCCGAGCCGTGCAGCCAGAAGGCTCCGTACACCGCGCTGACCAGGGCCACCGAGCCCACGACCAGGGCCGCCCTGCTCGTGCGCAGCCGCGCGAGCGCCACCGCGAGCGGCAGCAGCAGCGGGAAGGCGGGCATCAGCAGGCGCGGTTTGGAGCCGAAGTAGCCGGACGCGCACACCGCGAGCACGACCACGATCCCGCAGTAGACGAGCAGGGCGGGCGGCTGGTGCTGCCGCACCCCCTTCACGTACAGCCAGACCAGACCGGCCACCCCGACGATCAGACCGATCCCGGCGAGCGCCCCCGCCGGGGACGTGAACTTCTCGCCGATGAAGCGCGCGAAGGCGTAGCCCCCGTCGAAGCCGTTGCCCCACTGCTTCTGCACGTCGAGGTAGCCGAACAGGCCGTCGCCCGTGTGGTGCCCCACCCACAGGACGTAGCCCGCCGCGCCGAGCGGCGCCAGGAGCACGCCGAGCAGCATCCGCCAGTCCCGCCCGGCCACCAGCGCCCGCTCACCGGCCCGCCTCCTGCGGTACGCCGCCAGGGCCGCCGTCGCCCACACCGCGGCGACCACCGCCGCCCCCACCGGGCGGGTGAGCCCGGCCAGCGAGGCGAGCAGGCCCGCCGTCACCCAGCGCCCCGTCAGGACCGCGTAGAGCGCCCAGGCTGCGAGCGCCGTGAACAGCGACTCGCTGTACGCCATCGACTGCACGATGCCGACCGGCAGCACCGCCCACAGCGCCACCGCGCACACCCCGGCCCGGCGGCCGTACACATGCTCCGCGACCGCGAAGATCCCGCCCGCCGCACACAGCGAGGCGAGCGCGCTCACCACCAGGCCCGCGTCCGCGTACGACAGGCCGAACACCGACCCGGCCCGCTCCAGCCAGGGAAGCAGCGGGAAGAACGCCAGGTTCGAGTGGACGCTGCCGTCCGGCAGCCGCACCTCCCAGCCGTAGCCGAAGTCGGCGACGCGGGTGTACCAGAGCGAGTCCCAGCGGGCGGACAGCAAGGTGTGCGGACTCTTGCCCGCCACGGCGCCCCACACGGCGAGCACCGCGAGCCCCAGTGCGCGCACTCCGGCGTACACAAAGAGCGCGGGCGCCGCCCGACGCAGCGCGGCGGCGGTCCGGTGCCCCGTGGCGGGGCGCTGATCAAGATCGGTCACGGGCTCGATTATCGGCTCCGCGCCCGCATGCTCGTGACGGCACGAGGGCAGCCGAACATCACCGGCACGGGCGAACGTGGCGCACACCACACCCCCGCACGGCAACCATGAGAGGTCCGCCACGCGAGCCGGCCGGGGACTCGCGTACGCTGACGGCCACTCGCCGTTCACAGCCGCCACAGCCGGACGACCGGATCCCGTAGGGTCCCGCCGGCCCCCCACTGGCCGCACTCGCGAGGAATCACTGGGAGGTACGCACATGTCCGGGACGACCACGGCCGCCGCTCCATCCGGCCGTCGGCCCCCCGGCGCGGGCGCCAACCGCTGGGTCGTGCTCGTCGTCCTCTGCGTCAGCCTGCTGCTCGTCGCCGTCGACGCCACCGTCCTGCACGTCGCCGTGCCCGCCGTCACCGAGGACCTCAAGCCCGGCGCGATCGAGCTTCTGTGGATCGTCGACATCTATCCGCTGGTCTGCGCCTCGCTCCTGATCCTCTTCGGCACCCTCGGCGACCGCGTGGGCCGCCGGCGCGTGCTGCTCCTCGGCTACGGCCTCTTCGGCGTGGCCTCCGCGATCGCCGCGCTCGCCGACACCCCGAACGTCCTCATCGCGGCCCGCGCGCTGCTCGGCGTCGGCGGCGCGATGATCATGCCCGCGACGCTCTCGATCCTGCGCCAGGTCTTCCCCGACCGGCGCGAGCGCGCCCTCGCGATCGGCATCTGGAGCGCCGTCGCCGCAGTCGGCGCCGCCTGCGGCCCGCTGCTCGGCGGCTTCCTCCTCGAACACTTCTGGTGGGGCTCGGTCTTCCTCATCAACATCCCGCTGATGCTCGTCAGCCTGCCCGTCGGACGCTGGCTCCTGCCCGAGTCGACCGGTGCCCGCAACGGCCCCTGGGATGTTGTCGGCGCCCTCATGGCCGCCGGTGGCCTCTTCGGCCTCGTGCTCGGCGTCAAGAGGCTCGGCAGCGGGGAGTCGCCGTTCGGTGCCACCACCCTGCTCGCGCTCCTCGTCGGCGGCGGGCTCCTCGTCTCCTTCGTCCGCCGGCAGCGGCGTCGGCGGTATCCGCTCGTCGACCTCGCCATGTTCACGCGGCCCGCGTTCAGTACGTCCGTGGGGTGCATCGTCCTCGCGATGCTCGCCCTCGTCGGGCTGGAGCTCATCGCCGCGCAGTACCTCCAGCTCGTCCTCGGGCTCTCCCCCCTGGAGACCGGACTCCGGCTGCTTCCCCTCACCATCGCCGCCATGGCCGCGGGGCTCGCCGGGTCCCGGATGCTCCTGCGCTTCGGGCCCCGCGCCATGGTCGCCTCCGGCTTCGCGCTCACCGCCCTCGCCGTCGCCGCCCTCACCGCCATGGGCACCGACGACAACGCCCCGCTGCTCCTCACCGGCTTCGTCCTGCTCGGCTTCGGCCTGGAGACCACGCTCTTCGGCGCCTACGAATCCATGCTCAGCGAAGCCCCGCAGACCCAGGCCGGCGGGGCCGCGGCCATCGGTGAGACCTCTTACCAGCTCGGTGCCGGGATCGGCATCGCGCTCCTCGGCAGCGTCATGAACGCCGCGTACGCGCCCGGGCTCTCCTCCGTGCGGGGTGTTCCGGCGGCGGACAGTGCGGCGGCGAGTCATTCCCTCGGTGAGGCCTATGACGTCGCCGATCGGCTCGGTGGGGCGCAGGGCGAGGCCCTGCGGGTGGCCGCCCGGGACTCCTTCGTGCACGGGCTCCATGTGACTCTGCTCGTCAGCGCGGGGCTGTTGCTTCTCGGGGCCCTCGCAGCCCTGCGGCTGCCTCGGGGTATGGAGTGTGGGGCCCCTGGTGGGGAGGGGGATGCGGGGATACCTGTTCCTCGCGAGGGCGCGGGGGTGCCGGTGGAGTCGTTGCGCTGAGGTCGGGGGCCTTCGCGGGGCGCCCCAGTCCCGCCCCTTCCCGAACTGGGGCTCCGCCCCAGACCCCGCTCCTCAAACGCCGGAGGGGCTAGATATTGCGCCGCTGCGGCAAGGTTTTAGCCCGCCCCGGGGAAGTTTCTAGCCCGTCCGGCGTTTGAGGACGAGGCGCGGAGCGCCGATAGCGGGGGTCCGGGGGCGCAGCCCCCGGGTTCGGGAAGGGGCGGGGTTGGGGAGCCCCCGGCAGGGCCCCCGCCCACGCTGGACGTCCGCGAGGCCACACCGTAGCGTCAGCGCGAGCCCCACCTGACTACCAGCGCTAGTTAATCCCGCCGGAGGCACCATGTCGCCCGCAAGCAGCAGCAACCTGCCCCCCTTCGACCCGACCGACCCCCTCGGCCTCGACGACCTGCTTGCCCCGGAGGACCTGGCGGTGCGCGACACCGTCAGGTCGTGGGCGGCGGACCGCGTCCTCCCGCACATCGCGGAGTGGTACGAGAGCGGCGAGCTGCCGGCGATCAGGGAGCTGGCCAGGGAGCTGGGGTCGATCGGGGCGCTCGGCATGTCGCTGACGGGCTACGGCTGCGCGGGCGCGAGCGCCGTGCAGTACGGCCTCGCCTGCCTGGAGCTGGAGGCGGCGGACTCGGGGATCAGGTCGCTGGTGTCGGTGCAGGGCTCCCTCGCGATGTACGCGATCTGGAAGTTCGGCTCCCAGGAGCAGAAGGAGCGCTGGCTGCCGGGCATGGCGGCGGGCGAGACCATCGGCTGCTTCGGCCTCACCGAGCCCGACCACGGCTCGGACCCGGCGGCCATGCGGACGTACGCGAAGCGGGACGGGACGGACTGGGTCCTGACCGGGCGCAAGATGTGGATCACGAACGGATCGGTCGCGGGCGTCGCCGTGGTCTGGGCACAGACGGACGACGGGATCAAGGGCTTCGCCGTCCCCACGGACACCCCGGGCTTCACCGCACCGGAGATCAGGCACAAGTGGTCGCTGCGCGCCAGCGTCACCAGCGAGCTGGTCCTGGACGAGGTGCGGCTTCCGGCGGACGCGGTGCTGCCCGGTGTCACCGGCCTGAAGGGCCCGCTCAGTTGTCTGTCGCACGCGCGCTACGGCATCGTCTGGGGCGCGATGGGCGCGGCGCGTGCCTGCTTCGAGGCGGCCGTGGAGTACGCGAAGACGCGGGAGCAGTTCGGCAGGCCGATCGGCGGCTTCCAGCTCACCCAGGCCAAGCTCGCCGACATGGCGGTCGAGCTGCACAAGGGCATCCTGCTGGCGCACCACCTCGGGCGCCGCATGGACGCCGGGCGGCTGCGGCCCGAGCAGGTCAGCTTCGGCAAGCTCAACAACGTACGAGAGGCGATCGAGATCTGCCGCACGTCGCGCACGATCCTCGGCGCCAACGGCATCTCGCTCGAGTACCCCGTGATGCGGCACGCCACGAACCTCGAGTCGGTGCTCACCTACGAGGGCACCGTCGAGATGCACCAGCTGGTCCTCGGCAAGGCGCTCACCGGGCTCGACGCCTTCCGCTGAGCGCGCGGGGCGCGCGGCGGCGGGGCACGGGCACGGCGAGCGGCCTTGCCTCAGCTCTGGTTGAAGAAGCCGTCGGTCCGCTGGGCCGTGGCCTCGCCGCTGACGATCTCCGTGTTGGCGGGGGTCAGCAGGAAGACCCGGTGCGCGACCCGGTCGATGGAGCCGCGCAGGCCGAAGATGAGCCCGGCCGCGAAGTCGACGACACGCTTGGCGTCGCCGGGCTCCATCGACGTGAGGTTCACGATGACCGGCGTGCCGTCCCGGAACATCTCACCGATGGCGCGGGCGTCGCGGAAGCTGTCCGGCGTGACCGTGCCGATCCTGTGGCCCTTGTCCTCGGCCACGTCCGACGCGACCTTGACCCGCGGGTCCGTGACCCAGGCCTCGGCCGCCTCGGGGCCGTCGGCCCCGTCGTCTTCGTATCCGTCGTAGTAACGCTCGTCGTTGTTGTCGTCGACGAGGCCAAGCCAGGCACTCGCCTTGCGCACCGATCCCATGGACGCCTCCTCTCGCAGCGGTCTGCTTGCGTTCCGCACCCCTATGGTCGTCCATGATGCGGATGGTGCGCCAAGGGGATAGTCGCCGCGCGGGGTTTTCGTGACGGTACTGGCACACAGTCAATACGGCGACGCGCGGGATTCTTCAAGGGTCTTGCCGTGCACGGCTGCTGACAGTGAGTGAAATATGATTCTTCGCGGCGTATGGGTGACGCGCGGTGCGTACGGGTGAACGGGGCGGGTGGGCGGACGGGTCGATACGATGCCGGAGTTCGCGTGTCCGGCGGATCCAGCGTGTCCAGCGGATCCACCGGGCTCATCGGGATCATCGGGCTCACGGGGGAGTCGCCTTGTTCGGAATCGTCAGGCCCTGCAGCCACCGCCTCGGGGAGGGGCTCAAGACCCAGTGGATGGCGCATCTGTGCGGGCTCTGCCTCGCGCTGCGCGGTGACCACGGGCAGTTCGCACGCGTCGTGACCAACTACGACGGGCTCATCATCTCGGTTCTGACGGAGGCTCAGGCCGAGCGGTCCGTCGCCTGGCGGCGCACCGCGGGCCCCTGTCCGCTGCGCGGCATGCGCACCGCGTCCGTCGCCCAGGGCGAGGGCGCCCGGCTCGCCGCGGCCGTCTCGCTCGTGCTGGCCTCGGCGAAGGTCCGCGACCACGTCGTCGACGGCGATGGCCTGTTGGCGCGCAGGCCGGTGGCCGCCGCGGCCCGGCGCGTCGCCGGCAAGTGGGGCCGTGAGGGCGCGAGCACCGGCGCCGACGTGGGCTTCGACACCGCCGTCCTGCTCGACGCCGTCGAACGGCAGGAGGGCATCGAGGCCTTGGCGGGCCCCGGCACCTCCCTGCTCACGGTCACCGAGCCGACCGAGACCGCGACCGCCGCCGCCTTCGCGCACACCGCCGTCCTCGCCGGACGCCCGGGCAACGCGGAGCCGCTGGCCGAGGCAGGACGCCTCTTCGGCAGGCTCGCGCACCTCCTGGACGCCGTCGAGGACCGGGTGGCGGACGCCGAGGCGGGCGCCTGGAACCCGATCACGGCCCTCGGCACCTCCCGCGCCGAGGCCCGGCGGCTCGCCGACGACGCGCTGCACGGCATCAGGCTCGCCCTCGCCGAGGTGCGCTTCACCGACGCCAAGCTCGCCCACTTCCTGCTCGTGCACGAACTGGAGCGCTCGGTGGCCCGGGCGTTCGGCACCACCTCGTGCGGGCACGCGCCGCACGAGGTGAGCGGGGCGTCCGGGCACGAGGTGACGGCCTACGACGGGTCCCACGGCTCGGGGGCGTACGGGTCCGGCGGCTCGGGTTCCTACGGGGGCGGGGCGAACCACGGGGCCGGGAACCACCGGGGCGACGCGTACGGCGGCGGGGACCACGGGAGCGGCAACTACGGCGGTGGCAACCACGGCGGGAGCGGCGACTGGTCCGGCGGCGAGCCGCCGAAGCCGCGGCGCGGGTTCTGGGCCGGGTGCGCCGTCGCGATCGGGCTGTGCTGCACCTGCCGGCTGTGCTGCGCCAAGGAGTACGAGGGCCCGTGGTCCCGCAAGAAGCGCGAGGGCGCCTGCCGGGACTGCGACTGCGATTGCTGTGACTGCTGCTCGTGCTGTGACTGAGGCGGGGCCTGCCGGTGACGTACCGTCAGTCCTTGATCTCCGGCGGTGAGATCCGGGACTTCTCGATCGCCGACGCCCGCGTGCCCCACTTCTTCAGGATGCGGTCGTACGTCCCGTCCTCGATGAGCCGGTTGACCGCCGCCTGGAACGCGGGCGCCAGCTTCGTGCCCTTCTTGAAGGCGAAGCCCACGTCCAGGCGGTGGAACTCGCCCAGGAACCTCAGGCCCTCCTGCTGCCGCACCGCGTACCGCAGGCCGTTGATCGTCGACATCACCACGTCGCTGCGCCCCTGCTGGAGCGAGGGCCAGATCGCGCCGGGCTCGGTGTAGGTCTTCACGCTGTACGGCTTCTTGCCCGCGTCGGAGCAGACGTGCTTGTTGTCCTCCAGGGTCACCTCGAAGGTGGTGCCCGCGCCCGTGGCCACGTTCAGGCCGCACAGCTGGGCGAAGTCCGTGATCTTCTTCAGCTCGCTGTCGGCGCGCACGGCGAAGCCCTGGCCGTCGTTGACGTACGTGACGAAGTCGATGGTCCTGCGGCGTTCGTCGGTGACGCCGAAGTTGCCCGTCCCGAGGTCGTACTTGCCGCTGTCCAGGGACGGCAGGATCGCCTCGAAGCTCGCGGTCTCGCGTTTCAGGCGCAGGCCGAGGACCTTGGCGACGGCGTTCGCGAAGTCGATGTCCTGGCCCACGACGGTCCTGCCGTCCGGCAGATGGGCCGAGCCCGGCGGGGTGCCGCCGACGCTGGTGGCGATCCTGAGGGTGCCGCGGTCGCGTACGTCCGCCGGGAGCAGCCGAGCCGCCTTGTCGTCCTTGGCGACGGACGACACCACGTCCGTCGTCGGGAGCTTGCCGCTCTTGCCCGCGGGAGCGGCGCCGCCCGCGGTCGTGGAGTCGCCGGAGCCGCACGCCGTGAGCGTCAGGGTGGCGGCGGTGAGCAGGGCGAAGGCCGTGGTGAGGCGGCGGGAGGGCAGGGGTGTGCGCATGACGTGGTGGTCTCCGGCTCCGGTGCGGCGCTGCCCGGGCAGGGCAGAGCGGGGTGCGGCGATGGTCGTGCGAGGGGAGGGGTGCGTACGCGTACGCATGTGAAGGCAGGGCAACGGCGCTCGGGCGCACCAGAGTTCGGAGAGAGTGAGACGACTGTCCGCGTGTTGGAACATGTGAGTGCCGCGCAGGGGTGACGTACAGGGCGAAAAGGCCCGGATGTGCGGCGTGACAGGTCGGCTCAGGCGTGCATCAACACGAAGCGGACCACACGCGACCGAAGTCGATGTGGGAGCGCTTGACCAGCCACTGCTGTGGATGCATGAGCCCAAGTGGAACAGGCATCCGTTTCCGCGTCAACTGCCCTGAGACGTACGGCTCATATTCTGGACAGGGATCCGGATCGCCTCTGAACGGCCTTGACAACACGCGCGAAGCGCCCCGTAGTCTCAAGAGGCGGACCCGTGCTGAGGGGCTCGGTCCGCGCGGCCCATGTGAAGGCGCCACCCGTCCTGACGGAGCCTTCGCATGTCATCCGAGACCCTCGCCACAGTCGACGTCCGCCCGCCGGACCCGCCCACGGGCGACCCCGCCGACCTGCCCGTCGTGGCGCGGCCCCGCGTCGGCCAGTGGATCGCCGCCGCCGTCGTCCTGATCGCCCTCGCGCTCGTCGCCCGGTCCGTCGCCCGCAACGACGCCTTCCAGTGGGACGTCGTCGGCGACTACTTCACCTCCGCGTCCGTGCTGCGCGGGCTGTGGCTCACGCTGTGGCTGACCGGGGCCGTGATGGCGCTCGGCTTCGCGCTCGGCACCCTGCTCGCCCTCGGCCGGCTGTCCGCCAACCCCGTTCTGAGATCGATCAGTTGGGGCTACGTCTGGCTCTTCAGGTCCATGCCGATCCTGGTGCAGCTGCTGTTCTGGTTCAACATCGGCGCCCTCTACCCGACGCTGTTCGGCGTCAAGACCGTGGACCTGCTCGGGCCCGTCACCATCGCCGTCATCGGGCTCACGCTGCACGAGGCCGCGTACGCCGCCGAGGTCGTGCGGGGCGGCATCCTCTCCGTGGACCGGGGGCAGGTGGAGGCCGCGCAGTCGCTCGGGCTCGGGCGGTGGCGGCGGCTGAGGCGCGTCGTCCTTCCGCAGGCCATGCGCTCCATCGTGCCCCCGGCCGGGAACATGCTGATCGGCACGCTCAAGGGCACATCGATCGTCAGCGTCATCGCCGTGCAGGACCTGCTCTACTCCGTGCAGCTGGTCTACCACCGCACCTACCAGGTCATCCCGCTCCTGCTCGTCGCCACCCTCTGGTACGTCGTCGTGACCTCGCTGCTCAGCGTCGGCCAGTACTACGTGGAGCGGCACTACGCACGCGGCTCGGAGCGGACCCGATGAGCCCCGCCGACCCCACCGACCTCGCCGGTGTCGCCGACCCCGCCGACCCCCCGACGGCCCCGGCGGCCGGTACCCCCGCCCTCGTCATCGTCGGCGCGGGCCCCCGCGCCACCGGCGTCATCGAGCGCGTCGCCGCCAACGCGCCCGATCTGTACCCGAGTTCACGCCTCGACATCCACCTCGTCGACCCCTACCCGCCGGGCCCAGGACGGATCTGGCGCGCGGAGCAGTCGCCGCTGCTCTGGATGAACTCGCACGCCCAGGACGTCACGATGTTCACCGACGACACGGTCGAGACGGCCGGGCCCGTGCTCCCCGGACCCGCCCTGCACGAGTGGGCGGGCACCGACGGACAGGCCTTCGCCGACCGCCGCACCCAGGGCGCCTATCTGCGCTGGGTGTACGAGAAGGCGGTGGCCGCCCTGCCGCCCGGCATCACCGTCCACCACCACGCCCGCCGCGCCCTGCGCCTCACAGGACCACCGGACGGCCGCCAGGAGGTGTGGCTCGAAGGCGCCGAACACCCCCTGCCCGCCGACCTGGTGATCCTCGCCCAGGGCCACCTCGACGCCGACCTCGACCACGAACAGCAGCGCCTGTCCCGCTACGCCCGCCGCCACGGCCTGGTCCACCTGCCGCCCGACTTCACCGCCGACACCGACCTGAGCGCCCTGCGGGCGGGCGAGCCCGTCCTGGTCCGGGGCTTCGGCCTGGCCTTCATCGACCTGATGGTGCTCCTGACCGAGGGGCGCGGCGGCCGCCACGAGGGCGACACCTATGTGCCGTCGGGGCGCGAGCCCGTCCTGTACGTCGGGTCGCGGCGCGGCGTGCCCTACCACGCCAAGCTCGGCTACACCTGGGACGACGGCGAACGGCCGCCGCTGCCGCGCTACTTGGGCCCGGCCCAGATCGACGAACTCCTCGCCCGCCCCGACGGCTACGACTTCGCCCGCGACGTGTGGCCGCTCATCGAGAAGGAACTGGGCTTCGCCCACTACCACCGACTGTTCACCGCCCACGCCGAGCGCACCGCCATGGCCTGGCCGGACTTCGACGAGAAGTACGCGGTCTGCCCGCCCGGCAGCCCCGAGCTGGCCGCCCTCGTCTCCGCCGCCGTGCCCGACCCGGCCGACCGCCTCGACCTGCGCGCCGTCGACCACCCCCTGGACGGCGTCCGCCATCCCTCGTACGACGGACTCCAGGACGGCATCCGGGCCTACATCACCGCCGACCTCGACCGCCGCCACGACCCCGCGCACAGCCCGGACCTGGCTGTCTTCCTCGGACTGCTCTCCGTGTACGGGCAGTTGGTGCGGCTCGGCGACATCGGTCCGTGGTGGCACGGCTACTTCAGCTATCTCGCCTCGGGGCCTCCCGGGCCGAGGCTGCGGCAACTGCTCGCGCTGTCGCGGGCCGGGGTGGTGCGGTTCCTCGGCGCCGGGATGACGGTGGCCGCGGGCGGGGGAGTGTTCCGGGCGTGCGGCGCGACCGTGCCCGGGGCGTCCGTGGCGGCCCGCGCCCTGGTCGAGGCGCGGCTGCCGCAGCCGACGCTCGCCCGCACCCGCGACCCGCTCCTGCGCGCCCTGCACGCGGAGGGCGTCGCCGAGACCCCCGACGGACTCCTTGCCGTCGACCCCGCCGACGGCCGCGTCCGCGACCGCTCCGGCACCCCGCACCCGCGCCGCTTCGCGCTCGGCCCGCACACCGACGCCCGGGGCGCGGGCGCCTTCACCCGGCCCCGCACCAACAGCCCCTCGTTCCGGCAGAACGACGCCACCGCGCGCGCCGTCCTCGCCTTCCTCGCGGACCCGGCGCGATGAGCGGCCCGGTGCCGCCCCGCGTACCCGACCGCGCCTGTCCGTCCTTCCGCCGGCCCCCTTCCGGCCGGCACCCGTCGAGAGAGGTTCGCTCCGCATGACCGCACCCGCAGCCTGCCGCGGCCCCCTGCACCTCGCCGCCGCCATCGACAAGACCGGCGCCTACGCCGCAGCCCCGCACACCGAACTCGCGCTGCTCGCCGAGCGCGGCGCCCTCGACTTCGTCACGCTCGGGGACTCCTTCGCCCGGCACGGGCCCGACGCGCTCGCCGTGCTCTCCCGCATCGCCCCGGCCACCGGACGCGTCGGCCTGGTGCCGACCGTGACGACCACGCACACCGAGCCCTTCCACGTGCAGGCCGCTGTGGCGACCCTCGACTGGGTGAGCCACGGCCGGGCCGGCTGGGCCGTCGACGTGTCGGCCACCGAGGCCGAGGCGCGGCTCTTCGGACGGCGCCGGGCCGCGCCCGCCGACGCGCTGTGGCGGGAGGCGGGTGAAGTCGCGGACGTGGCACGGCGGTTGTGGGACAGCTGGGAGGACGACGCCGAGATCAGGGACGTGGCGACCGGACGCTTCATCGACCGCGACAAGCTGCACTACGTCGACTTCGAGGGCGGCACCTTCTCCGTGCGCGGCCCCTCGATCGTGCCGCGGCCGCCGCAGGGGAACCCGGTGGTCGTCGTCGACGCGACCGAGGGCCACGCCCGCGAGACGGCCGCACGGCACGCCGACGTCGCCCTGGTGCGGGCCGCGAGCCCCGCGCAGGCGGGCGCCGCCCGCGCCGCGCTGCACCGCCGCGCCGCCGAACTCGGCCGTCCACCTGGGCAGTTGCGGGTGCTCGCGGCGCTGGTCGTCGACCTCGGCGGCGGCGAGCACGCGGCGCAGCCCGGGCACGGCGGCGGCCCGCTGCCCACCGCCGAGGGCCCGCTGTACCGCGGCGGCCCCGTCGACCTCGCCGACCTCATCGCCGCCTGGCACGACGCGGGCGCCGTCGACGGCTTCCACCTCACCCCCGTCGAGCCGCGCCGCGACCTGGAGCGGCTGGTCAACGGCACCGTGGCGCTGCTCCAGCACCGCGGTGTGTTCCGCACGTTCTACCCGGGTGCGACGCTCCGGGAGCACCTCGGCCTGGCCCGGCCCGCCAACCGCTACGCCGCACGCGCGGGGGACCCGTCATGACACCTCGTACGACACCGCAGCAGGCCGCCACACCTCGTACGGCACCGGAACAGACCGCCACGCCTCGTAAGGCACCGAAGCAGATCCACCTCGCCGCCCACTTCCCCGGCGTCAACAACACCACCGTGTGGGCCGATCCCCGCTCCCGTTCCCAGATCGAGTTCTCCTCCTTCGAGCATCTGGCGCGCACCGCCGAACGCGGGCTCTTCGACTTCTTCTTCCTGGCGGAGGGGCTGCGGCTGCGCGAGCACAAGGGGCGCGTGCACGACCTGGACGTGGTCGGGCGGCCCGAGTCCCTCACCGTCCTGAACGCGCTCGCCGCCGTCACCGAACACCTCGGCCTCGCCGCCACCGTCAACGCCACCTTCAACGAGCCCTATGAACTGGCCCGGCGCCTGGCCTCCCTGGACCATCTGAGCGGCGGCCGCGCCGCCTGGAACGTCGTCACCTCCTCCGACGCCTTCACCGGCGAGAACTTCCGCCGCGGCGGCTTCCTCGACCACGCCGACCGGTACACCCGCGCCGCCGAGTTCGTCGCGACGGCGCGGGAGCTGTGGGACTCCTGGACCCCCGACGGCGCCGACGGGTCCGGCGGCGAGCCACGGCCGTTCGCGCACCGCGGGCAGCACTTCGACATCGCCGGGGAGTTCGGCCTGCCGCGCCCGCCGCAGGGCCACCCCGTCGTGATCCAGGCCGGGGACTCGCCCGAGGGCCGGGAGTTCGCGGCCTCGTCCGCCGACGTCGTCTTCACCCGGCACGGCACCCTGGAGGCGGGTCGCGCCTTCTACGCCGACGTGAAGGGACGACTCGCCGCGTACGGGCGCGCCCCGGACGACCTGAAGATCATGCCCGGCGTCACCTTCGTCCTCGGGGACACCGCCGCCGAGGCCCAGGAGCGCGCCATCGAGATCCGCCGACAGCAGGTGTCGCCGCAGAACGCCCTGCTCGCCGCGGAACAGGTGTGGGGAGTCGACCTGTCGTCGTACGACCCCGAAGGGCCGCTGCCCGACATCGACCCGGACCCGCGATCCACGCTCGTGCAGGGCCGGGTGAAGGTCGGCGACCCCTTCGCTGTCGCCGAGAAGTGGCGCGCCCTCTCCCGCGCCAAAGGCCTGTCCCTGCACCAGACCGTCATCGAGACGACGTCCCGGCAGTCCTTCATCGGCACGCCCGCGGCCGTCGCCGAGCAGCTGGAGGAGTTCGTCAGGACCGACGCCGCCGACGGCTTCATCCTCGTCCCGCATCTGACGCCGGGCGGGCTCGACGAGTTCGTCGAACGGGTGGTGCCGCTGCTCCAGGAGCGCGGCGCGTACCGCACGGAATACCGGGGCGCGACCCTGCGCTCACACCTCGGGCTGCCCGAGCCCGTATGGAAGGGTTGATCACCATGAGCACGACCGAAGACACGCTGCGGGACTTCAAGGAGTGGCACGAGCTGCGCACGGCCACCGTCTCCGCGCCGTACGGCCCGCTGGCCCTCACCGGCACGCACTGGCTCGCCGACCACCCCGACGGAACGCTGCCAGGACTGCCTGGCCACTGGTCGGACGACGGTGACGAACTCGTCCTGACGGCGGCGGCCGACGACGGCATCGCCCTGGACGGACGGCCCTTCACCGGTACGGCCCGTCTCACCCCCGACCCCGGACCCGTCACCGCTGCCCGGCTCGGAGTCGGTGAGCGGCGCCTTGTGGTGCTGCGCCGCGAAGGGCTGTGGGCGGTGCGGGACTTCGACCCGGACGCGGCCGCGCGGGGCGACTTCATCGGCATCGACGTCAGCACGTACGACCCGGCCTTCGCGGTCGAGGGGCGCTTCACGCCGTACGAGCAGGACCGCACCGTGCGGGTCGGGAACGCGGACGGGGTGGAGCGGGGGCTCGGGCTCGGCGGCGAGCTCGCCTTCCCGCTGGCCGGGAAGGAGCACACGCTGCAGGTGAGCGTCGAGCGCGAAGGATCGCTGTGGGCGGTGTTCGCGGACGGGACCAGCGGGGCCTCCAGCTACCGCTTCCGGTTCCTGCGGCCCGCCGCGCCCGACGAACAGGGCCGCACGCGCGTCGACTTCAACCGGTCGCTGCTGCCGCCGTGCGCGTTCGCCGACCACTTCATCTGCCCCTTCCCGCCCCCCGGCAACACCCTCACCGCCGAGATCGCCGCCGGGGAACGGAACCTTTCCTCCCGCCGGCACGTCTGACAGGACGCCGATGACCCAGAGCCCCGGTGGTGGCGGAGACGCGCCGCTGCCGGGGCCGGTCGTCGTGTATCGGCCGCCCCGGCCGAAAGGCACCCCTTGTGCGGTGTCACGGCGGCCCCAATACTCCCGAGCAGCGCTTGTCAGGGACACGGTGTAACCGGAATCCACCGGTCCTTCGACCGCGCCTCACGGGCCCCCAACCCACATGGGCCCCCTGACTTCCCTCGGGAGGAACCAGCAGTGAGGATCAAGCGCACCACCCCCCGCAGCGGTATAGCGAGACACTCCCGCACGGTCGCCATCGCGACCGGGCTCGTGGCCGCGGCCGCACTCGCCGTACCCGCCGCCAGCGCCGACGAGGCCCGCACCTACAGCGCCGCCGACCTGACGGCCGCCAGTGACGCCGTCCTCGAAGCGGACGTCGCGGGCACCGCCTGGAACGTCGACCCCAAGACCAAGCAGGTCGTGGTCACCGCCGACAGCACGGTCTCCAAGGCCGAGATCGCCAAGCTGAAGCAGGCGGCGGGCGACAAGGCCGGCGCCCTGAAGATCGAGCGGACGCCCGGCAAGTTCCAGAAGTACATCTCCGGCGGCGACGCCACGTACGCCTCCAGCTGGCGCTGCTCGCTCGGCTTCAACGTCCGCAGCGGCTCCACCTACTACTTCCTGACCGCCGGGCACTGCACGGACGGCGCGGGCACCTGGTGGGCCAACTCGGCGAAGACCACCGTGCTCGGCACCACGCACGGCTCCAGCTTCCCGACGAACGACTACGGCATCGTCAGGTACACGAACAGCTCCATCACCAAGTCCGGCACCGTGGGCAGCCAGGACATCACCCGCGCCGCCGACCCGACCGTCAACCAGAGCGTGACGCGCCGCGGCTCCACCACCGGCACCCACTCCGGCCGCGTCACGGGCCTGAACGCCACGGTGAACTACGGCAACGGCGACATCGTGTACGGCATGATCAGGACGACCGTCTGCGCCGAGCCCGGCGACAGCGGCGGCCCGCTCTACGCCGGTTCCACGGCGCTCGGCCTGACCTCCGGCGGCAGCGGCAACTGCTCCTCCGGCGGTACGACGTTCTTCCAGCCGGTCACCGAGGCCCTGCGCGCGTACAACGTGAGCGTGTACTGACGCCCACCTCCGTACCCCGCACAGTCAGCGGCCATCGAGCCCCCGCCCCACTCCTGGGCGGGGGCTCTCCGCTGTCCCCGCGCCGCCCGCGCACGGCCACCGAACGTCGAGAACCGGACAGGACTAGTCCTCACCCGCTGCCGACCGCCGCTCGCACGCGGTGTTTGCAGCGGGAACCGACGTGGTGAGACCACGGACGGTCAACAGGGCCGGGCCGCAGGGGCGTTGGAAGGCGTGCGTCCGGAAGTAGACCTTGTGTGCGGCCTCGCCCGCTGGGAATAGTGGGCCGCGTCCTATTGGCATGGACGCGGCTTTCCCATCGTCAGCCCGCCATGCGCGTACGCCTCTCGGCCGCCGAGGTCCCCACACCGGAGCGGACCGATCCCCCCACAGGAGGACGCGAGTTGAAGCACCGCCGCATACCCAAGCGCCGTGCCGCCATGGCAGGCGCGGGTGTCGTCGCTCTGATCGGCGCGGCCGTCACCTTCCAGACTGCGAACGCGAGTGAGGACACCCCCACCCCCAAGCCGGACACGCTCTCCATCGCGAAGGCCGGAAAGCTCGCCTCCTCGCTCGACAAGGAGCTGGGCGCCGACGCCGCGGGGACGTACTACGACGCGCAGGCCAAGAACCTCGTCGTGAACGTCCTCGACGACAACGCCAAGGACGCCGTCGAGTCCGCCGGCGCCAAGGCCAGACTCGTCGAGAACTCCCTCGCCGACCTCAAGGGCGCCCGCACCACGCTCACCGACAAGGCCTCGGTCCCCGGCAGCTCCTGGGCCACCGACCCGGCCACCAACAAGGTCGTCGTGACCGTGGACCGCACGGTCAAGGGCGCCGACCTGAAGAAGCTGACGTCGGTCGTCGACGGTCTCGGCGAGAAAGCCGAACTGAAGCACTCCAAGGGAGAGTTCAAGCCCTTCATCGCCGGTGGCGACGCCATCTTCGGTGGCAGCAGCCGCTGCTCGCTCGGCTTCAACGTGGTCAAGGACGGTGCCCCGCACTTCCTGACGGCGGGTCACTGCACGGAGTCCGTCACCAGCTGGTCCGAGGAGCAGGGCGGCCCGGCCATCGGTGAGAACGCGGGCTCCAGCTTCCCCGACAACGACTACGGCATCGTCAAGTACTCCGGCGACACCGCGCACCCGAGCGAGGTGAACCTCTACAACGGCTCCACGCAGAAGATCACCAAGGCCGGGGCCGCGACCGTCGGCCAGGAGGTGCAGCGCAGCGGCTCCACCACGCAGCTGCACGACGGCAAGGTCACGGGCCTGGACGCCACCGTGAACTACGGCAACGGCGACATCGTGAACGGCCTCATCCAGACCGACGTGTGCGCGGAGCCCGGCGACAGCGGCGGCGCGCTGTTCGCGGGCGACACGGCGCTCGGCCTGACCTCCGGCGGCAGCGGTGACTGCTCCTCCGGCGGCGAGACGTTCTTCCAGCCGGTGCCCGAGGCCCTTGAGGCCTTCGGGGCGGAAATCGGCTGACGCCTGGTTCGAGGACGACCCGGTGGCCCCCGGAAACCTTTCGGTTTCCGGGGGCCACCGGTATTTTCCTGGGGAATTAAGAAGATGCATTGAAGAATTGCGGATGCCAGAATTCCCAAGGGGTGACGCGCGTAGATACCCTGGCGATCCGCCAGTGAAGTGCGTAGATGACCTTCCTAAGCAAGGTCATGAGTCGCCGTCACCTTCCGTGGGCAGGGTGTGTGGTACAGATCTCAGTGCGGTGAGATGTCCCTGTTTGCCCCCGTGTGGGGGCCCGTAATGTTGCGCCGCTGTAAATCTCCGCAGCATTCCCGAAATGCTTTCTGCGGGGGATTTGCAAAGGCTCCGTCCCGCTGGCTCTAATGATGCGCACCCCGACGCGGGAAACCTCCGCGTCCGCACGTCATCAGGAGTTGGGCAGCATGGCCGACGCGCCACACCCAGGCCCCCGCAGCCCGCTCGCCGCGGCCGTCGGCGCCTTCCGCAGGGACCGGCTCGGCCTCGCCGCGCTGTGTGTGGTCGCCCTGTTCGCGCTGCTCGCCCTCGCCGCGCCGCTCGTCGCCGCCGCGTACGGCAAGAACCCCACCGAGCACTACGGCCAGAACGAACCCGGGCTGCTCAGCCCGGAGGGCCTGCCGGTGCTGCCGGGCGGCGGCATGTCCGGGGAGTTCTGGTTCGGCCTCGAACCGGGCCTCGGCCGGGACGTGTTCACCCAGCTCCTGTACGGCATCCGCACCTCTCTGCTGGTGGCGGGCGCCTCCGTCGTCGTGATCGCCGTCCTCGGCGTCGTGCTCGGTGTGACCGTCGGCTATCTGAGCGGGCTCGCCGACCGCGTCTTCACCTTCGTCTGCGACGTGCTCCTCGCCTTCCCCACGCTGCTGCTCTTCCTCGCGCTCAGCCCGATCGTGCAGACCCGCTTCGTGGACCCGGGCGAGAACGAACCCGCCTGGATGCAGTTCACCGTGCTCGTGGTGATCTTCGCGGCGTTCGGCTGGGTGCCGCTCGCGATGGTGCTCCGCACCACCGTCCGGTCCCTGCGGACACGGGAGTTCGTGGAGGCCGCCCGGGCCATGGGCGCGTCCCGCCGCCACATCGTCCTGCGTGAACTGCTGCCAAACGTGTGGGCGCCGGTGCTCGTGCACATCACCGTCGCCCTGCCCGGCATCGTCACTGCCGAAGCCGCGCTCTCCTTCCTCGGCGTCGGCATCAGCGAGCCCATCCCCGACTGGGGGCGGATGATCGCCCGCGGCTCCGAGGTTTTCTACGACGACCCGACCTACATGGTCTTCCCCGGCGTGACGATCCTGCTCTTCGTCCTCGCCTTCAACCTGCTCGGCGACAGCGTGCGCGACGCGCTCGACCCGCGTACCCGGCGCTGACCCCGCGCCGACCCGAGGCGGACCGCACCGGCCGCCCTCTCTGTCTCATCCGTCCCACCCGTAACGGAGTTCACCATGCCCAGGATCAGTTCGCGCACCGCGGTGCCCTTCGTCGCCGCCGCCTCCGCCATGCTCGTGCTGTGCTCCTGCTCCGCCGGGGCCGGATCCGGGTCGGACACGGCGAGTCCCCGCGAGGAGGGCGACCTGATCGCCGGGGTCGGCAGCGCGAAGGACAGCGCGGGCCCCGCCCCGGCCGTCGCGGGCGCCCGCGACGGCGGCACCATCCGCGTCGCCAACCTGCGCGACTACGCCCACCTGGACCCGCAGAAGATCTACGCGGGCGAGGCCTACAACACCTCGCTCCTGTGGGGCCGCCAGCTCACCCAGTACCAGGTCGTCGACGGCAAGCCGAAGCTCGTCGGCGACCTCGCCACGGACACCGGCAAGCCCTCCGACGGCGGCCGCACCTGGACGTACAGGCTCAAGGACGGCATCAAGTGGGAGGACGGCAAGCCGATCACCTCCCGGCACGTCAAGTACGGCATCGAGCGCACCTTCGCGCCCGGCTTCGAGGTCGGCCCGTCCTACTGGCCGCAGTGGCTGACCGGCAAGCCCGACCTCGCGCAGGCCCGCAAGGTGTACGGCGGCCCGAAGAAGGACGGCGACTTCGACCGCATCGAGACGCCCGACGACAAGACCGTCGTCTTCCGCTTCCACAAGACGCAGTCCGACGTGCCGTTCATGGCCGCGCAGTCCTCCTCGTCACCGGTGCGCCCCGACAAGGACACCGGGGCCGCCTACGACCTGAGGCCCTTCGCCAGCGGGCCCTACCGGATCGTCTCCCACCGGCAGAACCAGTCCCTGACCCTGGAGAAGAACCCGCACTGGAAGGCGGACACCGACCCGATCCGCCACCAGTACGCCGACACGTTCGAGTTCACCTTCGAGAAGAAGGAGCTCAACACCGCCCAGGAGATCCTCAACGGGCGCGGCGACGGCGCGGCCACCGTCACCACCAAGAACGAGTTCCCGCCCGAGCTGATCGGCGAGGCCAACCGCGACCCGAAGAAGAAGGACCTGGTCGTCGACGGCCGCCGCGGCGCCTTCAGCTCGCACCTGGTGATCCGGAACGACCGGGTCGCCGACCCGGAGGTCCGCAAGGCCATCCACTACCTCTTCCCGCGCCAGCAGGCCCGCCAGGCCCTCGGCGGCCCACGCGTCGGCGACATCGCCACCACCTACTCCTCGCCCGCCATCGTCGGCTGGCGGACGTACGACACCAACCCCGTGGCGCCGACCGGCGACATCAAGAAGGCCAAGCAGCACCTGGCCAAGGCCGGGAAACCGGTCGAGCGGCTCACGTACGCCTACGAGTCCAACGCCGTCAACGACCGCCTGGCCCAGGTCCTCGTGGACGCCTTCGCCAAGGCAGGCATCGAGCTCGTCACCAAGCCGCTGCCGCTGCCTGCTTACACCAACGAGGTCCTGCGCGGCACCGACCCGAAGTACGACCTGTGGATGTCCACCTCGTCCGTGGACTGGCCGACCCCGGCCACCGGCGTCCCGTACCGCTTCGACAGCCGCCGCGACACCCTCGACAACGACCCGCGGTACAAGAACCCGGCCGTCGACAGGGAACTCGACCGCATCGCGCGGATCGGCGACGCGACGAAGAAGGCCAAGGCGCTCATCGCCCTGGAGAAGGACACGATCATGAAGGACGTGCCGCTGGTGCCGTTCCTGCACCAGCGCGTCCAGCAGGTGCGCGGCGCCGACGTCGGCGGCGCCTTCATCCACCCGATCTACGGCACCATCAGCCCGGCCTGGCTGTACCTGAAGAAGTCCTGACCCATGCCCCTCTACCTCCTCAGGAGGGCGCTGCAGGCGGTCGTGGTGCTCCTCGCGATCTCCGCGACCGCCTTCGCGCTCTTCTACGCCGCCCCCTCCGACCCGGCCGTCATCGCCTGCGGACCCAAGTGCGACGCCTCCCAGATCGCGGCCGTACGCGACTCCATGGGTCTGGACCAGCCGATCCTCGCGCAGTACGCCGACTACGTGCGCGGCCTGTTCGCGGGCCGCACCATCAACGACGTCGACGGCACCCCGATCGCCTGCGACGCGCCCTGCCTCGGCTACTCCTACGCGCTGCACGAACCGGTGCGCGCCGCCATCACCAGCCGCTTCCCCGTCACCCTGTCGCTCGCGGGCGGCGCGCTCGCGGTGATCGTGGTCTTCGGGATCGGCGCGGGCTTCCTGTCCGCGCTGCGCCGCGGCCGGCTCACCGACCGGCTCCTGTCCGGTTTCACGCTGGTCGGCGCCAGCGTGCAGATCTACTTCCTCGGCTACGCGCTCCAGTACCTCCTGGTGTACCGGACGGGCTGGTTCGCGCTGCCCGGCTACACCTCGCCCGGCGACGACATCGGCGCCTGGGTCGCGGGACTGCTCCTGCCGTGCCTGGTCCTCGGCTTCGTCAACGCCGCCGTGTTCGCCCGGCTCTCCCGCGCCCAGATGCTGGAGGTCATGCACGAGGGGTACGTGCGCACGGCGCGCGGCAAGGGGCTCAGCCCGCTGCGCGCCCACCTGAAGTACACCTCGCGCGGGGCCGCCGCGCCGCTGGTGCAGCTCCTCGGCCTGGAGGTGGGCGCGCTGCTCGGCGGCGCCTTCATCACCGAGACCGTGTTCGGGCTCAGCGGCGTCGGCAAGCTCGCGGTGGACGCCGTCGTCCAGAACGACCTGCCGACCGTCGTCGGCACCGTGCTCCTCGCCGCGTTCTTCGTGGTGGTCTTCGTCGCCCTGGCCGACCTCGTGGTGGCCTGGCTCGATCCGAGAGTGAGGCTCGCGTGAGCGGCTCCGGCAAGGAACGGCCCGTCCTGCGGGTACGCGACATCGGCGTCACCTTCACGGGGACGCGCGGCACCGTCATGGCCGTCGAGGGCGTCACCTTCGACCTGGCGCGCGGCGAAGTCGTCGGCCTGGTGGGGGAGTCGGGCTCCGGCAAGTCCACCGTCGGGCTCGCCGCGCTCGGGCTGCACGACCCGGCGCGGACCCAGGTCACCGGCAGCATCGAGATCGGCGGCACCGAGATCGTCGGGGCGGCCGAGGACACGCTGCGGCCGCTGCGCGGCAACCGGGTCGCGATGGTCTTCCAGGACGCCCTCGCCGCGCTGTCCCCCTTCCACGGGGTCGGCGCACAGCTCGCCGAGGCCTACCGGATCCACCACCGGTCCGCATCGCGCGCCGAGGCCCGCGACCGCGCCGCCGACATGCTGGAGCGGGTCGGCATCCCCGCCGCCCGCGCCCGGGACTTCCCGCACCAGTTCTCCGGCGGCATGCGACAGCGCGTGATGATCGCCATGGCGCTGATCAACAGCCCGGACGTGCTCGTCGCCGACGAGCCCACCACCGCGCTCGACGCCCGCGTCCAGCGCCAGGTGCTCGACCTGCTCGACGAGTTGCGGCACGAGCACGGCACCGCCGTCGTCCTGGTCACCCATGACGTGGGCGTCGTCGCGCACGCCACCGACCGCGTGCTCGTCATGCGCGGCGGCCACCTCCTGGAAGAAGGGCCGACCCGGCGGGTCCTCACCACGCCCGAACACCCCTACACCCGCGCCCTGATCGGCGCCGCCCCCACCCTCACCAGCGAACCCGGCACCCGCCTGCCGACGGTCGACGAACCCGAGCCGAAGCCGCGCACCGCGGCCCGCGCACCGGTCACCGCGACCGGCCGCCTCCTCGCCGAGATCACGGGCCTGCACGTGGAGTTCGGCGGCGGCCGCACCCTGCTCGGCCGCCGCCGCGAGCCCGCCCGGGCCGTGCGCGGCGTCAGCCTGCACGTGCGCGAGGGCGAGACCCTCGGCCTGGTCGGCGAGTCCGGGTCGGGCAAGTCGACCACCGCCCGGGTGCTCGCCGGGCTCCAGCGGCCCACGGCGGGCGAGGTCCGCTTCGAGGGACGGGACATCTCCGGCGCCGCCGGGGACACCGCGCTGCGCCGGGAGCTGAGCCGCGAGGTGCAGCTGGTCTTCCAGGACCCCTACGCCTCGCTGAACCCGCGTCGTACCGTCGAGCAGATCGTCACGACACCGCTGCGGGTGCACACCGAGGCCGACGCGGCCGAGCGCCGGGAGCGCGCGGCCGGACTCCTGGAGCAGGTCGGCCTGTCCGCCGCCGACCTGGACCGCTATCCGCACGAGTTCTCCGGCGGCCAGCGCCAGCGCGTCGGCATCGCCCGCGCGCTCGCCCTTCGCCCCCGGCTGATCATCGCCGACGAACCGGTGTCCGCCCTCGACGTGTCCGTACAGGCCCAGGTCCTGAACCTGCTGATGGACCTGCGCGACGAACTCGGCCTCTCGCTGCTCTTCGTCTCCCACGACCTGGCCGTCGTACGGCACTTCTGCGACCGCGTCGCCGTCATGCGCCACGGCGAGATCGTCGAGACCGGGACCCGCGACGAGGTCTTCGAGCGGCCCGGCGCCGCGTACACCCGCGACCTGCTCGCCGCGATGGTCTGAGCCACCCCGGTCCACCGCCCCGACGGAGGGGGCGGGGCGGCGGACCGGGCTCCCCAAGGCGGTGCCCCGCCCACCTGACGCAGGTGGACGGGGCACCGTCGTTCGTGTGTTCCGGATCAGCGGGTCCGAGTGTCGCGGATCAGCAGGTTCCGGCCGGGCGGGCCCGGGTCACCAGGTCCGTGTGGCCGGTGGTGCCGTCGATCCACACCACGCGCTTGCCGGTGTCGGCGGCGTGGCCGGTCTGCTCGCCCCGGTTGCAGGACACCCGCTTCAGGCCCTTGCCGTCCAGGTCGGTCTGCACCAGCTTGGTGAGGTTCTCGTTGCTCCAGCCCTGCCGGGGCTGCCACTGGGTGAGCGTGAGCGCCGACTCGGAGGCGTCCACGTTCCAGAAGTAGGAGTCCTTGGAGTCCTCGGGGACGATGTCGGTCAGGCCGGTGCCGTCGAGCTTGGCGCGCCGCAGGGCCATGCGGTTGTCGTCGGCGATGTCGTCGACCAGCCAGTACAGGTACGTGCCGTTGATCGCCGGGGTGGCGATGCCGAGGTGGCCGCCCTTGGCCGGGACCAGCGTCTGCTTGCCGGTGCGCACGTCCGTGATCTCCGTGGAGACCTGCTGGTACCCGTCCTTGTCGGTGTACACCTTGGCGTAGCCGAGCTTGTCGCCGTGGATCGTCGGCAGCGCGGTCACCACGTCGTAGCGGCCGCCGTCGACGAACACCGGCTCCCGGTCACCGGGGCGCAGATAGGCCACCCGCTGCTGGCCGTGCGGGCTGGACTCCTGCCAGGTGACGTTGCCGCTGGAGATCCGCACGTTGGCGACGGTGGTGCCCGCCGACCACAGCTTCTTCACCGGGCCGCCGGCCAGCGGCCGGGACAGGATCTCCACGCTGGTCGGCCCGTACGCCACCCACACCGCGCGCTTGCCGTCGGTGTCCGGGTAGACGTGGTACCGCCCGTCGTTGGGGCTGAGCAGCTTCGGCGTGCCGGAGCCGTCGGTGCGGCCCGCGTACACGGAGAAGGCCTCCTGGCCCTCGTCGTCGGACTTCGACGCGGCCCACCAGCCGCCGCCCGCGCCCGCGCCGGTGTTCGGCAGCCTGCCGCCGACCCGGGTGGCGTTGAGGTCGCCGAGGAGCTTCTCGGAGTCGGCGCCGATCGCCTTCTCCCAGCCCTTGGTGATGCCGTGCGCGTCGAACGAGCGGTGCACGGTGCGCAGTTTCGCGCCCTTCGCCCCGAGGTCCTTGGCCGCGGCGACGACCGCGTTGCGGGCGTCGGTGTAGCCGTCGAGCGGGGTCAGGTACTCCGACAGGGCCTTGTAGACGATCCTGTCGGCGAGGGTGGCGCCCAGGTCCTCACGGATGTCCCACAGCGCGCCGGAGACGATCGTCGAGTTCAGGTGCACGCCGCCGCTGTCGGTGCCGATGGTGACGCCGAGGAAGTCCTTCGCGGTGGTGCGGCCGTCGTTGAGGTCGCGCAGGGCGCAGTCGGCGGGGGCCTTGGTGCGGCACAGGTCCTCGCCGATCAGCCCGGCCTTCGGGTCGTCCATCGGTGTCTTCGACGCGTTCACGTCGATGGCGTTGCCGAAGTAGTCGGCGATGGCCTCGTTCAGGGCGCCGGACTGGCCGACGTAGACCAGGCCCGCGGTGTGCTCGACGACGCCGTGCGTCATCTCGTGCCCGACCACGTCCAGATCGGCGGACAGCGGCTTGAACTCCTCGTCGCCGCCGCCGTACACCATCTTCTGGCCGTCCCAGAAGGCGTTGACGTACGGGAAGCCGCCGTCGGTCACGCCCACCAGGGAGTTGATGGCCATGCCCTTGCCGTCGAGGCTGTCGCGGCCGTGCTTCTTCTTGTAGTACTCGTGGACCTGGCCGGCCGCCCAGTGCGCGTCGATCGCACCCGAGTCGGTGGCCTCCTTGCCGAACTCCTTGGTCTTGGAGCCGAATTCGGTGATCCCCTGCGGCCAGCGGCCCGACGCGTCATTGGCGTCGACCCCACGCGCGTCCCAGGTGGCCAGGGGGTTCTTGCTGCCGTCCCACTGGTGGCGGAGGTCGCGCAGTTTGTACGTGTCCGACGCGGCGTCGTGCGCGACGTCGAGGCCGACCTTCTTGCCGTCGAGCTTGACGCCGCTGCCCTTGGTGCCGGGGAAGCCGTCGTCCTGGCTGGAGCCGGAGCCGGAGCCGGAGCTGGAGCCGGAGCCGGAGCCGGAGCCGGAGCCGGGGCCGTCGCCGTCGATCGTCTGGATCGCCGAGTACTGGAGCACCGGGAAGCCGGACGCCGCGTCGACGTACACCTCCTGCTTCACCGGGGCGCCGGTCGCCGGGTCGCTGCCGGTGACGGTGACGCGGTACGTCAGGAGGCCCTCGCCCTGGGGCAGGACGACGAGGCCGTGGGAGCTGCCGGAGAGGGCGGGGCCGCGCTGCCCGGAGCCGCCGCGGGACTTGGCCTTGTTGTCGGCCTTGCGGGACGCGGGGGACAGCTTGGTCAGGCTGCCCGTGCGGCCGTCCCCCGCGGCGGTCGCGGCCACGGCGCGCTCGACGGCCGTCCGCTCCGCGACCTCGGCCTTCGTGCCCACCTTCAGGCCCGTGAAGTACTTGCCGGAGGTGCCGGTGACGACCCGCTCGCCGTCCTTCTTCTCCATCCGCACCAGATACTGGCCGCCGAGGACCGGCACGCCCCGGTGCTTCTGCTGGAACCGCACGGTCTCGCCGGCGCCGTGGCGCAGCGTCGACTCGGTGCTCAGGTCCCGGCGCGGGTCCGGGATTCCGTAGCGGCCCTTCTTGGCCGCGAGGTGGCCGCGGGCCGCGTCGGCCGGGCTGCCCGAGTCCTTGGCCGCCTCCGCGATCCCGTCGACCAGGGCCGGGGTCGCCGTGCCCTTGCCGGGGACGACCTCGGTGGCCGGTCCTTCGGGAGCCGCCGGGG
The DNA here is from genome assembly GCF_000716675.1 of Streptomyces alboflavus. Taxonomy (GTDB): domain Bacteria; phylum Actinomycetota; class Actinomycetes; order Streptomycetales; family Streptomycetaceae; genus Streptomyces; species Streptomyces alboflavus. The sequence goes on from NZ_JNXT01000001.1 coordinate 85,271, forward strand.
CGGCCTGGGCCGCCGGGACTCCGGAGGCGAGCAGTGCCGCGGCGCCGAGCAGCGCCGCGCTCCCCGTTATTCGTGTCCGTCTGCGTGAGCTTCTCAAGTTCCCCTCCACGCGCAGAAAAGAGCGCACCATGGACGTGCCGTGTACGTGCCGTACTCATGCAAGTCGTTGCCCGTATGTTGATCAAGGAATAACGACTGGTCACAAGTGGGGCCGCACACTTGTGTGCGTCGTGGGGCGGGGTGAGACTGCCCGACATGACCATGGGGAGCGGCAAGGGGAGCGCGCTGCGCGACCTGGGCCTGGGGGAGGCGGACGAGCGGGTGTACGGGGCGCTGCTGCGGCAGCGGGCCCCGGCGCCCCGCGACGCGGAGCAGCTGCGGCGGGAACTGGGGCTCACGCGAGGGCAGTTGGAGCTTTCGCTGTCCCGGCTGCGGGAGCACGGGTTCACGGTGCCGTACGCGGATCCGGACGAGGGTCGGGGCGCGGGTGAGGCCTTCGACCGGGCCGTGCTGCCGCGTCCGGTGCCGCCCGCGCCCGCCGTACGGGCCCTGATCCATCGAAGACAGGCGGAACTGCACGCCCAGGCGGCGGAGTTGGAGCGGCTGCGGCGCCAGGCCGACGAGATCGCCGAGCGTCTCGAACCCGCCGTGGCCCTCGCGCCCGGCGCGGTCGCGGCCGTGGAGGCGGTGAGCGGTCCCGGCGCCATCGTGCGGCACGTGGACCAGCTGCTGGCCCGCGCCGAGAAAGAGGTCCTGATCCTCGACCGGCCGCCCTACCTCAACCCGTGGGCGGTCGCGGGCGCCGACCCCGGCACCGGCATCGCGGCCCTGCTCGAACGCGGGGTCGGCGTGCGGGTGGTGCTCGCCCGTGAGGGGCTCGCGCTCCCCGGCCGGACCAGGCTGCTCGGGCCGCTGGTCGACCGGGGGCTCGCGGTGCGGGTCGCGGCCGACGTGCCCACCAAGCTGATCGCGGTGGACGGCAGGGACGCGCTGCTGCCGCCCGCGGCCGGCGCCGATCCGACCCGCACGGCCGTCGTCGTACGGGACACGCTGCTCCAGCACGTCTTCCGGCCGCTCTTCGAGGCGTTGTGGGAGCGGGCGTTACCGCTCGGCGGCGGCGGGCCGCGCCTCTCCGACGAGCACCGGGATCTGCTCGGCCTGCTGGCGGGCGGCTTCAAGGACGAGGCGATCGCGCGCCGCCTCGGCGTCCATGTGCACACCGCGCGCCGCCGCATCAGCCGACTGCTCGACGAACTGGGCGCCGACACCCGTTTCCAGGCCGGCGCCCAGGCCGCGTTGCGGGGCTGGCTCACGGGCCCCTAGGGCCCGTGCGGTCTTCGCGGTCTCAGAAGTTGAAGACCTTGCCCTGGCCCGCCGTCATCGCGCAGGGGTTGGCGAAGGTGTGCTCGTAGGAGACCCGGCGGCCCTCCCAGACGCCCTGCGCCGTCACCACGATCGGGTTCCACTCCTTGGTGCAGACGGCGTTCGTCGCGGCCTTGGTCACCTTGTCGAACTTGCCGCCGACCGCGTGCAGTTGGGCGCAGGCTCCGGGCGCGTCGGGGTGGCTGCCGACGCCGGTGGAGGAACAGCCGAGGGTCACGGCCCGCTGGATCGAGGCGTCGGCGGCGTTGGCGCCGTAGCCGACGGTGAGCACCAGCTCGGAGGGCGCGAAGCCACTCGCGGCGGCGGGCGCAGCGGTGGCCGCGGGCGCCGGAGCGGCGGTGGCCGCGGTGGCCAGGCCGCCGAGCGCGAGAGCGGCGCCCAGCGCGATCCCCCCAGAGATGTACCGCATTTCGAACACTCCCTTGCTTGTTGTTGCGAATAACGAACGGATCGGACCGGAGTCTTGCCGAAGGCGACAGCGAAAGCACATCGGCCGCTGACTTTCAGTCGTTGGTTGAGAACTGTGTGTAGTGGCGTGAAGTGATGATCCTTCACGGTCGGTTGAGGTCTGGTGCACCACGCGTGACCGGCGGGAAGGGGGGAATCGGGGGAAGTTTCCCCGATAGCCGGAATGCGGGGCTGTGGGGCGCGGAAGTGGAGTGCGTCACCCCGCCCGGGTCCTTTCGGTGCGGCGGGAATGGCCGGATCAGGAGTGCGGACGAGATTTTGTGAATGCATTCACAAGCCCGCAAGGGCCTTTGGCCCTTCGGCGTTCACGCAGGTGAGAGATCGTTTTCTGCGGAATTTCGTGCTGCGGGAAGGACTTTCTCCCTCTCGGGTCAGGGCTTTTTCTTGATCTCCGGGCGGTGTCGCGGAGGTCGAATGGAGAGGTCACCACAGGGGTCTGAAGAGGGAGTACCTGCCATGGAGACGAAGGAGACGCAGGCCGAGGACGCGCGCGCCGAGGAGGTGCGTGCCGAGGAGGTGCGCGCCGAGGACGTGCGCGCCGAGGAGGCCGAGGAGATGGTCGACGGTCTTGTCCGCAGGGCGGTCGCCGCGCTCGCCCGCTTCGAGTCCTACGACCAGGAACAGGTCGACCACATCGTCACGAAGGCCTCCCTGGCGGCGCTGAACGCGCACGGGGAGCTGGCCCGGCTGGCGGTCGAGGAGACCGGGCGCGGCCTCTTCGAGGACAAGGCCGTGAAGAACCTCTTCGCGTGCGAGCACGTCGTGAACTCGATGCGCGGCCTGAGGACCGCGGGGGTGATCTCCCGCGACGAGCTGAACGGCATCACCGAGATCGCCGAACCGGTCGGCGTGGTCTGCGCGATGACCCCGGTCACCAACCCCACCTCCACCACCGTCTTCAAGGCCCTCATCGCCCTGAAGACCCGCAACCCGATCGTCTTCGCCTTCCACCCGAGCGCCCAGAAGTGCTCCGCCGAGGCCGCCCGCATCGTGCGCGACGCCGCGGTCGCGGCCGGGGCGCCCGAGGACTGCGTGCAGTGGATCGAGGCCCCGTCGATGGCGGCCACCGGCCTCCTCATGCGCCACGAGGGCGTCTCCACCATCCTCGCCACCGGCGGCAACGCGATGGTCCGCGCCGCCTACTCCTGCGGCAAGCCCGCACTCGGCGTCGGCGCGGGCAACGTACCCGCGTACATCACTCGCGGCGCCAAGCTGAACCGCGCCGTGCACGACGTCGTGCTCTCCAAGGCCTTCGACAACGGCATGATCTGCGCCTCCGAGCAGGCGGTCATTCTCGACCGGGAGGTGTACGACGCGGGGATCGCCGAATTCCAGCGGCTCGGCGCGTACGTGGTGTCGGCGGCCGAGAAGACCAAGCTGGAGGAGTTCGTCTTCGGCACCACGGCGTTCGCCGCGAACTGCGCGGGCGCGAGGCTGAACGCGGACGTCGTCGGGAAGTCCGCGCACTGGATCGCCGAACAGGCCGGGTTCGAGGTGCCGGAGAGCACCCAGATCCTGCTCGCCGAGTGCGCGGAGGTCGGCGAGGGCGAGCCGCTGACCCGCGAGAAGCTGTCGCCCGTCCTGGCCGTGCTGAAGGCGGAGTCGACCGAGCGGGGGCTCGAACTCGCCGCGCGGATGGTCCAGTTCCACGGCCTCGGGCACAGCGCCGCCATCCACACCGAGGACGAGGCGCTCGCGGAGGAGTTCGGCAGGCGCGTCAAGGCGGTCCGCGTCATCGTCAACGCGCCCTCGACCTTCGGCGGCATCGGCGACGTCTACAACGCCTTCCTGCCCTCGCTCACCCTCGGCTGCGGCAGTTACGGACACAACTCGGTGTCGAACAACGTCTCCGCGGTCAACCTCGTCAACGTCAAGCGGATCGGACGGCGGAACACCAACATGCAGTGGTTCAAGGTCCCGCCGAAGATCTACTTCGAGCGCAATGCGCTGCGCCACCTCGGCGAGATGGAGGGCGTCGAGCGCGTCTCGATCGTGACCGACCGGACGATGTCCGACCTCGGCTTCGTACGGAAGGTCACCGACATCCTGGGCGCCCGCCCGGAGCCGGTCACCGTGCAGGTCATCGACGACGTCGAGCCCAACCCGGAACTCGCCACCGTGCGCGCGGGCGCCGCCCGCATGCGGGACTTCAGGCCGGACACGATCATCGGCCTCGGCGGTGGTTCGCCGATGGACGCGGCCAAGGTCATGTGGCTGATGTACGAGCACCCCGAGGTCGAGTTCGCCGACACCAAGGAGAAGTTCTTCGACATCAGGAAGCGGGCTTTCCGCTTCCCTGGCCTGGGGGAGAAGGCGCGGATGGTCGCCATTCCAACGACCTCGGGCACCGGCTCGGAGGTGACCCCCTTCGCCGTCATCTCCGACCCCGAGGCCGCGCAGAAGTACCCGCTCGCCGACTACGCCCTCACCCCGAGCGTCGCCATCGTCGACCCGGTCCTGCCGCTCAGGCTGCCCCCGGCCGTCACCGCCGACTCCGGCTTCGACGCCCTGACCCACGCCACCGAGGCGTACGTCTCCGTGTACGCCAACGACTACACCGACGGGCTCTGCCTCCAGGCCATCAAGCTGATCTTCGAGAACCTGGAGCGGTGCGTGGTGAACGGGGCGGACGACCCCGAGGCCCGCGAGAAGATGCACAACGCCTCGACCGTCGCGGGCATGGCCTTCGCCAATGCCTTCCTCGGCCTCGTGCACGCGATGGCGCACACGCTCGGCAACACGTTCCACGTTCCGCACGGCCGCACCAACGCGGTGCTGCTGCCGCATGTCATCCGGCACAACGGCACCGTGACCGGCAAGGCCACGCCCTGGCCCAAGGCCGAGGTGTACCGGGCGCCGGAGCGGTTCCAGGAGATCGCCCGGATGCTGGGCCTTGCGGCGGCCACGCCGGAGGAGGGGGTCGAGTCCTACGCCCGGGCCGTCGAGGAGCTGCGGGCTCGGTGCGGGATTCCTGCCTCCTTCCGGGAGGCGGGGGTGGACGAGGTCGCCTTCATCGATGCGCTGCCTCAGCAGGTGAGGAACGCTTACGCGGATCAGTGCGCGCCTGCCAATCCGCGGATGCCGGTTCTCTCCGAGATGGAGCAGTTGATGCGGCGGGCGTTTTACGGGGTGGAGGGTGCGGTCTGAGGTTCGTTGTCCCCTGCGGGGGTTGGGGGTTGAGCGCGCAGTTCCCCGCGCCCCTGACGGGCCGCGGGGAACTGCGCGACCAGCCCCCACGACCCGCGGACGGAGCAGCTACCGCTTGGGCCAGTACCAGAGCGGCTCGTCCAGAAGGCTCTCGCGGCCCGCGACCTTCGTCTCGCCCGACTCCTTGACCAGTTCTACGGAGTTGACGTCCACGCGGTGGCGGCGGGCGCCCTTCGCCACCGCCTCCGCCAGCGGGTCGGCGTGGGTGACCAGGACGATCTGGGTGTCCTTGGCCGCGTGCAGGATCAGGTCCGCGAGGGGGCGCAGCAGGTCCGGGTGGAGGCTGGTCTCCGGCTCGTTCAGGACCAGGAGCGAGGGCGGCCGGGGCGTGAGCAGCGCGGCCGCCCACAGCAGATAGCGCAGCGTCCCGTCGGACAGCTCGGCCGCGCCGAGGGGGCGGTTCAGCCCCCGCTGGTGCAGCCGCACCTCGAACCGCCCGCCGTTGTCCTCGACCCGCACCCGCGTGCCCGGGAACGCGTCGTCCACAGCCGCGTCGAGCGCCCCCGTGTCGCCGATCTCGCGGATGGTCTGCAGGGCCGCCGCCAGGTCGGCGCCGTCGTGGCCGAGCACCGGCGTGCGGGTGCCGACGCGGGCGGCGCGGGCGGGCGCGTCGGCGTCGGTGCGGACGTGGTCGTAGAACCGCCAGGAGCGGATCAGCTCGCGCAGCCGGAGCAGGTCGGGCGCGAGCTGCGGGTCCGCCAGCTCGCTCAGCATGCTGTCGTACGGCCGCAGGCCCTGCGTGCGGTGCCAGCCGCCGTCCGCCGTCCGCGTGCGCACCGCCGGGCCCGCGCGGTCGCAGAGCAGTGCGGCGGGGCGGAGCACCGGGCCCGCCCAGGTGCACTCCCGTTTGATCTCCGGGTCCAGGTTGAACAGGGACGGGGTCGCGCCCTCTCCCGACGTGGGGACGGGGTGCCCGAAGTCGACCGCGTAGCCGAACTCGTCGCCCGCGAAGCCCAGGCGCATGCTCGTCGCCTCCGCCTTGGCCTGTCCTGCCCACAGGGCGGAGGGGAGGCCGCCCTCTCTGGCCAGGGCGGCGACGGCGCCCCCGCTCGCGGAGTCCGCCAGCAGGCGAAGGGCTCTGTACAGGCTGGACTTGCCCGTGCCGTTGGCGCCTGTGATGACGTTCAGGCGGTCCAGGGGGACGATCAGTTTGCGCAGGGAGCGGTAGTTTTCGACGGCGAGTGTGCGGATCATGGTCTTCAGGGTTGCAGGTGGGTCTGACAGTCACACGGGGCTGCGCCCCTGGCCCCCCTTTTCGGCGCTTCGCGCCTCGTCCTCAAACGCCGGACGGGCTGACAGGTGCCTGGCTGGCAGCTGTTCGTCTGCGCGTCGCCACCAGCAGTGTCACCGCCGTTCCCGCCACCGCCCACGCCGAAAGCACCAGGAGCGGGCCCGTCACCGCGTTGCCCTGGAAGTACGCGATCGAGCGGGCCACCCAGGTGCCCGCGCCCGGTGGCAGGGCCGGGCCGATCGCCTCCCAGAACGGGGGCAGCATCGGCAGTGGGAAGGCGCCGCCCGCGCTGGGGTTGCCCGCCACCACGATGACGAGGACGGCCAGGCCGATGCCGACGACGCCCGTGATCGCCTCCAGGGCCAGCGTGAACGCGCCGACCGCGAAGGTGACCAGGGCGCCCAGGCCCCACAGGGCCATGATCGAGCCGGGCAGGGCGCCCAGGATCGGGCCGATGATGACCGCGCCGCCGAGCCCGCCCGCGAGGGCCAGCAGGGCCATGGCGCCGAGCCGGATCGCCGCACGCTGGGGGTTCGCGACCTTCGAGCCCGCGCTGATCGACATGATCGAGGCGCACAGATAGCCGCCCACGCACCAGCCGACGACCAGGTAGAACGACGACAGGCCGTTGAAGTCCTGGGGCGAGGCCGCGGCGACGTCGACGGGCCGCACCGAGCGCTTCTCGGCGCCGTCGGCCTTGACGGCGATCATCTCCAGGGCGTTGGCGAGGGCCTTGCCGCCGCCGGAGGCGACCAGGAGGGTGTCGGTGGTGCCCCGGGGGTCGACGATCAGGGCGCCGTCGATCTTCCGGTCGATGATCTGCCGACGCGCCTCCGCCTCGTCCTTGACCACGCGCGGGTCCAGTGGCTCGCCGGGCAGCTTCGCCAGCTTGTCCCTGGTCTGCGCGGCCGCGTCGCCGGGCGCGACGACCCCGAAGGCCACGTCCCGCGGCTTCGGATGGTGCAGCGCGCCCACGTAGGAGGCGATGAACAGCAGCTGGAGGGCCAGCACACCGACGACCAGCAGGGCTGCTCGCGGGGTGACGGCGCTCTTCAACTCGTCGGCGAAGGTCATGCCCCCACGCTCCGAGGCGCCCGGGGGTCACGCAGGCGGGGTGGGCCGAATGGATGACGGGGCCGACCCGTCGGACAGGTCCTAGTGCGTGCGCACCAGGACACCGCAGCGGCTGGTCCGGGGGCACCAGGGCAAGACGGCGGCAGGTGACGATGCCCGGCAGGGGCGCCGGAGGCAACGGTGGGAAGCGCGCGAATCCCGCGCTTGCACGCACTTGTCTAGCGGCGTCTGGAGTGAGTTACAGGTGGCGACTTTTCTGTACCGGATCGGACGGTGGGCCTTCCGGCGGCGCCGTCTCGTGGGCGGTCTGTGGCTGGGGGCCCTGCTCCTCGCCGTGGTGGCCGCCGCCGTGGCGCCGGCCGCGGAGGAAGAGGACCTCTCCATGCCCGGCACCGAGTCGCAGGAGGCCTTCGACCTCCTCGACGAGCGCTTCCCCGAGAGCAACGCCCAGGGAGCCGAGGCCCGGTTGGTGTTCCAGGCTCCGGACGGACAGCGGGTGACGGCCAGGGAGAACAAGGCCGCCGTCGAGAACACCCTCGGATCGCTGGACGGAGGCGACCAGGTCGCGTCGACCACCGACCCGTACAGGACCGGAGCCGTCAGCAAGGACGGCACCATCGCCTACTCCACGATCACCTACAGCGCGGACGCCCGTGACCTGACCGCGGAGACCAAGAGCGCCCTGGAGGACGCCGCGAGCAAGGCCAGGGACACCGGGCTCACCGTGGAGATCGGCGGCTCGGCCCTGGAGGCGGAAGAGGCACCGGGCGGCACGACGGAGATCATCGGCGTCGCGGTGGCGGCCGTCGTCCTCGTCCTCACCCTCGGATCGCTGGTCGCGGCAGGCCTCTCGCTGCTCACCGCCTTCGTCGGCGTGGCCATCTCCTTCGGCCTCGTCTCCGCGCTCGCCGTGCCCCTCGGCCTGACGGACACCGTCGCCATCCTGTCGCTGATGCTGGGCCTCGCGGTCGGCATCGACTACGCCCTCTTCATCACCTCCCGCTACCGCGACGAACGCGCCCGCGGCAGCGACCCGGAAGAGGCCGCGGGCCGGGCGGCGGGCACGGCCGGGTCCGCCGTCGTTTTCGCCGGGGCGACCGTCTTCATCGCCCTGGTCGGCCTCGGCGTCGTCGGCATCCCCGAACTCACCAAGATGGGCCTGGGCGGCGCGGGCGCCGTGGCCCTCGCCGTACTCGTCGCACTGACCCTGGTCCCCGCGCTGTTCGGCTTCTTCGGCCGCCGCGTGCTGTCCCGCACCGCGCGCAGGGCCGACCGGCCGGGAAGCGCGCACCCGGCGTCCGCCGAGAACGGCCGCCCCGGGCTCGGCACCCGCTGGGCGCGGTTCGTGCTGCGCCGCCCCGTGGCCGTCCTGATGGTCGCGGGCCTCGGCCTCGGCGCCGTCGCGACCCCGGCGCTGAGCCTCGAACTCGGGCTGCCCGGGGACGAGTCCAAGTCGGTGGAGACCACCCAGCGCCGCGCCTACGACCTGCTGTCGGACGGCTTCGGGCCCGGCTTCAACGGACCCCTGACCGTCGTCGTGGACGCCTCGGACGCGGCGGACACACGGGCCGCCACGGACCAGGTCGTCAAGACCGTGCGGGACATGGACGGGATCGCCTCGGTCGGTGCCCCGGTGCTCAGCAAGACCAAGGACACGGCCGTCCTCACCGCCGTACCGAAGACCGCGCCCAACAGCGGCGACACCAAGGACCTCGTGAACGAGATCCGGGGCGCGGTCTCGGGCGTCGAGGCCGCCACGGGCGCCGGAGTCCTGGTGACCGGCAACACCGCGATGAACATCGACATCTCCGAGGCCATGTCCGACGCCCTCGTGCCCTATCTGGCCGTGGTCATCGGCCTCGCGGTGCTGCTCCTGATGGTGGTGTTCCGCTCGCTCCTGGTCCCGGTCAAGGCCGCGCTCGGCTTCCTGCTCTCGGTGGGTGCCGCCTTCGGCGTCCTCGTCGCCGTCTTCCAGTGGGGCTGGGGCGCGGACCTCCTTGGCATCGAACAGACCGGCCCCGTGATGTCGCTGATGCCGATCCTCGTCATCGGGATCGTGTTCGGCCTCGCCATGGACTACGAGGTCTTCCTGCTCACCCGGATGCGGGAGGCGTACGTCCACGGCGCGTCGCCCGGCGAGGCCGTCGTGACCGGATTCCGGCACAGCGGACGGGTGGTGGCCGCGGCGGCGATCATCATGGTCAGCGTGTTCGCCGGGTTCATCGGGATGAGCAGCCCCACCATCCAGACGATGGGCGTCGGCCTCGCCGCCGCCGTCGCCTTCGACGCCTTCGTGGTCCGCATGGCGATCGTGCCCGCGGTCCTCGCGCTGCTCGGCCACCGGGCCTGGTGGCTGCCCCGTATCCTGAGCCGTGTGCTGCCGAACGTGGACATCGAGGGCGAGAAGCTGAGCAGGCACGTCCCCGCCCCCGCGACCGCCCCGGACGCGGCGGCGCAGCCGCTCCCCGTCGGCCGGCACCGGTACTGAGCCGGCCATGACGCACACGGACGGCGGTGGCCCGCGACCGCGCGGCGCGTGGTGGCGGGAGGCAGTGGTCACGGCGACGGCGTTCGCGCTCTGCCTCCTCGGCGGTGTGCTGCGGGACGACGACGGACCCCTGTCACCGCCGTCCGTCGCCGCCTACTTCATCGCCGTGGTGTCCAGTGCCGTGCTGCCGCTGCGGCACCGGGCACCCCTGGCCGTCATGGCGGTCACCAGCGCGAGCGCCATGCTGGTGCCGCCCCTCGGCCTCCTGCTGAGCCCGCTCACCGTGGCCCCCGCCGTGATCACCGCCTACTCCTACGCCCGCACCGTGCGCAACGAACGGCGCGCGGCGGGCGCGGTCCTGCTCATCTCCGCGGCACTCCTGCTCGCCGCCACCCCCCTGTTCGGCGCGCTCTCCTGGAAGGACGCGAGCAGGGTGGCGGCGGTGGCGGCGTTCCCGCTGGTGGCCGGGGTGTTCGGGCGCTCGGTGCAGAACCGGCGGGCCTATCTGGCGGCCGTGGAGGAGCGGGCCCTGCGGGCCGAGGAGAGCCGGGACAGCGAGGCGCGCCGACGCGTGGCCGAGGAACGGGTGCGCATCGCCCGGGAGTTGCACGACCTGGTGGCCCATCAGATCACCCTGGCCAACGCGCAGGCCACGGTCGCCGCCCACCTCTTCGACACCCGCCCGGAGCAGACCCGCAAGAGCCTCAAGGAACTCGTCGAGACCACCAGCGACGCGCTGGACGACCTGCGGGCCACGGTCGGCCTGCTGCGCCAGACCGGGGACACGGAGTCCGGGGACCCGGCCGCGCCCGCCGAACCCGCGCCCGGCCTGTCCCGGCTGCCCACGCTCCTGGAGTCCTTCCGCCGCGCGGGCCTTGACGTGTCGGTGCACCAGGACGGCACGGCGAGGCCGCTGCCACCGGGAGCGGACCTCACCGCCTACCGCATCGTCCAGGAAGCCCTCACCAACGTCACCAAGCACGCCGGCACCGGCAGCGCCCGGGTGCACCTCGCCTGGAGCCGCGACCGCGTGACCGTCACCGTCGCCGACGACGGAAGGGGCGGGCGTACAGCGCCGACCGCGGCCACCGGACCGGGTGCGGGCACGACGACGGACCGCCCGCCCGGCTACGGTCTGATCGGGATGCGCGAACGTGCCACCGCGATCGGCGGCCGGCTCTCCGCGGGCAGACGCCCGGAGGGCGGCTTCCTCGTCCGTGCCCAACTGCCCCTGCCGCCCGCCAAGGACACCACGCGCACGACCGACGGAGCCACGACCATCGAGGGACACATGCCGGACACAGCGAAGGACGACGGGAGTACGGGCGAGCGCGAGGCCGGAGGCGCGCCATGACCCTGCGCGTGCTGCTCGCCGACGACCAGGCCCTGCTGCGCGGGGCCTTCCGGCTGCTCCTCGACTCCGCCGACGACATCACCGTGGTCGGCGAGGCCGCCGACGGCAGGGAGGCGGTGCGGCTCACCCGGCAGCTGCGCCCGGACGTGGTGATCATGGACATCCGGATGCCCGAGGTGGACGGCCTCACCGCCACCTCGCAGATCTGCGCGGACCCCGAACTGCGGGGCAGCCGCATCCTGATCCTCACCACGTACGAGACCGACGAGTACGTCGCGCAGGCGCTGCGCGCGGGGGCCGGAGGCTTCATCGGCAAGGGCATCGGGGCCGAGGACCTGCTGGCGGCCGTGCGGACGATCGCCGACGGCGACACCCTGCTGTCCCCGGCCGCGACCCGCTCCCTGGTGACCCGGTTCCTGGCCACGCCCGACGAGGCCCCGACGCGCCGCCCCGAGCAGCTCGCCGTACTCACCCCGCGCGAGCGCGAGATGGTGGCCCTGGTCGCGACCGGCCTGTCCAACCAGGAGATCGCCGAGCAGATGTTCCTCAGCCCCTTCACCGTCCGCGCCCACGTCCAGCGCGCCATGACGAAGCTGGAGGCCCGCGACCGGGCCCAGCTCGTCGTCATCGCCTACCGGACGGGCCTGGCCCGGGCGACCGGCGACTAGGGCCTGTCCGATGGGCCGGCACGGCGCCGCGCCGGCCCGTCGGACAGGCCCTGGCTCACGGCGCCGGGGCGAACTCGGGCAGCGTCAGGGCCGAGTGGGCCGGTCGTGCCGTCGCCGACGGCATGGCGTCGAGGCCGCGCAGCATGGTGTTGCGTCGCTCCAGGGCCTCGGCCGTCGTGGGGAAGAGCGTGGCCCCGCCGTTGTCGACCAGGGCCTGGTTCAGGGTCACGAAATCGCGGACACCGTGCTCGTACGCGGTGAGGGCCGCGGCGGGGTCCCGGTGCGCGGCCAGGGAGTGGGCGAGCACGTAGGCGCCGACGAGCGCGAGGCTCGACCCCTGGCCGGTCAGGAACGAGGGGGCGTACGCGGCGTCGCCGACGAGGACGACGCGGCCGCTCGACCAGTGGGGCATGCGGATCTGTCCCGCCGTGTCGAAGAACAGGTCGTCCGCGCCGCGCAGGGCCTCGACCATGGCCGGGACCTCCCATCCGGCGTCGGCGAACACCGCGGCGACCAGGTCCCGTTGGGCGTCCGGGTCCCTGCGGGCGGCGAGCGGCGGTCGCGGCCGGTGGAAGGTCAGGAAGGCGTGCAGCTCGTCGCCCCCGGTGGCGTAGAGGGCCGCGGCCCTGCCCGGGGTGTTCCACATCATGAGCTCGCGGGAGAGCCCGAAGGCGTTCGGCATGGTGAAGACGGCGAAGCACTGACCGAGGTGGCGGTGGAAGCGCTCCTCGGGGCCGAACAGGGAGTTCCGGGTGGCCGAGTGCATGCCGTCGGCGCCGACGACCAGGTCGAACGTGCGCTGCCGCCCGCTGCGGAACGTCACGTCGACCCCGTGCCCGGACTGGTCGAGGGTGTCGATGGAGTCGCGGAAGAGGAACTCCACGTCGTCGCGGACCAGCGCGTGCAGGACCTCGGCCAGATCCCCGCGACGTACCTCCAGGTCCTGTCCCTCGGCGCCGGCGGCGGCGCGCCCGTCGACCGAGGCCACGGTCGAGCCGTCGGCGTCGAGGAAGGTGAAGCGGCGCAGGTCGATGTGCGCGTCCCGCAGCCGCGGCAGGATCCCCATCCGCCGGACCACCTCCGTCGCGGTGCCGCGGATGTCGACCGGGTAGCCGCCGCCGCGCAGCGCCCCCGCCTTCTCCACCACCGTGACCGTGTGTCCGGAGCGGCGCAGCCAGTACGCCAGGGCGGGCCCGGCGATGCTGGCGCCCGAGATCAGGACGGTGCGCCGCGCGGCCGCCGTCCTCGTGTTCATCGACAGATCGACAGAGGTCATGCCTGGGTTCCCTTCTTGGTGACGCGGACGACGAGCAGTGCCAGGGCGGCGACGAGACCGGCGACGACGAAGCCGGTGGCGAAGGCCGATTCGGCCGGCAGACCCGTCCGGTCGGCCCCGGCGTCGAGGATCGCGCCGCCGACCTGGCCGCCGATGGCGACGCCGATCACCCGGGTCACCACGAGCAGGCCGGTGGCGATGCCGGTGTCCTCGGTCTCGACGGCGGTGGCGGCGCGGGTGAGCAGCGCCGTGGACGCGACGCCCGCGGCGATCGCGGTCAGCACCTTCGCGAGGGCGAGCTGCCACTGAGCGGTGTGCAGCGACGCCAGGGCGAGCGTCGTGGCCGTCGTGACGACGGCGCCCGCGACGAGCACGGTACGCAGACCGAGGCGCCGCGCCGCGACCCCGCCGACGGAGTCGCTGACCGCCCCGGCGACGGCTCCGGGCAGCAGGAGCAGGCCGATCTCGGTGGTGCCGAGCCCGAAGCCGTACCCGTCGGCCTCCAGCGCGAACAGCTGCGGGAGCAGGAAGGCCACCATCCCGAAGGCGGCGGTGACGACGAAGGTGAGCACGCACGAATGCCAGATGGCGGGCCGGGCCAGCATGCGCAGATCGACCATCGGCGAGGCCGCCCGGCGCTCGACGACGACCCAGCCCGTCGCGAGGGCGACCACGACCAGCGCGAGGGCACCGACCGCGAGGGGCGGCAGGCCGGAGCCCGTCACCTTCACGAGCCCGAGCATGAACACGAGCAGCGTGCCGCTCAGGAGCACCACGCCGGGCCAGTCGATCCCGGTGTCCGCCCGGACCGGCGGATCGTGCGGCAGCAGCCGCGCCACGGCCGCCGTCGTCACGACGATCGCGACGGTCGGCAGCGCGAACATCCAGTGCCAGGAGAGCCCGTCGGAGATCGGCCCCGCGCTCAGCGTCCCCACCATGCCGCCGCCCGTGAACAGCGCCATGACCAGGCCGATCGCCAGCCGTGACGCAGCCGGCGAGAGGTGTTTGCGTACGAGGATGAAGGAGAGGGGCAGCGCGCCGACCATGACGCCCTGCAGCACCTGGCCGACCAGGAGCACCGGCAGGTTCGGCGCCAGGGCGGCCAGCGAGCCGCCGGCCGAGACCACGGCCATCAGCAGGACGAGGACGCGTTTGCCGCCGTAGCGGTCGCCGAGCTTGCCCGCGACGGGTGCGACGACCGCACCGGTGATCAGTAACGTGTTGCCGATGAGGGCCCCTTCGGCGGGGCTGACCCCCAACTCGCTCTGCAGCTGGGGGAGCGCGGGCTCCACCACGGACTGCAGGGTGCCGAGGGCGAGCGCCAGGATGCCGAGGGCCGCGATCGAGAACCTCCCGACGCGGGCCGGGGGAAGGACAGTTACGGACATGGGTGTCCCGTTCGTCGTGGGGTGCGGGCGAGCGCGCTCACCTGCGGGATGCGCGCGTCTCCCACACTCGCCTCCGGCCCCCCGGCCGGGCATCGTCCCCCGCCGCCGTCTTCCCCTGGTGCGCCCGGACCAGCCCGGACCCGCCCTGGTGCCTGCGCACTACGGGCCGGTGCGGGGCCCGGCTCCCGAAAGGCGCGGTGCCCCGCCGCGTCCTGCCGGCGTCACCATGACCGCGATGACCTGCCCGTCGAGCCGGGGTGGGTGAGGACCAGCGGTTCAAGGCGGCGGGCCACCAGGTTGACCGCGCCGTCGGCCCGTTCGATGCGGCCGTGGACCAAGAGGCCGGCGTTGTCGACGGCGAGCTTCATATGGGCGTCCCAGACCGGCGGGGGCACGATCACGTTCGTCATGCCGGTCTCGTCCTCGATGTTGAGGAAGCAGGTGCCCTTCGCGGTGGGCGGGCGCTGGCGGTGCGTGACGAGGCCGCCGATGGTGACCGGGGTGCCGCCCGGCAGCCGCCGCACCTCGGCCGCGGTCACCACACCGCCCGCCTCCAGGTGGGCGCGGAGGTGCTGCACGGGGTGGCTGTCGGGGCTCGACCCGGTGGCCCACAGGTCGGCGAAGGTCTGCTCCACCGCGGTCATGGCGGGCAGGTCCGGGGCCGTGGGCGGGGTGGTCGCCCCGGGTAGGAAGCTGTCGTCGACACCGGCCAACGCCCCGGCCGCCCACAGCGCTTCACGCCGGTCCACGCCGAACGCGGCGAGTGCGCCCGCGGTGGCGAGGTTCTCCAGGACCCTTGCGGACAGCCGGGTGCGCCGGGCGAAGTCCTCGAGGTCCCGGTACGGCCGTCCGGCGACGACCTCCGCCGCCGCCGCGTCCGACATCCCCCGTACCCCGCCGAGGCCGAGCCGGATGGCCCGGCCGCCCTGGGAGTCCCCGTCGGCCTCGAGCCCGGCCCGCGGACCCGAGCGGGTCACATCCACACCGTGGACCCGGACGCCGCGGCGGCGGGCGTCGCCGATCAGGGTGAGCGGCGAGTAGAAGCCCATGGGCTGGTTGGCGAGCACACCGGCGATGAACGCGGCCGGGTAGTGCAGCTTCAGCCAGGCCGAGGCGTACACGATGTGCGCGAGCGACTGGGAGTGCGACTCGGGGAAGCCGTAGCCCGAGAACGCCTGGATCATCGTGTAGAGCTCCTCGGCGGCCTGCTCCGGAATGCCGCGCTCGGCCATCCCGGCGAGCAGCCGTCTGCGCAGCTCCGCGACCCGCTCGGGGGCGTGCTTGGCGGTGAGCGCCTTGCGCAGGGTGTCGGCCTCGCCGGGGCCGAGGCCCGCGCAGTCCATCGCGAGGAGCATCATCTGCTCCTGGTAGAGCGGGACTCCGAGAGTGCGCTTCAGGGCCCGCTCGGCGAGTGGGTGGGGGTAGCTCACCGGCTCGCTGCCGGCTCTTCGGCGCAGATACGGATGGACGGACCCGCCCTGGATCGGTCCGGGGCGGATCAGCGAGACGGCGACCACGAGGTCCTGGAAGTCACGGGGTCTCAGGCGCGGCAGCGTCGACATCTGCGCTCGTGATTCGACCTGGAAGAGACCCACGGTGTCCGCACGCGAGATCATCTCGAAGACGCCGGGGTCGTCGGCCGGTATGGACGCCAGGTCGTAGCGGACGTGGTGGTGTTCGGCGATCAGGTCGCAGGTCGTGTGCAGGGCGGACAGCATGCCGAGACCGAGCAGGTCGATCTTGACCAGGCCCGCCTCCTCCACGTCCTCCTTGTCGCCCTGCAGCACACTGCGGCCCTCGGCGGTGGCCCACTCGACGGGCATCACCTCGCCGATCGGGCGCCGGGTCAGCACCATGCCGCCGGAGTGCACACCGAGATGGCGGGGCAACCCGGTGAGTTCCGCTGCCAGTTCGCGTACGTCGTCGGGTATGTCGGCGTCCTCGCCCGGGGGTTCGTGATGCTGGATGTGCCGGGTCATCTCGTCGATCCGGCCGAGGGGGTAGCCGAGCCCGCGGGCGGCGTCGCGGACGGCGAGCCGGGGGCGGTACGTGATGATATTGGCGACCTGGGCGGCATGGCTGCGGCCCCAGCGTTCGTAGACGTACTGGATGGCCTTCTCGCGGTGGGCGTTCTCGAAGTCGATGTCGATGTCCGGGGTCTCGGCCCGCTCCAGGGAGAGGAACCGCTCGAAGAGCAGCTGGTGCTTGACCGGGTCCACGGCGGTGATGCCGAGGACGTAGCAGACGACGGAGTTGGCGGCGGAGCCCCGGCCCTGGCACCAGATGCCGTGGTCCATGGACCAGCGCACGATGTCCCACACGATCAGGAAGTAGCCGGCCATCTCGAGGCGGTCGATGACCGTGAGCTCGTGCTCCAGCTGGATCCAGGCCGTGTGCGCGCCGGCGCGCGGACCGTAGCGGCGCTCGGCGGCCTGGACGGCGAGCTCGCGCAGGTACGACATCTCGGTGTGGCCGGGCGGCGCGGGGAAGCCGGGCAGCTCGGGCCTGAGTTCGGCGAGGTCGACGCTGCAGGCGCGGCCGAGTTCCAGGGTGGCCTCCCGTACGCCGGGGTAGCGGGCCAGGCGCCGGGCCATGTCGTCGGGGGCGCGCAGATGCGCGGTGGGTGCCGGGGGCAGATGGCCGGCGGCGTGGTCCAGGTCCTCGCGGCGGCGCAGCGCGGTCAGGGCCTGGGCGAGCCGGGCGTCGCGCGGGCGGGCGTAGTGCACGGCGTTCGAGGCGACGACGGACAGGCCGAGTCGTCGGGCGGCGGCGTGCAGGGCGTCGTTGCGCGGGGTGTCGGTGGGCAGGGCGTGGTCGATCAGCTCGGCGTGCAGGTGCTCGGGGCCCAGAAGACCGAGGAGCGTTTCGAGGCGGCGCGCACCGGCCCCGGGGCAGCCGGTCAGGACTGCCAGGTGCCCGTCCCGTACCGCTCCGGCGAGCCGCGCCGGGTCGTGCGCCGGCTGCTGCTTGGCGCCGGCGAGCTGGGCGGCGCTGATGAGCGCGGACAGCTGGGTGAAGCCGGTCAGGTCACGGGCGAGGACGAGTACGGGCCCGTACGGCTCGGGCAGGCTCAACTCCGCTCCGTACACGGCGGAAAGGCCGTGCCTGCGCGCGGCGGAGGCCAGTCGGCGCGCGGCGTAGAGCCCGTCCCGGTCGGTCACGGCGAGCACCTCGACGCCGAGGCGTGCCGCCTCCGCCGCAAGCACCTCCGGGTCCGACGCGCCCTGCAGGAACGAGAACGAGGAGTGCACGTGCAGCTCGGCCCACCCGGCCGGGACCGGTGACGCGACGCGGCCCCGGGCGGGCAGCCGCAGCACCTCACCCATAGTGTGCCTCCGCCCACCATCGGCCCTGCTCAAGCACGAGCAGCCAGGCCGGGCCCGCCTCGGTGACGACCTGCATCCGGACCAGGCGGCGGGCCCGGACGGTGTTCCACCACTGCTCAAGTACCGGCCACGGCCCCGCCCAGCCCCGCACCGTGACGGGCCGGTGGCCCTTGACGATCAGCCGGGCCGGTGGCGCGGACAGGACCAGGCGTGCCGAGATCGCCACCGGCTCGCCCTGGGCGTCCAGCAGCCGGGCCTGCTCCAGCTGCGCGGGCACCCAAGCGGGGTACGGGGCGGGCAGCTGGCCGGGCCAGGGCCCGTCGGGCAGCCGGTTCTCGGGCGGTACGTCGCCGAAGGCCACGCGTATCGCCCGCTCCGCGGGTCCCCGGCCGCCGCCGAGCGCGACCCGGGTCACGGCGTCGTGCCCGAGCATCGCCTGCAGACGGGCGGCGGCGGCCTCCAGTTCCGCGATCCCCGACGCGCCGAACAGCTGCTGCTGGCGGCCGGTCGCCGCGCTCAGCGCCTCCGGGCGCAGCGCCAGCCGGACGATGCCCGCGGCGGGGCCGCCGTCGTCGGCCAGGGCGCCGGTCTCCTGCCAGGCGGCGAGCTGCCAGCGCACCCGCTCGGCGACCGCGAGCTCCGACAGCTTCCCCTCGTGCCGCCACAGCCGGGTCAGCCGCTTCCCGCCGGTGAGCTCGAGGGCGACCTCGATCCGGGCGCACACCGCGCCGGCCGCGGCAAGGCGTTCGTGCAGTTGCCGTGCGAGTTCCTTCGCCGCGAACGCGACCGGCTCGAGCAGGGCCACGGCCGGCTTGAACTGGTGGGCGACGGTGAGGTCCTGCCCGGGCGCCCGGGTGCTCAGGCCGCGCGCTTCGAGGCCGCGGGCGATGCGATGGGCGGCCGCGCCGTCCGTGCCGAAGCGGGCGGTCACCCTGTCGCCGGGCAGCGCCGCGAAGGCGCCCAGCGTGGGCAGTCCCATCCGGGTGAGGAGCACCGCGAGCTCAGGGCGGCCGAGCACTCCCACCGGGTACGGGGCGAGGAACCGAGCCGTCCGCCCCGCCGGGACGAGCCGGCCCTGACGGGCGGCGAGCGCGGCGGCGAAGACGGTGTCCGCGGCGCCCACGCGCACCGTGAAGCCGACGGCTGAGATCGCTTCGGTGATCCGGTCGGCGAGCGCTCGCTCGCCGCCGAAGTAGCGGGCGGGACCGTGCGCGGGCAGCACGAGCAGCCCGGGGCGGATCACCTCCCAACGGGGGGCGATGTGCTGCTCCAGGTGCTGCAGGACCGGTTCGAAGCAGCGGATCTCGCCCTCCACGTCCCGTTCGGACAGCTCAAGGCCGGGTGCCCGGCCGGTCGCCTGCCGCAGCCGCATCCCGCGCCGCACTCCGAGGGCCCGGGCGGCGGCGGAGCAGGCGACGATCTTCCCGCCGCCGACGACGGCGGTCGCCCGTGCCCCGTCGGGGTTGCTGCCGTCGGCGACGATGGGCCAGTCGGGCAACCAGGCACAGGCGACTCGTTCGATGGCACTCATCCGACGACGTGCAGACCGCCGTGGCGTGCTTCACCGGACGGCGCGGCATCGGGCGCGTCGGCCGGGGTGTCCACGGCATCAGGGATGTTCTCGAAGGGGCAGGCCCGTCCGTCAGGGCCGGGCAGCCACAGCCGGGCGGTGCGCGGCGCACCGCCCGCCGCGCCGCGGCCGGTGGCCACGACCTGCACGCGCCGGGCCCGCAGCAGCCCGTGCCCGGCGCCGACGCCTTCCCAGTGCGACGCGGTCACCGCCATCCGCAGCTCGGCACCCGCCCAGGCTCCCGTGGTGAGCAGTACCGCTCCGGTACGGCGCAGCACGGCCGCGAGCCGCCGGGCCTGCCGATCGGGAGCTGGGCCGAGCGGACCGAGCAGCAGCACCGGCACGGCCTCCGCGAGCGTGGCGACGACATCGGGCCAGCGTTTGCCGGGGTGGTCCACCCACAGTCCGGTGCCGACGTTCAACCCCATCGAATCGGCGGCGAGCACCCCCAGCTGGGGCAGCCCGACCACCGCCCACGCGCCCGCCTCGGCGGCGGCCGGTGCGGCGAGGGCGAGCAGCAGCGGGAGGTCCTGGCCCACGCTCACGGCCGAGCCGGGGCGCAGCCGGCCGCCGGGCAGGAGGCACTCAAGCTCGGAGGCCACCGGAAACCCGGCGCCGTTTCGCGCATCGTCCCTGCTGGGGACCGGTACTGCTGACGCCATGATTCGAGCATCGGACAACAGTTCGAATATTGCAAGACGAGTTCACCGGCGCCCCTGGGCCCCCGTCCGCCCCACGGGACCAACCCGCTTTGCCTGTAAGGGGATCGCCCTCCGAGTACGCCCTGGGTGAATTTTCTCGCCGGGGCGGGCCGGTGTGTCCGGCGGCGAGCGGCGGCGCATCGCCGCTCCCATCGGGCCGGAGCGCGAAACGCCGCGAGAGGCCGCTCGTCGTCTGCCGGGCGGTACGGCGCAGGATCCGTTTGAGGGAACCGGGGCGGAGGTCGGGTGAGGGCACCTCGAAGCCGTCAACTCCCCTGTCTCGTATGCGAGTTGAGGGTGTCCGGGCTTCCGTCGCACCCCTTGCCTGGTGACGTACCTCACATTTCGAATGGGTGGTTTATGGTGATTTCGCCGCCTTCCCTGAAGGCGTCTCGCCGCGACGGCTCGGGCGACGGCGACAGGGGTTCCGCGCCGCGCGATTGGGTCGCCGCCGCCCGGGCGCGATACAACGAACGGCATTCCGCCCCTCGTCCCCACCCTCGACTCCGCCCCTCGGAGAGGATCTGTCATGCCCGCGACCCCGCGCCCCGCCACCCCTCCTCCCGTCCCCGCGCCCCGGAGCCTCGCCGACCTTCCGTTCGCCCACCGCCTCGAGGTGTTCGGCGGGGAGCTCGGGCGGGACGGGGATCATGAGTCCGTGCACTTCGACGGGGGCGACTTCGTCGATCTTGACGGTGGCGGCAGCGTCTTCCTGGAGTGCGCCTTCTCCTCGGTGGCCGTCGAGGGCGGGCGGTATCGCCGGGTCCGCTTCACCGACGTCTGGACGTGGCAGACCCGCTGGGTGGGCACCGACCTCGCCGAGACCCAGTGGACGGACTGCGAGGCGGGCGCGGGGCTGCTCGCCGGGGTGGAGCTGTACGGCGCCCGGCTGCGCAGAGTGATCTTCCACCGTTGCAAGTTCGACTCGGTCAACCTGCGCGCGGCCGAGCTGCGCGACGTCGCCTTCGTGGACTGCCTGCTGCGCGATGTCGACTTCGGCGGCGCGCGCCTGGGCGGGGTCTCCTTTCCCGGTACGACGCTGGAGCGCGTCCGCTTCGACAACGTCACCGTGGACCGGGCCGACCTGAGCGGGGCGGCGGCCCTCGGCATCGCATCGGGCCTCGACGGGCTGCGCGGGGCGACCATCAGCGGCATCCAACTCCTGGAGCTGGCACCGGCGTTGGCGGACCTGGCCGGTCTGCGGGTGGCGGACGCCTGAGCGGGGCCGCGCGCCGTCACGCGGCGTCGGTGTGGGCGGCCGTGCCGTGACCGTGCCAGTGATCGCTGGATTTCGCCGCGATTTTTACCCGCGCGTAACTTCACACTTGCACTACCGGCTCGTAATTTAGCGTGACCACGTCAACCTCGTGTCCCGGGTCACAGGGCGATCGTTACCCAGTCCTCGCACTCCCCTGAGCCGCAAGGAGATCACCCGATGCTGCCCTGGAGACGAGCGCTGCGCGCGCTCACCGCCGCCCTGATCGTCGCGGGCGCCGCCACGCTCACCCCCACCGCCACGGCCGCCGAATCCGCTTCCTCGCGCACCGCCGCCGTGTCGAGCGGCTGGAACGACTACGGCTGCAAGCCGTCCGCCGCCCACCCCCGCCCGGTCGTCCTCGCCCACGGCACCTTCGGCAACTCCGTGGACAACTGGCTCGTCCTCGCGCCCTACCTGGTCAAGCGCGGCTACTGCGTCTTCTCGCTGGACTACGGCCAACTGCCCGGCGTGCCCTTCTTCCACGGCCTCGGCCCGATCGACAAGTCGGCCGGACAGCTCGACACCTACGTCGACAAGGTGCTGAAGGCGACCGGCGCCAGGGAGGTCGACATCGTCGGGCACTCGCAGGGCGGCATGATGCCCCGCCACTACCTGAAGTTCCTCGGCGGCGCCGAGAAGGTGAACGCCCTGATCGGCCTCGCGCCCGACAACCACGGCACGACCCTGCTCGGCCTGACCAAGCTGCTGCCCTTCTTCCCGGGCGCGGAGGACCTGCTTTCGGCGGCCACCCCGGCGCTCGCCGACCAGATCGCCGGATCGAAGTTCCTCACCAAGCTCAACGCGGGCGGCGACACCGTCCCCGGCGTGCGCTACACCGTCATCGCCACGAAGTACGACGAGGTCGTCACCCCGTACCGCTCCCAGTTCCTGAACGGCCCCGACGTGCGCAACGTCGTCGTACAGGACCTCTGCGCGGTGGACCTCTCCGAGCACGTGGCGGTGGGCATCCTGGACCGGGTCGCCCACCACGAGGTGGCGAACGCCCTCGACCCGGCCCACGCGAAACCGACCACCTGCCTGTCGTAGGAGCGGTCGCGCGAAGGGCCGCCGCCACCCCGCGTCCGGGGTGGCGGCGGCCCTCACCTCTCCCTGGCCGCGGAATGACCTCCACACGGCCGGGAGGACCAGGTCAGCGGCTGTGACGGCCGCCGGTGGCCGCGCGGCGGCGAGTCGTCGCGAACATCGTGGCCGCGCCGACCGCGAGCACCGCGGCGCCGCCGATCGCGAGGTACGGGGTGGTGCTGTCGCCGCCGGTCTCGGCGAGGTTCTCGTCGGCCGCGACGGGCTTGCCCGCGGCACCCTTCACCTCCGGCTGGTTCCCGGACCCGCCGGGCTCGGCAGCCGCGTCGTCCCCGCTGTTCCCGGCGTCCTCGGCGGGCTCCGCCTCCGTGACCTTCGGCCCGGTCTTCGCGTCGCTGTCGCCGTGGCCGCGGTGCTCCACGGACGACTTGTCCGCGCCGTCGGCTATGTCCTTCTCGGAGGGCGCGGAGGCGACGGGCGCCGCGGCCCCCGTGCCCGATCCGCCGCCGCTCTTGCCGCCGAACACCACGTCGGAGCAGGTGTAGAAGGCCTCGGGGGAGTCCGAGCGCTGCCAGATCGAGTAGACCAGGTGGCGGCCGGACTTGGCGGGCACCTTCCCCTGGAAGACGTAACTGCCGTTCACCAGCTTCGGGTCGGTGACCTTCGCGAAGGGCCGCGCCTCCAGGTCCGACCACTTCAGGGGCTTCTTCGGGTCGTACGAGTCCTTGGTGACGTACAGCTCGAAGGAGCCCCGGTGCGGGGCGGTGGCCCGGTACTTGAAGGTGTGGGTGCCGGCGGTGAGCCTGGACGACGGCCAGTCGGCGCGCGGCAGGTCGAGCCCCTTGTACTTGTCGTTCCCGGCGCTGCACAGCTTCCCGTCCGGGATGATCTCCTTCGACTTGCCCGCGGCGTTGGCGATGTTGACGCCGTTCCAGTCGTACAGGGCCTGCGTCCCGCCGGCCGCCACCAGCGCCTTGCACGCGGCCGACTTCGGCGCCTCCGGCCCCTCCTGGAAGCAGGCGGACACCCGGCTCACCGGGTCCGTCATCGACCCGTGCGCGGCGGCGGGCGCCGCGGCGAACACGGTCAGGGCGAGCGGGGCGACACCCGCGGTGGCGATGGCGGCGACCTTGCGAGCAGCGGTCATGGGGGGATCTCTCCTAGGGCGGCGAACAGGTGGGGGCGGACGGGGCACGGGCCCCGCGGCGGGCGGGGCGCGAACCTCGCGGCGATCAGCAAGCTAGCCGCCCGGATCCCCGAATTCGCCTGCTGGGGCCGGCTGGAGGCGATCCTTATGCTCGCGTTAAGGACCCCCTCAGCCTGCCCTCAGGTCAGGTCACCCCACCCACCGGTACCGCCGCTCCGGCCGCCCCGCCCCGCCGTACTTGAGGGTCACCTCCGCGCGGCCCGTGTCCGCGAAGTACTCCAGATAGCGGCGGGCGCTGACGCGGGAGAGGGAGCCCGCCTCGGCGCACTCCGTGGCGGACAGTCCCGCGGGGTGCGCGCGCAGGGTGTGCTCCACCAGGTCCGCGGTGTGCGGGGCGAGGCCCTTGGGGAGTTCACGGGAGCCGGGCGGGCGGGGGCCGAAGATCTGGTCGACGTCCTCCTGCCGGGCCTCGGCGAGGCCGTCGAGGCGGGCGCGCAGGGCCGCGACGTGCCGCAGCTGCTCCTGCAGGGCCGCCTGGTTGAAGGGCTTGATCAGATAGTGCAGGGCCCCGGCGCGCAGCGCGGCCCGGACCACCTCCGCGTCCCGCGCGGCCGTGATGAACAGGACGTCCACCGGCGCGCGCCCGGGGTCCCGCTCCTCCGCCGCCCGCAGCTCCCGCAGCACCGCGATGCCGTCCATGTCCGGCAGATACACGTCGAGCAGGATCAGGTCGGGCCGCAGCCGCTCCGCCGCCGCCAGCGCCTGCGCGCCGCTGTGCGCCACTCCCACCACCGCGAATCCGGCCACCGTGGCGACGTACCGGCCGTGCAGCTTGGCGACCATGAAGTCGTCGTCGACGACCAGCACCCTCGTCATCGCCAGGCCCCCTCGCCCCTCGTCGTCGCCGCAGGTTACGAGCGCGACCACAAGGACCACAACGTCCGTTGATTCCGGAAGAGAGACAGCTTCTTAACGCGTGGGCAACATGTGGGCCACTTCACACAAGTATCCGGTCAGACAGGTGGTGGCACCCCGTGCGACTCCGCACCCCCAGGCGACTACGCGTCCCCCTCGCCCTGCTCGGGTCCGCGCTGCTCGTCCTCGTGGGCCCGCCGCTGCTCACCACGGGCAGCGGCGACGACACCGGCACGAAGATCCCCGGCCTGCGCCTCATGGTCCCCAACACCCCCGGCGGCGGCTACGACATCACCGCCCGCACCGCCGCCAAGAACGCCGAGGACGCCGGACTCACCCACAACATCGAGGTGTTCAACCTGCCCGGCGCCGGCGGCACCGTCGGCCTCAGCCGCCTGGTGGGCGAGCACGGCAACGGCAAGCTCGCGATGTCCATGGGCCTCGGCGTCGTCGGCGCGGCCCGCTCCAACCACGCCCCCAAGACCCTCGCCGACACCACCCCGATCGCCCGCCTCACCGAGGAACAGGACGTCGTCGTGGTCTCCAAGAACTCCCCGTACAAGACCATCGGGCAGCTCGTCGAAGCCTGGAAGAAGAAGCCCGGGAAGATGCCCGTCGGCGGCGGCTCCGCGCCCGGCGGGCCCGACCACATCGCCCCCATGCTCATGGCCCGCGCCGCCGGGATCCCGCCCAAGGACGTCAACTACATCCCGTTCGACGGCGGCGGTGAACTCCTCGCCTCCATCCTCGGCAGCAAGGTCGCCTTCGGCGTCTCGGGCGTGGGGGAGTACCTGGACCAGATCAAGTCCGGTGAGCTGCGGCTGCTCGCCGTCACCGGACCCAAGCGGGTCAAGGGCCTCGACGGGCCGACCCTCAAGGAGTCCGGCTACGACGTGAACTTCACCAACTGGCGCGGCATCGTCGCCCCGCCCGGCCTCTCCGACGCCGAACGCGACAAGCTCACCGCGCTCGTCCGCAAGCTGCACGGCTCCAAGGAGTGGCGCGCGTCCCTGGCGAAGAACGGCTGGGACGACGCCTTCCTCACTGGCGACAAGTTCGGCGACTTCCTCGACGCCCAGGACAAGCGCGTCGTGTCCGTCCTCAAGGAGCTGGGACTGTGACCACCACCGAACCACCCATCGAACCCCCCGCCGCGCAGGCCTCCACCCGCCGCGCCTGGCTGCGGGAACACTCCGAACTCGGCGTCTGCGTCATGCTGCTCGCCCTCGGCGCCGTCGTCCTCACCGACGCCCTCACCATGGACGTCGCCCTCACCCAGCGCGGCCCCGTCGGCCCGAGGACCGTCCCCGTCGCCGTCGGCACCGGCCTGCTCGTCGTCGCCGTCCTGCTCGCCGTCGACGTGCTGCGCGGCGGCCGCGGGGAGGCCGAGGGCGGCGAGGACATCGACCTGTCCGAGCCCGCCGACTGGCGCACCGTCCTGCTGCTCGCCGGGGTCTTCCTCGCCACCGCCGTCCTCATCGAACCCGTCGGCTTCCCCGTCGCCGGAGCACTCCTCTTCTGGGGCGCGGCCTACGCCCTCGGCAGCCGCGCCTTCCACCGCGACCCGCTCATCGCCGCCGGGCTCTCCCTGGTCACGTACGCCGTCTTCAACAATCTGCTCGGAGTGCCGCTGCCCGGCGGCCCCCTGATGGGAGTGCTGTGACATGAACGCCTTCAGCTCCCTGATGGACGGCTTCGGCACCGCCCTCACCCCCATCAACCTCCTGTGGGCCGCCGTCGGCGTGCTCCTCGGCACGGCCATCGGCGTGCTGCCCGGCATCGGCCCCGCCATGGCCGTGGCGCTGCTGCTCCCCGTCACCTACGGGCTCGAACCCACCGGCGCGTTCATCATGTTCGCGGGCATCTACTACGGCGCCATGTTCGGCGGTTCCACGACCTCGATCCTGCTGAACACACCGGGCGAGAGCGCCGCCGTCGTCGCCGCCATCGAGGGCAACCCCATGGCCAAGTCCGGGCGCGGCGCCCAGGCCCTCGCCGCGGCCGCCATCGGCCATTTCGCCGGCGGCATGATCGGCACTGTCCTGCTCGTCGCGCTCGCCCCGAAGGTCGCCGACCTCGCCGTCGACATCGGCGCGCCCGACTACTTCGCCATCATGGTCCTCGCGTTCATCGCCGTGACCTCGGTGCTCGGCTCTTCCCGTATCCGGGGGCTGGCATCCCTGCTGATCGGCCTCACCCTCGGCCTGGTCGGCCTCGACCAGATGACCGGCCAGCAGCGCCTCACCTTCGGCTCCCTCCAACTCGCCGACGGCATCGACGTGGTGATCGTGGCCGTGGGGCTCTTCGCGATCGGCGAGGCCCTGTGGGTGGCCGCACACCTGCGCCGCACCAGCGGGCACGCCATCCCCGTCGGCCGCCCCTGGCTCGGCAAGAAGGACGTCAAGCGCACCTGGAAGTCCTGGCTGCGCGGCCCCCTCATCGGCTTCCCCTTCGGCGCGATCCCCGCGGGCGGCGCCGAGATCCCCACCTTCCTCTCCTACGCCACCGAGAAACGCCTGTCCAAGCACAAGGACGAGTGGGGCAAGGGCGCCATCGAGGGCGTCGCGGGACCGGAGTCCGCGTCCTCCGCGTCGGCGGCGGGCACCCTCGTCTCGATGCTGACCCTCGGCCTGCCCACGACCGCCGTCGCCGCCGTCATGCTGGCCGCCTTCCAGCAGTACGGCATCCAGCCCGGACCGCTGCTCTTCGAACGCGAGTCGGAGCTGGTGTGGGGCCTGATCGCGTCCCTGTTCGTCGGCATGGTCCTGCTCCTCGCCCTGAACCTGCCGCTGGCCCCGGTGTGGGCGAAGCTCCTGCGCATCCCGCGGCCCTACCTCTACGCGGGCATCCTGTTCTTCGCGGCCGTCGGCGCCTACGCGGTCGGCGGCGAGGCCCTCGACCTGGTCATCCTGCTCGTCATCGGCCTGATCGGCTTCGGCATGCGGCGCTACGGACTGCCTGTCCTGCCCGCCGTCATCGGGGTCATCCTCGGACCCAACGCCGAACAACAGCTGCGCCGCGCCCTGCAGATCAGCGACGGCAGCGTCAGCGGTCTGGTGGACACGCCGTTCTCGGTGTCCGTGTACGCCGTCGTCGCGCTGATCGTGCTGTGGCCGCTGCTGCGGAAACTGGCGGGCGGCCTGCTGAAGTCCCGTCGTAACGTGACGGAATGACAGACAGAGCCAACGCGGCCGAGGGCACCGCCACGCACCCCCTCCGCCTCGCCGAAGCCGCCGACGTGCCCGCCGTGAAGGCGGTCACCGACGCGGCGTACCACCACTACATAGAACGCATCGGCCGGGTGCCCGCCCCCATGGAGTCCGACCACGCCGCGAACGTGGCGGCGGGGCGGGTGCACGTCACCGGGGACCCGGTGGTCGGCCTGGTGGTCCTCTACGCCCACGAGGACCACCTCTACCTGGACAACATCGCCGTCCACCCCGACGCGGCCGGGCAGGGCCTCGGGCGCGTCCTCCTCGAATTCGTCGAGGCGCACGCCCGGGGCCTCGGGCTGCCCGAGATCCGGCTCTACACCAACGCGATGATGTGGGAGAACCAGAAGATCTATCCCCGGTTCGGATACGACTTCGTGGAGCGGCGCGTCGAGGGCGTCTACGACCGCTTCCACTACCGCAAGCGGCTCACGGACTGAAGCCGGACTGAAGAGGGCGCCCGCCCCGGGCTACTCGGTGGGCCACCAGACGCGCAGGACGTCTCTGCGGACCTCGGGGCGCTCGCGGGGCAGCCCCTGGGCGCCCTCGCGGGCCTCCCGGCTCTCCCTCGCGCGGCGCGCGGCGGACTTCTCGACGGTCTTGTGCACGGTCACTCGGCGCATGACGGCCTCCCTGCCTACCTCGTCGTGCCGTACCCACCGAAGAGCTCGGTGACACAGCGGTAGACCAGTCCGCGGAGCGTTTCTCATCGCGGGCCGATTGTCAGTGGCGTGTGTCACGCTCGGCGCATGAGCTTTGACGTGGGCAATCGGGCGGGAGATGACGGTCTCGCCATCGACTGGGACGCGCGGGCCGCCGCGTTCGACGACGAGCCGGACCACGGCCTGCGCGACCCGTCGGTGCGCGCGGCCTGGGCCGACCGCCTCACCGACTGGCTGCCGGACACCCCGGGCGACGTCCTGGACGTGGGCTGCGGCACCGGCAGCCTCGCACTCCTCGCCGCCGAACAGGGACACCGCGTCACCGCAGTCGACCTCTCCCCGGAGATGGCCACCCGCGCCCGCGCGAAGCTCACCGCCCACGACGCCCGCGTCCTCGTGGGCGACGCGGCCCGGCCCCCCGTCGGCGACCACCGCTTCGACGCGATCCTCGCCCGCCACGTCCTGTGGACGCTCCCGGACCCGGACGCCGTCCTGCGCCACTGGCACACCCTCCTGCGCCCCGGCGGCCGCCTCGTCCTCATCGAGGGCGTGTGGGGCACCGTCAGCCCCGTGGGCATCCCCGCCCCCGCCCTCATACGCTCCCTGACCCCCTTGGTCCCCCACACGCACACGGAGCGCCTGTCGGGGGACGCGCGCCTGTGGGGGAGGGCGGTCGACGACGAGAGGTACGTGGTGGTGGGGACGACGGCGCGCGACGTCCGGCGCCCGCCGCTCCCGGGCGCCCTGCACCACGTGGAGCTGTGGGTGCCCGACCTGAAGGCCGCGGAGGCCTCCTGGGGCTGGCTGCTCGGCGAGCTGGGGCACGTCCGTGAACAGGTCTGGGAGCGGGGCCGGAGCTGGCGGCGCGGCGACGCCTACCTCGTCCTGGAGGAGTCGCCCGACCTCCGCCAAGGACCGCACGAACGCCGGGCCCCCGGGATGAACCACCTGGCCTTCCACGTGGCCGACCGGGCCGAGCTCGACCGGCTGGTCGCGCTCGCCCCCGGCCACGGCTGGTCCCCGCTGTACGCGGACCGGTATCCGCACGCCGGGGGAGAGGGGCAGTGCGCGGCGTATCTGGAGGACACGCAGGGGTACGAGGTGGAGCTGGTGGCGCTGCCGGAAGCGGGGGCGTGAGCGGGGGAAAGCCCGTCCGGCGATCGAGGACGAGGCCGGAGGCCGATCCGGCGGCGGCAGGGGTGCGGCGCCAAGGGGCGCACCCGGGGTATCAGGACGGGTGGGTCCGGGGGAAGTTGTCGCCCTCCTCGGCCAGTTGCTCCAAGTCGTCCAGGGCCGCCATGGCCGCCGCTGCCGCGGACGGGTCCGTGGTGGGGAGGGGGCTCGCGGCGAACTCGTCCTCGTCCAGGCGGAGGACCGTGGTGCCGTCCGCCGAGCACCAGAGGTCCAGGTCGAGGTCCTCCACCGTCAGGACGGCGCCGTCGCGCACGGCCGGGCGGGTCACGTCGCAGTACCAGCCCTTGAGCGTCCCGTCGGCCGCGTACACCTCCTTCACGGCGTACCAGCGGTCGCGCCAGAAGTGCTCGACGAACACGTCGCCGGGCTCGAAGCGGACGAAGCCGAAGTCCCGTACGCCCGCGCCCGCCCAGGGCGCCCGCACCGTGACGCGGGTGCCGTCGTCCGACAGGAGCCGTGCCGGATAGCGGATCTTCGTGCGGCCCGCCTTGCGGAGGACGACCTCCACGTCGGTGGCGGGCGCCGGCTCAGCCGAGGGTGCGGACATGACGTACCTCCGTGTCACAGATCTCGTAGCCGAACCACCTGTTGATCGCGAGCATCGGCTCGTTGCCCGCGTCGTTGCCGGTGAACGCCTCCCTGAACCCGGCGGCCCGCGCCCGGTGCAGCGAGTCGTTCTTCGCCAGCTTGGCGAGCCCCCGGCCGCGGTGCGCCCGCGCCGTGCCCGTCATCCCGCTCGCGTACCGCGCGGCGTCGTCCGTGCGGGCCAGGCTGAACGCCGCCGGCCGCCCGTCCACCACGGCCACCGTCGTCAGCTCCTGGTCGACCAGCGGATGGTGCCAGGTCTCGGCCAGCCAGTGCTCGTAGTCGGTGAACTCCGCCGCCACGTCGCTCGGTTCGTCCGCGACCGTCTCCGCGTCCAGGTCGAAGAGAGGACGCGGGTCG
Source organism: Streptomyces alboflavus (assembly GCF_000716675.1). Classification (GTDB taxonomy): domain Bacteria; phylum Actinomycetota; class Actinomycetes; order Streptomycetales; family Streptomycetaceae; genus Streptomyces; species Streptomyces alboflavus. The sequence goes on from NZ_JNXT01000001.1 coordinate 115,779, forward strand.
GCGGCGAACTCGGCGCCGCCGCGCAGCTCCACGCCGGACGGCGGCGCCGCGAGGGGAGGCAGCTCGCCGTTCACCAGGTCGAGGCGGAGGAAGTGCGCGGACCGGCTCGCGCGGTAGCCGCGGCGCGCGGCGAACGCGCGGTTCTCCTCGCTGTCGAGGACCCAGGAGTACACGGTCGTCGCACCCTTGCCCGCCAGGTACTCCTCCGCCGTGCGGACCAGGAGCGAGCCCGCGCCCGCGCCCCTGCGCCCCGGGTGGACATAGACGTTGGCGAAACTCTGGCCCGGCTCCGGGCTGTCGTACGCCACGCCGGTCTGCGCGGTGCCGACCACCTCGCCGTCCACCTCCGCGACCAACTGCAGGTAGTGCGCGTCGGGATGGGCGTGCGCCGCGTCGAACGCGACGGACGCGGATGTGGCCAGCATGGCGGGCACGCAGACGCGGCGGACCGCCGCGAACGCGGAGGTGTCCGCGGGATCGTCGGGGCGCAGGGCCCGGACCAGGACTTCTGTCATGGGCCGGACGGTAGTCGGGGTGCGCGGGAGCCGCCTCTCCTTTTTGCCGCGCGCGGTGCGGGACAATCGCCGCGTGACGCTGAAGATCGTGATCGATGAGGGCACGGAGGGGCGGGCCGCGGCCGCGCCCTACGAACAGGTACGCGCGCAGATCGCCGCGCAGGCCCGGAGCGGGAGCCTCCCGGTGGGCTACAAGCTGCCCACCGTGCGAGGGCTCGCCGAGGGGCTCGGGCTCGCCGCGAACACCGTCGCCAAGGCCTACCGGGCGCTGGAGGAGGACGGGGTGATCGAGACCCGGGGCCGCAACGGGACGTTCGTGGCCGCCGCCGGGGACGCGGCCGCCAAGGCCGCCGCGTCCGCCGCGCAGGCCTACGCGGAGCGGGTACGGCGCCTCGGCCTCGCCGAGGAGGACGCGGCGTCCGCCGTCCGGGACGCGCTGCGCGCGGCGTACGGCTCGGCGGGCTGAACCCGGGGGCCGCCGCGGACGCCTCGACGCCTACAGGTGACGCCTGGACGCCTACAGGTACAGACCCGCGTCGGCCCCGTCCCGGGCGGACGGCAGCGCGGTCGGCGACTGCCCCCGCCGCAGGGCGTACAGCTCGGCGAGGGTCGCGCCCTCCCGGGAGACACCCTCGGAGGTCCCGAGCCAGTCGACGGACTCGGTGAGGGTGAGGGGGCCGACCTCGATGCGGGCGAGGCAGCGCCCGGGCCGCACCACGGCCGGGTGGAGACGCTCCAGGTCCTCGTTGGTGGTGACACCGACGAGGACGTTGCGCCCCTGGCCGAGCAGCCCGTCCGTGAGGTTGAGGAGCCGGGACAGGGCCTGCCCCGCCGTGTGCTTGGCCTCACCCCGGATCAGCTCGTCGCAGTCCTCCAGGAGCAGCAGCCGCCAGCGCCCCTTCGCCGTGCCGTCGTCCTCACCGATGGCGATGTCCATCAGATAGCCGACGTCGGTGAACAGCCGCTCCGGGTCGAGGACGCAGTCCACCTGGCACCAGTCGCGCCAGGACCGCGCGAGCGTGCGCAGCGCGGACGTCTTGCCGGTGCCGGGCGGCCCGTGCAGGAGCAGCAGGCGCCCCGAGATGTCCTCCGGCGTGGTCTTCATCAGCTTGTCCATGGCGTCGGCGACCGGCGCGGTGTAGTTCTCCCGCACCTCGTCCCACGTCCCCGCGGAGATCTGCCGGGTCGTGCGGTGCGGCCCGCGCCGCGGCGAGACGTACCAGAACCCCATGGTGACGTTCTCCGGCTGCGGCTCGGGGTCGTCCTGCGCCCCGTCCGTGGCCTCCTTGAGGACCCGCTCGGCCAGCTCGGCCGAGGTGGCCGTGACCGTGACGTCCGCGCCGCGGTTCCACCGGGACACCAGCAGCGTCCACCCCTCGCCCTCGGCGAGCGTGGCGCTGCGGTCGTCGTCGCGGGCGGCCCGCAGCACCGTCGCGCCGGGCGGAAGCAGCTCGGAGCCGGGCTTCACGCGGTCGATGTTGGCGCTGTGCGAGAACGGCTGCTCGCCCGTCGCGAAGCGGCCGAGGAACAGCGCGTCCACGACGTCGGACGGGGAGTCGCTGTCGTCGACGTTGAGCCGGATCGGCAGGGCGTCCTGAGGGTTCGCAGACATGCCGCCATGATCCGTCACGGGTGCGCTTCCGTGCACGCGGTTTCCCCAGTGCGCCGCCCCGCGCGCCGTGGAGCCGGCTGTCGCGCGGAACCGCCCCCACCGCGGGGGTGCGCCGATACCCTTGCCCGTGATGGGACGTCATGGGTGGCAAGGCGATGCACGGCGGTGGCGTCTCACCGCCCTCGTCGGCGTGGCGATGGCCGCGCTGGCCCTGGTCCTGACCATGCTCACGCTGCCCGATGGGGAGCGCGGCAGCACGGCGGGCACGACTCCGGACGGCGACAAGGTGTACGGCACACCCGCCCCGACGAACGGCGACGCACGGCCCGAGGTGGGCTGGGGCTTCACCCACACGCAGTACAGCGGCAACGAAGGAGACGACGCGGCCGTCGGCCGCCTCCAGAAGCTGCTCGCCGACCGGCCGCGCCCGCTGCCGCAGATCCAGCACGTCATGGGCTGGGGCGCGGGCAACCCCGAGCCGGTCAAGGGGCGCTACGACTTCGAGGCGATGGACCACCGGATGGACTTCATCCGCGCCACCAAGGGCACGCCGGTGGTCACCCTGTGCTGCGCCCCGGACTGGATGAAGGGCGGCAAGTCGGGCTCCGACAACACGGACTGGAGCCAGGACTCCCTGGAGACCGCGCCCCGGCCGGAGCACTTCGACGACTACGCGGCCCTCGCGGCGACCGTCGCCAAGCGCTACCCCGACGTGCGGCACTTCCTCGTCTGGAACGAGTTCAAGGGCTTCTGGAACTCCGCCGAGGCCCGCTGGGACTACGAGGGCTACACCAAGTTCTACAACCTCGTCTACAAGGCCCTGAAGCAGGTCAACAAGGACATCCAGGTCGGCGGCCCCTACCTGGTCATCGACAGCGTCGACCCGCGCGGTTCCGACGGCGGGTCGGACGACGTCGAGGGTCCGTGGGGCCGCCTCGACAAGCGGTCCCTCGACGCCTTCAGGTACTGGAACAAGCACAAGGACGGCGCCGACTTCGTGGTCGTCGACGGCGCCAGCTACACCGAGGACGACGAGCTGCTGCCCGACGAGTTCGGTGCCACCGACAAGTTCACGGCCGTCGGCCGCTGGGTGCGCGAGCAGACCGGCGGCCTGCCGCTGTGGTGGGCCGAGTACTACGTGGAGCCCGGCGACCGGCAGGACAACCGCGACGACTGGGCCGAGGAGCGCCGGGTTGCCGTGCACGCCTCCGGCCTGATGGCGATGGCCCGCGGCGGCGCGACCAGCGGCTTCTACTGGAACCCGCAGAAGCGCGAGGGCAGTTGCGCGGGCTGTCTGTGGAGCCCCACACAGAGCGCCGACGGCGGCCGCGAGAAGCCCATGCTGGACCTCCTCGCCCGCTTCTCCGACGCCTTCCCGCCCGGCACCCGCTACGAGAAGGTGGACGTCGCCGAGGACGACGCGCCGAACGTCCGCGTGCTCGCCGACGACAAGACCGTGCTCGTGGTCAACACCCTCGACCGGAAGATCAGTGCGAAGGTCGACGGCAAGCGGTTCGACATGGCCGGGTACGAGGTGAGGTGGCTGAGCCGGTGAGCCGCTTCAGCCACCTCACCGCGTGAGCCCCGCGCACCCGGCCCCGCCACATCCCGCCACCGCGCACCCGCCCTACGCCATCGTCAGGAACCGCTGGAGCAGCGACGCCACGAACACCGCGAGCAGCGGCAGCGAGAACCAGAAGCTGCTCTGCAGCCAGCGCTGCTGACCCACGCCGGGCGCCGCCGCGACCCGCACCACCTCGCGCACCGCGAGCAGCGCGATCAGCGCGAGCACCGCGAAGGCGCCCACCACCGTCCACGGCGTCCACGTCACCTTCGGGCCCACGGCGCCCGGGTCGGCCGCGGCGACCGGCCCTTCCGGCTGCTGGCGCAGCGCGTACAGGCTCGCGTCGGCGTTGCCGTAGACCTTCTTCAGCTCCGGGCGCTTGTCGAGGTTGCGGGCGAGTCGGGTGTCCCAGTTCGCCGGATAGCCGGTGTCCATCTGGAGGTAGACGGTCTGGCTGCGGTTGATCATGAGGTACGAGTTGGGGCCCGCGTCCTTGAGCGCCTTCACCAGGCCGGACACCAGGACGGGGTCGGGCGGCGCGAGCGTCGGCACGTACTCGACCTTCTCCGCGTCCCGCGCGCCCCAGGGGATCGCGGGCGTCACGTTGTTGACGGTGTCGTTGCTCATCCACAGCAGCCGCACCGTGGGGTCGTCGTGGGCGTACACGTACTCCATGGCGGCGACCTCGCCGGTCCTGATCCGCTCGAAGGGCTCATTGCCCCAGCGCGCCACCAGGAAGCCGCCCACCAGGACGAGACCCGCGAGCAGCGCGGCGAGGGGCGCGAGGCTCACCTTGTCCCGGTCGCGCTCCTTCGGCGTGGCACCGGTGCGCGGGAACAGCGCGAGCGCGGCGAGCAGCGCGGCGCCGGGCAGCGCGAACATGAAGACGCGCAGCGCCATCTCGCCGCCGTACGACTGCATGCCGAAGCCGAGGAACGGCACGAAGGTGAGGACGAGCAGCGACACCTCGCGGTACTTGTGCCGACGCCTGCGCAGCCAGCCGAAGCAGGCCAGCGCCATCACGCCACCGGCGAGCGCCACCCGGACGTAGAGCACCAGCTTGTGCGTCGAGCTGCCGCCCTCGATCCGGCCGGACACCGACGACGACACATTGCCGCCGACGCCGCCGACGCCGCCGAAGAGCTCGTCGAAGTGCCCCGACCAGTACGGCTCGGCGAAGAAGCCCAGCCAGACGGCGACCATGACGCCGCACAGCAGCGGAAGGCCACGCAGCTCGCAGCGGCGCAGCAGGACCAGGGCGGTGAGGACGCCGAGCATCACGAACGGCGTGAGCTGGTGCGCGGGCACCGTGCCCGCGAAGAGCCCGAGGAGCACGACGAGGAGCACCGCCTGCTGACGGCGGTCGGCGGGCTCGACCTCGGCCTCGCCCGGCCGCAGCTTCGTCCAGATCACGCGCGGCGCGCGGAACCACACGAGCAGGATCGCCACGAACGCGATGTACAGCAGATACGTGAAGCCCTGCGGCGAGAAGTAGTCCTGGCCGACCCAGCCGCTCAGGACGAAGATCCAGAGACCGGCCCACTTGGCGCGCCAGCTCGCCCGCAGCGAGCGCGTGAGCAGCAGCATCGGGGCCAGATAGAGGAGTTGGATGACCGTCGGCCACCAGCGGATGACCTCGGTCAGGTCCGAGACGCCGCACGCCTCGGCGAGGAACGTGGCGGCGGCGAAGAAGCCGGGCCAGCTCCAGCGCGCGTCCAGGTCCGGCACCGCCGTGCCGGTCCGGTCGATGTACTCGATGAAGCCCAGGTGCTGCCAGGCCGTCGCGAACCGCGGTTCGGTCTCGATGACGGCGGGCAGCGCGTGCAGGGACACGACGGTGGCGACCAGGGTCAGCAGGAGCAGCCAGCGGTTCTGCCGCTCCAGCCACAGCAGCGCCGCGAACACGCCCACGAGCAGCGCGGCGCCGACCAGCGTCGGCAGCGGCAGCACGGAGATGAGCCCGAGCCCGCCCATCCGGTCGAGGTCACCCTCGTCGAGCCCGAACGCCGGGACCCAGTACAGGCCGAGGGCGACGAGCAGCAGGAGGCCGAGTGCGAGGGTCTTGCGGGTGGTCCGGGGCGGGCGTGCCGGCGGCGCGGACGCGGCGGCCGGGCGGTCCGGGGGAGCGGCGGCCGGGGACGGCGGGTCGGACGGTCCGGTGGCGGCCGGGCCGGTGCCGGGCGGTGTGGCGGGAGGTGTCGCGGATGGCGTGGCGGGTGCACCGGCCGTGGGCGGGGGCACGGCGACGGGGGGCGCCTTCGGGTCGGCCACGGTCGGCCAGGGCTCCTTCACGGGCAGGCTCATCGGGTCGAGGCTGGTCTCGGTGTCGGGGTGTCCTGCGGCGTCGGGCCAGATCTCGGTGCCGGGGTGACCCACGGCGTCGGGCCAGATCTCGGTCTCGGGGTGACCCACGGCGTCGGGCCAACTCACCGGGTCGGGACGGTCCTCCACGTCGGGACGGCTCGCGGCCTCGGCATGGCTCCCTGCCTCGGCATGGCTCCCTGCCTCGGCACGGCGCTCCGCCTCCGCGCGACCCGCTGCGTCCTCCGTGCGACCCGCCGCCTCCGAGGGGCTCCCCGCGCCGACCCGGCCCGTCCCGCCCATGGACTCCGCGACCGACGCCGACCCGGACGAGCCACAGCTCCCCGACCCGTCGAACCGCTCCGACCCCCGGGGCCGCTCCGCGCTCTCCGGCAGCTCTGCCCCGTCCGACGCGGGCCGCTCCGCGGCGGACCCCTGCGAGCCCGCCCCCCGCTCCGTCCCGTCCGCCTCCGGCGGCAGCACCACGCGCGCCCCGGCGGCGGGCGTCGTGCGCGCCGACCGGGCCGCCCAGGTGGGCCGGTGCCCCTCCATGTCGTCCCCCTTGCCCGCTCCCACGGGCCCTCGTGCCGTCGGTCCCGGACGCACGTCCGGGCGGCGCTCCTGATGCTCCACGTCGATCTGGACCGCCAGTTGAAGTGTGTCGGAGTCCAGGGACTCGCGCAGCGCCCACGCGGGCCCGTGCCGCCGCTGTCTGTCGGCGGGCCGCTGCGGGGTGAGCTCGACGGTGGCCGCCGCGGGCACGTCCCGGGTGCCGAGGTCCGCCAGGTCCCCGTCGGGTGCGGCGCGTTCGGCGGCCGGGGCCGCGCGCGTGATGGCGTACAGCTTCGGAGCCGCGATCGCCACGATCACCGCGAGGCTGGAGATCTCCGCGACGCCCGCGCCGGTCAGCCCCATCCGGGGGAGCAGCAGCAGCGTCAGGCCGAGCACGAGCACGCACAGCAGGCCCTGCAGCCAGGCGAGTCCGGAGGTCCGGCTCTGCGCGCGCAGGACGGCGAAGTACGTCTCCATGACCACCCGAAGGAGTGCACCCACCGCGAACCAGCGCAGCAGCGGAGTGGCCGCCTCCGAATAGCCCGCGCCGAACACGTGCAGGATGTACGGCGCCCCCACGAAGAGGATCCCGCACACCGGGATCATGATCCGCGCCATCCGGCGCAGCGCCGCACGGGTGTTGGCGGCGAGCCGCGCCGGGTCGTGCGCGCCCTCGACGGTCAGGGACGCGCCCATGTTGATGGCGAGCAGGTTGGTGGTGCCGCCGATGGTCGTCGCGATGTAGAAGTACGCGTTGTCGGCGGAGCTGACCTGCGCGGCCACGATCACCGGCACCAGATAGACCACCGCGAGCGAGCACAGCGAACCGGTGTAGTCACCGGCGAGGAAGCGCCCCATCTCGCGCAGCGTCGGCGGTGTGGACCTGCCCTCGGTGGCCCGCACATGGCGCGGCACGAGCCGCCGGAAGACCAGCCAGCCGAGCGGCACCACCGAGAAGGCGATGGCGGCCACCCACGACACGAACACCCCGGCCGTCGGTATGGCCGCCGCGAAGACGATCAGGAGCCCGAGCTTCACGACGGAGAACACCGTGTTGCCGACCGGCACCCACAGCGCGTTCCGCAGCCCGGTGAGCACCCCGTCCTGGAGCGTCAGGAGCGACCACGCCACCACCGCGCCGACGAAGCACACTCCGGCCACGGGACCGTGCAGGAAGCGGTACGAAGGACCCCACAGCCCCAGCGTGGCCAGGAAGGCCAGGGCCGCGCACGCGACGACGACGGAACTCATCGCGTACGTACGGAAGATGAGCTTGCCCGTGGCGCGGCCCGCCACGGGGATGAAGCGCGCGAGCGCGCCCATGAGCGTCACGGCGGTGATGCCCGCGAGGAGCTTCATCGCCGCGATGGCCGCCGAGCCCTGGCCGACCGCCGACTCCGAGTAGTAGCGGGCGGCGGCCAGCCAGAAACCGAGGCCGAGCAGACCGGAGATTCCGGTGTTGAGCATGAGCGCGTAGGCGTTGCGGAACAACGGGCTCCCGCCGCCGCTCCGCCCCGCCCCGGGCAGCCGTATTCTCCGGGCCCTGCGGCACTTGCCGGCCGGCGGTGTGCCGTCGGTCTGTGCGTCGGTCCCGGTGACCGCTGCCTGTGCGGTGGTCGTGTCAGACACGGGGGCGAGCTGCCTTCCGGCGGGCTTGTCGGGCTCTGCGGACTATGGCGTATCCCTTGCTGAGCACCCGGTCCCTGGCGAAGGACCGGGCGATCGAGCGGCCGAGCAGCAGCTGCTCGAACTCCCCGATCCGGGTGCTGCGCCGCACCGTCACCCGCCGCAGCGCGTACGGGCCCTGGCAGCGCCGCGCCAGGCCGTTGCCCACGGCGAGGGACTGGCTGAACCCGGCGCCGCGGACCGCGCGCCGCACCCGGCGGCTCGAGTAGCCGTAGGGGTAGGCGAACGACACCGGCGGGGTGCCGAGTTCATCGGCGAGGATCTCACGGCAGCGCACCAGCTCGAACCAGAGCGCGTCGTCGGAGAGCTGGTCCAGCTGCGGATGCGTATGGCTGTGCCCCCCGATCTCCGTGCCGGCCGCGGCCAGTTCGCGCACCTGGTCCCAGGCGAGCATGGTGTCGAGGCCGCCGCCCGTGTCGTACTTCCCCGGCAGCCAGCCCGTCGCCACGAACAGCGTCGAGCTGAAGCCGTGCCGGGCGAGCGCCGGGAGGGCGTGCCGGTGCACGCCCTCGTAGCCGTCGTCGAAGGTGATCAGGACCGGCCGGGTCGGCAGTGGGCGCCCGGGTTGACGCCAGTGCCAGGCCAGTTGGGAGGTGGTGAGCGGGGTGCAGCCGAGGGCGCGCACCACCTCCATCTGCTCCGCGAACGCCTCGGGCGAGACGGACAGGTCGTGGGTCGCCTCGTTCGGGTGCGGGGCGACCGCGTGATACATCAGGATCGGTATCCCGCCGGTGCTCATCTTCCGCCCTCACCGCCTCTCGTCCCCGTGCCCCGGGTGCCCTCGGTGCCCCGCGTGGCGGGGGCCGGGCCGGTCACGTCGACGACGGCGAAGGTCGCCCCCGCACGCCGTGCCCGGACGCTCCCGACGACGTACCCACCGGCCGCCGCCATCACGCCCGCGACGATCGCCCCCGCGCGCCCGGCGCCGCCGGGGCGCGCGAGCACCGCGTCCCGCAGCCCGCGGCCGACACCGGCCGGGAGCACCCGGGTGGCGTAGCGGCGCTCGGACTCCAGGCCCTTGTCGGCGCCGACGCTCCGGGACACCAGGGCCTTGGACAGGCCCTCCGCGTAGGCGCGGGTGCGGAAGTAGCCGAACCGCTCCCGGGCCGCGGGCACCCGGTGGTGGATGACCGCGCGGTCGTCGATGAGCAGCACGGCGTCGGGGCGGGCGCGGGTGAGCCGGATGCACAGCTCCGTCTCCTCGCAGCCCAGCGGGCGCTTGTCGCCGTCGCGCCCGATGCCGGTGGCGAAGCCGCCCGCGATCTCGAAGGCGGTGCGCCGGAAGGAGGCGTTGCCGCCGAGCACGTTGCGTACCGGGACGCGGCCCGTCGGGTGGCCCCGGTACATGCACCCGACGACCCAGTCGAACTCCTCGGGGAACCAGCGGGGCCGGCGGCCCGACTCCCAGGCGGGCAGCGTGCGTCCGCCCACGGCGAGGACCCGCGGGTCCTCGTACCCGGCGGCGAAGTGGCGCAGCCAGTCCCGCTCGGCGACGGCGTCGTCGTCGAGGAAGGCGATGATCTCGCCGCTGGACTCGGCGATGCCGGTGTTGCGGCCCGCGGACAGGCCGCGGGGGCCCGCGTTGGCGAGCACCCGCACTCCCTGTGTCTCCTTGAACTCCTTGGCGAGGCGGTCCAGGAGAGGCGTGTTGTGGTCGACCACGAGCAGGGTCTCGTGGGCGGTGTGGGACTGCGCGCGCACCGAGGCGACCGCTGCGAGGATGTCCTCCCAGCGGTCCTCGGTGTACGCGCACACGACCACCGAGATGGAGATCAAGAAGCCTCTCCCTGGTGGCGCGGCTGGGCGGTGGTGCGCGAACCCTGGCGCTGCGTCCGCTTGTTGGAGCGCTCGGTCAGGATCACCTTGAGCACGCGCAGTCCGTCGCGCACGGCGCTGAGGTTGCTCACGCCGTGGATGCGCAGATACTCGTGGCTCGGGATCTCCTGCACCTTGAGCCCCGCCTTGACGACGCGGATGTTCATCAGCGTCTCGACCTCGAAGCCGGTGCAGTCGAGTTCGATCTTGTCGAGGCAGTGCCGCCAGAAGGCGTTGTAGCCGTAGCACAGGTCGGTGTAGCGGGCGCCGAACTTGGCGTTGACCACGGAGCACAGGACGTGGTTGCCGAGCTTGCGGATGAAGGTCATGTCGTCGGTGCCGCCGCCGTTGGCGAAGCGGGAGCCCTTGGCGAAGTCGGCGCCCGAGACGAGGGCGGAGACGTAGCTGACGATCTCGTGGCCGTCCGCGGAGCCGTCCGCGTCGACCATCACGATGATGTCGCCGGTGCAGGCCTCGAAGCCCGTGATGAGGGCGTCGCCCTTGCCCTTGCCGAGCTGGCGCACCACCTTCACGTCCGGCCACAGCTCCCGGGCCACGGCGACGGTGTCGTCGGTGGAATTACCGTCCACCAGTACGACTTCGTGGATCCACTCGGGCAGCGTCTTGAACACGTACGGAAGATTCTCCGCCTCGTTCATGGCGGGAATCACGACGCTCACCGGTGGCGCAATCGCCAGGTGTGAGGAAACCGGACGGTATTCATGCTGGCTCGGAATGGCGGGCAATCCCGCTATGGCGGTCCCTTCCATTGGTCCGGTCTTTTCGTTCGATCCTTCGGACGCGTTCGACGACGGTTCGATTAAAGGATCTTGCCCCCGGCCGGCCGGGCGCACAGCAGAACTCATGAGTCTGATCCCTCTCGTCCGGTGGACCACCCGCCCCCGGGCGGTCCGGTTGTGGATCCGGTTCGAAAGGGGGGATTCTCACTGCGGTCATGGCGGAATGGATTTCCGGGCACGCCGAGTGAGCTGGCATGACTGCGCGGCACGTGATCCGGCAGGAATTCGATCACCGGACACGGGCACCCCCCTACCGCGCCCCGCGCCGGAACCATCGCGGTCTTGAGCCCTCCCCTAGACCGACTGCCGATGGACCGATGCGGGTGGATGTACGACGGTATTGATGCTTGCGACCGTATGGCAAGACCTGGAACGGGGTCTCACGGTTTCGGATAATTGACCGTTCCCTTCGGACACCACCTGAGTGTCCGGATCACCCATCACCCCTGGCGTTCCTTGGCGGTTCCTGCGCGCTTCCTAGTCGTTCTGACGCCCGGCTCTGATCTTTCCCAGGCGTTTGAGCAGGCGATCTGCAGGCCCGAACAATTCCGGTCGGCCTACGACGGTATTGCGAAGCGCCCGTACGGGTGCCCGGTGGACACGATGTCCGATTGCCATGGGGTGGCGCAGCGCCACCCACCCTTCCGACACCGTGAGTTCACGTGTCTTCAGGGAGTCCTTCCACTGCTTCTGGCCACGCCCGAGGTCGATGTGCGCGATGCCGTCGGCGGCCGCCGCCTCGGCCATGTGCAGGTGCAGCAGGAGACCCGGTGAGTACCGGGCGAAGTCCGGGTCGTACGCCGGGAACCAGCACACCAGCACGCGCTCGCTGCGCGGGCCGAAGTGCGCGGCGATCGGCGCGCCCCCGGCGTACAGGACGGAGAGGACGCCGGCGAAGGAGTCGCCGCGGCTGTGGAAGAGCTGGTGCACCAGGTGCGTGATCCAGTCGTGCGCGAAGCGGTCGCTGCGGCCCGTCCTGCGGTACTGCGCGGACTTCCAGGCGATCAGTCTGCGCAGCACGTCGGGGTCGCGCTCGTCGTGCACGTAGCGCACCTCGCCGTGGTCGCGGCTGAGCCTGCGGCCCTTGGCGAGGGTGGAGCGGAGGAACTTGGGGGAGCGGGCCCGGACCCGGGCGAGATAGCCCTCGTAGCCCTCGTCGAGATCCATCACGGGGGACGCGAACCGGCCGGACGCGCCGGTCTCGAACGCGTCCTGGCCGGCGGCGAGGTGGTCGAACTCCCACATCGCGAGCCCGCAGTCGCGGAGCAGGCCCCGGGCGTCCCACTCGAAGCCGGGCCGGTGCACCAGGCCCTGGCAGTCGGAGACGCCGAGGCCGACGGCCCGGCCCACGCCGGTTCTGGATCTCTGGAACGGGAAGTACGCCGCGGGCTCGCCGTCCTCTCTGGCGACGGCCACCCGCACGTTCCCCCGCACGCGGGCCATGGCGAGGGTGAACTCCGGTGCCAGGAACGGGTTCGAGAGGTCGGGCGACCCGTTCAGGTGAGCCTTCGACTGCATGGCCGTCCATGCCGCCCGGTCGGCTGCGGTGAGCTCGCCGGGGCGGTGCACGGTGACCTCCACGTCATCACGTCCGTCTATCTCGGGGCGCGGTGACGCCGTCGCCGCGCCAGGGCCGACAGGAAGACGAGCACGCTGAGCGCGCCGACCGCCGCGACGCCGCCGCGGATCGACCACACGTGCAGCGCCAGCATCGACTGGGCGACCACCAGGTCGACCACGAGCGCCCCGCTGCCGCAGGCCACCACGCGGGCCCAGGTGTCGAGCCCGCGCAGCCACGGGGACAGGGCGAAGCCGGGGGCGGCGAGCAGGAAGAAGAGGACGAACGGGGCGCGCAGCGGCGAGGAGAGGTCGAGCAGCGCGAACGCCGCCCCGACGCATCCGGCGGTCACGGCCACGCCCGCGAACAGCGGTGTGAGGTCCGTGGACGCCGCTGGGCGCGGCTCTGCGCCAGGGTCCTCCTCCGGCCGTCCTGTGCCGGAAGACGCTGACTTGATCCCGATGGTCTGCATGGGCGACTTGCCCCCCGAAGCGCCGGATGCCGGGCTTCAATGTCGCTCAGTATCCGGCGGCCCGTCAAGATGCGGAGGGGGTGTGCAGATGTTCGTTGTCGGACTGTAGTCCGATCGGTGAACTGCCCTGGCGGGCAAGGGAATTACTGAAGAATTAATTGACATGGACACTATCGGCAACGGGTGGTGCGTGCTACCACTGTCGAGGCAGAAATCCTGCTAAGGGAGGTTCCATGAGATTGTCCCGTTTCACGGCATACGCTTCCTCGCTCCTCCTCGCCGCCGCCTGCACCCTCACCGGGGTGGCCACGGCGCACGCGGACTCCGGTGACGACCGGGCGGCAGCCCCCGCCTATGTGGCGCTCGGCGACTCCTACTCCTCCGGCGTCGGCGCCGGCAGCTATGACGGCGGCAGCGGGAACTGCAAGCGCAGCACCCGCTCCTACCCGGCGCTGTGGGCCGCCGCCAACTCGCCCTCCAGCTTCAGCTTCACGGCCTGTTCCGGCGCCCGAACGGGTGACGTCCTGAACAACCAGCTGGGGCCCCTGAACTCCGGCACCGGACTGGTGTCCCTCTCGGTCGGCGGCAACGACGCGGGCTTCGCCGACGTGATGACGACCTGCGTACTGCAGTCCGAATCAAGCTGTGTGACGCGCGTCAACCAGGCCAAGGCGTACGTGGATTCGACGCTGCCGGGCCAGCTGAACCAGGTCTACTCCGCGATCAGGAGCAAGGCGCCGTCCGCCCGCGTCGTGGTGCTCGGCTACCCACGCTTCTACAAACTCGGCGGCAGTTGTCTCGCCGGTCTCACCGAGGGCGAGCGGCGCGCCATCAACGGCGCCGCCGACCACCTCAACACCGCCACCGCCAAGCGCGCGGCCGACCACGGCTTCACCTTCGGCGACGTCACCACCACGTTCACCAACCACGAGATCTGCTCCGGCGACTCGTGGCTGCACAGCGTGAACTGGGGCAACATCGGCGAGTCCTACCACCCGACCGCCGCGGGCCAGTCCGGCGGCTACCTCCCGGTGTTCCGGGGGGCCGCCTCCTGACGGTCCGTCACAGTCCGGTGTCCCCGCGTCCGGTGTCCCCGCGGCCGGCCGACCGGCCTCACTGGTCGTAGGGAGCGGAATCGTAGGGCGAGGAGGAGCCTCCACCGGTGGTCGGGGGCTCCTCCTCGCACGTCACGGAGTACGCGACGGAGTTCGACGTCGCGGTCACCGGGCTGCGGACCTCCACCCGGACGCTGCCGCGGTGCGTGCCGGGATCCGTCCACCCCGGCACCTCCACGTGGTTGACCTGCTTGCTCTTGCCGCCGCCCGACGCGAAGGAGAGCGTCTTCCAGCCCGGGTCGCTCGACTCGCCCTCGGCGGTCACCCATCGGTACTGCACGCCCACCGGCACCCGCCCCACGGTGAAGGTCGCCGCGAACGACGGCGCCTCGCCGGCCGGTACCGGGCAGGCGCCCGTGTACGAGGTGCGGTGCGCGGTGACGCTGACGCGCACGGACTGGGCCGGGGTGGTGGTGCCCCCGTGGCCGCCGCCGGTGGAACCGCCGCCGTTGCCACCGTTGGTCCCGCCACCGCTGCCTGATCCGCCGTTCCCGTTGCCCCCGTTGCCGGACCCGCCCCCGTCACCCCCGCCGCTCCCGCTGCCGCCGCCGTCGGATCCGCCGTCGCCGGATCCACCGCCGTCCGAGCCGCCGGTGTTGCCGCTGCCACTGTCGGTGCCGCCGTTCCCGCCGTCGGAGTCGTCGTTCACCAGGGCGTACGTGACGCCGCCGATGGCCAGGGCCACGGCGGTGAGGCCCGCGACGAGCACGGCGGTCGTACGGCGCGAGCGGCGCTCGGGCGTCGTGGTCGTCGTCGTGCCGGACACGGGACCCGGAGTGGGGGTCGTGCCGGTCGGCGCGGACGAGGCGAAACCGGCGGGCGGTGGTGGTGGCGGGGGAGTGGGGCCGGTCCGGTGGGGGGCGACGACCGTCGGCTGGTACGAGGCCGAGGACTCCGTGCGCGGCGTGTGGCCCTCCGCCACCAGGCGCAGATCCCGTTCGGTGTCCGCCGCGAGCGAGCGCTCCGCCGGGTCCTTGCGCAGCAGGCCCTCGATGACCGGGGCGAGCGGTCCCGCGTGGCGCGGCGGCGGCAACTGCTCGTCGACGACGGCGCGCAGCGTGCTCAGCGGCGTGTCCTGCCGGAACGGCGAGACGCCCTCCACGGCCGCGTACAGAAGCACGCCGAGCGACCACAGGTCGGACTCCGGTCCCGGGCGGCGGCCCAACGCCCGCTCCGGAGCGAGGAATTCGGGCGAACCGACGACCTCGCCGGTCATCGTGAGGGCCGAACTGCCCTCCACCATCGCGATCCCGAAGTCGGTGAGCACGACCCGTCCGTCGTTGGACAGCAGGACGTTGCCCGGCTTGACGTCGCGGTGCAGCACCCCCGCGTCGTGCGCGGCGCGCAGCGCGCCGAGGACCTCCGCGCCGATGCGCGCGGCGCGCTGCGGGGTCATCGGGCCCTCGGCCTCCAGGACGTCCGACAGGGACAGGCCGGGCACCAGCTCCATCACGATCCACGGCCGCCCCTCCTCGGTGGCGACGTCGTACACCGTGACGACGTTGCGGTACGGAATCCGGGCCGCGGCCCAGGCCTCCCGTTCCAGGCGGGTGTAGAGCCGCTCGACCTCGCTCGCCGGGAGTCCCGCGGGCGCGCGAACCTCCTTGACGGCGACCTCGCGGCCGAGCACGTCGTCCCGGGCCCGCCACACCGTGCCCATGCCCCCCTCGCCCAGCGGCGCCAGGAGGCGGTAACGCCCAGCGATCACTCGCGTTTCGTCGGACACGAGCCCCCCATTCGCAGCCGTGCGATTCTCCACAAAAGTAGCTCAACCGAGCGCTGTTGCGGCCCCTTTGAACACCAATCCGCACCCGAGCGCGAGGACCACGCACGCGGAGCCCAGCGGCGCCAGGCGCCGGGTGAGCCCGGCGAGCCGCACCCGCCCCTGCCGCCTCCGTGAAAGCCGCCGCCCCGCCACCGCGGCGACCCGCGTCCCGAGCCGCACGACGAGGAACCCGGCCGCCGTCAGCGTCAGCGCGAGCCCCGCGCCGTACGCGAGCACGAGCAGCAGCCCGAACCAGGCCTCGCCGAGCGCGGCGGCGCCGACGAGCACGACGACGGCGGAGGGGCTGGGCACGAGCCCACCGGCGAAGCCGAGGAGGAGGGTGGCGCGGAGGGTGGGGGGTGCGGGCGGGTGTGTGTGCCCGTGCCCGTGGGAGTGGGCGTGCCCATGCGTATGCCCGTGGCCATGAGAGTGACCGTGGCCGTGGGAGTGGCCGTGGGCGTGGGAGTGGCCGTGGGCGTGACGCCGATGGCGCCAGGCGCGGCGGAGCAGGACGGCGCCCGCGCCGGCGACGAGGAGGCCGCTGGCGACGCCGAGCCAGGCGACGACGGAGGGGGCGGCGGCGGAACCGCCCGCGACGAGGAGCCCGAGCGCCACGACGCCCAAGGTGTGGGTGACGGTGACGGAGGCGGCGAGAGGCAGCACGTCGCGGAGGGAGGCGGTGCCGCGGGCGGCGGCGGTGGCGGCCATCAGGGTCTTGCCGTGTCCGGGGGCGAGGGCGTGCAGGGCGCCCAGGAGTAGGGCGGTGCCGAGGGCCGCGGCGGCGAAGGTCCAGGTGAGGTCGTGGCGGGCGACGAGCCGGGTGAGGGCGTCGGTGGCGGCGCGGGGGAGGGCGGACGCGGGCGGTGCGGGGTCGGCGGCGAGTGCGGGGCCGCCGGGGCGGACGCGCAGGGTGGCGGAGGTGGTGTCGGGAGGGCCGGAGGTGAGGCGCTTCGGGTAGCGGGTGAGGGCGCGGGAGGGCGAGGTCGCGGGGACGTCGGTGGCGGTGAGGGTCATGCGGTCGCCGCGGGCGGTGATCTCGCGCCAGCCCGGGGTGGGTTGGCGGGCGGAGCCGTAGCTGAGGGCGAGGTTCCTGCCCTCGGGGAGCGGGGCGGCGAAGCGGCACTCGACGCGGACGGTGGGGAGCCCGGCCTGGCCGGGGCGCACGAGGACGCGGGCGGCGCGGGACCGGACGGGTACGGCGCGCCCGCCGACGGCGAGACGCGTCCCTGCGGCGGCCTTGCGGCACCGCTCGGCAGCCCAACGGCCGCTGCCCGACCGCTTGATGGCGGGTTCGGCCTGGGACCCGGGTATCTCGGCCAGATCCTCGACGTGGTCGACCCGGAGCCGCCCCGGGGCCAGGGTCAGGGCGTCGTGCTGGTTGACGGTGAAGTTGCCGAGGGGGTGGGCGGACGCGGGTGCGGCGGGTAGGAGGAGGACGCCGCAGAGGGCGAGGAGGACGGCGACGAGGGCGCGGCGGGGCCAGGTGGTGGTGTGTGACTGGGGAGGGGTGGGATGTGGCTGGTGTGCCGGAGGTGGTGTGAGCGAATCGCCGGACTTGCCTCGCCTGGCGGGAGTGTCGGGAGTGCCGGGAGTGTCGGGGAGCTGGAGGGCGACGAGGGCGCGGCGCGCCCAGGTCGCAGCGCGGTTCCGGGGCCGGGTCCGGCCTGCCTCGCGCGGCGGACGCGACGCGATGGGCACGCGGAGCCGTCCCTGTGCGGCCCGCCCGGCCACTCCAGCCCGCCCGGCCCGCCCGCACCGCCCCGGACGCGGCCCTCGTGACCCCCGTTCGCCCCCGACCAGCAGGAGCCACCGAACGAGTCCACGCCGACCGGTCGCCCCGTCGACGCCGAGTACATGTCCCGACGCGCGGGGGTCGGCCCCCGGCTCACCGTCCGGTGCGGAGTAACCGGTGGGCGGGTGGGGGACATCCGCCGCGAAGCGGCGGGACAGGACCGCCCCCCACCGGGCGGCACCCGCCCGACCACCGACGCCACCCGCACACAGGACAACCCTCATCGCAACCCCTCCAAAAGCCGCTCAGCATCCCGGGAACCCACAGGCGAGAACCCGGAGTTGAGCCCGAGCGCCCGCTCGAGCCACCGCCGCCCCGCCGCGGGCGACCCGGCGCGCAGCTCGATCACCCCGCGGTGGTAGAAGAAGGACGCCTCACGGAACCCCGTGGCCGTGGCCCGCCGCGCGAACCGCAGCGCCTCACCGTCGCGCCCGACGGCATGCAGCGCCCACCCCAGCGCGTCAGCGGTGTGCACGGTCCGCCGCCGCCCCCACTCGGCCCGCGCCGCGGCCAGCGCGGCCTCCGCGTCCCCGTGGTCCACGGCGGCGAGCGCGGTGTCCAGATCGGGGTTGACCCCGTTCGCACGGGCCAGCCGCGTCCAGGCGTGGATCAGCCGGTACTGCTCCCGGGCCCGCGCCGACTCCCCCCGGGACTCGTACAGTTCACCGAGCGCCACCAGCGTCCCGGGCAGCGGCTGCCGGTCCACGGCGGCGCGCAGATCGGCGACGGCCGCCCCCGTCTCGCCCCGGGCGGCCCGCACCCGCCCCCGCGTCTCCAGGGCGGGAACGTACGACGGATCGGCCCGCAGCGCGACCGCGCACCGCCGCGCTGCCTGCGCGTACTGCCCCTGCCGCCAGGCGAGTTGGGCCAGCGCCGTGGCGACGTACGCGACGTCGCCGGGTGCCCGCGCGGAGGCGAGGGCGCGTTCCAGGACGCGCCGTGCCCCGCCGGTGTCCCCGCGCAGCTCCCGCACGTACGCGTACCGCGTGAAGACCGGGATGCCGGGCCGCCGCGCGTCGGCGTCCCGCGCCGCCGTCAACGCCCGTTCGTACGAGCCGAGTTCGACGAGCGCGTCGATGCGGGTGGCGAGCGCCCGCTCGCTGTAGGGGTTCGCGGCAAGGGCCCGCTCGGCGTACCGCAGCGCGCCGGGGAAGTCGTGCCGCGCGGCGGCGAGCGCGCCGTGCCCGGCGAGGGCCCCGTCGTGGCCGGGGCGGAGCGCGAGCGCGCGGTCGAGTGCGCGCTCGGCCTCGGCGTACCGGGTGGGGTCGGCGTGCGTGCGCGCCTGCTCGACGTACGCGGACCCGAGCGCGGCCCAGGACACGAAGTCCCCGGGCCGTGCCCGCACCCGCTCCCGCAGCGCGGCGACCCCGCGGTCGAGGTCGCCCGCGCGCAGCCCGTCGGGCGGCGCCGCGAACGGGGGCGGCGGGGCGGCCGCCACGGACGGCCGCCCCTCCTCCCGCAGCCCGCCGACGACCACCGCACCCGCGGTCAGCACGACCGCGAGCGCGGCGACGGCCCCGAGCCGCCACCCGGCCCGGCGGGCGCCACCCGCACGGACCGGCCGTCCGGCCGACGTGTCACCGAGCCGCCGCACAGCACTCCCGAGGCCCTCCGCCCGGTCCCCGCCCGGGGTGCCGTCGAGCGGCACCCCGGCGGAATCGGCAGAGCGGCCCGACCCGGCGGACCGCCTGGAATCGGCGGTCCGGTCCGGCCCGGTGGTCCGGTCCGGCTCGGTGGTCCGGTCCGGCCCGGTGGTCCGGCTCGACTCGGCGGTCCAGTCCGTCCCGGCGGCCCCGCCCACCCCGGCGGACAAAGGCACCCCGGCGGACTCGCCCACCCCGGCAGATCGAGCCGCCCTGCCCGACCGAGTCACCCCGGCCGACCGGGCCGTCCCTCCAAGGCGCTTCATGCGGCGGCCGGCCATCTCAACCCCCCGTGGCCCCGGGCCCGCGCCCCTGCGGACCCGCGCCGTCGACCCGTGCGCGCCACCACACGAGGCCGAGGATCAGGAGCAGCAGCCCGGCGCCACCGGCTGCGGCGGAGGCCAGGAGGACGGTGTCGGTGGAGTCGTCCGTGTCGCGGGCGGCGGTGGCCGGTGCGCCGCCGTTCATGGCGTTGCCCGGGGCCCCGGAGCCGTCGTCCGAGCCGGAGCGTGCGCCCTTCTCGGCGAGGGGCCCGCGGGAGCCCGACGTGGGCAGGGCCAGATACGGGAAGGAGCGTCCGAAGGCGCGGTCGTTGGCGTTGACGGCGTCGCCCAAGTCGTTCTTCTGGCCGACGAGTTCGCCCTGGACGACCTGGAGGGAGATGTCCAGGACGTCGTCACCGAGCCGCCGCCCGTTGGGGTAGCCCGCGTTGTCGCCGTCGAGGACGCCGAGGCGCTTCGGTGCGGCGGTGGGCTTGACGGAGGTGTTCAGGCGCAGGGCCTCGGCGGGCCGGACGCCCGGCGGCTGGTTGAGGTCCTTGACGCCGGTCAGGAACACCGACACCAGGTCGTTGCGGGGCTCCTTCGGCGCCTTGATCTTGTAGATCGACTCGATCAGGCGCGGCAGTTCCGGCTTGGTGACGTACGGCAGGAAGTCGGCGTCGTTCCAGGGCGAGGACGCGTTGAACTTGTCCTTGTCCTTCATGGGGACGACGACCTCGTTGACGAGGGGCGCCCCCAGCCGGGAGACCTGCGTCCACTTCCCGGACGCGTTCTTGCGCTGCGTCG
Source organism: Streptomyces alboflavus (assembly GCF_000716675.1). Taxonomy (GTDB): domain Bacteria; phylum Actinomycetota; class Actinomycetes; order Streptomycetales; family Streptomycetaceae; genus Streptomyces; species Streptomyces alboflavus. Next base: position 136,036 of record NZ_JNXT01000001.1, read on the forward strand.
TCGACCAGACGCCGACGGTCGGCTGCTTCTCCGACTGGCGGATCGAGGCGGAAGGCACCTGCAGGGCGACGGAGTTGACGTTGTACCCGGCGAGGGTGTCCCGCCCGACCTCCGACAGATCGCCGCCGTACAGCAGGTCGAACACGCGCAGGTCGAGGAAGAACGGATCGTCGGCCTGCCCGGCGAACGCGGTACCGCCGTCGGACAGCTTCCGCACGGCCTGCCCGCGCAGCTTGGCGTAGTCGGGCATGGACGCCTTGCCGACATGGCTCGGCGCGACCGGCAGGTCGTCGGCGACCTTCTTCGTCGAGACGACCTTCTGGTCCTTCAGGCGCAGCAGGTCGATGTCGTACGTCTGCGTCACGTTCAGGTCCGGGTCGTCCAGGGACGTGACGGGGCCGGTGTTGTAGAGGAACGTGTCCCCGTTCTTCGTACGGGTGTCGAAGGTCCAGCGGTACAGCAGGTCGCCCTGCGCGTCGCCGTCGCTGTCGATGTGCACGTCGTACCGGGCGTCCTCGGCGAACGTGTAGAAGTTCGGGCCGCCCGCCGGCTCCGAGAACGGCAGCCAGTTCGCGACGATCGTGGTGGTGTCGGGCTTGTCGGGGCTGACGAACGCGTACACGTCCGTGTTGTCGTAACTCGGCTGCCCCGAGATCAGTGGGGCCTCACGGTGGCTGGAGGCATGGGCCGCCTCCGGTTCGAGCGTGCCGGTCCCGGCGGCTGCGAGCCCCCCGGCGGCCAGCACGCCGCACACGAGCCCGGCGATGCCACGGGTGCTCCGTAGCCTCGCGCGGCTCCTCGCGACTGCTGTCATCGCGTCCGTCCTCACTGTGGTGGTGGGTGGTCGGGCGTCTCTCGTGAGTCGTCCCGACGGCCGCGCGCGTGGGCCGGGCGCGGTCCGTCTGCCTCGCCATTCGGCGCCGCGCCCCGCGCGGATTGGCACCAATCCCGCCCGAGGTCTCGCACCGAACCCCCACCGCGTCCAGAATTGGGCGCCCGGGGAGCGGGGAACGGCCGCGACATGCGCCGAGAGCCCCGGGGAGAGGCCCGAAGAAGAGGGGGGACCCGGGTGGACGCTGACGCACTGCTGCCCCTGGTGGCCCGCGGCGACCAGAAGGCGTTCGAGGAGCTGTACGGACTGGTGTCCGGGCCGGTGTACGGCCTGGTCCGCAGAGTGCTGCGCGACCCCGCCCAGTCGGAGGAGGTGGTCCAGGAAGTGCTCCTCGAACTGTGGCGCACCGCCGCCCGGTACGACCCGGCGCGCGGCACCGCCCTGTCCTGGATCCTCACGCTCGCCCACCGCAGGGCCGTCGACCGGGTACGCAGCGCACGGGCCGCGAGCGACCGCGAGCAGCGCGTCGCCCAGCGCGCCGAGACGCCCGCGTTCGACCAGGTCGCCGAGGAGGTCGAGGGCAGCCTGGAGCGCGAGTGGGTGCGCCGCTGCCTGGAGCGCCTCACCGACCTCCAGCACCAGGCCGTGACGCTCGCCTACTACGACGGCTACACCTACCGCGAGGTGGCCCGCCGCCTGTCCGTTCCCCTCGGCACCGTCAAGACCCGGATGCGGGACGGCCTCCTGCGGCTGCGCGACTGTCTGGGCGCCGCCGCATGAGACCGACGGGCACCGGCCTGTTCGGCCGCATCCGGCTGTACGTGGGCGGCCTGCCGCTCGGCCGCACCGTGCACTCCCTCGCCGTGCCGTACGCCCTCGACGCCCTCGACCCGCAGGAGACCCGCCGCTTCGAGCGCCATCTGGAGGGGTGCTCGCGCTGCACCGACGAGGTGCGGGCGCTCGCGGCCGACACCGTACGCCTGGCGCGCGCCGCATCCGTCCCGGCGCCCCCGGACCTGCGGGACCGCATCCTGACCGCCGTGCGCGCCACCGAGCAGGAGGCTCCGGAGCCCGCGGTGGTGGTGCCGGAGCGCGGTGGCGCCCCGGCGCGCGGCCGCGCCCCCGTCCTTGTGGCGCTCGCCGCGTCCGCCGCCGTCCTCGCCCTCGTCGCCGTCGGCATCCTCGCCCTCGCCCTCGGCCGCGCCGACGACCGGCTCGACGAGGAGCGGGCCGCCGCACGTGAGATCGCCCACGTCCTGGCCGCGCCCGACGCCCGTGCGGCCGACGCCAGGGACGCCCGCGGGCGCGGCCTCGGCGTCGTCGCGTCCCGCGCGCGGGGACAGGCCGTGGTCACGCCGTCCCGGCTCGGCAGGCCGCCCGACGGCCGGTCTCATCAACTGTGGGTGATGCGCGCGGGGGCCGCGCCGCGCTCCCTGGGCCTGCTGGACGGCGAAACGCCGGTCGTCGCGGACGATCTGAAAGGGAGCGCCGGATCACTCGCTGTCACCGTCGAACCCGACGGCGGATCGGTGCGGCCCACTACCGCACCGGTTGTCCAACTCACCCTGAAATCAGTTGGATTCGGAGAGTAATCGTCAACGTCCTTGTGGGGAAGGTGAATCCTGCGACCGGGATACACGAGTGTCATGGCGGGGCGATAGGGTTAACCTGCCCTGGGCCGGGTGCCCTCGTACGGGTGGGGAGTGACATGGAACAGATAACAGTGCGCAGTAGGGCGAGGGTCCCTGCGATCACTTGTGGGAGCGGCGCGAGCAGTTCGCGTCTCGACCGTCACCTCTCGGTGCTGGGCGGCCCCGCCGTCCCGCAGCGTGAGGCGGCCGAGGCGACGCTGCTGATGCGCGAGCTCACCTCGCGTGATGTCGCGCACGACCGCAGCGGTGGCAGGCGCGCACGTGTGCGCCGGGTGTCGCTGTTCGCTCCGCTGCGGCGGTTGCGGCGTTCGCTGTTCGGCAGCCACTAGTTTCTGGCGTGGGCGCCTTGGTCTCGGGCCGTGGCGTCCCGCCGTCCTCCCTCTCTTTGCCTGGGTGCCGCAGATCGGCCTGCGGCCTCGTCCTCAAGCGCCGGACGGGCTTTCTCCCGCCCACCCGCCCGAACTTGCATCGGCTTGCCCGACAGCCCGGCACCTTCAGCCCCGAAACGGCTCACCCCGCAGTGCCTCTCCGGCCCGCCCCGCGCATTGCGGCCCGCCCTGCGGCGCCTTTCCGGCTCGGGGAAGTTTTCAGCCCGTCCGGCGTTTGAGGACGAGGCGCGGAGCGCCGATAGCGGGGGAGGGCTGTCCCACCCGTCACGGGACGTCCGACTGCGGGGTCCGGGGCGGAGCCCCCCGCGCGGCGGAGCCGCACAATGTCACAGCCGGGAAGGGGCGGGACTGGGGCGCCCCGCAGGGCCCCCGCAGCCGTCTCAGTCTGCTTGCAGGTTCAGGTGGGGTAGGTCGCCTCGGGACGCCACGCCCAGTTTGGGGTAGGCGTTGTAGAGGTGGTAGCCGACGGTGCGGGGGGACAGGAAAAGCTGGGCGCCGATGTCGCGGTTGGACAGGCCCGTGGCGGCCAGCCGGACGACCTGACGTTCCTGGGGGGTCAGCCGGGCCGCCGTCAGTTTCTCCGGCCCCCGAGGGGCCCTGCTCTCCCCGGTAGCGCGCAGCTCCGCGCGGGCCCGCCCCGCCCACGGCGCAGCCTCCACCTGCTCGAACACATCGAGCGCAGCCCGCAGGAGCCCCCGGGCCTCGCTCCTGCGCCCGGCCCGCCGCAGCCACTGACCGAAGAGGAGCCGCGTACGGGCCCGCTCGAAGGGACGGCCGTCGTCGGCGTGCAACCGCAGGGCCTCCTCGTACGCCGCATGCACCGCGTCCGCCCCGCCCGCGTCCGTCTCGGCCAGGAGCCCCCGGCAACGGGCCGCGACGGCACGGGCCCACGACGTACCCGTGTGCCCGGCCCACTCGGCGTACCGCGCCGCCAACTGCCGTACGCTGTCCGGTTTTCCGGCGCGGACGGCGGCCTCGACGTGGTCGGGGACGCAGTACAGGGCGACGGTCGTGTGGGACGCCGGGCCCGCCGCCAGGTCCTCGTAGCCCCGCAGCGCCGCCTCGTGGCGGCCGAGGCCCAGGTCGAGCAGGGGCTGGGCGGCGGCGCTCCACACCCGGCCCGGCGGGGCCTGCCGGGGGTCGATGAAGGCCGTGAGTTCCTTGACGCGGGCCTCGTCGCCGCCGAGCGCGGCCAGATAGGCGAGGACGCCGGTCAGCTGCGCGGCGTAGTGGCGCTGCCCGCTGTCCTCGGCGATCCGCACCCCCTCGGCCGCCCCGGCGACCGCGCACCCGTGCCGCCCGAGCAGCACCCGGGCCCGCGCCCGAAGCAGCAGCACCAGCGGCAGCGGCCCGACCGCCCCCTGCTCACGGCACTCCCGCTCCAGCTCGGCCGCCAGCTCGATGCCGCCCTCCAGATCGCCGAGCGGCGCGAACCACGTGGCGATGGACGCCCGCTCGCGCAGGCCGAGCCCGTGCGCCCCGCCGCGCAGCCGCCCGAACAGGTCCCGCAGCGGCGGCAGGGCCCGGCCGGGGTCGCCCGCCGCGAGCCGGGCGATGCCGTCGACGGCGGGCAGGTACGGCGGGGCGCCGGACGGCGGCGCCAGGTCGAGGGCCGCCACACGGTCGGTGATCTCGTCGATGGACGGACGGTGCCCCGCCACCCAGGCCGCCGTCATCGCCTCGTACAGGAGCGTCGCCGCCGTGTCCGGCGCCCGGTCCGCGACCGCCGACGCCGTGTCCAGGAGCACCTGGTGCGCCGCGTCGAACTCCTCGCGCTCCCGGGCCACGCCCGCGCGGACCCGGGCGAGCCGGGCCAGGACGGCCGGGTCGGTGAGGTGCGGAGCGGCGTGCCGGGCGAGGTCGGCCGCGTGCGCGCTCTGGCCCGCGTCCGCCGCGGCGACGGCGGCGAGCGCGAGGCGCCGGGCCCGGTCGGCGCCGTCCGGGGTGAGCCGTGCGGCCCGTTCGTGCGCCGCCGCCTCGGCCGCGTAGCCGCCGCGCGCGCGGGCCTGCCGCGCGGTCTCCTCCAGGGCGGCGGCGACGTACTCGTCCGGCGCGGTCGATGCCGCCGCCAACTGCCAGGCGCGGCGGTCGGCGCCGCCCACGCGCGGCAGGGCGTCCGCGAGCGCCCGGTGCGCGGCGACCCGGGCGGCGAGCGGGGCCGACTGATAGGCGGCCGTACGGATCAGCGGGTGCCCGAACACGAGCCGCCCGCCCTCCAGGCGCATCAGCTGTCGGCGCTCGGCCGGTTCGAGATCGGCGACCCCCGCCCCGAGCGCGCCCGCCGCGGCCGTCGTCGCCTCCAGGTCGCCGGTGCCCTCCGCCGCCGCCACGAGGAGCAGCGTGCGGGTCGCGTCCGGCAGCGCGGTCACACGGTCCACGAACGTCTGCTGGACGCGGGAGCCCTGAGGGAGCGCCACCGCGTGCGCGGGACCGGCGAGCGCCCCGAGGTGCCCCTCCCGCTGGGCCGCGGGGAGTTCCCGCAGCGCCAGCGGATTCCCGTGCGCCTCGCTGAGGATCTCGGCGCGTACGTACGGAGGCAGATCACCCGCGTGCTCGGCGAGGAGGTCGGCGGCGGCCAGGTCGTCGATGCCCGTGACCCGCGACTCCGGCAGGCCGGGGGCCGGGAACCGGGGCGCGTGCCCCTCGCGTACCGCGAACAGCAGCACCACGCCCTCGGCGGCGAGGCGCCGCGCCGCGAACAGCAGCGCCTCGGCGGACGCGTGGTCCAGCCAGTGCGCGTCGTCGACCACGCACAACAGGGGCTGCCCGTCGGCGAGTTCGGCGAGGAGCGTGAGAACGGCGAGGCCGGTCAGGAAGCGGTCGGCCGCGCTCGTGGCGCCGTCGCCGTCCGTCGGCCTGTGCCCCGCTCCCGCCCCCGGTGCCAGCCCCAACGCCGTGCGCAGGGCCGCCGCCTGGGGTGCGGGGAGGGCCGCGATCCGGTCGGTGTCCCGGTGCAGGAGGAGGTGGAGGGCCGCGAAGGGGAGGTCGGTCTCCGTCTCCGTGGCCGTGGTGCGGAGCACCTTGAAGCCCTCGGCCTCGGCCAGGGCCGTCGTCTCCGCGAGGAGGGCCGACTTGCCGATGCCCGCCTCGCCGCGGAGGACCAGGGCAGAGCTGTGGCCCTGCCGGGCCCGGGTCAGGAGGGCTGTCAGCTGGTCCAGTTCGGCGGCGCGACCTTGAAGCATGGTTCAAGTAAGCCGCCGGGGGCGGTGGATATTCCCCGGGGAAGGGGCGGGGAGGGGAGGGAGGGCGGGACCTGGTGGCCGACCGCCCCCTCCGGGCCGCGGCCCCCGCCTCACCCCGCCATCGTCAGGATCACCTTCCCCCGCCCGTGCCCCGACTCCACCTCGCGCTGCGCCGCCGCTGCCTGCGCCAACGGGAACGTGGCGCGGACGTGGACCCGCAGCAGGCCCTTGGCGTACAGGTCGGTGACCTCGGCGAGGCGCTCGGCGGTGCGGGTGCCACGGATCAGGGGGAGGCCCAGGCGCTCGGCCTCCTCGTCGTCGACCATCGACATGACGCGGGAGCGGTCCTTGGCCACGGCGACCGACGCCCGCAGCGCCTGTGCGCCCGCGCCGTCGAGGGCCGCGTCGACGCCGTCGGGGGCGACGGCACGCACCCGCTCCTCCAGGCCGTCGCCGTACTCCACGGGGATCGCGCCGAGATCCCGCAGGTGGGCGTGGTTGCGGGGGCTCGCCGTGCCGATGACGGTGGTGGCGCCCCAGGCCCTGGCGAGCTGCACGGACAGCGTGCCGAGGCCGCCCGCCGCGCCGTTGATGAGGACCGTGTCGCCGGGGCCGACGCCGAGCGCGCTGAGCGCCATGTGCGCGCCCTGCGCGTTGCCGGGGAAGCCGCCGGCGACCGTGAAGTCCATGGCGTCCGGCTTGGCGACGAGTTGGCCGGCGCCGACGACGACGTACTCGGCGTACGCGCCGAGCAGCGAGAACCCGAGGACGCCCTGGCCGGGCACGAAGTCCGTGACGTCCGCGCCCACCGCGTCCACCGTGCCCGCGAACTCGTTGCCCGGGACGATCGGGAACTCCACGCCCGGCGGCCGCATCACCCCCTGCCGGATGCCGATGTCGAACGGCATCACGCCCGCCGCGCGGACCCGCACCCGCACCTGACCGGGCCCCGGTTCGGGCACGTCGAGCTCGACCGGGCGCAGCACGTCGGCGGCGCCGTACTCCCGCAGGGCCATCGCGTTCATCCTCATGACGCCGTCTCCGTCTCCGTCGTGCCGGTGGTCAGGACGACCTTGCCGACCGTCGCGCGGCCGAGCAGTGCCGTGTGGGCTGCGGCCGTGTCCCGCAGCGGGAACGTGGTGACGGCAGGCACCAGGGTGCCGTCCGCCGCCGCGGCGAGCGCCCGCTCCTGGAGTCCGCGCAGCCCGCCGGGCAGGCGGACGATCCGGGGACCCAGCGCGTGCGTGGCCGTCAGGACCTTCTCGTGCAGGTCCTTCGACGTGAACTCCGTCGGCGCGCCGGACGACCAGCCGTAGATCACGAACTGGCCGCCGTGCCCGAGGAGTTCGAAAGCCGTACGGCCCGCCGCGCCGCCCACGCTGTCGAAGGCCACGCCCACCGCACGGCCGCCGAGCCCCACCCGCACCCGGTCCGCCCAGTCCGGCAGCGAGTAGTCGACGGCGACGTCGGCGCCGAGCGCCCGTGCCCGCGCCACCTTGTCGGGGCCGCCCGCCGCGGCCACCACGGTCGCGCCGACGTTCTTCGCCGCCTGCACGAGGAGCGTGCCGATGCCGCCCGCCGCGGCGGTCACGAGGACCACGTCGTCCGGTCCGGGCGCGGCCACGTCCAGGACGCCGAGCGCCATCCGGCCGGTGCCGACCATGGCGATCGCCGCTTCGTACGACAGGGAGTCCGGCAGCGGGAACAGGGACTCCGGCTCGCGGACCGCCAGCTCGGCGTAGCCCGCGTTGACCAGGCCGAGGTGGGTGACCACCCGGCGGCCCAGCCACTCTTCGCCGACGCCCGCGCCGAGCCTGTCGACGACCCCGGCGACCTCGCGGCCCGGCGTGAGCGGCGGCTCCGGCAGCGCGAAGGGCAGCTCGTCGGCCGCGCCGCGCTGCAGGGCGGTGTCGAGGAGGTGGACTCCCGCGGCCCGTACGGAGATCCGGACCTGGCCGGGTCCTGGCTCGGGGTCGGGCACCTCCTCGTAGCGGAGCTGCTCGGGGCCGCCGAAGGCGTGGATGCGGATGGCGTGCATGGGACGTCCTTCCAGGGTGGGAGGTGAGCGGGGCGGCTCGGGCCCGCACCCAGGAAGCTAGACGAGCGGTGCGCGCGGTCGCCTCTGTCGGATGACTGGGGTCGGACGACCTGGGCGACTGGGGTCGGCTCCCGCGGACCGGGGCCGCGGGCCCAGGGCGACCGGGTCCGGTACACCCCAGTCATCCGACAGAGGCGACCGCCCCTGCCTCGTTCCTAGCGTCGGCCGCATGACTCAGCACACTCCCGAATCCACCCGCACCCCGCCGCCCGACGGCACCCCGGCCACGCGCTGGGCGCCCGTCGCCGTGATGGCGCTGGCGATGCTCATGGTCACCCTGGAGATCAGCCTGACGGCGGTGACGCTGCCCGCGATGGGCGACGACCTGGGCGTCGGCTCCTCGTCCGCCCAGTGGGTCCTCCTCGCGTACACGCTGCCCACCGCCGCGCTCGCGATCCCCGCGGGACGCTGGAGCGACCACGTCGACCTGCGCGCCCTGTTCCTGCTCGCCGTGCCCGCGATCGGCCTGACCAGCGTCCTCGCGGCCGCCGCGCCCAACCTGGAGGTGCTGCTCGCGGCCCGCGTCCTGCAGGGCGTGGCGGGCGCCCTCGTCGGGGCGCTCTACCTGCCGGTGGTCGCCGCGAGCGTGCGGCCCCAGCAGCGGGGGCGGGCCATGGGGCTCGTGGCCACGGTCATGCCGATCGGGTCCATGGGCGGCTCGTCCCTCGGCGGGGCCGTCGTCGACGCCTACGGCTGGCGGCCGGTGTTCCTCCTGAAGATCCCCGTGCTGCTCGTCGTGTGGTGGCTGGGGGCGCGCCTGATCCCGCGTACGGACAAGGGCCTCGCGGCGCCCGGCCGTTCGCTGGTCGGCGACGGCGTGCTGCTCGGCGCCGCCGTGACCGCGCTGCTTCTCGCCCTCGGCCGGATCGAGGCGGACGCGCCCGGCACCGCGACCCTGTTCGGCCTCGTGGCCGTCGCCGGCGCCGTGACCTGGGCGCGGCTCGGCACCGCCCGCCCCGTCCTCGACCTGCTGCGCCGCCGCGAGGTGGGCCTGCCCGTCCTCTCGCTCTTCCTCAGCGGCACGTTCGTGGGGCTCTCCTACTTCCTGCTGCCGTACTACGTCGCCGACGTCCTGGACGCCGGGGCGTCCCTGACCGGCCTTGCGATGGTCTTCTTCATCGGCGCGGTCGCGCTGACGGCGCCGCTCGGCGGGGCGCTCGCCGACCGGCTGCCGCCCCGGCTCGTGGGGGCGGTGGGGGCCGGGCTGTGCGGCGCGGGCGTCCTCAGCATGGTGACCCTCGGCCCGGACGCGGGCCTGTGGGACATCGGCTGGCGGCTCGCCCTCGCGGGCGCCGGGCAGGCCCTCTTCGGCACGCCCGTGAACGCCGGGATCCTCGGCGCGACCCCCGCGCACCTCGTCGGGACGGCGGGCGGCGTCGGCAACACGTCCCGCACGCTGGCGTTCGCGGTGGGCCCGGCGGTCGCCGCGCTCGCGTACGGCATCGGGGGCGGCGGCGAGTCCGGCTTCCACGTCGGCGTCGTCGTCCTGGTGGTGCTCCAGGGCCTCAGCCTGGTGGCGCTGCTGCCGGGGGCGGGGCGCGCTTCCCGCGGATGAGGGCGGCCACCCCCTACAGCAGCGCGAACTGCCCCTCGGGCCCCTCCTCATGGTGGTCGAGCACCGAAGCGGGCCGCCGCGCCCACCCGGGCATCGGGAGCACCCCGGCCGCCCGCAGGTCCCCGGCCGTGATCCGGCCCGCGTCGCCGATGTCGAAGGGCTCCTCCGCCGCGAGGAGCGCGAGGACCGTGACCAGTTCGAGGAGCTGGGACGTCCACTCCTGGGGCCAGGCGGCCGGGCGCACGGCCTCCAGGGAGCCCGGTTCCGCCTCGGCCGTGCGCCGGTCGAACCACAGCTCAAGGACCCGCACGCCGCTCACCCGGAAGTCCCAGGCGGCCCCGGGCACGGGCGAGATGACGCCGCTCTCGCCGACCAGGAGGGCTTCCTCGTCCGGGTCGTAGGCGAGGGTCTGGGGCCGCGCGGGCAGCGGAGAGCGGACGTAGGGGCGCTTGCCGCCGGGGAGTTTGGGGCGCTCGCCGCCCGCGCCCCGCAGGTGCAGCCACAGCAGCCGCCGCCCCGCCGCGACGCCCCGCGCCCACACCCGGGCGTCGGAGGTCAGCGGCACCGCGCAGCCCGCCGCCGAGGCCCGGGCCGCGGCCAGCGTCCACGCGAGGACGTCCGGGGCGGTGACCTCGGTCCCGTACACCCGCGTCAGATGGTCCGAAAGGCCCGGCGCGAGGTTGGGTTCGAGGCCGCCGGGGCGCCGGAAGAGGGGGCGGACGCGGCCGGGGCGGCCCGCGGGGGAGCGCCCGTCGGGGAGCACGGCGGACGCGAGAACAGCGGGGCCCGCGCCGTCGGCCACGTACCCCTGCTCGGTGAGGAAGAGCTGCCCGTCGCCGAGGACGCGCCACAGCTCCGGCCGGGCCACGTCGATGAGGCGGTGGTCGGGGATGAGCCACTGCTCGTCGAAGGGGCCGTGCAGGACGCGGACGGGCTCGGGGCACGGGCCGGACGCGCGGGCGAGGCGGACCGTGGCGCCGTCGAAGCCGGGCAGTTGGGCGACGGCCGTGTGCAGGGTCCGGGCCCGGGTGGGCCGCAGCAGCCTCTCGCGGTCGGCGGCCGCGGCGCGGACGAAGGCGTTCCAACGGGCCTTCAGGGACGCGGCGTCCGGGGCCATCGGCCACCCGCGCCCGGGCCTGAGCGGCGCGACGGACCACGGCAGGAGATCCGCGAGCGGCGGCGCTTCGTCGTGCGTCACGCCCGGCATCGTACGACGCCGGGAAAGACGGCCGACACGGGCAGGGGAGCCCCGGCCGCGGCGGGAGGGCGCGGGACGGGCGGGGTCACAGCGTGCTGTCGCCGCCGTCGGCGTCGGACCAGGAGTCATCGAAGGGGTCCGCGAAACCGCCGTCGTAGCCGTCCGGGCCCGTCGTCAGGTCGGTGTCGGTGGCGTCGGTGGTGTCTGTGCTGTCCATGGCGTACGGGTCGTGGGCCGTCGCGAAGCCGCTCGCCGCGTACGTGCCGTGGTCGTCGTGGGTGTCGTGCGTCCCGTGGTCGGCGGCGGACCCGTCGTGCGGGCCCGGGTCGTCGAACCAGCCCTCGGCCGCCGACACCGCCTCCTTCGTGCCCCAGGCCGCCGCCCCGGCCGCCACCGCGCCGCCCGCCACGACGAACGTCCCTCCCCAGCACGCCTGATGCTCCGGTCGCCCGCCGCGGGAGACGGGCCCGCGATAGGCGGGGACCAGGCCGCGGACCGCCCCCGGAGCGGGGACGTACACCCAGCCGCGGGACCGGAAGCCCTTGCCGGGCACGCTCACCTCCAGCGGGGCGAACTGCTCGGCCGCGGGATCCGTGGAGAGCTGGGTGACGACGTCCTGGTACAGGTCGTCGGTGACGGCGAGCGCGAGATCGCTGTCCGTGCGCGCGCCGAGCGCCGCCCGCAACTGCGGGGAGTCCAGGACGCGGCAGGCGTGCACCACGGCGGCCCCCACGAACCCGGTGGCCGCCTCGTGCACGAGCCCCTGCGCCAGGGAGGCACGGAGCCGGATCCGCCCGCCCGCGCCGGGCCGCGCGTTGAGGCGGTGCAGAGCGCTGCGCAGTCCTCGTACCGCGCTCGGCAGCACGTGTCCCTCATCGATGCCCGGCGGCAGGACGAGGAGCTGGCCGTCCCCGCTGTCCTGGCGCGCGCAGCGGGCCGGGTCCACCTCGGCGACGCGACAGGTCTGCAGCATCGCCCACAGCAGCCGGTCCTGCACGTCGACGGCGGCGGGGCTGCGGCGCCCGCTGTACTTCTCGACGTCCACGACGAGGCACAGGCGGCGCACACCGGGAACCAGCCGGTCACGTCCGGGCATCGCACCGCTCCCTCGGGGGTGACGGAGGCTTGAGGGGAACCTGTCGCCGCACCCGCCGCGGACTCCCTCTCCTGAGGGAATCCGCCCGCGCACGACGGCCTACGCTCACGGATGTGGGCACGACCCGTACCCACGCGAGGGGGAGTCGGTGACCGCCCGTCCCCGGGGCCGGTCCTACGGGGGCACGGGGACGGGCGGCACAGGCACCCCCCTCAGTACGAACCGTGGTCGCTGTCGAAGTCGGCATCGTCGTCCGCGAGGTCGCTCAAGTCATCGCCCGTGGCGCCGAGTCCGGCGGTGCCGCCGTAGCCGTCGGCGGAGCCGTGGTCGTCGTGGCCTTGGTCGTACGTGTCGTACGTGTCGTACGCGGCGTGGTCGTCCGGTGTGTGGCCGTCGACCCCGGCGACGTACTGGGACACCGAGGTGTAACCGGTGCCGTCCGCCGCCTCGATGACGTCGCCCTCGGTCAGCAGGCCCTCGTCCCAGGTCTGTTCATGCTCGGCCATGGGTCCCCCTCCGGTCGCGGACATGATGGCGCCCGCGCACAGGGTCGTCGAGCAAAACAGCAAAAATCAGTCAAGGGGGAGCCATGGCGGGCACAATAGGCCCCCCTGTGGGCCACGTCACATCGGGCCGTGGGGGTGCGTCGGACCGTAGGGGTGCGGGACCGAGGGGGGGTGCGTCCGATGGGGGGCGCGGAGTCGGAGTGCGAACTGGCCGCGGCGGCCGAAACGTTGCTCACCTGCGCCGTCGCCGCCGACGGCGGCGACGAGGAGACCGCGCCGCTGGCGCGCGCCCTGCGCAGGGCCGCGCGACGGCTGGCCCCGCCGCTGCGGCTCGCCGTGGCGGGCCAGATCAAACGCGGCAAGTCGACCCTGGTCAACGCGCTCCTGGGGGAGGAGGTCGCCCTCACCGGGCAGCTCGAACTCACCTACACCGTCAGCGAGTTGCACTACGACGAACAGCGGTCCGTCACCGTCCACCATCGGGACGGGACGAGCCGGGCGCTGCCCGCGGCGGAGTTCCGGCGGATGACCGCCCGCGCCGACGACGCGGCGACCCTGCTCGGCGACGTGACCCGGGTCGAGTACGGCATGCCCAACCACCTGCTGCTGTCCTTCCGGCTCGCGGACACCCCCGGGCTCGGCAGCGTGCACGGCCTCGACTCCCGCGGGACCCAGGACTACCTGGGCATCTCCGCCTTCGCGGGGGAGGCGGAACAGGTGGCGCTGCGGCAGGCGCTCGCGGCGTCGGGCCGCACCGCGCAGGACGTGCACCGCGACAGCGCGCGGGAGATCGAGCGCGCCGACGCCGTCCTGTACCTCTTCGACCGGGGGCTGCACGAGCGGGACCGGGCCGGCGTGCGGGACTTCCTCGGCGACGCGGGCAGCCGTCTCACCCCGCTCAACGCCTTCGGGGTACTCAGCCGCTGCGACCAGCAGTGGCCGCCGGGCAGTGATCTGCCGGGCGACCCCGACCCGCTCACCTGGGACCCGATGGAGGTGTCGGCGCGGATCGCCGAGCGGTACCTGGAGCGGCCCGAGGTGCGCTCCCTGTTCTTCACCGTGCTGCCCGTCTCCGGACTCCTCGGAGCCGGGGCCCGCCTCCTCACGGACGAGGAACTCGGCTACCTGGACGACCTGCGCGGCGCCGAACCGCGCGTCCTGGTCCGGCGGTTGCGGGACGCGGGCCGGTTCACCGGGGCGCGGGAGCTCAAGGGCGTCCCGCTGCCGGCCGTGGCGCGCCGGGCGCTCGTGGAGCGGCTCGGCATCTGGGGTGTCCACCTCGCCTGCGGCGCGCTCCGGGACGGGGCCACGGAGGAGCAGCTGCGGGCCCGCCTCCTCGCGGCCAGCGGAGTGGAGCGGCTGCGGGACTTGATCGTCCGGCACTTCGGCAACCGCGCCGCCCTCATCAAGCTGGACCACGGGGTGCGTGCCGCCGACAAGGAGATCGCGCGGCTGCGCCGTGCGGCGGGCGCCGAGGGCCGCCGTCCCGGGGCTGTCGCGGGCGGTGTGGCCGCCGACCTCGAGCGGCTGCGGGCGCGCACGGCGGGCTTCGCCGAACTGAACATCCTGTCCGCGCACTACCGCGGCGAACTCCGCCTGTCGGCGGACGAGACGCGTCGGCTCCTCGCGATCACCGGGGAGTACGGGACCACGCTGCCGCGCAGGCTCGGCCTGCCGGACGCCGCCTCGCACGCCGAACTCCACGCGGCCGCCCTGGCCGCCGTGCACGCCTGGGCGACGCGGGAGCAGGACCCGACGCTGGACCGGCACTCCCTCCTGGCGGTACGGGCGGTGCGGCGCAGCTGCGAGCGGCTGCTGCACGGGCTGCGCACCTCCGGGGACGACGGGAGTGCCCACCCGGGCCGCACCCGCGCGGGCCGCCCGGACCTGGCCGCACCTGGACCGCATCGGGAGGTACGAGAGGGATGACGGAACGCGGGGAGTACGGCGAGCGCGACGAGCGCCGCGAGCCTGGCGGGCGCCGTGAGCGGGACGCGAGGGGCTGGGCGGGCCGGTCCCGCTGGCCGGTGGGGCGCCGGTCCCGCACCGGCCCACGGCCCGAAGTGGCGCCGAGGGAGGCGACGCCCAGGGGGACGGGGCCGACCGAGCCGGGGCCGACTGAGCCGGGGCCGACCGAGCCGAGGCCCGGAGAACCGAGGCCCGGAGAACCGGGGTCCACGAACGTGGGGTCCACGGACCCGACCCCGGCCGACGCGCTGCGCACTGACGCGCTACGCACCGAAGCCCTGCGCGCGGAGGTCGCCCTGGTCCGACTGCGCCTGGACCACGCGCTCGCCGAGGTCCGGGACAACGAGGAGAGCATCGCCCTGCGCGACGCCCGCATCGCCGAGCTGGAGGCGGAGCTGGGCGAGCGCGCCGAGGAGAGCGCCGAACTGCGTGCCGAGCGCGACGCGGCGCGGACCCGCGCCGCCCGCGTGGACGCGCTGGAGCGGGCGGCCGAGCGGACGCCCGCCGTGGTGGGCGAGTTGATACGTACCGCCGACCAGCTCACGGACCTGCGGGAGACCGCGGTGGGCAGGCAGACCGACCCGGCGGTGCTGCTGCGCTGGCTCGACCGGCGCGTGGCCGCGCTGCTGGCCGCGACGGACACCGAACCCGTGGCGGACACGGGTCTGGTGGCCGCCGGACACCACGACGTGCTGGAACTGCGCGGGCCCACGGAGCCGGAGCCCCGCGCCGGCGTCCCGCGGCACCGGATCGTGGAGACCGTCCGCCCGGGCTACCGCCGCCGCGGCCGCATGCTGCGCCCCCAACAGGTCATCGCCGAACAGGTCATCGCCCAACAGGCCGTCGGGGAGCAGGTCGTAGGGGAGCAGGTCGTCGGCGAAGCCGAGCACACGCCGGGCACGGACGACGCCCCACCGCCGACCGCAACAGCGCCGAGGAACGACGCAGCGCCGAGGAACGACGCAGCGCCCAGGAACGACACAGCGCCGAGGAACGACACCGCACCGACCGACGACACCGCACCGCACTGATCCACCACCGCTCAAGCGTCACCGGGCGGGCGCTGACGGGGTGCCCGCCCACCGCAGAAGCCCCGGGGGGACCGGGGAGGGGGAGGCACAGCCATGTCCGCACAGCGGAACGGAACGGCACAGCCGAACGGCAACGCACTGACCTACGGCATCGACCTCGGCACGTCGAACTCGTCCATCATGGTGGGCAGGCCCGACGGCACCGTCGTCCGCGTCGGCGACCCGCTGTCCGGAGTCGCCGCGATACCGACGAGCGTCTGCCTGGGGCCCGAGGGACAGCTCCTGGTGGGCGCGGCCGCCGAGTACGGCAAGAGGCTGCGGCCGTTCGACTACCGCAGCGAGTTCAAGCGCGACATGGGCGAGACGACGCCGTCCCCGCTCGGCGACCGGTCCTGCACGCCCCTCGAACTGGTCGCGGAGGTGCTGCGGTTCCTGTGCGGCCTCGCCGCGGACGCCGCACCGGGACGGCCCGAGCGCGTCGTCATCACCGTCCCCGTGACCTGGGAGGCGGCGCGCCACGAGGACATGCTGGCGGCCGCGGAACAGGCGGGAATCGCCCGCGACACGGTGCGGCTCGAGACCGAACCGGAGGCGGCCGTCCGCGCCGCGCTGGCCGGTGCCGTCCAGGGCCCCGGCACCTTCCTGGTGCACGACCTCGGCGGCGGCACCTTCGACTGCGCCGTGGCCCGCAGGCTCCCGGACGGCTCGTTCACGGTCCTGGGCAGCAAGGGGCTCGACGACGTCGGCGGCGCCGACCTCACCCGGGGAGTGGTGCGGCTGCTGCGGGAGCGGTTCCCCGAGCAGGTGGCGGAGCTGCTCGAAGGACCGGCCCACCGCAGCGACGTACTGCGCCGCCGCATCGGTCTCTTCGACATGTGCGAGACCGTCAAGATCAGGCTGTCCGTGGACCGGGTCTTCGAGGACTGGGTGACCGAGCTGCGGCCCCCCACGGAACTGACGCTCGCCCGCGAGGAGTTGGAGGAAGCGGTGCGCCCGCTCCTGGAGCGGACCCTGGACAGCTGCGAGGAACTCCTGGGGGACGCCGACCTGTCGTGGGCGGACGTCGACGAGGTGATCCCGGTCGGCGGCGCGGACCGGATGCCACTGGTCGGGGCGCTTCTGGCGCGGCGTTCGCGGCGCACCGTGCACACACTGGAGGAACCGGAGCTGGCCGTGGTCATGGGCGCCGCGCTCGCCGCCCGCGGTCAGCTCCTTGAGGAGGCCGCGACCCGCCGTGCCGAGAAGGAGCGCAAGCGCCGCGAGAAGGCCGAGCGGCAGCGCGAGGAGCAGGAGCGGGCCGAGCGGCGCCGCCGCGAACGCGAGGAACGGGAGCGGCGCGAGCGCGCGGCGGCCGAGGCGGCGGCGGCCGTCGTGAGGGACGCGGCGGCGGACGTCGCGGCCTCGTCGCCCGAACCGACGCCGTCTTCGTCCGCCTCGTCGTCGGGGCTGTCCTCCTTCGAGCCGGAGCAGACCGCTGTGGGCGGCTGCGTGGGATTCCTCGTGGGGGGCGTGGGCATCGGGCTGCTCAGCGCGATCGTGGGCGCGGGCGACCCGGCGGACGGTCTGTACGTCCTCTTCGGCCTCATCGGTGCCGTCGTCGGCGCCGTGGCCCTGGGCAAGAAGAACTGAGCGGCAGAGGACAGGAAAGCAGAGGACAGGAAAGGGGAGAGGCAACCATGTCGAACACCTCTGGCGCCGCGCCCGGGACCCCGGGCGACACCGTACGAACCGAACTCGACCGCGTGCGCGAGGACATCCTCGCGTTCTTCCCCGCCGTGCTCGGCCTCTTCGACGACGAGGGCGCCCCCACCAGGCGCCGCGTCCTCGCCGAGAGCCGGGACCGGCTCGCGTCGGAGCAGTTCTTCGTCGTGGTCTGCGGCGAGTTCCGCCGCGGCAAGTCGAGCCTCCTCAACGCGCTGGTGCGCCGCCGCCGGCTGTTCCCCGTGGACGTCGACGTCACCACGGCGGTGGTCGCCACGCTGCGCTGGGGCCCGGCCGAGCGCGCGGTGGTGTGGCCGCTGGCCGACCCGCAGCGGCCCGGCGAGCGCCCCGAACCCTTCGAGGTCCCGCTCGGCGAGGTGAGCGGGTACGTCACCGAACAGGGCAACCCGCGCAACGCCAAGGGCGTCGAACGCATCGAGATGGAGGCCCCGTTCGGACCACTGGAGTCCGGGCTCGTCCTGGTCGACACCCCCGGCGTCGGCAGCATCAACCCGGCGCACACCGCGGCCACCCGCGCGTTCCTGCCCCGCGCCGACGCGGTTCTCTTCGTGGGGTCGGCCGTCGAGCCGCTCGGCACCGTGGAGCTCGACTTCCTGCGCCACGCTCTCGCGAACTGCCCGGTGATCGTCACCGCCATCACGATGGTGGACAAGGTCGTCGACGCGGCCCCGGTGGTCGCGCGGGCGCGCGAACGCGTCGCGGGCCTCGGCGAGGTGCCCCCGGACGACCTGGTCGTGGTGGGCGTGTCGGCGCTGCGGCACTGGGACGCGGTCGAGGACGAGGACCCAGACCTGGCGGCCGAGTCGGGCTTCCCCGAGCTGGAGAAGGCGCTGTGGGGCGGGCTCGCCGACACCTGCGGGAGCGCCGCGCTGCACATCGCGCTCGACCGGCTCGACGAAGCCCTCGACGAATACGCGGCGCCGCTGGTCAACGAGGCGGCGGCGCTGCAGAGCGGCGAGGCGCTGCTCGCCGTCGAGACGGAGATCCAGGAGACCCAGGAGGCGCTGACGGCACTGCGCGCCGGCGGCAGCCGCTGGCGGCGCGACCTGCAGGACGACCTGGAACAGAGCGCACGCCCCGTGCGCAAGCGGCTCGGCGCCGCCATCGACGCGGCCCGCGACGCCTTCCGGCGCGGCTGCGAGAGCGAGGAGGCACTCAAGGACCCCGAGAGCCTGGTCCGCCGGGCCACCCTCGCCCTGGTCGAGGCCGCCGAACGCGCCCACAGGGACCTGGAGTCGGCGGTCACCGAGGTCGCCGAGCGCTACAGCCGGACGGCGGCGGTGCCCCTGACCGCGCAGGTGGCCGGGTCCTCCCTCACCGTGCCGAAGACCTCGGCGGCCGAGCTCACCGCCGACGAGCAGGGCGGCACCCGGGGCTGGTGGCGCGCCCGGATGGCCTGGGCCGGCGGTGAGGCGGGCGGCGGCATGGGGCTGCTCGCGGGAGCCGCCATCGGCAGTGTCGTGCCGGTCATCGGCACCGCCGTGGGCGCGATCATCGGGGGCGTGCTCGGCCATATCGCGGGCTGGTTCGGCGGCAGGCAGCAGGCGCGGGCCGAGGAGGAGGACCGGCGTGGGCGGCAGCTCGTCGCCCGGCTCAGGGAGCGGGTCCTCCCCATGCTGGAATCCGGCCGCCGCCAGGTGGACCAGGACTTCGGCGGGCAGCTCAGGGACTGCTCACGGGCGCTCGCCCGCGCCCTGGAGGACCAGTTGAACGCCCAGGCCGACGTCCTCGCCGAGTCCGTACGACGCCTCCAGGAGACCCGGCGCGGCACCGCCAGGGAACGCGCCGAACGCCTGCCCGTGGTCCGGCGCAGGCTGGCGGAGGTCGACGGGGTGCGGCGCCGCTCCCGTGCGCTACGCGAGCGCGTCGTGGGCCTCGGCGCCGGGCCGCGGCCAGGGTCGGGGTGAGCGGCGCCACGGGCGAGCCGCGGTCGGCGCGGCGCCCGCCGGGCACGGGGCCCGGGTGGGCGGCGGGGAGTCTGCTCGACACCCTCGACGCCGTCGACCGCGACGCGCTGCTGCGCCTCGGCACCCGGCGCCACTACGCGGACCAGGACGCGTTGATGATCGCGGGCGGCGTCGGCGACGCGGTGTTCGTCCTGATCGACGGCGTCGTGGTGGTCACCGGCGCGACCGGGGACGGCGAACCGGCGCTGCTCGCGATCCGCCCCGCGGGGGAACTGGTCGGTGAGATGGCCGTCCTCGACGGGGAGGGCCGCACCGCCGACGTCGTCGCGGCGGGACCGGTCACGGCCCTGCGCATCTCCCCGGGCACCTTCATCGCCTATCTGCACGCGCACCCCGCGGCGCAGCTCCAGGTGCTGCGCAGCCTGGTGCGCAAGCTGCGGTCGGCGACGCGGCGCCGGATCGAGACCAGCGGCTGCGACGCGCGCCGCCGCCTGGCCCGGGTGCTCTTCGAGCTGGTGGCCGAGTACGGACGACGGCAGCGCGACGGGACGATTCTGCTGGAGATCTCGCTCAGCCAGCGCTCGTTGGGCAGCCTGGCGGGCGTCGCGGTGTCCACGGCGGAACGCCTGCTCGCGGAGTTGCGCGCCGCGGACGTCCTCAGCACGGGCTACCGCAGGCTGGTGGTCCGGGACCCGGACCGCCTGACGGAGCTGTGCGGCCTGCCGCCGCCGGGCTAGCCGTCGCCGTCCGGCCGTGCGGCCCCTCTCAGGTCGCGTCCAGCGTGACCGTGAACGAGAACCGGTCCCCGCGATAGTGGATCCGCGCCACGTCCAGGGCCCGCCCCTGGTCGTCGTACGTGATCCCCGTGTAGTGCAGGATCGGGCTGAGCAGCGGCACTTGGAGGAGGCGGGCCGTCTCGGGGTCGGCGAGGGTGGCCTCCACGGTGTCGGTGATGCGGGAGATCGCCACGCCCACCACGTCCCGCAGGACCTTCGTCATCGGCCACCGCTCCAGGTCGGCGGGGTCGACGCGGTCGGCGAGGTCGGGGCGGATGTGGTTGCGGGCGTGGTTGGTCGGCTCGCCGGTCTTGGTGTCGCTGCGCAGGCGGTGGTACGTGGCGACGCGGTCCACATCCGGGAAGTACTCGGCGAGTTCGGCGGGCACCGGCTCCTGCCCCTGGGACAGGAGCTTGGTGTCCATGCCGGACTGCTGGGCCACGATCGCGTCCACCGAGCCGAGGAGCCGCACCGGCGAACCGCGCTGCACCCCGGGCTCGATGAACGTGCCGCGCCGCCGGTGCCTGCTGATCAGGCCCTCGTCCTCCAGCTCCTTGAGGGCCTGGCGCATGGTGAGCACGCTGACGCCGTAGTGCCCCGCGAGCTGCTCCTCGGTGGGCAGGCGCAGCGGGGCGTCGGGCGCCCGGCCGAGTATCGAGGCGCGCAGTGACTGCGACACCTGATACCAGAGCGGAAGCTTTCGGTTCAGGACGATCGAGTCCGGGGCGAAAGCGGTCACGTGGAACTCCGTACTCCGGTGGCGACGCGGGCAGCGGCCGGAAGTGATGCCACTACGGCCGGAAATGACGCTCCAGACCCTGCCACACGTCGTCATAGCCGCGCTGCAGGTGTCCGGCCGTCGCCGCCTGCTCGGTGGCGGTGACCGGCCAGCGGGTCTCGAACATGAAGGCGAGGCCGTCGTCGATGCGCTGCGGCTTCAGCTCGGCGGCGCTCGCCTTCTCGAAGGTCTCGTGGTCGGGTCCGTGCGCGGACATCATGTTGTGCAGCGAGCCGCCGCCCGGCACGAAGCCCTCCGCCTTGGCGTCGTACGCGCCCTCGATCAGGCCCATGTACTCGCTCATCACGTTCCGGTGGAAGTACGGCGGCCGGAAGGTGTCCTCGCCGACCAGCCAGCGCGGCGCGAACACCACGAAGTCGACGCCCGCGAGGCCCGGGGTGTCCGACGGGGAGGTGAGCACCGTGAAGATCGACGGGTCCGGGTGGTCGTACGAGATGGTGCCGATGACGTTGAAGCGGCGCAGGTCGTACACGTACGGGACGTGGTTGCCGTGCCAGGCGACGACGTCGAGGGGGGAGTGGTCGTAGGTCGCGGCCCACAGGTTGCCGCAGAACTTGTTGACCACCTCGACGGGGCCGTCGGCGTCCTCGTACGCCGCGACCGGGGCCTTGAAGTCCCGTGCGTTCGCGAGGCCGTTGGCGCCGATCGGGCCGAGGTCGGGGAGCTGGAAGGGCGCTCCGTAGTTCTCGCACACGTACCCGCGGGCGCTCTCGTCGAGCAGCTCCACGCGGAAGCGGACGCCGCGCGGGATCAGGGCGACGTGGCCGGGCTCGGCGTGCAGCAGGCCGAACTCGGTGCGCAGGAGCAGGCCGCCGTGCTCGGGGACGATGAGCAGCTCGCCGTCGGCGTCGCTGAACACCCGGTCCGTCATGGAGGAGTTGGCGTGGTACAGGTGCACCGCCATGCCCGTGCGCTGCGTCGCGTCGCCGTTGCCGCCGAGGGTCCACAGGCCCGCGAGCCAGTCCGTGCCGGGCGCGGGCTCCGGCAGCGGGTTCCAGCGCAGCCGGTTGGGGTCGGGGACGGACTCCGTGAAGGGTGCGGTGCGAATCGCGCCGTTGTCGACGCGCGTGAACGCCGGGTGCGCGGCCGAGGGACGGATGCGGTACAGCCAGGAGCGGCGGTTGTGGGCGCGCGGCTCGGTGAACGCGGTGCCGCTGAGCTGCTCCGCGTACAGGCCGAGGGGGGCGCGCTGGGGCGAGTTGCGGCCGTGCGGCAGGGCGCCGGGCACGGCTTCCGAGCTGTGTTCGTTGCCGAAGCCGCTGAGGTAGCCCAGCCCCTCGGCGGTCTTGCGTGCGTGGTCCCTCGGGTCGTCCCCGCTCATCACAGCTCCCTCGGCTTTCCGGCCGGTGATCCCGACCTGATTCCTATGGAACACCGTAGGATTCGCGATTTCCCAGCGCAAGAGGATCCATGAAATGTGAACAGTGCTCTACTCTCCCGGGATGCAGGACCGCAGCGCCTTCGAGCCCTCGCCCGCCCCCGCCGCCGAGTCCCCGCCCGCCCCCGCCGCCCTGCGCCGCGCCCCCGTCCAGCGCCGCAGCGCCGAGCGCCTCACCCGCATCCTCGACGCCTGCGCCGACCTCCTCGACGAGACCGGCTACGAGGCCCTGACCACCCGGTCCGTCGCCGAACGCGCGGGCGTCCCCATCGGCTCCGTCTACCGCTTCTTCGGCAACAAACGGGCCCTCGTCGACGCCCTCGCCCACCGCAACCTGGAGCGCTACGCCGAACGGGTCACCCGGCGCCTGGTGCCGGTCGCGCAGGGCGACTGGCGCGCCGCCCTCGACGCGCTCCTCGACGAGTACCTCGCCATGAAGCGCACCGCCCCCGGCTTCGCCCTCGTCGACTTCGGCACCCAGATCCCCGTCGGCGACCCCGGCGCCGCCCCCAACCACCGTGTCGCCGACCACCTCGCGGCGCTGCTCTCCGATCACATCGGGCGCGCCCCCGACCCCGCCCTGCGCCGCGCCTTCCTGGTCGCCGTCGAGACCGCCGACGCCCTGATCCGCCTCGCCTTCCGGGTGGACCCGGCCGGGGACGAGGCGATCGTGGGGGAGGCGCGGGCGCTGCTGCGGGCCTATCTGGCGGGGGTGTTGGACTGAGCGGGGCGGGTCGGCGGGGATCGTGGGCCGGGCGGGGCGGCGGAGGTCTAGGGGTGAGCCGGGGTGCTGGGCCCGGGTGAGGGTGCCGGACCCGGCCATGACCCTCGCCACCATGCATACCGGTCGGTATGCTCGCCTCGTCCGTGCGCCGAAGCCGCCACGGCCGCAGCCCCGGCCGTTCTGGAGGACCCATGCCCCGCACCGCCCTGCGCGTCTGCCCCCTCTGCGAAGCCACCTGCGGCCTCACCCTCACCATCGAGGGAACCGAAGTGGCCGGCGCGCGCGGGGACAAGGACGACGTGTTCAGTCGCGGCTTCATCTGCCCCAAGGGCGCCTCCTTCGGCGCGGCCGACAGCGACCCGGACCGGCTGCGGCGACCCCTCGTACGCCGGGAGGGGCAGCTCGTGGAGGCGAGTTGGGAGGAGGCCTTCGACGCCGTCGCCGCGGGCATCCGGCCGCTGGTCGAGCGGTACGGGCCGCACGCGGTCGGCGTCGTGCTCGGCAACCCGAACGTGCACACCGTGGCCGGCGCCCTCTACCCCCCGCTGCTGCTCGCGGGCCTCGGCACCCGCAGCCTGTTCACGGCAAGCACCCTCGACCAGATGCCCAAGCACGTCTCCAGCGGACTGCTCTTCGGCGACGCCCTCGCCATCCCCGTGCCCGACCTGGACCGCACGGACCACCTCCTGATGCTCGGCGCCAACCCGCTGGACTCCAACGGCAGCCTGTGCACCGCGCCCGACTTCCCCGGCAGGCTCAAGGCGCTGCGCGCCCGGGGCGGCAGGCTCACCGTGGTCGACCCGCGCCGCACCCGCACCGCGAAGCTGGCCGACCGGCACGTGGCGATCCGGCCCGGCACGGACGCGCTGCTGCTCGCCGCGATGGCGCAGGTCCTGTTCGCGGACGGCCTGGTCGCGCCGGGGGCGCTCGACGGGCAGGTCGTGGGGGTCGAGCAAGTCGCCGACGCCGTACGGGACTTCACGCCCGAAGCCGTCGCCGACGCCTGCGACGTGCCGGCCGCCACCATCCGGGACCTCGCCCACGATCTTGCGGGCGCGCCCACGGCCGCCGTCTACGGCCGCGTCGGCGCGAGCACTGTGGCCCTCGGCACCCTCACCTGCTGGCTCGTCGACGTCCTGAACGTCCTCACCGGCAACCTCGACCGGCCCGGCGGCGCCATGTTCCCGCTCTCCGCCACGGACCGGGCCCGGCGCCCGGCCGGACCCGGCAAGGGCTTCGCGCTGGGGCGCTGGCGCAGCCGCGCGGACGGGCACCCGGAGGCGAAGGGGGAGCTGCCGATCGCCGCGCTCGCGGCGGAGATCGACACGCCTGTGCGCGGGGTCGGCGCGGGGCGCGACTCGGCGGACGGCGCCCGGGACGGCGGCGGCTCCCTGGGTGGCGGCGCGGGCGGCGGTCCCGTGGACGGCGGCCTGGGCGAGAGCCCCCTGCGCGCCCTCATCTGCATCGCCGCCAACCCCGTCCTCTCCGCCCCCGACGGCGACCGCCTCGACAAGGCCCTGGAGTCACTGGACTTCATGGTCAGCGTCGACCCGTACCTGAACGAGACCTCACGCCACGCGCACGTCGTCCTGCCGCCGCCCCCGCCTTCGCAGAGCCCCCACTTCGACTTCGCCCTCAACGCGCTCGCCGTGCGCAACCAGGTCCGCTACAACCGCGCCGCCGTCCCCCTGGAGGCGGGCCGGATGGCGGAGTCGGAGATCCTGGCACGCCTCGTGCTCGCCGCGATCGGCATGCATGGTGCCGATCCGGCCGCCGTCGACACCCTCGCCGTCGACCGCACCCTCGGCAAGGCCGTCGCCGATCCGCACACACCCGTGCACGGCCAGGACCCCAAGGAACTGGCCGGCCGGCTCACCGGCGAGAGCGGGCCCGAGCGGCGCCTGGACCTGATGCTGCGCCTCGGCCCGTACGGCGACGGCTTCGGCGCCGACCCGGAAGGCCTCAGCCTCCAGCGCCTCCTCGACCACCCCCACGGCATCGACCTCGGCCCTCTTCGGCCCCGCCTCCCCGAGGTCCTGAAGACCCGCAGCGGACGCGTCGAACTCCTTCCGGGGCCGATCGCCGACGACCTGCCGCGCCTCGCCCGCGCCCTGGACGAGTCCCGCACCCCGGACGGGTCCCCGGCCGGACTCGTCCTGGTCGGTCGCCGCCAT
Source organism: Streptomyces alboflavus (assembly GCF_000716675.1). GTDB lineage: Bacteria > Actinomycetota > Actinomycetes > Streptomycetales > Streptomycetaceae > Streptomyces > Streptomyces alboflavus. The sequence continues at coordinate 161,023 of NZ_JNXT01000001.1, forward strand.
CTGCGCTCCAACAACAGCTGGATGCACAACGTCCCCGCCCTCGTGGGCGGCACCAACCGCTGCACCCTGCACGTCCATCCCGACGACGCCGTCCGCGCGGGCCTCGAAGACGGCGGGCAGGCCCGCGTCACCGCCGCCGGCGGCGAGATCGCCGTGCCCGTCGAGGTCACCGACGCGGTGCGCCCCGGCGTCGTGAGCCTGCCGCACGGCTGGGGCCACGACCGGCCCGGCACCCGGCTGAGCGTGGCCGCAGCCGACCCGGGGGCCAACGTCAACCAGCTCCTGGACGGCACCCTCCTCGACCCGCTCTCCGGCACCGCCGTGCTCAACGGCTTCCGGGTCACCCTCGCCCCGCTGCCCGCCACGCCGTCGTAGCAGAAACCCGCTGACCTGGAGTTTTGCGCTTATTGCTCGCATGTCAACGTCTTGTTAACGCTGGAGAGCCGGTCCTACGGTCATCCGAACCGCCAGACCTGGTGGTAGTTCGATGGTGAACGATAGGTAGCCCCCATGCTGACAATCCTCGGATTCGTCATGATCGCCACCTTCCTGGTGCTGATCATGATGAAGAAGATGTCGCCGATCGCGGCACTGGTGCTCATCCCCGCGCTGTTCTGCGTCTTCGTAGGAAAGGGCGCCCATCTCGGGGACTACGTCCTCGACGGTGTGGGCAACCTGGCCCCCACGGCCGCGATGCTCATGTTCGCCATCGTGTACTTCGGCGTCATGATCGACGTGGGCCTGTTCGACCCGATCGTCCGCGGGATCCTGCGCTTCTGCAAGGCGGACCCGATGCGGATCGTGGTCGGCACCGCCGTGCTCGCCGCGATCGTCTCCCTCGACGGCGACGGCTCCACCACCTTCATGATCACGGTCTCGGCGATGTATCCGCTCTACAAGCGGCTGAAGATGAGCCTCGTCGTGATGACGGGTGTCGCCGCCACCGCCAACGGCGTGATGAACACGCTGCCTTGGGGCGGCCCCACGGCCCGCGCGGCCACCGCACTGAAGGTCGACGCCGCCGACATCTTCGTCCCCATGATCCCGGCACTCGCCTGCGGATTGCTCGCCGTCTTCATCCTGTCGTACGTTCTCGGCCTGCGGGAGCGCAGGCGGCTCGGGGTGCTCTCGCTCGACGAGGTCCTGGAGAGCGAGACGCGGGCCGGGGAGCCGGTGCTCGTCGCCGCGGGCGGCGAGGCGGAGGACGGCGGGCGCGTCAGCTTCGACAAGGGCGGCTCCGCCGGGGCCGGTTCGGGCTCCTCCGGTGCGGTCGCCCTGGGCGGCGGGGCGGGTGCCGACGCCGTCGGCAAGGCCGACGCGTCCGGTCCGGCCGACGCGGACGCCGACGCCGATGACGACGACGGCTTCCAGGGGCTCGACCCCGACCGCCCCACCCTGCGCCCCAAGCTCTACTGGTTCAACGCGGGCCTGACGGTCCTGCTCCTCACCGCCATGATCATGGAGTGGCTGCCGATCCCCGTCCTGTTCCTGCTCGGCGCGGCCCTCGCCCTCACGGTCAACTTCCCGCACATGCCCGACCAGAAGGCCCGCATCGCCGCCCACGCCGAGAACGTGCTCAACGTGACCGGCATGGTCTTCGCCGCCGCCGTCTTCACCGGCGTCCTCACCGGCACCGGCATGGTCGACTCCATGGCCGACTGGCTCGTCTCCACCATCCCCGACGGCATGGGCGGGCAAATGGGCCTGGTCACCGGCCTGTTGTCGATCCCGCTCACCTACTTCATGTCCAACGACGGCTTCTACTTCGGCGTCCTTCCCGTGCTCGCCGAGGCGGGCCAGGCGCACGGCGTCTCCCACCTGGAGATCGCCCGCGCCTCCATCGCGGGCCAGGCCCTGCACATGTCGAGCCCGCTGGTGCCCGCCGTGTACGTCCTCGTGGGCATGGCGAAGGTCGAGTTCGGCGACCACACCCGGTTCACCGTCAAGTGGGCCGTGCTGACCTCGCTGGTGGTGCTCGGCGCCGGAATCCTCTTCGGCATCATCTGATGCCTCGGTACGGGGTCCGCTGATGCGGTCGTACGGGCGTCCGCGCGGCAAGGGCCCGCAGGCACCGGGCCCGGGCCCGGTGCCGCCCGGCAGGGGCTGGCTGCTGCGCCTCGTCATCGCCTTCGCCTTCGCGCAGGGGGCGGTGTCGATGGCGCGGCCCGCCGTCTCCTACCGGGCCCTGTCCCTCGGCGCCGACGAACGCGCCATCGGCGTCATCGCGGGCGTGTACGCGCTGCTCCCGCTCTTCGCCGCCGTGCCGCTCGGCCGCCGCACCGACGACGGGCGCTGCGCGCCGCTGCTGCCCTTCGGTGTCGCGCTCATCGCGGGCGGGTGCGCGCTCAGCGGCACGGCCTCGTCCCTCGCCGCGCTCGCCGCGTGGAGCGGGGTCATGGGGCTCGGCCACCTCTGCTTCGTCATCGGCGCCCAGTCGATCGTGGCCCGCCAGTCGGCGCCCGCCGAACAGGACCGGAACTTCGGCCACTTCACGATCGGCGCGTCCCTGGGACAGCTCGTCGGACCGCTCGCCGCGGGCGCGGTCATCGGCGGTGACATGGGGAGCAGCAGCGCGCTAGCCCTCGTCGTTTCGGCGGGGGTGGCGGTGACGGCGTGTGCATCGCTGTGGCGCATCGAGCACCTTCAAGCCCGTCGAGGGGGTCCCTCCCTGCTCTTTAAGAGCTTGGGGGAGATTGAGGACGAGGCGCGAAGCGCCGAAAAGGGGGATCCCAAGGGGGCGAAGCCCCCGTGGTTCGGGAAGGGGCGGGCCTGGGGCGCCCCACGAGGGACAACGCGCCCGCGCCCCACCCCACCCCCGGACAAGGTCCCCGTGGGCGGCATCCTGCGCACCCGAGGCGTACCCGCCGGGATCTTCATCAGCCTCGCCGTGCTGTCCGCGACGGACATCCTCACCGCGTATCTGCCGGTCGTCGGCGAGCACCGGGGCATCTCTCCCGCGACCGTGGGGATCCTGCTCAGCCTGCGGGCGGGGGCCACGATCGCCTGCCGGCTCGTGATGACGCCGCTGCTGCGGGTCCTCGGGCGGCGGGCGCTCATCGCCGTGACCTGTCTGCTCGGCGCGGTGCTGTGCGCCGGGATCGCCGTGCCCGTGCCCGTGTGGGCGCTCGGGCTCATGCTCGTGCTGCTCGGGTTCTGCCTCGGGGTCGGGCAGCCCCTGTCGATGACGACCGTCGTCCAGGCCGCGCCCGCGGAGGCGCGGTCCACCGCGTTGGCCTTGCGGCTGACCGGGAACCGGCTCGGGCAGGTGGCCGCGCCCGCCGGGGCCGGGGGGATCGCCGGGGTGGCGGGGGTGGGGGCGCCCTTTGTGATGCTGGGGGTGCTGTTGCTGGGGGCCGCCGTGCTGGGGCTGCGCCGGGCTTCTGGGCGTGGGCCCGGGGGGCCTGGGCCTCGGGTCGGACCCGGGGTGGGCCCGGCCGGGGTTCCTGGACCGGACCGTCAGGCCCGGTGAGACGGGGGCGCCCCCGATCGCGCTCCGCGCTCGTCCTCAAGCGCCGGACGGGCTTTCTCCCACCCGCCCGCCCATTTCCCGGCCTGGCCGGAGTGGTCGGCACTTCGCCGTGGACGGCGTGGCCCCGCCGGGCCTTCGCCGGAGTCGTCGGCACTTCAGCGTCGGACAGGCTCCGTCGCCTGGGAGTCCCGCACCCACCCACCCCCACGCCCCCGGCGCTACCGTCGGCCCCATGGACAGCGACAACCTCCTCGGGCAGTTCCTTCGGGCCCGGCGTGCGCGGGTGGGGCCCGCGGACGTCGGGATGCCGGGCGGCCTGCGGCGGCGGGTGCCGGGGCTCAGGCGGGAGGAGGTGGCGATGCTGGCGGGGTTGAGTACGGACTACTACGTACGGCTCGAGCAGGGGAGGGAGCGGAATCCCTCCGCGCAGGTGCTCGAGGCGCTGGCCGGGGCGTTGCTGCTCGAGGGGGACGCGGTCGTCCATCTGCACCGGCTCGCGGGGACCGGCGCGGGCGGGCGGCGGGCGGGGCGGGGCAGGAAGGTGGGGGCGGGGCTCGCGCGGATGCTGGACAGCTGGGCCGGGACCCCGGCCGTGGTCCTGGACCACTGTCTGCGGGTGCTCGCGCACAATCCGCTCGGCGGGGCCCTGTTCGCGGGGCACACCTACAGCGGGGACCTGGTGCGGTTCGTGTTCCTCGACCCGGGCGCCCCGGACTTCTACCCGGACTGGGACCGGGTCGCCGTGAACACGGTGGCCGCGCTGCGCGAGGGGGCGGGAGCCGACCTGAACGACCCGGAACTGACGGCGCTGGTGGGGGAGTTGTCGCTCAAGAGCGCCGCGTTCCGCGAGCTGTGGGCACGGCACGACATCCGCCGCAAGACCAGGGACACCAAGCGGTTCCACCACCCGGTGGTCGGCGACCTCACGCTGACGTACGAGTCGTTCACCGTGAACAGCGAACCGGGCCGGCAGCTGGTCGTCTACCAGGCCGAACCCGGCAGCCCCTCCGCGCACGCCCTCGCGCTGCTGGGCAGCCTGACGGCCCCGGAGCCCGCCGAGCGTTCCGGCGGCGGGGCGGCGGGGGACCTCCCGAGGAGGGGCCTGGCGGCGGAAAACTAACGGCGCTAGTTTGGGTTGCGCACGTCAGCCGCAGGTCGCGTCGGGGAGGATGGGTGGGAATGGTGCCGCATGGGATGAAGGCCCACGACGGGATGTACATCGGGGGCGCCTGGCGCCCCGCCGCGACGGGGGACACGATCCCGGTCGTGAACCCGGCCGACGAAGAGGTCATCGCCCACGTCCCCGCGGGCACCGCCGCGGACGTCGACGCGGCCGTCCGCGCGGCCCGGGCCGCACTCCCCGCCTGGTCGGCCACGCCGCCCCGGGAGCGCGCGGCGCTGATCGGCGCGATCCGCGACGGCCTGGCCGCGCGCCAGGCCGAGATCGCGGAGACGGTCACCGCCGAGCTGGGCGCCCCGCTCCGCTTCTCGGAGGCCGTGCACGCCGCCGTCCCCGTCCTGGTCGCCGGTTCCTACGCGGACCTCGCGGCCACGTACGCCTTCGAGGAGAAGGTCGGCAACTCCACGGTGTACGCCGAGCCCGTCGGCGTGGTCGGCGCCATCACGCCCTGGAACTACCCGCTGCACCAGATCGTCGCGAAGGTCGCCCCCGCCCTCGCCGCGGGCTGCACGGTGGTGCTCAAGCCCGCCGAGGACACCCCGCTGACGGCCCGCCTCTTCGCGGAGATCGTGCACGGAGCGGGCCTGCCCGCGGGCGTGTTCAACCTGGTCACCGGCCTCGGCCCGGTCGCGGGCCAGGCGCTCGCCGAGCACGACGGTGTCGACCTGGTGTCGTTCACCGGGTCCACGGCCGTCGGCAAGCGCATCGGCGCCCTCGCGGGCGCCGCCGTCAAGCGCGTCGCCCTCGAACTCGGCGGCAAGTCCGCCAACGTCATCCTGCCGAGCGCCGACCTCGCGAAGGCCGTGAACGTCGGCGTCGCCAACGTCATGGCCAACTCCGGCCAGACGTGCAGCGCCTGGACCCGCATGCTGGTGCACACCTCCCGGTACGACGAGGCGGTGGAGCTCGCCGGGGCCGCCGCCGCGAAGTACGGCGACCGCATCGGCCCGGTCGTCAGCGAGAAGCAGCGCGCCCGCGTGCGCGGCTACATCGAGCAGGGCGTCAAGGAGGGCGCCCGCCTGGTCGCGGGCGGCGCCGACGCCCCGCGCGAGCGGGGCTACTACGTACGCCCGACGGTCTTCGCCGACGTCACGCCGGAGATGACGATCGCCCAGGAGGAGATCTTCGGACCCGTCGTCTCGATCCTGCGGTACGAGGACGAGGCGGACGCCGAGGCCATCGCCAACGGCACCGTGTATGGGCTCGCGGGCGCGGTGTGGGCCGGTGACGACGCCGAGGCCGTGGCCTTCGCCCGCCGCTTGCACACCGGGCAGGTCGACATCAACGGCGGCAGCTTCAATCCGCTGGCCCCGTTCGGCGGTTACAAGGAGTCGGGCGTCGGCCGCGAACTCGGCGCCCACGGCCTCGCCGAGTACCTCCAGACCAAGTCGCTCCAGTTCTGACCCCGGCCGCCCTCGTCACCTCGCCCGCTAGGAGTACGCCATCGTGGTCCGCGTCCGCGCCGCCGTCCTGCCCGCCGTCGGCTCCCCCCTGGAGATCGCCGGGATCGACCTGCCCGAACCGGGGCCCGGCCAGGTGCGGGTGCGCCTCGCCGCCGCCGGGGTGTGCCACTCCGACCTGTCCCTGTCCGACGGCACGATGCGGGTGCCCGTGCCCGCCGTGCTCGGGCACGAGGGCGCGGGCACCGTCGTGTCCGTGGGCGAGGGCGTCACGCATGTCGCCCCGGGCGACGGGGTCGTCCTGAACTGGGCGCCCGCGTGCGGCAGTTGTCACGCCTGCGGCCTGGGCGAGGTGTGGCTCTGCGGCAACGCGCTCACCGGCGCGGGCGAGGTGTACGCCCGCCGTTCCGACGGCACCGACCTGCACCCCGGCCTGAACGTCGCCGCGTTCGCGGAGGAGACCGTGGTCGCCGCCGCCTGCGTGCTTCCCGTGCCCGACGGCGTCCCGCTGACCGACGCGGCCCTGCTCGGCTGCGCCGTCCTGACCGGGTACGGCGCCGTGCACCACGCGGCCCGCGTCCGCGAGGGCGAGACCGTCGCGGTCTTCGGGGCGGGCGGCGTGGGCCTCGCCGCGCTCCAGGCGGCCCGGATCGCCGGGGCCGGGCGGATCGTGGCGGTCGACGTCTCCCCGGCGAAGGAGGACCTCGCGCGGGCCGCGGGCGCCACCGACTACGTGGTCGCCTCCGACACCACCGCCCGCGCCATCCGCAAGCTGACCGGCGGCAACGGCGTCGACGTGGCCGTGGAGTGCGTGGGCCGCGCCGTCACCATCCGCACCGCCTGGGAGTCGACGCGGCGCGGCGGGCGCACCACGGTCGTCGGCATCGGCGGCAAGGACCAGCAGGTCACCTTCAACGCCCTGGAGCTGTTCCACTGGGGCCGCACCCTGTCCGGCTGCGTCTACGGCAACTCCGACCCGGCCGTCGACCTGCCCGTCCTCGCCGAGCACGTCCGCGCGGGCCGCCTCGACCTCGGCGCCCTGGTGACCGACCGCATCGGCCTCGATGACATCCCGGCGGCGTTCGAGAACATGGTGGCTGGCAAGGGCGGCCGGGCCCTGGTGGTGTTCTGAGGGCCCTGGAGGTTCAGCCCGTCCGCGTCACCGGCAGGCGGCCGTACTGGACTTCCAGGCCGTCGAGCAGGGCCCGCAGCCCCGCCTCGAAGGCCCGCTCGTCCACCAGCTCCTGGTGCTCGGCGAGCAGATGGGCCTGGCCGAGGTGCGGGTAGTCGGCGGGGTCGTACGCCGTCTCGTCGTCGACGAAGCCGCCCGCGAAGGAGCCGAGGGCGGAGCCCATGATGAAGTACCGCATCAGCGCGCCGATCGAGGTGGCCTGGGCCGGCGGCCAGCCCGCGTCGACCATCGCGCCGAACATCGCGTCGGCGAGGCGCAGTCCCGCCGGGCGCCGCCCGGGGCCGCGGGCCAGGACGGGGACGATGTTCGGGTGCAGGGTGAGGGCCGCGCGGTAGGAGACGGCCCAGTCGTGCAGCGCGGCGCGCCAGTCCCTGCCGTCCTCGAACATCGACAGGTCGACCTGCGCGCTCACCGAGTCCGCGACCGCCTCCAGGATCTGGTCCTTGGTGCGGAAGTGGTTGTAGAGGGAGGGGCCGCTGACGCCCAGCTCGGCCGCGAGGCGGCGGGTGGAGAGCGCCGCGAGGCCCTCGGCGTCGACGAGGCCGCGGGCCGCGTCGACGATGCGATCTCGGCTGAGGAGGGGCTTGCGCGGTCGGGCCATGCGGCACATAGTAGGGCTGCCCGCAGAAACTAGCACTGCTAATTTATGGTGGTGGGCGAGCGCCGAGAAGGGTGGAGCCGAGCGTGAGGTGGCCGCGATGAACCTGGAGCTCAGTGCCGAGCAGGACGCCGCGAGGCGGCTCGCCCGTGACTTCGTCGAGCGCGAGATCGCCCCGCACGTGACCGCGTGGGACCGCGCCGAGAGCATCGACAAGTCGATCGTGCGGCGGCTCGGCGAGGTCGGCTTCCTCGGCCTGACCATCGACGAGGAGTACGGCGGCTCGGGCGGCGACCACCTGGCGTACTGCCTGGTGACGGAGGAGCTGGGGCGCGGCGACTCCTCGGTGCGCGGGATCGTCTCGGTGTCGCTCGGCCTGGTGGCGAAGTCCGTCGCGGCCTGGGGCAGCGAGGAGCAGAAGCGGCGCTGGCTGCCGGGGCTCACGTCCGGCACTCACGTCGGGTGCTTCGGCCTGACCGAGCCCGGCACCGGTTCCGACGCGGGAAATCTGGCCACGCGGGCGGTCCGCGACGGGGACGCGTACGTCGTGAACGGCTCCAAGATGTTCATCACCAACGGCACCTGGGCCGATGTCGTGCTGCTCTTCGCGCGCACCAACGACACCCCCGGGCACAAGGGCGTCTCCGCCTTCCTGGTGCCCGCCGACAGCCCCGGCCTGACCCGCCGCGCCGTGCACGGCAAGCTCGGCCTGCGCGGCCAGGCCACCGCCGAGCTGGTCCTTCAGGACGTGCGGGTGCCCGCGGACGCGATGCTCGCGCCCGAGGGCAAGGGGTTCGCGGTGGCGATGTCGGCCCTGGCCAAGGGGCGGATGTCGGTGGCGGCGGGGTGCGTGGGGATCGCCCAGGCGGCGCTCGACGCGGCCGTGGCGTACGCGGGCGAGCGCGAGCAGTTCGGCAAGAGCATCGCCCGGCACCAGTTGGTGCAGGAGCTGATCAGCGACATCGCCGTGGACGTCGACGCGGCCCGGCTCCTCACCTGGCGGGTCGCCGACCTCGTCGACCGGGGGCAGCCGTTCGCCACCGAGTCCTCCAAGGCCAAACTGTTCGCTTCGGAGGCCGCGGTGCGCGCCGCGAACAACGCGCTCCAGGTGTTCGGCGGCTACGGCTACATCGACGAGTACCCGGTCGGCAAGCTGCTCCGCGACGCCCGCGTCATGACCCTCTACGAAGGCACGAGCCAGATCCAGAAGCTGGTCATCGGGCGGGCGCTGACCGGGGTGTCCGCGTTCTGACCGCCCGGTTCATCACGGCGCGCACTTGCCTAAGCGCTTGCTCACCTTCAGGGTAGGGTGACTGTCCTGAACGGTGGAAGGAGCGCGCATGGGTGCGGCGAAGGAGACCCTCGGCGAGGAACAGCCGTGGGCCGAGGTCAGTCCCGACGCGGCGAGGCGGCTGCTGATCGCCGCCGTCGACGCCTTCGCCGAGCGCGGCTACCACGCGACGACGACGCGGGACATCGCCGGCCGCGCCGGCATGAGCCCCGCCGCGCTCTACATCCACTACAAGACGAAGGAAGAGCTGCTCCACCGCATCAGCAGGCTCGGCCACGACAAGGCGCTCGCCATCCTGCGTGCCGCCGCCGACGGCGAGGGCACCGCGGCCGACCGGCTCTCCGCCGCGGTCCGCTCCTTCGTCCGCTGGCACGCCGGGCACCACACCACCGCCCGGGTCGTGCAGTACGAACTCGACGCGCTCAGCGCCGAGCACCGCGCCGAGATCGTGGTCCTGCGCCGCCTCTCCGACGCCGCCGTCCGGGAGATCATCAACGACGGCGTGCGGGCGGGCGAGTTCGACGTCCCCGACGTGCCGGGCACCACGCTCGCCGTGCTGTCCCTGTGCATCGACGTGGCCCGCTGGTTCGACGTCGGGGGGCGCAGGACGCCGGACGAGGTCGGCGCGCTGTACGCCGACCTCGTGCTGCGGATGGTGGGGGCGGCCCAGAGGTAGCGGGGCGGCCCGGGAGCCCGCGGGGCGGCTCAGAAGTAGTAACGCGACACCGACTCCGCCACGCAGGCGGGCTTGTCGCCGTCCTCGCGCTCCACGGTGACGGCGGCCGTCACCTGCACCCCGCCGTCCTTGGTCTCCTCCACCGAGGTGAGTACCGCCGTCCCGCGCACCCGCGAGCCGACCGGCACGGGGGAGGGGAAACGGACCTTGTTCGTGCCGTAGTTGAGGCCCATCTTCATGCCCTCGACCCGCAGCACCTGCGGGACGAGCACCGGCAGCAGCGACAGGGTCAGATAGCCGTGCGCGATCGTCGTCCCGAACGGGCCCGTCGCGGCCCGCTCCGGGTCCACGTGGATCCACTGGTGGTCACCGGTGGCGTCCGCGAACAGGTCGATCCGCTTCTGGTCGACCGCCAGCCAGTCGCTGTGCCCGAGCTGCTCGCCGACCGCGGCGCGCAGCTCATCGGCTGACGTGAAGATCCTCGGCTCTGCCATGTCCCGGCCTCCCGGACGTAGGTAAACTAAGCGCTTGCTCAGCATGCGGGGTGCCCCCGACCCCTGTCAACGCACCGGCAAGTAGGCTTCGAGGAGTGCCCCAGATCCCAGAGAAGGTCCACGAGCTCACGGTCGGACAGCTCGCCGCGCGCAGTGGCGCCGCAGTGTCCGCCCTGCACTTCTACGAGTCCAAGGGACTCATCAGTAGCCGGCGCACCTCGGGCAACCAGCGCCGCTACCACCGCGACACGCTGCGCCGCGTCGCCTTCATCCGGGCCGCGCAGCGCGTGGGGATCCCGCTGGCCACGATCGGCGAGGCCCTCGCGGAGCTGCCCGAGGGCCGCACGCCCAACCGCGAGGACTGGGCGGCGCTGTCCCAGACCTGGCGCTCCGAGCTGGACGAGCGCATCAAGCAGCTGGGGCGGCTGCGGGACCACCTCACCGACTGCATCGGCTGCGGCTGCCTGTCCCTGGAGAACTGCGTCCTGTCCAACCCCGACGACGAGTTCGGCAACCGCATCGTCGGCTCCCGCCTGATGGGCGAACGCCGCTCCTGACCCGGCCCGGCGGCGGCCGGGCCGCCCCGCTCACCGCCCCAGCGCCGCCGCCACCAACTCCGCGTTCGACCCCGCCCGTTCCCCGCCCGGCAGCACCAGCGTGTCCTCCAGGCCGATCCGCCGCCCGAGCCCGAGCCGCCCCGCGAGCGCGAGCACCGGCCAGGCGCCGCCCTCCTCGCCGTGCAGCAGCACCGGGCGGCCGTGCGCGTCGCCGATCGCCGCGAGCAGCGCCCGCGCCGACGCCTCGGCCGTCGCCGCGTCCTGGTCGGTGACCTCCGCGAGGACCCGAAGGACCCGGGGCCCGAGCGGCGACGCCGCGAACCGCTCGGCGCCGTCGGTGCCGGACCAGATGCCCGCCTCGACGCCGACGCCCCGTTCGAGGAGCGCCCGCGCCACGTCCTCCGCGCCCGGCTCGTGCCAGTTCACGGACGCGTGGTCGGGCAGCACGGTCCACGCCCGCACCCGTGCCGCGCGCGCTGCCGGGTCGGGTTCGGCCCAGGCGCCGGTGGTCACGCCGACGGACACCGCGACGGCGGCGCGCAGCGCGTCCAGGGTCGCCGCGACCGCGCGTGGCGACAAAGTGTCTTCCCCGCACGGGGACTTGGGGTGTACATGGACATCGAGTGCGCCGGCGGCGACCGCATCGGCCGCCGAGCGCGCCAGGGCTCCGGGCGACAGTGGCACGGCCGCGCCGTCGTCCGCGCCCCGGGCACCGTTCAGACATACCTGCATCGAGCCATCACAGCACGCCGTCAGGACCGGCGGACAGCACACGTCGGCACCGCACACCAACACCGCACGGGGGAGCAGGATGAGCGTCGTCATTTGTTCGTTGAAGTGGGAAGCCGCGCGCAGCGGACGCCAGAAGGTCACCTACGACAGCGACGGGTACCACCTCGTGCGCTTCCCGTACGAGACCGGTGAGGAGCAGTACGACCCCTGGCGCATGCACGACCCGGGGCACGGCCTCACCCCTCCGTCGAAGTTCCCCGACGCCCGCTCGGGCCTGATATGGCCGAGTCACGACGGGTGGGGCACGCTGTCGGCGATGGTCTTCTGGGAGCCGGACAACCGGCCGACGGAGTACCGCGCGCGGTTCGTGCGCGATCCGCTGAACCTGTCGACGGGCTACGACTCCACGGCGACCACGGACATCGTCCCCACCCGCGGCGGGCAGTACCGCTCGTACACCTGGCAGATGTTCGTGCACCCCGGGACCCCGGTGGGCCTGAAGATATCCGCGCGCGGCCCCGGCGACGTGAAGCTCGCCGCACCGCTGATGCTGGCCGAGTTCAAGCTGGCCATCCACACGGACGTCGCCAGGCCCTGAGGGTCAGGAGCGGATCGGCGGGCCCGCGAGGGGTCCGCCGTGTGCGTGCTCCGTCGCGCTCACGCGGAGACAAGTGGGCGCGAGTGCCGCATCCGGGCGTGCCGCTCGGCCTCGGGCGAGAGGACGGGGGCGGGGACCACGATGCCGCAGCTCGTGCAGACGGGGCCCGACGACGGTTCGTGCGCCAGGCCGTAGCGCCATTCGAGGGCCGGGTCGCCGCACACGGGGCAGGCGGCGCCGGGCTCTCGCTCCAGGGCGTCGATGAGTTTGCGCAGCACGTCGGCGAGCGGCGCGGACGGGTGCACGCCGGGATCGTCGCACCAGGCGACCCCACGGCCGCCCCAGGTGCAGCGGTGCCAGTCGTCGACGCTGCCGGGGCGGCGCAGGCCGTCGTGCTTCTCCCGGCGCCTGCGGCGCGCGAAGCCCTCTTCGTAGGCGAGCCACACCGCGCGGGCCGCCTCCAGTTCGTCGAGCGCGGCCACGAGCCGCGCCGGGTCGGGTGAGCGGTCCTCGGGGCCGAACCCGGCGCGGGAACACAGGTGGTCCCAGGTCGCCCGGTGACCGTAAGGGGCGAATCTCTCCAGGCACTTGCGCAGTGAGTACCGCCGCAGTGCCAGATCGCTCTGCGGATCACGCACCTGTCTCGCGAGACTCCGGAATCCGGCCATCGCCCTGCACCTCCGTCACACGTTCTCGGACGTCGCCCCGGGCCGAGGATGTCGCCCCGGACCCGAGGGGCATCGAGTAGACGTATCGACTCCCGTTTTGGTGCCATCCAATTTTCGATGGCTTCCCATCAGCGCGTTCCCCGCAGGTCAGCGGAGATGCCTGTGAAGATCCGGCCAGGTCGCGCACGAGTCGCCGCTCCCGCGCCATGTGGCGGTTGTGAAAAGGCGACGGTTGTTCATCTTTCAGGTTCGGCAACCCGACAGTAACCTCCGCCGCGACGGCCTTCCGGAGGAGCACCTATGCGACGACGCATCGCACGGCTCAGAACCCTCACCATGTCAGCGGCCCTCGTCCTCGGGGCCGGTCTCCTGCTCGCGCCCGGACCCGGCGCCGCCGCGGCCGAACCCCCGCCCGTCACCGACTACTGCGGCGACCACTGCGCGGACATCCTGCCGCCCGGCGCGAACGGCAACGCGACCCTCGCCGAGATCCTCAGCCACCGCCTCCTCGGCACCCGGCCCGCCCACGCCGACGACCAGCTCGGCCCCTACGACGCGCTGGCGGCGGGCTATCCCTCGCTGACCGACGGCAAGCTCACCGAGTTCTTCAACGACGCCTCGTTCGGCGTCGAGCCCGACCAGGTGGCGTCCGTCACCAAGCCGCGGGACGACGTGACGATCACCCGCGACAAGAAGTACGGCATTCCGCACATCCAGGGCACCACCCGCTACGGCACCGAGTTCGGCGCGGGCTTCGCCGCCGGGCAGGACCGGCTGTGGCTCATCGACCTGTTCCGGCACATCGGGCGCGGCGAGCTGACCCCGTTCGCGGGCGGCGCCCCCGCCAACCAGGGCCTGGAGCAGCAGTTCTGGCCGCAGGCCCCGTACACGGAAGCCGACCTCCAGCGGCAGGTCGACTACATCCGGCAGACGCAGGGCGAGCGCGGCCAGCGGGCCATGGAGGACGCGCAGGCGTACGTCGACGGGCTCAACGCGTACCGCGTGAAGGCCAAGGACGGGCGCTACTTCCCGGGCGAGTACGTCCTCACCGGCAAGATCGACGCGATCACGAACGTCGGCGAGATCCAGCCCTTCAAGATTACCGACATGATCGCGCTCGCCTCCGTCGTGGGCGGTCTGTTCGGCAACGGCGGCGGGGGAGAGGTCGAGTCGGCGCTCTCACTGCTCGCCGCCCAGCAGAAGTACGGCGTCGAGAAGGGCACCGAGGTCTGGGAGAAGTTCCGCGCCCGCAACGACCCCGAGACCGTCCAGACCCTCCACGACGGCAGCAGCTTCCCCTACGCGGGCAAGCCCGACAAGGCGCGTGGCACCGCGATGCCCGACCCGGGCTCGGTGGTGCGCGAACAGCTCGTCTACGACCGTGAGGGCGGCGCCAAGGCCACCGCGAAGAACCCGGCGAAGGCCCCGAAGGACCCGGTCAAGGCCCCGAAGAAGCTGAAGCCGCTCCAGGGCGTGTACGACAAGGGCGTCCTGCCCGCCGACCTGTTCGGCTCCGCGGGCAACCCCGCGCACGGCAAGGGCATGTCGAACGCCCTCCTGGTCTCGGGCAAGCACACCGCGAGCGGCAACCCCGTCGCCGTCTTCGGCCCCCAGACCGGCTACTTCGCGCCCCAGCTCCTGATGCAGCAGGAACTCCAGGGCCCCGGCATCAGCGCGCGCGGCGTCTCCTTCGCGGGCGTCGGCATGTACGTCCAGCTCGGCCGCGGCCAGGACTACGCGTGGTCGGCGACGTCCGCGGGCCAGGACATCACGGACACGTACGCCGTCGAACTGTGCGCGCCCGGCGGCGGCACCCCCGGCAAGGACGCGACCCACTACCTCTACCGCGGCACCTGCACCCCGATGGACAAGCTGGAGCGCAAGAACGCCTGGAAGCCGACCGTCGCCGACTCCACCGCGGCGGGCTCCTACCGCATGCAGGTCTTCCGCACGCACTACGGCGTCGTCACGCACCGCGCGACGGTCGACGGCAAGCCGGTCGCGTACGTCTCGCTGCGCTCCACCTACCGGCACGAGGCCGACTCGATCATCGGCTTCCAGATGCTCAACGACCCGTCGTACGTGAAGGACGCCGCGACCTTCCAGAAGGCGGCCCAGCACATCTCGTACGCCTTCAACTGGTTCTACGCCGACTCGCGCGACATCGCCTACTACAACAGCGGCGCCAACCCCGAGCGCGCCGACGGCATCGACCCGTCCTTCCCGGTGAAGGCCCAACAGGCCTATGAATGGCGGGACTTCGACCCGACGAACAACACCTCGGCGCAGACACCGGCCGCCGAGCACCCGAACTCGGTCAACCAGGACTACTACATCTCCTGGAACAACAAACAGGCCAAGGACTTCAGCGCGGCCGGCTTCGGCCACAGCGCCGTGCACCGCGGCGACCTGCTCGACGACCGCGTCAAGAAGCTCACCGAGGAGGGCGGCGTCACCCGGGCCTCCCTCACCCAGGCGATGGCGGAGGCCGCCGTCACCGACCTGCGCGGCGAACAGGTCCTTCCCGAACTCCTGAAGGTCATCCGCAGCAAGGCCGTCGACGACCCGCGCCTGGCCCAGGCCGTGCAGCAGCTGGAGGCCTGGCGCAAGGCGGGCTCGCAGCGCAAGGAGACCGCGCAGGGCTCGCACGTCTACGCCCACCCCGACGCCGTACGCATCATGGACGCCTGGTGGCCGCAGCTCGTCGAGGCCGCGTTCAAGCCCGGCCTCGGTGACGGTCTCTACGCCGCGCTGACCTCGCAGCTCGGCGTGGACGAGGCGCCGTCGGCCGGGCACGGCCCGACCGGGGCGCACGCCGGGTCGGCCTTCCAGTACGGCTGGTGGGGATACGCCGACAAGGACCTGCGGACCGTCCTCGGGCAGCCGGTCGAGGGCTGGACGAAGACGGCGTACTGCGGCGACGGCAAGCTCGACGCGTGCCGCGACGCGCTCCTGAAGAGCCTGGAGCGGGCCGTCGCGAAACCGGCGTCAGAGGTCTACCCCGGTGACGCGAGCTGCAAGGCGGGCGAGCAGTGGTGCGCGGACGCCGTGATCCACCGGGCCGTCGGCGGCATCACGCACGGCGCCGTGCAGTGGCAGAACCGGCCGACGTACCAGCAGGTGGTGGAGTTCCCCCGGCACCGGTGACCGGCGCGGGTCCGGGACCGCTCCGGCCGGACAGGGCCCGCCCTGTCCGGCCGACGGGGTGAACACCCGGTCAGGCGAGGGCGATCCGTCCGGCGGCGCACACGGCGTGAGCCAGTTCGGCATGGCAGATGTCGCTGTGCGCGCCGTTGGGCGGGCCGCCCCGCCGCACCACGGCCGCCGCGTCCACACTCACGCACCCCCGGGCCGGAAGCGCCCCGCCGAGCGCCACCCGCCGGGCGCCGTCGACGGCCTTGAAACCGTCGAACCCGAGGGCGCCCCAGCGCTCCCACAGATTGAGGAAGCCCGCGGAGTCACCGGCGAGCTTGGACGCGAGCGGATAGAGCTTGCCGAGTGCGTCGTCGTGGCGCGAGAAGCAGCACACGAGCGGCCCGTCGACCCGCCGCTCCACCCCGGCGAGCGCCCCGCCGCGCGAGCGGTCGTGGGGCAGCCGGGGGCTGAACGCGTAGTGCGAGAAGGCGCCTTGGAGCAGCGTGGCGGACTTCACACAGCGCGCCCGCGCGGGCATGCCGCGCAGCCCGTACGAGATCAGCCGGGCCCCGAAGCTGTGCCCGATCAGATGCACGCGCAGGCCCGGCACGTCCCCCGCGAGCAGACCGAGGGCGGGGCCGAGCCCCAACTGCCCGATGGCGCCGGCCCGGCGCTTCATCGCGTAGTACGTGCCCTGCCGGAGGAGCTCCTTCGCGCCGCGCCACAGCCGCTTGCGGACCCCGTCGAGGAACTGCGCGCCGCGGGCGTCCTCCAGCATGGCCAGGAAGATCTCGCAGACCTCGACGGCGTCGTCGGTGAGCATCGCGGGCTCGCCCGCGCCGAGGTCGTCGGCGAACTCGTGCGCCGGGCTGGTGTCGCGCACCGCCACCAGATCGCGGACGAGCCGCCCGAACTCGTCCAGGCGGGAGCGGACTTCGGCGCGCTCCTGGAGCAGCCCGGCGATGCGGTCGAGCCGGGCCGCCTGCTGGGGCCCGGGGAAGGTGTGCGCGAGCAGGTCGCGGGTGGCCCGGTCGAGGGCCGGGTCGTCGGCCGGGGCCGGGGCCGGGGCGGCGGGCGGTGGCCCGGGTGCGGCCGCGGTGGGGGCAGCGGACGGCTCGAAGTCCGGGATCGGTTCGTCGGGGAAGCGGATCGAGGGCCAGAACACACCGGTGTAGCCGAGACGCACACCGGCTCCGGCGAGCTGCTCGAACGGGGTGAAGAAGCGCCGGTACAGCTGCCGGGCCATCCGCTGGTCGTTGTTCCAGCCGTGCGCGAACACCAGCAGGTCGGTGACGCGTTCGCGTTCCGCGCCCGACAGGAGCCGGTCGCGCTGCACGGCGTCGACGTCTCCGTCGGCGTCGAAGGTCAATTCCCAGTAGGGCTCCACGACCGCATGGTCCTGCCGGTCGGCGCTCATGGCCAGATGTCGCGCGGGAACACGCGAGAACACACGCCGACACGCGGGAGCCGGTGCCGTCCCCCGGGCGGCGGCACCGGCTCCCGCGCGGGTCTGCGGGGCGCCTCGGTCAGTACGGCATCCGGTCGCCGGGGTGCGCGGGGGCGCCGTAGGGCACGGCGGGGGGCGGGGGCGGCGTCTTCTGGTCGCGGGCATAGCGGTTGGTGGCGGGGAGCCAGGCGCACACGATGGCCACGAGCACCGTGAGCAGCGCCACGAAGCTGAACGCCATGACGGATTCGGGTTCGTAGTCACCCAAGATGAGGACATGGGGGAACAAGGCCACGACGCCCGAAATGGTAATGAATACGCGCGCCCAAGTCGCCGCCTTCCTGCGGACGCAGAGCGTGAATACCAGCAGGCACACCGCGGTGAATATGGCGAATCCGGCACGGGCCGCGAGTGCCCCCGCGCGGTCACTGACGAGCTCGTCCCAGATGGGTCCTGAGAGCGACTTGATGTCGGCCGCCGTCGTATTCGACGGCAGTCCGACGACGTCCGGATGGTCGTCGATGACGTCCCGGATGTTCTCGTCGGCCATGTCATTGCCGCCGGCGAAGACGAGTACCGCGCCGACGATTGCGGACACCGCGGATATGACAGAGGTCCAGACCAGAGTGGTCAGGGTGCCGGGCCGCCGGACCGCGCGGTTTGCGCGGGCCGCGCGGCGGGGACCGACCGGCGCGGGCGCGACCTGGTATTGACTCACGGGTGCGACTCTCCTCGGGGAGATGAAGGTTCGAGTGGGATTGACTCGACCATTCCATGGGCACCACGAACACAGCCAGCATTTTCTGGAAGAAATCCCCAGATAATCTGGGGTGATCGAGGGATCAGTTTCCGCGGCGGCTATGCTGCAATGCCGTAAAACTCAAAGGGAGTTGGAGAGAGTAAGTTCGCATGGCCTTAAACGGTCCCCCGCAGTACCCCGCGGAACTGCTGGACACCACGATGGATCAGCTCCGTACGCTGCTCGCCGTGCATGAGACCGGCACGGCGCTCGCCGCCGCGCGCCAGCTCGGCCGGGAACAGTCCAGCGTGCAGAAGCAACTGGACACGATGAACCGCACGTTCGGCGCGCTGTGCGGTGAGGCGCTGGTGCTCAAGCGGGGCCGCGGCAAGGACGTCCTGTTCACCGCCACCGGCGAGCATCTGGTCGCGCTCGCGCGCTCCACGCTGTCCGCGTGGTCGGACGGCATCCACGACGCGCGCCGCCGCCTCGGCCGCACCCTCTCGGTCGGCTCGACCCGCTACACCCTCGGCTTCCTCCTGGACGCCGTGGAGCGCGTCAGCGACGCCTACGAACGCCGTGGCGTGGACCTGAAGGTCACCCACGTCCGCACCGGCGACCTCTTCGCCCGGCTGCGGTCCAAGGAACTCGACCTGGTCTGCGGCAGCATCGTCGTCACGGAGGGCCAGGAGGCCGAGCTGGAGCCGTACGAGATCGTGGAGTGGCGGCGCAGCGGCCTGTCGATCCTCACGAACCTGCCGCCACAGAAGCTGCCCGGCGACTCGGTCGACGCGAGCGAGCTGCCGGGCCTGCCCCTGGTGGTCTCCGCGGGCGGCCTCATCGCCCGCTTCCTCACCGCCTGGTACGGCGCCGACTTCCGCAAGGAGATGTCCATCGCGGCCGAGATCGAGGCCGCCCACTACGGCTTCGAACTGCTGCGGTCCGGCGTGGTCAGCGGGGCGATGCTGGTCACCCGCGGCATCGCGGAGGCCGCCGAGTCCGGCAGCCTCCCCGAGGCCGGGGGCCTGCGCCGCCTCGACGTCGTCGGCGACGTCGGGCCGCGCACCGAGGTCCTCGTCGGCGTCTTCACCCGGCGCGGCGACCGCGCGTCGTACGACGCGAACCACCCGCTGAACCTGCTGTGGGACGCCCTGGCGAAGGACAACGGACGCTGGTGGCTCAGCCGTTGACCGGCCGGGCCACCGGCGGCGCTACTGCGGCCGGTGGGCGGCCGTGGTGCGGTGCAGGTGGATGAGGACGTCGTGGTTCGCGCCGAGCCGGATGTCGTACGGGCCGTCGGGGTAGGCGGTGCCGATGCTGCGGGTCGGGCGGGCCTTGTCCAGCCACGCGCGCGCGGCGGCGGGCGCCTTTCGCATGTCCACGTAGTAGTCCTTGTACGACACCTTGTCGAGGGTGTGCTCGTTCATGCCGGGCCCCGCGGGGCCCACGGTCCGCCGCTTCCACTTCGTGTCCTGGGTGCCGGTCGCGAGGAACGAGCCCCGGTCGAAGGAGAACCCGATGCTCCGGTACTTCGTCCCGAGCGCGTCCCGCAGGAAGGCGCCCTGCATCTTCGGGTAGTTCGCGTCGCGCGACTCGTACCCGATGTGGGCGTTGTGCGCCGACACGAGCACCTTGCCGCCGGTCTGCCGCTGCCACCACACCGTGTTCCGCGCCATGATCCGGTCGCGGTAGCGCATCGCCCCGCTGACCCCGGAGGGCTTGTCGGTGTCGAAGGCGTAGATGTCCGCGGTCTGCATGACGGAGCGGGCGTGCTGGAGGGTCCAGGTGAACTTCGTGCCGCCGTGCTCCGGCCGGATGCCCTTGACCAGCTCGTACGCCGCCCGCGCCTGCTTCGCGAGCCGGGCGCGCTCGGCCAGGGGCAGCGCCAGATGGGCGTCCCCGTCGGTGACCTTCCGCAGCGGCGCGTACAGGGCCTTGACCCGGTCGAGCCGGTCGGGGGCGTGGCGGCGCACGTAGTCGGTCACGGCGTCGTAGAGCTCGACGCCCATGTGCGGGTTGTTGAGGTCGTTGCCCATGAAGCGCAGCTGACGGTCCGGGTGCCGCTGGTTGTACGTCCGCATCCAGGTGAGCAGTTCGATGTACTCCTCGTTGTACCAGGGGCCCTTCGACAGCTCCTGGCGGACCAGCTCGCGCACGTCGCCCGGGCCGCCGCGCACATAGGCGTCGAAGCGCAGCCCCGTGGTCCAGCTCACCTCCAGGGAGAAGGTCCGAAAGCCCTTCTCCTGGACCAGGTAGCGGAAGAGGCGGTCCTTCATGGTGAAGAACTCGTGGGTGCCGTGGGTGGCTTCGCCGAGCCCCACCACCTTGGCGTCGCCCACCATCCGGCCGAGCGGCCGCAGGTCCTTCGTCGAGCCGGTGGGGCCCGTGGCGCGCAGGGGGTGCGCGGCGCTCTCGATGGCGTGCACCGGGCTGTCCGGGCGCGGGGCGGCCGTGGCGGCCGTGGCAGCGACGGGGGCGAGCAGGGCCCCCGTCCCGACTGCTGTGACCAGCACCAGAGAGGCCCGTGACGGGGCGGTCCGTGCCATGTTCTTCCTCCTGCGCATCGCGTTCTGTACGAAGATCACGATTCCGTGCGGCGACCGGCGCGACCATCCCGGAGGCACCCCGTCCGATGGTGGGGTCCGCACCAGCGAGGCGCGGGGGGCACCGGCACCCGAGACCCCCTTTCGGCACGACATACCGACTGGTTAGTCTGTCGCCGAGAGCGTGATCGACCAGCACCTCGCGCCGACCGGCAGCCGACCGGCACGAGGGTGACCGAGGCCGAAGGAGACCACCCGTGGAGAGCCTGCAGGGCAAGGGAGTCGTCGTCACCGGCGCGGGCGGCGGGATCGGGGCCGCGCTGGCCCGCCGCTTCGCCGCCGCCGGAGCCCGCGTCGTCGTCAACGACCTGGACGCGGCCAGGGCGGCGGAGGTGGCCGCCGAGGTGGGCGGCGTCGCCCTGCCCGGTGACGCCTCCGCGGTCGTCGCCGACGCCCTCGCCGCGCTCGACGGCACCGTCGACGTGTACTGCGCCAACGCCGGGCTCGCGTCCGGCGGCACCGAGGCCGCGGCCGAGCGGGTGTGGGCCGACGCCTGGGACGTGAACGTGATGGCGCACGTCCGGGCCGCACAGGCGCTGGTCCCCGGCTGGCTGGAGCGGGGCGAGGGCCGGTTCGTGTCGACGGTGTCGGCGGCCGGGCTGCTCACGATGGTCGGCGCCGCGCCCTACAGCGTCACCAAGCACGGCGCGTACGCCTTCGCCGAATGGCTGTCCCTGACCTACCGTCACCGCGGTGTGAAGGTGCACGCGATCTGCCCTCAGGGCGTGCGCACGGACATGCTCACCGCCGCGGGCTCCGCCGGGGAACTCGTCCTCGCGCCCACCGCGATCGAGCCCGAGGACGTCGCCGACGCGCTGTTCACCGGCATGGCCGAGGACCGCTTCCTGATCCTGCCGCACCCCGAGGTCGCCGGTTACTACCAGGCGCGGGCCGCGACGCCCGACAAGTGGCTGACGAGCATGAACCACATCCAGCAGAAGTGGGAGGCGTCCGGGCGCTGAGCCGGCCCCGCGCCGCCCCCGCGCGCTGGTACCCCGTGCGGCGGAGGTCCTGAAGGAGCCGCCGACGGCCGCGAATGGGAAGATCCTCCGGCGGGAATCGCGTTCCCGTCCACGAGGACCCGCGGTGGATCACGGCGGGCCCGGCTGGAAGACCAGAACAGCATGCAACGGAAGGCAGGTGGCGGCAGTGGCCAGAACGACGGACGGTGACGGTACGCCCGTCCCGCAGAGGCTGCTCGCCGCCGCCACCCGGCTCTTCGCCGACCGCGGCTACGACCGTACGTCCGTGCAGGAGATCGTCGAGGCGGCGGGCGTCACCAAGGGCGCGCTCTACCACTACTTCGGGTCCAAGGACGATCTGCTGCACGAGGTGTACGCGCGGATGCTGCGGGTGCAGCAGGAGCGGCTCGACGCGTTCGCCGACGCGGACGAGCCGGTGGAGCGGCGGCTGCGGGACGCGGCGGCCGACGTCGTCGTGACCACCATCGCGAACCTCGACGACGCCTCGATCTTCTTCCGGTCGATGCACCACCTCAGCCCCGAGAAGCACAAGCAGGTCCGGGCGGAGCGGCGCCGCTACCACGAGCGGTTCCGGGCCCTGATCGAGGAGGGCCAGGAGGCCGGGGTGTTCTCCACGGCCACCCCCGCCGACCTCGTCGTGGACTACCACTTCGGCTCCGTCCACCATCTGTCGACGTGGTACCGCCCCGACGGACCCCTGACGCCGCAGCAGGTCGCGGACCACCTGGCGGACCTGCTGCTGCGGGCGCTCAGGCCGTAGCGCCCGAGGGCGCACCGGGTGCGGGGCGGCGGGCCGACCGCCCGCCACCCCGCACCGGAACCACAGGCGCCGCTCGCACCGGAACCAGAGGTACCGCTCACACCGGAACCAGAGGCGCCGCTCGCACCGGAGTCAGAGGTACCGCTTCAACTCCCGCCGCGCGAGCGACCGCTGGTGCACCTCGTCGGGACCGTCGGCGAGGCGCAGCGTGCGCGCCGCCGCCCACAGCTCCGCCAGCGGGAAGTCCTGGCTCACACCGCCCGCGCCGTGCAGCTGGACGGCCCGGTCGAGGATGTCCACGACCGTCCGGGGCGTGGCGATCTTGATGGCCTGGATCTCGGTGTGCGCGCCCTTGTTGCCCACCGTGTCCATCAGCCAGGCCGTCTTCAGGACGAGCAGGCGCACCTGCTCGACGGCGACCCGCGCGTCCGCGATCCACTCCTGGACCACACCCTGCCGGGCCAGCGGCTTGCCGAACGCGGTGCGGCCCACGGCCCGGCGGCACATCAGCT
Source organism: Streptomyces alboflavus (assembly GCF_000716675.1). Taxonomy (GTDB): domain Bacteria; phylum Actinomycetota; class Actinomycetes; order Streptomycetales; family Streptomycetaceae; genus Streptomyces; species Streptomyces alboflavus. The sequence goes on from NZ_JNXT01000001.1 coordinate 184,057, forward strand.
CGATGGCGCGCTCGGCCATGCCGATGAGGCGCATGCAGTGGTGGATGCGGCCGGGCCCGAGCCGCGCCTGGGCGATGGCGAAGCCGCCGCCCTCCTCGCCGACGAGGTTGGCCGCGGGGACCCGGGCGCCGTCGAAGACCACCTCCGCGTGACCGCCGTGGGAGTGGTCCTCGTACCCGTACACCCGCATGGCGCGGCGCACTTCGACGCCCGGGGTGTCGCGGGGCACGAGCACCATCGACTGCTGGCGGCGGATGTCCGGGCCGTCCGGGTCGGTCTTGCCCATCACGATGAAGACCTTGCAGTCGGGGTTCATCGCCCCGGAGATGTACCACTTGCGGCCCGTGATGACGTACGAGTCGCCGTCCCGCTTGATGTGCGTGGTGATGTTCGTGGCGTCCGACGAGGCCACCTCGGGCTCCGTCATGGCGAACGCCGAGCGGATCTCGCCCGCGAGCAGCGGCTCCAGCCACTGCTTCTTCTGCTCGTCGGTGCCGAACTGGGCGAGCACCTCCATGTTGCCGGTGTCCGGCGCCGCGCAGTTGAGGGCGGTCGGCGCCAGGTGCGGGCTGCGGCCGGTGATCTCGGCGAGCGGCGCGTACTGGAGGTTCGTCAGGCCCGCCCCGTACGAGCCGTCCTGACTGTCCGGCAGGAAGAGGTTCCACAGGCCCTGGCGACGGGCCTCGGCCTTCAGCTCGCCGACGACGGCGGGCGTGTCCCACGGCGAGGCCAGGGCGGCGCGCTGCTCCTCGGCCACCGGCTCGGCGGGCAGGACGTGCTCGTCCATGAAGGCGAGCAGGCGGCCGCGGAGCTCCTCGGTGCGGGCGTCGTATGCGAAGTGCATGGTGGTGTCCGGGTCCTCTCAGGCTTGACGACACGTCAGGTCTACGGCAGGTCGTGCGTCCGACCGGTCAGGCTTGCGACAAGGTGGTCAGGCCGTGCTCGATGAAGACGGGCACGAGGTCGCCGATGCGGTCGAAGCCCGCGCCGACCGTCTGGCCGAGGGTGTAGCGGTAGTGGATGCCCTCCAGGATCACGGCGAGCTTGAACCAGGCGAACGCCGTGTACCAGGCGACGGCGGAGACGTCCCGGCCGGACCGGGCGGCATAGCGCTCGATCAGCTCGGCCGGGTCCGGGTGGCCGGGGGCGCCCGCCGTGGTGCTGACGGGGGACTCGGGCACGTCGAGCCGCACGCTGTACATCACGAGCAGACCGAGGTCGGTGAGCGGGTCGCCGAGGGTGGACATCTCCCAGTCGAGGACGGCGGCGATGCGGTCGGCCTCGCCCGAGGTGTCGAGGAGGACGTTGTCCAGGCGGTAGTCGCCGTGCACCACGGTGGGCGCGGGGGAGGTGGGAAGGGACCGGCCGAGGGCCGCGTGCAGCTCCTCGATGCCGGGCAGGTCGCGGCCGCGCGATGCGTCCAACTGCTTGCCCCAGCGCCGCAGCTGCCGGTCCAGGAAGCCCTCGGGCCGCCCGAAGTCACCGAGCCCGACCGCCTCCGGGTCCACGGCGTGCAGGTCCACCAGGGTGTCGACGAGGCCGAGCACAGCGGCGCGGGTGCGCTCCGGGCCGAGCGGGGCGAGCTGCTCCGCCGTGCGGTAGGGCGTGCCCGCCACGAACTCCATGACGTAGAACGGGGCCCCGAGCACCTCCTCGTCCTCGCACAGCAGCACCGGCCGCGGCACCGGCACGTCCGTCGTGTGCAGGGCGCTGATCACCCGGTGCTCGCGCCGCATGTCGTGCGCGGTGGCGAGGACGTGCCCGAGGGGCGGGCGCCGCACCACCCAGCGTGCCGTCCCGTCCGTCACGGCGTACGTGAGGTTCGACCGGCCGCCCTCGATCAGCCGGGCCGTGAGCGGGCCCGCGGCGAGCAGGCCCGGCCGTTCGCGGTCGAGGTGGCCGCGCAGCCGGTCGAGGTCGAGGCCGGGCGGGCCGAGAGGGCGGTCTTGGCTCATGGGCGAAGCGCTCCTGATCAGATACGACGGGCGGCGGACGGTGGTCGGTGATGCCAACGCGCTGCCGTTCATGATGCCGACCAGTCGGTATGTCGTCCAGAGGGTCCGGCCCGAACGTGATCAGGATCGCGGGTGCCGAGGGGTCGAAGCCCGGCGGGGGCGGGCGCCCGGTCGGGGAAGGGGTGACCGGGCGCCCTGGGAGGAGGGCTCAGGGGGAGCCGGGGCTCAGTGGTCGTCCCAGTGGCCGTCGTGCGCGGCGTGCCGGTGCCCGTCGTGGACGTAGTCGACGTGGTCGCCGTGCAGCACCGCGTCGTGCCCGCAGTTCTCGCCGTGCTGGTGGTCGTGGCCCTCGTGGGTGACGTGCCCGCTCGGCTCGCACTCGTCGTAGTGGCCGTCGTGCGGGGTGTGCAGATGGCCGTTGTGGGCGTAGTCGACGTGGTCGCCGTGCGGCACCGCCTGGTGCCCGCAGTCCGGGCTGTGGGTGTGGTCGTGGGCCGGGTGTTCCTGGTGGAGCGTGGTCATGACGTACGCCTTCCGTGCGGGAGGTGTCCCCGTCGGCGGTGCCGGGTGACTCTCTCAGGCTAGTCCTCGATGCCTGTTTGATCCCGTTGTGAAAGCTTTTCACTACTTCCATGACTCCGTGAGGCGACCCGATGAAAGCGATCAGCTACCGCGCGTACGGCGGGCCCGACGTCCTTGAGTACGGCGATGTGCGCGACCCGAAGGTCGGCCCCGACTCCGTCCTGGTCAAGGTGCGGGCCGCGGCCCTGAACCCGGTCGACCACAAGTGCCGCGAGGGGTACCTGGACGCCGTCCTCGACGCCGTCTTCCCGGTGATCCCCGCCTGGGACGTGGCCGGTGTGGTGGTCCAGCCGGGCGCCGCGGCCCCGGAGTTCGCCGTCGGCGACGAGGTCATCGGATACGTACGCGAGGACTTCCTCTCGCGCGGCACCCTCGCCGAGTATGTGGCGGCTCCCGTGCGCACCCTCGCGCGCAAGCCGCGCAACCTCACCTTCGAGGAGGCCGCGGGGCTGCCCCTGGCCGGGCTCACCGCCTACCAGGTGATCACCAAGGCCCTGTCCGTCACCGACGGCGACGTCGTGCTCGTGCACGCGGCCGCGGGCGGTGTCGGCACCTTCGCCGTGCAGCTCGCCCGGCACGCGGGCGCCCGCGTCATCGGCACCGCGAGCGAACGCAACCACGCCTACCTGCGCGACCTCGGCGCGGAACCGGTCGTGTACGGCGACGGCCTCGCCGAGCGGGTGCGCGCCCTCGCCCCCGAGGGCGTCGACGCGGCCTTCGACACCATCGGCGGCGACACCCTGAAGCTCTCCGCGGACCTCCTCGCCCCCGGCGGCCGCCTCGCCTCCATCGCCGACGGCTCCGTCATCGCCCTCGGCGGCCAGTACTGCTTCGTCCGCCCCGACGCCGCCGACCTGACCCGCCTCACCGAACTCGTCGAACAGGACGTCCTCACCGCCCACGTCCAGGAGACGTTCCCCCTGGAACGGGCGGCGGACGCGTTCCGGCTCCTGGAGGAGGGGCGGACGCGGGGGAAGATCGTGGTGCGGGTGGACTGGGCGGAGGAGGGTGGGCAGTAGGGGGTGGGATCGGCCCTGGTGGGCGGGGTGCGTCTCGCCTGCGGAGGCCTTGAGGCCCTGAGGTCCTGAGGCCTGACGCCCTGAGGTCCGGCGGAGGTCCCGCTAGAGGATCAGCGCCGCCGCGCACACCGCGAGCGCACCCGTGCACACGGCCGCCGCCGTGGCCGTGCGGCGGCCGAGCGGGTGCGGGCGGGCCGCCGTCAGCGCCGTCATCCTGCGGTGCGCGACCGCCAGGAAGCCCAGCCACAGCAGCAGACACAGCGCGCACGCGACGGCGGCGACCACGGACGCCCCGTCGTGCAGCGCCGCGCGGGCGCCGAGCACGGCGGCGACCGTGCAGGTCAGTGTCGTACGCCGCCACGCGAGGCGGGTCCGCTCGGGCTGGAGGCCGGGGTCGCGCGGCGCGGGGTCCCGGAGGGCGGCGTCCCCGGCCCCGCCAGTACCCCCGGCGCCACCGGGGCCCACGGCCTCGGTCACCCCTCCCACCCGAACACCACGACCACCACCATGGCCACCGCGACCACCGCCACCACCACGCCGAGGAGCGCCGGGAAACGGGACGCGGGCAGGTCCTCGCCGCGCCGCATGGCCTGCTCGCAGCGCACCCAGTGGTTCACGGCGCGCAGCGCGCACAGCACCCCGGCGGCGAGCAGCGCGAGGGCGAGGCCGACGCGCACGCCCCAACGCAGGTCGGGCAGGAACTGGTCCACGGCGAAGCCGCCGCCGATCAGCGCGAGGGCGGTGCGCAGCCAGGCGAGGAAGGTGCGTTCGTTGGCGAGGGAGAAGCGGTAGTCGGGGGTTTCGCCCTCCTGCCGGGCGCGCTCGGGGGCGAACCACAGCCTCAGGCTCTGTACGAAGGTGCTCACCGTTGCACGATAGGTCGCCCGGTGCGGCGCTCGCCCGCCGGGCGCCGTGGGCCGCGCCGGGCTGTTTCGCCGGGCTATTCGGCGGCCCGGAACGCCCGCAGCCGCGCGTACGCGTCGAGGCCGTCCGGCACCCACTCCCACTCGGTGGTCCGCCGCGCAAGCTCCTCGTCGGTGAGGAAGTCGTGCCAGGCCACCTCCTCGCGCTGCGGGTCGACCGGGGTCGTGCAGCGCACCTCGTACACGGCCGACCACCAGGTGCGGCCCGCGCCGTCGTCGAACAGGAACTTGAACAGGGGTACGGGGCGGGGGAGTCCGCTGACGCCCAGCTCCTCCTGGGCCTCGCGCAGCGCCGCGTCGTCGTACGACTCGCCGGCCGCGACGACGCCGCCGACGAACATGTCGTAGCGGGAGGGGAAGACGAGCTTGTCCGGGGTGCGGCGGTGGACGAAGACGCGGCCCTCGGCGTCGCGGGCCTCGATGAACACGCAGCGGTGCCGTAGGCCGCGGGCGTACACCTCGCCCCGGCGGGCCGTCCCCACGACGTTGTCGTCCTGGTCGACGACATCCAGCACCTCGTCCGCCGGATCGGCGACCCCACGCATCTCCATCCCCCCATCCAACCGCACCCCCCGGCAACCTCGACCCAGCCGAGCAACAGCCCGGCACCCTCAGCCCTGCCGGGGTCACCCCCCTATCGGCGCTCCGCGCCTCGTCCTCAATCGCCGGACGGGCTCTCTCCCACCCGCCCGCCAAAACTCGCACCGGCCTGTCCGACAGCCCGGCACCTTCAGCCCTGCCGGGGTCGCCCCCGTATCGGCGCTTCGCGCCTCGTCCTCAAACGCCGGACGGGCTCTCTCCCACCCGCCCGCCCCCACCAATGCTTCGGCTGTTCAGCAGCCCGGCACCTTCAGCCCCGAAACGGCTCACCCCGCAGTGCCTCTCCGGCTCCCCCCCCGCACATGGCAGCCCGCCCCGCGGCGCCTTCCGGCCCGCCGCACGGCAGCTTCCCAGCCCGCCTCGGTGAGGTTTTCAGCCCGTCCGGCGTTTGAGGACGAGGCGCGGAGCGCCGATAGCGGGGGAGGACTGTCCCACCCGTCACGGGACGTCCGCCTGCGGGGTCCGGGGCGGAGCCCCCCGCGCGGCGGAGCCGCACAATGTCACAGCCGGGAAGGGGTGGGATTGGGGAGAGCCCCGCAGGGCCCCCACCAACCCACCCCCGGACAGTTGACTGCGCACCCCGCTGAACCGAGGATTCTGACTCACCGGTAACCGTGCGAGCCGACCCCCCGAGGAGCCCCCATGGCCTACGACGCAGACGTCATCGTGATCGGCGCGGGCCTCGCCGGCCTCACGGCGACCGCCGAACTCGTCGACGCGGGCCGCAAGGTGATCCTCGTCGACCAGGAACCGGAACAGAGCCTCGGCGGCCAGGCCCACTGGTCCTTCGGCGGCCTGTTCTTCGTGGACTCACCGGAACAGCGCCGCATGCGCATCAAGGACCACCGGGAACTGGCCCTGCAGGACTGGCTGGGCACAGCGGCGTTCGACCGCGAGGAGGACCACTGGCCCCGCAAGTGGGCGGAGGCGTACGTCGACTTCGCGGCAGGCGAGAAGCGCCCCTGGCTGCACGCCCAGGGCGTCCGTTTCTTCCCGGTGGTCGGCTGGGCGGAGCGCGGCGGCTACGACGCCCAGGGCCACGGCAACTCCGTCCCCCGCTTCCACATCACCTGGGGCACGGGCCCCGGCCTCCTCGCCCCCTTCGTGCGCCGCGTCCACGAGGGCGCGGCCCGCGGCCTGGTGCAGTTCAAGTTCCGTCACCGCGTGACGGGCCTCGCGCGCACGGGCGGCGTCGTCGACACCGTGAGCGGCGAGATCCTCGCGCCCTCCGGCGTCGAGCGCGGCAAGGCCAGCAGCCGCGAGGTGTCCGGCTCGTTCGAGTTCCGCGCCCAGGCGGTGATCGTCACGTCCGGCGGCATCGGCGGCAACCACGACCTCGTACGTGCCAACTGGCCGAAGCGCCTCGGCAACCCGCCGGAGAAGATGATCTCGGGCGTGCCCGCACACGTGGACGGCCTGATGCTCGGTATCGCCGAGGGCGCGGGCGCGCACCTGATCAACCGCGACCGCATGTGGCACTACACGGAGGGCATCGAGAACTGGGCCCCGATCTGGGACCGGCACGGCATCCGCATCCTGCCGGGCCCGTCCTCGCTGTGGCTGGACGCCCGCGGCAACCGCCTGCCCGTACCGCTGTTCCCGGGCTTCGACACGCTCGGCACCCTGGACCACATCATGCACACCGGGTACGACTACACGTGGTTCGTGCTCAACCAGCGCATCATCGGCAAGGAGTTCACGCTCTCCGGATCCGAGCAGAACCCCGACCTGACGGGCAAGTCCGTGCGCGGCGTCATCGACCGGGCGCGGGCCGACGTGCCGGGCCCGGTCAAGGCGTTCATGGACAACGGCGTGGACTTCGTCGTGGAGCGCGACCTGGGCGCGCTGGTGCGGGGCATGAACGCCCTGACGAAGGAACCCCTCATCGACGAGGCGGCGCTGCACCGCACCCTCGCCGCGCGCGACCGCGAGATCGTCAACCCGTTCACCAAGGACTTGCAGGTCAACGCCATTCGCGGCGCCCGCAAGTTCGTCGGCGACCGGCTCATCAGGACGGTCGCGCCGCACCCGATCCTCGACCCGAAGGCGGGCCCGCTCGTCGCCGTGCGCCTGAACATCCTCACCCGCAAGTCCCTGGGCGGCCTGGAGACCGACCTCGCCTCGCGCGTGCTGCAGGAGGGCGGCGACCCGCTGCCGGGCGTGTACGCCGCCGGGGAGGCCGCCGGATTCGGCGGCGGGGGAGTGCACGGCTACCGCTCCCTGGAGGGGACGTTCCTCGGCGGCTGCCTGTTCTCGGGCCGCGCGGCCGGGCGTGCGGCGGGGAAGGCGGTCGGCTGAGGTCCGCCCCGGGGCGGCGAGGAAGGCGGTCGGCCGAGGGCAGCCCGGGGCGGCGCGCAAGTCGGACGTGCGGGGGCGAGTCGGCAGGGAGGCGTCAAGTCGGGCGGCCGGGACCGAGGTTGGGTAAGGGGCCGCGTACGGACCCGACAGTGACGGACCCTTGACGCGGAGTGTCGCATACCGCTTTGCTGTGCGTGATCACACGCTCGCCCAACGCGTCGGGGAGGACGTCCCGCGGTGTCTCCACCTCCGCCCCCTCCGCTCGGCCGCTCCCGCAAGAAGGCCGCGCACACCTTCGACGCCGCCCTCGACGACACCGAACTCGTCACCGCGCGCGCCGCGTTGGCCCAGGGGCGCTGGACCGAGGTGCGTGCGCTGCTCGCGGCCACCGGCGACGACTGGGACCGCAGGGGCCACCGCTTCGACGTCCTCGGGCGCGAGTCCGCCACCGGGGCCTGGGCCCGTGACTGGCGGCTCGCCGAACCGGAGAGCGTCGATGCCGTCGCCCTGCTCGCCTTCGCCTGCGTGCACCGGGCGCTGCGCGGCAAGGAGCGCTCCGAGAAGGCCCGCGCCGCCTGCCGCGAGGCCGCAGCGCTCGTCCCCGCCGACCCCACCCCCTGGCTCGCGCTGCTGCTCCTGGAGCGCAGCCTCGGCCACGAGGAGGACGTCGTACGCCTCTTCGACGAGGTCCGCCACCGGCACCCCGAGCACCACCACGCCCACCACCTGATGGTCGCGCGGCTCGCCGAGCGGCGGCCCGGGGCGGGCCAGGACCCGCTGCACGAGGTGTACGACTTCGCGTCCTGGGCCGCCGAACAGGCCCCCGACCACTCGCCGCTCTCCGTGCTCCCGGTGATCGCGCACGCCGAGCGCTACCGCGTGCTCGCCACCGCGGGCAGCGAGAACAAGGACCCGGTCGCCTCCGGGCACTGGACGAGCCGCCGCGCCCGGCAGGTGATGAAGGCGTCCTTCGACTGGTGGCTGGAGTGGGAGATGCCGCACGAGTCGGTGCACCCGCGCGCCTTCGTCGACCTCAACTTCCTCGCCCACGCCCGGTTCTGCGAGGGCCGGGCGGCCGAGTCCGCGGCCCTCTTCCACCGCATCGGCCGGCACGCGACCGAGGTCCCCTGGTCCTACCCCGACCGCGATCCGCACCAGGCCTACTTCGCCGCCCGCGGCACGGCACTCGGCACGGCCTGACCCGCACCATCGCACCACCGCGACTCCGCACCACCGCGACTCCGCACCACCCGGCACGCGCGACGCGCCACCCGCACGTGGCACGCACCACCCGGCACACGAGACGCATGACCAACGGCCCCCTGCGGGCGGAGAGGACGACCGCGCCATGGCGACGGGCAGTTCGAGCACCAGCGCAAGCAGCACCGGCGGCGGCACGGGATCCCGCGGCAGGTCCGTCCCGCGGCAGGGCGGCGGCATCAGTACGTACATGGGCCAGGAGCGGGCCCTGCGCGCGGGCCGCCTCGGCACCGCGGGCCTGCTCCTGTCCGTGCTCGCCGCCACCGGGCCGCTGATGGTCGTCGCGGGCGTCATGCCGACGACGTACGGCGTGATGGGCGTGGTGGGCCAGCCCCTGCTGTTCCTGATACTCGGCGTCGTCCTCGCCCTGTTCAGCTTCGGCTACGCGGAGATGAGCCGGCACGTCCACAACGCCGGTGCCTTCTACGCCTACATCTCGCGCGGCCTCGGCGGCACCGCGGGCGCGGCCGCCTCCGTCGTCGCGCTCGTGGCCTACAGCGTGCTCCAGGTGGGCCTGTTCGGCATCCTCGGCTTCGAGGTGTCCGGGCTGCTCGACAAGTACGCCGACGTCACCGTCGGCTGGTGGGTCCCCGCGCTCGCCGCCGTCCTGCTGGTCGGCGCCCTCGGCTGGCTGAAGATCGACCTCAACGCGCGTGTGCTCGGCGTCCTGCTGCTCATCGAGGTCGCGCTCGTCGTCATCTTCGACATCGCCGCCGTCGCCGACCCGGCGAAGGAGGGCCTGTCGCTGCACGCGTTCAACCCCGACACCCTCACCGGCGCGGGCGTCGCCACCTCGCTGTGCTTCTGCATAGCGGCGTTCACCGGCTTCGAGCAGGCACCCGTGTACGCCGAGGAGACCAGCCGCCCGCACGTCGTGGTCGCGCGCGTGATGTTCTTCGCCGTCGGCTTCGTCGCCGTCTTCTTCGCCCTCAGCTCCTGGGCCCTCACCGTCGCCGCCGGACCCTCCGGCATCGTGCCCGCCGCACAGCAGCAGAGCGCGGGGCTGCTGTTCGGACTCACCGAGCCACGGCTCGGCGGCACCTTCACCGACGTCCTGCACGTCCTGTTCGTGACCGGCATCTTCGCGGCCATACTGAGCTTCCACAACGTCGTCGCCCGCTACGCCTTCGCCATGGGCCGCGAGGGCCTGCTGCCCGCGGCCTTCGCCCGCACCAACAGCGCGAGCGGCGCGCCGGGCACGGGCTCGCTGCTCCAGACCGTGATCTCCGTCGTCGTCGTGATCGCCTTCGCCGTCACCGACGACGGCCCTGCTGGCGACCCGACCGCGCCCGTCCTGCGCCTGTTCACCTGGGGCGGCAACGTGGGCGCCCTCGGCGTCCTGCTCCTGATGGCCACCGCGTCCGTGGCCGTCATCGTCTTCTTCGTCCGGCGCGGCGCCGCGGCCGCCCAGGCCTGGCGGATCGCGGCCTCCGGCCTCGCCGCGGCCGCGCTGCTCGTCATCGCGGGCTACACCGTCAAGGACTTCGACGTCCTCGTCGGCGCGGGCCCCGACTCCTCGCTGAGCTGGGCCCTGCCGGGCGTCATCGGCGTCGCGGCGGTCGTGGGCCTCGCGTACGGGGCGTACCTGAAGAGGGCCCGCCCGGCGGCGCACGCGCGCATCGGGCTCGGCAACGAGGCGTTCCAGCTGGAGAAGGCGGCGGGGGACGCGGGGCGCTAGGGCCTGTCTGACAATTCCCGTCGTCGCCCGGAGGGCGGCTGGGCGGCGTCAGGTGCGTGCTCTCGGCGCGCCGGGCGCAGACCCATGTACTGGACGTACTTGGGTCTGCGCCCGGTGCGCCGAGAGTGCGTGCATGGCGTCGCTCGGCAGACGGGAATTGTCAGACAGGCCCTAGGGCTGAGAGCCCCGCCGGGCGGATGTGACGAAGCGCTGACGGACACCCGCGGACCCTGGCCACGCGTGCCCGCGGGTGCTCGAATCGAGGGGTGACCACCGAACACGGGGACGCCGCCGAGCGGGGCCCGGCGCACGGACGGGACCCGGCCGAAGGGCACGCCCCGGCCGACGGGCGTTCCCCCGCCGACAGCCGCGACCCGGCCGCCCAACCCGAGGCCGACGGCACCCCCGTGGGCCGCCGTCTCGTCCTCGGCACGCTCGCGCTCGGCGCCCTCGGCGTGGCCGCCGCGCCCCCGCTCCAGCGCGGCCTCGAACGGTTCCTGGGCGCCGCCTCCGACAAGGACCCGACCGGCCTCACCCAGCTCCTGCCCAACGGAGGCGGCTTCCGCTACTACTCGGTCGCCGCCTCCGTACCGCGCAAGAGCGCCACCTCCTACCGCCTGACGGTCACCGGCCTCGTGGACCGCCCCGCCACGTACACCCTCGCCCAACTCCGCGCGCGCCCGCAGACTCGGCTCGTCCGTGACGTGCAGTGCGTGACGGGCTGGCGCGTTCCCGACACCCCCTTCGAAGGGGTCAGGCTCTCCCGCATCCTCGACGCCGCCGGGGTCCGCCCGACCGCCCGCGCCGTCCGCTTCACCTGCTTCGACGGGACGTACAGCGAGAGCCTCACCCTCGAACAGGCCCGCAGGAGCGACGTGTTGGTGGCCCTGCGCATGCAGGACAAGGACCTGAACCACGCCCACGGCGGCCCCGTCCGCCTCTACGTGGCGCCCATGTACTTCTACAAATCCGCGAAATGGCTGTCCGGCATCGAACTCACCGACAAGGTCGAGCCCGGCTACTGGGAGCGCAGGGGATATGACGTGGACGCGTGGGTCGGCCGGTCGAACGGGCGCAGCGATGACCCGACCGCCTGAGCCCGGGCGGGTGCGGCGTTTCAGCCGCGGCGAGCGGTGGGTGCACCGTGGCACGGCCTGGCTGATGATCGTGTGCGTGGTGAGTGCCGCTTGCCTGTACGTGCCCCAGCTCGCCGAACTCGTCGGGCGGCGGGCGCTCGTGGTGGACGTCCACAAGTGGTCCGGGCTGCTGCTTCCGCTGCCCTTCCTGCTCGGGCTCGCCTCCCGGGCCTTCCGCGCGGACCTGCGGCTCCTCAATCGCTACGGGGCGCACGACCGGCGCTGGCTGTCCGCCGTCCGCCGCCGCGACCCGCGCGCCAAGACCCGCTGGGCGGGGAAGTTCAACGCCGGGCAGAAGGTGTTCGCCGCGTGGGTCGGCGGGGCGGTCCTCGTCATGCTCGGCACGGGGCTCGTCATGTGGCGGACGGATCTCTTCCCGCTCCTCTGGCGCACGAGCTCCACGTTCGTCCACGACTGGCTGGCCCTCGCGCTCGGGCTCGTCCTGCTCGGCCACATCGGCCTGGCCCTGCGGGACCCGGAGGCGCGGCGCGGGATGCGGACCGGGTCGGTGGACCCGGGGTGGGCGGAGCGGGAGCATCCGCTGTGGCGGAGGTAGGGCCCTGCCGGGGGCTCCCCAATCCCACCCCTTCCCGATCCTGGGGCTCCGCCCCAGACCCCGCTCCTCAAACGCCGGAGGGGCTATCACTAGCCCGTCCGGCGATTGAGGACGAGGCGCGGAGCGCCGATACGGGGTCTGGGGCGGAGCCCCAGTTTCGGGAAGGGGCGGGATGGGGGAAAGCCCCGCAGGGCCCCCACCCCCGCTACAACACCAACGACAGCAACAACACGAACCCCAGCGCCACCACAGAGATGATCGTCTCCATCACCGACCACGTCTTGACGGTCTGCCCCACATCAAGCCCGAAGTACTCCTTCACCAGCCAGAACCCCGCATCGTTGACATGACTGAAGAACAACGACCCGGCCCCGATGGCAAGCACGAGCAACGCGGCATGCGAGGTGGACATGTCCGCGGCGAGCGGAGCCACAAGCCCGGCGGCGGAGATCGTGGCGACGGTCGCCGACCCCGTCGCAAGCCGAATCGCGACAGCGATGAGCCAGGCGAGAAGGAGCGCCGGAATGGACCAGTCCTCGGAGAAGTCGAGGATCATCTGCCCGACCCCCACGTCGATGAGGGTCTGCTTGAACCCCCCACCGGCACCGACGATCATCAGCACACCCGCGATGGGCGCGAGGGACTTCTCGACGGTCGTGGAGAGCCGTTCCTTGGTGAAGCCCGCGGCCCGCCCGAGGGTGAACATCCCGACGAGCACGGCGGCGAGCAGCGCGATCAACGGCGACCCGACGACGTCGAACACGCGCTGAACGGTGGCGTCCGGATCATCCACGACGATGTCGACAAGCGCCTTGGCCAGCATCATGACGACAGGCAGCAGCACGGTGGCGACGGTGACGCCGAATCCGGGCCGCTTCTCCAGGTCCTCGGAGGGCCGCTGCGGAATCATCTTCTCGGGCGGGGCGACGTCCACCCACCGAGCGGCGACCTTCGAGAACAGCGGCCCCGCGATGATGACGGTGGGAACGGCGACGAGCACGCCGAGCGCGAGCGTCACACCCAGGTTGGCCTTCACCGCGTCGATGGCGACGAGCGGCCCGGGGTGCGGCGGGATGAGCCCGTGCATCACGGAGAGCCCGGCGAGCGCCGGGATGCCGATGCGCATCAGGGAGTAGTTGCCGCGCTTGGCGACCATCAGGACGACGGGGATCAGCAGCACGATGCCGACCTCGAAGAACAGCGGAAGCCCGATGACGGAGGCGATGAGCACCATCGCCCACGGCATGGCACGCCCGCCGGACTTCCCGGCCTTGGCGAGGATCGTGTCGACGATCTGGTCCGCGCCGCCGGAGTCGGCGAGCAGCTTGCCGAGGATCGCGCCGAGCGCGATGAGGACGCCGACGCCCGCGACGGTGGACCCGAGCCCGGTGGTGAAGCTGGCGATCGCCTTGTCGAGCGGCGCGCCCGCGAAGGCGCCGAGCGCCAGCGAGCCGATGGTCAGCGCCAGGAAGGCGTGGACCTTGAACTTCGTGATGAGCAGAACGATGACGGCGATGCCCGCGAGAACGGCGATCCCGAGCTGGGCGTGGCCCGCCGAGGTGATCGGTTCGACGGGGTCCGCTGCCAGCATCTCGACGCTGAGACTGGTCACGGTGGGTTCCTTGTACGTGGACGTGAGGGGGTGGTGCGTGGACGCGTGGGGGGTGTCGGGGAAGGGGCCGGTGCGGGAGGCGGGCGCTCAGCCGTCCAGCGCGGCCAGAGCGTGCGCGGCCCGGTCGGCGATCTCCGCGGGCGTGCCCGCGACGTCGACGTCGACGCCCGCCTCGTCCGCCCCGAAGGGCTGGAGCGTGGCGAACTGCGAGTCGAGCAGCGCGGTCGGCATGAAGTGGCCCTTGCGCCCGCGCATGCGTTCCTCGATGAGGGCGCGGTCGCCGGTGAGGTGGACGAAAACGAGGCCGGGCGCGGCGGCCCGGAGCCGGTCGCGGTAGGACCGCTTCAGGGCCGAGCTGCTGACCACGCCGCCGAGCCCGGCACGGCCGTGCGCCCACTCGCCGATGGCATCCAGCCACGGCCAGCGGTCGTCGTCGGTCAGCGGGGTGCCGGCCGACATCTTGGCGATGTTCGCCTCGGGGTGGAAGTCGTCGCCCTCGGCATAGGGGACGCCGAGCCGGGCCGCGAGCAGGGGACCGACGGTGGTCTTGCCGGTGCCCGCTACGCCCATGACCACGACGACGTGGGTGGTGCTCATCGCTGGTGCTGCCTCGCTGTCCTCGTCGACATCGATCGGTTCACGCCACTGAAACCCATTAGGTCAGACGAATTCAAGAGGCTGTGATGCAAAAGTCTGACTTTTTGAGTACGCGAGTCCCCTCGTACGCTGACGTCATGACCGCACAGGCCCGGGGGCTGCACGCTCGCGTACTGGACAGCCTCGGGCCCGCCATCACCGCGGGCGAGTACCCACCCGGCAGCGTCCTGCGCACGGACGAACTCGCACAGCGCTTCGAGGTGTCACGCTCGGTGATGCGCGAGGTGGTGCGCGTCCTGGAGTCCATGCACCTGGTCGCGTCCCGGCGCCGCGTCGGCGTGACCGTGCGGCCCACCGAGGAGTGGAACGTCTACGACCCGCAGGTCATCCGCTGGCGCCTCGCTGGCGCCGACCGGCCGCGCCAGCTGCGCTCCCTGACCGTCCTGCGCTCGGCCATCGAGCCGGTCGCCGCGGGCCTGGCCGCGCGGAACGCCACCGCCGAGCAGTGCGCGGCCCTCACCGAGTGCGCCCTCGGCATGGTCGCCACCTCCCGCGGCCGCCGCCTCGAGGAGTACCTCGTGCACGACGTCGCCTTCCACCGCGTCGTCCTCGACGCCTCCGGCAACGAGATGTTCGCCCGGCTCGGCGACGTGGTCGCCGAGATCCTCGCGGGCCGCACCCACCACGACGTGATGTTCGAGGACCCCGACCCGGCGGCCGTCACCCTGCACGTGCGCGTGGCCGAGGCGGTACGGGAGGGCGACGCGGACCGCGCCGAGGCCCTGACCCGCGAGATCGCCGAGGGCGCCCTCAAGGAGCTGGACATCCTGGCACCGCCGCCCGCCACACGCTGACCTCCGGCACGCCGGGACACCGCGCCGCCCCGCCCCGGCCGACCCCCGCCGCACCCCGGCCGACCTGCGCCCCACCGCCCCCTGCGCCATCCTGAGTACCGCAGGGGGACCGGAGAAGGGCACGCCCAGATGACCGAGGACACCCCCGCGGGCACAGGCCACGGCCGGACCGTCAAGCCGCTCGTACGGATGCGGGCGCGCCGCCCCGACGAGAAGCACCGCGCCGCCACCCCGCTGGAACTGCTCTTCGACCTGTGCTTCGTGGTGGCCGCGGGCCAGGCCGGGGCCCGCCTCGTGCACGCGCTCGCCGAGGGCGAGACCGGGCACGGCATCACCGGCTACCTGCTCGTGTTCTTCGCGATCTGGTGGGCGTGGGTGAACTTCACCTGGTTCGCCTCCGCGTACGACACCGACGACGTGCCCTACCGGCTCGCCACCCTCGTGCAGATGGCGGGCGTGCTCGTCCTCGCGGCCGGGATCCCGCGCGCCTTCGACGACGGGGACTACGGGGTCGCCATCACCGGCTACGTGATCATGCGGGTGGCGCTCGCCGCACAGTGGCTGCGGGCGGCCCGCGGCGAGAGCGGGGCGGGGCGCACGGCCGCGCTGCGCTACGCGATCGGGTTCGTGCTCGTGCAGGTGGGCTGGGTGGTCCTCGTCCTGCTGCCGCACGGGGCCTGGGCCTGGGGCGTCGGACCGCTGATCGCCGCCGAGATCGCCGTGCCCGCCTTCGCCGAGCACCGCCGCCGCAGCCCCTGGCACCCGCACCACATCGCCGAGCGCTACGGCCTGTTCACGATCATCATGCTCGGCGAGTCCGTCGCCGCCGCCACGGTCGCCGTGCGCTCCGCCCTCGACGACTCGGCGGCCCTCGACGAGCTCCTGCCGATCGCCGCCGGCGGCCTCGTCATCGTCTTCGCGGCGTTCTGGATCTACTTCGCGGTCCCCATCCACACCTACCTGGTCTCGTCCCGGCAGGCGTTCGTCTGGGGGCTCGGCCACTATGTGATCCTCGGCTCCGCCGCCGCGATCGGCGCGGGCATCGAGCTGGCCGTGGAACAGGCGACCCACCACGCGCACATCTCCACACTCGCGGCCTCCAGCGCCGTCACCGTGCCCACCGCGCTGTTCCTGATCAGCACCTGGGCCGTGCACTCCCGGCACTTCAAGACCGGCATCGCCCAGCAACTGGTCCTGCCCGCCACCGCCCTGCTCGTCCTCGCCGCGAGCTTCGCCGGACACGGGGCCGTCCCCCTCGCCGCCCTGGCGACGGCCTGCTCGGTGGCCGCCGGCCTGTGGCTCGCCCGCCCGAAGGCACCGGTGGCGCGCGCCGGCACCGGGTGAGCGCCGCCGCCGGGCCCGAGGGGACAATGGGTGCCATGTCCCGACGCACCCCCACGCGCCCCGAGCCCTGCCCCTGCGGGCACCCCCTGCCGTACGACAAGTGCTGCGGCCGACTGCACCGGGGCGAGGCCGCCGCCGCGAACCCCGAAGAGCTGATGCGGTCCCGCTACAGCGCCTTCGCCCGGCGCGACGAGGCGTATCTGCTGCGCACCTGGCACCCCCGGACCCGGCCGCCGCGCGTCGAGTTCGACCCGGCGATGCGCTGGACCGGGCTCGCCATCGAGGACACGGCCGACGGCACGGCGTTCCACTCCACGGGCACCGTCACCTTCCGCGCCCGCTACGCCGACGGCGGCCGCCCGGACTCCCTGCACGAGCGCAGCCGCTTCGAGCGGGTGGACGGGGCGTGGGTGTACGTGGACGGCGACTTCATCGACTGACCGGCGCGGGCGCGTGCGGGATCACGCGTGCGGGATCACGCGGTCCGGATCGGGCGGACCCACGGCGTACTACTCGTCCCGCATGGCGTCCCCCGTCAGAAGGCCGTGGCGGCACCGGACGTGAGAGCACACCACCGGAGCGCGCGCACCGTCAACGCGCTCGCGCGCACGCGCCCGCGACCCGTCGGGACCCGGCCACCCCGGCGCCCCGCGCGTGGGGTTGCTGGAGAAGGAGACGCGCACGGGACGTGCCGCGGCCGGGCGCCGGGCCCCCGACGGCGTCCCTGACGGGCCCAAACGCCGCCGCCCGCGTGCCAGTTCGAGGCCGGGGCGGGCCCGCGCACATAGGCGGGATCGCCCGCTGCGGTCCGTCCGGCCCCGCCAGTAGCGTCTACGCCCCTGCGGCGCGCGCCCGCACCTCGCGTGCACGCGGCCCGTTTCCTCCTCCGTCCGAAGGAAGCGCCCGATGACGTCTTCAGGACAGCCCTCAGGACAGCCCTCAGGGCAGTACGAGCAGAGTTACGAGCGCTACCAGGGCGGCAGCCCGCAAGCGGAGCGCGTCCTCTTCGAGCGGCTCGCCCGCGAGCTGATGACGGTGCAGCGGGCCAACATGAGGGCCGCGAACGCCGGGTCACCGGCCCGCGTCCAGCACGCCAAGTCCTCCCTCGGCGTGGAGAACGCCCGCCTGCGCTTCCGCGACGACCTGCCGGAGGAACTGCGCTGCGGCTACGCCCAGCCGGGCGCCGAGTACCCCGCGACGGTCAGGCTTTCCGGGGCGAGCGGCATCGGGCAGGCCGACGGGGCGCCGGACCTGCGGGGCGCCGCCGTGCGCGTGGAGGTGTCCGCGGCGGAGAGCCACGACCTGCTCGCCACCAACTGGCCGGTGTCGCACGCCAAGGACGCCCGCGAGTTCGTCGCCTTCGCCAAGGCACTCGCCGGTGCCCGCAGCCCGCTGCGGAAGGCCTTCGGGCTCTTCGTCAAGCTGCCGCTCGCCGTCGGCTTCGCGACCGCCACCCGCATGCGCCGCAACATCCAGGCCGCCACCCGCCACACCGTCAACAGCCTCGCGGGCGAGACGTACTTCAGCCGCGGCGCCACCCTCTGGGGCCCCGCGGGACCCGTCCGCTACCTGCTGCGCCCGGCCGGCGGCGCCGCCCCCGCCCCGCGCCCGGACCACCGCGACCCCAACTACCTGCACCGCGAGCTGGCCCACCGCCTCGCCACCGCCGACGTGGCCTTCGAGCTGTGCCTCCAGCGGTACGTCGACGAGACCCGCACGCCCGTCGAGGACGGCTCCGTGGAGTGGCGCGAGGCCGTCAGCCCCGCCGTGCCCGTGGCCCGCCTCACCATCCCCACCCAGGACCTGGACACCGCCCAGGCCCGCTCGGCCGCGCGCCGCGTGGAGGAACTGGCGTTCAACCCCTGGTACACCACCGACGAGTTCCGCCCCCTCGGCAACCTCAACCGCGCCCGCAAGGCCGCCTACGAAGCGAGCACCGCGCACCGCCAGGGCCTGCGCTTCGCGACCGAGGAGCCCCTGCGCAACCGGGTCCTCGGCGTCCCCGTGGGTGCCGCCTTCCGGCTCCTGAACCGGGCTGTGCCCTGGCACCGCCTGCCGCTCCAGCTGAGCCTGCTGAACCTCGTCTTCCTCCGCAAGGTCCTGCGCCGCTTCAACCTCATCGACACCGACGTGCAGGAGGCGCCCCCGAGGGCTGTGCCGGTGCCGCTGCCCCCCGACGAGCGGCTGCGCACGGCTCGCTCCTACGACGGCACGTACAACGACCTGTCCGCCCCCGCCATGGGAGCCGTGGGCGCGGCCTTCGGGCGCAACATGGCCCCCGACTACCGCCCCGACCTCTTCGACACCCCGAACCCGGTCACCGTCAGCCGCCAGCTCCTGTACCGCGAGAACTTCCTGCCCGCGACGACCCTCAACGTCCTGGCCGCCGCCTGGATCCAGTTCCAGGTCCACGACTGGGTCAACCACCGCCGCCACCCCGCGGGCACCAAGACCGTCGAGGTGCCGCTGCCGCCCGGCTCGTCCTGGCAGAACACCCCGGGCGGGCCCGTCGAGAACGTCATGCGCTTCGCCGAGAACGAGGGCATCCACGTCTCGGACGGCCGCCCGCCCGTGCTCTTCGCCAACACCGCGTCCCACTGGTGGGACGGCTCCGAGGTGTACGGCGCCGACGAGGCGACCGCGAGGCTGCTGCGCGCCCCCGACGGCGGCGCCGACCTCCGCCTGGAAGAAGGACACCTCCCCATCGGCCAGAACGGCGTCCCGCTGTCCGGCTTCACCGACAACTGGTGGCTCGGCCTCAGCGTGATGCACACCCTGTTCGCCCGCGAGCACAACGCGGTCTGTGCGGCGCTGCGGCAGACGTACCCCTCCATGAGCGAGGACTCCGTCTACCACACGGCCCGGCTCGTGGTCTCCGCCCTCATCGCGAAGATCCACACGGTGGAGTGGACCCCGGCGATCCTCGCCACCGAGGCCATCGACCTCGGCCTGCACACCAACTGGGATGGCCCGCCCGACAACTGGCTCAACAAGCTGGGCCTGTGGCTCCTGGAGGCCCACTCCCTCACCGGCATCCCCAAGACCCTCCCCGACCACCACGCCGCCCCCTACTCCCTCACCGAGGACTTCGTCACCGTCTACCGCATGCACCCGCTCATCCCCGACGACTACGAGCTGCGCGAGCACCACTTCGGCCGCCGCCTGGAGACGGTCGGCTTCACCGACATCAACGGCGCCGCGGCCGAGGGCGCCATCCGCAAGACCGGCCTCGCCAACACCCTGTACTCCTTCGGCATCGCCCACCCCGGCGCGATCACCCTCCACAACTTCCCGCGCGCCCTCCAGAAGTTCGAGCGCGAAGGCGAACTCATCGACCTGGCCGTCGTCGACCTCGCCCGCACCCGCCGCCGCGGCGTGCCCCGCTACAACGACTTCCGCGCGGGCCTGCACAAACAGCGCATCCGCAGCTTCGAGGACCTCACCGAGAACCCGGAGACCCTCGCCCGCCTCAAGGACGTCTACAGCTCCGTCGACGAGATCGACACCATGGTCGGCCTGTTCGCCGAGAACCCACCCACCGGCTTCGGCTTCAGCGACACCGCGTTCCGCGTCTTCATCCTGATGGCCACCCGCCGCATCCAGAGCGACCGCTTCCTCACCGTCGACTTCCGCCCCGAGATCTACACCCCCCTGGGCATCGACTGGGTCCAGAAGGGCGGCATGAACTCAGTGATCCTCCGCCACTGCCCCGACCTGGCGGCCCTCCTCCCTCGCGGCGCGAGCGCGTTCGCCCCGTGGCGCCAGGTCCCGCCGACGAACAACGGCGGATCGTAGCGCCGAAGCCGATGCCTCTCGCCCGGCCCGACCGGACATGAAGAAAGCCCCTCGAAGAGGGGCTTTCTTCATTGGTGTCCGAGGGGGGACTTGAACTCTCCTCTCGGGCACCAGCTCATTTGTTTGTTGACCTGCGACTACACACCCTCCGGGCCCCCTTAGAACCATGGAGAGTTGGTCACCCTCACCTGCTGTTTCTGCCCGCTCCTGGCCGCTGTTGGTCATGCGTTGGTCACGTAGCCAACCCCGTGTGAGCCTTAGCTAGCCAGGCTCGCTTCGATGGCCTCGAAGATGTCGGCGTCGGTCTCTTGCTGCCACTTCGGGAGGTCGGGCCAGTCAGCGACGTATCCCGGCTTCGGGTCCTCGAAGTGCTTGAACATCTGAGCCGTCCAGCACGTCGCTACGAACCGACTCTTCTGTTCCCGCGAGAGCCTGGACGCGTGACCCCCGCTGATCTCCACGAACTGACGTACCTGCGCGTACACGGCGCCTGCGGCCTCGCGCTCCCACTGAGGCGTGTCGTCCCAAGGGGTGACGTACCCGGCTTTCGGCTGCCCAGGGAAGTGCCGGTGCACTCCTGCGATCCACGATTCCCGGAACAGTCGTGCACCTGCGATCTGCGACATGCCAACCTCTCTCGCTACAGCGTGCTCAGCGTGGCGATCTCCGCCCTCAACTCCGCCACACGGTGATCCCTGCTGAGGGGGCCGAACTTCGTGCACAAGGCTTGAAGTCTACGGGCGACGTATCCGGAAGCTGAGGCTCGGGCCAGGTCGAGAGCCTCCCGGCCGTAGGAAACGAGTTGTTCGGGGTCGTTTCGCTTGGCACCGATAGCCGCGAGGTCGGTGAGCACCGCCCCCCTTCGGCGGTATGAGAGACCCGTCGCCAGAGCGGTCTGCGTCAGTGCCCGCTTGAGCGTCGCTTCCGCCGAGTCGAGGCGGCCGAGCTGGACGTACCGGGCTCCACGCTCTTCTATGAGCCGGTTGCCGTCGAACCGCAGCCAGCCGCCGTTCGCGCAGCCTGCGGTGAGGTCCTGGACCTTCTCCGCCTGGTCCAGCGCCCGTTCGCACGCTGCCAAGTCGCCCACGCCAGCGTGCGCTTCGGCCTGTACCGATGCGACCCAGTACCGGGTAGCGAGACCACTGTCACCCCGCTCTGCGACTCGTTCAGCCGCTTTGAGGATGTGCGCCGCCTCTTGGTAACGGAGTTCGGACATGTCCACGTAGGCGTGCCGAACGAGGGCACAGGCCCACAGGTCATACGCCCTGGCGTCCTTGCCGACGGAGGCAGCCAGCGAGTACGCGGCGGCTGCGTCGGTGCACCGATTGGCGTCGAAGGAGACTTCACCAGCCAGTTGGAAGAGATCGGCCGCCGCATTCAGGAGTGGGCGGGAGTTGCCCTGGGTGCCCGCTGCAAGGGCTTCGTTCAGGGCGGTGAGCTGGTCGCGGACGATGGGGTAGACGGCACCCTTGGATCGGGCCAGCTGGTAGACCTGCCAAAGGTGGCCGTTCATCCGGGCGAAGTCGGCTGGTGCACCCCGGCGGACTCCGTCGGCAAGGGCTTCTGCCTCATCGAGGGGCAGGCCAGTCAAGACCCCGCTGACGCTGAGGATGCGGAGGAACTCACGGCGGATCATTTCGTCGGGGTCTCCCGCGCCTGTGTGGTCACTGGATTGAGCTTTGGCTGCCTCCTGATCCATGGCTCGTGGCGGCGCCAGGAAGGTGTCCAGCTCGGTGAGGCTGACTTCAACGGCAGCGGCCAAGCTTCGTCGCTGGTGCGGCTGAGGACTGATCTTGCCGCCTTCCCAGCGTCCGACCGTTGTGCGGTCCACGCCGAGCAGCTCGGCCAATTCCTCCTGACTGTAACCCAAGGCCTTGCGACGTTCCGCCAGTCCCATGACGGCACCTTCCTCTGCCCTAGGCCCTCGGCGTTCATGTGCACGGAGCTGCCTCAAGACTGCCGCATTGATGCCGTGGAGCGCGCGAACTCCTTCCGCTTTTCTTGGGGTTGCCGCAGGCGAGCGCGGCGGTCAACCGGCGAAGGGGCGCGGACATGGCAACGGAGTGGGAGCCGGGTACGGCGGTGTTCGACAGGGCCAGCCAGTTGGTTGGCGTTGTTCACGAGCAGCGGGGAGCCTTGGTGACCCTGAAACGACCGTCCGGGCTTCGCTGGGCTACTCGTGTCGTTGCTGTCCGGGCAGCCACTTACAGGGAAGAGAACCAGCTCAAAGCCTTGGCCAGGCACCACCGCAACGTACGCGGCCTTGCGGCCATCAGGGGCGGAAGATGAGCCGCTTACGGGGCTGGAAGGTCACTCGCGACGGCCTGTTCTGGGGTGGAATCTTCCTCCTGCTGACCTGGGGGACGTGCGTCGTTCTCCTGGCCATGGCGGCTGTCGGAAAGCTCACCCCAGCGCATCCATGAGTTCCCGCTCCCCTCTGGCTTGGTGTGGCTCCCCCGAGGGGAGCGGGGCACAACGCCCGACCTGTCGCACGCCCCGTGAAGCGGAGTCGGCCGGTCGGGTCGGCAAGTGCAGTGCACAACTCCAACGGCAGTAGGAGAGGCACGATGAGTACAGCCGTGAAGCTGCGCGACCCGAAGACGTTCGTATCGACGGACGTATGGGAGCGGGAAGTGAAACTGATCATGCGAGACCCGGCGACCAGCCGGGGCAAGGCGGAAAGGCTCTTCGGCCAGACGATCGCGTACTTCGTGACGGCGGGAGAGAACCCCGACGCCCTCATGGGCCCGTCCAAGGAAGTGGACAAGGGTGTCCACTCGTTCATGCTCGACACCATCCCGTTCCACCAGTTCACGTACGGGCACTTCGGCCGGTACATCCACCACGTCCCGGAGATCGCGCCTGGTGATGGCCAGGGCGGTAGGCCGCTGGTGCTGGAACAGACGATCAAGGCGATTCAGTTGGCAGGGTTCTCCGTCGACGGGGAACTCTGGGGCATGAAGGGCGACTGCAACCAGTGCTACGCCGGTTGCACGGACTCACCGAACAGCGGTAAGGGCAAGTAGTAGAGCCAGCACGGGAACCGGGCCCACCCTCGAACCCTGGGGGTGGGCCCTTCCGCTTTGAAAGGATCAGGGAATGACGCTTGCCGACGTATGGGACCGGTTCGCCGACGGCAGAGCCCCCCGCAGGACCGTGAACGCGCAGGGAGCAACGACGTGGTTGAACTGGACGCAGTACCCGGACCACGGGCCGAACGAATCCGTTCTCGGCGACGTGACAGGCCGAAGGGTCCTGGAACTCGGGTCCGGCGCCGGTAGCAATCTCGCCCACCTGGCCACGCTTGGGGCGCACTGCGTCGGCGTAGATGTGGCACCGAGCCGTGAGCAGACAGCGCGGGAGCGTTGGGGACACCTTCCGGGCCTTGAGTTCCGCACAGCGGAGGCGACCGACCACCTGACCCATTCTGGCGACCGCTACGACGTCGTGTATTCGATCTTCGGTGCCGTGTGGTTCGTCGCTCCGGCCGTACTGCTGCCGTTGATCCGGGCGCGCCTTGATGCGGGCGGCACTCTGGCGTTCTCCCATCTGCCGCCCGGAACTCAGCAACTTGCGTCGGGACAGGCCGCAATGCGACACGATCATCCTCCTGAGAAATGGGCTGACCTGCTGCGACACAACGGTTTCAAGGACGTTCAGACGGAGGTGATCGAACCTCCACCGGGGCGGACGGTAGGGACACTGCTGGTTCGAGCGGTCACGTAGGAGTGACACAACAGTCCCGCCCCATACGGGCCGGGGCTGCTGTGTCGATTGGTTAGAGCAGTGCCCGGAAGGGGTTGGCAGTGTCGACCGGCACCGGCCGCTGCTTCACCGGCTGCGGCTCCGAGGCCGGGACGGGTGCCGGGCGGTAGACGTCCATCGACACCACCTCCGGCACCTCCACAGCACAGCCCCAACCGTCTCAAGCTCCGTGCACGGAGCATCATCCGGGATGAACGTCCTCAAGTGGCAGCGGGAGCGTCAGCAAGCCGAGAAGGAACGCCTTGGCCCTCTGTGGGTGGACCACGGCCTGGTCTTCGCCCGTGACGGCTTCAAGCTCCGGAAGGGGCGCGCGGCGGGCGGCCCGCAGGACCCGGAGAAGGTCTCTGCCCGCTGGCGCACAGCCCGCACACGGATGAAGCTGCCGGACGGCTTCCGGCTGCATGACTGGCGAGCATCGAAGATCACAAATGATCTCGACAACCACGAGAACCCGGTAGAGGTTTCCGCCGACGCCCGGCACCCTCGCCGGGCTACACCATGACGCGCTACGGCAGGCGTCGCACCGAGGGAGCCAAGAAGCTGGCCGCGTCCAGCGCGTGCCGGATCGGTCTCGCATCCCTGGTCTGACCAGGAAACTCTCTGGGCCGTTGGTCACGCCACTGCCCAGACATGAAGAAAGCCCCTCGTGAGGGGCTGTTCTTGCTGGTGTCCGAGGGGGGACTTGAACCCCCACGCCCGATAAAGGGCACTAGCACCTCAAGCTAGCGCGTCTGCCATTCCGCCACCCGGACCGGTGGTCTGTCGCGGTTTCCCGCGGCGACGTGGAAAACCATAGCAAACATTCAGGGGCTCCTGATCACGCAGGTCCCGGGGGTGAACGGCGTATGACGAGGGGCGCCCGCCCTTGGGCCTGGGCGGTCGGCGCGGGAGGATGGGAGGGACCCAGAGTGCGACAGCGGGAGGAACAGCGTGAGCGAGCCGACCACGGACGGCAGGGCGGACGGGGCGCGGGCCGTTTCCGGCGAGGACGAGGTCGTCGACCTGTGCCGGGACCTGATCCGGATGGACACCAGCAACTACGGCGATCACTCCGGCCCGGGGGAGCGCAAGGCGGCTGAGTACGTCGCGGAGAAGCTCGCGGAGGTGGGGCTCGAGCCGCGGATCTTCGAGTCGCACCCGGGGCGCGCCTCCACCGTGGCGCGGATCGAGGGCGAGGACCCGTCGCGGCCCGCGCTGCTCATCCACGGCCACACCGACGTCGTACCCGCCAATGCCCAGGACTGGACCCACCACCCCTTCTCCGGCGAGATCGCCGACGGCTGCCTGTGGGGCCGGGGCGCCGTCGACATGAAGGACATGGACGCGATGACCCTCGCGGTCGTACGCGACCGGCTGCGCAGCGGCCGCAAGCCGCCGCGGGACATCGTGCTCGCCTTCCTCGCGGACGAGGAGGCCGGCGGCACGTACGGGGCGCGGTACCTCGTCGACAACCACCCGGACCTCTTCGAGGGCGTGACCGAGGCGATCAGCGAGGTCGGCGGGTTCTCCTTCACCGTCAACGAGAAGCTCCGGCTGTATCTCGTCGAGACGGCGCAGAAGGGCATGCACTGGATGAAGCTGACCGTGGACGGCAGCGCCGGACACGGTTCCATGATCCACAAGGACAACGCCATCACCGAGCTGTCCGAGGCCGTGGGACGGCTCGGGCGGCACAAGTTCCCGGTGCGGGTCACCAAGACCCTGCGGCACTTCCTCGACGAGCTGGGCGACGCCCTCGGCACCGAGCTCGACCCGGAGAACATGGACGACACCCTGGCCAAGCTCGGCGGCATCGCCAAGCTGATCGGCGCCTCGCTCCAGAACACCGCCAACCCGACCCAGCTCGGCGCCGGGTACAAGGTGAACGTGATCCCCGGACAGGCCACCGCGCACGTCGACGGCCGTTTCCTGCCGGGGTACGAGGAGGAGTTCCTGGCCGACCTCGACCGCATCCTCGGCCCGAACGTCAAGCGTGAGGACGTGCACGCGGACAAGGCCCTGGAGACCACCTTCGACGGCGCGCTCGTCGACGCCATGCAGATGGCGCTGCAGGCCGAGGACCCGATCGCGCGGGCCGTGCCCTACATGCTCTCGGCCGGCACGGACGCCAAGTCCTTCGACGACCTCGGCATCCGCGGCTTCGGCTTCGCGCCGCTCAAGCTGCCGCCGGAGCTGGACTTCGCGGGCATGTTCCACGGCGTGGACGAGCGGGTGCCGGTGGACGGCCTGAAGTTCGGGGTGCGGGTGCTCGACCGGTTCATCGACGCTTCCTGAGTTTCGGAGTTTCGGAGCTCCTGGGTTCCTGGGTTTCTGGGTTCCTGAGGTCCGGGCGTGGTCGGTGTGCGTGTCGGCGCGTGTGCCGGTGTGTATTTCGGTACATGTAGGTCCTTCTCTCTGCGCGGGCGCGTGCCGAAACGAAACTCCAATAATCGGCAGCGCGTGCGCAATTGACCGAAAAGAGTGAAAGCAGCCTTGCCCTCGTAGCCCTCAACTTCCTCCTTCGTTACAGGTGGTGCGGTCCGCGGCTGGGATCGCATTTGCCAACTAGGAGGAATAATGATCAAGAAGGTCGTTGCCGCTGCGGTGGCCACCGGTGGTCTGGTGCTCGCGGGTGCGGGCGTCGCCGCTGCCGACTCCGGCGCGCAGGGTGCCGCCGTGAAGTCCCCGGGCGTCGTGTCGGGCAACGTCATCCAGGTTCCCGTGCACGTGCCGGTGAACGCGTGCGGCAACACGATCTCCGTGATCGGCGTGCTGAACCCCGCCTTCGGGAACTACTGCGTCAACAAGTGACGCCGCTGTGCCTCACCCCGTGAGGGGTCTCACCCCATGAGGGTCTGACGTCCGTCGGCCCCGGAGTGCGTGTCACGCACTCCGGGGCCGACGGGCATTGGGCGCACGGTGCACTGGGCCCGTGCGCATTTCCGGAAGGCAAGGCAGGAACAAGCTATGCGACAGGTCACGCGCAAAGGCCTGATCACCGTGGCGGCCGCCACTGGCGTACTCGCTGTCTCTGGTGGTCATGCACAGGCCGACTCCCATGCCCAGGGCGGCAGTTCGAATTCTCCCGGCGTGCTGTCGGGCAATTCCGTTCAGCTTCCCGTGGACGTACCGGTCAATGTCTGCGGCAACACCGTGAACGTCATCGGGGGCCTGAACCCGGCGGCGGGCAACAAGTGCGCCAACACCTCCGACGCCCCGCGCGGCGGCGGTGGCTACGGCGACGACGGCCACGGCGGCAAGCCCTCGGGCGGCGGCGCCACGGCCGACGGCGGCGCCCACGGCTCGCCGGGGGTGGGCTCGGGCAACAGCGTGCAGCTCCCGGTCGACGTCCCGGTCAACGTCTGCGGCAACAGCGTCAACGTCGGCGGCGCGGGCAACGCGGCCGTGGGCAACGAGTGCGGCAACGAGTCCGACAGCCACACCGGTGGGAAGCCGCCCACGAAGCCCGATCACCCGGGCAAGCCCGATCACCCGGGGAAGCCGGACCACCCGGGGAAGCCGGACCACCCGGGGAAGCCGGACCACCCGGGCAAGCCCGACCAGCCCGGCAAGCCGCAGTCGCCCGATGACGGCGTCAAGCCGGACCAGCCGGGCAACCCCCAGCAGCCCGGAAAGCCGGGCCAGCCCGTCTCGCCCGCACAGCACAGCAAGCCGAAGGGTCCGGCGACCGGTCCGAACGTGCCCGAGGCGCACATGATCACGCCGCCCAAGGGCAAGGACCAGCTCGCGCAGACGGGCAGCTCCCTGCCGGTCGGCGTCGCCCTGCCGGTCGGCGCGGGCATGCTGCTCGCGGGCACCGTCCTGTACCGCAGGGCACGTGCCTGAGACTCGGTGACCGTCTCGCCAGGGCGTATGCAGGCCGAATCAGGCAGTATCAGGCCGTATGCCGGGCGTCCGGGTCATCTGACGTCAGATGAAGTCAGATGACGCCAGGTGACGTCGGGTGAAAGACGCCAGGTGACATCAGGTGAAAACGGAGCGGGCCCCGCGATCGCGGGGCCCGCTCCGTTTTCGCACCGTCCGCCGGGCGCCGGGCGGCCGTACCCGGCTCACCAAGTGGCCCTCAGCTGGCGGATGATGCGCCGTCTGAGCCGCACCCGCCGACTGCCGTCGGCGTGCAGGCTGAGGCGGTCCAACTCCCAGTGTCCGTACTCTGCGTGGTCGGTCAGCAGACGCGTGGCTTCTTTGCGGGAGACCCCGCGCGGAACGTACACGTCGACAAATTCGTATTCCGGCATCGCATCTATTGTGCGGGCACAGGCCCGGTACGGATAGCGTCTGCACTATGTCTGATGCTGCGCAGCCCACCGCTGCCGAGGTACGCGCCGCCGCCGAGGCGGTCAAGACCGCGCTCGACCGCCACCTTGCGGCGGTCGAACGCAGGTCGGGCGAGGACGATCCCGACGTCTATGAAGCGTTCAACGAGCTGGCCGCCGCGGCCGAGGCGTACGACGAGCTGCTCTACGACCGTTACGACGAGGTCACCCCCTTCGAGATCCCCGGCGCGGAGGACACCCTGCCGCCGTACCAGGGGCCCGCGGAGCCGAACGCCTTGAGCGTGCTGATCCGGCGCGACTACGCCGTCGCGGAGCCGCAGCGACTCCTCGCCCAGGCCGCGCGGGTCGAGGCCGCGGACGACGACGCCACCTCGGAGTCCGACCGGCTCGCGGGCACCGTGCCGGGCGCGCTCGGCCTGCTCTTCGGCGAGTTCGAGCCGGACGAGATCGCCTCCCGGCACAAGGAGTTCGGCCTGGAGGAGGGCGACTCGACGCTGTGGGTCACCGCGGCGGACGAGCCCGCGGAGCCCGGCGAGTGGCTGGAGTCCCCGTTCGACCAGCCCGACTCCCCGCGGGTGGTCTGCCGCTTCGACGTCAGCGCGGTCTTCGACGACGAGACGGACGACGACCTCGACGACGACCTGGACGCCGCGGCGAGCCGTGTGGGCGGCGCCCGCCGGAGCAGGGACGCGCACACCGGCATCGACGGGGACCTGGACGCCGACCTCGACTCGGACCTCGATACGGATCTTGACTTCGATCCGGACGAGGGCGATGAGGTGGACGACGTCGATGAGGCGGATGACGTGGACGACGTGGAGGTCGTCGAGCGGGGGAAGGGCGTGGGCGGCGCCTAGGAGGGGGCGCCGGCAGGGGCGTCGGGAGGGGCGTCGGGAGGGGCGTCGGGAGGGGTGTGAGGGCTTTGAGGGCTGTCCGGAGGTGGGTTCCGCCCGGCTCCGGGGCTCCTTGCCGAGTGCGTGCGGCGCGCCGATCCTGTCCATCAGGCCTCGGGTCTTGGCTGGACGGGCGTGGCCCCGACCTCCTGTCCATGAGGTCGGGGCCACGCTCCACGCATGGGCTAGCCCGCCGCCGGGGCCTGCGGGCGCAGCAGCGTGCGCAGGCGGGTCGTGCGCTCCTTGGCGGGGCGCTCGGCCACGGCCTGGGGCAGAGCCTGGGCGACGCCCTGGACGACCGAGAGATGGCGCTCGGCGCGGCTGAAGGCCGTGTACACCCACGGCCGGGTCAGGGCGCCCGCCGCGTCGCCGGGCAGGACCACCACGGCGGCGGGCCAGCGGCGGCCCGTGGCCTGGTGGGCGGTGAGCGCCCATGCGTGCCGCACGGACTGCTCCACCCGCTCCTTCGGTACGGCGACGGGGGTGCCCTCGCACTCCAGGCGCAGGCCCTGCGCGTCGGCGCCGACCACCCGGCCGAGCGCCGTGCGGCCCGGCACCGGGGCGTAGGCGACCCGGTCGCCCGGGTCGAAGCCGCCGAACCTGCCGGGGCCCGGGTTCAGCCGCTCCTTCAGCGCCGCGTTCAGCGCGCGCGTCCCCGCCGCGCCGCCGTGGCCCGGGGTGATCACCTGCGTCTGTCCGGACGGTACGCCGATGGCGCGCGGCACCGAGTCCGCGACCAGCTGCACCGTGCGGTGGATCGCGTCGGGCGCGTCCCGCACCGGGACGATCACGACCTCCTTGCCGGGCGCGTCGACCTGGGTCAGCTCGCCGATGCCGATGCCGGAGACCAGCTCGCCGATGGGGCCCGGGTCCGGCGTGCGCGAGACGACCTGCGGGCAGCAGCGGGCCGCGAGCAGGTCCGCGAACACCCGGCCCGGGCCCGCGGACCACAGCACACCCGGGTCACCGCTGAGCACGAGCCGGGCGCCGTCGGGAAGCGACTCCACGAGCGTCGCGGCCGTCTCCACGTCCAGCTGCGGGGCGTCCAGGACCACGAGCAGATCCAGGGCCAGCGCGCCGTCCGCGTCACGGCCCGGCCCCTGCCACCCGGAGAGCAGGCCCGCCACGGTCACGACGGGGGAGGCCTCGTCGGGAGCACTGGGCGCACCGGGTGCGGGGGAGGAACCGGCCGCACCGGGGGCGTGGGAGGTGCCTGACACGCTGGCAGCACCGGCGCCACCGGCGCCACCGGCCGCACCGACCCCGCCGACCGCACCCCCCGCGTCAGCCGCACCCTCCCCCTCCGCAGAGCCGGCCGCCCCGCCGCCCCCGGAAGCCTCCGCACGCGCGTCACCACCCTGGACGGCACCCGCACCTTCGGGCCCGGCCATCGCACCGGTCGCCCCTTCGCCCGTGCGCCTCGCCGAAGGCACGCCGTCGGCCTCCCCACCGGCGGGCCCGTCCATCTGACCTCCCGAGGAGCCAGCAGGACTGGCCCCCAGGGCGCCCGGAGCGGCCGTGCGCGGCCCGGATCCGTCGGCACTCCCACGAGCCCCAGCCCCGGCAGCACCCCCGCCCAGGCCCTCGGCCAGCCTCCGCTGTCCCTCCGTGCTGTGCGTCGCCGCGTACACCCGCAGGCCCAGCGCGCGGGCAGCCGCCACCAGCGCGGCGGGCTCGGTGCGGGCCGCCTCGCCGCCCGTGTGCAGCACGAGGCCGTGCGCGGCCACGGCGCGGATCAGGTCGGCGGCGGAACCCTTGGCGGCGGCCGCCGCGGACTCCCAATCGGCGGCCGAGGGACCCGAGCCGTCACCGCCGTGCCCCGAGCCGCCGTGCCCCGAGCCGTCGGGAGCGGAGCCGCCGTCCTCCGGAGCCGAGTCGGCGCCCTCCGGAGGCGAACCGTCGCCCACCGGGCCCGAACCCTCCTCCTTCGGCAGCGAGTTCATGACCCGGGCGAGGCCGTCGGCCAGGCTCTCCTCCGCGAGGGCGTACCGCTCGAGGCCGAGCAGCACGCGCACCGGGACCTCGGCTTCGGCGTCCTCGGGGTCGTCGGCGGTCGGGGCGGGCCGCGCCGGGGCGGTCCCGGTGGCCTCGTCCAGCGGGTCCTGGAAGAGCAGGACGTCGCCCTCCGCGAGCGCGGACTGCACCGCCTCGTCCGGATCGGGGACTCCGCGCTGTCCGAGCGCGGCGGTGAGAGCCGAGGATTCGAGGGCCGTGTGCCCGGCGAGCGCGGCCTGTGCGAGCAGCCACACCGTCAGCGCGCAGCCCCTGCGCTCGTCCCCGGGACCGCATTCCGGGCCGAGCAGCGCCCGCGCGAACCCGTCGGCCTGCTCGGGCCGCACCCCGGCGACCCGCAGCAACTGCCACGGGTCGGCACGCAGCACGTCGTCCGCGCCCTCGCCGAGCGCGGCCGCCGCCCGGGCCGCGAGTGCCGCGGGCGCGCCACCCTCGGCCAGCACCGCCGCCACCGCGTCGACCGTCTCCGGCGTCGGCTCGCCCGCCCCGGCCGGGGCCTCGGCCACCTGCCGTCGCACGGGCTCGGGGGCGGGTCGCCGCGGCGCGACCGGCGCGGGCTCACGGAACACGGGCGCGACGGGCTTCTCGCCGCTCTCCACGGCCCGCACCGCCGCCAGCAGGTCGGCCGCCGTGCCCTGGAGCTTCGCGCCCGCCGCCACGGGCCCCTTCTTGTCGGCCTTGCGCTGCTCGATCCGGGCCCGCAGCTCCCGCTGCGCCGCGAGCTCGGCCTCGGCCTCGGACACACCGGTGTCCCCGCCGTCCCCGCTGCCGTCCTGGCTCTCGCCGCCACCGGCCTCGGCGCTGTCCCCCGTGCTTTCGGGAGCAGCGCCCTCGGGGTCGGCCGAGTCCTCCTCGGCGTCCCCGTCCGGCGCGGCCCCGCCGGACGGCGTGCTCCCGGCCTCCGGCGTGTCCTCGGCGTCGGGGCCCGCTCCGGCCTCCGGGGCCTCGGGTTCGGCGACCTCCGCGGCAGCGGACTCCGTACTCACAGCGTGCTCCAGTCCTGGTCTGGGTAGCGGTGCACGGGCGCTGACACATCGTCGAGCGCCTGGCAGATCTCGTCAGGAAGACTAAGGGTCTCCACTGACAATGCGGCCGTGAGCTGCTGCGCGTTGCGCGCGCCGACGATCGGGGCGGTCACTCCGGGGCGGTCACGCACCCAGGCGAGCGCCACCTGCAGGGGCGTGACGGCGAGACCGTCGGCCGCTATCGCGACGGCGTCCACGACCCGCCCCGCCGCGTCGTCGAGATACGGCGCGACGAACGGGGCGAACTGCTCGGAGGCGCCGCGCGAGTCGGCCGGGGTCGCGGTGCGGTACTTGCCGGTGAGGACGCCCCGGCCGAGCGGTGACGAGGGCAGCAGACCGACGCCGAGGTCGAGGGCGGCGGGCAGCACTTCGCGCTCGACGCCGCGCTGGAGGAGGGAGTACTCCATCTGCGTGCTGGCGATGCGGGTGCGGGTGCCGGCCGCCGCGAGCTGCCAGGTGGCGGCCTTGGCGAGCTGCCAGCCGCTGAAGTTGGAGATGCCCGCATAGCGCGCGCGGCCGCTGCTGACCGCGATGTCGAGGGCCTGGAGCGTCTCCTCCAGGGGCGTGTCGCTGTCGAAGGCGTGGATCTGCCACAGGTCCACATGATCCGTGCCGAGGCGCGCCAGGGAGGCGTCGAGCGCGGACAGGAGATGGCCGCGCGAGCCGTCGAAGCGGCGGTCGGGGTCGGGCACGCTGCCCGCCTTCGTCGCGATGACCAGATCGCGCCTCGGCACCAGGCGTTCGACGAGTCGTCCGAGGAGGTACTCGGCCTCCCCGTCGCCGTACACATCGGCCGTGTCCACGAGGGTGCCGCCCGCCTCCCAGAAGGCCTTCAGCAGGTCCGCGGCGTCGTTCTCCCCGATCTCGTCGGAGTGCCCCCATGTGAGGGTGCCGAGCCCGATCCTGGACACGCGCAGACCTGTTCGGCCGAGATGCCTCTGCTCCATGGCGGCGAGATTACTGGCCATGCCTCAGCGCTGGGTGTGCGTGTGGACAAAGCCGTGCCTGTGGACAACTCATGAACCCCTTCGGGCAACAGCGCCCGCCCCGGCCCGGCACCCCGCACCGGGCCCCGGCGGGACCGCCGCCCGGCCCCTGCCGGATCGCCCGCCCGCGCGCTACAGTCCCCGAACAGGCACGTTACTCATGGGTAAGGGGATTCGGCCATGCAGCTCGGGATCAACCTCGGCTACTGGGGCGCGGGGATGGACGCGGACAACCTCGTCGTCGCGAAGGAGGCCGACAAGCTGGGCTACGCGGTCTGCTGGGCGGCCGAGGCCTACGGTTCGGACGCGGCCACCGTGCTCTCGTGGGTGGCGGCGCAGACCGAGCGGATCGACGTCGGTTCGGCGATCTTCCAGATCCCGGCGCGCCAGCCCGCGATGACCGCGATGACGGCGGCCACCCTCGACTCGCTGTCCGGCGGCCGGTTCCGGCTCGGGCTCGGCGTCTCCGGGCCGCAGGTCTCCGAGGGCTGGTACGGCGTCAAGTTCGACAAGCCGCTGGCCCGCACCCGCGAGTACGTCGAGATCGTACGCAGGGCCATGACCCGCGAGCGCCTCGCCTACGAGGGCGAGCACTGGACGCTGCCGCTGCCCGGCGGCCCCGGCAAGCCGCTCAAGCTGACCGTGCACCCGCAGCGCGAGCACATCCCGCTGTACATCGCCGCGATCGGGCCGAAGAACCTGGAGCAGACCGGTGAGATCGCCGACGGCGCCCTGCTGATCTTCCCGGCCGCCGAGCACCTGGAGGAGACCGCGCTGCGCCATCTGCGGGCCGGGCGCGAGAAGGCGGGCCTGACCATGGAGGGCTTCGACGTGGTGCCGACGGTACCGCTCGCGCTCGGCAAGGACGGGGACGGCGACATCGACGCGCTCGCCGACATGTTCCGGCCCTACACGGCGCTGTACGTCGGCGGCATGGGCAGCCGGAAGCAGAACTTCTACAACCAGCTCGCGCAGCGCATGGGGTACGAGAAGGAGGCCGCCGAGATCCAGGACAAGTACCTGTCCGGCGACAAGGAGGGCGCGGCCGCCGCCGTACCGCGCTCCCTGATCGACTCCACCACCCTGCTCGGCTCCGTGGACCGGATCGCGGACCGGATGCGGGCCTACGCGGAGGCCGGTGTCACCACGCTCACGCTGGCGCCCGCGGGCTTCACGGTGGAGGAGCGGCTTGCCTCGCTGCGCGCGGGCACCGAGGCCCTGGAGCGGGCCGGGGTCGCGTAGCGGGAGATTTCTGCGGCCGTGGTGGGGGCTCGGGGGTCTTCCCCGCCACGGCCGTCACGGAGCACAACGCCGCGACGAGCCCTCCGGTTACGGCCCCGGAGACCACCGGTCGCCGGCGATCCGGGCGCGTACCCGGCTGTCTGTCCGGCTGTCGCACGACCGCCTGCCCGACCGCCTCGTCCGAGGTGCCCCTCCGCCCCATTCGGCCCTCTGTGTCCTCCGTTTGGCTGAGCTGTCGCATACACCTGTTGCCTGATGGCGCGCTGCGCATTTGACTCGTTCTTTGCGGAAGTCTGTGTGGTCAGTGACGGCATGGAGGTGCCTGCGATGCTTTCGGCCCGGAGTCTCTTCCAGGAGATCCTCGACAACGACGAGTCGTTCCGGCTGTTCTGCTCCATCGCGGCGAGCGGAGAGTCCCAGGGCGGCTGGGAGAACGGGCGCATCGCCGCGCTCGTCCCCGACAGCCAGCGCGATCTCGCACCCAAGATCACCCGGCACGGCGCCGACGAGGACAAGCACGGACGGATCTTCAACGCGCTGCTGCGCAAGCGCGGCCTCGAACCCGTCGACGTCCCCGCCGCCACCGACTACACGATGCTCCTGGAGCGCCGCGGCATCGGCCTCGCGCACGAGAAGCTCCGCGCCGACCAGCCGCTCACCGAGCAGGACATCGTCACGTACCTCTCGCACAGCCGCGTCACCGAGCAGCGCGCCGCCGACCAGATGGTCATGCTCCGCAAGTACTTCGGGGACGACCCCGAGGTCGGCAAGGCCGTGAAGATGATCTCGAACGACGAGGACAACCACCTGGCGTACTGCCACGAGGAACTGCTGCGCTTCGCCTATGCCGGGCACGGGCGCACCATCCAGAACACCCTGCGCGAGAGCGCCCTCGCCGAGATCGTCATCTACCGCGACGTCAGCCTCGCCGTCATGGAGCACATGGGCCGCATCCTGCGCTGGTCCCCGGTCAAGTCCAGAACGCTCGCGGCGGGCATCCACGCCATGTACGCGTACGAACGCGCGGGCGGCTGGCGGCGGATGGTGTCCCTGAAGATGCCTCAGCGGCGCGACGCGCTGGGCGGACCCGCCACCTCAGCGGCGGAGTTCGCCTGACCACGCCCGGCTCCGGGACGGGGCGCTAGAGCCAGCCGCGGCGCTTGAACAGCCGGAACAGGCCCACCTCGAGCGCGGCCATCAGCAGGATCACCGCCGGGTACGCCCACCACCAGCGCAGCTCCGGCATGTGCTCGAAGTTCATGCCGTAGATGCCCGCGATCATCGTGGGCACCGCCGCCATGGCCGCCCACGCGGAGATCTTCCGCATGTCGTCGTTCTGCCGCACGCTCATCTGCGCCAGATGCGCCGACAGGATGTCCGTCACCAGGCGGTCCAGGCCCTCCACGGACTCGTTCACGCGCAGCAGATGGTCGTTGACGTCCCGCAGATACGGCTGCGCGGAGTCGTCCACGAACGGCACCGCGCGGCCGTAGGGGCCCATGCCCGCGAGGCGCGCGAGCGGCATCGCCAGCGGGCCCGTGGCGCGCCGGAACTCCAGGATCTGCCGCTTGAAGCGGTAGATGCGGGACGCGGTGTTCCGCGAGCCGCCCCCGTCCGGCGAGAAGACCTCCGCCTCCAGGACCTCCAGGTCCGTCTGCAGCTCGCCCGCGACCTCCAGGTAGTGGTCGACCACGGCGTCGGCGATGGAGTAGAGCACCGCCGTCGGCCCGTGCTCCAGGACGTCGTGCTCGGCCTCCAACTGCTGGCGCACGGCGCTGAGCGGCGCGCCCTCGCCGTGCCGGACGGTCACCACGAAGCAGTCACCCATGAAGATCATGAGTTCGCCTGACGACACGGCGTCGCTCTCCGGTTCGTACACCACCGGCTTCAGGACCACGAACGCCGAGTCGTCGTACACCTCGAGCTTCGGCCGCTGATGGGCCTTCAAGGCGTCCTCGACCGCCAGCGGGTGCAGCGAGAACTCCTTGGCGACCAGGTCGAACTCGTCCTCCGTCGGCTCGTACAGGCCGATCCAGACGAACGCGTCACCGAGCGCCCGCGCCGCGTCCAGGGCGTCGGAGAGGTCCTCCGGGCCCTTGATGCGGCGCCCGTGCCGATAGGTGGCGCAGTCCACGATCACGCTGCGCATTCTTCCGGGGCTCGCCTCCTGCCGCACCCCCTCGGCGGCTTAGGCTGACCCGCATGCCCACGCTGATCCTCGTCCGACACGGACGCTCGACCGCCAACACCGCGGGCCTGCTCGCCGGCTGGACGCCCGGCGTCGGACTCGACGAGCGCGGCGCGGAGCAGGCCGCCGCGCTGCCCGGGCGGCTCGCCGCGCTGCCCCTCGCCGAGATCGTCACCAGCCCGCTGCAGCGCTGCCAGGAGACCCTCGCGCCGCTGCTCGCCGCCCGCCCCGGGGTGCCCGTCCACACGGACGAACGCATCGGCGAGTGCCACTACGGCGACTGGTCGGGCCGCAAGCTCGCCGAGCTCGCGGACGAGCCCCTGATGGAGGTCGTCCAGCAGCACCCGGCAGCGGCCGCCTTCCCCGGCGGCGAGTCCCTGCGGGCCATGCAGACGCGGGCCGCGGAGGCCGTGCGCGAGTGGAACGCGCGCGTGGAGCGCGACCACGGCGCCGACGCCGTCTATCTGATGTGCTCCCACGGCGACATCATCAAGTCCCTTGTCGCCGACGCCATCGGGCTGCACCTGGACCTGTTCCAGCGCATCTCCGTGGAGCCCTGTTCCGTCACGGCGATCCGCTTCACCCGGCTGCGGCCCTATCTCGTACGGCTCGGCGACACCGGCGACTTCGGGTCGCTCGCGCCGCGCGAGGCACCCGCGAGCGACGACGCACAGGTGGGCGGCGACGCGGGCGCACCGTGATCGTCGCCCGCAGTAGGGTGCAGTGGTCGCGCCAAGTACATGCAGTCGATTCCAATGGAGACAGGACGTGTCCCGTCAGGTGTTCCTCTATGACCCGCCGGAACGCTTCGTCGCCGGAACCGTCGGGCTCCCCGGTCGGCGTACCTTCTTCCTCCAGGCCTCCGCCGGGGTCCGCGTGACCAGCGTCGCCCTGGAGAAGACCCAGGTGGCCGCGCTCGCCGAGCGCATGGAGGAGTTGCTCGACGAGGTCGTGCGGCGCAGTGGCGGCAGCGCGGCGGTGCCCGCCGTCGCACCCGCTGAGGTCACCGACAGCGCGCCGCTCGACTCGCCCGTCGAGGAGGAGTTCCGGGTCGGCACGATGGCGCTCGCCTGGGACGGCGAGGAGGAGCGCATGATCGTGGAGGCGCAGGCCCTCGTCGAGCTGGACGCGGACTCCGAGGAGGACCTCGCGGAGGCCGAGGAAAGGCTCTTGCAGGACGAGGAGAACGGCCCCCCGATGCTCCGGGTGCGCCTCACCGGCGCCCAGGCCCGTGCCTTCACCAAGCGCGCCCTCGACGTCGTGAACGCGGGCCGTCCGCCGTGCCCGCTGTGCAGCCTGCCGCTCGATCCGGAAGGACACGTATGCCCGCGCCAGAACGGATACCGGCGGGGCGCGTGACCCCCACCGAACTGCTCACCCGCGGTGAGCTGACCGTGCGCGGGCAGATCCGGGAGGCCTCCAACGCGGTGCTCTACTGCACGGTCGGGTACGAGGAGCACACCGCCGCCTGCGTCTACAAGCCCGTCGCCGGGGAGCGGCCCCTGTGGGACTTCCCCGACGGGACCCTCGCCCAGCGGGAGGTCGCCGCGTACGAGGTCTCCGAAGCGCTCGGGTGGGGCCTCGTGCCGCCCACCGTGCTGCGGGACGGGCCCTATGGGCAGGGCATGGTCCAGCTGTGGGTCGGGGCGGAGGCGTCCGGGGATGCCGGGGATTCCGGGGATGGCACCGATGCCGACGCCGAGGGTGCCGACGCCGCCGGGCTGCTCGCTCTCGTCGAGGGGGACGAGCCCGGGGACGGCTGGAAGGCCGTCGGGTTCGCCCAGGTGGGCGAGGGGCGCACGGCGCTGCTCGTGCACGCGGACGACGCCCGGCTGCGGCGGCTCGCCGTGCTCGACGCCGTGATCAACAACGCCGACCGCAAGGGCGGGCACCTGGTGCTCGGCGACGGCGGACGCCTCTTCGGCATCGACCACGGGGTCACGTTCAATGTCGAGGACAAGCTGCGGACGCTGCTGTGGGGGTGGGCCGGGGAGAAGCTGCCCGAGGAGGCGGTGGACGCGCTGGGCTCCCTGCGGGACGGCCTGGCGGCGGGGGAGC
The DNA here is from genome assembly GCF_000716675.1 of Streptomyces alboflavus. Lineage (GTDB taxonomy): Bacteria > Actinomycetota > Actinomycetes > Streptomycetales > Streptomycetaceae > Streptomyces > Streptomyces alboflavus. Next base: position 222,713 of record NZ_JNXT01000001.1, read on the forward strand.
CCCTCGCCGAGCGGCTCGGGGAACTGCTGACCGCCGCGGAGGTCGACGCCGTCCGGGAGCGGGTCGCCGCGCTGCTCGCCGCGGGGCGGCACCCGGGGCCGTCCGGGGAGTGGCCGGCCATTCCGTGGCCGCCGGTGTGAGATCCCCGGGGGCTGCCCGCCCCGTGGGCAGGTGAAACCTGTCGAAGATCTCGTCGCCCTGGGTCGTATGCGGAAGGGGCGTCCGGTTAGGCTCAAGACATGTATGCCTGGCCCGCTTCTGAGGTTCCCGCCCTGCCCGGCAAGGGCCGTGATCTCCGGATCCACGACACCGCGACCGGTGGCCTCGTCACCCTCGACCCCGGTCCCGTCGCCCGTATCTACGTCTGCGGCATCACTCCGTACGACGCGACCCACATGGGTCACGCGGCGACCTACAACGCGTTCGACCTCGTGCAGCGCGTGTGGCTCGACACCAAGCGGCAGGTCCACTACGTGCAGAACGTGACCGACGTGGACGACCCGCTCCTGGAGCGCGCCAAGCGCGACGGCAAGGACTGGGTCGAGCTGGCGCAGGGCGAGACCGCGCTGTTCCGCGAGGACATGACCGCGCTGCGGCTGCTGCCGCCGCGGCACTACATCGGAGCCGTCGAGTCGATACCGGGCATCGTGCCGCTCGTCGAGCGGCTGCGGGACCTGGGCGCCGCCTACGACCTCGAGGGCGACATCTACTTCTCCGTCGAGTCCGACCCGCACTTCGGCGAGGTGTCGGGGCTCGACGCCGCCGCCATGCGCCTGCTCTCCGCCGAGCGCGGCGGCGACCCGGACCGCGCGGGCAAGAAGAACCCGCTCGACCCGATGCTCTGGATGGCCGCCCGTGACGGCGAGCCGAGCTGGGACGGCGGCTCCCTCGGCCCCGGCCGCCCCGGCTGGCACATCGAGTGCGTCGCCATCGCCCTCGACCACCTCGGCATGGGCTTCGACATCCAGGGCGGCGGCTCCGACCTGGCCTTCCCGCACCACGAGATGGGCGCCTCGCACGCCCAGGCGCTGACCGGCGAGCACCCCTTCGCCAAGGCGTACGTGCACGCGGGCATGGTCGCCCTCGACGGCGCCAAGATGTCCAAGTCCAAGGGCAACCTGGTGTTCGTCTCGAAGCTGCGGCGCGACGGCGTCGACCCCGCCGCGATCCGCCTCGCCCTGCTCGCCCACCACTACCGCGCCGACTGGGAGTGGACCGACCAGGTCCTCCAGGACGCCGTCGAACGGCTCGCCCGCTGGCGCGCCGCGGTGTCCCGCCCCGACGGACCGTCCGCCGACGCCCTGGTCGAGGAGCTGCGCGAGGCCCTGGCCGACGACCTGGACGCCCCCAGGGCGCTCGCCGCCGTCGACCGCTGGGCCGCCCGCCAGGATGCCGAGGGCGGCACCGACGAGGGCGCCCCGGGCGTCGTGTCCCGCGCGGTGGACGCGCTGCTGGGCGTCGCCCTGTAGAACGCACGGAAGCGACGCCGGACGGGAAGCCTCCGTCCGGCGCCGCGGTCACCGGGTGCGGATCACCTGGTGCCGGTCACCACGTGCGGGTCACCACGTGCGGGTCACCACGGGTGGATCACCTGGTGATCACGATCGCGAGCAGCAGTCCCGGGTTGTTCGTGTCGTAGTAGCCGATCACCGGCTGCCCGTACGCGAAGGCTTCCTGGACCTGGTCGCGGGTGCGGTCGTCGGGGTTCACGTAGACGCGCCATTCGTTGTCCACGTGCAGGTACAGCAGGGACGCCTGGCCCGGGAGCGGTTGGACGACGTCCCAGAAGCTCTGGGCGACGGCACCCGTGAGGGCCTGGGTCGAGATCGCGGGCGCCTGCGCCTGCGGGACCCGCTCCTGGCCGAGCTGCTGCAGCAGTTGCTGGAACGGCTGCTGCTGGCCGAGCTGCTGCATCTGCTGGCGCAGGTGCTGCGGGATCTGCTGCTGCATCTGCTGGGGCATCTGCTGCTGGAGGTGGGGCGGGATCTGCTGCTGGCCGGGAATCTGCTGGCCGAACTGGCGCTGCTGGCCGATCTGACCGATCTGGCCGGGCTGACCCTGCTGGCCGATCTGGCCGGGCTGCGGCGGCGCGGTGCTCGGGCCCTGCTGGCCGGACTGCTGCTGGCCGAACTGCTGGCCGTAGCCCTGGCCCTGCTGGCCGAACGGCTGCTGCTGGCCGAACTGTTCGGGGCCGTACTGCTGCTGCGGGCTGAACTGCTGGCCCTGCTGCTGGCCGATCTGACTCATTTGCGGGGTGGTGCTCATGCGGGTGCCACCTTCCGTCAATGGTCGGTCCGTTGATGTGGTGCGATGGTGCTTCTCGTCGCGTGCCGCGGTTCAGCCGGTGACGACCAGGCCGACGACCTCGTCGTCCGAGAACCAGACACGCACGTCCGGTGATCCCCCTGCGAAGGCGGAGTGCACCGCCTGGCGGGTCTCGGGGGAGGGGTTGTTCAGGTTGCGCCACTGCCCGGCCACGAAGAGCCTGAGGCGCGGCGGGAGTTCGGGCGGATACGGGATCAGCTCGTCCCAGTAGCGCTCGGCGAGGCCCGACCCCACCGCCGCCGGCAGCAGCTTGGTGACCGCCGCCCTGATGTCGGGGCGGTTGCCGATCCGCTGGGACGCCGGGCGGCCGGGGCCGTCCTGCTGCGGCGACCCCGTGGCGCGCAGCACGGCACGGGCGCGGGAGGAGGTCATCGGCTGCTGGCCCGCCGCCTTGAGGACGCCCTGGAGCGCGGCGACGGCGCCGACGACGATCGGGGACGCCGACGAGGTGCCTGAGAACGTGTCCGTGTACCAGGCGATCTCGTCCACGCCGCCCTGCAGGTCGCCCGGCTGGTTCCAGAAGCCGCCGGTCGTCGTGGTCTCGCGGCCCCAGCCCTGCGCGTCGAGGCGCGCGCCGTAGTTGGAGAACGCCAGGCGCGAGCGGTCCGGGCCGTGGTCGCGGCCGTGCGTGCCGGGCGGGGGCGCGCCCGCGCCGACCAGGACGGCGTCGGAGGAGGGGTTGGACGGGTTGAAGGGGTTGCGCCACCAGGACGGGAACTCGTCGGGACGCCGCTCGTACACCGCGTCGTCCAGGGACTCCGCGCCGTTGCCCGCCGCGCCGACGACGACGATGCCCTTGGCCGTCGCGTACCGGACCGCGGCGAAGTCGTCCGGCCACCACTCGATGGCGACGTAGCCCTTCTGGTCGTCGCGCGCCTCGAACTCGAACTTCGGCCCCGGGCGGTGCAGTTCGATGAGGATGACGTCGCCCGGCGAGAGCCGGTCCGCCGCGGCGTGGATCGTCGCCGCCGTGCCCGCCGGGGTGAAGGACGCGACCGCGGTCACGGCGTCCGGCACGATGCCGGTGACGCCGATGGCGTTGCGGTCGGCGCCGATGACACCGATCACGGCGGTGCCGTGGTTGCGCCACGCCAGGTCCTGGATGGGGGTGCCGATCACCACGCCCGCGAGCTTCGCCGCCAGGTCCTCGTGGCTCAGCTGCCAGGCGCCCTCGATGTCGATGACGGTCACCCCGTCACCGCCGCCGCCCAGGCGCTGCCAGGCCCAGTACGCGTCGACGCCCTCGGGCGCAGGCCTCAGATAGCCCTGGCGGCCGCTGAAGTCCGCCGTCGCCGGCATCCCTTCCTTGCGGCGCCGCGCCTCGTCCGGCTCGCCCGCGCCGCCCTGCTGTCCGACGGGCCCGAGCGCGGCCGGTACGGCGCCCGGCTTCACGTACGCCGTGTCGACGCCGGGCAGCGCCGCCATCCGCGCGCGCAACTCCTGGGCGCGGTCGCCGCCCCCGCGGACCCGGTAGAACAGCGCCAGGTCGGGCACCTCGCCCTGGGTGTCGGGCGCCGCCGCCCGGAGCCGGTCCTCGCTGCCGAACAGCGGCTCCAGGGTGAGCTGTTCATCGCTGAGGAACATGTTCAGGGCCGACACGTCGGAGCCCGACGCCGAGCGGACCCCCTGCTCCTGAGCGCGCAGCCGGGCCTCGGGCCGGGCGACGACGATCAGTTCCTGCTCGGCGGCCCGATACGTGAACCCCGCTCCATCGGGTCCGGGGCCACTGCCCCCGGGGTCGCTGCCCCGCTGCACCTGGTCGGTCATCGCTTCACCGCTCCCTTCGGTTACCGCGCCCCGCCTGCCTTCCGGTCGCTGCACACCCTGCTACCGCCGGGCCCGGCCGTCCAGACCTCTTTCACCCAACAGCGTTTGAACGGAAGTTGAGTGGGGAACCGTGTGCATTTCATCAACAAACTCGTGTCACGCCCGATACCGGCCATATGCGTGCGTGACGGCTGTGGCTTCCTGGGCCGTGGGCAACGAGAAGGGGCGGCACCCGCGCGGGTGCCGCCCCTGGAACGCGCTGTCGGCCGTCTCAGTCCTCGGAGGAATCCTCTGACGGGGAATCGTCTTCCTTCGCGCCGTCCGTCCTGTCGCCACGGCCGTCGTTCTCCTCGCCGTCGGCCGTACCGCCGCCGGAGGCCGCGGACTTCGCGGATTCGGCGGTGCCCGGTTCCTGGCTTGACTCGGCCGGTTCGTCCTTGGCGTCCGCCGCGGGCGGGTCACCGGCGGCGGACCCCGTGGACGCGGGCTCCGGCCCCGGGCGCGGCTGCGGCTTCGGCGGGCGGGTGCGCTCGCTCGGCGTGTCCCGCAGGTACGCCGCCCCGTCCCCGCCGTCCGTGGCGTGCCCGCCGACCTGCCCGGTCCCGGCGACGGGACCCGGCCCGCCGCCGTCGCGCCGCCGCAGATACCGCTCGAACTCCCGCGCGATGGCCTCGCCGGACGCCTCGGGCAGCTCCGCGGTGTCCCGCGCCTCCTCCAGGGACTGGACGTACTCGGCGACCTCGCTGTCCTCGGCGGCGAGCTGGTCCACGCCCAGCTGCCAGGCGCGCGCGTCCTCCGTCAGCTCGCCGAGGGGGATCCTGAGGTCGATCAGGTCCTCCAGGCGGTTGAGGAGCGCGAGCGTCGCCTTCGGGTTCGGCGGCTGCGAGACGTAGTGCGGCACGGCCGCCCACAGGCTCACCGCCGGGACGCCCGCGTGCGTGCAGGCCTCCTGGAGGATGCCGACGATGCCCGTCGGGCCCTCGTACTTGGTCTCCTCCAGGTCCATGGTGCGCGCCAGGTCGGGGTCGGACGTGACGCCGCTGACCGGGACCGGGCGGGTGTGCGGGGTGTCGCCGAGCAGCGCACCCATGATCACGACCAGCTCCACGCCCAGCTCGTGGGCGAAGCCGAGCAGTTCGTTGCAGAACGAACGCCAGCGCATGGACGGCTCGATGCCCCGCACCAGGACGAGGTCGCGCGGCTTGTCGCCGCCGACGCGGACCACCGAGAGCCGCGTGGTCGGCCACGTGATCTTGCGCACGCCGCCGTCCAGCCACACCGTGGGCCGGTTGACCTGGAAGTCGTAGTAGTCCTCGGCGTCCAGCGCCGCGAACACCTCGCCCTTCCACTCCTTGTCGAGATGCGCGACCGCGGTGGAGGCGGCGTCGCCGGCGTCGTTCCAGCCCTCGAACGCGGCCACCATGACCGGGTCGATCAGCTCGGGTACCCCCTCGAGCTCGATCACCCAGGCCTCCTTCCGACGTTCTCCTCTAAGTACGCCCCAACCTTACGGCGTCCCGCGGGGCCCTCCGCAGCCCCCCGACGGCGCCGAGTGCCGGATCACTGCCCAGGTCAGTCGCCCCTCACGCATGACTCACAGGGTGGAGCGAAGCCACTGCTCCACGCTGGCGATGTGCACCGTCGCCCAGGACCGGGCCGCCTCGGCGTCCCGGTCGCGCAGCGCCGCGAGGATCGCGCGGTGCTCGTGCAGGGTGCGGCTGACCGCGTCCTCCTGGGTCAGGCCGCGCCAGACGCGGGCCCGTGTGGTCGGCCCGGACAGGCCGTCGAGGAGGGAGCACAGCACCGAGTTCCCGGACGACTGCACGATGCCGCGGTGGAACTCCAGGTCGCAGGCCACCAGCTCCTCCACGCTCGGCGCGGCGCCGAGCGCGTCCAACTGGGCGGTGAGCGTGTCGAGTTCGGCCTCGCTGATGCGGGCGGCCGCCATGGCCGTGGCGGCGGGCTCCAGGATCCGGCGCACCGCGAGGAACTCAAGGACGGTGTCGTCGCGGTGGAAGTCCACGACGAAGCTCAGCGCCTCCAGGAGCAGCTGCGGGTCCAGGCTGGTGACGTAGGTCCCGTCGCCCTGGCGCACGTCCAGGATGCGGATCAGGGAGAGCGCCCGCACCGCCTCGCGCAGCGAGTTGCGGGAGAGCCCGAGCTCCGCGGCCAGTTCGCTCTCCTTGGGCAGCCGGTCGCCGGGGCGCAGCGCGCCGGAGACGATCATGCCCTTGATCTTTTCGATGGCCTCGTCCGTGACAGCCATGGGGACCTCGCCTCAGTGTGCGGACCGTGCGGACCAGTACGGACCGATGGGATGGGGGACAGGCAGAAATAGACATCCGATGTATCGGCTCATTATGTCCTCTGCGGCCGCCGCTGAGCAGGGGGTTCAGCCGAAGCGTTCGATCCTGATCCGGTCCACCGGCTGGCCGCCGTCCACCAGGAGCCGCGAGGCGTGCTCGGCGAAGCCGTTGGACCCGCAGATGTACGCCTCCCAGCCGCCCGCGGGCTGCCCGGCGCCGAGATACGGCGCCAAGTGCCCGGCGTTCAGGCGGCCTTCGGAGCGGGTGAGGACGGCCGTGGTCTCGTCGCCGTACTCGTCGGCGTAGATCAGGTCCTCGCGGGTGCGCGCGGAGACGACCAGACACAGCGGCACGGTCAGGCCGGCGCGCCGGTGGTGGCGGATCATCGACATCAGCGGTACGACGCCGGAGCCCGCGCCGAGCAGCAGCGCGGGCCGGTCGCCGGGCCAGGCGAAGAAGCCGGACAGCGGGCCGCGGACCTCCACGGTGTCGCCCACCCGGGCCACGGTGTGCAGATGCCCGGACACCTCGCCGCCCGGCGCGTGGTCCAGGGTCAGCTCGATCTCGCCGCTGCCGTCGGGCGCGGACGCCAGCGAGTAGTGGCGCTGCGCGACATAGCCGTCCGGCGCGGTGAGCCGCAGCATCAGGTGCTGGCCCGGCAGATGGCCCTGCCAGTCGGGCACCTTCAGCCGGAACGTCGACGCGGCGGGCGTCTCCCGGCGGATGTCCGTGATCAGCGCCTGCTGCCAGAGCGCGGCCGCGCGGCTGCTCACGGAGATGCGGCCGGGGACGGCGAACGCGGTCGGCGGCACGAAGCCTGTGGCCGCGGCGGGGGACCTGGGGGTCACGAAGTCGTCAGTCACCGGCGTACCGTTCCTCGCGCCACGGGTCGCCCCGGTGGTGATAGCCGTTCTGCTCCCAGAAGCCGGGCTCGTCGTGGTCGAGGAGCGTGAGGCCCGCGATCCACTTGGCGCTCTTCCAGAAGTACAGGTGCGGGACGATCAGCCGGGCGGGCCCGCCGTGCTCCGGCGGCAGCGGCTCCCCGTCGTACTCCCAGGCGATCCACGCCCGCCCGCCGGTCACGTCGGCGAGCGGCAGGTTGGTGGTGTAGCCGGTGTGGGAGTACGCGACGACGTGCGTGGCCGCCGGGGAAGGACCGGCGTCGGCGAGGAACGCGTCCAGGCTCACGCCGCCGAAGCGCACGCCGAACTTGGACCAGCTCGTCACGCAGTGGATGTCGCCCCGGTACTCGGACGCGGGCAGCGCGTGCGCCTCGTCCCAGGACCAGGTGCGCGGCCGCGCGACCAGGCCGTCGACGCGGAACGTCCAGTCGGCCGCGGCGAGGCGCGGGGTCACCTCGGCGGAGAGGACGGGCCAGCCGTCGCGGGCGTCGTACTGCCCCGGGGGCAGGCGCGGGTCGCGGTCGGCGGCGCGGGCGCGGCCGGTGAAGCCGCGGGTCGGTCCGGCGGCGGTCATGTGGGCACCTCGGAGGTGAGGTGTTCGGCGCTCGCGCGGGGGTGGGGGAGCGGGACGGAGGCGGCGGCCTCGCGCAGGGCGTCGACGGCCCGGCGCTCGTCGACGGTCAGGAGGGTCCGGTCGCGCATCAGGATGCGGCCGTCGACGACGGTGTCGCGCACGTCGGCGGGTCCCGCGGCGTACGCGAGGGTCGAGTACGGGTCGTGCCGGGGCGCGAGGTGCGGGCGGTCCAGGTCGACGACGATCAGGTCGGCGCGCTTGCCGGGCTCCAGGGACCCCAGCTGCCCGTCGAGGCCGAGGGCCCGAGCGGACTCGACCGTCGCCATCCGCACGGCCTGCTCCGCGCCCACCGCCGTCGGGTCGCCGCCCGCCTTGTGCACGAGCGCCGCCGCCCGCACCGCGCCGAGGACGTCGAGGGTGTTGGAACTCACCGCGCCGTCCGTGCCCAGGCCCACCGTGACGCCCGCCGCCGTCAGGTCGGGCACCCGCGCGATGCCGCAGCCCAGCTTCAGGTTGGACACCGGGCAGTGCGCGACGGCCGTGCCGGTGCGGGCGAGGGCCGCGATCTCGGCGTCGGTGAGGTCGACGGCGTGCGCGAGGAGCGTGTCCGGGCCGAGCACACCGAGCGAGTCGAGCAGCTCCACGGGCCGCATGCCGTGCTGCGCGGTGACCGTCGCCACCTCGGTGGCGTTCTCGGCGGCGTGCAGGTGCAGGAGCGCGCCGTGGGCGCGGGCAAGCTCGGCTATCTCGACGAGCTGGTCGGGCACCAGCGTGTACGCGGAGTGCGCGAACACCACGGGCCGGGTGCCCGGCGCCGGGGTGCGGGCGGCCAGGTGGGCCTCGGCCCAGCCGAGCCGCTCCGCGTACGGGCGGCCGTCCGGCGGCTCCGGCACGTCCATGAACGTCGGCCCGCTGAGCAGGCGCCACCCGGCCGCGCGCGCGACCTCTTCGGCCGCCTCGTGGAACCAGTACATGTCGAGCGCGGCCGTCACCCCGCCGCGTACCGACTCCGCGATGGCGGCCCCGATGCCCGCCGCCACCGTCCGCGGCGAGAGCAGCGCCGCCTCGCGCGGGATGACGCGCTCCAGGAAGCCCTGGAGGGTCACGTCGTCGGCGGTGCCGCGCAGGAGCGTCATCGCCAGGTGCGTATGGGTGTTGATGAGCCCGGGCAGCACCAGACAGCCGCGCGCGTCGATCTCCTCGGCCGCCGCGTACGCGGAGCGCAGCCGCGCGGCCGGGCCGACCTCGACGATCTCGCCGTCGCGCACGGCGACCGCGCCGTCGGGCACGACCGTGCCGGAGGCGTCGACGGTGAGGACGTCGCCGCCGTGGACGAGGAGATCGATGGGAATCATGAGTTCCGTTCCGTGCGAAGGGGCTGCTGTGTCGGGAGACCGGGAGGTCACGGTGGGGGCGGGGCCGTGCCGGCCCGGGCGTGGCCTACCGCGTTGCGGGCGATGTCTGCGCGGGCAGCCCGGCGTCCTCGGCGGCCAGCAGGCGCAGTGCGTCCAAGGTTATCCGGGCGGCGCGCGTGACACCGTCGGCGACCACCGAGCGGTGCGGGTCGTAGCCGCCGGTGGCCTCCTCGTCGACAAGATCGTCGGCGTTGACGCCGTCGACCACGAGCGCGCCGCCCGCCGTCAGGCCGCGCGTCGACGCGAACACGTACAGCGCCGACAGCTCCATCTCGATCGCGGCGATCCCCGCCCGCTCGTACGCCTCGGCGGGCAGCGGCAGGAAGCCCGGCTGGAAGGCGGCCCGGGTCCACACCACGCCCCGGTGGTAGGGGGCCTGCGCCGCGCGGGCCGCCCGCTGGAGCGCGAGCACCGCCTCCGGCGCGGCGAACGCCGGGTACTCGGCCGGTATCAGCTGCCGCGTCACGCCGTCGTCGCGCACCGCCGCGTCCGCGACGACCAGGTCCCCGTCCCCGACGCCCGGCCGGATCGCACCCGCCGTCCCGAGCCGGATGAAGTGCGTCACACCCGCCTCGGCCAGCTCCTGGAACAGGAGCAGCGCGCCGGGGGCGCCCACGCCGTGCGAGGACACGACGACCGGCAGGTGCTGCCAGGTGCCGGTGAACGTGCGGTACTCGCGGTGGTACGACACCTCCTCGGCGTCGTCGAGCAGCTCGGCGACGGTCGCGGCGCGCGCGGGGTCGCCGACGACGACGGCGTACGGGGGCAGGCCGGAACGCGGCACTCCGGAGATGGGCAGGGTGTCTGCGGATGTCGTCATCAGGGTGCTCCTACCAGGGGGTCGGATGGCTTCGGTGGTCTCGGTGAGTTCGGTTGCTGCGGTGGTTCGGGCGGGCGGGCGCGGCGCGGCGGCGTCGGCGTGCGGTGGACAGGAACAGGGCGGCGAGGGTCACGACGTACAGCGCGGCGTCCGTGGCCGTCGTCGGGGCCGACCGCATCGCCGCCGACGGCGCTGGTGACGGAGCGGGGCGTACGGGAGGTTCTGGGCGGGCGAGTTGCTGGTGGGGCAGGGGGCCTCGCGGGTGCGGCCCAGGCCCGCCCCTTCCAGATAGCGCCGGTGCGGCAAATCTCTTAGCCCGTCCGGCGTTTGAGGACGAGGCGCGGAGCGCCGATCAGCGGGGGTCCAGGGGGCGGCAGCCCCCGGTTTCGGAGAAGGGGCGGGACCGGGGCGCACCCGCGAGGGCTCAACCCCCCGCCAGCTCCAACTCCAGCAGCCACTCCACCACCTCGACCCGATGCCGCGCCTCGCGAGGATCCGCCCCCCAGACGTACAACCCGTGCCCAGCCACCACCACCGCAGGCATCCCCGGCGACAACGCGGCCTCCAGCCGATCACCGAGCACCCCCATGTCCTGACTGTTGCCGATCACCGGCAGGGTGACGGCCACCTCATGGGTGGGATGCCCGAGCCCCTTGAGCATCTCCAGGTCCCGGAAGGAGATCCCCTCCGGCCGCCGCCGCCCGAGCGCGACGGAGGCGACGGTGTGGACGTGCGCCACGGCCCCCGCCCCGGTGAGCCGCACGACCCGCGCGTGCAGCGCGGCCTCGGCGGACGGCCGCCCGGCCCCGATGGCGGCACCCCGGTCGTCGGTGAGGACGACGTCGGAGGGGGTCAGTTCGCCCTTGTCGCGCCCGCTGGCGGTGACGGCGAGCCGCACGGGATCGCGGGAGACGACGACGGAGAGGTTCCCGGAGGTCCCGCGCATCCAGCCGAAGGAGGCGAACCGCGCGGCCTCGGCGGCGAGGGCGGCCCCGGCCTCCTCGAGATCGAGGTCGAGGTCCAGGCCGACGTCGGCCCCACGGCCGGTGGTCCCGCTCATAGGCCCGTCCTCCGCTCAGAGAGCAACTCGATCTCACCGAAGGCGGCCGCCTCCGGATGCCCGCCGACCCCGGCGGCGAAGTACGGCTCCCCGACCCGCCGTACGCCCACGGTCCGCCACCCGGCGTCCCGCGCGGCGTCCAGCTCCCCGAGCCGGTCGGAGAGGAAGAGGGTGCGCCCCGCGGGCACGCCGACGGCGGCGGTGATGGCGCGGTAGGAGCCGGCCTCCTGCTTCGGCCCGGCGTTCTCGGTGTCGTACAGACCGCTGACGAGCCGGGTGAGATCACCCTCGGCGGAGTGCGTGAACCACGCGCGCTGCGCGGCCACCGACCCGGAGGAGTACACGTACAGGCGCAGCCCGGCGGCGTGCCACCGCCGAAGGACCGGAACGACGTCTTCGTAGAAGTGCGAGACGAGGTCCTTGAGGGCGAACCCCTCGGCCCAGAGGACGCCTTGGAGGGCTTTCAGCGGGGTCGCCTTGCGGTCCGCGTCGACCCACTCGCCGAGGACCTTCTCGACGCGCGCCGCGTCCGCGTCCGGTTCGCCGATCTCCGCGCGGACCTGTGCCACGGCCCGCGCCACCACGGGCTCGTCGGCCCGCCGGGTCAGGAGCTCGCCGAACCGCTCGCGGGCGTAGGGGTACATGACGTCCACGACGAAGCCGGTGGCGCTCGTGGTGCCCTCGATGTCGAGCACCACGGCGTCCACGGAGCCGGGCGGGAAGTGCACGCTCACGCGGTGGACTCCGCGTACCCCGCGTGGAGGGCGTCGAAGTCCGGGAAGCGCTCCGCGATGCGGCTGCCGGTGAAGTTCCCGACCCAGCCGTCCTCCTCGTGGAAGAAGCGGATGGCGGTGAATGACGGTGCCGTCCCCATGTCGAACCAGTGCGTCGTGCCGCGCGGCACCCCGAGCAGGTCGCCCTTCTCGCAGTAGACGGCGTGCACTTCGCCCGCCACGTGCAGATAGAAGATCCCGGCGCCCGCGACGAAGAAGCGCACCTCGTCATCGTCGTCGTGGGTGTGCTCGGCGAGGAACTTCTGCCGGGCCGCCTTGGCCTTGTCGGGCCACCCCGGGTCGTCGCTCGGATGCAGGGCGACCACGTCGACGGTCCGGAAGCCCTCTTCGGCGCCCAGCCGGTCGATCTCCGCGCGGTACGCGGCGAACACGGTGTCGCTGTCCGCGTCGGCGGGCACGTCCGCGCGGACCGGCCACTGTTCGTAGCGCACGCCGACGGGGGCGAGCGCGGCGGCGATCTCGGCTGGGTCGGTGGTGCGGCGCACGACGGTAGCGGGTCCGGACTCCGGCCAGGTGGTGAGGAGAGTCATGGGTCACTCCAGAAGGCAGTGAGTGATACGGGGGCGGGGCCGGACGCCTGTGCGGATCGTAGCCCGGAGCGCTCCGGGGCCACGAGGGGTTCCACAGCGTGGACGGCGGTCCGCGCCGTCGGCCCGTGGGGAAGGGGAGCGCTCAGACCTCGGACCAGAGCGTCGACGGTGCCTCGCGCCGCACCACCGGCGCGATCTCCTCCGCGAACCGCTGGAGTATCTCCACCTGTTCGCCGCGCGACAGGCCGAACCCGTCCACGGAGACCGACTGCAGATCGTGCCGGTACACCTCGTGGTAGCCGAGGATCTTGTCGATGATCTGCTGCGGGGAGCCGATGAGCTGCGGCCCGTCGGCGACGGCGTCCTCGATGGTGCGGAAGGGGGTGTTGTAGCCCGCCTTTCCTTCGAGGTGCGGCTTGAACGTCTGGCGCACCTTCGCCTCGTACAGGTCCCGGTAGCGGCTCACCGCCCGCTCCGCGCTGTCGGCGATGAGCAACCCGCCCGAGCCCGCCGCCACATGGGCGCGCGCCGGATCGTGGCCGTGTGCCTCGAACCGCTCCCGGTAGTGCGCGATGAGCTGCGCGTACGCGGCGCGCGGCTGGATGGCGTTGGCGGTGAACAGCGGATCGCCGTGCAGGGCGGCGAGTTCGGGGGAGTTGCGGGAGGTCGCCGAGCCGTGCCAGACGCGCGGCGGGCCCGCGTACGGGCGCGGCACGGTCGTCACGTCCTTCAGGGCGGGCCGGAACTCGCCCGCTCAGTCGACGTTCTCCTCGCGCCACAGCCGCCGCAGGAGTTCGTACTTCTCCTTCTGGAGGTCCCACTGCCGGGCCTCGTCGAGCCCGAACAGGTCGAAGTGGCCGGCCTCCGCGCCCTTGCCGATCACCAGCTCCACGCGCCCGCGCGAGAGCTGGTCGAGCGTCGCGTAGTCCTCGGCGACCCGCACCGGGTCGAGGATCGCGACCACCGTCACGCCGGTCAGGAGCCGGATGCGGGACGTGCGCGCCGCGAGCGCGCCGAGCACCACCGTCGGGCTCGACGACAGGAACGCGCCCGCGTGCCGCTCGCCCACCGCGTACGCGTCGTACCCGAGCCGTTCCGTCTCGACACCGACCTCGACGACGTCCTCGAACCGCTCGGCGGCGGAGGGGAGTTCACCGGTCAGGGGGTGGGGCGAGTGGGAGATGAGGGAAAGGACCTGAAACTTCATGCTTCAAATGTGCGGGGCGAACGTTGCGGGGGTGTGGCGGCGGTATGGCACACCCTGGAGAGGCATGAGCACTCCGTAGAAGCGTGAGCACCTCCGTAGAGGCATGCGTAAGGGGCGGCCGCCAGGGCGACCGCCCCTTACACCTGAGGTGAGTGTCAGGCCTTCTTGCCCAGCAGGTCCTCGACCTTGCCACGGACCTCGTCCGTCGCCAGGCCTCGGATCGTCAGCGTCGTACGGCGACGCAGCACGTCGTCGGCCGTCTCGGCCCACTCGTTGTCGCGGGCGTAGACGACCTGCGCCCAGATCTCCGGGGCGTCGGGGTGCACGCGCTCGGCCAGCTCCGGGTTCTCGTTCGCCAGGCGGGCGATGTCGAAGGACAGGGAGCCGTAGTGCGTGGCCAGGTGGCGCGCGGTGTCGGGCGCCATGCGCGGGCCCGGCGCCGGGCCGTCGACCAGGAGGCGGTGGGCGACCGCGCGCGGGTTGGCGATACCGGGCAGCGGCAGCTTCTTCGGCAGCTCGGAGATCGGCTCGTAGTCGTCACCGAGCGGGTGGCCCGGCAGCGACTCCAGCTTCTTCATGACCGTACGGCCGATGTGGCGGAACGTCGTCCACTTGCCGCCCGCGACCGACAGCATGCCGCCGCGGCCCTCGGTGACGACCGTCTCGCGCTTGGCCTTGGAGGTGTCGCCGGGACCGCCCGGCAGCACCCGCAGACCGGCGAAGGAGTACGTGATCAGGTCACGGGACAGCTGCTGGTCGCGGATGGAGAACGCGGCCTCGTCCAGGATCTGCGCGGTGTCGGACTCGGTGACGCGCACGTCCGCCGGGTCGCCCTCGAACTCCTCGTCGGTGGTGCCGAGCAGCAGCATGTCCTCCCAGGGCAGGGCGAACGTGATGCGGTACTTGTCGATCGGCGTGGCCAGCGCGGCCTTCCAGGGGGCGGTGCGCTTGAGGACCAGGTGCGCGCCCTTGGACAGGCGGATGGAGGGGGCCGCGTCCGGGTTCTCCATCTTGCGCAGGTGGTCGACCCAGGGGCCGGTCGCGTTCAGGACCAGACGGGCGTTGACGCCGAACTCCTCGCCGTCTATCCGGTCCTTGAGGTCGGCGCCGGTGACCCGGCCGCCGGTGAAGCGCAGGCCGGTGACCTCGGCGTGGTTGAGGACGGCGGCGCCGGCCTCGGCGGCGGCGCGGACCGTCATCAGGGCCATGCGCGCGTCGTTCATCTGGTCGTCGCCGTACACGGCCACGGCCTTCAGGTTGTCCGTGCGCAGCTCCGGCACGTCCTGCGCCGCCTTGGCGGGGGAGAGCAGGTGGCCGACGCCGTCGCCGAACGCGGAGAGCGCCGAGTAGGCGAAGACGCCCGCGCCGAGCTTGGCGGCGCCGTGCGGGCCGCCCTTGTAGACCGGCAGGTAGAAGGTGAGCGGGTTGGCGAGGTGCGGTGCCACCTGGCGTGACACCGCACGCCGCTCGAAGTGGTTCTCCGCGACCAGCTTCACCGCGCCGGTCTGCAGGTAGCGCAGACCGCCGTGGAGCAGCTTGGAGGAGGCGGAGGAGGTGGCGCCGGCGAAGTCGCCGGCGTCCACCAGGGCCACCCTGAGACCCGACTGCGCGGCATGCCAGGCGGTGGAGATGCCCAGGATTCCGCCGCCGATCA
Source organism: Streptomyces alboflavus (assembly GCF_000716675.1). Lineage (GTDB taxonomy): Bacteria > Actinomycetota > Actinomycetes > Streptomycetales > Streptomycetaceae > Streptomyces > Streptomyces alboflavus. The sequence goes on from NZ_JNXT01000001.1 coordinate 238,067, forward strand.
CCAGGAGGTCGTAGGACGCCTTGGACAGACGTTCCCGGGTCTCGGCGCGGCTCGGCGCGCTGCCGGCCGCCGGAGGCGTGCCGAGAGCCGGAAAGGCGGGGCCGCTCTGCAGGGTGGTCATGGTTGCTTAACTCCTCGTCAGCTGAGCTGAGTGCGGTTCAGCTCTCGTCGTCCTCGAGCCAGCCCATGGTCCGCTCGACGGCCTTGAGCCAGTTCTTGTACTCACGGTCGCGGATGTCCGCGTCCATGCGGGGGGTCCACTCCGCGGCCCGGCGCCAGTTGGCGCGCAGGTCGTCGGTGGAGGACCAGAAGCCGACGGCGAGACCGGCGGCATAGGCGGCGCCGAGGCAGGTCGTCTCGGCGACCATGGGGCGCACCACCGGCGCGTCCAGGAAGTCCGAGAGGGTCTGCATCAGCAGGTTGTTGGAGGTCATGCCGCCGTCGACCTTGAGGGCCGCGAGCTCGACGCCGGAGTCCTTCGTCATGGCGTCGGTGATCTCACGGGTCTGCCAGGCGGTGGCCTCCAGAACGGCGCGCGCGATGTGCGCCTTGGTGACGTACCGGGTCAGACCGGCGATCACACCGCGGGCGTCGGAACGCCAGTACGGGGCGAACAGGCCCGAGAAGGCCGGTACGAAGTACGCGCCGCCGTTGTCGTCGACCGAGGACGCGAGCGTCTCGATCTCGGCGGCGGAGTTGATCAGGCCCATCTGGTCGCGCATCCACTGCACGAGCGAGCCGGTGACGGCGATGGAGCCCTCGAGGGCGTAGACCGGCTTCTGCTCGCCGATCTGGTAGCCCACGGTGGTGAGCAGTCCGGAGTACGAGTTGATGGCCTTCTCGCCGGTGTTCATCAGCATGAAGGTGCCGGTGCCGTACGTGGACTTGGCCTCGCCCTCCTCGAAGCAGGTCTGGCCGAACAGGGCCGCCTGCTGGTCGCCGAGGGCGGAGGCGACCGGGATGCCGCCCAGGATGTCGCCGAGCTTGCCGCCGGTGACCTCGCCGTAGACCTCGGCGGAGGAGCGGATCTCGGGGAGGATCTGGGTCGGCACGCCGATGGACTCGGCGATGCGCTCGTCCCACTCCATGGTGTGCAGGTTCATCAGCATGGTGCGCGAGGCGTTGGTGACGTCGGTGACGTGCTTGCCGCCGTTCACCCCGCCCGTCAGGTTCCAGATGACCCAGGAGTCCATGGTGCCGAAGAGGATGTCGCCCGCCTCGGCGCGCTCGCGCAGGCCGTCGACGTTGTCGAGCAGCCAGCGGGCCTTGGGCCCGGCGAAGTAGGAGGCGAGCGGCAGGCCCGTCTCGCGGCGGAAGCGGTCCTGGCCGACGTTGCGGCCGAGCTCCTTGCAGAGGGCGTCGGTGCGGGTGTCCTGCCAGACGATGGCGTTGTACACCGGCTCGCCGGTGTTCTTGTCCCACAGCAGCGTGGTCTCACGCTGGTTGGTGATGCCGATGGCCTTGATGTCGGCGCTGGTGATGCCGGCCTTGGAGATGGCCCCGGCGACGACTTCCTCGACGTTGGTCCAGATCTCGGTGGCGTTGTGCTCGACCCAGCCCGGCTTCGGGAAGATCTGCTCGTGCTCCTTCTGGTCGACGGAGACGATGCGTCCGTCGCGGTCGAAGACGATGCAGCGGCTGGAAGTGGTGCCCTGGTCGATCGCGGCGATGAAGGGGCCTGCGGTGTGTGCGTCGGTCACGGTGTGCTCCTGAAAGTCCGTCGGGTTCTCGGCGTGGTCGGCGTGGTCGCTCAGAACAGCTTGAAGATGTACGCGGCGAGAGCGCCGCCGATCAGCGGTCCGACGACGGGAATCCACGCGTACGACCAGTCGGAGCCACCCTTGTTGGGGAGCGGGAGCAGCGCGTGCACGACGCGCGGGCCGAGGTCACGGACCGGGTTGATGGCGTAGCCCGTGGGGCCGCCGAGCGAGAGGCCGATGCCGACCACGACGAGCGCGGTGATCAGGGCGCCGAGGACGCCGAGGCCGTTGCCGCCGTCGTTGAGGCCCTGGGTGAGGATCGCCAGGACGAGCACGGTCGTGGCGATGATCTCGGTGACCAGGTTCTGGGCGACGTTCCGGATCTCCGGACCGGTGGAGAAGATGCCGAGCACGGGTCCTGCCTTGGGCGCGGCCTTCAGGTCGACCATGCCCTCGTCACCGGACTTGGCGTTCACGATCTCCGGGTCCGTGAGGTGGGCCTGGAACTGGCCGTAGTACGTGGCCCACACGAGCACCGCACCGATCATGGCGCCGAGGAACTGCGAGCCGAGGTAGATCGGCACGTCGCTCCACTTGGTGCCGCCGTCCACGGCGAGGCCGACGGTGACCGCCGGGTTGAGGTGCGCGCCGGAGACGCCGCCCGCGAGGTAGGCGCCGGTCAGTACGGCGAAGCCCCAGCCGAACGTGATCGCGAGCCAGCCCGCGTCCTTGGCCTTCGAGCGCTTGAGCGTGACGGCGGCGCACACGCCACCACCGAGCAGGATGAGCACGGCGGTACCGATGGTCTCGCCGATGAAGATGTCGGAGCTGGACACCCGCGACTCCTTTGTCCTTCGTCCAGGGAAAGGCGAACCCCGGGTCCCTCCGGTGGTCCGCGCCCTCAGGTGAGGGCGTTGCCGACCCTGGCTTGCCCCACTGTAACGCGTAATGCCGTTAGGTGTTCGACAATGCCGACCGGTGGACGCGAGTCTGGCCGTGGGGTTACCAGCGCGTCAAGAGTTCTGTAATTGAAAACACGATCGTTATTGATCGTTCTGGGTTATCGCCGGAGTCGCAACCAGAAACGCGCGGGCGCGCGCCGGGCCCCAGGTCAGAACCGGCTCGCGCCCAGATCGCGGGAGACGGCCCGGGCGCAGTCCCGGACGGCGGCGATCAGCTCGGGCCGCAGCTCGCCCGAGGGGCACACCCGCTCCACGGCCCCCGTGATCCCCACCGCACCCACCGGCATCCGCCGCCGGTAGTGGATGGGCGCCGCCACGGACGCGATGCCCTCCCAGGTCTCCTCGACGTCCGCCGCGTACCCCCGCGCGCGCGTGAGGTCGAGGACGCCCTCGAACGCCTCCGGCGCGCTCACGGTGTGCGCCGTGAACGACTCCCGCTCGGCCTCCAGGGCCTCGCTGTGCGCCACCGGGTCGTACGCCGCGAGCACCTTGCCGAGCGCCGTGGAGTGCAGCGGCTGCATGGCGCCGACCTCCAGGACCTGGCGGCTGTCGTCGGGGCGGAAGACGTGGTGCACGATCAGCACGCCCTGCTGGTGCAGGACGCCCAGGTACACGCTCTCGCCGCTGGAGCGGGCCAGGTCGTCGGTCCACACCAGGGCGCGGGCGCGCAGCTCGTGCACGTCCAGATAGCTGTTGCCGAGGCGCAGCAGCTCCGCGCCCAGCTGATAGCGGCCCGATGCCGCGTCCTGCTCGACGAAGCCCTCCTGCTGGAGGGTGCGCAGGATGCCGTGGGCCGTGCCCTTGGCGAGTCCGAGGGCGGAGGCGATGTCCGAGAGGCCCAGCCGGCGCTCGCCGCCCGCCAGCAGGCGCAGCATCGCGGCGGCCCGCTCGAGCGACTGGATGTTCCGTGCCATCGCAGCCCTGTCCTCCATCCCCGGTTGACGTTCGACAATGCTGAACACTATCGGTCGTTGCCGACCTCTGGCTAAGGGTGCGTGCGCGGCGTTTGCGCCACGCGAGGTCGGCCGAACAGTTCCGGCCACGTGGCGAAGGGGTCCGCCCGCTGGGACGCTCTCACGGTGGGACCGGGGTCCCCGCTACCCTGGCCGGGTGCGGGTCCCCAAGGAACCCGCAAAGCCGACAGCCGTCGCACTCCAGGGAGCTCATTCATGGCCTCGTTGCCGACCCCCTCATCCGCTTCCTCGGTGGACACCTCCGCCGGGAACCGGGCCGACGCCCTCCGCGAAGCACTGGCGACCCGCGTGGTGGTCGCCGACGGAGCGATGGGCACCATGCTGCAGGCACAGGACCCCAGCCTCGAGGACTTCCAGAACCTCGAGGGCTGCAACGAGATCCTGAACATCACGCGCCCAGACATCGTGGCCTCCGTCCACCGCGAGTACTTCGCCGCGGGCGTCGACTGCGTCGAGACCAACACCTTCGGCGCAAACTACGCGGCGCTCGGCGAGTACGACATCCCCGAGCGTGTCTTCGAGCTCTCCGAGTCCGGCGCCCGCATCGCCCGCGAGGTCGCCGACGAGTTCACCGTCTCCACCGGCCGGCAGCGCTGGGTCCTCGGCTCCATGGGCCCCGGCACCAAGCTGCCCACCCTCGGCCACGCCCCGTACACCCTGCTGCGCGACGCCTACCAGCAGAACGCCGAAGGCATGATCGCGGGCGGCGCCGACGCCCTCCTCGTGGAGACCACCCAGGACCTGCTGCAGACCAAGGCCGCCCTCCTCGGCGCCCGCCGCGCCCTGGACGCCACCGGCGCCACCGTGCCGCTGATCTGCTCCGTCACCGTCGAGACCACCGGCACCATGCTGCTCGGCTCCGAGATCGGCGCCGCGCTGACCGCCCTGGAGCCGCTGGGCATCGACATGATCGGCCTGAACTGCGCCACGGGCCCGGCCGAGATGAGCGAGCACCTGCGCTACCTCGCCCGGCACTCCCGCGTCCCGATCCTCTGCATGCCCAACGCCGGCCTGCCCGTCCTCGGCAAGGACGGCGCGCACTACCCCCTGACGGCCTCCGAGCTGGCCGACGCCCAGGAGACCTTCGTCCGCGAGTACGGCCTGTCCCTGGTCGGCGGCTGCTGCGGCACCACCCCCGAGCACCTGCGCCAGGTCGTCGAGCGCGTCCGCGGCCTGACCCCGACCGTGCGCGACCCGCGCCCCGAGCCGGGCGCCGCCTCGCTCTACCAGACCGTGCCGTTCCGCCAGGACACCTCGTACATGGCGATCGGCGAGCGCACCAACGCCAACGGCTCGAAGAAGTTCCGCGAGGCCATGCTGGACGCCCGCTGGGACGACTGCGTGGAGATGGCCCGCGACCAGATCCGCGAGGGCGCGCACATGCTCGACCTGTGCGTCGACTACGTCGGCCGGGACGGCGTCGCCGACATGCAGGAACTGGCCGGGCGCTTCGCCACCGCCTCCACGCTGCCCATCGTCCTCGACTCCACCGAGGTGCCCGTCATCCAGGCGGGCCTGGAGAAGCTGGGCGGGCGCGCCGTCATCAACTCCGTCAACTACGAGGACGGCGACGGCCCCGAGTCCCGGTTCGCGAAGGTCACCGCGCTCGCCCAGGAGCACGGCGCCGCGCTGATCGCCCTCACCATCGACGAGGAGGGCCAGGCCCGCACCGTCGAGCACAAGGTCGCCATCGCCGAGCGCCTCATCGAGGACCTGACGACCAACTGGGGCATCCACGAGTCGGACATCCTCATCGACACCCTGACCTTCACCATCTGCACCGGTCAGGAGGAGTCCCGGGGCGACGGCATCGCCACCATCGAGGCCATCCGCGAGCTGAAGCGGCGCCACCCCGACGTCCAGACCACCCTGGGCCTCTCCAACATCTCCTTCGGCCTGAACCCGGCCGCCCGCGTGGTCCTCAACTCGGTGTTCCTCGACGAGTGCGTCAAGGCCGGCCTGGACTCCGCGATCGTGCACGCCTCGAAGATCCTGCCGATCGCCCGCCTGGAGGAGGAGCAGGTCAAGGTCGCCCTCGACCTGATCTACGACCGCCGCCGCCCCCAGCAGGGCGACGAGCCCGCCTACGACCCCCTGCAGCGGCTCATGGAGCTGTTCGAGGGCGTCAACATGAAGTCCATGAAGGCGGGCAAGGCCGAGGAACTCCTCGCCCTGCCGCTGGACGAGCGCCTCCAGCGCCGCATCATCGACGGCGAGAAGAACGGCCTGGAGGCCGACCTCGACGAGGCGCTCCTGGAGCGCCCCGCCCTGGACATCGTCAACGACACGCTCCTCGAGGGCATGAAGGTCGTCGGTGAGCTGTTCGGCTCCGGCCAGATGCAGCTGCCGTTCGTGCTCCAGTCCGCCGAGGTCATGAAGACGGCGGTGGCCCACCTGGAGCCGCACATGGAGAAGTCCGACGCCGAGGGCAAGGGCACCATCGTGCTCGCCACCGTGCGCGGCGACGTCCACGACATCGGCAAGAACCTCGTCGACATCATCCTGTCCAACAACGGCTACAACGTGGTCAACCTGGGCATCAAGCAGCCCGTCGCCGCGATCCTCGACGCCGCCCAGGAACACCGCGCCGACGTCATCGGCATGTCAGGCCTCCTGGTCAAGTCGACCGTGATCATGAAGGAGAACCTGGAGGAGCTGAACCAGCGCCAGATGGCCGCCGACTACCCGGTCATCCTCGGCGGCGCCGCGCTCACCCGGGCCTACGTCGAACAGGACCTGCACGAGATCTACGAGGGCGAAGTCCGCTACGCCCGCGACGCGTTCGAGGGCCTGCGCCTGATGGACGCCCTCATCGCCGTCAAGCGCGGCGTGCCCGGCGCCACCCTGCCCGAGCTCAAGCAGCGCCGCGTCCCCAAGCGGGACACGCCCGCCGTCGAGGTCAAGGAGCCCGAGGGCCCCGCCCGCTCCGACGTCGCGACCGACAACCCCGTGCCCACGCCCCCGTTCCGCGGCACCCGCGTCATCAAGGGCATCCAGCTGAAGGAGTACGCCTCCTGGCTCGACGAGGGCGCGCTGTTCAAGGGCCAGTGGGGCCTGAAGCAGGCCCGCGCCGGCGACGGGCCGACGTACGAGGAGCTGGTGGAGACCGAGGGCCGCCCGCGCCTGCGCGGTCTCCTCGACGAACTCCAGACCAAGAACCTGCTCGAAGCCGCCGTCGTCTACGGCTACTTCCCCTGCGTCTCCAAGGGCGACGACCTGATCATCCTGGACGAGCAGGGCAACGAACGCACCCGCTTCTCCTTCCCGCGCCAGCGCCGGGGCCGCCGGCTGTGCCTCGCCGACTTCTTCCGCCCCGAGGAGTCCGGCGAGGTGGACGTGGTCGGCCTCCAGGTCGTCACCGTCGGCTCCCGGATCGGCGAGGAGACCGCCAAGCTCTTCGAGGCCAACGCCTACCGCGACTACCTGGAACTGCACGGCCTGTCCGTGCAGTTGGCCGAGGCCCTGGCCGAGTACTGGCACGCCCGCGTCCGTTCCGAGCTGGGCTTCGGCGGCGAGGACCCGGCGGACGTCGAGGACATGTTCGCGCTCAAGTACCGCGGTGCCCGCTTCTCCCTCGGCTACGGCGCCTGCCCCGACCTGGAGGACCGCGCCAAGATCGCCGAACTCCTCCAGCCGGAGCGCATCGGAGTCGAACTCTCGGAGGAGTTCCAACTCCACCCCGAACAGTCGACGGACGCGATCGTGATCCACCACCCGGAAGCGAAGTACTTCAACGCGAGGTAATAAAGCCCGTCCGGCGTTTGAGGACGAGGCGCGAAGCGCCGACAAGCGGGGGCAAGGGGGCGCAGCCCCCAGACCGGCGCCCGCCCCGAGGCGAATATCGCAGCGCGGGTTCGGCGCCGGGAACGTACACTGGTCGGTCCAGCTCTCAGGCCGGTCCCCCTTGGGGGACCGGCCTTCTCGTCCCTCATGGAGGTGTGCCCGATGACCAGTACGGTTCCCGCTCTCGGTACCCGAACGGCCGAAGGCTCCGCTCTGCAGGCCGTTCTCCTCGACATGGACGGAACCCTCGTCGACACCGAGGGCTTCTGGTGGGACGCGGAGGTCGAGGTCTTCGCGGCACTCGGGCACACCCTCGACGAGTCCTGGCGGGACATCGTCGTCGGCGGCCCCATGACCCGCAGCGCCGGTTTCCTCATCGAGGCCACCGGCGCCGACATCACCCTCGCCGAGCTGACCGTGCTGCTCAACGACGGCTTCGAGGACCGCATCAGCCGCGCCCTGCCGCTGATGCCGGGTGCCGCCAGACTCCTCGCCGAACTCGCCGCCCACGACGTGCCGACGGCGCTCGTCTCGGCCTCGCACCGGCGCATCATCGACCGGATCCTCGGCTCCATCGGCACCCACCACTTCCGCCTGACCGTGGCGGGCGACGAGGTGGAGCGCACCAAGCCGCACCCCGACCCCTATCTGATCGCCGCCGCGGGCCTCGGCGCCGAGCCGGGCCGCTGCGCCGTCATCGAGGACACCGCGACCGGTGTGGCCGCCGCCGAGGCCGCGGGCTGCCGTGTCGTGGCCGTACCGTCCGTCGCGCCGATCGCCCCGGCCGCGGGCCGCACCGTGGTGCCGTCCCTGGAACAGGTCGACCTGCGGTTCCTGCACGGCCTGATGAGCCTCTGAGGAGCCGCCGAGAAGCGTGCCCGAACGGGCATGACAGCCGGTGAACCAGCCTCGGGTGGCTGAAATACCCGGGGCGCACGGCCAGTTGAAAGTGTGACGTTTCCCACGTCGAAGAGGGTCGACAGGTCCGCGAACCTGTGCCGGAGAGCCCTTACCCCCCGGGCGGGGCGTGACCTTGTGTCCTGATTGGGACGCCCGTGCACGAAACCTTCCGGTGTCGGGTTATCGGTGTGTCCACGCCCCGTATCACTGCGTGATGGCAGCTCAACTCCGGTCCCCTCCAATGCCTCTGGTGGTGCGGACTAATCTCGTCGCGAGAACATCGCCCCACCCCCCCCGTGACCCATCAACCCCACCCCGCCGTTGCCGGAAAACACGGGTATTCAAGAGTTCTGGAGAACGTCCAGCATGAACCGCAAGACTTTGGTGCTGCCGGCCCTGATAGGTCTGCTCGCCCCCACGCTCGCCGCGTGTGGCGGTTCGGGCAGCGGGGACAGCGACGACCCCATCGCGGTGGGCACCACGGACCGGTTCGCCGTCTCGAAGGAAGTCCCGGCTCCCTTCGACCCTGCGTACTCCTACGACGCCGGAACCTGGAACATCCTGCGGCAGACCCTGCAGACGCTCATGGCCATGCCGCGCGGGGGCGGCGAGCCGGAGCCCGAGGCGGCGCAGAAGTGCGGCTTCACCGACACCGGCAACGAGCGGTACGCGTGCACGCTGCGCAAGGACCTCAAGTTCGCCGACGGCAAGCCGCTGACCGCCTCCGATGTGAAGTTCTCCATCGAGCGGGTGCGGGACATGAAGGTCGCCAACTCCAGCGGTGTCGACGGCCTCGTGTCGAACGTCGAGACCATCGAGGTCCAGGGCGACCGCGGCGTCGTCTTCCACCTCAAGAGCCCGGACGCGACGTTCCCGTACAAGCTCGCCACGCCGATCGCGGGCATCGTCAGCCCTGATCGCTACAGCAAGACGAAGCTGCGCGACGGCTTCGACGTGGACGGCTCCGGACCGTACACCGTCAAGCAGGAAGTCAAGGGCGACCAGCTCGTCAAGGCCGTCTTCACCAAGAACCCCCACTACAAGGGTTCCTTCGGCCAGCAGAACGAGAAGGTCGAGCTGCGCACCTTCGTGAACGCGGCCGGGATGGGCAAGGCCCTCGACAGCGGCGACATCGACCTGATGACCCGCACCATGTCGCCGCAGCAGGTGAAGAAGCTGGACGAGAACCCCGGCAAGGACATCGACCTCGTCGAGATGCCCGGCCTGGAGATCCGCTACCTCGCCTTCAACACCAACGCCTCGACCGTCAAGAACAAGGCCGTCCGCCAGGCCATGGCCCAGATCGTCGACCGCGGCGCGCTCGCGAGCAGCGTGTACGGCTCCATGGCCGACCCGCTGTACTCGCTGGTGCCGACCACCATCACCGGCCACTCCAACTCGTTCTTCAACAAGTACGAGCAGCCGGACCCGAAGAAGGCCAAGGCACTGCTCAGCGAAGCGGGCATCGACACGCCCGTGAAGCTGACCATGCACTACACCACGGACCACTACGGCCCGGCCACGAAGAAGGAGTTCGAGACGCTGCAGCAGCAGCTGAACTCCACCGGCCTCTTCGACGTGAAGATCAAGGGCGAGATCTGGAACACCTTCCGCCCGGCGGAGCGCGAGGGCAAGTACGACGTCTACGGCATGGGCTGGTTCCCCGACTTCCCGGACGCCGACAACTTCCTCGCGCCGTTCCTCGACAAGGACAACTTCCTCGGTTCGCCGTACCGCAACAGCACCATCAACGACGAACTGATCCCCACCTCCCGGCGCGAGGCCGACCGCCTCAGCGCCAGCAAGAGCATCGAGAAGATCCAGGACATCGTGGCCGATGACGTCCCGGTGCTGCCCCTGTGGCAGGGCAAGCAGTACATCGCCGCACGTGACGACATCACGGGCGTCGAATGGGCTCTCAACTCCTCCTCGAACCTGCAGCTGTGGGAGCTCGCCCGCGGCGTGGGCGACTGACCGGCGCCCCACCGAGTACGGAAACAACGACAAGGCACGCAAGTGAAAATGCGCAACCAGTGGCTGGCCCTGCCCCTCACCTCCGGCCTGGCCGCCACCCTGCTGACCGGCTGTGGATCGGAGTCGGGCGGTTCCGCCGCCGACAGCGACTCCGTGGTGGTGGGGATGTCCGACGACGTCCTCGCCACCGACCCCGCCTCCGGTTACGACCCCGGCTCGTGGCTGCTGTTCAACAACGTCTTCCAGTCACTGCTGAGCTTCCCCAACGGCGCCACCCAGCCGGAGCCGGAAGCCGCGCGCAAGTGCCGCTTCACCGACCGGCAGACCAAGGTCTTCACCTGCACGCTGCGCGACGGCCTGAAGTTCAGCAACGGCAACGACCTGACGTCGAAGGACGTCAAGTACTCCTTCGACCGCGTCCGGGAGATCAACGACAAGACCGGCCCGGCGATCATGTTCCCGATGCTCGACGAGGTCGAGACGCCGGACGCCAAGACGGTCGTCTTCAAGCTGAAGTTCCCCGACGCGACCTTCCCGAGCAAGATCGCCTCGGGTGCCGGTTCGATCGTCGACCACCGCGAGTACCCCAAGGACAAGCTCCGCGCCGACGGCGAGGCGGTGGGCTCGGGGCCGTACAAGCTCGACTCGTTCGGCAAGGACGAGGCGGTCTTCTCCGTCAACTCCGGCTACGAGGGCACCGCCAAGACCCGCAACGACGGCGTCACCCTGCGCTTCTTCCACGGCGACCGCAAGGGTCTGAAGCAGGCGATCACCGACCACGACATCGACGTCGCCTACCGAGGCCTCGCCGCCGGGGACATAGCCGACCTGGAGAAGGGCACCTCCGACAGCAACATGGAGGTCGTCGAGGGCACCAGCGCCGAAGTGCAGCACCTGGTCTTCAACATGAAGGACCCGGTGGCCGGCAAGCTCGGCGTGCGCAAGGCCATCGCCTACCTCCTCGACCGCGAAGCGCTGGTCGACCAGGTGTACCAGGGCACGGCGACGCCGCTGTACTCGATCGTCCCGGCCGGCATCGGCGGCCACAACACCGCCTTCTTCGACACCTACGGCGCCCGCCCGCAGCGCGACAAGGCCGCCGCGGCCCTGCGCGGGGCCGGCGTCGACGGCAAGGCCAAGCTGACGCTGTGGTCCACGCCGTCCCGTTACGGCCCGGCCACCGACGAGGAGCTGCGCGCGATAGCCAAGCAGCTCAACGCCAGCGGCCTGTTCGAGGCGGATGTGAAGTCCGTCGAGTTCGAGCAGTACGAGAAGGACATCGAGGCCGGGAAGTACGGCGTCTACGTCAAGGGCTGGGTGCCGGACTACCCGGACCCGGACAACTTCACGCAGCCGTTCTTCGGCAAGGGCAACGTCCTGTCGAACCACTACGAGAACAGCGACATCACCGGGAAGATCATCCCGTCGACGGCCGCGCAGAGCGACCGCAACTCGACTGACACGGACTACGCCAAGCTCCAGGACATCGTCGCCGACGAGCTGCCCGTCCTCCCGGTCTGGCAGGCCAAGCAGTACGCGGTCGTGCAGGAGAACGTCTACGGCGTGGAGTCCTGCCTGGACGCGTCGACCGTCTTCCGCTTCTGGGAGCTCAGCAAGGACTGACGCCGCAGCTCAGGCCGAGGCCTGAGGTGAGGCGAGCGCGAGTGAGGGGGCGCCCACCGGGCGCCCCCTCACTCGTGCTCTTCGTTCGCCGCCTTGCCGCCGGGCTACTGCGCTCCCGGCCGGACGAGGCCGCTCTCGTAGGCGTACACCGCCGCCTGCACGCGGTCGCGCAGGCCGAGCTTCGTCAGGACGTGCCCCACATGCGTCTTCACCGTGGTCTCGCTGACGAACAGGTCCGCGGCGATCTCCGCGTTGGAAAGACCGCGCGCCACCAGCTTCAGGACCTCGACCTCGCGGTCGGTGAGGGTGTGCAGCGTGTCCGGGACCGGCTCGTCGCCCGAGGGGAGGTGCCCGGCGTACTTGTCGAGGAGGCGGCGCGTGATGCTCGGCGCGAGCATCGCCTCGCCCGCGGCGACCACCCGGATCGCCTGCACCAGCTCGTTCGCCGGCGCGTCCTTCAGGAGGAAGCCGCTGGCACCGGCGCGCAGCGCCTCCACCACGTACTCGTCGAGGTCGAAGGTGGTCAGGACGAGGACCTTCGCCGGACCGTCCCGGCCGGGTCCCGTGATCTGGCGGGTCGCCTCGACCCCGTCCATCCGCGGCATGCGGATGTCCATCAGGACGACATCGGGCTGCAACGCCCGGACCTGGTCGAGAGCCTGCAGACCGTCTCCGGCCTCGCCGACGACCGCGATGTCCTGCTCGGCCTCCAGGATCATCCGGAAACCCGTGCGCAGCAGCGGCTGGTCATCGACCAGTAGGACGCGGATGGCCACGTAACTCTCCTTCGCCTAGCTCGGGCCCATTCTGCCCTGCTCCGCGTCCGGCGACTCCGGCGGCCTCACCGGAAGGGGATACGGCGGCGGCGTGCCGCCGAATTCCGGACAGACCGCCTGGTGGTCGCACCAGCCGCACAGCTTCGTCGGCCGCGGTCGCCAGTTGCCCGTCTCCGTCGCCAGCACGATGGCGTCCCACAGCGCGAGCAGCTTGCGCTCGACCCGCTCCAGGTCCGTCGCTACCGGGTCGTACGTGATGACGTCGCCGCTGCCCAGATAGACGAGCTGGAGCCGGCGCGGGATCAGGCCTTTCAGGCGCCACACCACGAGGGCGTAGAACTTCATCTGGAACAGGGCGCCCTCCGCGTACTCGGGGCGGGGGGCCTTGCCGGTCTTGTAGTCGACGATGCGGACCTCGCCGGTGGGGGCGACGTCGACGCGGTCGATGATGCCGCGCAGCTTCAGGCCCGAGGCCAGCTCGGCCTCCACGAACAGCTCCCGCTCGGCGGGCTCGAGGCGGGTGGGATCCTCCAGCGTGAACCACCGCTCGACCAGCTTCTCCGCGTCGGCCAGCCACTGGGCCGCGCGCTCGCCCGCGCCGTCGTCGGCGAACAGCTCGGCCAGCTCCGGCTTGGCCTCGCGCAGGCGGTCCCACTGGCCGGGGACGAGCGCCTTGGCCCGGGGCGCGGTGCGCTCCGTCGCGGGCGCGTCGAAGAGTCTCTCCAGGACCGCGTGGACCAGGGTGCCCCGCGTCGCGGCCTCGCTCGGCTTCTCCGGCAGCTTGTCGATCACCCGGAAGCGATACAGCAGTGGGCACTGCATGAAGTCGCTCGCGCGCGAGGGCGACAGGGACGCAGGGCGCGCGGCCACCCTGACGTCGTCGGTCCTGGTTTCCATGACAACAGACCCTACGACCCGCCACTGACAACGGCCGCATACCATCGACGACAGACCCTCCCGCCCTGCATGATCGTGTGTGTACCGCGCCACAGCAGGAGCGGGGGACGCTTCGAACGAGGGGACATCGTGGACGAAAGCGGCGGCAGCGGCAGGCCGCAGTCCGACGAGCACGCGCCCGCCCAGGCGGAAGACGCGTCCGGCCAGGCGGAGACCGCGCCTGGCGGGGCGGCGAGTGCGTCCGGCCAGGCGGAGACCGCGCCCGGCAGCGCGGCGAGCGCGTCCGACGAGGTGCCGAGCGCGGCTGTGCGGGCGGAGAGCGCGCCCGTCCAGGCGGGGGAGGGGCAGGCCCGGGTCCGGCCCGATGGCGACAGCACCCCGGACCGTCCCGACAGCACCCCGGACCGTGCCGACGGGGCACCCGCCCGTGCCGACGGCGCACCCGCCCGTCCCGACGGGGCACCCGGCCGTGCCGACGGCGAGCCCGAAGCGGCGCCGAGCGCGGCACGCCCTGCGGCCGCCGACCCCGCGGCCGCCGACCCCGCAGCCCCCGTCGGCCCCGACACTCCCACCCGCGGCGAGCCCCGACCTCAGGCCCCCACCGCCCCCGTATCCATCCGCAAGCCCGACCCCGGCGACCGGCCCACCCCGGCCAGGGCCCCCGCGCCGACCCCCGAACGGGCCCACGCGCACCACACCGGTGAACCGCTCAAGGGCGCCAAGGACGGCGGGCGGGGCAAGGGCGACAAGGGGGACGCGGACGAGCCGAAGAACCCCGGCGGGGGCCTCCTCATGGGGCGCCCCTTCGGCGTACCCGTCTACGTCGCGCCCAGCTGGTTCCTCGTCGCCGCGCTGATCACCTGGGTGTTCGGCGGCCAGCTCGACCGCGTCCTGCCCGAGCTCGGCAACGCCCGCTATCTCGTGTCACTGTTCTTCGCCGTCGCGTTCTACGCCTCGGTACTCGTGCACGAGCTGGCCCACACCGTCGCCGCGCTCCGCTTCAAGCTCCCCGTGCGCCGCATCCAGCTCCAGTTCTTCGGCGGCGTCAGCGAGATCGAGAAGGAGAGCGAGACCCCCGGCCGCGAGTTCGTCCTCGCCTTCGTCGGACCCCTGCTCTCGCTCGTCCTCGCGGGTGTGTTCTACGTGGGCATGCGTGCCGTGGAACCCGGCACCGTGCCCGGCGTCCTGCTCGCCGGACTGATGATCTCCAACCTGATCGTCGCCGCGTTCAACCTCCTGCCCGGCCTCCCGCTCGACGGCGGCCGCATGCTCCGCGCCGTCGTCTGGAAGATCACCGGCAAACCCATGAGCGGCACGATCGCCGCCGCCTGGGTCGGCCGCGCGCTCGCCATCTCCGTCCTCATCGGCCTGCCGCTCCTCAACCAGTCCGGCGCCCTCGGCGGCGAGACCCAGGACATCGGCGGCATGGACACGGTCACCGACGCCCTGCTCGCCGCGATCCTCGCCGCCATCATCTGGACCGGGGCGGGCAACAGCCTGCGCATGGCCCGGCTGCGCGAGCACCTGCCCGAGCTGCGGGCCCGCGCGCTCACCCGCCGTGCCGTCCCCGTGGAGACCGACACCCCGCTGTCGGAGGCCCTGCGCCGCGCCAACGCCGCGGGTGCCCGCGCCCTGGTCGTGGTGGACACCGACGGCGACCCGCTGTCCGTGGTCCGGGAGGCCGCCATCGTCGGCGTACCGGAACACCGCCGTCCCTGGGTCACCGTCGGCGGCCTCGCCCAGGACATCACCGAAGGCATGCGTGTCCCCGCCGACCTCTCGGGGGAGGAGCTCCTGGACCGGCTGCGGGCCACCCCGGCGACCGAGTACCTGGTCGTCGAGACCTCCGGCGAGATCTACGGCGTCCTGTCCGCCGCCGACGTCGAGCGCGCCTTCGTCAACGCCATGGCCCGGCCCAGCTGACCGCGCCCGGGGCGGGCCGCGCGACCGCGGTGGTCGGCGGCCCCCGCCACGGCCGGTAGGCTGGTCACATGTCCGAACCGACCGGTGCCGCCCGCCGACGCGGGCCCTTCAAGGTCGGGGACCAGGTCCAGCTCACCGACCCCAAGGGACGCCACTACACGTTCACGCTCGAGGCCGGGAAGAACTTCCACACCCACAAGGGTTCCTTCCCGCACGACGAGCTGATCGGCGCTCCCGAGGGCAGTGTTGTCCGCACCACGGGGAACGTCGCCTACCTCGCGCTGCGTCCCCTGCTCCCCGACTACGTCCTGTCCATGCCCCGCGGCGCCGCCGTGGTCTACCCCAAGGACGCGGGGCAGATCCTGGCCTTCGCCGACATCTTCCCCGGCGCGCGCGTCGTGGAGGCGGGCGTGGGCTCCGGCTCGCTGAGCGCCTTCCTGCTGCGCGCCATCGGCGACCACGGCATGCTGCACTCCTACGAGCGCCGCGAGGACTTCGCCGAGATCGCCCAGCAGAACGTGGAGCGCTACTTCGGCGGCCCGCACCCCGCCTGGCAGCTCACCGTCGGCGACCTCCAGGACAACCTGTCCGACACCGAGGTCGACCGCGTGATCCTCGACATGCTGGCTCCCTGGGAGTGCCTGGAGGCCGTCTCCAAGGCCCTGGTGCCCGGCGGCATCCTGTGCGCGTACGTCGCCACCACCACGCAGCTGGCCCGCACCGTCGAGTCGATCCGTGAGATCGGCGGCTTCAACGAGCCGACGGCCTGGGAATCGATGATCCGCAACTGGCACATCGAGGGCCTGGCCGTCCGCCCGGACCACCGCATGATCGGCCACACCGGCTTCCTCCTCACCGCCCGCCGCCTCGCGGACGGCGTCGAGCCGCCCATGCGGCGCCGCCGCCCCGCCAAGGGCGCCTACGGCGAGGACTACACCGGCCCGAACGCCGACGGCGGCAGCCCCCGCTGACCGCCCGCCCGGACGCGCACCCCGCGCGCCCGGCGTACTCCGTACAACGCACCGGCGCCGCCGCCGAGTTCCCACCGGACCCCGGGAACTCGACGGCGGCGCCGCCGTGTTGGAGGCGTGCCCTCGCACGGGACCCCGGTGTTCCCCGGCGCCGTGAGGTGTGACAGCATGCTGGCCACCCCACCTCCACCGGCACAGCCCTCACAGGAGACACTCCTCGTGCAGCACCCCGCCGTCCCGGAACTGGCCCACACGGTGGACCGGCCGTGGGCCACCCGCCCCATCCACTGGGTGGCCACCGCCGCCGCGCTCGCCGCCGTCGTCGCGGCTTCGGGCTTCCTCCAGCCCGACCCGGCCACCGCCGCCCCGACCGACCCCAAGCCCGAGTCCAGGAGCGCCCCGGCACCTGCGCCCGCGCCCGACCCGGCCACCGTCACCTACCCCCTGGAATGCCCCGCCGAGTCCGTCGTCACCGAGAAGGCGACCGGCGACCTCGACGGCGACGGCCGCCCCGAGACCGTCGCCGCCGTGCGCTGCCAGGCCGGCTCCGGCAGCCCGCCGCACGCCCTGTACGTCATCACCCGGCCCCGCGAGGGCAAGCCGCGCGTCGTCGCGACCCTCCTCGACGCCAAGGAGCGCCGCACCGTCAGCAAGCTCGCGGTGCGCGGGGGCGCCGTGACCGCGACGCTCCTCGGCTACTCCTCGATCGATGTGCCCCGCTACCGCCCCGATCTCCGCGACGAGGCCAAGTGGCAGTGGAAGAACGGCGCGTTCACCCGCTCGACACCCGGCGAGACGCGCGGCGTGTGACGCACCCGGCGTCCCACGCGTCGCCGCTGTGGACGGCGCGTGGGCCCCGGGGACACCCGGCGTACACGAGGAGGGGCCCGTGGTTACCTTCAGACGGTAACCACGGGCCCCGTTTCGCTCACGCAGCGAAACAATTCGGTCACTCTGCGTCGGGGCCGTAGACCTCGACCTTGTCCGAAACCCGACGTACATGAATACAGTCGCCCGGGCACTCCTTCGCGGAGTCGGTGACGTCCCGCAGCAGCGGCAGGGGCACGGGCGTTGTCGCTCCCGGCGCCTGCAGCAGCTCGTCGTCGCCGCCCTTCACATAGGCCAGGCCATCGATGTCCAGCTCGAAGACCTCCGGCGCGTACTGGGCACAGATGCCGTCGCCGGTACACAGGTCCTGATCGATCCAGACCTCGAGCAGATCATGGCTCTCGCCGACGGTCTCCGCCTCGTGCTGCACGGTCATCTCTCCTGCCGAAACTGCGTCGAGCAGGGCCGACTTTGCTGCAAGTCCGGCCAGCCCTGACGGGTGTTGAACAGTTCGACCCTACAACCGGCGGCTTTCCGATGTTGTTGGGTGGGTATTCCCCTGGCGTGAGGGAGAGCGCAAGGGTGAAGATCGGACACACCCCCACCGTCTTTGTGATCTAGGGGTTTCAATCAGCACCCACCCAGGTAGGGTCAGGAAGCGTCCAGCTCCCCTTGGAGGAGGTGAGGACCGTGGCAGCCCACGACGACGACATCAACCGCGGCATCCGGCCGGGGCGAGGGTCTGAGGACCCAGCCGGTCAGGTTGCCTATCTCGAGCAGGAAATCGCCGTCCTGCGACGCAAGCTCGCCGACTCTCCGCGTCATACGAGGATTCTCGAAGAGCGGATCGTCGAGCTGCAGACCAACCTGGCAGGCGTGTCCGCGCAGAACGAACGGCTCGCCAACACGCTCCGCGAGGCCCGCGACCAGATCGTGGCCCTCAAGGAGGAGGTCGACCGGCTCGCACAGCCGCCGGCCGGCTTCGGAGTCTTCCTCACGGCGAACGAGGACGGCACTGCCGACATCTTCACCGGCGGCCGCAAGCTCCGTGTGAACGTCAGCCCGAGCGTCGAACTCGACGATCTCAGGCGCGGCCAGGAAGTCATGCTCAACGAAGCGCTCAACGTGGTCGAGGCCATGGAGTACGAGAGCGTCGGGGACATCGTCACCCTCAAGGAGATCCTTGAGGACGGCGACCGGGCCCTGGTGGTCGGGCACACCGACGAGGAACGGGTGGTGAGGCTCGCCGAGCCGCTCCTGGACGTCACCATCCGCCCCGGCGACGCCCTCCTGCTCGAGCCCCGCTCCGGCTATGTCTACGAGGTCGTACCGAAGAGCGAAGTAGAGGAACTGGTCCTCGAAGAGGTCCCGGACATCAGCTACGAGAAGATCGGCGGCCTCGGCGGTCAGATCGAGATGATCCGTGACGCCGTCGAGCTCCCCTACCTCTACCCCGACCTCTTCAAGGAGCACGAACTGCGGCCGCCCAAGGGCGTCCTGCTCTACGGCCCGCCCGGCTGCGGCAAGACACTGATCGCCAAGGCCGTCGCCAACTCCCTTGCCAAGAAGGTCGCCGAGGTCACGGGGCAGCCCGCGGGGAAGAGCTTCTTCCTCAACATCAAGGGCCCCGAGCTCCTCAACAAGTACGTCGGCGAGACCGAGCGGCACATCCGCCTGGTCTTCCAGCGCGCACGCGAGAAGGCGAGCGAGGGCACCCCCGTCATCGTCTTCTTCGACGAGATGGAATCCCTCTTCCGCACCCGCGGCAGCGGCGTCAGCTCGGACGTGGAGAACACCATCGTCCCCCAGCTGCTCGCCGAGATCGACGGTGTGGAAGGCCTGGAGAACGTCATCGTCATCGGCGCCTCCAACCGCGAGGACATGATCGACCCGGCCATCCTGCGGCCCGGACGCCTCGATGTGAAGATCAAGATCGAGCGCCCGGACGCCGAGGCGGCCAAGGACATCTTCGCCAAGTACCTCACCGAGCGCCTGCCGCTGCACTCCGACGACCTCGCCGAGCACAGCAGCGACAAGGCCGCCACCGTGCACGGCATGATCCAGTCCGTCGTGGAGCAGATGTACGCGGAGTCCGAGGAGAACCGCTTCCTCGAAGTCACGTACGCCAACGGCGACAAGGAAGTCCTCTACTTCAAGGACTTCAACTCCGGCGCCATGATCGAGAACATCGTCGGCCGCGCCAAGAAGATGGCCATCAAGGCCTTCCTCGAGCAGAACCAGAAGGGCCTCAGGGTCTCTCACCTCCTCCAGGCTTGCATCGACGAGTTCAAGGAGAACGAGGACCTGCCCAACACCACCAACCCGGACGACTGGGCCCGCATCTCCGGCAAGAAGGGCGAGCGGATCGTGTACATCCGCACGCTCGTCACCGGCAAGCAGGGCGCCGACACCGGACGCTCCATCGACACGGTGGCCAACACCGGTCAGTACCTGTAGATGGCAGGGCGGCTGCGGGTGCCCTCCACGGGTACCCGCAGCCGACTGTTTTCCGCCGGTCGCGGGCGCCTCGCAGCCGCGTCACCAACCCAGCGAGAGCAAAGCAGGAAATGATCTCCCCACCAGCGCAGAGGCGTTCTAGGCTCTTCCGTACCGCCGAGTCGCGCAGTGCGGGGACGGGCACCGCACACGCACCGGAGAACCAGCGGTACTTGAGCGGCGCCCCCGACCGAGGGCGCCGCCGGGCAAGGAGGGCCGCATGACCGTACGGCGAGTAATGGGCATCGAGACGGAGTACGGCATCTCCGTCCCCGGCCACCCCAACGCCAATGCCATGCTCACCTCGTCCCAGATCGTCAACGCCTACGCCGCGGCGATGCACCGGGCGCGACGCGCCCGCTGGGACTTCGAGGAGGAGAACCCGCTGCGGGACGCGCGGGGCTTCGACCTCGCCCGCGAATCCGCCGACGCCAGCCAGCTCACCGACGAGGACATCGGCCTCGCCAACGTGATCCTCACCAACGGGGCCCGCCTCTACGTCGACCACGCACACCCCGAGTACAGCGCCCCGGAGGTCACCAACCCCCGCGACGCCGTCCTCTGGGACAAGGCCGGCGAACGCATCATGGCCGAGGCCGCCGAACGGGCCGCCGCGCTCCCCGGCGCCCAGCCGATCCACCTCTACAAGAACAACACCGACAACAAGGGCGCCTCCTACGGCACGCACGAGAACTACCTGATGAAGCGGGAGACCCCGTTCTCGGACATCGTGCGCCACCTCACGCCCTTCTTCATCTCCCGCCAGGTCTTCGCCGGGGCTGGCCGCGTCGGCATCGGCCAGGACGGCCACGAGCACGGCTTCCAGCTCAGCCAGCGCGCCGACTACTTCGAGGTCGAGGTCGGCCTGGAGACCACCCTCAAACGGCCCATCATCAACACCCGGGACGAGCCGCACGCCGACGCCGAGAAGTACCGCCGCCTGCACGTGATCATCGGCGACGCGAACCTCTCGGAGATCTCCACCTACCTCAAGCTCGGCACCACCTCGCTGGTCCTCGCCATGATCGAGGACGGCTTCATCGCGGTGGACCTGGCCGTCGACCAGCCCGTGCGCACCCTCCACCAGATCTCCCACGACCCGACGCTCCAGCACCTGGTCACGCTCCGTAGCGGTCGCACGCTCACCGCGGTGCAGCTCCAGATGGAGTACTTCGAGCTGGCCCGCAAATACGTCGAGGAGCGGTACGGCGCCGACGCGGACGACCAGACCAAGGACGTCCTGTCCCGCTGGGAAGACGTCCTGAACCGCCTGGAGAACAACCCGATGAGCCTCTCCGGAGAGCTCGACTGGGTCGCCAAGCGGGAACTCATGGAGGGCTACCGGCGCCGTGACGGCCTCGACTGGGACGCCGCGCGCCTGCACCTGGTGGACCTCCAGTACGCGGACGTACGCCCCGAGAAGGGCCTCTACAACCGCCTCGCGGCCCGCGGCAAGATGAAGCGCCTCCTGGACGAGGGCGACGTGGAGCGGGCCCGCACCAAGCCGCCCGAGGACACCCGCGCCTACTTCCGGGGCCGCTGTCTGGAGCAGTACGCCGACGACGTCGCCGCGGCCTCATGGGATTCGGTCATCTTCGACCTGCCCGGACGGGACTCGCTCCAGCGCGTGCCCACCCTGGAGCCGCTTCGCGGAACGCGTAATCACGTCAAGGAGCTCCTCGACCGCTGCCGCACGGCGGAGGATCTGGTCCGGGTGCTCTCCGGGGGCTGAAAGGCGGCTGAAAGGCCGGCGGCGGGGGAATCACAGAGGTGGGCCCCGCACGTTGTACGAAGTGCGGGGCCGATGTCAGACCCGGCTTGTAGGGTCTGATCAAGAAACGTCTAACCGAGCGGGGTGAGGTAGATGGCGACCAAGGACACCGGCGGCGGACAGCAGAAGGCGACGCGTTCCACCGAGGAGGTCGAGGAGCAGACGCAGGACGCGCAGGCTTCCGAGGACCTCAAGGAGCGCCAGGAGAAGCTGAGCGACGACGTGGACTCCGTCCTGGACGAGATCGACGACGTCCTCGAGGAGAACGCAGAGGACTTCGTGCGCTCCTTCGTTCAAAAGGGTGGCCAGTAGGCCGCCTCTCCCTTGGTTTCCAAGGGCGGGCCAGGGCTGCCGAGTGCGCTGCGAAAGCGCGGCGGCCCATGTGGATCACTGCCGCGGGACGGGTAGGGTCCCTGGCGTACTGTGCTTCAACTGCAATTCGGCGATCGGCAAGTTGGGAGATGCTCCCGGCACCTTGCGCCGGGCCATCAGTTACCTGGAAGGAAACCCGTGGAAGCCAACACTCGAAAGCCCGGGCGTCTGCCGGCTGCCTTCCTGACCCCTGGTTCATCGTCCTTCATGGACTTTCTCTCCGAGCACCAGCCGGAAATGCTTCCCGGCAAGCGGCAGTTGCCGCCCACGCAAGGGGTGCTCGAGGCTCCGCACGGCACGACCATCGTGGCGACGACGTTCCCCGGCGGCGTGGTGCTCGCCGGTGACCGTCGCGCCACGATGGGCAATGTCATCGCGCAGCGCGACATCGAGAAGGTCTTCCCGGCCGACGAGTACTCGGCGGTGGGCATCGCGGGCACGGCCGGTCTCGCCGTGGAGATGGTGAAGCTGTTCCAGCTGGAGCTGGAGCACTTCGAGAAGGTCGAGGGCGCGACGCTGTCCCTGGAGGGCAAGGCCAACCGGCTCTCCACGATGATCCGGTCCAACCTGGGCATGGCGATGCAGGGCCTCGCGGTCGTCCCGCTCTTCGCGGGGTACGACGTGGACCGTGCCAAGGGCCGCATCTTCTCGTACGACGTGACGGGCGGCCGCAGCGAGGAGCACGGATTCGCGGCGACGGGCTCGGGCTCGGTCTTCGCGCGCGGCGCCATGAAGAAGCTGTACCGCGACGACCTGACGGAGGAGCAGGCGACGACGCTCGTCGTGCAGGCGTTGTACGACGCCGCGGACGACGACTCGGCGACGGGCGGTCCGGATGTCGCCCGGCGGATCTATCCGATTGTGACGGTGATCTCCGAAGAGGGCTTCCGGCGGCTGGCGGAGGCGGAGACCTCCGAGATCGCGCGCTCGATTCTGGCTCGTCGTCTGGAGCAGCCGGACGGTCCGCGCGCCGCGCTGCTCTGAGTGCCCGTAGTTGTTGTGTGAATTTTTGACAGAAAGGGACGGATAGCCGGTGTCGACGCCGTTCTATGTCTCACCCCAGCAGGCCATGGCCGACCGGGCGGAATACGCCCGCAAGGGCATCGCCCGCGGTCGCAGTCTGGTCGTGCTGCAGTACGCCGATGGCATTGTGTTCGTCGGTGAGAACCCGTCCCGTGCGCTGCACAAGTTCAGCGAGATCTATGACCGGATCGGTTTCGCCGCGGCCGGTAAGTACAACGAGTACGAGAACCTCCGCATCGGCGGCGTCCGCTACGCCGATCTGCGGGGATACACCTATGACCGTGACGATGTGACGGCCCGCGGCCTGGCGAATGTGTACGCGCAGACGCTGGGCACGATTTTCTCCAGCAACGCCGAGAAGCCCTACGAGGTCGAGCTGGTCGTGGCCGAGGTCGGCACGACGCCGGACGGCGATCAGATCTACCGCCTGCCGCACGACGGCTCGATCGTCGACGAGCACGGCTCGGTCGCGGTCGGCGGCAACGCCGAGCAGATCAGCACGTATCTCGACCAGCGCCACCAGGACGGGATGACGCTCGCCGAGGCGCTGAAGCTCGCGGTGCAGTCGCTGTCGCGCGACACCAACGGCAGTGAGCGGGAGATCCCCGCGGAGCGCCTGGAGGTGGCGGTCCTCGACCGTACGAGGCCGCAGCAGCGGAAGTTCAAGCGGATCGTCGGCCGACAGCTGGAGCGGCTGCTCGGCGAGGACGGAGCGACGGGCGGGGCGGAGGACGCGGAGGACGGCGCGGAGCCGGACGCCGGTTCCGAGACCGGCTCGGACTCCGGCTCCGACTCCGGTTCGGGCTCCGCAGAGAAGTAGGTCCGCGCCCCGCGGATCAGTGGTACATGGCCCCGTGGCCCGGCGTTCAGCGCCGGGACGCGGGGCTCTGTGCTGTCGAGCCGCGGACCACGAGGTGCGCGGGCAGGGCCGCCGGTTCGGGGGCGCGGCCGTCGAGGACGGCGATGAGGGTGGCCATGCCCTGCTCGCCGAAGCGCTCCGCGGGCAGGGCGACGGTGGTGAGTTCGGGCTCGACGGCGGTGGCGAGGGTCAGATCGTCGAAGCCGGTGACGCTGAGGTCGTCCGGGACGTGCAGGCCGAGGCGACGGGCCGCCTTGCAGACGCCCGCGGCGAGGATGTCGTCGTCGCAGACCACGGCGGTGGGGCGGGGGCCCGGTCCGCCGAGCGCGGCCTCGGCGGCGACGCGGGCGTCGTCGACGGTGAGGAGCGCCTTGGCGGTGCGCACGGTCGCGCCGCTGCCCCGGACGGCGGCGACGAGGGCGTCGCGGCGGACGTGGAAGGTCCAGGAGTCGACGTCGGCGGCCAGGTGCAGGAGGTCGCGGTGGCCGAGGGCGAGCAGGTGCTCGGTGGCCTGACGCATGCCGTCGGCGATGTCGAGGTTGACGGTGCTCGCGCCGAGGCTCCCGGCGGGGTCGCTGTCGAGCATGACGAGGGGGAGCTCGTCGCCGCGGATCGCGCCGAGGGCCTCGGAGGCCATGGAGGAGGCGAGGACGCCGTCGAGTGAGGCGCGGGCGGAGTCGAAGGGGTCGCGGGCCGGGGCGGTGAGGTCCGGCGTGGGGTAGAGGACGACGCCGAAGCCGTGCCGGGCGGCGACGCGGGCGGCGCCGGTGTGCACCCGCGCGAAGAACTCGTTGGTGAGGGCGGGCACCACGAGGAGCGCGGTGCGGGTGCGGCCCAGGCGGAGGTTGCGGGCGGCGAGGTTGGGCCGGTAGCCGAGCTCGCGGGCGGCGGCGCGGACGCGCTCGGCGGTGCGCTCGGCGACCCGGCCCTGCCACTTGTCGCCCAGGACGAGGGAGACGGTGGCCTGCGAGACCCCGGCGGCGCGGGCGACGTCACGGCTGGTGGGGCGGGGGGCCGCGGTGTCGCGCTGGGGTCCGGCCACGGACGTCTCCTGGTCGCTGCGGGGCGCCCGGCGCACGGCGGGCGCGCACGGGCAGTGGACTGGTGAACAGCGCACATGGTACGTATGACCTCGCGACGTTATACGTACAACTAAAGGCGCCTCGGCGCGCGGGCGGGCGAGGAGAGGCTCACAGATGGCTTCCGGTTACGGCGAGATCCTGCGCGCGCGGTACGCGACGCGCCTCCTTGCGGGCACCCTCGTGGGCCGCCTGCCGAACGCGACGGCGGCGATCGGCATCGTGCTGTTCGTCCGCGCGGAGGGCGGCTCGTACAGCCTGGCCGGTGCCCTCGCCGCGGTCTACGGAGTGGCGACGGCCGTGGGGCAGCCGCTGCTCGGGCGCCTGGTGGACCTGCACGGCCAGCCGCGCGTCATGCTGCCGGCGGCCGTCGTCTCGGGCCTCGGCATGGCGGCCTTCGCGTTCACCGGCCCCGACACGCTCCTCGCCGCGTACGCCGCGATGGTGGTCGCCGGTCTGTTCACGCCGCCGCTGGAGGGCGGCCTCAGGGCGCTGTGGCCGGACGTGCTGCGCAAGGAGAGCCAGGTGCACACGGCGTACGCGATGGACGCCGTGGCGCAGGAGGTCATGTTCACCGTCGGGCCGCTCCTGGTGACCGGGCTCGTGTCGCTGTGGTCGGCGAGCGCGGCGCTGCTCGTGGTGAACGCGATCGGTGTGCTCGGAGCCCTCTCCGTAGTGGTGTCACGCCCTTCGCGCGCGTGGCGGTCCGCCCCGCGTGAGGCGCACTGGCTCGGCGCGCTGCGCTCCCCGGGGCTGCTCGCGCTCCTCGGCGCGTTCCTGTTCGTGGGGACGGCGCTCGGCGCGATCACGGTGGCGGGGGTGTCGTACGCGGACGGGCACGGCGGTGACGCGGTGTACGGCTGGATGATGGCGGCCCTCGGCCTCGGGGCGCTGGTGGGCGGGACGGTCTACGGAGCGCGGCAGTGGAGCGGCGCCCCGGAACGGCGCCTGGTGCTGCTCGTCGCGCTGCTCGCGGTCTGCTACGTGCCGCTGGTCCTGATGCCGGGCGCGGTGGGGATGGTGGCGCTGACGGGGCTCGCCGGGGTGTTCCTCGCGCCGGCGCTCGCGTGCGCGTTCATCGTCGTGGACCGGCACGCGCCCCGGGGCACGGTCACGGAGGCGTTCTCGTGGTTGGTGACGACGTTCACGGTGGGCACGTCGGTCGGGACGGCGGCGGGCGGTCCCGTGGTCGAGTGGGCCGGGACGCGGTGGGGGTTCGCGGTTCCGGGGCTCGCGGGTGCGGCGGCACTGCTGGTGCTCGTGTGCACGGGGCGGGCGTTCGCATCCGCAGGTGTGGGCCCGGTGGTTGCGGGTTCATCGGAAAATGATCGAAACGGTGCTGCCGAACCCGGTTTCAGTGCGGGGCATCGGGCGTAATGTTCAGTCATGGACCGCCGCATTTTCGGGCTGGAGAACGAGTACGGCGTCACGTGCACGTTCAGGGGACAGCGCCGTCTGTCGCCTGACGAAGTGGCGCGCTACCTCTTCCGCCGTGTTGTGTCATGGGGCCGCAGCAGCAACGTCTTTCTGCGGAACGGCGCCCGCCTGTATCTCGACGTGGGTTCACACCCGGAATACGCCACACCCGAGTGTGACAACGTGACCGAGCTGGTCACGCACGACAAGGCAGGCGAGCGCATTCTGGAAGGCCTGCTCGTCGACGCCGAACGCCGCCTGCACGAGGAGGGAATCGCGGGCGACGTCTATCTCTTCAAGAACAACACCGACTCGGCGGGAAACTCCTATGGTTGTCATGAGAACTATCTCGTGGCCCGGCACGGGGAGTTCTCGCGTCTCGCGGACATCCTGATTCCGTTCCTCGTCACCCGGCAGTTGCTGTGCGGCGCGGGCAAGGTGCTGCAGACCCCGCGCGGCGCGGTGTACTGCGTGAGCCAGCGCGCGGAGCACATCTGGGAGGGTGTGTCGTCGGCGACGACACGCTCACGACCGATCATCAATACGCGTGACGAACCGCACGCGGACGCCGAGCGCTACCGCCGCCTGCATGTGATCGTCGGCGACTCGAACATGTCCGAGACGACCATGCTCCTGAAGGTCGGCGCGACCGATCTCGTCCTGCGGATGATCGAAGCGGGCACGGTGATGCGGGATCTGACGCTGGAGAACCCGATCCGGGCCATCCGCGAGGTCAGCCACGACATCACGGGCCGCCGCAAGGTCCGCCTGGCCAGCGGCCGCGAGGCCTCCGCCCTCGAGGTGCAGCGCGAGTACTACGAGAAGGCGGTCGACTTCGTCGAGCGCCGCGGCATCCGCACCGGCACGGTCGAGCAGGTCCTGGAGCTCTGGGGCCGCACGCTCGACTCGATCGAGAGCGAGGACCTGGACCGCATCGCCACCGAGATCGACTGGGTGATGAAGTACAAGCTCATCGAGCGGTACCGCGCCAAGAACAACATGACGATGTCGCACCCGCGGGTCGCGCAGATAGACCTCGCCTACCACGACATCCACCGCCGCCGGGGCCTGTACTACCTCCTGGAGAAGAAGGGGCAAGCCGCCCGGATCTGCAACGACTTGAAGATCTTCGAGGGCAAGTCGGTGCCGCCGCAGACCACCCGGGCCCGGCTGCGCGGCGACTTCATCCGGCGCGCCCAGGAACAGCGCAGGGACTTCACGGTGGACTGGGTGCACCTCAAGCTCAACGACCAGGCGCAGCGCACCGTGTTGTGCAAGGACCCGTTCCGTTCCGTCGACGACCGGGTGGAGAAGCTCATCGCCGGAATGTGAGCCGGGCATGACCGCCGGGTGACGAGCCCGCGGTCGGTGGGTGGCCGGATTGTGGCCCACGAGACGCCAGGGTGTTGTGGGAACGCAACGCGGGGCGCCGTACGTTCCTCGTACGGCGCCCTTCTCACTGCGTAGAGTTGCGCGCACGCCAACCCACAAGATCGATCGATACGAGGCCCCCACCGTGCGCCGACGCTCACTTCTCCTGGCCGTTCCGGCCGGCCTGCTGACCCTGGCCGGATGCGGCGACGACGACAAGTCCGACAAGGCCAAGTCCAAGGACAGCCCGTCCCCGTCGAATTCCACGCCGCCGAAGGCGAAGATCGTCGACGGCCCCGTGCCCGCCGTGACCAAGGGCACCAAGTTCGGCGAGAAGCCCACGGTCGCCAAGGGCTCCGGCAAGCCGTCGACCGACCTCGCGGTGAAGACGCTCATCGCGGGCAAGGGCGCCACGGTCGCCAAGGGCGACTACCTCCAGGCCCACTACCTGGGCCAGATCTGGGACACGGCCAAGGTCTTCGACAACTCCTACGACCGCAAGGCCCCGACGATCTTCCCGATCGGCGTCGGCCAGGTCATCCCGGGCTGGGACCAGGCCCTGGTCGGCAAGAAGATCGACAGCCGCGTCGAGCTCGCCATCCCCCCGGAGCTGGGGTACGGCAAGCAGGGCAACAAGCAGGCGGGCATCAAGGGCACCGACACCCTGGTCTTCGTCGTCGACATCGTGAACACGTTCAGCACGAAGAGCTCCGCCAAGGGCAAGGAAGTCGCCCAGGACAACAAGGACCTGCCGAAGATCGGGACGAACACCGACGGCAAGGCCCCCTCCATCGACGTGCCGAAGACGGACGCCCCGAAGAAGGTCGCGTCGGCCTATGTCATCGAGGGCGACGGCGACGAGGTCAAGGAGAGCGACACCCTCCTCTGCCAGTACAAGGGCGTGCTGTGGGCGGACGGCAAGCAGTTCGACTCCTCGTACAAGAGCGGTCAGCTCGCGCAGTTCTCGCTGGCGCAGGTCATCCCCGGCTGGCGTGAGGGCCTGAAGGGCAAGAAGGTCGGCAGCCGCGTCCTGGTGGTCGTGCCGCCGAAGGAGGGCTACGGCGACAAGCCGCCGCAGGGCAGCTCCATCAAGAAGGACTCCACGCTGGTCTTCTCCGTGGACATCCTCGCCAAGAGGTGATCACCCCTGGGACGGATGGCAGACTGTCCCGGTTGCCCATCACGCACATGAGCAGGAGTTTTTCGTGAGCATCGACAAGCCCGAGGTCGACTTCCCCGTCGGTGAGCCCCCCACCGAGCTGCAGATCAAGGACATCTGGGAGGGTGACGGCGCCGTCGCCAAGGCGGGCGACTTCGTCAAGGTCCACTACGTGGGCGTGGCCTTCTCCACCGGCGAGGAGTTCGACGCCTCCTGGAACCGCGGCAACCCGCTGGAGTTCCAGCTCGGCGCCGGCCAGGTCATCTCCGGCTGGGACCAGGGCGTGCAGGGCATGAAGGTCGGCGGCCGGCGCGAGCTGACCATCCCGGCCCACCTGGCGTACGGCGACCGCGGCGCCGGCGGCGGCCGCATCGCCCCGGGCGAGACGCTGATCTTCGTCTGCGACCTGGTCTCGGTCTGAGCCGCCCCTGAGCCGCTCCCGGACGTGTCCGCGTCGGATCCAGGTCCGACCCACGTCCGACCGGAAGTGTCCGTCGAGGGCCCCTGCCAACCCCGGCAGGGGCCCTCGGCTTTTGCCACCACACCCCGGGGCGGTACGGTCGTCGACCGGGAGAGAGAAAGGGCGTCGATGGCCATTGCCAAGGCCGAGCGGCTGATGAATCTGGCGCTGTGTCTGCTCGGGACGAGGCGTCCGCTCAGCAAGCGTGAGCTGCGGGAGTCCATCGAGGCCTACGTCGAGGCCTTCGGGCCGGGGCCCGGCGCGGCCTTCGGACCGGGCCGGAGCGCGCTCTCCGGGTCGTCCGCCGGGTCCGAGGACTCCTTCAACCGCATGTTCGAGCGCGACAAGGACGACCTCCGCGAACTCGGCCTGGTCATCGAGACGGTGGAGAACCTGGACGGCGAGGTCGGCTATCTCGCCCGCCGCGACAGCAACCGGCTCCCGCCCATCACGCTCGACGCCGAGGAGGCCGCCGCCCTCGGCCTCGCCGCGAAGGTCTGGCAGCAGGCCCGGCTCGCGGGCGCGGCCAGCGGCGCCCTGCAGAAGCTGCGCGCCGCGGGCCTGCCCGAGGACGTGGACCCGTACGAGTCGCACGGCGCCCTGGAGCCGCACATCCCCGTGCACGAGGCGGCCTTCGAGCCGTTGATGCTCGCCTGCCGCGACCGGCGCCCCGTCGTGTTCGACTACCGCAAGGCCACCGCCGCGCGCCCCGAGCAGCGCCAGGTCGAGCCCTGGGCCCTGGAGTGCTGGCGCGGCCACTGGTATCTCGCGGGCTGGGACCGCGACCGGGAGGCCGAGCGCGTGTTCCGGCTCTCCCGCATCACCGGAAAGGTCCGCTCGCGCGCCGGGAAGTTCCGCGCCGAGGTGCCCGACGTGGTGACCGTGCGCGAGACCGTGGCGAGCTGGGCGGGGGAGCGGGCCGACGGCACCGCGCTGATCCGGCTGCGCAAGGGCGCCGGCTATCCGCTGCGCGCCAAGGCCGTCGCCGCCAGGGAACTCGGCGAGGGCTGGGACGAGTTGGAGATTCCGTACGGGCACGGCCTGGACGCCTGGCTGGTGGAGTTCGGGCCCGACGTGGTGGTCCTGGAGCCCGCCGAGCTGCGGGCGGACGTCGTGGACCGGCTGCGCGCCGTGGCCAAGGGCTGAGGGGAACGAAAGCGAGCAATGGCCACGAACGCCATCGACCAGACCAGGCGGATGCTGTCCCTGGTGACCTATCTGCGCGAGCGCCCGGGCGCCCGCGTCGCCGACGTGGCCCGTGCCTTCGGCATCACCCCCGACGAGCTGATCTCCGACCTGGACGTGCTTCCGCTGTGCGGGACCAGTTTCCGCGGCGGGGACCTGCTCGACATCGACACCGACGGCGACCGCATCTGGTGGCGCAACCCGGGTGCCCTCGGCGCGGACACGGCCGAGCCGCTGCGGCTCGCCGCCGACGAGGCCACGGCACTGCTCGTGGCCGCGCGCGCGGTCGCCACGCTGCCCGGACTGCGCGAGGGCGACCGGCTCGCGCTGCTCCGGGCCACGGCGAAGCTGGAGGAGGCCGCGGGTGAGGCGGCCGGGGCCAGCTCCCGGCTCTCGGTCACCTTCGAGTCCGAGGGCGGCGTCTTCGCCGACGTGGACCGCGCCATCTCCGAGCGGCGCAGACTCTGGATCCGCTACTACTCCCCGGCCCGCGACCAGCTCAGCGAGCGCGAGATCGACCCGATCCGGCTCGTCAGCGTCGGCCACACCTATGTGGAGGCGTGGTGCCGCCGCTCCGAGGCGCGCCGCACCTTCCGGCTCGACCGGGTCGCCGAGATCAAGATCCTGGACGAGCCGTCCGCACCGCCCGAGGTCGAGCTGCGGGACCTCTCCGCGGGCCTGGTGCAGCCCGCCGCCGAGGACCCCGAGGTCGTGGTGGAGGTCGGCCCCGGCGGCCGCTGGGTCGCCGAGTACTACCCGCACGACAGCGCGGACGAGCTGCCCGACGGCGGCCTGCGCATCACCCTGCGCACCCCCGACCCGGCCTCGCTGCGCCGTCTCGCCCTGCGCCTCGGCCGCGACGGCCGCATCGTCTCGCCGCAGGACCTGACGGACAGCGCACGGCGTGCGGCCCAGGAGGCGCTCGCGGCCTATGAAGAGGAGGAGGCCGAGGGGCACGTGGGGGAGCGCCCGGGCGGGGCCGGTGTCGCCGGAGCGTGACCGTGGCGCGGGTGGAGAACGGAACCGAGGAGAGATGCGCAGTATGTCACTGATGCCCCTTTCGCCCCAGTCGGTGGCCGCGGTTCTCTTCAAGGCCGCCTGCCCGGACTGCCGCGCCCGCTTCGAACTGTCCGCGGGGGCCCTCCGGTTGGCCATCGGCGCCAGCCGTCGTACGACCTTCTACTCCTTCACCTGCCCCGAGTGCGGCACCGCCGTCCGCAAGCCCGCGGGGGAGCGCATCGTCGAGCTGCTCACCGGGGGCGGGGTGCGGACACTGCGGCTGCACTCGACCGTCTAGGCTCGGCACATGTTCTGGGCGATGCTGGCGGTGGGCACGGGGTTCTGCGGACTCGCCGTCCTGAGTGTGTTCGCGATCAAGGTCTTCATCGAGGCGCAACGGCTCGGCCGGCAGGTGTCGGAGACCACCCGGCGGATCAACCGCGCCGCCGAGGATCTGGAGAAGGCCGCGACCGCCGTGGCCCACTCGGGCCGGGACCTCCGCTGACCGCCCGCCTGGGCCGGTCCTCCGCACGGGGCCGGGTGCGGCCTGTCAACTCCCCATACCCGGCAGGTACGCTGCTGAAGTGGTCCGAAATGTGAGGCGCGGGCCGCAACTGGGAGTATGCACGGGGATTGCCCTGCGTTTACTCCAGGGGGTTACGATCGCTGCCAAGCCCGGTGGTCGGACGACTGTCCGACACCCGGTCCCGAAATCTGACGCCTCGGTGAAGAAGGTAGACAGCTATGGGTAGGCTCGGCCCCACCGAGATCATCCTGATCCTCGTCATCCTGGTCCTGCTCTTCGGCGCGAAGAAGCTCCCGGACATGGCCCGGTCCCTCGGCAAGTCGGCACGCATCCTCAAGAGCGAGGCCAAGGCCATGAAGTCGGACGGCAAGCAGGACGAGAAGGCCCCGGCCGACCCGCCCGCGCCCGCCGACCAGAGCGCCCCGCAGCAGCAGCCCCGCACCATCCAGGCGGCCCCCGGCGACGTGACCAGCTCCCGTCCGGTCGCCGAGCCGACCGACCACACGACGCAGCGCTGATCCAAGGCCGGCTGCCACCGCCGGCCTGCCGCACGAGATGAGGACGTGGGTTGCTCAAGTCTGCCCGCAAGAAGGAGAGGGACCCCGAGGGGCGGATGCCCCTCGCGGACCATCTGCGCGAGCTCCGCAACCGGCTCGCGAAGGGGATGCTGGCGATCACGATCGTCGCGATCGTCGCCGCGTTCTACAGCGAGCAACTCATGGAGTTCCTCGCTGACCCCGTGCCCCGCTGCAAGGAGGGCATGTCGACGACCGGCGGTGAGTGCGCCACCGTCGCGTACACGGATCTCCTCTCGCCCTTCACCACGACGGTGAAGGTGTCCCTCATGGCGGGCATCATCGGGGCCAGCCCGATCTGGCTCTACCAGCTCTGGGCCTTCGTCGCGCCCGGACTGCACAAGAGCGAGCGCAAGTACACCTACGCCTTCGTGTCCGCGGCCGTGCCGCTGTTCTTCGGCGGCGCCTGGCTCGCGTACGTGATCATGCCCGTCAGCATCCGGGTGCTGCTCGGCATCACGCCCGAGGGCTCCGAGAACATCCTGCCGATGGACAAGATCCTCGACTTCAGCGTCAGGATGGTCCTGGTCTTCGGCGCCTCCTTCGAGCTGCCGCTGCTGCTCGTCATGCTCAACATGACCGGCATGGTCACCGGCCGCCGCATGCTCGGCTGGTGGCGCGGTGTCGTCATGGGCGTCTTCGTCTTCGGCGCGGTGGCGACCCCCACGACCGACCCCGTCGGCATGCTCGCGCTCGCCGGACCCATCGTGGTCCTGTACTTCCTCGCCGTCGGCTTCTCCGTCCTGAACGACCAACGCCGCCGACGCGCCGACCCGGACGCGGAACTCGACGACGACGAGGCGTCCGACCTCGACCTCACCCCCGAACCCGTCAACGGGAACGAGCCCGTCCCCGCCGCCAAGGCGCTCCCCGAGCAGACCGACGGCAGCGGCTCCGAGGGCCGCACGTCCCGGTACAACGGCTACGACGACGTCACCTGAGCGGCACGACGACACCACTCGGGCGCCGGGGCACTGAGCCCCACGACTGGTTGCGGCGCCGGACCGCTGTGTAGGGTCCGCCCGTGACCAGCGAGATCACCCTCTTCGTCAATCCCACCGCGGGCCGCGGCCGGGGCGCGCACGCCGCGCAGCCGGCCGCCGCCGCGCTGCGCGCCGCCGGATTCTCCGTACGGACCGTCATCGGCGAGGACGCCGGGGACGCGCTGCGCCGGGCCAGGACCGCCGTCGACGGGGGCACCGGCGCCCTGATAGCCGTCGGCGGCGACGGCATGGCGAGCCTCGCCCTGCAGGCCGTCGCCGGGACCCGCACGCCGCTCGGGGTGATCGCCGTCGGCACCGGCAACGACTTCGCGCGCGCCCTCGGCCTGCCCGTGCGGGACCCCGCCGCCGCGGGCGCCCTCGTCGCCGCGGCCCTGAAGGAGGAGCGGATCCGGGACGTCGACCTCGGGCGGGTCGGCGCGACCTGGTTCGGGACGGTGCTCGCCTCCGGGTTCGACTCGCGGGTCAACGACCGCGGCAACCGCATGCGCTGGCCCACCGGACGGTTCAAGTACGACCTCGCGATGCTCGCCGAACTGGCCGCGTTCAAGCCGGTGCCGTACCGCGTCACACTGGACGACGGCGTCGTCCACGAGGTCGACGCGACGCTCGTGGCGATCGGCAACGGCAGCTCGTACGGCGGTGGCATGCGGATCTGCGCCGACGCTGACATGAGCGACGGGCTCTTCGACGTGACCGTCGTCGGGGACTGCAGCCGCACCACGCTCCTGAAGGTCTTTCCGCGGGTCTACAAGGGCACGCATCTGGACCACCCGAAGGTCACCGTGCACCGGGCCGCGACGGTGCGGATCGAGGCGCAGGGCACTACCGGGTACGCGGACGGGGAGCGCCTCGGGGAGCTGCCGCTGACCGCCACCTGTGTGCCGGGGGCGGTGCGCGTCCTGGGGCCGTGAGCCGGTCCCGGCACCCGTGCCCCACCCGCCGCACGCCCGCGACCTGCGGATTCGCCCCGGTCCCGATAATGATCGTCCGTTGTCAGTGGTGGCCGGTAGGCTCGAAAGCACGATGACAGAGGACCTCTCACCGGCCGAGCGGTATGCGGCGGCGCGTCAGCGTGCCGCCGAGCAGGCCACCGCGCTCGCGTCCTTCCGCGAGATGTACGAATTCGGCCTCGACCCCTTCCAGATCGAGGCGTGCCAGGCGCTCGAAGCCGGCAAGGGCGTGCTCGTGGCCGCCCCCACGGGCTCCGGCAAGACGATCGTCGGCGAGTTCGCCGTGCACCTCGCCCTCCAGCAGGGCAAGAAGTGTTTCTACACCACGCCGATCAAGGCGCTCTCCAACCAGAAGTACGCGGACCTCGCCAAGCGGTACGGCGCGGACCAGGTGGGTTTGCTCACGGGCGACAACAGCGTCAACTCCGAGGCACCGGTGGTCGTGATGACCACCGAGGTCCTGCGGAACATGCTGTACGCGGGCTCCCAGTCCCTGCGCGGCCTCGGCTATGTGGTCATGGACGAGGTGCACTACCTCTCCGACCGCTTCCGCGGCGCCGTCTGGGAGGAAGTGATCATTCACCTCCCGGAGTCGGTCACGCTGGTGTCGCTCTCGGCCACGGTGTCGAACGCGGAGGAGTTCGGGGACTGGCTCGACACGGTCCGCGGTGACACCGAAGTGATCGTTTCCGAGCACCGCCCCGTGCCGCTGTTCCAGCACGTGCTCGCGGGCCGCCGGATGTACGACCTCTTCGAGGAGGGCGAGGGCCAGCGCAAGGCGGTCAACCCGGACCTGACCCGGATGGCCCGCCAGGAGGCCAGCCGGTCGTACAACCCGCGGGACCGCCGCAAGGGCAAGATGATCCGCGAGGCCGACCGCGAGCGGGAGCGCCGGTCGCGGTCGCGGATCTGGACCCCGGCCCGCCCCGAGGTCATCGAGCGCCTGGACGCGGAGGGCCTGCTTCCCGCCATCACGTTCATCTTCAGCCGCGCCGGCTGCGAGGCCGCCGTGCAGCAGTGCCTGTACGCGGGACTGCGCCTGAACGACGACGAGGCGCGCCTGCGGGTGCGTGAACTCGTCGAGGAGCGCACGGAGTCCATCCCGAACGAGGACCTCCACGTCCTCGGCTACTACGAATGGCTGGAGGGCCTGGAGCGCGGCATCGCCGCCCATCACGCGGGCATGCTGCCGACCTTCAAGGAGGTCGTGGAGGAGCTGTTCGTCCGCGGCCTGGTGAAGGCCGTGTTCGCCACCGAGACCCTCGCGCTCGGCATCAACATGCCCGCGCGCAGCGTCGTCCTGGAAAAGCTCGTGAAGTGGAACGGCGAACAGCACGCCGACATCACCCCGGGCGAGTACACCCAGCTGACCGGCCGCGCGGGCCGCCGCGGCATCGACGTCGAGGGCCATGCGGTCGTCCTGTGGCAGCGCGCCATGAGCCCCGAGCACCTGGCGGGCCTCGCGGGCACCCGCACCTACCCCCTGCGCTCCAGCTTCAAGCCGTCGTACAACATGGCGGTGAACCTGGTCGAGCAGTTCGGGCGGCACCGCTCGCGCGAGCTTCTTGAGACGTCCTTCGCGCAGTTCCAGGCCGACAAGTCGGTTGTCGGGATCTCCCGGCAGGTGCAGAAGAACGAGGAGGGCCTCGAGGGCTATCACGCCTCGATGACCTGCCACCTCGGGGACTTCGAGGAGTACGCGCGGCTGCGCCGCGAGCTGAAGGACCGCGAGAACGAACTGGCCAAGCAGGGCGCCAACCAGCGCCGTGCCGCCGCCGCTGCCGCCCTGGAGAAGCTGAAGCCGGGCGACGTGATCCATGTGCCGACCGGGAAGTACGCGGGCCTCGCGCTCGTGCTCGACCCGGGGCTGCCCGCGGGCCGCGCCAACGGCCACCGCGGCTTCGAGCACCAGGACGGGCCGCGCCCGCTGGTGCTCACCGCCGAGCGGCAGGTCAAGCGGCTGGCGTCGATGGACTTCCCGGTGCCCGTCGAGGCCGTGGAGCGGATGCGGATCCCGAAGTCGTTCAACGCGCGCTCCCCGCAGTCGCGCCGCGACCTCGCCTCCGCGCTCCGCACCAAGGCCGGGCACCTGGTGCCCGAGCGCCATCGCAAGGGCCGCGCGGCCGCCGCCGACGACCGCGAGATCTCCCGGCTGCGCGCCGAGCTGCGCGCGCACCCGTGCCACGGCTGCGACGAGCGCGAGGACCACGCCCGCTGGGCCGAGCGGTACTACCGCCTGCGCCGCGACACCCAGCAGCTGGAGCGGCGCATCGAGGGCCGCACCAACACCATCGCCCGCACCTTCGACCGCATCGTCGCCCTGCTCACCGAGCTGGACTATCTGCGCGGCGACGAGGTCACCGAACACGGCAAGCGCCTCGCCCGGCTGTACGGCGAACTGGACCTGCTGGCCAGCGAATGCCTGCGCGCCCGGGTCTGGGAGGGCCTTGGTCCCGCCGAACTGGCGGCGTGCGTCTCGGCGTTGGTGTACGAGGCCCGGGTCGGCGACGACGCGCTCGCACCCAAGCTGCCCTCCGGCGGGGCCAAGGCGGCGCTCGGCGAGATGGTCCGCATCTGGGGGCGGCTCGACGCCCTCGAGGAGGAGTTCAAGATCAGCCAGGCCGAGGGCGTGGGGCAGCGCGAGCCCGACCTCGGCTTCGCCTGGGCGGCGTACATGTGGGCGAGCGGCAAGGGCCTCGACGAGGTGCTGCGCGAGGCCGAGATGCCGGCCGGTGACTTCGTGCGCTGGTGCAAGCAGGTCATCGACGTGCTCGGGCAGATCTCGGCGGCGGCGCCGCGCGAGGACAGCACGGTCGGCAAGAACGCGCGCAAGGCGGTGGAGCAGCTGCTGCGCGGTGTGGTGGCGTACAGCTCCGTCGGCTGACGTACATCGGCTGACGCACATCAGCTCTGGGGCGGCCCCTGCCGGGTGAAACCGGCGGGGGCCTTCTTCGTGCCCGCGCTTGTGCCGGGGCGCCGCGTGCCCCCTGATCGTCACTGCGTGCAGCGCTCCGGTCGCCATGCGTGCAAATGGGGCTGAGTGTATGCCTGTCGGCGGGCGCTCGCAGAGGGTTGCCGAATATGACTCCAGCGTGATGCGAGCGGACTAAGCTCGCCCGAAGCGCGGCGAGTTGAACGAGTTGCGACGGATTCGCGCGCTTGTTCCCAGATATTCGAAAGTTCGTTTTCTCGCGTGGGTCCGAACCCGGCGGAAGACGCGCCATACATCACACGCCTTCATACCCCCCACATCGATCACATGCACCACCTGCATTACCAGCGTCACCCCCGTACACATCCCCAACTTCCTCCCCCAAGACGAGTGTTCAGAGGGCATACATGGTGAGTGTTCAATCGCCTCCCGGTGGCCGAGAAGTCCCTTACGCACGCGTGCTGTTGCTGCCCGCCATGGTCATGGCAGCGGCGACGGGAGCCGCCGTCGCCGCGGTGACCGAACCGGCCCGGATCGCGGTCGGCTGGTGCGGTGCCATCGCCACGCTCGTGGTCGTCGCCGTCGGCGCCGAGGCCGCGCGCCGCGGCCGCGTCATCCGGGACCTGCACCGGAGCCACGCGAAGCAGACCGCCCACCTCCAGCGCCGCATCGAGACCCACGACGAGGACACCGTCCGGCTCGGCCGCGACCTGCTGCCGGAGACCCTCTACCGGGTCCGGCAGGGCGAGGCGCCCTCGGAGGTCATCCGGCACGTCATCGACGGCGACGCGACCAACTGCCGACTGCCACAGGCCCAGCGCATCCTGCTCCGCTCCATCCTGGACGTCCTCGACCGCGAGGAGGCCATGCGGGAGAACTCGCAGCGCGCCTTCGTCAACATCGCGCGCCGCGTGCAGTCCATCGTCCACCAGCAGGCCGCGGAACTGCGTGACATGGAGGAGTTCCACGGGCGCAACCCCGAGGTCTTCGACGACCTGCTGCGCATCGACCACGGCACGGCCCTCATCGGCCGCCTCGCCGACTCCATCACCGTGCTCGGCGGCGCCCGCCCGGGACGTCAGTGGCCGAGGCCGGTACCGCTGTTCAGCGTGTTGCGCGGCGCCATGTCCAGGATCCTGGAGTACCAGCGCGTCGACCTGCACTCCATCGCCAAGGTCAATATCCACGGCACCAAGGTGGAGCCCCTGATCCACGCCTGCGCCGAACTGCTCGACAACGCCACGCGCTACTCGCCGCCGCAGACCCGGGTGCACGTCACCGCGGTCGAGGTGCAGACGGGCATCGCCGTGGAGATCGAGGACGGCGGCGTCAGCCTCAGCGAGGAGGCCCGCGCCCGGGCCGAGCGGATGCTGGAGAAGGCCCAGCAGGGCATGGACCTGAACGACCTGGGCGAGACGCCACGCCTCGGCATGGCCGTCGTCGGGCGCCTCTCGCAGATGTACAACCTCCAGGTGTCGCTCAGGCAGTCCGCGTACGGCGGCGTGCGCGCCGTCCTCATCGTGCCGCGCGACATGCTCACCACCGAGGCCGCGCCGGGCCTCGCGCACGGCATCGGCGCCTCCGCCGTGCCGCGCGTGAACGCCGACGGCACGATCATCGAAGAGGCCCGTGACATCCGCCGCAAGAAGCCGCGCAAGGTCACCACGGTGCCCCGCCCCTCCATGCCGCTCTCGGTGTCCATGGAGGACGAGATCCCCGAAGTCACCGAGTGGACGGCCAACGGCCTTCCGCAGCGCAGGAGTCGCGTCAAGATGTCGCTCAGCGAGCGCTACGCGCAGGAGGCCGAGGCCCAGCGCCGCGCCGAGGCGGCCATGGCCGCCGCCCCGCCGCCACCGCCGCCGCCCGCCCCGAAGGAGGAGAAGGAACCCGGTCTGTGGATCGAGGCCTTCATGAAGGGCGTCAACGGCGAGGACCCGACCGCGGGCGACCGCCCCGGCGACCCTGCGGCCCAGCGACAGGTCCGCAATCAGAACGACCACGGCAGCACCGACAACGCCGATGAGGGGGGCTGGAAGTGATCCAGCAGCGGGCCAACTTCGACTGGATGCTCAAGGAGCTCGCCGACGGCGTGCACGGCACCCGGCAGATCGTGGTGCTCTCCGCCGACGGGCTGCGCATCGCGCGCCACGGCGGCGACCCGGACGCCGCCGACCGGCTCGCGGCGGCCTGCGCGGGGCTGCAGAGCCTCGCCGCCGCCGTGGCCACCGAGATCCCGGAGAGCGACGGCACCATGCGGATGGTGATCATCGAGGTCGACTGCGGCTACTTCTACATGATGGCCGCGGGCGCCGGGGCCTATCTCGCCGTGCTCGCCGAGGAGACCGTCGACGCGGGACTCATCGGCAACCGCATGCGGGACCTGGTCGTCCGGATCGGCGCGCACCTCACGAGCCCGCCGCGGCGAGACGGGCAGGCCGTATGACTCATCCGCTACACCCCCCGCAAGGCGATGAACCCGATGCCCGCTTCCAGGCGGACGTGCCGGTCCGACGTGAACGCCGCAGCCCCGAGAACCCCGAGCGGCTGTACATCCTCACCGGCGAGGACTCCGAACGGGCACCCCTCGACCTGGTCACGCTGATCGTCGCCAAAGGCGATCCCTCCCCGACGGCACAGCCCGAACAGTCCGCCGTGGTGCGGCTGTGCCGGACGCCGCTGTCCGTCGCGGAGCTGTCGGCCTACATGGCCCTGCCGTTCAGCGTGGTGACCGTGGTCCTGACGGACATGCTCGCGGCGGACTTAGTGCTGGCGCGCGCCCCCATCGTGCGCTCCGCGCTCCCCGACCGTTCCCTTCTCGAAGCGGTGATGCATGGACTTCAAAAGCTCTGACACGCTCACCTCCGGCGCGATCACAGGCCCCCGCGCGCAGGACGTCCTGCCCGCCACGGCCACGGCCGCCGTGAAGGTCGTCATCGTGGGCGGGTTCGGAGTCGGCAAGACGACGATGGTGGGCTCGGTCAGCGAGATCCGTCCGCTGACCACCGAGGAGACCATGACGCAGGCCGGCATCGGCGTCGACGACAACTACGGCTCCGAGACCAAGACCGCCACGACCGTCGCGATGGACTTCGGCCGGATCAGCATCTCCGACGAGCTGGTGCTCTATCTGTTCGGCACCCCGGGCCAGGAGCGGTTCTGGTTCCTGTGGAACGGCCTCTTCGAGGGAGCGCTCGGCGCCGTCGTCCTGATCGACACCCGCCGCCTGCAGGTCAGCTTCGACGTGATCGGACGCCTGGAGGAGAAGGGCGTGCCGTTCATCATCGCCGTCAACGACTTCCCCGACGCGCCGCGGCACCCGATGGACGCCCTGCGCAGGGCGCTCGACCTGGAGCAGGGCGTGCCGATCGTGCACTGCGACGCCCGGCACCGGGCCTCCAGCAGGGACACCCTGATGACGCTCATGCGCTATCTGCACTCCCTCGCCGTGGCCAAGGCCTGAGCCCGCCCCCGCCATCCGCACGCCCACCCCCCCCGCCATCCGCACCCCCGGAACCTCACCACCCGGACCTCTCACCACCCGGACCTCTCACCACCCCGGAACCTTCACGACCCCGGAGCCACCACCGTGACGACTCCCTCCCGGCACTCCCCCTACTCCGCATCGAGCCCCGGCACCGACCCCGCCGCCGCCCCGCCCCCCGGCTGCCCCGCCCACCAGTCCTCCGGCTTCGGCCGCGACGGAATGCGCCGCCTGTACGGCCCCGAGGCGGACCAGGACCTCGCGGGCGTCTACGAGAAGCTGCGCGCCGAACACGGCCCGGTGGCCCCGGCGCTGCTCCACAACGACGTCCGCGTCTGGGCGGTGCTCGGCCACAGCGAGAACCTGCACATGGTCCGCACGCCGTCCCAGTACACCCGCGACTCCCGTGTGTGGAGCGCGGTCCGGGACGGCACAGCGGGCCCCGACCACCCGCTCGCACCCGTGTTCAGCTGGCAGCCGATGGCCTCCTTCGTCGAGGGCGCCGAACACCAGCGGCTGCGCGGCGCGGTCACCGGCGCCATGGCGGGCCTCGACCACCGCGGCATCCGCCGCCACATCAACCGCTACAGCAACAAACTCCTCAACGACATCTGCGAGACCGGCGAGGCCGACCTGGTCAGCCAGTTCGCCGAGCATCTGCCGATGATGGTGATGCTGCACGTCCTCGGCATGCCCGAGGACTACAGCGAGCGCATGGTGCAGGCGGCCCGCGACATGATCAAGGGCACCGAGACGGCCATCGCCAGCAACGCGTACGTGATGGAGGCTCTCACCCGGCACGTCGTGCGCCGCCGCGCCCAGCCCGAGGAGGACTTCACCAGCGCCCTCATCGCCCAGCCCGCGCAGCTCACCGACGACGAGGTCGCCGCCCATCTGCGCCTGGTGCTCATCGCCGCCTACGAGGCCACGGCGAACCTCATCGCGAACGTGCTGCGGATGGTCCTCACCGACCCGCGCTTCCGTGCCCAGCTCAGCGGCGGCCAGATGACCGTGCCCGAGGCGGTCGAGCAGTCGCTCTGGGACGAGCCGCCGTTCAGCGCCATGGTCGGCTACTTCGCCAAGCAGGACACCCAGCTCGGCGGCCAGCAGATCAAGGCGGGCGACGGACTGCTGCTCGGCATCCAGCCGGGCAACGTCGACCCCGTCGTGCGCCCCGACCTGTCCGCCAACATGCAGGGCAACCGCTCCCACCTCGCGTTCAGCGGCGGGCCGCACGAGTGCCCCGGCCAGGACATCGGGCGCGCCATCGCCGACACCGGCGTGGACGCGCTGCTCATGCGGCTGCCCGACGTCGAACTCCGCGTGGACGAGCGGGAGCTGAGCTGGCGCTCGTCGATCCTGTCGCGGCATCTGGTGGCGCTGCCGGTGCAGTTCGGCAAGCGGCCGCCGCAGGACGTCACGGCCCGGCCGATGTCGCACGTGCCGACGCCGCGCAAGCACTGGGAGGTGACGTCCCCGGCGCCGCGGCCCGAGGTGCCGGCCGAGGCGCCGCAGCCGGTCGCCGCCGCCGCCCCGGCCGCGGAACCGGCGGCCGCGCCGGTCCGGCGCAAGGGCGCCTGGCGGCGCTTCCTGGAGTGGTGGCGGGGCTACTGAGCCCGTGCGCTCACCGGCTCACTCGTCGCGCGCCGACCCGGCCCACGTGTCGTACGCGGACCAGGCTGCCAGCGAGCGCCCGCTCTCGAAGCGGCGCGCGGCGCCCGTCACGGGGTCGGTGAACTCCAGGACCCGGGCGAGGAGTTGCAGGGGGCGCCGGAAGTCGTCCGGCGCCCCCTGCGGGCGCACCTCGGGGTAGAGCGGATCGCCCAGGATGGGCAGGCCGATGGCGTTCATGTGGACGCGGAGCTGGTGGGTGCGGCCGGTGTGCGGGAGCAGCCGGTAGCGCGCCAGACGGCCGTCGTGCTCGACGAGTTCGACGCGGCTCTCGCTGTTCGGCTCGGCGCCGGGGACCTCGTAGGCCGCGAGGACGCCCCGCTCCTTGACGATGTGGCTGCGCACGGTGCGGGGCAGGTCCACCGCGGGGTCGTACGCGGCCACGGCCTCGTACTCCTTGTGCACCCTGCGGTCGCTGAACAGGGTCTGGTAGGCGCCGCGTTCCCCGGGGCGCACCGTGAACAGGAGGAGTCCGGCGGTGAGTCGGTCCAGGCGGTGGGCGGCGCCGAGCGCGGGGATGCCGAGCCGGTCGCGCAGCCGGGCGAGGGCGGTCTCGGCGATGTGGCTGCCGCGCGGCATCGTGGCGAGGAAGTGCGGCTTGTCGGCGACGACGATGTGCTCGTCGCGGTACACGACGTCGATGCTGTCCGGCACCCGGGGCTCCTCCGGCAGGTCCCGGTGGAACCACAGGTAGGCGCCCGGGACGTACGGCGCGTCCGGTGCCACGGGCCCGCCGTCGGCGCCGACGACCCGGCCCTCGCTCAGCATCGCGTCGACCACGCCGGGCGGCGCCGAGAGCCGGTCGACGAGATGGTCCCGTACGGTCGTCCACGCCACGTCGTCCGGCAGCCGGACCCGCACGGGGTCGACGCCGTCGCGCTGCGGCAGGGGAGCGGGCGGAGTGCGGCGTCTGCGGGTCACACCGGGCAAGCGTACGGGGCGCGGTGGCGGCGGGGCGGCCGCGTGCCCGGCCCGGAAACTCGCTGTCCTGTGCGGCGGCCGCGCTGCACGATGACGGCATGCCTTACAAGATCCCGAACGTGGTGGAGTCCGGTACCTTCGCGGGCCGGGCGCAACCGACCCTTCCCGCCGTCGGCGGACTGCTGCTGCGCCCCTGGGCGCCCAAGGACGCGCCCGCCGTGTACGAGGCGTTCCAGGACCCGGTGCTGCAGCGGTGGCACGCGCGCGTGGCCGACTCCGAGGACGAGGCCCGCGAGTGGATCGAGGGCTGGCGCGCGGACTGGACCGAGGAGCGGACCGCGACCTGGGCGGTGGTGGACGCGGCCACCGACGAGGTGGCGGGCCGGGTCGCCCTGCGCGAGATCGTCTTCTCCGACGGCCAGGCGGAGATGGCCTACTGGACGCTGCCCCGCGCCCAGGGTCGCGGTGTCGCGCCCCGCGCGGTGACCGCCCTCGCCCACTGGGCGCTGGACGTGGTCGGCCTGCACCGCCTGGAGCTCTACCACGCCACCGCCAACGAGGCGTCGTGCCGGGTGGCCCTGAAGACCGGCTTCGCCCCGGAGGGCACGAAGCGGAGCGCGGTGCTGCACGAGGACGGCTGGCACGACATGCATCTGCACGCGCGGATCAAGGGGGACGGGGCGGGCGCGGCGCGTTGAGGCAGCGCGTGCGTGGCCCGCGCGCCTGAGGGCGGCCACCCCCGACCGGGGCGGCCGCCCTCAGGCGGCGTGACGCACCGGCACCGCGTACCGACGACGCCGACAACGCCGACCGCGCCGACAACGCGCGAAGGCGCACCTGGTGCCGACGCGGCCCCTACGCCGCTTTCTGCTCCTGCTCCGCCTCCACCTGCGCGTTCCACTCCGGCTTCGA
The DNA here is from genome assembly GCF_000716675.1 of Streptomyces alboflavus. Classification (GTDB taxonomy): domain Bacteria; phylum Actinomycetota; class Actinomycetes; order Streptomycetales; family Streptomycetaceae; genus Streptomyces; species Streptomyces alboflavus. The sequence goes on from NZ_JNXT01000001.1 coordinate 282,540, forward strand.
GGCCTGCCAGCCGTCCTCGTTGTGGCCGAGGCGCCAGTAGCCGGAGACGGAGAGGCGTTCGCGCGGGACCTGGTGCTCGACGCGCAGGACGCGACGCAACTCCTTCACGAAGCCCGCCTCGCCGTGCACGAAGGCCTGCACGTCACCGGCGGGGAAGTCGAGCGCGCGGACCGCCTCGACCAGGGCCTGGCCGACGGGACGCTCGCCCCGGTGCAGCCAGACGACCTCCGCGTGCGTGTCGATCTGCTGCTCCTCGTCGGGGCCCTCGACCTCCACGAAGGCGCGCACGTCGGCGCCCTCGGGCAGGGACTCCAGGGCGGCGGCGATGGCGGGCAGCGCGCTCTCGTCACCGGCGATCAGGTGCCAGTCGGCGGTGGGGTCGGGGGCGTACGCGCCGCCGGGGCCGAGCATGCGGACCGTCTCGCCGGGGCGGACGCTGCGCGCCCAGGGCCCGGCGAGGCCCTCGTCGCCGTGGATGACGAAGTCGAGGGCGAGCTCGCGGGCCTTGGGGTCCCACCAGCGCACGGTGTACGTGCGCGTCACGGGCCACTGCTCGCGCGGCAGTTCCTCGCGGATCCGCTGGATGTCGAAGGGTTCCGGATACGTCACCCCGGCGGGCGCGAAGAGCAGCTTCACGTAGTGGTCCGTGCAGTCCCCGGCCGTGAATTCCGCCAGGCCCTCGCCGCCGACGACCACGCGCCGCATGTGTGGTGTCAGCTGCTCGGTGCGCACGACCTGCGCGATGTGGGGCTTGGGAGTCCTGCGTGCGGGTCGCTCTGCCATGGCGTCGGCCTTCCCCTGAAACACAAATTGGTTAGGTAAGCCTAACCTAGCAGCTCGTCGTGGCGGCGCGGATAGGCCATTGGGGCAGTGCGGAGAGCGCGCGGGCAGGGCGACGAGCTCACCGGGCCAGGACCGACAGGAGCCGGTGCACGGCCCCGCCGAGCCCCCACCGGGTCGCGAGATCCTCCAGTGCGGCCGGATCGCGCGGCTCGCGCGGCACCGCGACGTCCACGTCCGGCAGCGGCACGTCGCTCGCGACCCGGACCACCTTCGGGGCCACGGCCACATAGGCGCGGGACTCGTCCAGGCGCTTGCGCTGCGACGGCGTGAGCTTGGACCGGGGGTCGTCGACCGCCGCCATGATCCCGGCCAGGTCGCCGTACGCGTCGAGCAGCTTGGCCGCGGTCTTCTCGCCGATGCCCGGCACCCCGGGGAGGCCGTCGCTCGGGTCGCCGCGCAACAGGGCGAGGTCCACATAGCCGGGGCCGTCCACGCCGTACTTCCCGCGCAGCCACGCCTCGTCGGTCACCTGAAGGGTGCCCACTCCCTTCAAGGGGTAGAGGACGCGGATGCCGCGGGCGTCGTCCACGAGCTGGTACAGGTCGCGGTCGCCCGTGATGATGTCGACCGAGCCCGTGGCCCGCGCCGCGTACGTCCCGATCACGTCGTCGGCCTCGTACGCCGCCACGCCCACGCGGGCGATGCCGAGGGCGTCCAGGACGTCCTCGATGACGGGGACCTGGGGGGAGAGGGTGTCGGGGATCTCCTCGGCGTCCGGGTCCGGGGTGCCCGCGGGGGCCTCCTCGGCGACGCGGTGCGCCTTGTACGAGGGGATGAGCTCCACGCGCCAGTGCGGGCGCCAGTCCGCGTCCATGCAGGCGACCAGGTCGTCGGGGTCGTGGTCCTGGACGAGGCGGGTGATGAATTCGAGCAGGCCGCGCACCGCGTTCACCGGGGTGCCGTCCGGGGCCCGCACCGACTCGGGGACCCCGAAGTAGGCCCGGAAGTACAAGGACGCCGTGTCGAGCAGCATCAGCCGCCGCGTTGCTTGAGTCACGTGCGCATCATGCCGCACGGCACTGACAGGAACAGTCGAAGAACAGTGGTGAATGTGACCTGGGCCACTCTTGAGTTTGGGTCCTGTAAGCGTGGGAAGGCGCGCACGCGGAGCGAACCCGGTCGAGTTTTCAACTTCTTGACGGGCAAGCGGGCAGACCCGCGTCGCTCCACGGCCCGCCGGCGGGGGAGGCGGGCCGTCTTGGTTCAACCCGAGAGGTGTATGTGTCCAGGCTGCAAGCCGAGCACCTGTACAAGGTGTTCGGCAGACGACCCGATGACGCGGTGGAGAAACTCCGCCACGGAACCGACCGTGAAGAGCTGCGCGCGAAGGGGACCACCGCCGCGGTGATCGACGCGTCCTTCACCGTCGAACCGGGCCAGATCTTCGTCGTCATGGGTCTCTCCGGCTCCGGCAAGTCCACGTTGCTGCGCATGCTCAACGGGCTTTCGGAGCCGACGGCCGGGCAGGTGCTCTTCGACGGGCAGGACCTGACCAAGCTCAGCGCGCGCGAGCTGCGCGAGGTGCGCTCCAAGAAGATCAGCATGGTCTTCCAGCACTTCGCCCTGTTCCCGCACCGCAGCGTCCTCGAGAACGCCGCGTACGGCCTCGAGGTGCAGGGGCTGCCGCGCGCCGAGCGCGAGAAGCGGGCCCTGGAGGCCCTTGAGCTCGCCGGGCTCAAGGGCTGGGAGAAGTCCTGGCCCGACGAGCTGTCCGGCGGCATGCAGCAGCGCGTGGGCCTGGCCCGCGCGCTCGCCACGGACGCCGACCTGCTGCTCATGGACGAGTCGTTCAGCGCGCTCGACCCGCTGATCCGCCGCGACATGCAGGACCAGCTCCTGGAGCTGCAGAAGCGGCTGAAGAAGACCATCGTCTTCATCACCCACGACCTGAACGAGGCCATGCGCCTGGGCGACCAGATCGCCGTCATGCGCGACGGCCGCATCGTCCAGATCGGCACGTCCGAGGACATCCTCGTCACCCCGGCCAACGACTACGTCGCCGCGTTCACGCAGGACGTCGACCGGTCCCGGGTCCTGACCGCGGGCGCCATCATGGCCGACCCGGACAAGGACTTCGTGATGGCCGACGCCCCCGCGACGGTCACCGAGGACACCCCGATCATCGAGCTGTTCACGCCCTGCTCCACCAGCGGCGTGGCGGTCGCCGTGACCGGCGCCGACGGCAAGCTCGTCGGTGTCGTACCGCGGGCGCGGCTGCTTGCCGTGCTCGGAGAGCCCGCCCCGTCGGAGCCGCAGGACGCGGTCGTTCCGGCACAGCAGGCCAAGGACAACGGCGGCAAGAACGTGGGCAAGGTGAGCAGCGGTGCCTAGGATTCCCTTCGGCGACTGGGTCAATGACGCGGTCGAGTGGTCCAGAACCCATATGGACTGGCTGTTCGACTTCATCAAGACCCTCTTCCAGAACATGTGGGACGGCGTCTACGACGTCCTCTCCGGGCCCGAGCCGCTCCTGATGGCGGGCATCCTCGCCGTCGTCGCGTTCTGGCTGCGCGGTCTGCTCGGCGGTGTGCTCGCCTTCGCGGGCTTCGCGTTCATCGTGTCCCTGGAGTTGTGGGACAACGCGATGATGACGCTGTCCCTGGTGCTCGTCTCGACCTTCGTGGCGCTGGTGATAGCCGTGCCCGTGGGCATCTGGGCGGCCCGCTCCAAGACGGTCAGCGGCATCGTCAGGCCGGTCCTCGACCTGATGCAGACGCTGCCCGCGATGATCTACCTCATCCCGGCGCTGCTGTTCTTCCGCATGGGCGCCCCCGCGGGCATCGTCGCCACGATCGTCTTCGCGCTCGCCCCGGGCGTGCGCATGACGGAGCTCGGCATCCGCCAGGTCGACAAGGACCTGGTCGAGGCCGCCGACGCGTTCGGCACCACGCCCCGCAACACCCTCTTCCGGGTCCAGCTCCCGCTCGCGCTGCCGACGATCATGGCCGGTGTCAACCAGGTCATCATGCTCGGCCTCTCCATGGCCGCCCTGACCGGCATGGTCGGAACGCCGGGTCTCGGCGCCGACGTCAACGCCGCCATCGGCCAGCTCGACGTCGGCCTCGGCGCGGAGGCGGGCATCTCCATCGTGATCCTCGCCATCTACCTGGACCGCGTCACCAGCGGCCTGGGCGGCCAGGTCTCCCCGCTCGGACGCCGCGCGCTCGCCAAGCTGCGGGCCGCGCAGGGCCTCAACGTCTGGAACTACCGTCCCCGGCCCGTCGTCGCGATGGCCGGTGTCGTCGCCCTCGCGCTCGTCGCGGGCGGCATGGGCATCTTCGGCGACAGCGACGACGAGGCCGTGGCCGACTCCAAGAACGTGGGCCAGGGCAAGGAAGTCAAGATCGGCTACATCCCCTGGGACGAGGGCGTCGCCTCCACCTTCCTGTGGAAGGAGGCCCTGGAGCAGCGCGGCTTCAAGGTGACCACCAGCCAGCTCGAGGCCGGCCCGCTGTACACCTCCCTGGCGCAGGGCGACATCGACTTCCAGACCGACTCCTGGCTGCCGACGACGCACGCCTCGTACTGGAAGAAGTACGGCAAGGACCTGGAGGACCTGGGCTCCTGGTTCGGCCCCACGTCCCTGGAGCTGACCGTCCCCGCGTACATGAAGGACATCAACTCCCTCGAGGACCTCAAGGGCAAGGCCGGCACCTTCGACGGCAAGATCACCGGCATCGAGACGAGCGCCGGAATGATGGGCCTGCTCAAGGACAAGGTCCTGGACGCGTACGGCCTCAAGAAGGAGTACAAGGTCGTCGACGGCTCGACGCCCGCGATGCTCGCCGAGCTGAAGGCGGCGTACGCCAAGAAGGAGCCGATCGTCACCACCCTGTGGTCGCCGCACTGGGCCTACAGCGACTTCAAGCTGAAGAAGCTCAAGGACCCGAAGGGCGCCTGGGGCAAGGGCGACGGCGTGCACACGCTGGCGCGCAAGGGCTTCTCGAAGGAGAACCCGCAGATCGGCAAGTGGCTAAAGAACTTCAAGATGAGCGAGAAGCAGCTCACCAGCCTCGAAGCCGAGATCAACAAGGCGGGCAAGGGCAAGCAGCAGGAGGCCGTGCGCACCTGGCTGAAGAAGAACCCGGGCGTCCTCGACAAGATCGCGCCGCTGCCGAAGAACTCCGGCGGCGACGAGAACAAGCGCCCGCTGAAGGCCGCGTACTTCGCCTGGGACGAGAACATCGCCGTCACCCAGCTGTGGAAGCGCGTCCTGGAGAAGCGCGGCTACAAGATGGAGCTGACCCCGGCCGACGTCGGCCCCGCCTACACCGGCCTCGCGCAGGGCGACCTCGACCTCAACCTCGACGCCTGGCTGCCGACCGCCCAGAAGCAGTACTGGGACAAGAACAAGGCGAACCTCAAGGACCTCGGCTCCTGGTACAGCCCGACGTCCCTGGAGGTCGCTGTCCCGTCCTACGTCAAGGACGTGAAGTCCCTGGAGGACCTCAAGGGCAAGGGCGACAAGTTCAACGGCAAGATCATCGGCATTGAGCCGGGCACCGGCGTGATGCAGGCGCTCAAGGACAAGGTCCTGCCCGGGTACGGCCTGGAGGGCGAGTACGAGATCGCCGCGGGCTCGACCCCCGCGATGCTCTCCGAGCTGAAGTCCGCGTACGCCAAGAAGGAGCCGATCGCGGTCCTGCTCTGGTCGCCGCACTGGGCCTACAGCGAGTACGACCTCACCAAGCTGAAGGACCCCAAGGGCGGATTCGGCAAGGGCAACACGATCCGCACGCTCTCCAGCAAGGACTTCCCCGGCCAGTACCCGCAGCTCACGAAGTGGCTCAAGAACTTCAAGATGAGCGAGAAGCAGCTGGCGAGCCTGGAGAACGAGATCAACAAGGCGGGCAAGAACAACGAGCCCAAGGCCGTCGACGCCTGGCTGAAGAAGAACCCGGGCTTCGAGGAGAAGATGACGGCCGTGCAGTAGTCCGCAGCCGTCACCGTCCCCGAGGGGTGGGCCCCGCCGCACGGCGGGGCCCACCCCTCAGGGCGTTCCCGGGGCCCGGCGGCTTCCGGACACCGCGCGGGGGCGCCGCTCCCGGGGGATCCGGACAGGTGATCTACTGGCGCGTGCGGTCACCGTCCGCGCACGGCCCGTACGGGGCGCGCGGGGGCCCGCGGCGGCCGTAACCGGCGCCCGAAGCGCCCAACTGGGTAAAACCGTTTGGCGAACATGCGTAGGGTGCAGAAAACCCTTCAGGGTGACAGCGTCGGCCCGCCGGGGTGACGACGAGGGCAGGACGGCCGGTGCGCGCGGCAGCGGGGCCGGGAGCGGAAGAAGGGAGCCGGGGCCATGGACGAGCACAAGGAGACCCTCCGGGTGGGCGCGGCCGTGCGGCGTCGTCGGCGCCGCCTCGAGCTGACGCTCGCCGTCGTCGCCGGACGCAGCGGCCTTTCGGTGCCCTTCCTCAGCCAGGTCGAGAACGAGCGGGCCCGGCCCAGCATGCGCTCCCTGGAGCGGGTCGCCGACGCCCTCGGCACGACCGCCGTGGAACTGCTCGCCGCCGCCGACCCGGCCTGCACGGTCGACGTGGTGCGCGCCGACGACGACGTGAGCCTCGCGGGCGGCACTCCCGAGACGCATGTGCGGGACTTGGTCCGCGGCCACCACCAGCTGCACGCCTTCGAGTACGTCGGCGACCACGACGAGGGCCGCGAGTTCCAGCACCGCAACGACGAGCTGATGTACGTCATCGGCGGCGCCGTCGAGGTCGAGGCCGAGGGGCGGGCCTACCGCCTCGGGCCCGGCGACAGCCTGTATCTGACGGGCGGGGTGCGGCACCGCTGGCGCGCCACGGCCGCCGACGCCCGTGTCCTCGTCGTCGCGGTCGGCGACCACATCGAGGCCGTGGACGGCGAGCGGCGCTGAGCGATGCCCTCCGTGCGGGTGGTCTCCCTGGTGCCGTCGCTGACCGAGGCGGTCGCCGTGACCGCGCCCGGCGTCCTGGTCGGCGCGACCGACTGGTGCACGCACCCGGCGGACCTCGACGCCGTCCGGATCGGCGGCACCAAGAACCCTGACGTCCCGGCGATCGTGGCGCTCGCCCCCGACCTCGTGATCGCCAACGAGGAGGAGAACCGCGCCCCGGACATCGCGGCGCTGCGGGCGGCGGGCGTCGAGGTCCTCGTCACCGAGGTGCGGGGCCTCGACCAGGCGTTCCGCGAGCTGGAGCGGGTGCTCGCCGCGTGCGGCGCCGGGCGGCGGCCGGGGTGGCTGGTGGACGCGGAGGCCGCGTGGCGGGACGTCGGCGGCATCGCGGACCTCAGGGGCGCCGCCGCTACGGCCGAGGCAACCCGGCCGGGCGGGCGGCGGCTGCGGGCGGCGGTGCCGATCTGGCGCAGGCCCTGGATGGTCCTCGGGCGGGACACGTTCGCGGGGGACCTGCTTGCCCGCCTCGGTGTCGACAACGTGTACGCGGGGCACGCCGAGCGCTATCCCCGGGTCGCCATCGACGAGCTGCGGGACGCGGGGCTGGACTTGGTGGTCCTGCCGGACGAGCCGTACAGGTTCACACGGGACGACGGGCCGGAGGCGTTCCCGGAAGCGCTGCCCGCCGCGCTCGTCAGCGGCCGCCATCTCACGTGGTACGGGCCGTCGTTGGCCGAGGCGCCCGGGGTCCTTGGGGAGGCGCTGCGGGCCGCGTACGGCGGACGCGGCCCGAGGGGCTGACGCCCGAAAGCCGCCCGCGCCCCGGCCGCACCCCGCCCCGGGGACCGCTCAGCGCGGAGCCGCGAGCAGCTTGCCGCTGGCCACCCCGCGCAGGGTCTGCACCAGTGCCACCAGCCACGCCGACACGAGCACCACGAACAGCGCCACGGCCAGCCAGTCGTACGCCGCGAGGCCGGTGTGTCCGCCCAGGCCCTCGGCGCCCGTCACACACGTACCGACGGGGAAGGTGAAGGCCCACCAGGTCATCGCGAAGCCCATGCCGCGCCGCCGGGCGCGCAGCACCAGCGCGGTCGCGAGCGCGAGCCACAGCAGCGCGAAGCCCATGACGGGCACCCCGAACAGCACGGCGAAGGCGGCGAAGCCCTGGTCGTAGGGGGCGGGCAGGACGCCGGGGGCGACGTCGGCGAACTTGTTGGCGGCGGTGGTCGACTGGCCGAGGGGGCCGAGGACCAGGAACAGGGTGGGGGTGAGCGCGAGGGGCAGCGGGCCGTCGTGCACCAGGCGGGCGAAGATCAGGGGCAGCATCACCAGGGTGGCGAGCAGGCTCAGGCCGAACATCGCGAAACAGCCGTACAGCAGGGTCTGCTGGGCCTGACCCGCGGGCAGGTGCGGGACGAGCAGCGGGCCGACGGCCGCCGACACCATGGGCGCGACGACGGGCAGCAGCCACACGGGCGAGGCGCTGCCGGCCTGGACGCGGTGGCGGACCACCATCAGGTACGGGATGGTCACGGCTGCGGCGAGGCCGATGGCCGTACCGGCGGTGAACAGGACCGTGTCGAGGGCGACCGCGGCCGTGGTGCCGATCCAGTCGGAGCCGACGAGCACCGCGCCCGCGCCCACGGCGAGCAGCGCCATGGCCAGGCAGCCGTAGAACGGGGCCATGGCCGGATCGGCGAGGTGGGCGCGGGCCTGGTCGCGGTGGCGCACGTGGTGGACGGCGCGTGCGCCGAGCAGCGTCACCAGCATCACGAGCGACAGGGCCCATATCGCGGTCACGGCCGAGCGCAGGCCCGGGACGTCCACGGGCAGGGCGGCACCGGCGTTGGCGATGATGGCGGTGCCCATCACGGAGGCGTACCAGTTCGGTCCGAGGTGGCGGACGGCGGCCGCACGGGGCCCTCGGGCGGGGTGGGCCGGGGAGGGCGAGGCCGATGCGGGAAGGGGGGCGACGGTGACCATGACTCCACGGTGCGCCCGTCCGGCCGGGCCCACCAGGGATGTCTTCGCTATGAGGACATAACCTGGGCTTATGAGTGCTTCGGGCGAGGGCGAGGGCCAGGGCGGCGGGACATCGGCGCGGTCCGGTGCCGGTGCGGGCGGTGTGCCGGGTGCCGCCGACGCGTCGGGCGGTGCTTCTTGTACGACGGGTGGGGCGCCCTTGGCCCACCGAGTGCCCGACCTGGCTGCCCTCGAACTCCTCCTGGCGGTGGCGCGCCTCGGCAGTCTCGGCAGGGCCGCGCGGGAACTCGGCATCACCCAGCCCGCGGCCAGCGGGCGGATCCGGTCCATGGAGCGGCTGCTCGGCGTGGCCCTCGTGGACCGCTCGCCGCGCGGGTCGCGGCTCACCGGGGCGGGCGCGCTCGTCACCGACTGGGCGCGGCGGATCGTCGAGGCGGCCGAGGCCTTCGACGCGGGGGCGCAGGCGCTGCGGGACCGGCGGGACTCGCGCCTTCGGGTCGTGGCGAGCATGACCATCGCGGAGTATCTGCTGCCCGGCTGGCTCGTCGCGCTGCGCGCGCGGTGGCCGGACACGGCGGTGTCGCTGCTCGTCGGGAACTCGGCGGTGGTGGCCGAGCGGCTGCTCGCCGGGGAGGCCGACGTCGGGTTCGTCGAGGGGATCGGGGTGCCGGCCGGGCTCGACGGGGTCGTCGTCGCGCAGGACCGGCTCGTCGTGGTCGTCGCGCCCGGGCACGCCTGGGCGCGGCGGCGGGCGCCGATCGGGGCCGCGGAGCTGGCGGCTTCGCCGTTGATCCTGCGGGAGGAGGGGTCCGGTACGCGGGCCGTCCTGGACGCCGCGCTCGGGGGGCTCGCGCGGCCCCTGCTCGAACTGTCCTCGACCACCGCCGTGAAGTCCGCCGCCGTCAGCGGGGCCGGGCCCGCGGTGCTCAGTGAGCTGGCCGTGGGGGAGGAGCTTGCCGCTCGGCGGCTCGTCGGGATTCCCGTGGACGGGGTGCGGTTGCGGCGGGAGCTTCGGGCCGTGTGGCCGGTGGGGCACGTGCCGGCCGGGCCGGTGCGGCAGCTCTTGAGCTTGACCCGGGGGGTCGGGTGACCCTTGGCGTGGGGCGCCCTCCGTCGGCCTGCGCCCCGGCCACCCTCACCCTCAGCCCGGCCTGCGCCCCCGCGGTTTCTCCCACCCGCCCGCCCGTTTGCCCTTGGCCGCGGGGTGGGCGTCTCGCCTTCGCTCCGCCTGCGGTCCCCGGTCGTCCGCGTCGCGCCCTGCGGCTGCGCCCGCAGCTTCTCCCACCCGCCCACCCGTTTGCCCTTGGCCGCAGGGTGGGCGTCCCGCCTTCGCCCCGCCCGCGGTCCCCGGTCGACCGCGTCGCGCCCTCGGCCTGCGATCTGCGCGCCCTCGGCCTGGGGAGGGTGGGAGGGGTGAAGCACGGCCGACTGTGCGGGCGCGCTCAGGCCCCGGAACCCGCCGCCCCCACAAAACTCCTCATCACCCGTACGTCCACCCCCGCCTCCGGATGCCACTGCACTCCGAGGACCCACCCGGGAGCGGGCAGTTCGATGGCCTCGACGGTGCCGTCGTCGGCGTGGGCGGAGGGGATCAGGCCGGCGCCGAGGCGGTCCACGGCCTGGTGGTGGTAGGTGGGGACGTCGGTCGCGGGGTCGGGGACGATCTCGGCGTAGCGCGTGCCGGGGACGGGCTTCACGGTGTGGGCGCTGAAGACGCCGGGTGCCGCCGCGTGGCCGTCGAGGTGCTGGACGAGGGTGCCGCCGAGGGCGACGTTGAGGAGCTGCATGCCCCGGCAGATGCCGAGCAGGGGCGTGCCGGAGTCCAGCGCCGCCCGGATCAGGGCGAGTTCCCAGGCGTCCCGTTCGTGCGCGGGCGGCCCGGTGCGGTCCTCGCGCGGCGCGCCGTAGTGGGACGGGTCCACGTCGGGGCCGCCCGCGATGACGACGCCGTCGAGGCGGGCGACGACGTCGGCGGCGTACCGCGGATCGTCGGGCGGCACCATCGACGCGAGGCCGCCCGCGGCCTGGACCAGGCGCGGGTATCCGGCCGGCAGGAGGGCGGCCGGGAGCTCCCAGACGCCCCAACTCGCCTTCGTCTCCAGGTAGGTGCTGACGCCGATCAGCGGCCTGGTCGCCGCGTCCTTGGTGTTCAACGTGCTCAAGTCGCTCTCCGTGTTGCTGTGTTGCCGTGTCATGCCGTGTCATGCCGTGTCATGCCGTGTTATGTCGTGCTGTGCCGGGGGCGTTCCGGGGCCTGTGGTCGTCCTGGGCCGGTCGACGCTACTTCCGTTCCAGCTCCGCCTCCGCCTCCGCCAGCGCCGCGAACTCCTCCTCCGGGGCCCGTGCCACCAGATGCTTGCGGCTGTAGAGGCCGAAGTAGGCGATCGCCACGACGTACACGCCGAGGGCGATAAACGCCGCCGTGACGTCCACGAGGAACGTGGCGACCAGGGCCGCGCAGGCCAGGGCGAGGGCGACGGAGGAGGTGAGGATGCCGCCGGGGGTGCGGTAGGGGCGGGGGAGGTGCGGCTCGCGGCGGCGCAGGACGATGTGGGAGAGGGACATCAGGGCGTACGAGATGGTGGCGCCGAACACCGCCACGTTCAGCATGCGGGCGCCGTCTCCGGTGGCCGCCGCCAGGCTGAAGCCGATGGCGCCGGGCACGATGAGGCCCAGGTAGGGGGCCTTGCGGCTGCTGGTCAGGGACAGGAAGCGGGGCAGGTAGCCCGCGCGGGACAGGGCGAAGAGCTGGCGCGAGCCCGCGTAGATCAGCGAGAAGAACGAGGCGACCAGGCCCGCGAGGCCCGCGTAGTTGATGACGCGGCTGAGGGCCGTCGCCTCGCCATCCGGCTGGAGCGCGTCCACGAGCGGGTTGCCGGTGTCCTGGATCGCCGCCGAGCCGCGCGCCCCCGCGGAGGCGAAGAAGGTGAGCAGGGCGAGGGCGACCAGGATGCACAGGGACCAGCGGATGGCGCGCGGCAGGGTGCGCGCGGGGTCCTTGGTCTCCTCGGCGGCCAGCGGGACGCCCTCCACGCCGAGGAAGAACCACATGCCGAACGGGAAGGCCGCCCAGATGCCGAGGAGCCCCAGCGGCAGCCAGGAGTTGGAGCCGAACGCGTCGTGGTCGACGGCGATGTCGTTCAGGTGGGAGGCGTCGAAGTCCATGAACGCGCCGACGGCGAAGACGAGGAGCGCGGCCACCGCGATGCCGGTGACGACGAAGCTGAAGCGCAGCGCCTCGCCCACGCCCCACAGGTGGATCCCGATGAAGATCACGAAGCAGGCCAGATAGACGGGCCAGCCGGACTCCAGGCCGAAGAGGTTCAGGGACTCGACGTAGTCGCCGATGAAGATGGCGATGGCGGCGGGCGCGAGGATGTACTCGATGAGGATCGCCGTGCCGGTGAGGAAGCCGCCCCAGGGGCCGAGCGCCCGGCGCGCGAAGCCGTAGCCGCCGCCCGCCGTGGGCAGCACGGACGACAGCTCGGCGAGCGAGAAGACCATGCACGCGTACATGACGCCCATGAGCGCCATGGCGATGCCGAGGCCGCCGAAGCCGCCCTCCTTGAGGCCGGAGTTCCAGCCGGAGAAGTCGCCGGAGACGACGTAGGCGACGCCGAGGCCGGTGAGCAGGACCCAGCCCGCGTTGCCGCGGCGCAGGGCCCGCCGTTCCAGGTAGTCGTCGGGTTCCCCGGTGGTGCTGACCTTCGATGGCTCGGTGGACTCCAGGCTCATGGGCACGGCTCCCTGCGGCGGCATTCAACGGCACTCAATGGAATGGAGCCATACCTTTGCGGTGGTGAGGGTCAGAAAGCAAGACCCTTGCGTTACGCCGTGGTTAATCGAGCGAGCCGCGGGGGAGCGGGGGTGTGCGCGCCCGCGCTCCCCGGCCCGGTTCCCGGGCGCCGCCGCGCCCCCGCCCGCCGCGCGCCTCCGCCTCAGGTCAGGAACCCCCGCAGCAGCGCCGCCGTCCCCCCGCAGTGCTCGCGCATCATCTCCCGCGCGCCGTCCGCGTCGCCGTCGAGCACCGCCTCCACGAGCGCGGTGTGCTGGCGCTGGGAGTGCTCCAGGTTCCGTACCAAAAGGGGGATGCAGTCCAGGAGCTCGTTGACCGTGGCGCGGACCGCGGCGTACTGCGCGGTGAGCGACGGGGAGCCGGACAGCTCGGCCAGGGTGAGGTGCAGCAGGGTGTCCTGGCGGCGGTATTCGGCGAGCGGCGCGTCATGGGTGCGGGCGAGGGCATCCCGCAGCCGCCCCGCCTGTCCTTCGTCGAGCCCGTGCGCGGCGCACAGGCCCGCCGCGCCCACCTCCAGGACCTCCCGGAAGCGCAGCGCGTCCTCCACGTCCACGTCCGCGATGCGCCGGCGCAGCTCGTCCTCGCCCGCCGCCTCCGGGCGCGGGCGCACGAACGTGCCGCCGTAGCGCCCCCGGCGCGACTCCACGAGCCCCTGGTCCTGGAGCACCTTCAGGACCTCGCGCAGCGTGACCCGGCTGATCCCGAGCCGGTCGGCGAGCTCCCGCTCGGCCGGAAGCCGCTCCCCGCCCGGCACCAGGCCGAGGCGGACCACCTGGAGGATCTGCTCCAGGGCCTCCTCGAAGCCGTTGCCCGCCCGGACCGGACGCAGGACCTGCGTCAGCCGGTCGTCACCCCGCAGGTGCGAGTCGTCCGTCTCCGCGTGCGACATCTGCCCGTACCCCCTTCCCAAGCAATGGTTCTCGGCAATACCTTATGGCCACTCGGCTGACCCAAGGAGGCTTTTCCCGTGGCAGACCGCACACCCCCGCTCGGCATCGAGGAGCTGCGTGCTCTCGTGGCGAGCGGCGAGATCGACACTGTCGTCCTGGCCTTCCCCGATATGCAAGGGCGGCTCCAGGGCAAGCGGTTCGCCGCCCGGTTCTTCCTCGACGAGGTCCTCGAGCACGGCACGGAGGGCTGCAACTACCTTCTCGCCGTCGACACGGAGATGAACACGGTCGACGGATACGCGATGTCCTCCTGGGACCGCGGCTACGGCGACTTCGCCATGCACGCCGACGTCTCCACCCTGCGCCGCGTCCCCTGGAACGAGGGCACGGCCCTGCTTATGGCCGACCTCGCCTGGAACGACGGCGAGCCCGTCGTGGCCGCCCCGCGCCAGATACTGCGCCGCCAGCTGGACCGCCTCGCCGAGCTCGGCTACAGCGCCCACGTCGGCACGGAGCTGGAGTTCATCGTCTTCAAGGACACCTACGAACAGGCCTGGGACGCGGGGTACAAGGACCTGACGCCCGCCAATCAGTACAACATCGACTACTCCGTCCTCGGCACCGGACGCATCGAGCCGCTCCTTCGCCGCATCCGCAACGACATGGCCGCCGCGGGCCTGACCGTGGAGTCCGCCAAGGGCGAGTGCAACCCCGGCCAGCACGAGATCGTGTTCCGCTACGACGAGGCCCTCGTCACCTGCGACCAGCACTCCATCTACAAGACGGGCGCCAAGGAGATCGCCTCGCAGGAGGGCGTCTCGCTCACCTTCATGGCGAAGTACAACGAGCGCGAGGGCAACTCCTGCCACATCCACCTCTCGCTCCAGGACGCCGACGGCAACAACGCCATGGCCGGGGACGGGCCCGGGGGCATGTCCGACGTGATGCGGCACTTCCTCGCCGGTCAGCTGACGGCGCTGCGCGACTTCTCGCTCCTGTACGCGCCCAACATCAACTCCTTCAAGCGCTTCCAGCCGGGCTCCTTCGCGCCGACGGCCGCCGCCTGGGGCTACGACAACCGCACCTGCGCGCTGCGCGTCGTCGGCCACGGCCGGTCCCTGCGCTTCGAGAACCGGCTGCCCGGCGGCGACGTCAACCCCTACCTGGCCGTCGCCGGCCTGGTCGCCGCGGGCCTGTACGGCATCGAGCAGAAGCTGGAACTGCCCGAGGCCTGCACCGGCAACGCCTACACCGGCGACTACGAACACGTCCCGACGACGCTCCGCGAGGCCGCCGAGCTGTGGGAGAACAGCCCCGTCGCCAAGGCCGCCTTCGGCGACGAGGTCGTCGCGCACTACCGCAACATGGCGCGGGTCGAGCTGGACGCCTTCGACGCCGCGGTGACCGACTGGGAGCTCCGCCGCTCCTTCGAACGCATGTGAGGCACTTCCTTGCTCGATTCCCTTCAGGTACTGAATCCGGCGACGGAGGACGTCGTCGCGACCGTCCCCGCCGCCACCGCAGAGGACGTCGACGCGGCCGTGGCGCGCGCCGCCGCGGCGCAGGTGGCATGGGCCGCCGCGGCCCCCGCCGACCGCGCCAGGCTGCTGCGCCGCTTCGCCGCCGTCATCGACGGACACGTCGAGGAACTGGCGCGGTTGGAGGTGCGCGAGGCCGGTCACGTCATCGGCAACGCGCGCTGGGAGGCGGGCAACGCCCGCGATCTGTTCGACTACGCGGCCGGCGGCGCCGAGCGCCTCAACGGGCGCCAGATCCCCGTGTCCGGCGGCCTGAACGTCACGATCCTCGAACCCCTCGGCGTCATCGGCGTCATCGCGCCCTGGAACTTCCCGATGCCCATCGCCGCCTGGGGCACCGCCCCGGCCCTCGCGGCGGGCAACGCGGTCGTCCTCAAGCCCGCGGAGACGACGCCCCTGACCGCCCTGCGCCTGGCCGAACTCGCCCTGGAGGCGGGCCTTCCCGAGGGCCTGTTCCAGGTCCTGCCCGGTGAGGGCGCCGTCGCCGGGAACGCGCTCGTCGAGCACCCGGGCGTCGCCAAGATCGTGTTCACAGGGTCCACCCGCGTCGGCAAGCAGATCATGGCCAAGTGCGCGGACCGCGTGAAGCGCCTGACCCTGGAGCTCGGCGGCAAGAGCCCCAACATCGTCTTCGCCGACGCCGACGTGGAGGCCGCCGCCCTCGCCGCGCCCGGCTCCTTCCTCGACAACTCAGGACAGGACTGCTGCGCCCGCACCCGCATCCTCGTCGAGCGCTCCGCGTACGACCGCTTCGTCGAGGTCCTGGAGCCCGCCGTCGAGTCGTACGTCGTCGGGGACCCGGCCGACGAGAAGACGCAGATGGGGCCGCTGATCTCCCGGGCCCAGCTGGAGCGGGTGCGGTCCTACGTGCCCGCGGGCACCGGCATCCGCGGCAGCGCCCCCGAGGGGCCGGGCTTCTGGTTCCCGCCGACCGTGCTCACCGACGCCGGGCCGACCTCCGCGGTGGCCGTCGAGGAGGTCTTCGGGCCCGTCGCCGTGGTCCTGCCGTTCGATGACGAGGCCGACGCGGTGCGCCTCGCCAACGCCACCGAGTACGGCCTCTCCGGCTCGATCTGGACGCGGGACGTGGGCCGGGCGCTGCGCGTCTCGCAGGCGGTGCGGGCCGGGAACCTGTCCGTCAACTCGCACTCCAGCGTGCGCTATTGGACCCCCTTCGGCGGCTACGGCCTGTCCGGCCTCGGGCGTGAGCTCGGCCCGGACGCCCTCGCCGCCTTCACCGAAACCAAGAACGTCTTCATCAGCACGGAAGGGCCCGCCCAGTGACCCAGGCTCAGGAAAACATCTGCCGCCGCCTCGTCGGCCGCACCGCCGTCATCACCGGCGCCGGCAGTGGCATCGGCCTCGCCACCGCCCGCCGTCTCGCCGCCGAGGGCGCGAACGTGGTGTGCGGCGACATCGACGAGATCGCGGGCAAGAAGGCCGCAGAGGAGGTCGGCGGCACCTTCGTGAAGGTCGACGTGACCGACGCCGAGCAGGTCGAGGCGCTGTTCAAGACGGCGTACGACACCTATGGCTCCGTTGACGTCGCCTTCAACAACGCGGGCATCTCGCCGCCCGACGACGACTCCATCCTGGACACCGGCCTGGAGGCCTGGAAGCGCGTCCAGGAGGTCAACCTCACCTCCGTCTACCTGTGCTGCAAGGCCGCCATCCCCTACATGCGGCGCCAGGGCAAGGGCTCCATCATCAACACGGCCTCGTTCGTGGCCCGGATGGGCGCGGCCACCTCGCAGATCTCCTACACCGCGTCCAAGGGCGGCGTCCTCGCCATGTCCCGCGAGCTGGGCGTGCAGTTCGCCCGCGAGGGCATCCGCGTGAACGCGCTGTGCCCCGGCCCGGTGAACACCCCGCTGCTCCAGGAGCTGTTCGCCAAGGACCCCGAGCGCGCCGCCCGCCGCCTCGTGCACATCCCCGTGGGCCGTTTCGCCGAGGCCGAGGAGCTCGCCGCCGCGGTCGCGTTCCTCGCCAGCGACGACTCGTCGTTCGTGAACGCCACGGACTTCCTGGTCGACGGCGGCATCTCCGGGGCGTACGTCACGCCCCTGTAGTCCACCCCGCCTGTAGTTCACCTCTCCTGTAGTTCACCCAGAGGCAACCGACCTGTCAGCCGGGCGTCGTGAGGCGCCCGGCTGACCTGCGTAGACAGGCACCGTGTTCATGAAGATCAAGCGCCGCCTGGCCGCCGCGGCGGCCGCCCTCGCCGTGGCAGGGACCGGCCTCGCCACCACCGCCCAGGCCGCCGGGACCGAGCAGCCCCCGCACCGCACCCCCGCGAAGTGCCCCGCCCTCACCGTCTCCCAGGGCTGGTACGCCGACAACAAGGCCCGCCTCCAGGGCCTCCTCGACACCTACGGCCGCTGCGGGGACAGCTACGACGAGCGCCACAAGCCCCTCGCCGTCTTCGACTGGGACAACACGGTCATCAAGAACGACGTGGGCGACGCCACGATGTTCTGGATGCTGCGCAACGGCAAGATACGCACCCCCGAGCGCGGCGACTGGCGCACCACGAGCCGCTACCTCACCGCGCCCGCCGCCAAGGCCCTGGCCAGGGCCTGCCCGGCCACCGGCCGCACCCTGCCCACCCGCACGAACACGGCCTGCGCCGACGAGATCGCCGCCGTGTACGGCGAGGGCGCCACGACCACCGGCAAGGCCGCCTTCGCCGGGTTCGACCACCGCCGCATGGAGCCGCAGTACGCCTGGCTCGCCCAGCTCCTGCGCGGCTGGAGCCCCGCCCGCGTCAAGGACTTCGCGGCCGCCGCCCGCGCCGAGAACCTCGCCGCGCCCGTCGGCGCCGAACAGCGCGTCGGCACCGGCAAGGTCACCGGCTGGGCGCGCTACTACGACCAGCAGCGCGATCTGATCCGCACCCTGAAGAAGGCCGGGTTCGACGTGTACGTCGTCTCCGCGTCGCCCGAGCCGGTCGCCGAGGTCTGGGCGCAGGGCGTGGGCCTCGACGCCCGGCACACCCTCGGCATCCGCAACGTCACCCGCGACGGCCGCCTCACCGCCCGCCTGAAGGGCTGCGGCTCCGTCGAGGACGGCGCCGACTCGATGATCACGTACATCGACGGCAAGCGCTGCGCCATCAACGAGCGGATCCTCGGCGTGCGCGGCAAGGCCGCCGAGAAGGTCCAACCGGCCGCGAAGCGCCAGGTGTTCGCCGCGGGCGACTCCGACACCGACGTGTCCTTCCTGCGCGACGCGACCGGCCTGAGGCTCGTCCTGAACCGCAACAAGGCCGAGCTGATGTGCCGCGCCTACGACGACCGCGACCGGCGCTGGCTGATCAACCCCATGTTCATCGAGCCCAAGGGCAAGCAGTCCGCGCCCTACCCGTGCGCCACCACCGGCTACACGGAGCGGGACGGCACTCAGGGCCCCGTGCGCCGTTCGGACGGAACGGTCATAGAGGACCAACGGGACACCGTGTACGGGGGTTCAACCGCCCCGTAGGACTGCTGTACCGTCCACGCACATGCGTAACAGAAACGTTCTGGCGTTGACGCTGGCCTCGGCCGCCGCCCTGGTGGCCGGGCCCGTCACGCTTCCCGCTGCCGCCGCCACGGCCGCGCCCGCGCCGCACCCCGGCGCCCACTGTCCCCAGCTGTCGAAGAAGCTCTCCTGGTACGGCGACAACCGCGCCCGCCTCGAGAAGGTCATCGACGAGCGGGGCACCTGTTCCAACCCGCACCTCGGTCACGGCACCAAGCGCCCGGTCGCCGCCTTCGACTGGGACAACACCATCACCAAGAACGATGTCACCGACGCCACCATCAGCTGGGCGCTGCGGCACGACAAGATCCTGCGCCCCAAGAGCTGGAAGTCCTCCAGCAAGTGGATGACGGCCGCGGGCCACCGCGCCCTGACCAAGGCCTGCGGCACCAAGGTTGCTGTCGGCAAGCCGCTGCCCACCTCCACGAACGGTGCCTGCGCCGACGAGATCCTCCAGATCCGCGAGGACGGCACCACGATGAGCGGCGCCGCCGCCTTCGAGGGCACGTGGAACCACCGTCGCACCGTTCCGCAGTACGCCTGGGTGCCCCAGCTGTTCGCCGGACGCACCGTCAAGCAGCTGGAGTCGTACGCGAAGAAGGCCCGCACGGAGGCCCTCGCCGCGCCGATCGGCACCACCCGCACCATCGGCAGCCACACCGTGCCGGGGTACGTGCGCTACTACGACCAGCAGCGCGATCTGATCCGCACCCTGAAGAAGGCCGGGTTCGACGTCTACATCGTCTCCGCGGGCTCCGAGCCCGTCGCCGAGGTGTGGTCGCGGAGCGTCGGCATCGACCGCGCGCACACCGTCGCCATCCGCTCCGTCCTCGACGGCAAGGGCCGCATCACCACCTGGAACCAGGGCTGCGGCGGCGTCGGCGTCAACAAGGGCGACGTCATCCCGTACATCGACGGCAAGCGCTGCTTCGTCAACCAGGAGATCTACCGGGTCAAGGGCAAGAAGGCCTGGGACAAGCAGCGCTGGAGCAAGCGCATCGCGATCGGCGGCGGCGACGCCGACACCGACGTGACGTTTGTCGGCGACGCCACCGGCGCGCACCTCGTGCTGAACCGCAACAAGGGCGAGTTCATGTGCCGGGCGTACGACAACGCCGACGGGCGCTGGGTCGTGAACCCCATGTTCATCGAGCCGCTGCCGCAGAAGAGCGGCACCTACCCGTGCTCCACGTCCGCCTACAACGCGCCGGACGGCGGCAGGACGCCCGTGCTGCGCGGCGACGGCTCCGTGGTGCCCGACCAGGTCGACTCGGTGTACTGACTCGGTGCACTGACTCGGTGCGCCGAGAGGTGTACTGAGACCGGACTGCGGGTGACGGGCCGGGTTCCGCGCGGAACCCGGCCCGCTCTGGTTGGTGGTGGCTCGGGGCCACGTCCTAGAGTGCCGGGATGAGCATGACGCCTCCTCCCGGCTGGTACCCGGACCCGTCGACGCCCGGCACCGAGCGCTGGTGGGACGGCTCCGCGTGGACCGAGCACCGGCGGGCGCCCGCCGCCCCCACGGTGCCTGTCGGGTACCAACCGGCAGAGCCGCAGCCGGGCTTCGCCACCACCGTGATGCAACCGGTGCCCGCGGGCGGCGGGAGCGGCGGCAACCGTGCCAAGACCGTCGCCATCTGCGCGGCCGGCGCCGTCCTCGTCGCCTCCATCGTCACCGGCGTCGTCGTGCTCCAGGGCGACGACGGCGACCCGCAGGGCAGCACCGCGCCCACGACGTCGGCGGTGGCGGACCCGAGCCCGACGGAGTCCTCCCCGGCGCCGGAGACGTCCGCGCCCGACGAGGACCCCGACACCATCGTCGACCAGCTCAACGGCATCACGCTGCCGGTGCCGACCGGCTGGGAGAAGGCCGAGAACACCGTCGGGGACGAACTCACCCTGCAGACCCCCGACACCTACGACTGCCCCGGCGACCCCGGCCTCTGCCGCCAGGGAAAGATCACGTCGAGCACGGCCACGGGCACCGACGAGCGCTCGCCGGAGAAGCTCGCCAAGAAGGACATCAAGGACGCGGTCGACGCCGCGTACGACGAGGACTCCATCGGCCGCGAACCCTTCGGCGGCATGACCGGGCACCAGCAGGTCAAGGCGGGCACGGTCGCGGTCGGTGGCCGCAGCGGCTACTTCGTGCGCTGGCGCGTCCACACCGAGAAGGGCCCCGGCGGGTACGTCCAGTCCCTCGCGTTCCCGTCCAGCACCGGCTCCGAGGCGATGGTCATCGTCCGCTTCACCATCGACGCGGCGAAGGGCGCGCCGCCGCTGTCCGACATCGACAAGGTCATCAAGGGCATCAGGCCGGTGGGGGACAGCGAGACGGGCGGAGGAGTGGGGAACAGCGTCGAGCCGACGCCGTGAACCGACGCCGTGAGGCGGGGCCGACGGGCGGGGCTGACGGCAGGGGGGCCGTATCGCCGGAGGGCTAGAGGAAGGTGTGGCCCTCGCCGCGGTACGTCGGGACGCTGCCCGTCACCCGGTCGCCCTCCACCAGGTACAGCTTCTCGAACCGCTCGCACAGCTCACCGGCCTTGGCGTGCCGGAACCACACCTTGTCGCCGATGCGCAGGTCGTCCGCGGGCGGCCCGATGAGCGGGGTCTGCACCTCGCCCGCGCCCTCCTGCGGGTCGTACCGCAGCCCGTCCGGCAGATACGGCACCGGTGAGCGGTCGGCCCCCGCGACGCCCGACGCCGGATAGCCGCCGCCGAGCACGGTGACCACACCGGGCCCCGGCCTGCGCACGACCGGCTGGGCGAACAGGGCGGCCGGACGCCCGCTGAACGACGTGTAGTTGTCGAAGAGCCGCGGCACGTAGAGCCCCGACCCCGCGGCGATCTCGGTCACCGCGGCCTCGGCGGCGGTGTGCTGGACGCTGCCCGTGCCACCGCCGTTCACGAACTCCAGGCCCGGCGCCGCGGCCCGGACCGCGCGGATGGTCGCGGCACGGCGGTCCGCCAGCTCCTTGCGGGCGGCGGCCTGCATCATCCGCACGGCCCGCGACTTGGCCGGATGCCCCTCGACGGCGTCCCCGACCCCGGCCACATGACCCTCGTACGCCATCACGCCCACGAGCCGGAAACCGGGCCTCCTGACGATCGCCCGGGCCAGGGCCGCGACCTGCGCGGGCTCGTGCAGCGGCGAGCGCCGTGCGCCGATCCGCACCCGGCCGCCGAGCAGCTTCAGGGCGGTGTCCAACTCCAGGCACACCCGGACCTCTTCGCGGCCGCCGTCGCGGGCGTCGTCGATGAGCCGCAGCTGCGCCGGGTCGTCGACCATGACGGTGACGGCTGCGGCGAGCTTGGGGTCGCCGGTCAGCTCCGCGAAGGCGGCGCGGTCGGCGGAGGGGTAGGCGAGCAGGACGTCGCCGAAGCCGGAGCGGGCGAGCCACAGGGACTCCGCCAGGGTGTACGACATGATGCCCGCGAACCCGTCCCGGGCGAGCACCCGCTCCAGGAGCGCCCGGCACCGCACGGACTTGCTCGCCACCCGGATCGGCTTGCCCCCGGCCCGCCGCACCAAGTCGTCGGCGTTGGCGTCGAACGCCTCCAGGTCGACGACGGCGAGCGGCGCGTCGAGGTGCGCGGTGGCCCGGTCGTAACGGGCCCGGTCTGCGGCTCGGCCTCTCATGAACGCAGCCTGCCAGACGTGGCTACCGCAGGGTAGGGGATGATCCGGGCAGATCACCCGGGGCCGCGGCCTTGTGCCCGTGGGCGCCGGGTCAGCCCGTAGAGTGACGCGCACGCAGGGAGCGCGCGACGCGACGGAACGGGGGGTGCATGAGCACGGAGGCGCGACGGCCCCCCGTCCCCCCACGTCCCGGCACCCCACCACGGGTGCCGCCGCCCGCACGCGACGTGACCGACCCTCCACCCGAGCCTGCCGCGCCGGGTTCGACGACTGCTCCATTCGGCCCTGCGGGGAGGGCCTCCGGTTCGGCTCGGACGGCTCCTGAGTCCGTGGGGGCGGCGTCCGCGACTTCCGGCTCGGCCGGGGCGGCCACTGAACCTGCGGGGGCGGCGTCCACGACTTCCGGCTCGGGCGCGGGTGCGTTCGGCAGCGCGCTCGCTCCGGGTGTTCCGTCCGTTCCGCCCGTGCCGTCCGTTCCGCCCGCCCCGGCGGAGCCGCCGCCTCCGGTCGCGACCGCGCGCTTTCCCGATGTCCGCCCGCCGACGGCTCGTGCTGAGGTGCCGCGGGGAGCGGGCGAGGGCTCGGCTGGTGGTGCGACCCGTGGCCCGTCCCATGGTGATACGTCTCTGCGGGGTACGGGGGGCGGTGCGGGCGCGTCCGGTGCCTCGGGCACGGTTGGTGCCGGTGCCGGTGCCGGTGCCGGTGCCGGTGCCGGTGCCGGTGCTGGTCGTGGTGGTGATGGTGCTGGTGGCGCGAGCAGTGCTGGTGGTGCGTCCGAGGCGGACGACGGTGGCGACCTCGACGAGGAGCCGTCGGTGGACGACCAGGACTCGCTGGTCGCGGACTTGATG
The DNA here is from genome assembly GCF_000716675.1 of Streptomyces alboflavus. Classification (GTDB taxonomy): domain Bacteria; phylum Actinomycetota; class Actinomycetes; order Streptomycetales; family Streptomycetaceae; genus Streptomyces; species Streptomyces alboflavus. The sequence continues at coordinate 305,478 of NZ_JNXT01000001.1, forward strand.
GCGCCGTTCGACCGGGTGCGGCCTCCGAAGCCCGCACGGGAGGACGCCGCCGCCGAGCGGATGCCGGACACGTCTCCGCCGCCGCCCGCCTCGGCGCGCCTGCCGGACGCGCCTCCGTCCGTGCCGCCGCCCGCCGAGGGCCTTGCCCCGGGTACCGCGGGTACGAGCGGCACCTCGCCGGTGCCGCCCCGTCCGAGCACCCCCAACCCGCTCCCCGCCGTGCCGACTTCACGTCCACGCCCAGCGGCGGCCCGGGCCACCGCCGTCCCCGCGATGCCGACGACGGCACCAGGGGTGCCCGCGCGCCCGTCGAGCCCTCCCGCCTCCGTGCCGAACACCGGGGAACGGGGTGCCGCCGAGTCGCCGGGTACGCAGGACCGACCTGACGCTGCGGCTTCGGCGCTGGGTGCGAGGGGCTTGGGCGCGGACATTGCTTCTGCCCCGGGTGCGGCCACCGCTCCTGCCCCGGGTGCGGGCAATCCACCTGCCGAAGCCGCCGCCGGTACCGCGCCGAGCGCGCAGGGCCGACGTACCGCTGCCCACACGGCCCCGGCCACGAAGGACCTGCGCACCGCCGCTCCTGCCCCGGACGTGAGTGACCCCCGCACCACCGCCGCCGCCCGCCAACTGGCCACACCCGCAACGCCGTTGGGTCCGCCCTCCGCCTCGGCGGGTCGCATCCAGCCCGAGACGGGCGGGAGCAGCCCCGTGCCCCCCGCGCGCACGAGCGCGACCCCCGCCGCACCCCAAGCCCCCGCCGCACCGCAGTCCCGACCCGGCGTCGCCCCGCCGTCGATCCCCGCGCCGCGCGATGGTGGCCCGCAGGGGCCGGACGGCGGGGAGACGGAAGGCCGGAGCGGTGGGGCCCCCGGCGTCACCGCCGCCGGAACGGGGGCCGTGCGGGCCTTTGCCGCGCGGCGGACCGCTGCCGCTCGTCGGGCCGTCGGGGCCGTGGATCTGACGCCGGGGCCCGACACGGGCCGGCCCTTCGTGTTTCTCGCGCGGCCCGCGCTGTACGACGACACCACCACCCGGCTGCGCCCCGTCGGCGCCTGGGTGCGGCCCCGTGCGGCGGCCGCCGCGGCCTGTGTGGTGCTCGGGCTCGGGCTCATCGGCGGTGCGGCGACGGGGAGTTGGCTGACGGGGGAGTCGGACGCGGCGGGCGGCTCGCGGAACGCGTACGTCGAGGCGGGGGAGCTGTGGCACAGCGTGCCCGTCGACGAACTGTTCCCGCCCTCGATCAAGGGCGAGGGCGCGGGCCCCGGCGGCGCCGACCGCACCTGGAACCGCGTCGCCGTCGCCCCCGACAGCACCTGCAAGGACGCCTTCGACCCCCTGCTCCGCAAGGCCCTCGCCCCTGCGGGCTGCCTGCGCCTGCTGCGCGCCACGTACGCGGACGCGACCCGCAGCCACGTCACCACCGTCGGCCTGCTGTTCACGAAGGCGGACGCCGAGGCGATGCGGGCCCTGCGCACCCGGTTCACCGAGGAAGGCCTCGACTCCCGGCCGGACCTGATGCCCCGTCCGTACGCGGCCAAGGGCACCCTGGCCGCCGGCTTCGGCGACCTCCAGCGCGCCACCTGGACCCTGTCCGTCCTGCCCGACGCCCCCGTCGTCGCCTACGCCGTCTCCGGCTTCGCCGACGGCCGCGCCGTCACCGACCCGGAACCCGCCGCCGAGGCCATGAAGGCGGACGCCACCTCCGCCCCCGGCCAGGCGGGGCTCGGCAACGACGCGAAGGGCATCGCCGACCGCGTCGAGCGAGGCCTGCGCAAGACCGTCACCGCGGCCACGGAGAAGTCCTCATGACCCTGCGCGTACTGCGCATTGCGGCGGTCACCGCCCTCGCCACCACCTGCGTGCTGCTGCCCGCCACCGGCACCGCGTACGCCGACGACGGCATCCGCGCCCAGCAGTGGGCCCTCGACGTGATGCGCACCGACGAGGCCTGGCGCACCACCAAGGGCGAGGGCGTCACCGTCGCCGTGCTCGACACCGGTGTGGACGCCTCCCACCCCGACCTCGTCGGCAACGTCCTGACCGGCAAGGACATGGTCGGCTTCGGGGCCCGCCGCGGCGACAGGTCCTGGGCCCGGCACGGCACCGCCATGGCCGGGATCGTCGCCGGTCACGGGCACGGCGCGGGCCGCCGCGACGGTGTGCTCGGCATCGCCCCCGAAGCCCGGATCCTGCCGGTCCGGGTGATCCTCGAAGACGGCGACCCCGCCCGCAAGAAGGCCCGCTCCACCCGCGGCAACGCCCTCGCCGAAGGCATCCGCTGGGCCGCCGACCACGGCGCCGACGTCATCAACCTCTCCCTCGGCGACGACTCCAAGTCCGCCCACCCGGAGCCGACGGAGGACGCCGCCGTCCAGTACGCGCTGCGCAAGGGCGCCGTCGTCGTCGCCTCGGCGGGCAACGGCGGCGAACGCGGCGACCACATCTCGTACCCCGCCGCCTACCCCGGCGTCATCGCCGCCACCGCCGTCGACAGCAACGGCGTGCGCGCCCCCTTCTCCACCCGCCGCTGGTACGCCACCGTCGCCGCGCCCGGCGACGACGTCGTGATCGCCGACCCCAACCGCAGGTACTACGAGGGCTGGGGCACCAGCGCCGCGGCCGCGTTCGTCTCCGGCGCCGTCGCCCTCATCCGCGCCGCCCACCCCGGCCTCGGCCCCGCCGAGATCAAGAAGCTCCTGCGGGACACCGCACGCGACACCCCGGCCGGCGGCCGCGACGACTCCCGCGGCTTCGGCCTCATCGACCCGGTCGCCGCCCTCGCCCGCGCCGACAGGATCAAGCCCCAGTCCCTGCGGACGACGGCCCGCACCGACAAGTACTTCGGCCCCGGCCCGGACAAGGCGCCCGCGGACGAAGGACCCGCGGGCTGGGTCGGCCCCCTGGCCGGAGGCCTCGGAGTGGCCCTGCTGGCGGCGGGCGTGTGGCTCTGGCGGGGGCGGGCGGCTTCGGCACGCCGGTAGGGCGGGTGCTGTCAGGCGCGGGTGGCCTCGTGTGCCGGTGGGTGGCCTCGTGTGCCGGTGCGGGAGCCCGGTGGCGCGGGAGGGCGGCCCGCGAGCGCCGTCCCACGGCGGGCTAGGGTCGGACCGTGGCGAACAAGAACATTCCCGACTCCCCCTTCTCCGACGACGACGGGTCGCCCGACCCCGCGCTGCGGGCGGCGCTCGGTGCCTGGGCCGAGGACCGGACCGCCCACGGGCCCGTGCTCGCGGCGCTCGCGGAGGCCCGGCTCCTCGTGCCTGTCGTCGCCGTGCTCGGTGAAGTAGAGGAGGACGAGAACGGACTGCGGCGCGAGAAGACCAGCGACATGGCCGTGCCCACCCTCAAGGCGGGCCACCGCACCGCCCTGCCCGCCTTCACCTCCACCGAGGCCCTGGCCCTGTGGGACCCCGAGGCCCGCCCCGTCGCCGTACCGCTGCACCAGGCGCTCCAGGCCGCCGCGCACGAGAAGGCCGACACGATCGTGCTCGACCTCGCGGGCCCCGTCCCGTACGAGCTGAACCGGCCCGCCCTGATCGCCCTCGCCGAGGGCCGCCGCAGCACCGACGCGCTCACGGACCCGGCCGTCGTCGACGCGGTGCGGGCCGTCGTCGCCGCCGAGCCCGCCGTGCTCCGCGCCCACCTCGGCCCCGGCACGGCCGACGGCACCCTCGCCCTGGTCCTCGACCCCACCGCCCCGCAGGCCGCCGCCCAGCGCGTCGCCGAAGCGCTCGCGGCCGACGAAACGCTGAGGGCCCGCCTGGTGCGCGGCCTCGACCTGGCACTCCTGCCGACCGAGGCGACGCCACCGGGCGAGCCGCTCTACGTACGCTGACGCGTGCGTGCCTTCCTGCTCTGACGTGCGCGCGGTCCTGCGGGCGTCAGCCGAAGACGGGACCCGTGTACTTCTCGCCGGGACCCTGACCGGGCTCGTCCGGCACCAGGGACGCCTCGCGGAACGCCAGCTGCAGCGACTTCAGGCCGTCCCGCAGCGGCGCCGCGTGGAAGGAGCTGATCTCCGTCGCGCTCGCGTCCATCAGACCGGCGAGCGCCTGGATCAGCTTGCGGGCCTCGTCCAGGTCCTTGTGGGCCTCGCCCTCCTCGGCGAGGCCCAGGTTCACCGCCGCCGCGCTCATCAGGTGCACCGCGACCGTCGTGATCACCTCGACCGCGGGAACGTCCGCGATGTCGCGGGTCATGGCGTCGAAGCCGGGGCTCTGGGGTGCGTCGTGGGGGGCGGGGGTCGCCGCGGGACTCGTGTCACTCATGCCCCTCACCCTAGAGCCGCGTCCCGGCGGTTAGCCCCACCCCCCGGGACCTGCTAACCTTGTGTAACGACCGGCTGGACACCCGCGTGCCAACGCAAGCGTCCGGCCCACAAGTGGAGGCTCCGATCTCCCACCTGGCCGCTCCATGGAGCGGCGGGTCACCGGTCAGGCGGACACCGCGCAGCGCGTGATGCACCGCCCGATGCGCCCCGTGATCACCACGGAGGTGCTCCGGTATTCGTTGGAGCCCCTTCTGTGATCAGTCGGGGCATTTTTTGTGTTCCGGCGCGGTTGGTCGAGAAAACAGACGTAACGCGGCTGTCCGCCAGACGGTCGCGTGGTGCTACCGAGGAGGATCCATCAGCGCCGAGCCCCGCATCAACGACCGGATTCGCGTTCCCGAGGTGCGACTTGTCGGTCCCAGCGGCGAGCAGGTCGGGATTGTCCCGCTTGCCAAGGCCCTGGAGCTTGCGCAGGAGTACGACCTGGACCTGGTCGAGGTCGCGGCGAACGCCCGTCCGCCCGTGTGCAAGCTCATGGACTACGGGAAGTTCAAGTACGAGTCGGCCATGAAGGCCCGTGAGGCGCGCAAGAACCAGGCGCACACGGTCATCAAGGAGATGAAGCTCCGGCCGAAGATCGACCCGCACGACTACGACACCAAGAAGGGTCACGTCGTCCGGTTCCTCAAGCAGGGCGACAAGGTCAAGATCACGATCATGTTCCGTGGTCGCGAGCAGTCCCGTCCGGAGCTCGGCTTCCGGCTGCTGCAGCGGCTCGCGGAGGACGTCCAGGAGCTCGGGTTCATCGAGTCGAACCCGAAGCAGGACGGCCGAAACATGATCATGGTCCTCGGTCCGCACAAGAAGAAGACCGAGGCGATGGCCGAGGCCCGTGAGGCCCAGGCGGCTCGCAAGGCGGACGCGAAGGCCAACCCCGGCAAGTCGCAGAACGCCGCCGAGGAGGAGCTTTCCGAAGCCCCCGCCGAGGCCCCGGCCGAGGCTCCCGCCGAGGCCTGATCCCCGGACGCGAGTCCAGGGATCGCCAATCGAACACATGACGCTCCGGGATGCCCGGTCTCACGACCGGGCATCGGAGTGCCACTGACGAGGAGAGAACGGCGCTATGCCGAAGAACAAGACGCACAGCGGTGCCAAGAAGCGCTTCAAGGTCACCGGCTCCGGCAAGGTGCTCCGCGAGCGCGCCGGCAAGCGCCACCTGCTCGAGCACAAGTCGTCCCGCCTGACGCGCCGCCTCAGCGGCAACGCCGAGATGGCCCCGGGTGACACCGCCAAGATCAAGAAGATGCTGGGCATCTGATCGATCTCGCGCCTCCGGCGACGGGGGCTTCCGGCAAGGACCGGGACCAATTCGTTTCCGGGCCGTGTGACGACCACCACGGCCCCGCTACAAGGAGTTAACAAGTGGCACGCGTCAAGCGGGCAGTCAACGCCCACAAGAAGCGTCGGGCGATCCTCGAAGCGGCCAGCGGCTACCGCGGCCAGCGTTCGCGCCTGTACCGCAAGGCGAAGGAGCAGGTCACCCACTCCCTCGTCTACAACTACAACGACCGCAAGAAGCGCAAGGGCGACTTCCGTCAGCTGTGGATCCAGCGCATCAACGCCGCTGCCCGCGCCAACGGCATCACCTACAACCGCTTCATCCAGGGTCTGAAGGCCGCCAACATCGAGGTGGACCGCAAGATCCTCGCCGAGCTGGCCGTGAACGACGCCAACGCGTTCGCCGCGCTGGTCGAGGTCGCGCAGAAGGCCCTGCCGTCCGACGTCAACGCCCCCAAGGCCGCGTGACGTTGCACTGAGCTTGAGCCGTGAGTGGACCCGCAGGCCGTGTGCCTGCGGGTCCACTCATGTTCGGTTCGAGGTTGGTCCGGCACCGCCGAAGAGCGATCATGTGGCTGAGCGCCGTCGCGGCGGACAAGAACTTCAGCACCCTCCGGCCCCTACGTACACCTGAAAGCGACCCGATGGCACACGGTCCCGAACTGATCTCCCCGCGGTCCCCGCGCGTCAGCGCCGCGCGGCGGCTCGCCAAGCGGAACTTCCGCGGCAAGGAACGGCTGTTCCTCGCCGAGGGGCCGCAGGCCGTACGGGAGGCCGCCGGGCACCGCGGGAACGGGCGGGCCACGCTCGTGGAGCTGTTCGCGACCGTCGAGGCCGCCGAGCGGTACGCGGACATCGTCGGCGCCGCCCGGGACGCCGGGGCGAACGTGCACCTGGCCGACGAGAGCGTCATCGCCGACATCTCCACCACCGTCACCCCGCAGGGCCTGGTCGGGGTGTGCCGGTTCCTCGACGTGCCCCTCGCGGAGATCCTCGCCGGGCGGCCCAAGCTCGTCGCCGTGCTCGCCCACGTCCGCGACCCCGGCAACGCCGGGACCGTGCTGCGCTGCGCCGACGCCGCGGGCGCCGAGGCCGTGATCCTCACCGACGCCTCCGTCGACCTCTACAACCCCAAGGCCGTGCGCGCCTCGGTCGGCTCGCACTTCCATCTGCCGGTGGCCGTGGGCGTGCCCGTCGAGGAGGCCGTACGCGGCCTGAAGGGCGCGGGCGTACGCGTGCTCGCCGCCGACGGGGCCGGGGCCGACGACCTGGACGCCGAGCTGGACCAGGGCACCATGGGCACCGAGACCGCGTGGATCTTCGGCAACGAGGCCTGGGGTCTGCCGGAGGAGACCCGCGCACTCGCCGACGCGGTGGTGCGCGTTCCGATCCACGGAAGCGCCGAGAGCTTGAACCTCGCGACGGCGGCAGCCGTATGCCTCTATGCGTCCGCCCGTGCACAGCGTGCCGCCGGAGGGTGCCGCTCCGTCACCCCCGGCTAGTAGTGTGTCGGGCTCACAGGCCCATTGCGCCGGTTCCGAGAGGCGGGGATACGGGGAATGACTGTCGGCACGAGCAGACCACCGGGAGTGCGGGACATCCTGTGCCCTCCCGCGGGCCAGTCGGGCCAGGCGGCGCCGGGCCCCGGCGAGCTCGGCATCGACCCGGACGACCTGCCCGACGGCCTTGTCGTCGCCGACGAGACGGGGCGCGTGATCTGCTTCAACGCCGCAGCGGCCCGCATCACCGCCGTCCGCGCCGGCGACGCCATGGGCGCCCCCATCGAGCGCGCCCTGCCCCTGGAGGACCTCGAAGGGCGCCGCTGGTGGCAGCTCACCGACCCCTACGGCGGCCTCGCCACGCGGGTCGCCCAGCCCGAGCGGAACCTGCTGCTCCCCGGCGGCCGTGAAGTCCTCGTGTCCGCGCGGTACGTACGGACGCGTCCCACCGGACCGCTGCGCCGCCTCGTCGTCACCCTGCGCGACACCGAGGCCCGCCGCCGCACCGAGCGCAGCCACGCCGAGCTGATCGCCACCGTCGCCCACGAACTGCGCTCCCCGCTGACGTCCGTCAAGGGCTTCACGGCGACGCTGCTCGCCAAGTGGGAGCGGTTCACCGACGACCAGAAGAAGCTGATGCTGGAGACGGTCGACGCCGACGCCAACCGCGTCACACGGCTGATCGCCGAACTGCTCGACATCTCCCGGATCGACTCCGGGCGCCTCGAACTGCGGCGCCAGCCCGTCGACATCGGCGCGGCCGTCGGGCGGCACATCCAGGCCCACGTCGCCGCCGGGCAGGAGGCGGACCGCTTCCTGGTGCGCATACAGCAACCGCTGCCCGACCTCTGGGCCGATCCGGACAAGATCGATCAGGTACTGAGCAACCTGCTGGAAAATGCGGTGCGGCACGGTGAGGGAACGGTCACCATTGATGTGGCGCCCTCGCCCTCCCTGCGGGTGCGGGGGGCAGCCGACACCGCGGTCACCGTCAGCGACGAGGGCTCCGGCATTCCGGAGGAGTCCATGGGCCGCGTCTTCACCCGCTTCTGGCGGGGCAGCAAACGCGGCGGGACGGGACTGGGGTTGTACATCGTGAAGGGCATCGTCGAAGCGCACGGCGGCACGATCACCGTGGGCCGCGCGGTCGGCGGCGGCGCCCGGTTCCGATTTACGTTGCCCGTGGGGGCCCCGGCGTATCTCCAGTGATCATCGCCGCTGCCGCCCGCGGGCGCATGCGTTCACCGCACCCCCGTTAGACTCGGTCGTTGGCACCTTTGTGTCCCCACTCTCGGGACGATCTCAGGACCAGTCGTCTCCGACCAGTCGACCGAGTCGACCCACTCGACGGGGACCATCCGCCAGCCAACGGAAGCACGGGAAGAGATGTCGGCACCGAACAAGTCGTACGACCCTGTCGAGGTCGAGGCACTGAAACCTGAAGAGATCGAGCGCATGCGGGACGAGGCGCTCGCCGCCTTCGCGGCCGCCGCCGACCTCGACCAGCTGCAGGAGGCGAAGACCGCCCACACCGGCGGCACCTCGCCGCTGGCGCTCGCCAACCGCGAGATCGGCGCGCTGCCCCCGCAGGCCAAGGCCGACGCGGGCAAGCGCGTGGGCATGGCCCGCGGCGCCGTGAACAAGGCGCTCGCCGCCCGCCAGACCGAGCTCGAGGCCGAGCGCGACGCGCGCGTCCTGGTCGAGGAGGCCGTGGACGTCTCGCTGCCCCACGACCGCGTACCCGCCGGTGCCAGGCACCCGCTGACCACGCTGTCGGAGCGCATCGAGGACATCTTCGTGGCCATGGGCTACGCGGTCGCCGAGGGCCCCGAGGTCGAGTCCGAGTGGTTCAACTTCGACGCCCTGAACATCGGCCCCGACCACCCGGCCCGCGGCGAGCAGGACACCTTCTTCGTCGACGCCGCCTCCCTGGGGGCCCCCGGCGACGCCCAGGCCGGCGACGACGCGTCCGGTGTCGTCCTGCGCACCCACACCTCGCCCGTGCAGATCCGCTCGCTCATCGACCGCGAGCCCCCGGTGTACGTGATCTGCCCCGGCCGGGTGTACCGCACCGACGAGCTGGACGCCACCCACACCCCCGTCTTCCACCAGGTCGAGCTGCTCGCCGTGGACGAGGGCCTGACCATGGCCGACCTCAAGGGCACCCTGGACCACATGGTGCAGGCGCTCTTCGGCGGCGAGGGCATGAAGACGCGGCTCAGGCCGAACTTCTTCCCGTTCACCGAGCCGTCCGCCGAGATGGACATGGTCTGCTACGTGTGCCGGGGCGAGTCCGTGGGCAACCCCGACAAGCCCTGCCGCACCTGCTCCTCCGAGGGCTGGATCGAGCTCGGCGGCTGCGGCATGGTCAACCCCAAGGTGCTCGCCGCCTGTGGCGTGGACCCCGAGAAGTACAGCGGGTTCGCCTTCGGGTTCGGCATCGAGCGGATGCTGATGTTCCGCCACCACGTAGAAGACATGCGAGACATGGTCGAGGGTGACGTGCGCTTCACCCGGCCGTTCGGGATGGAGATCTGATGCGGGTCCCGCTTTCCTGGCTGCGGGAGTATGTCGATCTCCCCGCCACCGAGACCGGCCGCGAGGTGCAGGCCAAGCTGATCGCCGCCGGACTCGAGGTCGAGTCCGTCGAGCAGCTCGGCGCGGGCCTCAAGGGCCCCCTCGTCGTCGGCAAGGTCCTCACCATCGAGGAGCTCGAGGGCTTCAAGAAGCCCATCCGCTTCTGCACCGTCGACGTCGGCACCGCCAACGGCACCGGCGAGCCGCAGGAGATCGTCTGCGGCGCCCGGAACTTCGCCGTCGGTGACAAGGTCGTCGTGGTCCTGCCCGGCGCCGTCCTGCCCGGCGACTTCGCGATCTCCGCGCGGAAGACGTACGGCAAGACCTCGCACGGCATGATCTGCTCCGGTGACGAGCTGGGCATGGGCGACGACGGCAGCGGCGGAATCATCGTGCTCCCGCCCGAGCACGAGGTCGGCACCGACGCCATCGAGCTGCTCGAACTCGTCGACGAGGTCCTGGACATCGCCGTCACGCCCGACCGCGGCTACTGCCTGTCGATGCGCGGTGTCGCCCGCGAGACCGCCACCGCCTACGGCCTGCCGCTGCGCGACCCGGCGCTCCTCGACGTCCCGGCGCCGAACTCCTTCGGCTACCCGGTGCGCGTCAGCGACCCGGCCGGCTGCGACCGCTTCACCGCGCGCACCGTCACCGGCCTGCGCCCCGACGCCCGCTCGCCGATCTGGCTGCGCCGCCGTCTGCAGAAGGCGGGCATGCGCCCGATCTCGCTGGCCGTCGACGTCACCAACTACGTGATGCTGGAGCTCGGCCAGCCCCTGCACGCCTACGACCGCTCGCGCGTCGAGGGCACCATCGGCGTGCGCCGGGCCGAGCAGGGCGAGAAGCTCACCACCCTCGACGGCGCCAAGCGCGTGCTCGACGCCGAGGACCTGGTGATCACCGACGACCGCGGCGCCATCGGCCTCGCGGGCGTCATGGGCGGCGCCAACACCGAGATCGCCGACACCGTCGTGGCCGCGCCCGCATCCTTCGCCGACTCCGGCGAGGCGCAGGGCACCACCGACGTCGTCATCGAGGCCGCGCACTTCGACGCGGTCTCCGTGGCCCGCACCGCGCGCCGCCACAAGCTGTCCTCCGAGGCGGCCAAGCGCTTCGAGCGCGGCGTCGACCCGCAGGCCGCGTCCGCCGCCGCGCAGCGCACCGTCGACCTCCTCGTGCTGCTCGCGGGCGGCACCGCCGAGGCCGGCGTCACGGAGGTCATCGCGCCCTCCGCGCCGCACACGATCACCATGCGGGCCGACCACCCGGACCGCGTTGCCGGTGTGGCCTACGGCCGCGAGACCGTCGTGCGCCGCCTCCAGGAGGTCGGCTGCGACGTGTACGGCCAGGACTCCCTGACCGTCACCGTGCCGTCCTGGCGGCCCGACCTCGTCGAGATCAACGACCTCGCCGAGGAGGTCATCCGGCTCGAGGGGTACGAGAACCTGCCCTCGACGCTGCCCCGGCCGCCCGCCGGACGCGGCCTGACCGAGCGGCAGCGGCTGCACCGCCGGGTGGGCCGCGCGCTCGCCGGGGACGGCTTCGTCGAGGCGCCGAACTACCCGTTCGTCGGCGAGCAGGTCTTCGACCAGCTCGGCCTCGACAAGGATGACCCGAACCGCCGCGTGGTCAAGCTCGTCAACCCGCTGTCCGACGAGGAGCCCGCGCTCCGTACGACGCTGCTTCCGGGCCTGCTGGCCACGCTGCGCCGCAACGACGGGCGCGGCAGCCACGACCTGGCGCTGTTCGAGACCGGCCTGGTCTTCCACCCCCGTGAGACCTCCGACGGCGACGAGGCCGCGCTCCCGGCCCGGCTGCCCGTCGACCGCCGTCCCACGGACGAGGAGATCGCGGCGCAGAACCGGGCGCTGCCCGACCAGCCCCGGCACGTCGCGGCCGTCCTCGCGGGCGCCCGGGAGCAGGCCGGCTGGTGGGGCAAGGGCCGTCCGGCCGACTGGGCGGATGCCGTCGAGGCGGCGCGCTCCGTGGCCCGCGAGGCCGGGGTCGAACTCATCGTCCAGCAGGGCCAGTACGGCCCCTGGCACCCGGGCCGCTGCGCCGAGCTGAACGTGTTCATCGAGTACGCCGACGGCGCGGCCGAGGACGGCACCGAGGGCGAGATCGTCGCCGTCGGACACGCCGGTGAGCTGCACCCGCGCGTCATCAAGGCGCTCGGCCTGCCCGCCCGCAGCTGCGCGATGGAGCTGAACCTGGACGTGCTCGCCAAGGCCGGCGAGGGCACCCTCCAGGCGCCGGGCATCTCCGCGTTCCCGGTGGCCACGCAGGACGTCGCGCTCGTCGTGGACGCCGACGTGCCCGCGGCCGTCGTCGAGGCCTTCCTGCGCGACGGCGCCGGTGAACTCCTCGAGGACATCCGCCTGTTCGACGTGTTCACCGGCGAGCAGGTCGGCGCGGGCAAGAAGTCGCTCGCGTACGCGCTGCGCTTCCGCGCCGCCGACCGCACGCTGACCGTCGACGAGGCCACCGCCGCGCGCGACGCGGCCGTGGCACGCGCGGCCGAGGTGACCGGCGCGGTGCTGCGCGGGGCGTAATCCCCGCGGGCCCCGGCGCCTCGGCGGCGGGGCCGAACGGCGGCGCGAAGGCATCGCCGGTGCGCGAAGGCGCAGTTGAGGGGCGTATCCGTGGACACGGATGCGCCCCTCACTCGTTAGGGTGACAACTTCCGGTGATCTGACCCGATCCGCCCATGCGGTCGACAGAATCAGTTCGGCCGTAGGGGCCGGTCCCGCACACGGCCCGCACGCTGGACTGGGCCTTAGGGGGCCGTCGGCATGATCCGGATCAAGCCTCGCGCGCCCCGTGGCAGCGCCGGGGCCCACCGCACGGCGAGACTTCGGGCACGAACTCCCCAGGGAGAGGGCCCCGGAGCCACCGCGTCGTTCGAGCGACCCCGCACCCGTCGGCTGCGCCGCGCGCTCGCGCTCGGCCTGCCCACGGTCTGGGGCGCCGTCGCCGTCACGTACAAACTGACCTGTCCGCTCGCCCAACAGCACAGCCTGAGCGCGCGGATCGTCACCAGCGCCGTCTTCTTCGCCGTCGGCACCGGCCTGGTCCTCCAGGTGCGCCACGCGCTGCTGCGCGAGCTGCGCCAGCTCAGGGAGGTCGCGGGCGCCGCGCAGAACGTCCTGCTCCGGCCGCTGCCGCCGCGCGTCGACGGATTCGCGCTCGCCGCCGGACGGCTCTCGGCCACACACGGCGCCTCCGTCGGCGGGGACCTGTACGAGGTCGCGGCCACCGACCACGGCGTGCGCCTGGTGATGGGGGACGTCCGGGGCCACGGCCTCGCCGCGATCGGCACCGCCGCCGCGGTCCTCGGCAGCTTCCGCGAGGCCGCCCACGAGGAGCCCGAACTGCCGCTGGTCCTGCGCCGCCTGGAGCGCGCGCTCGCCCGGCACCTGCGGGAGCGCTCCCGCGCCGAGCACCCCGCGAGCGGCGCCGCCCCGCCGGAGAGCCCGCTCGCCGAGGAGTTCGTGACCGTGCTGCTGGTGGAGATCGGCCCGGACGGCGACGTCATGGCGCTCAACTGCGGCCATCCGTGGCCCTATCGGCTGCGCGGCGGCGCCGAGCCGATGCCGGGCGGCGACCCGCTGCCGCCGCTCGGGCCCTTCCCGCTCCCGGCCGAACTGCCGCCCGCGCACCTCGGACGGCTGTTGCCCGGCGACGCCCTCGCGCTGTACACCGACGGCATGGAGGACGCCCGTGACAACGCGGGCCGGTTCTTCCCGCTGCGGTCCGTGCTCAGCGAGGCCGCAAGGACCCCGCCCGTCTCACCCCAGCGCGTCATCCACACCGTGTACGGCGAACTCCTGCGCCACATCGGCCGGCTGACGTCCGACGACGCCGCGCTCCTGGTCTTGCGCAACGACCGCTCGCGGGTGCCGTCACAGGCGACCGAGACCGGACGGCGCGCCCGCACCATGAGCTGAACACCGCCCGGCCCGATGCGGCCTGCGCCGTCCGGGCCGTCGCGGAACTGCCGGGCAGACGACGGCCGATCGGACGGCGCCACAGAGGGGCCGCCGCACTGTATGAGGGGGAGCCGGCGGCCCGGCCGCCTCCTGGTGAGGGCTCTCAGTCAACCGACCACGCGCCCGGCGCGGCAGAGCGCGCGCTCCCCGGATGCGGGCACTCCGTTCACACCCCGTGTGAAGACAGCTCCACTAGGCTTGACAGCACCGAGCCTCCGGAGGGCATCCATGCAGCCCAACACCCTGCTCGACGCGATCCTCGACGAAGCGGGCATCTCGCACGCGGGCCTCGCCGCCCATGTGAACCAGGCGGGAAAGGCCAGAGGTCTCTCGCTGAGATACGAACACACCGCCGTGGCCCGCTGGTTGAAGGGCCAGCGCCCCCGAGGCCAGGTGCCCGACCTGATCTGCGAAGTCCTCGCGGCCCGCCTGCAACGCACGGTCGCGCTCGACGACATCGGCCTCGGCGTGCCCGGGATCCCGGCCGCCCGGCAGGGCTCGATGGCCTCCACGCTCTCTGGGTTCGTCGAGCGCGCCACCGCGCTGTGGCGCTCGGACGAACAGCAGCGCCCGCATCTGCTCGGCGCCCCCGCCGTCACCGGCACGCCCGCCGTGATGCCCGTCTGGGAGTGGGAGAACCCGCCCGAGGACGTGGACGTCTCCCGCGGCGGCCGCCACCCGGTCAGCATGGCGGAGGTGGAGATGATGCGCGCGGCCCGCACGCACTACGAGCAGATGTACCGCAAGACGGGCGGCGTCGCGATGCGCACCCGCATAGTCGGATTCCTCAACGCCGAGGCGGCACCGCTGCTCCGGGGCAGCTACACCGACGCGATGGGCCGTCAGCTGCACCGCGCGACCGGCGGCCTGGTGGCCATCGCGGGCATCTGCGCGTACGACTCGGACGCGCACGGCCTGGCCCAGCGCTACTTCCACCAGGCGCTGCGCCTGGCGAAGGCCAGCGGGGACCGGGGACTCGGCGCGTACGTCATCGCGCTGCTCGTCAACCAGTCGCTGTTCATGCGGGAGTACCGCCAGGCGGTCGCCTTCGCGGAGGCCGCGCTGCGCGCCGCGGGCCGCGACATCACCCCGGCGCTCGCGTCCGACCTGTACGCGATGCAGGCCAAGGCGTACGCCCACCTGGGCGACGGCAGCAGCGCGCTGTCCTGCATCCGGCGTGCCGAGGCCGCGGCCGACCGGATCCGGCGGGGGCGCGAGCCGGACGAGACGGGCTATGTCCAACCCGGCCTGGTGAACGTACAGGTGGCGGAGGCGCTGCTCAGCCTCGGGGATCTGACCGGAGCGCACGAGCACGCCGCGGCGGCGGTGGACACCCCGGCGCACGACCGGGGCCGGGTGCACCGGCTCGCCATGCTGAGCCAGATCGAACTGCGCCAGGGCAACACCGACGAGGCGGTGGCCACGGCGGTGGAAATGGCCGAACAGGCGCGCGGGATGGAGTCCCAGCGGCTGCGCGACCGGCTGCGGGCGGTGCGTGAGCACCTGGTGCGCAGCGACTGCGCGGGCACGGCCGAGGCCGCCGAACTCATCGACGGCGCACTGCGGGTCCCGCTGTAGGAACGCGGCGCGGCGACGCGCGACCTCTGTGCCGCCGCGGGGAGCGGGGGCGAAGGCACCCGTGACACGTGCTACTTCGCTCTGCCGTGCGCGGAGTGCTCTGGACACCCTCCTGCTGCGATATTGCCATCTACTCGGCGGAAGGTGGCAGAACCGTGCAGTGGACGAAACAGAGCGAACAAACTGTGTATGGAAACCGATGGTTCACCGTCAATCTCGCAGATGTCGAGCTACCTGACGGGCGGCACCTCGATCACTTCCTGATACGCCTGCGGCCCGTCGCGATCGCCACGGTCGTCAACGAGGCCAACGAGGTGCTGCTCCTGTGGCGGCACCGTTTCATCACCGACAGCTGGGGCTGGGAGCTGGCCGCCGGTGTCGTCGAGGACGGCGAGGACATCGCCTACGCGGCGGCCCGCGAGATGGAGGAGGAGACCGGCTGGCGGCCGGGACCCTTGCGGCACCTGATGAGCGTGGAGCCGTCCAACGGTCTCACCGACGCCCGGCACCACATCTACTGGTCGGACGAGGGGACCTACATCGGCCACCCCGTGGACGACTTCGAGTCGGACCGCCGTGAGTGGGTCCCGCTGAAGCTCGTCCCCGACATGGTGGCGCGGGGCGAGGTCCCGGCCGCCAACATGGCGGCGGCACTCCTCATGCTGCACCATCTGCGTCTTGGCCAGGACGCGCGCTAGCCGGCCTGTCAGGCCTCTGTTGCCCTTGGGCTAGCGCCCGAGGGCCTGCCAGACCGCCACCACGAGTGCCCCGATGGACGTGAGGGCGGCTAGGGCAGGCAGTGGCCACCGGTTGTGCTCGAGGGCCGTGATCCGGAGGGACAGGTCGTCCTGGTCCTTGGTGTGCTGTGTGTCGCTCTGGGTGAGTAACGCGAGCCGTCCGTCGACGCGGGCTAGGCCCACGTCCAGGCTGCGACGTAACTCTGCGAGTTCTTCCGGGACCACGGGACGCTCGGGGTCGGTGGTCACGAGTCCGCTCCTTTCGGTAGTCGTCACATCCCCCCTGTGCGCACGGAAAGTCAACTCGCCTGGTGGTCGGGGCGGGAGAGTGTGCGAAGGGCATATGCGAGCCCCCCGCGCACACGGCGTGTGAACGGCGCGGACCCGGCGCTCGAAGAGCGCCGGGTCCGTGAACTGGCCGAAAATTGACTCGAGTTCAGGTACGGAGAGTAGTCGCTCCCGGCTCGCCAGCGGCGAAGCGGAAGGCGATCACGGGTACCTGGACGCGGGTCGTGCGGAGGTGGCGTGAATCAGGCGTCGACATACCCGAGTCAGGCGTACGTGTAGAAGCCCGAGCCCGTCTTGCGGCCGAGGCGGCCCGCGTCGACCATGCGCTGGAGCAGCGGGGGAGCGGCGTACAGCGGCTCCTTGTACTCCTCGTACATGCTGTCCGCCACCGAGGCCACGGTGTCCAGACCGATCAGGTCGGACAGCTTCAGCGGCCCCATCGGGTGGGCGCAGCCCATCTCCATGCCGTTGTCGATGTCCTCGCGCGAGGCGATGCCCGACTCGAACATCCGGATCGCGGAGAGCAGATACGGAATGAGCAGCGCGTTCACCACGAAGCCCGAGCGGTCCTGGGCCCGGATCGCGTGCTTGCCGAGCACCTTCTCCACCAGGGTCTGCGCCCGGCTGATCGTGCCCTCCGACGTGGTCAGCGCCGGGATCAGCTCGACGAGCTGCTGCACGGGGGCCGGGTTGAAGAAGTGGATGCCGATGACCTGGTCCGGGCGGGAGGTCGCCACGGCCAGCTTCACCAGCGGGATGGAGGAGGTGTTGGAGGCGAGGATCGCGTCCTGCCGTGTCACCACCTGGTCGAGGACCTGGAAGATCTCGGTCTTGACCTGCTCGTTCTCCACGACCGCCTCGATGACGAGGTCACGGTCGGCGAACTCGCCCAGGTCGGTGGTGAAGCTGAGGCGGGCGATGGCCTCGTCCCGCTCCGCCTCGGAGATCTTGCCGCGCTCGGCCGCCTTGGACAGGGAGTTGTGCAGCCGGGTGCGGCCGATCTCCAGGGCCTCGCCGGTGGTCTCCGCGACCTTCACATCCAGGCCGGAGCGGGCGCAGACCTCCGCGATACCCGCGCCCATCTGGCCACAGCCCACCACTCCGACGCGCGCAATGTCGGCCATAGAGTCGGTCACCTCGTGCCTTTCGCTGATCAACGGACTGGCAGGGTCCCCCGTACGAGTCGGTGCCTGCCTCGCCGGTGAACGTTACTCCGCAACCTCCGGTGCGATCAGGGCCGGGTCGGGCATGCTGTCCCCGAACGACCAGCGGTTGTCGGTGGAATCCGGACTCGAGGGGCGGCTTCATGAGGCACTTGTCACATCAGGGGTCACGTCAGGGGTCACGTCGGATGTCGCGGCGGGCGTTCACGATGGCGGCGGCCTCGGTGGCCGCGGGGCTCGCGATGGCGGGGGACGCGGCGGCGCTGCCGTCGGCCGGGCGCCGGGGGCGCGAGATGCGCGGCATGTGGGTGGCGACGGTCGTGAACATCGACTGGCCCTCCAAGCCGGGCCTGTCCGCCAAGGACCAGCGCGCCGAACTGATCGCCTATCTCGACGAGGCGGTCCGCAGACGGCTGAACGCGGTGGTCCTCCAGGTGCGCCCGACGGCCGACGCGTTCTGGCCCTCGCGGTACGAGCCGTGGTCGGAGTGGCTCACCGGCACCCAGGGCAAGGACCCGGGCTGGGACCCGCTGGGCACCGCCGTGCGCGAGGCGCACCGCAGGGGCCTTGAGCTGCACGCCTGGTTCAACCCGTTCCGGATCGCCATGCACACCGACCCCACCCGCCTCGTCCCCACCCATCCGGCGCGACTGCACCCCGAGTGGGTCGTGCCGTACGGCGGGAAGCTCTACTACAACCCCGGCCTGCCCGAGGTGCGCCGGTTCATGCAGGACGCGATGCTCGACGCCGTCCGCCGCTACCGCCTGGACGCGGTGCACTGGGACGACTACTTCTACCCCTATCCCGTCGCGGGCCAGACCTTCGACGACGACGACGCGTTCGCGCGGTACGGCGGCGGCTTCCCCGACCGGGCCTCGTGGCGGCGCGACAACATCGACCGCCTGGTGCGGGAGATGGGCCGCCGGATCCACCGGATCCGCCCCGGTACCCAGTTCGGGATCAGCCCCTTCGGGGTGTGGCGCAACATCGCGACCGACCCGACGGGCTCGGACACGCGCGCGGGCGTGCAGACCTACGACGACCTGTACGCGGACACCCGCGGCTGGGTGCGCAAGGGCTGGATCGACTACATCTGCCCGCAGCTGTACTGGAACATCGGCCTGGCCGCCGCCGACTACGCGAAGCTGGTGCCCTGGTGGGACGAGGTGGCGCGCGGCACCGGCGTGCGCCTCTATGTGGGGGAGGCCCTGTACAAGGCGGGCGATCCGGCGCAGCCCGCCCCGTGGCAGGACCCGGCCGAGCTGTCCCGGCACCTCACGTACGCGAAGGACTTCCCACGGGTGCGCGGGCACGTCTTCTACTCCGCCAAGCACGTCGTCGCCGACCGGATCGGCGCGATGCAGCGCGTCGTCGACGACCACTACACGTACCGCGCCGGCGGCTGAGCGGCGCGTCGGCCCCGGGCCGGAGCGGTGGACCCGGGCCTTGCCGGCCCGGGTCCTCGGCTCACTCGTCGTCTGCGGCGAAGGGGCGCACGACGGTGTCGGGGCCCGGCGACATGAGGGTCTCGTGCCCGTCCTCGAACCGCACGCGGTAGGGCGGGCCGCCGTTCTCGCCGAGGATCTCGATGACCTCCGCCGTCCGGTCCTGCTGTCCGACGATCCTGCCGTGGATCAGCAGCCGGTCGCCCACGGATGCATGCATGGGGAGTGCCCTCCTCGTCCCGATCACAGTGGTGGCGGTGCGTGGCCGTCAGTGTACGACCGGTGGTGGCCGCCTGGCCCTACCCGCGTGCCCGTTGGGTGACGGCGATGCAGACGAGGACGGCCAGGGCGGTCAGCGGCGCCGCCGGGGTCAGGTGCTCGCCGAGCAGGAAGAACGACCACACGAGGGTGAGCAGCGGCTGGGCCAGTTGGAGCTGGCTGGCCTTGGGGACGCCGATGGCGGCCATGCCCCGGTACCAGACGAGCAGGCCGAGGAACTGGGAGCCGATCGCGAGGTAGAGCAGGCCCGCCGTGCTGTGCCAGGTGAGCTGGAACGGCTCGTGGCGCAGCGCGATCACCGCCCAGACGACGTTCAGCGGCAGGCACAGGACGAGCGCCCAGCCGATGACCTGCCAGCCCGGCATGTGGCGGGCTAGGCGGCCGCCCTCGGTGTACCCGGCGGCGCACACGAGGAGCGCGCCGAACAGGTACAGGTCGGCGGTCGACAGGGCGCCACCGCTCTGCTGCACCGTGAACGCGGCGACCGCGAGCGCCCCGGCGACCGCCGCCGCCCAGAAGGTGCGCGAGGGCCGCGTTCCGGTGCGCAGCGCGGACAGGGCGGCGGTGGTGAGCGGGAGCAGTCCGACGACGACCGCCGCGTGCGCGGTGCTCGACGTCTGCAGCGCCAGGGACGTCAGGAGGGGGAAGCCGACCACGACGCCGCCGCCGACGACCGCGAGTCCGGCCCAGTGCGCCCTGGCCGGCAGCGGCACTCGCAGGGCGAGGAGGCAGCCGCCCGCGACGACGGCGCTGAGCGCGCAGCGCAGGGCCACCAGGCTCCAGGGCCCGATGCCCTCCAGGCCCCAGGCGGTGGCGGGGAACGTGAGGGAGAAGGCGATGACGCCGAGGGCGGCCTGGATCGTGCCCGCGCGGCGGCGGTCGGGTGCGGGTCCCGCGGCCGCGGCGGCCGTGGTGGCGTCGGTCGGTGTGCGGGGCGCGACCGCCTCTTCGGGCCCGTCGCCGGAGGTGTCCCGCGTATCGACCGCTATCCGTCCCGGGGCAGTAGCGCTATCCTGTGCTCTCATGCATGAGCGTAGCAGTGTGGGTGAGTTGGCGCAGAAGCTGCGGGGAGAGCTGAACCGCTACTCTCCAGGTGAGAAGCTGCCGTCGAGTCGGGCGCTGGTCGAACGGTTCCGGGTGAGCCCGGTGACCGTTTCACGGGCCCTCGGACAGCTCGCCGCGGAGGGGCTCGTCGTCACCCGGCCCGGCGCCGGGGCGTTCCGGGCCGAGCCGCCCCGCGCGAGCGAGACCGTCGCCGGTGACACCTCCTGGCAGGAGGTGACGCTCAGCGCGGACGCCATGACCGACGTCGTGCCGCGGTCCGTCGACGCCTCCGGTGTCCTCGCCACGCTCGCCGCACCCCCGCCCGGCGTCGTCGAGTTCAACAGCGGCTATCTGCACCCGACGCTCCAGCCCGAGCGGGCCATGGCCGCCGCGCTCGCCCGGGCGGGCCGCCGCCCCGGCGCCTGGGACCGGCCCCCGGTCGAGGGACTGCCCGAGCTGCGCGAGTGGTTCGCGCGCGGCATCGGCGGCGCGATCACGGCCGCGGAGGTCCTGATCACCTCCGGCGGCCAGAGCGCCCTGACGACGGCCCTGCGCGCGCTCGCCCCGCCCGGCGCGCCCGTCCTGCTCGAATCGCCCACCTACCCGGGCCTGCTCGCCATCGCGCGGGCCGCCGGACTGCGCCCGGTCCCGGTGCCCGTGGACACCGACGGCGTGCGCCCGGAGCTGCTCGCTGCCGCGTTCCGGGCCACCGGGGCGCGGGTGTTCGTGTGCCAGCCGCTGTTCCAGAACCCCACCGGCGCCGTGCTGTCCGCCGCGCGCCGCCCGGAGGTCCTTCGGATCGCGCGGGAGGCGGGCGCGTTCGTCGTGGAGGACGACTTCGTACGCCGTCTGGTGCACGAGGACGCGGGACCGCTGCCCCGGCCCCTCGCGTCCGACGACCGGGACGGCGTGGTCGTGCACGTCTGCTCGCTCACCAAGGCGACCTCGCCGAGTTTCCGCGTGAGCGCGCTCGCCGCGCGCGGGCCCGTCCTGGAACGGCTGCGCGCCATCCAGGTCGTCGACCACTTCTTCGTGCCCCGCCCCCTCCAGGAGGCCGCGCTCGAACTCGTCGGGTCACCGGCCTGGCCGCGCCATCTGCGCACGGTGGCGGTCGAGTTGAAGACCCGCAGGGACGCGATGACGGCGGCGCTGCGGCTGCGCCTGCCCGAGGTCGCGCTGCCGCACATCCCGGTCGGCGGCTACCACCTGTGGCTGCGGCTGCCCGACGGCACCGACGAACTCGCGTTCGCGGCGGCGGGGTTGCGGGCCGGGGTCGCGGTCGCGCCCGGCAGGCCCTACTTCGCGGCGGAGCCGCCCGCCGCCCACATCCGGCTGAGCTTCGCGGCGCTCGCGGGTGTGGGAGAGATCACGGAGGGGGTCCGCAGACTGCGCCAGGCGTGCGACGAGGTGCTGGTGTGACGGGGGCAGCCCGCTGAGAAGGCCACGGGCGGGTTGCGAACGAGAGGGGCGAGAAGAGGGCGACACGTGGGGGAGCGGCGAACGAGCAGGGAAAACGCTCGACGCGAGCCGTCGTCCCTGCGAGTCTCACGTCATGACCGACGAGTACGTTGCCCCTGACGGAAGCGAGCACGCCCTCCCCGACGGGTATCAGCTGTCCACCGACCCCGCCCGCCTCGACCTCGTCCGCATCCACGCGTGGCTCTCCACGGACGCCTACTGGTGCATCGGCAGACCCCGCGCCAAGCAGGACGCCGCCATCGCCGGATCGCTCAACTTCGGCGTGTACGAGGAGGCCTCGGGCAGACAGGTCGCCTACGCGCGTGTGGTGACCGACCACGCGACGTTCGCCTACCTCTGCGACGTGTACGTGGACCGCTCGGTGCGCGGCAAAGGCATCGGCGTCGCGCTCGCCGCCGGGGTCCGCGACCACCTCGCCCCGTACGGGATGCGCAGGATCCTGCTCGCGACCGGCGACGCGCACGGGGTGTACGAGAAGGTGGGGTTCACGGCGATCGACAACCCCCGGCAGTGGATGGTGCTGGGCGAGCAGTGACGGCGCCGCGTGTCGTGGCGGAGTCCCGTCGCGGGCCCGCCGCCCCCTCTTGACCGCGAGCACCACGCGCCCCACGATCACCGCATGCACGTTGGCGTGACGCTCATAGCGGCCGCGCGCGGCGCCGCACTGCTGGCCGAGCGGTTCGACGACGACCGGCCCCTCGACGAGGCGGGCTGGCGCGAGGTGCGGCGCGCCGCGCCCGCGCTGCTCCCGCTGGGCGTGGCCGAGCTGCGCTACTGCTCGCCGACCCCGCGCAGCCGCGCCACCGGCGACGCCCTGGGGTTCGCGCCGCTCGCCCAACCCGCCCTGAGCGACTGCGACATGGGGCGCTGGCGCGGGTACACGCTGGCCGAGGTGACCGCGGCGGAGCCCGGCGGGGTCGACGCCTGGCTGCGCGATCCGCGGTCGGCGCCGCACGGCGGCGAGTCCCTGCTCGCGTTCATCACGCGGGTCGGCGGCTGGCTCGACACCCGGCCCGTCGGGGACGGCGCCCGCGTCGTCGCGGTGGCCGAGCCCGCGGTGGTGCGGGCTGCGCTCGTGTACGCCCTGAAGGCGCCCCCGTCGACGTACTGGAACGTCGACGTCGGCCCGCTGTCGACGGTCGGCCTCGCCGGGGACGGGCGCCGCTGGAGCCTGCGGATCGGGGCGCCGGTGTAGTCGAGGTCGGCGCGGCCGCGCTCAGGGCAGCCGGGTGTAGTCCGTCGTCAGGAGCAGGTCCTTGGAGGGGCCCGCCACCCGCCACCGGGTCCGCCAGCGCGACGCGTCGTACACCTCGAACTCGCCCCGGTACAGGTCCGCCGCGCACGGGTGGTCGGCGGTGTGCCGGCCGGAGCGCAGGTCCAGGTCGTGGAAGAAGCGGCCGTCGGCGAAGTGGACGACGGCGGTGCCCGCGGGGGTGCCCGGCAGGAAGCGGAGCGTGCGCTCGGCGGGGCGGGCGACGCCGTGCCAGGTGAAGGTGCCGGACTCGTGGTGGAGCAGGCCCGCGGCCCCGGGCTCCACGTCCGTGAGCGGTGTGAACAGGGTGGTGCCCTCGAACCGGCCCGCCACCGCCTCCCCGTCCGCTCCCGCACCGCCTGCCGCTCCCGTCGCGGCCTGCGCGAAGTCCCGCACCGTCCGCTCGACCCGCCAGGCCCCGGCCAGATACGCGAGGGCGTCCGGCACCGCGTGCACGGGAGCCTGCGCGGTGCCGGTGTGCTCGGTGTCCGCCGCGTATGCCATGGACGCCGTGGGTGCGTCGGGCCGGGAGGCGGGGCCGGGGGCAGGAGGCATGCCCGCAGGCTACCCCGGTCTACTTGTCGACGATCGACAGGCTGTTCTCGTCGTAGCGGGTCCCGGCGACGCGGTCCGCCGGGGCCGCCGCCTCGATCGCGGCCAGCTCGTCGGCGGACAGTTCGAGGGTGGTGGCGGCCACGTTCTCCTCCAGGTACTTCTGGCGGCGCGTGCCCGGGATCGGCACCACGTCGTCGCCGCGGTGCTGCACCCAGGCGAGCGCGAGCTGCCCTGCCGTGACTCCGCGCCGGGCCGCGAGGTCGTTCAGGGCGTCGACGATCGCGAGGTTGCGCTTCAGGTTGCCGTCGGCGAACCGCGGCTGGGTGCGCCGCATGTCGCCCTCCTCCAGGCTGTCGACGGAGGTCAGGCGACCGGTCAGGAAGCCACGGCCGAGCGGCGAGAACGGCACGACGCCGATGCCGAGCTCCCGGCAGACCGGCGCGATCTCGTCCTGGAGGTCCCGGGTCCACAGCGACCACTCGCTCTGCAGTGCCGCGATGGGGTGCACGGCGTGGGCGCGCCGGATCGTGCGCGCGCTCGCCTCCGAGAGACCGAGGTGGCGTACCTTCCCGGCGGCGACGAGCTCGGCCATCGCGCCGACGGTCTCCTCGATCGGCACGTCCGGGGCGACGCGGTGCACGTAGTAGAGGTCGATGTGGTCGACGCCGAGGCGGCGCAGGGAGGCGTCGCAGGCCTCGCGTACGTACGCGGCGTCGCCCCGGATCCGCGTGGGCTCGCCGAGGCGGTTGGCGAAGCCGAACTTCGTGGCGAGGACGGCCTGTTCGCGCCGGTGGCCCGCGAGGGCGCGGCCGAGCAGCTCCTCGTTGTGCCCGTTGCCGTAGTAGTCGGAGGTGTCGAGCAGGGTGACGCCGAGGTCGAGCGCGCGGTGGACGGTGGCGATCGACGTGGCGTCGTCCGAGGTGCCGTAGGCATCGCTCATCCCCATACAGCCGAGTCCCTGGGCGGAGACCGTGAGGGCGCCGAGCCTGCGGGTGGGCATGCCGGTCATGTCGTACCTCCTGGTGGAGCGGTGTGCTTGGGCGTGACCCTAGGAGTTGGAGTGCGCTTCAGCGCAAACAGATTTCGGGGGGTGGTGGCGGGCGTACGGGGGCTGTCCCCAGGGGCCGGGCTGCGGCTCGCCGGATGGTCGTCCGCGGCGCGGGTTCGTAGCGTCGTGAGCGGACCGCCTCCGGACCGCCGCCGACCGGCCGACCGGACCGCGAGCACCGCCCGCACGCCCCCGAGGAGCACGATGCGCGCCAGAACCACGACCACCGCCGGGCTCGGCCTCGCCGCTGTCCTTACAGGTGTCCTGCCCGCGCAGGCCCTGGCGGAGCGTCCCCCGCAACCGGCCCCCGCCGGTCGCGCCGCGTCGACCGGACCATCGGCGCCGTCGGAGGCAGGCCCCGCAGGAGCCGCCGCACTCCCCAAGTACCGCGACCAGCACCTGACGTGGGGACCCTGCCCCGCCTCCCAGAAAGAGCTGAACGCCGCGGGCGCGCGCTGCGCCGACGTCACCGTCCCGCTCGACCACGCCGACCCCGGCGGCCGCACCCTCACCGTCGCCGTGTCCCGGATCAAGGCGACCGCGCCCCGGTCCGAGCGCCGCGGTGTCCTCCTCTCCAACCCCGGCGGACCCGGCGGCACCGGACTCGCGTACACCCTCGCGCTGCGCCCCGCCCTCAAGGACGTCGCGGGCCGCTACGACCTGATCGGCTTCGACCCGCGCTTCCTCGGCGAGAGCAGCCCGATCACCTGCGACCCCGCCCGCACACCCGCCCCGCCCGCGACGACGAGCCCGCGCGCAGACTTCGACGCGGCGGTGCGCGCCGCCCGCCAGGACGCGCGCCGCTGCCACGCGCGCGGCGACAACGCCGCCCTCCTGCCGCACGCCTCGTCGCGCGACGTGGCCCGCGACATGGACGTGATCCGGGCGGCCCTCGGACAGCGCACCCTCTCGTACTACGGCGTGTCCTACGGCGCCGACCTGGGCGCCACGTACGCGCAGCTGTTCCCGGGCCGCGTCGACCGGTTCGTCGTCGACTCCGTCACCGACCCGGCCGCGACGCAGTACGAGCAGTTCCAGCGGTCGGGGGCGCCCGCCGAGCGGGCCCTGGACGAGTGGGCCGCCTGGACGGCGCGGCACCACACGACGTACCGGCTCGGCCGCACCGCCGACCGTGTGCGCGCACACGTCGAAGAGGTCCTCGCCCACGCCGAGCGGCGGCCGCTCCCCGTGGCCGGGCAGCGCCTGACCGCGCCGCTGCTGCGGATGATCCTCAAGCAGCCGCTGACGCAGGCGGAGAACGACGCGACGGTGGCCTCCCTGGTACGCGACCTCGTCGCCGCCGACCGCGGCGAACTGACCGAACCGGGACCCGAACTCGCCGCGATGCTGAAGATGCTGAACTCGCCCGAGGCCGCGGACAGCATGCTCGGCGGCATGTTCTTCATGTGCGGCGACGGCGGCTGGCCCGCCGGGGGCTGGCCGATGGCCACGGAGACGTACTGGCGCAACAGCGTGCGCAGCCGTGCCACCGAGCCCGTCTTCGGCCCGTTCGTGAACGGGATCACGGCACCGTGCCCGTTCTTCGCGGAGCCGCCGCGCGAGCCCGCCGTGACCGTCGACAACGACGTGCCCGTCCTGATGCTCCAGGCCAGGCGCGACCACACGCGCTTCGCGGACGCGCTCGCCATGCACCGCGCGCTGCGCGGCTCCCGCCTGGTGGCCACCGACATCCGCGGCCACGGCGTGTATGGCCGCGAGGTCGACGGGCTGACCCCCGTGCCGTGCGCCGACCGCGCCGTCAACGACTACCTCGGGGGCGGCGAGCTGCCGGACCGCGACCGGGAGTGCCCGGCTCCGCGCGTCGGCTGACCCGCGGGGTTCACGCGAAGGCGTCGAGCCCGGTGAGTTCCGCGGACAGCTCCCACAGCCTGGCCGCAGCGGCCGGGTCCACCGCCCAGGGCTTGACGCCGCCGATCAGCATGTCGTCGCTCGTGGCGGGCCCCGCGATGTCGCAGTCCTGGCAGTAGGCGCCGCCATGGCCCTCAAGGAGCGGGGACGTGGCCGCCCACACGGCCGTCGCCGCGCCCTGCGCCGGGGACTTGAAGCCGTCGGCGGGCCTGCCGTCGCGGTCCATCCAGCCCTGCGCGATCTGCTCCTCGCGCGGGACGTGGCGCTGGAGCGGGGTGAGGATGCTGCCCGGGTGCACGGCGAAGGCGCGCGGGCCCCGGTCACCGGCGAGGGCGTCCAGGCGCCGGGCGAACAGGGCGTTCGCCGTCTTGGACTGGGCGTAGGCGAGCCACGGGTCGTAGGGGGAGTCGCGGAAGTGCGGGTCGTCCCAGCGGATGTCGGAGAGGAAGTGGCCGGAGGACGCGACCGAGACGACCCGGGCACGGCCCGGCGTGAGGGCCGGGAGGAGGCGGTTGACCAGGGCGAAGTGGCCGAGGTGGTTCACCGCGAAGTGGGCCTCCCAGCCGGGGCCGACGCGGGTCTCGGGGCAGGCCATGATGCCCGCGTTCGTGATCAGGACGTCGACGGTGCGGCCGCTCGCGAGGACGCCGTCGGCGAAGGCGCGGACGCTGTCGAGGTCCGCGAGGTCGAGGGCGACGACCTCCGTGCCGGGGGTGTCGCTGAGGGCGGCCGCCGCCTGCCGCGGCCTGCGCGCCGGGACGATCACGTGGGCTCCGGCGCGGGCGAGGGCGTGGGTGGCTTCGAGGCCGAGCCCGGAGTAGCCGCCGGTGATCACGGCGGTCCTGCCGGTCAGGTCGACGCCCCTCAGGACGTCGTCGGCGGTGCTGCGGGCGTCGTGGCCGGAGCCGAGGGGGCGCTGGGCGGTGGTGCTTTTCGTCATGGGCGGGACGCTAGAACCTAGACTGCGATCTAGATCAAGCTCGGTGCGGAAGGAGATGCGCGATCAAGCTCGGTGCGGAAGGGGATGTGCGGGTGGCCGACACGGACGAGGGCAAGCCCACCGGTCCACCTGGCTCCGCGCCCGGCGCAGCGCCCGCCGGGCTCTCCATCGGCGAGGTCGCCGACGCCACCGGCCTCAGCGTCCACGCCCTCCGCTTCTTCGAGCGCGAGGAGCTGTTCCTGCGGCCCGTTCCCCGGACCGCCGGCGGGCGGCGCGTGTACGAGCCCGCCGACGTGGAGTGGCTCGGCCTCTGCAACCGGCTGCGGGAGTCCGGCATGCCGATCGCCGAACTGAAGCGGTTTGCCGGACTTGTCCGCTCGGGCCCGGGGAACGAGGCCGAACGGCTCGCCCTGCTCCAGACCCACGAGCGGGCCGTCCGCGCCCGGATCGCCGAGCTCGGCGCGAGCCTGGAGATCATCCACGGCAAGGTCGTCGCGTACGAGAAGCACGTGCGCGAGGGCACGGCGGCGGGGGTGTGGGCGCCGACGCCGTCCCGGTGACCGGACGCCGTGGGCGCGGCTCCGCACCGTGACCGGAACTCGGACGAGGGCCCTGTCAGCGCCCCCGTCCGCACGAGATATCTTGATGTCGAGCAATGTTGCAGACGTGGAGCGGAGCACCCGGTGACTGACTCGACCATCATCTACACACACACTGACGAGGCCCCCGCCCTCGCGACGCATTCCTTCCTGCCGGTGATCCAGGCGTACGCCTCCACCGCCGGTGTGAGCGTCGAGACCCGTGACATCTCCCTGGCGGGCCGGATCATCGCGAGCTTCCCCGAGCACCTGGAGGCGGGCCAGCGCATCGACGACGCGCTCGCCGAGCTGGGTGAGCTGGCCAAGACGCCGCAGGCGAACATCATCAAGCTGCCGAACATCTCGGCGTCCATCCCGCAGCTGAAGGCCGCCGTCGCCGAGCTGCAGGAGCAGGGCTACGCGCTCCCGGACTACCCGGACGACCCGAAGACCGACGAGGAGCGCGACATCCGCGCCCGCTACGACAAGGTCAAGGGCTCCGCGGTCAACCCGGTCCTGCGCGAGGGCAACTCCGACCGCCGCGCCCCCGCGTCGGTCAAGAACTACGCCAAGGCGCACCCGCACCGCATGGGCGCCTGGACGGGCGACTCCAAGACGAACGTCGCCACCATGGGGGAGAACGACTTCCGCTCGACGGAGAAGTCTGTCGTGATCGAGAAGGCCGGCGCCCTCAAGATCGAGCTGGTCGGCGACAACGGCTCCACCACGGTCCTGCGCGAGTCCGTGCCGGTCCTCGCCGGCGAGGTCGTCGACGCCTCCGTGATGCGCGTCGCCGCCCTGCGCGAGT
Source organism: Streptomyces alboflavus (assembly GCF_000716675.1). Taxonomy (GTDB): domain Bacteria; phylum Actinomycetota; class Actinomycetes; order Streptomycetales; family Streptomycetaceae; genus Streptomyces; species Streptomyces alboflavus. The sequence continues at coordinate 334,211 of NZ_JNXT01000001.1, forward strand.
TCCTGACCGCGCAGGTCGCCAAGGCCAAGGCCGACGGCGTGCTGTTCTCGGTGCACCTCAAGGCGACGATGATGAAGGTCTCCGACCCGATCGTCTTCGGCCACGTCGTACGCGCCTTCTTCCCGAAGACGTTCGCGGCCTTCGGCGCCGACCTGGCCGCGGCCGGTCTCACCCCGAACGACGGCCTCGGCGGCATCTACAAGGGCCTGGAGGCGCTCCCGAACGGCGCCGAGATCAAGGCGTCCTTCGAGGCCGAGCTGGGCGAGGGCCCGGACCTGGCGATGGTCGACTCCGACCGCGGCATCACCAACCTGCACGTGCCGTCCGACGTCATCGTCGACGCCTCCATGCCGGCCATGATCCGCACCTCCGGCCACATGTGGGACAAGAACGGCGGCGAGGCCGACACCCTCGCGGTCATCCCGGACTCGTCCTACGCGGGCGTCTACCAGGTCGTCATCGACGACTGCCGTGCCAACGGCGCCTACGACCCGTCCACGATGGGCTCGGTCCCGAACGTCGGTCTGATGGCGCAGAAGGCCGAGGAGTACGGCTCCCACGACAAGACCTTCGAGATCGCCACCACCGGCACGGTCCGCCTGGTCGACGCCGAGGGCGACGTCCTCATCGAGCAGCCGGTCTCCGAGGGCGACATCTTCCGCGCCTGCCAGACCAAGGACGCCCCGATCAAGGACTGGGTGAAGCTGGCCGTCAGCCGCGCCCGCGCCACCGGCGACCCGGCCGTCTTCTGGCTGGACGCGACCCGCGCCCACGACGCCAACCTGATCGCCAAGGTCGAGGCGTACCTGCCGGAGTTCGACACCGAGGGCCTGGACATCAAGGTCCTGTCCCCGGTCGAGGCCACCAAGCTGTCCGTGGAGCGCATCCGCGAGGGCCTCAACACGATCTCCGTCACCGGCAACGTCCTGCGTGACTACCTCACCGACCTGTTCCCGATCCTGGAGCTCGGCACCAGCGCCAAGATGCTCTCGGTGGTCCCGCTGATGAACGGCGGCGGCCTGTTCGAGACCGGCGCCGGCGGCTCCGCGCCCAAGCACGTGCAGCAGCTCGTCAAGGAGGACTACCTGCGCTGGGACAGCCTCGGCGAGTTCCTCGCGCTCGCGGTGTCCTTCGAGCACCTCGCGCAGACCACGGGCAACGCCCGCGCCCAGGTCCTCGCGGACACCCTGGACCGCGCGACGGCGACCTTCCTGGAGGAGAACAAGTCGCCGAGCCGCAAGCTGGGTGGCATCGACAACCGCGGCAGCCACTTCTACCTGTCCCTGTACTGGGCCCAGGAGCTGGCCAAGCAGACCGACGACGCCCAGCTCGCCGAGGCGTTCGGCCCGCTCGCCAAGACGCTGACCGAGCAGGAGCAGACGATCGTCGACGAGCTGATCGCCGCCCAGGGCAAGCCGGCCGACATCGGCGGCTACTACCAGCCCGACCCGGCCAAGGCCTCCGCGGTCATGCGCCCGTCGGCCACGTTCAACCAGGCGATCGCCTCGCTCGCCTGACGCGCCCGGCGCCCCGCGCGCCCGGCGCCCCGCGTGTGCACCGCCCCGGTCGGCAGCCGCCGACCGGGGCGGTCGTGCGTGTGAGGCGGCCCGGGGTCCGGTGGTGTCTGCCCCGGTCCCGGGGGGGCGCCATGCCCTGCCCGCACTGTTCCTTCAGGCATCTGAACTGTCAGCCGTTCCTGCCGGTCCGCGCCGCCCCGGTGCCATGATGGGCGGGCGCCGGTCACCCGGGGGGACGGGACGCGGCCCGCGGAGCGGGCCCGGGCGGCGCCTCACCGACAGCCGGTGTCAGCGGGCGGCGCGGATCCCCATTGTATAAACGTGCGGCGCAATGTATATTCATGCCATCCACGCAGGAGGAATCCATGACGGTACGCGCAGCGGTCGCGGGAGCGAGCGGATACGCGGGCGGCGAGCTGCTGAGGCTCCTCGCCGTGCACCCCGAGGTCGAGATCGGCACCCTCACCGCCCACTCGAACGCGGGCGAGCGCCTGGGCGCGCTCCAGCCGCACCTGGCCCCGCTCGCCGAGCGCGTCCTGGAGCCGACCACCGCCGAGAGCCTGGCCGGACACGACGTCGTCTTCCTCGCCCTGCCGCACGGCCAGTCCGCCTCCGTCGCCGAACAGCTCGGCCCGGACGTGCTCGTCGTCGACATGGGCGCGGACTTCCGCCTCAAGGACGCGGCCGACTGGGAGAAGTTCTACGGCAGCGCCCACGCGGGCACCTGGCCCTACGGCCTGCCCGAGCTGCCCGGCGCCCGCGCCGCCCTCGCGGGCAGCAAGCGCGTCGCGGTCCCGGGGTGCTATCCCACGGCCGTCTCGCTCGCGCTCTTCCCCGCGTACGCCGCCGGGCTCGTCGAGGACGAGGCGGTGATCGTCGCGGCGTCCGGGACCTCCGGCGCGGGCAAGGCGGCCAAGCCGCACCTGCTCGGCTCCGAGGTCATGGGCTCCATGTCGCCGTACGGCGTGGGCGGGGCGCACCGGCACACGCCGGAGATGATCCAGAACCTGAGCGCCGCCGCGGGCACCCGCGTCACGGTGTCCTTCACGCCGACCCTGGCCCCGATGCCGCGCGGCATCCTCGCCACGTGCAGCGCCAAGGCCAAGCCGGGCGCGACCGCGGAGAGCGTCCGCGCGACGTACGAGAAGGCCTTCGCCGACGAACCGTTCGTGCAGCTGCTCCCCGAGGGCCAGTGGCCCGCCACCGCCTCGGTCTACGGCTCCAACGTCGTGCACGTCCAGGCCGCCCACGACCCGGCGTCCGGCCGCGTGATCGTGATCAGCGCCATCGACAACCTCACCAAGGGCACCGCCGGTGGCGCGGTGCAGAGCATGAACATCGCCCTGGGCCTCCCGGAGGAGCTGGGGCTGCCCACCATCGGGGTCGCGCCGTGAGCGGCGCGCCCGCGGCCGCCGGGCCGCATCCGAGTACCGCCGACAAGGAGTCGCAGTGAGTGTCACGGCAGCCAAGGGATTCCGGGCGGCGGGGATCGCCGCCGGGATCAAGGAGAGCGGCAACCCGGACCTGGCCCTCGTGGTCAACGACGGTCCCCGCCTGGCCGCCGCGGGCGTCTTCACGTCCAACCGCGTGAAGGCCGCGCCCGTCCTGTGGTCCGAGCAGGTCGTCAAGGGCGGGCAGGTGTCCGCGGTCGTCCTCAACTCCGGCGGCGCCAACGCCTGCACGGGCCCGCGGGGCTTCCAGGACACGCACGCCACGGCCGAGAAGGTAGCCGCCACCCTCGGCGTGAACGCGGGCGAGGTCGCCGTCGCGTCCACCGGACTCATCGGCGTGACGCTCCCCATGGACAAGCTCCTGCCGGGCGTCGAGACGGCGGCCGCGGCCCTGTCCGCGCACGGCGGCGAGAAGGCCGCCATCGCCATCAAGACCACCGACAGCGTGCACAAGACGGCCGTGGCCGAGGGCGCGGGCTGGACGGTCGGCGGCATGGCCAAGGGCGCGGGCATGCTCGCCCCCGGCCTCGCCACGATGCTCGTCGTGCTCACCACCGACGCCGACGTCCCGGCCCCCGACCTGGACAAGGCCCTGCGCGAGGCGACCCGCCTCACCTTCGACCGGGTCGACTCCGACGGCTGCATGTCGACCAACGACACGGTGCTGCTGCTGGCCTCCGGCGCCGCCGGAGTGGCCCCGGAGTACGCGGAGTTCGCCGAGGCCGTCCGCGCGGTCTGCGACGACCTGGCCCGCCAGCTCATCGGCGACGCCGAGGGCGCCAGCAAGGACATCCGCATCGAGGTGATCGGCGCGGCCGACGAGGACGACGCCGTCGAGGTGGGCCGCTCCATCGCCCGCAACAACCTCCTCAAGTGCGCCATCCACGGCGAGGACCCCAACTGGGGCCGGGTGCTCTCCGCGATCGGCACCACGTCGGCCGCCTTTGAGCCGGACCGCCTGAACGTCGCCATCAACGACGTCTGGGTCTGCAAGAACGGCTCGGTGGGCGAGGACCGCGACCTGGTCGACATGCGTTACCGCGAGGTGCGGATCACCGCCGACCTCGCCGCCGGGTCCGCGTCCGCCGTCATCTGGGCCAATGACCTCACCGCCGACTACGTCCACGAGAACAGCGCGTACTCCTCCTAGCGCGTACCCCGCGGCCCGCCCGTTCCCCTTCGCGCGGTACGCCCTCCCACCTGGAAAGCCCCATGAACACCCGCAAGCACACCGCACTGCCCAAGGCCGAGATCCTGATCGAGGCGCTGCCCTGGCTGACCCGTCACCGCGGCAAGACCGTCGTCATCAAGTTCGGCGGCAACGCCATGGTGGACAAGGACCTCAAGGCCGCGTTCGCCCAGGACGTGGTGTTCCTGCACCACGCCGGACTGCGCCCGGTCGTCGTGCACGGCGGCGGCCCGCAGATCAGCGCCCAGCTCGACAAACAGGGCCTGGTCAGCGAGTTCAAGGCGGGACTTCGGGTGACGACGCCCGAGGCCATGGACGTCGTCCGGATGGTCCTCGCCGGGCAGGTGCAGCGCGAGCTCGTGGGGCTGCTCAACGAACACGGCCCCCTCGCCGTCGGCCTCACCGGCGAGGACGCCCACACCATCACCGCGACCCGGCACCGGCCGCTGATCGAGGGTGAGCTGGTCGACATCGGCCAGGTCGGCGAGGTCACCGAGATCGACACCGGCGCCATCGAGGCGCTGCTCGCGGACGGCCGCATCCCGGTCGTCTCCTCGATCGCCCGCTCCCAGGACGAAGGCGGCAAGGGGCATGTCTACAACGTCAATGCTGATACGGCGGCTGCGGCACTCGCTGCGGCGCTTGGTGCCGAGACGCTGATGGTGCTCACCGACGTGGAGGGCCTGTACGAGGACTGGCCCCACAGCGACGACGTCATCAGCAGGCTGACCGCCACCGAGCTGGAGAAGCTCATCCCCGAGCTGTCCAGCGGCATGGTGCCGAAGATGCAGGGCTGCCTGCACGCCGTCCGCAACGGCGTGCACACCGCGCGCGTCATCGACGGGCGCGTCCAGCACTCCATCCTGCTGGAGATCTTCACCGACGAGGGAATCGGCACGATGGTCGTGCCGGACGAACTGAGCGAGCCATAAGAGGGGGACCGGTATGACCACCAATCAGGAGCTGACCCGGCGCTGGCAGGGCGCGCTGATGGACAACTACGGCACGCCCCGCATCCCGCTGGTGCGCGGCGCGGGCAGCAAGCTGTGGGACGCCGACGGCAAGGAGTACACCGACTTCGTCGGCGGCATCGCCGTGAACGCGCTCGGCCACGGCCACCCCGCGATCGTGGAGGCCGTGTCCCGGCAGATCGCCGCGCTCGGCCACGTCTCCAACCTGTTCGTCGCCGAGCCGCCCGTCGCGCTCGCCGAGCGGCTGCTCGACCTCTTCGGCCGCGAAGGACGGGTGTTCTTCTGCAACTCGGGCGCCGAGGCCAACGAGGGCGCGTTCAAGATCGGCCGGCTGACGGGCCGCCCGCACATGGTCGCCACCGACGGCGGCTTCCACGGCCGCACCATGGGCGCCCTCGCCCTCACCGGCCAGCCCGGCAAGCAGGAGCCGTTCCTGCCACTGCCCGGCGACGTCACCCACGTCCCGTACGGCGACGTGGAGGCCCTGCGCGCCGCCGTCACCGAGGACACCGCCTTCGTGATCATCGAGCCGATCCAGGGCGAGAACGGCGCCGTCGTCCCGCCCGCCGGCTATCTCAAGGCGGCCCGCGAGATCACCCGCGCCACCGGGACACTGCTCGTCCTCGACGAGGTGCAGACCGGAATCGGCCGTACCGGCCACTGGTTCGCGCATCTCGCGCAGGAGGGCGTCGACCCGGACGTCGTCACGCTCGCCAAGGGCCTCGGCGGCGGCCTGCCGCTCGGCGCGACCGTGGCGTTCGGCCCGACGGCCGAACTCCTGAAGCCCGGCCACCACGGCACGACGTTCGGCGGCAACCCCGTCGCCTGCGCCGCCGGTCTCGCCGTCATCGACACCGTCATGGCCGAGGGCCTCCTCGAGAACACCAAGCGCGCGGGCGAGAAGCTGCGCGACGGAATCGAGTCAGCGGGGCACGCGACGGTCGACCATGTCAGGGGTGCGGGCCTGCTGCTGGGTATCGTGCTCACCGAGCCGCTGGCAGTCCAGGTACAGCAGGCGGCTCAGGACGCCGGCTTCCTGGTCAACGCGCCCGCCCCCGATGTCGTACGGCTGATGCCGCCGCTGAACGTGCGCGACGACGAGGTGGACGCCTTCCTCCGGGCCCTGCCCGGCGTCCTCGACCAGGCAGCCGCGGCCGACGCAGCCGACGCGGCCAACGGGGACCGACGATCCGGGGAATGAGACGACGATGAGTCACGCGCAGGACAACGGGCCGGCCGAGCACGCGGGACCCGCCGTGCCGCAGACCCGCACCGCACGCCACCGCCGGATCGTGGACATCCTCAACCGGCAGCCGGTGCGCTCGCAGAGCCAGCTGGCCAAGCTCCTGGCCGACGACGGCCTGACCGTCACCCAGGCCACCCTCTCCCGGGACCTCGACGAGCTGAACGCCGTCAAGATCCGCAACACCGAGGGCGACCTGATCTACGCCGTGCCCAGCGAGGGCGGCTTCCGCACCCCGCGCGCGCCGCTCGGCGAGTCGGCCAAGGAGCAGCGCATGCGGCGCCTCTCCGTGGAACTCCTCATCTCCGCGGAGGCCTCGGCCAACCTCGTCGTCCTGCGCACCCCGCCCGGCGCCGCCCAGTTCCTCGCCTCCGCCATCGACCAGGCCGAGCTCCACGACATCCTCGGGACGATCGCGGGCGACGACACGGTGATGCTGATCAGCAGGGAGCCGAGCGGGGGACAGGCGCTGGCGGACCATCTGCTGCGGCTGGCGTCCAACGAGCACTAGTTCCTGGCGTCCGGAGCCTTGGGGGACGGTTGCTCATGACTCCTCGGAGGGCTCCGGGCCGCGTGCCGCCTCGGGCAGCTCCAGGCCGAACAGCGCCGCGTAGCGCCCGAGGCGGTCCCCGACCCACTCCGCGCTCTCGCCCACCGCGTCGGCGGCGAACCGGATCTGGTCCGGGGTGACCCGCCCGCCGAGCGCGGGCAGCGCGCCGTCCGCGTGCACGGACAGGACGATCAGGTCCTGCCAGAGCGGGAGTTCGTCGGGGACGGTCGCCGGGTCGAGGACCGGGGGTGCTGCCTCCAGGGGGAGGTACGGGACGACGCGCTCCCAGGTGCGCGCGACCGGCTCGCCCAGGCGCCCGGCGAGGCTCACCAGGTCCAGGGGGCAGAGCGGGGCACCCGGGGCGGAGACGCGGTGGTCGGCGCCGACGGCGACGGCGTCCCACGCGTCGGGTGCGTCGGCGGGCAGGCCCGCGAGGTCGGCCGGGCTCAGCTCGGGGATCAGGGCGCCAAGGTCGCGGAGGGGCGAGAGGCGTTCGTACGCCGACCGGGCGCCGATGTGGTGGCTGCGGGCGTACGCGACGAGGCGCCCGGCGGTCAGCGCGGTCCAGCGGGGGGACTCGAACCACTCTTCGTACTGCTCGTCGTCGCCCCAGTCGAGCAGCGCCTGGCTCTCCTCGCGCTCGGGCCGGAACCCGGCCAGCGCCGCCGGGAGTTCGGGCACGGTGAGGCCCACGCGCTTCGCCTCGCGGCGGGCCGTCTTCCACATGGTCGACAGGGGCGTCTTCAGGTCGATGCACGACGCGAAGAGGATGTCGGCCGTCGGCAGGACCGGGTAGTCGGCGGCGTCCCACGAAGGGTTGGTGCCGGAGAACGCGTACCGGCTCGGCACCGGCAGCTCCTCCCACGCCCGCAGGAGTCCGCTCGCCGCGGGCACGTCCGCCCCGGCCTCCCGCAGGTCCTCAAGGACGACGGCGAGGTCGTCCCAGGACACCTCGTGCGGCCGGGCGAACGCGAGGTCGCGCAGCGTCAGACCGTTCTCGAGGACGAGCCCCTCCGCGTGGGCGGACGCGAGCACGCTCGCGGTCTCCGGGACCGGGATCACCCGGCCCGCCGCCGACTTCTCCCGATGGTGCCGGGTGCAGGCGATGCCGAGGTGGTCCGCCCAGCGCGCGATCTCCTTCTCCGCCTTGCGCAGCGTGATCTCCCACTCCGAGGCCAGCTCGAACGTGGCCGCCCAGGGGAGCGCGAGGCGGCCGTCCTGGCCCGGCGCGCAGTAGTTCTGCAGCACCGCGGAGATCTCCCAGGGTACGTCGGTCCACCGCCGCACGGACTCCGCGTCGGGGACCGACCAGCCGAGCCACGCGAACCGCGCGAGCCGCTGCCGCACCTCCTCGGGCGGGAGCCCCTGCGTGTCCGCGACGGCGACGACGTCCCACGGCCACTGGACGCGGCGCCAGCCCCGCGGGCCCTTCCGGTAGAGCAGCGACAGATCCGATCGGTCGCACACGTGGTCGGCGTGGTGGCCGGGTGCGACGGGCGGCGCGGAGGCGAGGAACGGCGCGAACCGGGCACACCTCTCGGCCAGGCGGCCCAGCGGCTCTCCCAGGGTGCGCGAGGCACGGACCAGGCCGCCGAGGTCGTCCGGCGCGTGCTCGTAGTCGCTCTCCTCCTCGGCCGTCCGCCCCCAGTCCCGGCGCGCGCGTCGGGGCAGCAGGCCGCGGACGATGCTCATGTCGTGCAGGCCGGGCGTCCAGTCCAGGTCGTCGCCGGCGGCGCCCCGCAGGACCGGGGGCGGCTTCAGGACCGGGTGGACGAGCCGCAGCGCCCGCGCCGCGCGCACCACCTCACGGACCGTCATGTCCGCCTCGCCCGCGAGCGCGACGGCCACCCGCCAGTCGAGCGGGCTCCGGTCGACCAGGACTCCGCTGTCCCAGCCCGAGGGCACCCCGTGGGCGACGGCCGCCCAGCCGGGCTCGGGCACCGGGTGCCCGGCGGTCGACGCGGGTGGCGCCTCACGGGACGGCGGCGTGCTGCCGAGCACCGCGGCCCGCCACGGACGCACGGCCTCCGGCCAGTCCCGCGAGAAGTTGCCCCGGGCCCTGCGCTCCTCGACGAACTCGTCCCAGCGGAACCAGCCCGTGGAGTCGAGGTCCAGGGCCGTGCCCCAGGGCCTGGTGTCGCGCACCGCCACCCCACGGCCGCGCCATCGCCCCCACACCGCGCGGGCCGCCGCCAGGTTCTCGTGCTCAAGACGCCACAGCCACGCCATGGTCAGACCAGGCCAGCCGGCGAGCACGTCCGCGCCCCGCGCCCACTGCTCGGCCTCCCAGCTCGCGTCGTACGACTGGAGCCTCTTGCGGTTGAGACTGAGCGTGCCCGCCTGCGGGCCCGTCAGATTGAGTACGTAGCCGAAGGGCTTCTTGTCGGTCCCGATGCCGTCGCACAGGATCGCGCCCTGCCCGTTCACCCACCACAGCACCCCGGGAACGGCCTCGACGCACCTCGGCCGCCCGTCGTCCGTCGGCGCGTGGCGCAGCAACCCGGGCTCCCACTCCCGCCCCCGGCCCGCCGCGTCCCGCACCTCCAGCGCGAACTCGCTCACCTTGACGAGACGGTCCAGCGTCTCCACCGCCGAGATCGCGGACACGGCCGCCGAGTCCCGCAGATACAGCCGCACCCGGGTGCCGCCCTCCAGGAGTCCGTCGCCGTCCTCCGCGCACGCGTCGTCGTGTTCCTGGACGCGGAACAGGTTCGCGCTGCCCGGGATGTCCACGCGCAGCGCCGACCGCGCCGGGATGCCGTCGGTGCCGACGGGGCGGGTCACCACCGTCATCTCCTCGGCCAGCATGAAGTAGCTGAACACGCCGATGCCGAAACGGCTGTTGGGGTAGAGGCGCAGGGCCGGGTCGTGGCGGTGCCAGGTCGCCTGTTCCTGGCGGAAGGCGCGGGACTGCTCGAAGCGGCGGCCCGCCTTGGTGAAGGTGTTCTTGAGCTGGTCGAGGCCCATGCCGACGCCGTTGTCGCGGCACTCCACATAGCGGCCGCGGTCGTCCTCGCCCTCGACGAAGGTGATGCGGCCCGCCCAGGGCGCCGGACGGGCGCCCCTGCTCTCCAGGTAGCGGTGGCGCATCGCGCGGTGGCGGCAGGCGTCCATCGCGTTCTGGTACAGCTCGCGCAGGGCGAGGTCCGGCTCGCCGTCGTAGATCCGCTCGCCCATGAGCAGGTCGCGGACCTCGGTCTGGGCGAGCTGGAAGCGCAGCAGCGGCACGTCGTACGCCCTGCGGCCACCGTCCTCGACCGGGCGCAGGGCGCGGTCGGTCACGCGGGCGGGCAGGCCCGCGAGCAGCGCCGCCCGGGGCGCGGGCAGCCTGCGGGCCGTGTCCCGCAGGGCGCCCGCCAGTTCGTCGGCCTGCTCGATGACGCCCGCGAACGCGGCGTGCAGCGCGGGGTGCGGGCAGGCCGCGTCCAGGTGGAGCTCGCCGTCGGCGGCGTGCCAGTCCGCGGCGCGCACCGCGTTGACGGCGTCCTGGGGGAGCAGGGCGTCGCGGACGGCCAGGTGCTCGGCGAGGACGTCGGGGAGGGTACGGACGTCGAGGGCGAGCACGCAGGCCAGGTGCAGGACGCCCGCCAACTCGTCGGCGCGCAGGGGCTGCCGGGCGCCGCCGGGCAGCGGGAAGGCCAGGTCGGGGCGCGGGGCGCGGTCCTGCGCCGGAGGGCCGAGCGTGATGCCCGCGGTGAGGGCGGCGAGCGCGGCGGACAGCTCGCGGGCGCGCGGCCCCGGGCACAGCGCGTCCGCGAGCGCCGTCGAATCGGCCTTGGGCACCGGCTGCTCGTCCGTCACGAACCGCTCCGCGATCCACCGGTGCACGAGCCACAGGGCGACCGCGCGCGCCTCGTCGGGGCGGGCCGTCCGCCAGCAGTCCGAGAGCTTCTTCTTGATGTGCGGGTGGTGCTCGGCGACCTGTTCGTAGTGGCGGCGCCACGCGTCGCCGTCCTTCTGGTGCCAGACGGTGTAGGGCCTGATGTCGCGGGCGTGGCTCAGCCGCCGCGCCCACGCGGCCTCGTGCAGCAGCGGCGCGGCGACCAGCGCGGCGGCCTCCAGGGCCGAAAGCGTCTGCGTCTTGGGGACGAGGCGGGGCAACTGGTCGCGTACGACACGCACCAGGAAGTCGTCGTCGGCCCACGGGTCGGGCATCCGCTCCTGGGCCAGGTGCACGACCTGCGCGCACGTCTCGACCAGGTCCGCCAGGCAGTCCCGCAGCCGCGGCACGCTCCCCGCGTCGTCCTCGGCGACCCGCTCCCACAGGGCGGTGTCGGCGACGGCCTCCCGCCAGGCCTCCAGGAGCCGGCGGCCCTCGCACACGACCGCCGCCCGGGCCTCGGCGTCCAGCTCCGCGCCGCAGTGGAGCCTCGGCTCCTGCGGGGCGGCGCCGTGCAGGCGGGCGGCGCGCAGGGTGTGCTGCCGTGCCGTGTCGAAGACCTCCTGCACGGTTCGCGCCCGTGTGAGCGGCCGGAAGGCCTCCGCGAGCCCGAGCGTGAAGAAGCTGCCCTCCGCCGAGTACCCGGAGCGCTGCCCGGCCGCGCAGGCCGTCATCAGCGCGAACCGCCCCGACGGCTGCCCCTTCAGGACGCTGCTGCCGAACACCCCGTCGGCCGACTCGCCCCGGCACGCGTCGATCAGCCACAGCACGGTGCCCGCCCGGCAGTGGGTGAGGTACGGGCTGATGTCGGCGGGCACCAGCGTGTCCAGGTACGGCTGGGTCCACTCGGCGTCGGGGGCGTGCGGGGCGCGCGCGTCGGCAGGGACCAGGTGGTCGGTGTCGCCGACGCGGATGCCGTGGCCGGTGAAGTGGATCAGGAGGGTGCCGTCCTCGGGGACGTTCCGCGACACCTCGTCGACGGTCGTGATGATCTGGGCGCGCGTGGCCCCCGGCACCGTCCGCACCTCGTAACCGGCTGCCTTGAGCGCGGCGCCGAGGGCCCGCAGGTCGGCGGTGACCGGTGCGTCGAGCGAGCCGAAGCGGTGTGCGGCGTCCGGAGTGTCGCCGACGCCGATGAGCAGCGCCGTCCGTGCTTGTGCCATGCCCTCTCCCCCTGTGCGAGGCCTTATCGTCGCATTTCCGGGCGAGGACGACGGCCGGAACCCCCATGTCGAACGGGGCGGCGCGCGGGCGGACTTGGCACCGGCTCTCCTGGAGGCCCGCCCTCGCCCCGACGCCCTGCCGCTCCGTCAGCGCCTCACTCCGCCCGCCGCGCCCGGTGCGCCATCCACGCCGCCACCACCGCCCCCGACACGTTGTGCCACACGGAGAACACGGCGGCGGGCAGCGCGGCCAGCGGGCTGAAGTGGGCGGTCGCGAGGGACGCGGCGAGCCCGGAGTTCTGCATGCCGACCTCGAAGGCCATCGCGCGGGACGCGGGCGGGCCGAGCCGGGCCAGCTTCCCCGCGCCGTAACCGAGCGCGAGCCCGAGCCCGTTGTGCAGGACGACCGCGACGAGCACGAGCGCCGCCGCCGACTTGATGGCCGCCGCGCTGCCAGCGACGACCACGGCCACGATGACGGCGATGGTCACGGCCGACAGCCACGGCAGCGCGCCGAGCACGCGATCGACGTACCGTCCGAAGAGCAGCCGGACGGCGAGGCCGCCGACGACGGGCAGGAGCACGGTCTTGAGGATGTCCGTCACCATCGAGCCTGCGTCCACCGGCAGGTACTCACCGGCGAGCAGCAGCGTGAGCGGCGGTGTCACGAGCGGCGCGAGCACGGTCGACACGGTGGCCACGGACACGGACAGGGCCACGTCGCCGCGCGCCAGATAGGTGACGACGTTGGAGGCGGTGCCGCTCGGCGCGCACCCGACGAGGATGACCCCGGCGGCCAACTGGGGTGAGAGGTCGAGCGCGTGGGCGATCAGCCAGCCCAGGCCCGGCATGATCACATAGTGCGCTACCAGGCCGAGCGCCACGGCCCAGGGGCGGCGTGCGACGCCCTGGAAGTCCTGCGGCGTCATCGTCAGGCCCATGCAGAACATGACCACGCCGAGCAGATACGGCACGCTCTCCTTCCAGCCCCCGAAGGTGCCGGGCGTCGCGAGGCCGACGGCGCCCGCGGCGAGGACGAGCACGGGGAAGACGGTGACGGCGCGGCGGGCCGCGCGGTCGGCGGCGGTCACGGGCCCGGGGGCCGCCGTCGGGCCGGGACGTGTCGGTTCGGTCTGCACCCGGCGATGCAACGTGCCGGTGCGCCGGGCACGCAACCGCGTCTCGATATGTGGTCGCTACACCTGTCTTCGTGCGTACGAGCCGGGGGCGCCGCCCTCACTTGGCGGCGCCGCAACTCCCCACCGGCGTCACGGAGATGACGGTACGAGCGGGCAGCGTGACCCGCTTCGCCTTCGCACCCTCCCCGGCGTCCCCGCCCTCGGCCCGCAGCGACACCCCGTCCCGGCCCGACCCCAGGAACTCCCCGCACCGCTCCCCGGACGTCGTGCTCACCCGCACCAGATGGTCCTTGGGGGACTCCGTCTCGACCCAGGCGACCCCGATGGCCCCGGCGGCGCACACGACGCCGGCCACGCAGCACACCGACGCCCACCGCAGCGACGTGACGACCCGCCGGACCTCCTCCTCCGTCCAGCGCCGCAACGCCTGCCCGGCGAGCAGTGTGCGGTCGCCGAGCCGCCCGTGTGCCGCCCGCACGGCGAGCACCGACCCGGCGACGAGCAGCAGGAACGCGAGGGCGACCAGGCCGGACGCCACCAGCCGTGCCGTGTCCGGCAGGCCGTTGAGGTCGTCGCGGCCCTTGAGGACGACAAGGACGGCGAGGAGTGCCGTCAGACCGGTCAGACCCGTGCGCCAGCCCTCGGCCTGCCGCCGCAACTCGTCGAGCTGCGTGAACTCCAGCTCGCGCGCCAGCTCCGCCCAGCGGCGGTCGGACTGGGCGGTCACGGCGTGCCGTTCGGGGTGCCGGTCGGGTTGCCGCTCTGGGCGGGCGTCACCAGCGCCCGCACGCGCCAGCTGGCTCCGCACCCGACGAACACGGCGTTCGCCGGGAGCTGCGGATGCGGGTGCCCGCACTCGCAGAAGTGCCGCTCCTGGGCGAGCAGCGCGGCGTCCGAGGCCGGCGGCCCCTTGGTCCCCGCGCCCGCCCCGGTCCCGGGCACGCCGTGCCGGTACTCGGTGGCCGTCCGGCCGAGACAGCGGGGGCAGTGGCCCCGCACCAGAGTGTGCCCGTCGGGCGAGGGGCCGACGGTGAACTCGTCGCTCACCTCGCCGAGGTCCGCGTCCGCGTAGGCGGTGTCGAACCGGTGCGAGGGCGGCGGGGGCTGGGTCATGAGGCGTCGTCCAGGTCGAGATCGAGGTCGAACAGGGGGGCGTACAGGCGCAGGCGCTCGGTGACCCACGCCTCGGACTCGCCGGTGGCGTCGGCGGCCCGCGCGACGTGCCGGGCGCCCACCTTGCCGGTGAGGGCGGGGAGCCGGCCGTCGAGGCCCACGGAGAGGAGGGCCAGGTCCTGCCAGAGGGGGACGGTGTCCGGCGGGGCGGGCAGGGGCGGGCAGTCGGGCAGGAGGGGCAGGAAGGGGGCGACGCGGGTGAGGGTGCGGGGGACGGGCTCGCCGAGGCGGCCCGCGATGCTCACCAGGTCGAGGGGGGCGAAGGTCTTGCCGGTCGGGGACAGCCAGTGGTTTCCGTCGAGGGCGACCATGTCGCGGGCGGAGAGAGGGGCGGTGGGCAGGGCCGCTACGGCGGCCGCGGTGAGTTCGGGGACCAGGGCGCCGAGGGGGCGCAGGGCGGCGAGTTCGGCGTAGGCGGTGGCGGGGGAGATCTCCAGCTTGTCGGCGTACTCCGCGAGGGCGGAGGGCGTCAGGCGTTTCCAGACGGCGGCCGAGTACTGCGTGTCGACGTCGATGTCGTGGACGTAGCCGACGGGGCTCTGCTCGACGAGGGCCGAGATCTCACGTGAACCGGGCCGGTGGGAGGCGAGGCCGTCGGGCAGGGGCGGCACCGTCAGACCGAATCGGTCGGCGCCTTGCCGGGCGAGTTCCCACATGTCGGCCAGGGTCTCGTGGAGACAGTCCGCGGTGTAGTAGAGGCCGGAGGCGGTCAGTGCGTCTGCCGGGTCGTCCTCCGTGTTGTAGACGGCTTCCTTGCCCGAGAGCGCGAAGCGGGTGCGCAGCGGCAGCGTGGGCCACTCGGCGACGAGGTACACCTGGTCGGGCAGGCTCACCCCGGCGGCCCGCAGGTCGGCCGCGACCTGGACGATGTCCGCCCGGTACTGCAGCCCCTTGGCGGCCCGCCCCAGTGCCTCGTACCCGATGCCGTCCTCCAGGTGGGTGCCGACCCGGTTCAGCTCCCGCACGATCGCGCCCGTGTCGCGGCAGGGCACGACGCGGCCGTCGCCCTCCGCGTACCGCCGCTCGTACGAGAGACCCGTCGCCGCGGCGGTGCGCGCCAGGCGCTCAGAGGCGTCCGCGAGATCGGTCTCCCAGTGTGCGGCCATGGCCACGGCCGCACCCCAGCGCAGCGTTCGACCGCCGTCCTGGGCCGGGGGAGTGAACTCGCTCAGGATCAGCCGGAGTTCCGGCTCCAGTTCCGCCCAGGCCCGGACCACGTCGGCGGCAGGCGCGGTCCAGCCGAGCCAGGCGAAGTCGGCGAGCACGCGCAGGATGTCCGCCCGTCCCCTGCCGGTCATCTCCTGCACTTGGAGGACCTGCCTCGGGTCCGTCACGGGCCTGAGCTTGTCCTCGTACCCGTACACGTTGGTGGAGCGGAGGAAGAGCACCTCGACGTCCTCCTGCGTGCACACGTGGTGCTGGTGGTGCGCGGGAACCGGGGGCAGGGACTCACCGTGGAGCGGGGCCCAGCGGGCATGGCGGGCGACGACGTCACCGAGAGGTTCGGCGGCGTCCTCGGACGCCAGGACCAGGCTGCCGCGACCTTGACTGACCTTGTGGTCGCCCTCCACAGCGATGAACCGGCCGGCGCCCGCCAGGATCTGCGCCAGGATTCTGTCCCGGGCGTCGGGCACCCGGTCGAGATCCCCCTCCCGCACCGCCGGAGAGGCCACGGCGGGGTGTGCGATGCGCAGACGCCGTTTGCGCAGCAGTGCCTCGGCCACCGGCATGTTCAGGGCAGCGGCCTGGTCGACGGCGTGCCACCAGTTCCTGTTGGAGCCGTGCAGCATCGCGTCTCCCGGTTCGGGCACGGGATGACCCACGAGGCTCCTGGGGGCCGACGCCGCGTGGGAGCTGTGCGTGAGGTGAAGCGCGGCGGCCCGCCAGGGGGCCAGTTGCCCGGCGTCCGAGCCGTGGTGCCTGCGGGTCGCGATGGTCTGGTCGGGGTGGAACCAGCCCTCGGTGTCGAGCCGGTGCCGCCCGTCCCCCTCCCGCACCGGAGCGACGCCCTTGCCCCGCCACTCCTGCCACAGCACCCGCGCCACCGGCAGGTTCTGCCGCTCCAGCTCCCAGAGCCACTCCATCGAGAGCCCCGGCCACTGGGCCAGCGGCACCGCGCCCGCGCGCCAGTTGTGCTCCTCCCACGTCCGGTCGTACGCCTGCAGCTCCTTGCGGCTGACGCTCAGCTGGCCCGCGTGCAGACCGGTCAGATTCAGTACGTAGCCGTAGGGCGCCACGTCCGTGGCGATGCCGTCGCACAGCACACCGCCCTTCTCACCCACCCACCAGAGCACTCCGGGCACGGCCTCCAGCGGTTCGATCAGGTCGAGGCCGACCCTCGACTGCAGCACCCCCGGCTGCCACTCGTGCACGGCCCCCGTCAGGTCCCGCACCTCCAGCTCGAACTCGCTCACCCGCACCAGCGGCCGCAGCGTGCCCACACACGAGAGACCATCGGCCGTGCCGTCCGCCCGCAGGTAGAGGCGCACGCGCGTGCCGCCCTCCGGGAGGCCGTCGCCCGCGCCCTCGTGCCGCTGGATGCGGAACAGGCTGCCGCTGCTCGGGATCTCGACGCTGAGCGCCTGCGCGGCCGGGATGCCGTCCGGGCTGACCTGCCGCGTCACGATCGTCATCTCGTCGGCGAGCATGAAGTAGCTGAACACGCCGATGCCGAAGCGGCTGTTGGGGAACAGGCGCAGCTTCTGGTCGTGCCGCAGCCAGCGCGACTGCTCGCGCCGGAACGCCTTGGACTGCTCGAACCGGCTGCCTGCCCGCGTGAAGGTGTACTTCAGCTGCTCGGCGCTCATGCCGACGCCGTTGTCGCGGCACTCCACGTACCGGCCGCGCGCGTCCTCGCCCATGGTGATCGAGATCCGGCCGCGCCAGGGCGCGGGCTGCGGGCCCGCGCTGTCCAGGTAGTCCCAGCGCATCTGCCGGTACCGGCAGGCGTCCATCGCGTTCTGGTACAGCTCCCGCAGCGCCAGGTGGGGCTCGCCGCCGTACAACTGCTCGCCCATGAGCAGTTCACGGACCTCGGTCTGCGCCAGGTGGAAGCGAAGCAGCGGCACCTCGTACGTGGCCTGGCCGCCGCGCTGGCTCGCCCTCAGGTCGCGGTCGGTCACCCGCGTGGGCACGGCGGACAGGAGGCAGGCCTCCGCCTCCGGCAGCGTGCCCGCCAGGTCGGCGACCTGCGTGGCCAACTGGTCGGCCTGGTGCGCCACGTCGACGAGCGCGGCGTGCACCGCCTGGTGCGGGCAGGGCACGTCCAGGTGCAGCGTGGTGCCCTCGGGCTGCCAGCTGAGCAGGTCGGGGTGCGAGACGAGGCCGACGATCTCCTGCGGCAGGACCGGGTCGGACACGGCCAGGTGCTCGGCCACGACCTCGGGGAAGGTCCGCACGTCCAGGGACAGCACGCCCGCGAGCCGGAGCAGCGCGGCCAGCGGGCGCATCCGCAGGGGCTGGTAGCCGCCCGGCAGCAGGACCTTCGCGGGGCCCCGCTCGACGTCGCGCGGGGCGCCGGAGTCGTCGAGAGGCTCGTCGAGGCCGATGCCCGCGGCGGCCGCCCGTATCAGGCCGGACAGCTCCGCGACCCGGTCCTGGGCGGGCGCGGTGCCGCCGAGCAGGGCGGTGGCGAGGGCGTCCGCGCACGTGGCGGGCACCGCCTCGTCGTCCGTCTCGAACCGGTCGGCCACCCACCGGTGCACCAGCCACATCGTGACGGCGACGGCGTCCTGGGGCCGGTCCCGGGCGCGGCACTCCGCGATCTTCCGGGCCACGCGCGCGTACTGGTCGCCGACCTGTTCGTAGTGCCTGCGGTGGGCGTCCGCGCCGGGCACGCGCTCAAGGGACTCGGGGCCGAACTCGGCCGCCTGGCTCAGCCGCTCCGCCCAGGCCGCCTCCCGCAGGAACGGCGCCGCCACGAGCGCGGCCACCTCCACCGCGGACAGCTTCGCCTCGTCCGGCAGCAGGGCGGGCAGCCGGTCGCAGAGAAGCCGCACCGGGTAGGTGTCGTCGGCCCACGGGTCCTCGAACGGCAGTCGGCTCTGGGCGAGGTGCAGCGTGTGGGCGCTGCGCTCCACGAACGCGCTCAGGCAGTCCTTGAAGCGCTGGACGCCGTCGTCGTCGCGTGGCTCCGCGCACTCCCACAGGGGCGTGGTCCGCACGGCTTCCTGCCAGGCCTCCAGGAGCGGCCGCCCCTCGCAGATCTCGGTGGCCTTGGTCCGCTCCTCGAAGTTGGTGCCGTAGCGGATGTGCGCGTTCTGCGTGAGGCCGTGCCGGTGCGCCACCGCCTTGGCGCGGGCGGCGGCGTTGGCGAACACGTCCTTGACGGAGCGGTCGGGCGTCAGCGGGCCGAGGGCCTCGGCGAGGCCGCGGGTGAAGAAGCTGCCCTCGCCGGTGAAGCCGCTGCGCTCGCCCGCCTTGCAGCCCATGAGGACGGCGAAGCCGCCGCCGGGCGGGCCGTTGTCGACGCTGTTGCCGAACGGCACGTCGTCGCCGGGCAGTTCGGTGCGGCAGGCGTCGATGGCCCACAGCACGGTGCCCGCCCTGGACGACTTCAGCCAGGGGCTGATGGCGGTGGGCAACAAGGAGTCCAGGTACGGCTCCTGCCAGTCCCCGTCGGGCGGCGTCACGGCGTCGAACGGCACCAGATAGTCGATGTCGCCGACGCGGACGCCGTGCCCGCTGAAGTACAGCAGCAGCGTCCCGCCCTCGGGGACGGCGCGAGCGGTCTCGTGTATCCGTGCTCTGATCTGGCTGATCCCGGCGTTGTGCAGGACGGTGACGTCGTAACGCGCCGCCTGCAGCGCCGAGTTCATCAGCCGCAGGTCGGCGTCGACCGCGTCGTCGAGGGGCTCCAGGAGCCCGTCCGCCGCGGGCACGTGCCCGACTCCGATCAGCAGCGCGGTGCGCGCCGGTGCCATGTGGTCCCTCCCACCGGCCGCGCTTCCGGGCCGGAGCACCATTCTGGCACCGCGCGAGCCCCCTCAGGCGGGCGTCGGGGGCAGCGGCAGCGGCAGCCCCGGCAGCCCGTCGATGCTCGTCGCCACGTGCTCCTTCTTCGTGAAGTACGCGTCGAGGGAGGCGTCGTCCTCGCGCGCGAACCGCTTGGCGTGCAGATCGCGGTCCTCGTCGTACGTCATGAAGGGCACCGCGTAGCCACAGGTGTCGCGGATCAGCTCGGCGTGCACGACGATGATCGCGCGCAGGCCGTGCAGCGAGGTGTCGACCTCGGGGAAGCGGGCGAGGAGGCCGGGGAAGCGTGGGTCGTCGCGGAAGACGGGCTCGCCGCGGCCGTGCACGCGGACGATGTTGGGCGGGCCCTGGAAGGCACACCACATGAGCGTGATGCGGCCGTTCTCGCGCAGGTGGGCGACGGTCTCCGCGTTGCTGCCCGCGAAGTCCAGATAGGCGAGGGTCAGGTCGTCGAGGACGGCGAAGGAGCCGGTGACGCCCTTGGGGGAGAGGTTGATGGTGCCGTCCCCGGCGAGGGGGGACGTGGCGGTGAAGAAGATCGGCTGGGACTCGATGAAGGTGCGGAGCCTGCCGTCGATGCGCTCATAGGTCTTTCCCATGGCCAAGGATTATGGACTCCTTTAGTTCGCCTGTCTAACTACTTCGCGTGCCGCCCCGCGCGCCGGGCGGGCGCCCTCCGGTTCACTCCGGAGCTGGATTGACGAAGCATGCAGAGCAATGCATACTCATGCATGTCAGTGACTGCACTGCACTGAGCGAGCGAATGCACTGTGAGGAGAAACCCGTGACCGAGCGCGTCGTACTCGCCTACTCGGGCGGCCTGGACACCTCCGTCGCCATCGGCTGGATCGCCGAGGAGACGGGCGCCGAGGTCATCGCCGTCGCCGTGGACGTCGGCCAGGGCGGCGAGGACCTGGACGTCATCCGCAAGCGCGCGCTCGCCTGCGGTGCCGTGGAGGCGGAGGTCGCCGACGCCAAGGACGAGTTCGCCGAGGGCTACTGCCTCCCGGCGATCAAGGCCAACGCCCTGTACATGGACCGGTATCCGCTGGTCTCGGCCCTGTCCCGGCCCACCATCGTCAAGCACCTCGTCGCCGCCGCGAACAAGCACGGCGCCGGCGTCGTGGCCCACGGCTGCACCGGCAAGGGCAACGACCAGGTCCGCTTCGAGGCCGGCATCCAGGCCCTCGGTCCCGACCTGAAGTGCATCGCGCCCGTCCGGGACTACGCGATGACGCGGGACAAGGCCATCGCCTTCTGCGAGGACAAGGGCCTGCCGATCGCGACCACCAAGAAGTCGCCGTACTCCATCGACCAGAACGTCTTCGGGCGGGCCGTCGAGACGGGCTTCCTGGAGGACATCTGGAACGCCCCGATCGAGGACGTGTACGAGTACACGTCGAACCCCGCGACCTCCCGCGAGGCCGACGAGGTCGTCATCTCCTTCAAGGAGGGCGTCCCGGTCGCCATCGACGGCAGGCCGGTCACCGTCCTCCAGGCGATCCAGCAGCTCAACGAGCGGGCGGGCGCCCAGGGCATTGGCCGGATCGACATGGTCGAGGACCGGCTCGTGGGCATCAAGTCCCGCGAGGTGTACGAGGCCCCGGGCGCCATCGCCCTGATCACCGCCCACCAGGAGCTGGAGAACGTCACGGTCGAGCGCGAGCTCGCCCGGTACAAGCGGCAGGTCGAGCAGCGCTGGGGCGAGCTGGTCTACGACGGCCTGTGGTTCTCCCCCCTCAAGCGGGCCCTCGACGGCTTCATCAACGAGGCCAACCAGCACGTCACCGGCGACATCCGGATGACCCTGCACGGCGGCCGCGCCGTCGTCACGGGCCGGAAGTCCGAGGAGTCCCTCTACGACTTCAACCTCGCGACGTACGACTCGGGCGACACGTTCGACCAGTCCAAGGCGCAGGGATTCATCGACATCTTCGCGCTGTCGTCGAAGATCGCCGCCAAGCGGGACCTGGTCTGAGGCCCCGAGCAGTAGCGTGAGGTCCGCCTCCCCGCAGCGCGCGGCGCCGGGGAGGCGGACGCACATCACCCTTTCTTCTAGGAGCGCGTGCAGTGAGCAGCAACAGCGGTGACGTCCGGCTCTGGGGCGGGCGGTTCGCCGACGGCCCGGCAGAGGCCCTGGCCCAGCTTTCGGCCTCGGTTCACTTCGACTGGCGCCTCGCGCCGTACGACATCGCCGGTTCCCGCGCCCACGCGCGCGTGCTGCACACGGCGGGCCTGCTCACGGCCGACGAGCTGGAGCGCATGCTCGCCGGGCTCGACCAGCTCGAAGCAGACGTCGCCGACGGCTCCTTCACCGGCACCATCGCCGACGAGGACGTCCACACGGCCCTGGAGCGCGGCCTCCTGGAGCGGCTCGGCCCGGACCTCGGCGGCAAGCTGCGCGCGGGCCGGTCCCGCAACGATCAGGTGGCGACGCTCTTCAAGATGTACCTGCGCGACCACGCCCGGATCATCGGCGGCCTGATCGCCGAGCTCCAGGAGGCCCTGATCGGCCTCGCGGAGGCGCACCCGGACGTCGCCATGCCGGGCCGCACCCACCTCCAGCACGCCCAGCCGGTGCTCTTCGCCCACCATGTGCTCGCGCACGTGCAGTCCCTCGCGCGGGACGCCGAGCGGCTGCGGCAGTGGGACACGCGGACGGCCGTCTCGCCGTACGGCTCCGGGGCGCTCGCCGGTTCCTCGCTCGGCCTCGACCCGCAGGCCGTGGCCGCGGACCTCGGCTTCGAGCACGGCTCCGCCGCCAACTCCATCGACGGCACCGCCTCGCGGGACTTCGTGGCCGAGTTCGCCTTCATCACGGCGATGATCGGGGTGAACCTCTCCCGGATCGCCGAGGAGGTCATCATCTGGAACACGAAGGAGTTCTCCTTCGTCACCCTCCACGACGCGTTCTCGACCGGCTCGTCGATCATGCCGCAGAAGAAGAACCCGGACATCGCGGAGCTGGCGCGCGGCAAGTCCGGCCGCCTCATCGGCAACCTGACCGGCCTCCTCGCGACCCTGAAGGCGCTCCCGCTCGCGTACAACCGCGACCTCCAGGAGGACAAGGAGCCCGTCTTCGACTCCTGCGACCAGCTGGAGGTCCTGCTGCCCGCCTTCACCGGCATGATGGCGACGCTCACGGTCCACCGCGAGCGGATGGAGGAGCTGGCCCCGGCTGGTTTCTCGCTCGCCACGGACATCGCCGAGTGGCTGGTCAAGCAGGGCGTGCCGTTCCGGGTCGCGCACGAGGTCGCGGGCGAGTGCGTCAAGGAGTGCGAGGCGACGGGCATCGAGCTCGACCAGCTCACCGACGAGCAGTTCGCGAAGATCAGCCCCCATCTGACCCCCGAGGTCCGCACCGTCCTGAACGTCAAGGGCGCGCTCGCGTCCCGCGACGGCCGGGGCGGCACGGCACCGTCGGCGGTGGCGGCGCAACTGGCGGAGATCAAGGCGGACGTGGCGGCGCAGCGGGAGTGGGCGACGGCCCGGAAGAGCTGATCCGGCGCACCCTTCCAGCCCGTCCTGCGCCTGAGGACGAGCGTGCGGCGCGATCGGCGGCACACCGTCCCGCCCGGAGGGGGGACCTCCACCCCCACCCTCGGCGGGGATACGTTGGGTGCGGGGGCGCGAGCCCAGCGCGCCCCCGCACCCGTCCCCGGAAGCGTGGAGCCCCGATGTCCTTCGCCCGCCTCGCCACAGCGACCACCCCCACAGCCCACCTGGGCCTGGGCCTCGCAGCCGTCGGCAGGCCCGGCTACATCACGCTGGGCCGCGAGGACGACCTGCCCGCCCGCAGCGTCGAGGCCCTGCGCGAGCGTGCCTTCGAACTCCTCGACGCCGCCTACGCCCTCGGCGTGCGCTACCTCGACGTGGCCCGCTCCTACGGCCGCTCCGAGGAGTTCCTCGCCGACTGGCTGCGCGCCCGCCCCGACATCCGGGACGTCGTCGTCGGCAGCAAGTGGGGCTACACGTACACCGCCGACTGGCGCACCGACGCCGACGCGCACGAGGTCAAGGACCACAGCGTCGCCGCGTACGACCGGCAGCGCGCCGAGACCGCCGACCTCCTCGGCGACCGCCTCGACCTCTACCAGATCCACTCGGTGACCCCGGAGAGCCCCGCCCTCACCGACACGGAGCTGCACGCCCGCCTCGCCGACCTGGCCGCGAGCGGCGTCACCGTCGGCCTCTCCGTGAGCGGCCCGGACCAGGCGGCCGCGATCCGCGCCGCCGTCGAGGTCACCGTCGGCGGCGAGCGGCTGTTCCGGACGGTCCAGGCCACGTACAACGCCCTGGAGACCTCGGCCGGACCCGCGCTCGCCGAGGCCCACGACGCGGGCCTGACCGTCCTGGTGAAGGAGGGCATGGCCAACGGTCGTCTGGCCGGACCGCAGGCACCGGAGGCCCTGCGCGCCGCCGCGGAAGCCACCGGCCTCGGCTGCGACGCGGTGGCCCTCGCCCTGGTGCTCCGCCAACCCTGGGCGGGCGTCGTCCTCTCCGGCGCCGCCACCTCCGTACAGCTCGTGTCGAACCTGCACGCGACGGCCGTCGACCTGGACGCCGAGCACCTGGACCGCCTCGCGGACCTGGTGGAGGAGCCCGCCGCGTACTGGCGCACGCGGGCCGGACTGCCCTGGCACTGAGGCGCCGCCGGGCTCCCGGCTGAAGCTCCCCCGAATCACCCAAGCCCCCGTTCTGTGAGCGCCGTACGCCTCTCGTGAGACAAAATTGTCTCACACGGGCTATGCTTGTCTCATGTCAGTCGACCGTGACCAGGTGCTGCGCAGCGCCGCCGCCCAGCTCACCCGCAAGGGCTCCTCGACCCTGGACGAAGTGGCCAGGGCCTCCGGCATCAGCCGTGCCACCCTGCACCGGCACTTCGCCGGGCGGGACGCGCTCATCCGCGCCTTGGAGGACCTCGGCCTCCAGGAGTGTGAGACGGCGCTCGACCTCGCGCGGCTCGGCGAGGGCAGCGCGCAGGACGCGCTGCGGCGCCTGATCAAGGAGATCGAACCCGCCGCCGGCCTGCTCGCGTTCCTCGTCACGGAGAACCAGCTGTTCGAGGGCGAGGACCGGCACGAGGGCTGGTCCCGGATCGACGACCGGATGGCGGAGCTGTTCCGGCGCGGCCAGGAGAGCGGGGAATTCCGCATCGACCTGAGCACGGCCTGGCTCACCGACGCCCTCTACGGCCTCGTCGGCTCCGCCGCCTGGGCCGTGCTCGACGGCCGCGTCGCGGCCAAGGACTTCTCATACATGATCGCCGAACTGCTGATCGGCGGCGCACAACGGAGAGTGGAATCATGACAAGCACCGAACAGCGCGTACGGCCCGCGGAGGTGGAGCGGCACCCCGGTCGCTGGCTCGCCCTCGCCGTGCTCGCGCTGGCCGTGCTGCTCGTCGCGGTGGACGCGACCGTCCTCGGTCTCGCGACGCCGTACATCAGCGAGGACCTGAAGCCGTCCGGCAACCAGCTGCTGTGGATCGGCGACGTCTATTCGTTCGTGATCGCGGGCCTGCTGGTGTCCATGGGCAGCCTCGGCGACCGCATCGGCCGCAAGAAGCTGCTGCTCACCGGAGCCGTCGCGTTCGGCGCGGTGTCCGTGCTCAACTCCTACGCCACCACGCCCGAGTTGATGATCCTGGCCCGTGCGCTGCTCGGTGTCGCGGGCGCGACCCTGATGCCGTCCACGCTCGCGCTGATCCGGAACATCTTCCACGACCCGCGCGAGCGCAGCATCGCCGTCGGCGTGTGGGGCGCGATGGCGTCGGCGGGCGCGGCGGTCGGCCCGGTCGTCGGCGGCTTCCTGCTCGAGCACTTCTGGTGGGGCTCGGTCTTCCTGATCAACCTGCCGGTGATGGCGGTCCTGGTCGTGGTCGGCGTCAAGATGATCCCCGAGTCGAAGAACCCGGCGCCGGGCCCCTGGGACCTGATCAGCGTCGCGCTGTCGCTCATCGGCATGATCGCTGTGGTGTACGCCGTCAAGGAGGCGGCGGCACACGGCCTGAGCTGGGGCGTCGCGGCCGCGGCCGTGATCGGCGTGGCCGCGCTCACCTGGTTCGTACGTCGACAGTTCACGCTGCCCGCACCGCTGCTCGACATGCGGCTGTTCCGCAACCGCGGCTTCTCGGCGGCCGTCCTCGCCGACCTGCTGACCATCCTCGGCCTGTCCGGGCTCGTCTTCTTCCTGTCCCAGTTCCTCCAACTGGTCCAGGGCAGGCAGCCCTTCGAGGCCGGTCTCGCCGAACTGCCCGCGGCCGTCGGCGCGGTGGCGGCGGGTCTGATCGCGGGCACGGTGGCGCGCCGGTACTCGGTGCGGGCGGTGGTCGCGGGCGGGCTCGCGGCGGTGGGACTCGCGCTCGCCGCGCTGACCGTGCTGAGCCAGGAGACGGGCTATCCGCTGCTCGGCGCGGCACTCCTGGTCGTCGGCGTCGGCGCGGGCTTCTCCTTCACCGTGACCGCCGACGTGATCCTCTCCAGCGTGCCGAAGGAACAGGCGGGCTCGGCGTCCGCGGTCTCGGAGACGGCGTACGAACTGGGCGCGGCCCTCGGCATCGCCCTGCTCGGCTCCATCGTGACCGGCGTGTACCAGAACTTCACAGCCCCGGCGGGCACCCCGGCCGACGCCGCGGCGGCCGCGCACGACTCCCTGGGCGGCGCGGTCGAGGCGGGCGCCGGACTGCCCGCGCGCACCGCCGAGCCACTGATCTCGGCGGCCCAGGCGGCCTTCGTGGACGGCCTGCGCCTCGCCGCGGGCGTCGGCGCCGCGGTCCTCCTCGCGACGGCGGTGGCGGCGTGGTTCCTCTTGAAGGGCCAGAAGCTGGAAGACGGCCTGGAGCACCCGTAGTCAGCCCTGACGGGATGTCGAAAGGGCCGCACCCCACTGAGGGGGTGCGGCCCTTTCGCGCAAGTCTCGTACCGTCAGGCCGCCTTGGCCTTCGTGGCGTACATGTCCACGTACTCCTGCCCGGACAGCAGCATGACCTCCGTCATCACGGAGTCCGTCACCGCGCGCAGCACATAGCGGTCGCGGTCCATGCCGTCGTACCGCGAGAACTCCATCGCCTCGCCGAAGCGGACGGTCACCTTGCCCGGGTGGGGCAGGCCCTTGCCGCCGGGCTGCAGCTTGTCCGTGCCGATCATCGCGAACGGCACCACCGGGGCGCCCGTCATCAGGGTCAGCCGCGCGATGCCGGTGCGGCCGCGGTAGAGGCGGCCGTCGGGGGAGCGGGTGCCCTCCGGGTAGATGCCGAAGATCTTGCCCTCGTCCAGGACGCGCTTGCCCGTCATCAGCGCGGCGACGCCGCCCCGGCCGCCGTCACGCGCCACCGGGATCATGCCGACGCCGGTGAAGAACCAGGCCATCAGGCGGCCCTTGAAACCCTTGCCGGTGACGTACTCGTCCTTGCCGATGAAGAAGACGGGCCGGTCGCACACCAGGGGCAGGATCATCGAGTCGATGAACGTCAGGTGGTTTCCGGCCAGAATGACGGGACCGGTCCCGGGGATGTTCTCCGCGCCTTCCACCCGTGGGCGGAACATCAGGCGCAGGAACGGTCCGAGCACTGCCTTGATGAGCGCTAGACGGGACAACGGGTCCTCCGGTGTCAACGGGTCGACGACGAGTCTGTGCAGGTGAGGACCATACTCGCGGGTCCCCGTTGATTGCACATCGGGTTCATGTGCCCGATACGCAGAGTTGACCTGATTTTGCCTGCAGTTGCCCCCGCGACAACCTCACTGTGACGACCGTAGCGCTGTGCGAACTGCGTGGCTTGTCCGAGTGGTGCTTCTCACGCGCGACGCATCTCACGGCCGGAACTCCGCCCGTCACTTATTGGACTCCGCCGGCGCCCGCGAGCCCGGGCGCACGCGCCGGTCGCCCCCGCCGGGTACCGCACGAGCCCTACTCGACACCCGGCGTCAGCCACCCGTTCGGCCCCGGGTCTCCCACCCGTCACGCGACGCCACCTACGATCGGTGCCGCTTTGTCAGGTGCAAAGCGCTACACGGCGGTACACAGGGAGGGAGCGCTCAATGGCGACGCAGGAATCGGGGCGGCGGGAGACGGGGACGAGCCCGGGGCGGCGCGCGGTGCTCGGGGCCGCGGTGCTCGGGGCGGGCACGGCCGTCGTCGGCGCGCCGGGTGTGGCGAGAGCCGACGCACGCCACGGCCACGGCGGCCACGGGGGCGGCGGCTACCGCGACCTGCCGGTGCCGACGGTGGTCGCGCACCGCGGCACCAGCGGCTACCGGCCCGAGCACACGATCGGCTCGTACCAACTCGCCCTGGACATGGGCGCGCACGTCATCGAGCAGGACGTGGTGCCCACCAAGGACGGCCATCTCGTATGCCGTCACGAGAACGACATCACCGGGACGACGGACGTCGCCGCGCACCCCGAGTTCGCGGGCCGCAAGACGACCAAGAGCGTCGACGGCGTCAGCCTGACCGGCTGGTTCACCGAGGACTTCACGCTCGCCGAGCTGAAGACGCTGCGCGCCAAGGAGCGCATCCCGGGCACCCGCCAGCGCAACACCCTCTACGACGGCCGCTGGGACGTCCCCACCCTCGAAGAGGTCTTCCGCTGGGCGGAGAAGGAGGGCCGCAAGCGCGGCGAGCGCGTCTGGCTGCACATCGAGACCAAGCACCCCACGTACTTCCGCAAGCTGGGCCTCGGCCTGGAGGAGCCGCTCGCCAAGCTCCTTCGCCGCTACAACCGCCATCGCCGCCACTCCCCGAACTTCCTCCAGTCGTTCGAGCCCAGCAGCATCCAGCGCCTGCGCAAGCTCGTCGACGCGCCCGGCGTGGTCCTGCTCTCCACGGCCTCCTCGCGCCCGTGGGACTTCGTCGAGGCGGGCGACCCGCGCACCGTCGCCGACCTCATCAAGCCCGAGGGCCTGAAGTGGATCTCCTCGTACGCCAAGGGCATCGGCCCGACCCTGGACCTGGTCATCCCCAAGGGCCCCGACGGCAGGCTCCTGGAGCCCACCACCCTGGTCCGTGACGCGCACGCCAAGGGCCTGGTCCTGCACCCGTACACGATGCGCAACGAGAACACCTTCCTGCCCGCCGACTTCAAGAAGGGCACGGACCCGAACGCCTACGGCGACGCCTTCGGCGCGTTCAAGAGGTACTTCGCCACCGGCATCGACGGGATCTTCTCCGACAACCCGGACACGGCGCTGCTCGCCGCGGCGGACTTCAACGACGACTGACGGACGACGGCTGGCAGACGGCGACCGACAGACGGCGACTGGCGGACGACGGCCGACGGGCCCCGTCAACGACGGTGCGTGAAGTCCCGGTTGGGGTGAGGCGCGGCCGTTCCGGAAACCGATAACCGGAATGGTCGCGTCCCCGTCGGCATGACCCCTACGCCCCCGTCGGCCCCGTCCCCCTCCGCGCGGCCGTCGCTCTCGTACGACCTGGTCACCGCCCTGCGCCCGCTCCTCGCCGCCGAGGCATCGGCCGAGGCGCACGGCTGCGCCGCCGACCCCGGCGACATCGAGCAGGCCGTCTGGCTGCGCCTGCTCGAACATCTGGACGCCGGGGGACCGCCCGCCGACCCCGCTGCCTGGCTGCGCGCCGCCGTCCGCGACGAGGCGCACCGCACCCGCAGCGCCGCCCGCCGGGAGCGGCCCTACGCCGGCGAGCCCGCCGACCCGCGCGGCGGCCCCGAACAGCGGCTGCTGACGGCCGACCGGCACCGCACCCTGTACGCCGCCGTCCGGAAACTGCCCGGACGCTGCCCCCGTCTCATGGCTGCACTTCTGTCGCCGAAGGACCTGACTTACCGCGAAATCGCAGGGGAGTTGGGAATGTCACAAGGATCTTTGGGGCCGGAACGTTCCCGATGCCTGGGATGCCTGCGCAGAATGCTCGCGCAGGAGGTTGGGACTCCGGACCCGTGGGGAAAGGAGTGAAGGACAACCGGCGGAGCAGGTGAGCGGGAGGCATGCACACATGGGCATGAGCGTGACCATCTCGGAGGCGTCCGACACGGACGCCGAGCAGATCCTCAAACTGCAGTACCTCTGCTACCAGAGCGAGGCCGAGCTGTACGGCGACTACTCCATCGAGCCGCTGACGCAGACCCTCGACTCCCTCAAGGCCGAGCTGGCCGCGGGCAGCGTCCTGGTGGCGCGGCTCGGCACCGAGGTCGTGGCGTCCGTGCGGGGCACGGTCGACGCGGCGGCCACGGCCCGCATCGGCAAGCTCATCGTGCACCCGCGGATGCAGCGGCACGGCCTGGGCGGCCGCCTCCTGGAGGCCATCGAGCGCCGGCTCGCCGAGGGCGGCGTCGCCAAGCGCTTCGAGCTGTTCAGCGGCCACCGCAGCGAGAGCAACCTCCAGCTCTACCGCAAGCACGGCTACGCGCCGGTGAGCACGCAGCGCGTGGACGACCGCCTGACGGTGGTGACCCTCTCCAAGGACGCGCAGGCCGAGGCGTACGTGGCGAGCGCCTAGGCCCCGGAGGGCTCGGCGGGGCGGGTGTGCGCGCGGGACTTGCGCAGCCAGAACACCGCGGTCACCGGCAGCAGCACGGGAATGAACAGATAGCCCATGCCGAAGTCCGACCAGACCGTGGCGTCGGGGAACGCGGACGGCTCCGCGAGGGTCCAGGCCCCGACGGCGAGCACACCGGCCAGCTCGGCGGCGCAGCACACCAGCGCCGCCTTGCGGGCCGTCTCCCCGCCGCGTACGAGCGAGTACGTGATGAAGCCGTAGACGACACCGGCGAGCGCCGACAGCGTGTACGCGAGCGGGGCCTTGTGGAAGTCCGTCGAGATCTGGACCGCCGAGCGCGACACGGCGCCGACGACCATCACGCCGTACAGCCACACCAGCAGGATGCCGGGGCCGGTGATCAGCTTCTGCCGCCGCGGCTTCGGCTGCTTCTCCCGCTCCTCCTGCTTCTCCTGCTTGTTCTGCTGCGCGCGGGGCTCGTCGTCCGTCACCGCCACCTCAGCCTCCCCAGATGTCAAAGAGCCGCACCTCGAGCACGGCGAGGACCACACCGCCCGCCGCGACGGTCACCGAGCCCCAGCGGGTGCGCTCGGCGAGCGACATGAAGCCCGCCGCGGGAACGCACGCGAACGAGCCGATCAGATAGGCCACGAAGATCGTCGTGCCCTGCTCGGGGTCCTCGCCCCGCGCCAGCTGCACGATGCCGACGATCAGCTGGACCAGCGTCAGCAGGGTGACCACACCCATGCCGATGAAGTGCCAGTCCTTCGTCGGCTGGTCCCGGTAGGCGGCGAAACCGCACCAGGCCGCGAGCGCGAGCGCGGCCACGGAGGTCGCGACGGTCAGGGCAACAAGCATGCCGAGACCCTATTACGGGCCAAAAGACCCGGTGTCCTCGGCCCCGGGGGCCCGGGATCCGCAGGTGGCCCCCGCGTAGGGTCGACCGTATGAAGATCCAGGCTGAAGCCCTCCTGTTCGACAACGACGGCACCCTCATCTCCTCGATGGAGTCCGTCCGCCGCTGCTGGACGCGGTGGGCGGGGGAGTACGGCATCACCGCCGAGGACTTCGCCAGGGTCGAGCTGCACGGCCGCCCGGCCGTCGAGATCGTCGCCGACCTGCTGCCCGCCGAGCGCGTCGCCGCGGCCGTGGCCCGGATCGAGGAGCTGGAGGTGTCCGACGTCGCGGGCGGCGTGCTCGCCCTGCCCGGCACCCTCGACCTGCTCGCCGCCCTGCCGCCCGAGCGCTGGGCCGTGGTCACCTCCGCGACCCGCCGCCTGGCCGAGGCCCGGCTCGCCGAGGTCGGCATCGGCCCCAAGACGCTGATAGCCGCCGACGACATCACCCGCGGCAAGCCCGACCCCGAGCCCTTCCTGCTCGCGGCCCGGGTGCTCGGCGTGGACCCGGCCCGCTGCGTGGTCTTCGAGGACGCCCCCGCGGGTCTCACCGCGGGCCGGGCCGCCGGCATGACCACCGTGGCGTTGACCACAACGCACCAGGTGGCGGAGCTGTCCGCCGACGTCGTCGTCAAGGACCTGTCGGCGGTGTCCGTGCAGGCCACGGCGGGTGGAGTGGAGATCGTCACCGGCGTCTGAGCGCGGCGCGGGACGGGGCGGGCCGTCTCTCCTGTCGACCAAAGTTTGTCCGCTATTCGGACAGCGGTGGCGGGGCGCGCCCGCACGCGTGTTTTACTGGTCCGCATGACCACGACGAGCAGCCGCACCCTTGCGACCGAGGCGATCACGACGCCCGGTGCTCGTTGTATGTGTCGAATGTGCGCCTTCTGAGGGCCCCCGCACCACTGAGAGCCTCGCGCCCCGAAGCGAAGCCGCTGTGCCGCGCCACCACACTCCGTACGTACCTCGAAGAGTCAGGTACACGGGCAGGGCGCGAGCCGGCCCCGCGCACACGTCCTCCGGTTCCATCGCCACCGCGAGAACCGTGCCGCGTTCCGAACGAATGCCCCGTGCCCGGCGTCACCGCGCCGCGCACTCGACAGTGACGGAAACCCAGTGATCACCACTTCCGGCCTGACCAAGGTCTACCGCTCACGCGGTCGTGAAGTAACCGCCATCGACGGAGTCGATCTCCATGTGCGCGAAGGCGAGGTGTACGGCGTCATCGGCCAGTCCGGTGCCGGTAAATCCTCGTTGATCCGCTGCGTGAACCTCCTGGAGCGCCCCACCTCCGGCACCGTGACCGTGGACGGCCAGGACCTCACCGCGCTCGCGGGCCGCGGCCCGCGCGCCGGCAGGGAACTGCGCGCCGCCCGCAACCGCATCGGCATGGTCTTCCAGCACTTCAACCTGCTGTCCTCGCGCACGGTCCAGGCGAACATCGAGCTGCCGCTCGAGATCCTCGGCCTGTCCGGCAAGGAGCGCTCCCGCAAGGCGCTCGAACTCCTTGACCTGGTCGGCCTCGCCGACAAGGCCAAGGCCTACCCGGCGCAGCTCTCCGGCGGCCAGAAGCAGCGCGTCGGCATCGCCCGCGCCCTGGCGGGCGAGCCGAAGGTGCTGCTCTCCGACGAGGCCACCAGCGCCCTCGACCCGGAGACCACCCGCTCCATCCTCCAGCTCCTGCGCGACCTCAACCAGCAGCTCGGCCTGACCGTCCTGCTGATCACGCACGAGATGGAGGTCGTGAAGACGGTCTGCGACTCGGCCGCCCTGATGGAGCGGGGCCGCATCATCGAGTCCGGCACGGTCACCGAACTCCTCGGCACCCCGGGCTCCCAGCTCGCCGCCGCGCTCTTCCCGGTCAGCGGCGACGCCACCGGCATCGACCGCACCGTCGTCGACGTGACCTTCCACGGCGAGGCCGCCACCCAGCCGGTCATCTCCCAGCTGTCGCGCACGTACAACATCGACATCTCGATCCTCGGCGCCGCGATGGACACCGTCGCGGGCAAGCAGGTCGGCCGGATGCGCATCGAGCTGCCGGGCCGCTTCGAGGAGAACGTCGTCCCGATCGGCTTCCTGCGCGAGCAGGGCCTCCAGGTCGACGTCGCCGACGCCCCCGCCGCCACGCTGGTCAAGGAAGGTGCCAAGTGACCTGGTCGGAGATGCAGCCCCTGCTGGAACAGGCCTGTTGGGACACCCTCTACATGGTCGGCTGGTCGGCGCTCATCGCCGTCGCCGTCGGCCTGCCGCTCGGCATCCTGCTGGTCCTCACCGACCGCGGCGGGCTGCTGCAGAACACGATCGTGAACAAGGTGATCGGGCAGGTCGTCAACATCGGCCGGTCGATGCCGTTCATCATCCTCATGGTCGCCCTGATGGGCTTCACGCGCTCCATCGTCGGCACCTCCATCGGCCGTGACGCCGCGATCGTGCCGCTCGCGATCAGCGCCATCCCGTTCTTCGCGCGCCTGGTCGAGACGGCCGTCCGCGAGGTCGACCACGGCCTGGTCGAGGCCGTGCAGTCGATGGGCGGCAACACCTGGACCGTGGTCCGCAAGGTCCTCGTGCCCGAGTCCCTGCCGTCGCTGATCTCCAGCGCCACCACGACCGTCGTCGCTCTCATCGGCTACTCGGCGATCACCGGCACCGTCGGCGCGGGCGGTCTCGGCGACCTCGCGGTCCGCTACGGCTACCAGCGCTTCGAGACCGAGCTGATGTGGATCACCGTCGGCGTCCTCGCCGTGGTCATCTCGATCATCCAGTTCGCCGGCGACTACGCGGCGCGCGGTCTGCACCGGCGCGGCGGTCGCTCGGGGGCCGCGCCGCGGCTGAAGTTCCTGCGCGCCAAGGCGGCCCCGGCCGCCACGGCGACGGCGGGGAGCACCGGGCCGGTCGCCCCGGACGCCGAGCCCGACCGTGACCGCGAGCCGGTCAAGGTCTCCTGAGCCCGCCCGACCTCTCGGTCCTCCGAGTTCACCCAGCACCACCCCGCACCACCACCGCGGGGGTGTACCACCCATGGAGAAAGGCACTTTTCGTGCGTAACACCACCAAGATCACCGCTGCTGTCCTCGCCACCGGCGCCCTCACCCTCGGCCTCACCGCCTGCGGCTCCGACAAGGGGTCCGCGGGCGACAAGGACGGCCCGCTGGTCGTCGCCGCCACCCCCACCCCGCAGGGCGCGATCCTCGACTACGTCAAGAAGAACCTGGCGAAGAAGGCGGGCCTCGACCTGGAGGTGAAGGAGTTCACCGACTACGTCACGCCCAACACCGCCGTGCAGCAGGGCGAGGTCTTCGCGAACTACTTCCAGCACAAGCCGTACCTGGACGACTTCAACAAGAAGAACAAGACGGACATCGTCCCCGTCCCGGGCGCGACGGTGCACCTGGAGCCGCTGGGCGTCTACTCCAAGAAGATCAAGAAGCTCGACGAGCTCAAGAAGGGCGCGACGGTCGCCGTCCCGAACGACACCACGAACGAGGCCCGCGCCCTCAAGCTCCTCGCCGACAACGGCGTCCTCAAGCTCAAGGCGGGCGTCGGCTTCA
Organism: Streptomyces alboflavus; assembly: GCF_000716675.1. Classification (GTDB taxonomy): domain Bacteria; phylum Actinomycetota; class Actinomycetes; order Streptomycetales; family Streptomycetaceae; genus Streptomyces; species Streptomyces alboflavus. The sequence goes on from NZ_JNXT01000001.1 coordinate 368,383, forward strand.
CGGCCACCCCCAAGGACGTGGTGTCGAACCCGCTGAACCTCAAGTTCAAGGAGCTGGAGGCGGCCCAGCTGCCGCGCTCCATCGACGACGTCGACGCCGCGGTGATCAACGGCAACTACGCACTCGAGGCCGACCTCAGCCCCGCCAAGGACGCCCTCGTCGCCGAGAAGGCCAAGGGCAACCCGTACGGCAACTTCCTCGCCGTCAAGAAGGGCGACGAGAACGACCCGCGTGTGAAGAAGCTCGTCAAGCTCCTCACCTCGCCCGAGGTCAAGAAGTTCATCGACGACAAGTACGACGGTTCCGTCGTCGCGGCCTTCTGACATGCGCCGGCCCGTCATCGCCGCGGCGGCCGGGGCCCTGGCCCTGTCCCTCGGCGGCCTGACCGCCTGCGGAGCGGGCTCCGGCTCCGACGGCGACAAGCTCGTCGTCGGGGCCACCCCGACCCCCGCCGGTGAAGTCCTCGCGTACATCAAGGAGAACCTGGCGAAGAAGGCGGGCCTCGACCTGGAGGTGAAGGAGTTCACGGACTACGTGACCCCCAACACCGCGCTCCAGGAGGGCTCCCTCGACGCCAACCTCTACCAGCACACCCCGTACCTCGACGACTTCAACAAGTCCAAGAAGACGGACCTGGTGCCGGTGACCGACGTGTACCTGCCGCCCATGGGCGTGTACGCGGACGGCGGCAAGAAGCTGAAGGACGTGACGGGGTTGCGCTCCGGCGCGACCGTCGCCGTGCCCAACGACACCACCAACGAGGGCCGGGCGCTCCAGCTGCTCGCCTCCCAGGGCGTGATCGAGCTCAAGAAGGGCGCGGGCGCGAACGCCACCCCCGAGGACATCGCGGCCAACCCCAAGAAGCTCACCATCAAGGCCCTGGAGCCCGCGCAGCTGCCGCGCTCCCTCAAGGACGTCGACGCGGCCGTCATCAACAACAACTACGCGCTCGACGCGGGCCTGAGCCCCAAGAAGGACGCCGTCCTCCTGGAGTCCGCGAAGGACAACCCGTACAACAACGTGCTCGCCGTCAAGAAGGGCGACGAGGACGACCCGAAGGTCAAGAAGCTGGCCGAGCTGCTGACTTCGCCCGAGGTCAAGAAGTTCATCGAGGACAAGTACAAGGGGTCGGTCCTGCCGGTCACGGGAGGCTGACGCACACCCGTGCCCTGCCCCCACCCGGTCCTCACCCACGGGGTCCGCTCCACGTGCCGGAGCGGACCCCGTGGTGCGTCCTCGCGCCGCCATGCTGCATGCTGGGCACTTCGGCAGGCCTGAAGGTCCTTGAGGTCCTTGACGATTCGACGGTTCGACAGCTCGACGGTTCGAGAATTCACAGAGCGACAGGCCCATGAAGCTTACGGAGCGGCGCATGACTACAGCCTCGGGGTTCCCCGACATCTCCATCAGCACGGAGCGGTTGGTGCTGCGCCCGTTCGACGAAGCGGACATCACGGCGTACGCGGAGATGATGAACGACGAGCTCGTCACCGCCTGGACCGCCGCGCCCCAGCCGTACACCGAGGCCGACGCCCGCGCCTACATCACCGAGGTCGCCCCCGCCGAGCGGGCCGAGGGCCGCGGGATCGTCCTCGCCGTGACCGAGTTCCTCACCCAGCGTCTTGTCGGGTCCGTGCGGCTGCGCCACACCGACTGGCGGGTGCGCTCCAGCGAACTGAGCTATGTGACCGCCCCCTGGGCCCGCGGCGAGGGCTACGCCTCCGAGGCCGCGCTCGCCACCGCCCAGTGGCTCTTCCACGACCAGAAGTTCGAGCGCATCGAACTGCGGACGGCCGCCGACAACACCGCCGCCCAGCAGGTGGCCCAGAAGATCGGCTGCATCAGCGAGGGCGTCCTGCGCGGGGCGTGGATAGCACGTGTCAGAAACGGCGGCGACCCCCTCGGCGGCTGGATCGACCTGCGCACCGACCTCATCGTCTGGAGCCTCCTCCCCGAGGACCTGGAGGGAGTGTCGGACCAGCTGGCGGAGAGTGGGTTCACGTCGTTCTCCGACTGGAACTGACTCTGGCGGGGGCGCCTTGACCGGCGTCCACGGCGCCGCGCGCCTCGCCGGACGGGCTCCCTCCCTCCCTCCCACCCGCCCGCCCGAACTTGTCCTGGGCTGCCCGGCATCCCGGCACTCCTAGCTCCGAGTGGGGCGCCCCTTGTATCGCGCTCCGCGCTCGTCCTAGCCGGACGGGCTCTCTCCCACCC
>NZ_JNXT01000002.1 GCF_000716675.1 Streptomyces alboflavus
TGCGGCGCATGGGCGGTTGACGTGGGGGGTGGATTTCTTCGGGCGGGTGCGGGAGCAGTTCGTCCGCCTCGCGGGCGAGGCGGGGGAGCCGGTGGGCGGCGCGGGGGATCCGCTCGGCGCCTGGCTCGGGGCCCTCGCGGGGCGGTACGGAGTGGAGTTCGACGAGGAGTTGACGACAGGTCAGTTCACCGTGGACCAGCTGCCCGAGGCGTTCCGCCTGGAGACCGGCATCGAATATCTGCCGATGCGGTTCGGCGTCTACAACGGGGTGTCGGTGGTGCCGCGGTGGTTGTGGGAGGTGCCGGTGCGGCCTCGGGTGGGGTTCACGCTGGGGTTGAGTGCGGTGGAGCGGCTTGCCGGGTACGCGGTGTCGGTGGTGGAGATCCTCAAGGCCCTGGCCGCCCTCGACGTGGAGGTGGTCGCCGCGCTGCCGGGCGCGGCGGAGATCCGCGAGGAACTGGGCGCGGTGGGGGACCGGGTGCGGGTGGAGGAGTTCGTGCCGTTGGCAGCCCTTGCTCCCACCTGTGCGGTGATGGTTCATCACGGCGGGTTCGGCACGATCGGTACGACCTCGCTGCACGCCGTCCCCCAACTCGCCGTCGCCGAGGAGATCGACGCCCCGATCCTCGCCAGGGGCCTGGCCGCGTACGGCGCCGGAGTCGACCTCCCGGTGGCGGAGGCGACCGGCGAACGCGTCGCCCACGAAGTGCGGCGGCTGCTCACGGAATCCTCCTTCACCGAAGGGGCACGGCGGCTGCGCGCCGACATGAGGGCCATGCCGAGCGCCGCCGACGTCGTCCCCGAACTGGTCCGGATCGCCGAACGGCACCGGGGCCGCTGAGCACCGGACGCGCGGGACGACGCCAGAGCCACGCGTGCGGACGGACAGAGACGTGGCGAAGAGAGTGAGTGGGGGGTCCCTGGGCTCAGGGACCCCCCACCGCCGGCTCAGTCGGCCCGGCTGGCGGCCGCGGTGGACTGCCGCTGCGGCCCTCTCGCTCTCATCGCCTCGTCAGCGGGTCAGCAGTCCACACTGCCGGTGCTGCCGAGCAGCTCGTCGTCGAGGGTCGACGTCTCCAGCTCCTGAAGCTCCAGAACGTTCATGCGATGTCACCTCCTCCCCAGCGCTCGCTGCGGTACCGGCGGCGGTCGGCCGCCGAAGTCAGTGGTGCGACGCGGTCGGCGGTCGCCGTGGACCGCCGCTGCGGTTCTCTCGTCGTGCTGTGACAGCGGGTCAGCAGTCCACGCTGCCGGTGCTGCCGAGCAGCTCGTCGTCGAGGGTCGACGTCTCCAGCTCCTGAAGCTCCAGAACGTTCATGCGGTGTCACCTCCAACCGGCCGATCGCAGGGCATCCGGCGGCGGTCGTCCGCCGGGAGTCCGTGGTCAGCCCCGGCCGCCGCCCGCCCGGCGCGGCCCAGGAACGGCAGCGGGGGTGGCCCGCCGCCCGTGACGTACGACAGGGCCGCGAGGACGCCCGCGTTGCCCGTCGCCAGGTCCATGGAGAGACGCAGGCCGCTGTGGCCAGGGAACGCCACCTCGCCGCGGTGGGCGAGGGCGTGCCAGTGGAGGCTGCCGAGGTGCTCGGCCACCGGGTCCACGCCGCCCTCGGCGCCCTCGGAGGCGATGTCCGGCAGGTGCCGCCGCAGCGCGTGCGCCGCCGTGAGGAGCCCGGCCCGCCCGATGAACAGCTGGCTCTCGACCGTGAGCGGTGAGCGCGCGGCGAGCGCGAGCGCGGGCAGCGTCTCGGCGATGCGCGGGTCGTCCGTGTGGTCGGTGAGCAGGTCGGCGACGAGGCCGATGCCGACCGACCCGGTCTCCAGGTACGGCAGGGAGCGGAAGCCGCCGTCGACGTGCAGCACGCCTTCCTCGCGCAGGACGCACAGGTCCAGGTCCCGGTGCACGGCCCGCACCGCGTGCCGCAGATACGCGTCCTCGCCCGTGGCCTCGTACATCCGCAGCAGGAACAGGCCGACGCCGGACCAGCCGCGCAGCAGCCCGCCGTGGGTGCCGGGCTCGCCCCGGGCGCGGTCGATGCCGTGCGGGCGGACGTCGTCCAGCGCGTCGACGGCGCGCGCGGCCAGCTCCCGGGCCTCCTTGAGCCAGGCGTGCCCCGTGTCGTCGCCGACGAAGTGCAGCAGGTTGAGGCCGACGCCCGCGAGGCCGCCGTACAGGCTGACGTCGGTCATCTCCTCGACACCGGCGCGGGCACGGTCGATGAGCTCCCGGGCGGCGGCGTGGTGGCCGAGGTGGTCCAGGACGTGGGCGACGCCGTGCGCGCCGTCGTGGAAGCCGGGCTGGACATGGTCGGCGCGTGCCGCCCGCAGCAGCCAGTCCTCGTAGGCGGGTTCGCGCTCCCCGCCCGCCACGGACAGCGCCCACAGGACCCCCGCGGCGCCGTGCGCGAAGCCGCCGGGGGCCTCGTTGAACTGCCGGGGGTCGCCGGGGAAGAGCCGGTCGTCGCGGTCCGGGGTCGCGGACGCGTGCAAGGCGCGGGCCAGGGAGGCGCGGACGGCCGCCCAGTCCACGGGCGAGGTGTCGAGGCGTACGTCGGTGACGGCACCGACCGGCGATGAGGTGCTGGGGCGTGCGGCCTGTCCCGTGGCGGCCCGTGGCTGCTCGGCGGGTTGCCGGGACTGCGTGTCGGGTGCCTCGGCCAGGTCCGCTGCGAGCGTCGCGGCGACGTCATCCGGCAGGCCGAAGCGCTGAGCCGCCGCGGCCGCGAGGCGCGCGCCCTTCTCCGGGCAGACGCCGAGCGACGTGACGAGCGGCAGGTACAGCCACAGCCGCAGCACCGCCAGGGCGTGTTCGTCGACTGCCGTGCCGGTCTTGCGGCGGGCGGCGAAGCCGGGGTACCCGAGCGTCGGGCGGGTGTTCTCGGACGTGGGGAAGGCCATCTCGAAGTCGACGAGGCGGACCTGCGGGGCCGCGTCGCGCGGTGCCGGGCCCCCGCCGGGAGTCGGACTACCGTTGGGTGTGGGGCTTCCGTCGGCTGTCGCTCGCTCGCCGGGCACGGTGTCCTCTCCGGGACTGAACGCGTCCTCCGCGACCAGCACGTTCCCCGGGTGCAGATCCCCGAAGACGATCCCCTCGGCGTGCACGCGCCGGACCAGGGCGGCCACCTCGGCGTGCAGGGCCTCCGCGCGCCGGGCGTAGTCGCGCAGCCCGCCGGGCGTGCACGCGTTCCAGTTGACCAGCGGGTGGTGGCGCACCATCCAGCGCTGCAGCGGGATGCCGTCCAGGTGCTCCATGGCGAGCATGGAGTGGCCGCCGAAGTCGAACAGCTCGTACGCACGCGGCACGCCGGGGACGTCGGCTAGCCGGTCGAGGACGCGCTTCTCGTGCGCGAGCCGCGCCGTGGCGTCGAGGCCCGCGCCGTCCCTGCCGGTGTGCGGCCGGGCCTCCTTGAGGACCACGGGACTGTCGTCGTCCCGGCGCGTCGCGGCGTACACACCCCCTGCGTTGGAGAAGTGCAGGGCCTCCTTGACCCGGTAGCCGAACGCGCCGCTCGCGGCGGTGCGCCGCTCGATGTGCGGGCGCAGGACGTCTGGGACCGGCACGCCCTCGGGCAGCGCGAACGTGGGCCGCCTGAGGTCGGGCACGAGGCGTCCGTCGGCGTCGGTGAGGGCGAGGACGTGCGCGCCGTCGTCGGTCCAGCACCACCGTTCGCGGAAGGCGCCGTAGCGGAAGTGCACGGGGCCCTCGCCCCAGCGGCAGTCGGTGAGGATGTACGGTCCGTCGCTGCCCGCGAGGCGTTCGTCAAGATCGCGTGCGCAGTCCGCGAACTCCGCCTCGTCGCGCGGGTAGACGGCGATGAACTTGCCGCCGGCCGGGCGGGGCGCGTACTTGGAGTTCATGGCGTCGAGCAGGGACCGGCTGCGCAGGTGTTTGAAGGACACGCGGGCCCGCAGACAGTGGTCGGCGACGATCTCGAGGACCTGCTGGGCGTTGTCGTGGGTCGCGGAGACGTGGATCTTCCAGCCCTGGTCCACGGTGTGGGGACGCTGGGGCTGGTACATGTCCCAGATGCGGGCGGCCCGGTGCCGCCAGCCGTCGGGCAGCGGGGTGAACCGCGACGGCGCCAGGTGCTCCTCGGTGGCGGCCCGCGCCGGGGTCTCGAAGAACACCGGGTCCACCAGTGTGTAGATCGACCAGTCCACTGACACGAGGCACCTCCAGCGGAATTCCTGGAATGGGTCGGCCGTGCGTTCGACGGCCGTCGTGGTGATCGCCTCGTGGAGGTTTCGATCGCTAGTCGCTAGTCAGTAGTTGGTGGGGAGTGCGGGGAAAAGAGTGTGGCGAAGAAGAAGTGGTGAATCGGGTACGGGGGAAAGGCCGACGCGCGCGTCGCGGCTATCGCGTGAACGGGCTCAGCGCGGTGTCCGGGCCCCGTCCGAGATATGCGGCGAGTGTCCGGCGGGCAGCCGCCTTCGGTTCGCTCGCCGTGTCGAACCAGGCGTCCTGGCCGGGCTTCTGCTCCCATTCCCCTCTGACGAACAGTGCTTCGTATTCATGGCGGAGCATGGACCACATGGCCACGTCGTGATATTCGCCTTTGAAGAACTTGCGTTCCCTGAGGACTCCTTCGAGGACGAAGAACCGGGTGCGCATCACCATCTGAAGCATCGGTTCGTTGAACAGGCCCACCCAGAACTGGAGTCGGTGCGCGCCCAGGTCCTCGAAGATGTGCTCCACGACGAGGCCGAAGCCCTCGGCGCCATAGCCCCGCGACCACAGGTCGCTGCTGCCGATGGCGCCGCTGATCTCGAAGGTCGTGTCCCGTTGGCCGCCGACGCGGTGGAACTTCACCATGCCCACGCGCTCCCCGTCCAGGGACCGCATCGTGCAGAAGCGCGAGCCCGACGCGGCGTCGGCGCGCAGCGTGTCCACCGTGACCCGCTCGGACACGTCGCCGGTGAGGGCGGCGACATCCCCGTCGGGGCTGAGCCATTTCGCGAATTGGCCGTAGTCGTCGGCGGTCGCATATCCGAGCTCGACGCGGCGTCCGACGCGAATGGCCTCGCTGGTCTTCGGCGTCTCGATGGTCATGAACTCCTGCTTTCCCGGTGAGTGCGGCCATCGTTGCCCGGGGCCGGTCCCGCGTCAACCATTCACGCGGATTCCGCTTCCACCCCCCGCGGTGCAGGCGCAGTTCATGAGTGGTCGCTCTGTATTCCGTCTCGCCGGCGGGACACACTGGTGCCACACTTCTGTGGAATCTCGGCCCGGGAGCGACAAGCCGGAAGCGACACGTTGGCAGCGACAAGGGGGAACGCCTGTGCTCACACATTCCCGCGACCTGTATCTGGATCTGATGAAGAAGGTCGTCACCAACACCATCTACCAGGACAGCGCGCACGGCTGGGTGCGGAACAAGGATTTCGACGCCGGCCTTCCGAGCATCGAATACGACGACGAACTCCGCGCCGGTGGCCGGGACATCCCACGCGTCGCGCACACGATGATCGGCGGCAAACGCCTCGACAACGTGCACGCGTGCGTCGAACAGGTCCTCTCCGACGACATCCCCGGCGACCTCATCGAGACGGGGGTCTGGCGGGGCGGCGCCACGATCTTCATGCGCGCGGTGCTCAAGGCGTACGACATCAAGGACCGCACGGTGTGGGTCGCCGACTCCTTCGAGGGCATCCCGAAGGGCGACCCGGTGCGGTACCCGGGCGACGACCTGGCGCCGCTGTACCGCTTCAACGATGTCTTCGGTGTCTCGCAGGCGACCGTGGAGGAGAACTTCCGCCGCTACGGACTCCTCGACGACCAAGTGCGCTTCCTGCCCGGCTACTTCCGCGACACGCTGCCCGACGCCCCGGTGGAGAGCCTGGCCGTGCTCCGCATGGACGGCGACCTGTTCGAGTCCACGATGGACGCGCTGGTGCACCTCTACCCCAAGCTGTCCGTCGGCGGCTATGTGATCGTCGACGACTACCGCGCCCTGCCCCCGTGCCGGGTCGCCGTCTACCAGTACCGCAGGGAGCACGGCATCACCGACCCCATCGAGGAGATCGACGGGGTCGGTGTGTTCTGGCGACGTACACGCTGACGGGGGGAGGGGGCCGCCCGTCAGGTCGGGCGCGGCGGGGGCGCGTAGGCTCCCGCCGCGTACCGCTGACGGCACAGGCCCCGCTGGATCTTGCCGCTGGTGGTGCGCGGCAGCGTCCCCCTGCGGACCACCACCGTGGCGTGGACCGCGAGCCCGTGCTGGCGGCTCACTGTCTGCCGGATGCGTTCCGTCAGGGCGTCGCGGTCGGGCTCGGGCAGGGCCGTCATCGCCGCGTCGGCCTCCATCAGGACGATGAGCCGCTCCGTCGGGTCGCCCTCGACGCCGATCGCCGTCGCCGCCACCGGCGCCACCGACTCGACGGTGGCCTCGATGTCCTCCGGGTAGTGGTTGCGGCCCCGCACGATGATGACGTCGTCCATGCGGCCGACCACATAGAGCCCGCCGTCGTGCACAAAGCCCCAGTCGCCCGTCCGCAGCCACCCGTCGGCGTACACGCGCGCCGTCCGCTCCGGCGCCCGCCAGTACCCGTCCGTGCGATTGGGGCCGCCCACCCAGACCTCGCCGACCCGGCCCGTGGTCTCCTGGCCGGTCGCCGGGTCCGCGATCCGCACCCGCACCCCGGGCACCGGCGTGCCGTTGCTCACCAGGTGCACCGAGTCCGGCCCGTCCGGAACCGGCCGCACCTCGCCCGCCGTGAGGGCCGCGCGGTCGAAGTGGGCGCCGACCGCTCCGGTCCCGTTGGGCGTCATCGTCACGGACAGCGTGGCCTCCGCGAGGCCGTAGCACGGCACCGGCGACCGGGGGTCGAGGCCCGCGTCGGCGAACGCCGCCACGAACGCCGCCACCGACCGCGCGTGCACGGGCTCCCCGCCGATGGCGAGCGCCCGCAGACCGCTGAGGTCCAGCGACGCCACCTCCTCGGCGGTGACGCGCCGCACGCAGTGGGTCAGGCCGAAGTTGGGCGTGACCGTCCAGTCGGCGCGGTAGTCCGACAGGGCGCGCAGCCAGCGGTAGGGGCGGTGCAGGAAGCCCATCGGGCTGAGGTGCACCATGTGCATCCCGGCGCTCAGCGGGCTCGCGATGGCGCAGACGAGCCCCATGTCGTGGAACAGCGGCACCCAGGACACGGCCGTCGTCGCCGGCATGAAGCGCGAACGCATTTGGTACGCCGCCGCCGACAGGTTCGCGTGGGTGACCCGCACCCCCGCGGGCGCCCCCGTGGAGCCCGACGTGTACTGCAGGTACGCCACGTCGTCGGGAGCCGCGGGCGGGCGCCGCCACTTCGACGCCCGGTGCACGGGCACCTCGTCGACGTGCAGCACGGGCCCCTGCTGCCACCCCGTGCTGCTGAGCGCGGTGCGCACCGCGGGCCGCACCTGCGATGTCGTCAGGACACAGCCCGGCGTGCTGTCCCGAAGGACCGAACGCAGCCGCGTCTGGCTGCGGAACAGCTCCGGCGCGTACAGGGGCACTGCGATCACGCCCGCGTACAGACAGCCGAGGAAGGCGACCACGTAGTGCTCGTCGTGCGGGCACAGGATCGCGACCCGGGCCCGGGGCGGACACGCCGCCTGGAGCTCGGCCGCGACGGCCCGGGCCCGCTCGTCGAGTTCGCGGTACGTCAGCGTGACGACGGTGTCCGTGCGCCGGGCCCCGCCCCGCACCCGGCGGTCGCCGAGCACGGTCACGGCGGGCGCGTCGCCGCGCTCGGCCGCCAGGCGGCGCACCGTGTCGGCCAGATACTCCAGGCCGACCGGCTCCGGCCCGAGCGTCGACAGGGTGAAGCCCGTGATCGGCGTGTGCGCGGTACGGGGTGCCTCGGTGCTCATGGGCGCTCTCCCAGGGTGTCGCCGATACGGGCGGCGGACGCTTCGAGCTCGCTGACGGGCAGCAGCATCTGCGTCGCGGCGAGCTCGCGGTACAGCGCGTCCTCGCTCAGCAGCTCCTCGTGCGTGCCGACGGCCCGGATGCGGCCGCCGTCCATCACGACGATCCGGTCGGCCATGCTCACGGTGGACAGGCGGTGCGCGACCACCACGACGGTGGTCTCGGCCGTGATGCCGGTGATGACCTCCCGCAGGGCGTTCTCGTTGCGGGCGTCGAGCTGCGAGGTGACCTCGTCGAGCAGCAGCAGCCGCGGCCGGCGCAGCAGCGCGCGGGCCACGGCGACCCGCTGGCGCTCACCGCCGGACAGCTTGGTGCCGCGGTGGCCGACCTCGGTGTCGAGGCCGTGCGGGAGGCGCGCGACGAGCTCGCCGAGGCGGGCCTGGTCGACGACGCGGCGCAGCTCGTCCTCCTCGACGTACGGCATCCCGATGCACAGGTTGTCGCGGATCGTCCCGGCGAGCACGGGGGCGTCCTGCTCCACGTAGCCGATGGCGGCGCGCAGCTCGCCGAGGTCGAGTTCGTGGACGTCACGGCCGTCCAGGCGCACGGTGCCGCTCTGCGGCTCGTAGAACCGCTCGATCAGCGAGAACACCGTGGACTTGCCCGCACCGGAGGGACCCACGAACGCGGTCATCCCGGCCGCGGGGATCTCGAAGCTGACGCCGTGGTGCACCACGGGCCCGTCGCCGGGGTAGCGGAAGACGACGTCGTGGAACGAGAGCGACGCGGGCGCGGGCGCGCGGCCCGAGGGCGCCGGGGCCGGGCGCGGCGCGCTCTCCGGCTCGGTGCGCAGCCGCAGCAGCTCGCTGACGCGGGACATCGCCGCGGCCACCACGTTGAACCGGATCATCGCGGTGACCAGCGCGCCAAGGGGCGGCACCAGGTAGAAGAGATAGAGCAGGAACGCGATCAGGCTGCCGAGGCTCATCGCGCCGGACGCCACCCGGGCGCCGCCGACGCCGAGGACGGCGAGGAACGCCACCTGGATCGTCACGGTGATGAACGCGCCGACGAGCGAGTCGAGCCGGGCCACCTTCAGGCTGTGCCGCCAGGCACGGCGCGCGCCGCGCTCGGCGATCTCGGCCTCGCTGTTCTCCGCGCCGGACGCCTTGATGGTGCGGAAGGTGCCGAGCGCCCGCTCCAGGGCGGTGCTCAGCTCGGCCACGCCCTCCTGGGCGCGGCGCGCGGCGCTCTCCAGCTGCGGCAGGCCGGTGGCGACGAGGATGCCGCCGAGCAGCACCACGGCCAGCGTGGTGAGCAGCAGCACCCAGTCCATGACGCCCATCAGGACGAGGATCGCGACGAGCATCACCGAGCCGTTGACGGTCTCCACGATCGCGGTCGTGACGGCGCTGCGCATCAGCGTGGTGTCGGCCGTGGCCCGCGACATCAGGTCGCCCGGCGGGATCTTGTCCGTCTCGGAGACCCGCAGCCACAGCACCCGCCGGATCACCTCGCGGCGGGTGCTGAGGACGACGGACTCGGAGACCCGCATCAGGATGAACGTGCCGATCGCGCCGACCACCGCCGACACCAGCACGAGAGCCGTCAGCGCGATCAGCGCGGCCATGACGGGGGAGCGCGACTCCAGGTTCTCCACCACGGACTTGGCGATCACGGGCTGGATCAGGCCGGAGAAGCCGCCGAGCAGCGAAAGGCCGCCGCCGAGCAGGATGAGCCTGCGCTGGGGCCGCAGATAGCGGAGCATGTCCCGCCACGCGTCGGGGCGCAGAATGGCCGGACGGCCGGACTCCGCGCGCTCCTCGGGCTCCCGCTCGTGCGGCGGGTCGGTCTCGCGCGCGGTGTCAGGCGCCGTACCCAGCATCTGCGCTCTCCTCCTCGCGTTCGATGAGCTCCGTCGCGAGGCGCGCGAGGACGTCGCGGGCACCGCGCACCTCGGGCGCGAGCGGCCGGTCGGCTGCCAACGCGGGCGAGACGCGGTCCAGTTCGGCCCATACGCCCGGGGATTCCTCGCTCTTCCCGGTCAGCGCCGCGTACTGCGTCACCGCGACGGCGAGCGAGCCCACGACCAGCCACGCCTGCTCGACGGCGTCGCTCACGGCGTTCGCGCCGTTCAGGGCCATCGGCACATGGTCCTGGTTGAGGCCGTTGCTGGGCAGCGCCGTCAGGCCCGCGGGGTAGACGAGCTGACGGATACGGGAGACGAACGAGGTGGCGCTCAGCTGCACCCCGGCGAGCCCGCTGCCGCGCCCCGGCACCGGGGTGAGCATGGGCGGCTTGCCGCCGTTGGTCTCCGGCAGGCACAGCAGGGCGAGTTGGCGCTCGGCGAGGAACGCGATCTGCTGGAGGCACAGGCCGATCTGGTCGGACGCGAGGCCCACCGGCATGGCGTGGAAGTTGCCCGCGTGCAGGAACTCGCCTTCGTAGTAGACCGGGTTGTCCGTACAGCCCACCGCCTCGCGGACCAGGATGTCCTCGAGGACGGACAGCTGGTCGACGACCGCGCCGATCACCTGCGGCGCGCAGCGCAGGCTGTACGGCTCCTGCAACGGGCGCGCCGGATCGCGGCGGTGGTCCGGCGGCAGGTCCTCCCTGATCCACCGGGCGGCGACCAACTGCCCCGCCTGGCCCCGCGCGTGACCGACTCCGGGGTGGTACGCCTGCGGGCTCGCGCCGAGCAGCGTCACGGCGCGCGCGGTGAGCGCGGCGACCGCGCGGGACAGGCGCAGCACCTCCCGGTGGTTGAGCAGGGTGACGGCGAGGCTCACGCTGGTGCCGTTGACGAACGAAAGGGCCTGCCGGGCCCGCCAGGTCACCGGGCGCGCGCCGAGCGCGGCCAGGGCCTCGGCCGACGGCCGCACCCGCCATTGCCCCGAGCCGTCGCGCAGCCACGCCTCGCCCTCCCCCGCAAGGGCGAGCGCCGCGTGCGCGAGGGGCTGCAGGTCACCGCTCGCGCTGACCGTGCCGTCGCGCGGGATCACCGGAGTGAAGCCCTGGTTCCACAACTCGGCGACCCGGTCCCAGAATTCGGGCGACACCGCCGAGTGGCCGAGCCGCATGCTGTTGAGCCGGATCCACAGCACCAGGCGACACACCTCGGGGGACAGCGGCTGCCCCTGCCCGCTGCCGAGGTGCGCGATGAGCCCGCTGCCCTGGTCGGTGTCGGACGTGGCGGCCGCGTACTCGACCAGCGGGCCGAAGCCCCGCGTGACCCCGTACACCTGCTCCTGGTCGGCGAGGGCGCGGGCGAGCCGGTCGACTCCGGCCCGCATCCGCTCGGCCTCCAGCGCGCTGCACGGGCGCACCCGGGCGTCGGGGCGGGCCTGGCGCACGATGTCCGCCAGGCGTTCCTTGGGCGACTCGGCTACGTCTGTGATCATGTCGCGGCTCCTGCGTCAGCGGGGCGGGTGGGGTGGATCCGGCGCGGCAGGCCGGCCGGGGAGCGGTCGATGCGGTCGACGACGTGCACGTGGCGGGGCTGGACGGTGAGGTCGTGGCCCGCGATGAGCGCGCGCACCCGGGCCCGGTCGAGTGGGCGGCCGGGCGGCGGTACGACGTACAGCTCCAGGTGCTCGCCGCTGAGTTCGTCGGCGACGGGCAGGCAGGCCAGGTCCGCGCAGTCGACGACCGCGCGCAGCGCACGCTCGACGGCGCCGAGGCTCACCCGACGCCCGTTGATCTTCACGAGGCCGCCGCGCCGGCCACTGAAGCGGAACCGGCGTGCCCCACAGGGCCGTACGAGGTCGTCGGTCTGCCAGGTGGGGAGCGGGGCGAGGCCGGGGCGGGCGGCGAGACGGGGGCTGCGGACCGTCAGGGGGACGTCCGCGTCGGCGTCCGGGGTGCCGACGCCGTCGTCGGGGGCGTGGGGGTCGTCAGGGTCGGGGACGAACTCCACGTCGTCGAACAGGTCCCAGGGCGGGTCGTCGGGACCCCACTCCCGCCACGCGATGCCGCCCGTCTCCGTGGACCCGAACACCTCCCGCACCGACACCCGCCCGGGGCCCGCCTCCTGGACGAAGTCCTGCGCGGCCGACGGCAGCATCGCAGTGCTGTGGAGCACGGCGACGTGCTCGCGGGCCTCGATCCACGCGCGCTTGCGGCGCAGTGCCGAGAACGACCAGGGCACCGCGACGACCGCCCACCGGCCCACGGGGGACGGGGGCAGCGCGCCGAAGAAGTGCGGGCGGTACCAGACGGGGAGGCGGAGTCTGGCCGGGACGAGCAGGGTCGCGAGCGCCCCGTACACATGCCGGGGCGGCGCGAACGACAGGACGGCTTCCGGGCGTTCGGGCCCAAGGAGCGCGGCCAGCATGCCCGCCTCCTCCCACAGCTGGTCGCGGGTGCGCCGCCAGCACTCGCTGGGGCCGGTCGAGCCGGACGTGTGGAAGTCCAGGGTCGGGGGCAGTGTCCGGCGCACCAGATCCCCGGCGTCCTCGCCGAGCAGGTCCCAACGGACCAGCCAGGGGCGCTCGTTGACGCCGGGAGCGGCGGGGCCCGCGGTCAGGAGTGCGTGCGGGGTCAGCTCGGGATGGCTCACCAGGTCACCTCGTGTCGTCACTGACTGTGTTCAACCCGTTCCCGCACCAGGTCGACGAGATCCTGCACCGTGGTGATCGTGGCCAGCTCCTCGTCGGGTATCTCATCACCCGCCTGCCGCTGGAGCGTGAAAGCGATCTCCACCATGGAGAGGGAATCGATCCCGAGATCGTCCACCAAGGACTTACCGGGCTCCACCTCTTCGGCCGGAATTCCGGCTACTTCTTCCACCGCTTCGGCGACGAATCGAAGTGCGGCGCTCTGGTTCATGAGTGCGTCCATGGCTATCTCCTATTTCATCGATGCGGGAACGGTCAATGCACTCCTGTCCCGATCTCATTGGAAAATGTCGGGAAACGGCTCGTCGTGCCCGGTCAGAAGTGTCGTGGCGGAAATAGCGGCGGGTTGTTGTCCACTTGTGGTCCAGGGGCGTGCGCCGGTAAGAACACGGGAGTTGTGGGGTCATGACGGCGGCATCACCACGCGTCCGCGCCGTGCCTCCCGCCGACCGTCCCGCCGGCGGGACGCCGTGCCGCGTCCCGGACCGACCCTGCCCACCGCCGCCGGGACCGGCCCCCCGACGCCCGGCCCCGCGCATCCGGAAGCGGCCTGCCCGCGCGGTCCGGCCGCTTCCGGGCCGACCACCCGCGTTGCGAAAAGCGCAGGCGCTCCCGGACCCGCCGCATGACACGGCGGCGCGCCGAAACCACGGGAATCAGACGGCGCCGGAAGGCGATCAACCGCATGCTCCGGTGCGGGATCACCATCGGCCCATCCGGAACAACCGGCCATTCATTCCCCTGGACACCGCGCCGTGACCTGCCGCAGACTGCCGGAGTCTCGGGACGACTCGAGGCAGGTGAGAGTACAGCACGCTCACACGGAGGATGTCTTGCCAAGCAAGAGGCACGGGGGAATACCTCCCGGCGTGAGGCCGCTACCGCACTCGATTCCTACGGCGATTCCCAACCAGATTTCCCATCAGATTCCCAGAACCATTGCGGGAGGGCTGCCCAGAGACCACAATCCATCGAACGTGCAGGACCGTAAATACGGATCGCAGTTGCATGTGAACGCGTCCGTGGTCGCCCGGCGCACCTCGCTCGACCTGCCGGTCGACCTCCCGCTGGACCGCTGGCGCAGCCTCGGCACGCACATCGCCGTCATCGCGGAATCGTCCAGCTGGTGGCTGGGGGACTGGCTCATCTACGGCCAGGCCCACTACCCGGACCGCTACAAGATCGCCCTCGCCGACACGTCCCTGAGCTACCAGACGCTGCGGAACTACGCCTGGGTCGCGGGCCGGTTCGGCGTGGCACGACGGCGCGGCCGACTCAGTTTCCAGCACCACGCCGAGGTGGCGGGTCTGGAGGAGCGGGCCCAGGACCACTGGCTCGAACAGGCCGAACGGCACGGCTGGTCCCGCAACGAACTGCGCCGCCACATCAGGGAGAGCCTGCGCGCACCCGAAAGCAGACCGTCGGCGGAGGCGACGACGCGGCCGGGACAGAGCGAGAAGCAGGCAGCCATCCGCTTCAAGATCACGACAGAGCGGCGCATCCGCTGGCAGAAGGCCGCGGCCAACCAGGGCCAGGCGCTCGCCGAGTGGATCGTCGCCGTACTCGACCGCTGCGCGCCCGCGACGGTGCGCCCCGCCGACGGCGCCACCGCCGACCTCCCGCACCACCCGGTCCTCGCCGGGCGCGCGCTGGAGGAGTGCGGCGCCGCCCGCGCGCGGTGCGGGCCACTGGAGCCCGCGGCGCCGCAGCCGTAGCGCGACCAGCCGACCCCGAGCGAACCGAGGACCAGTGACCATGGGCATCAAGGTCTGGAACTACCTTGCGGAGTACGACGCCGAGCGCGCCGACATCCTCGACGCCGTCGACACCGTCTTCCGCTCCGGACAGCTGATCCTCGGTCAGCGCGTCGGGGACTTCGAGCACGCGTTCGCGGACTACCACGGAGTACCGCACTGCGCCGGTGTCGACAACGGCACCAACGCTCTCGTCCTCGCGCTGCGCGCGCTCGGGGTCGGCCGCGGCGACGAGGTGATCACCGTCGCCAACACGGCGGCGCCCACTGTCGTCGCCATCGACGCCGTGGGCGCGACGCCCGTGTTCGTCGATGTGCACCCCGAGACGTATCTGATGGACGTGGACCGCGTACCGGACGTCATCACCGAGCGCACCAAGTGCCTCCTTCCGGTGCACCTCTACGGCCAGTGCGTCGACCTGGCGGCGCTGACCGAGCACGCGGCCGCGTACGGGCTCGCCGTCCTGGAGGACTGCGCGCAGGCGCACGGCGCCCGGCGGCACGGCAAGCTCGCGGGAACGACCGGGGACGCCGCCGCGTTCTCCTTCTACCCGACCAAGGTCCTCGGCGCCTACGGCGACGCCGGGGCCGTCATCACCTCCACGCCCGCCGTCGACGCGGCGCTGCGCAGGCTGCGCTACTACGGCATGGAGGACCGCTACTTCGTCGAGGCCACCCCCGGCCACAACAGCCGCCTCGACGAGGTCCACGCCGAGATCCTGCGCCGCAAGCTGTCCCGGCTCGACGACTACCTGGCCGCGCGCCGCGCGATCGCCGCCCGCTACGCCGAAGGCCTGGCCGGCACGGACCTCGTGCTGCCCGCCCTGGCCGAAGGCAACGACCACGTGTACTACCTGTACGTCGTGCGCCACCCCCAGCGCGAGCGGATCATCGCCGAGCTGGCCGCGCGGGACATCACGCTCAACGTCAGCTACCGCTGGCCCGTCCACACGATGAAGGGCTTCGCCCACCTCGGCCATCGCCGGGGCGACCTGCCCGTCACCGAGCAGGCCGCCGACGAGATCTTCTCGCTGCCCATGTACCCGTCGCTGACCAAGGCCGAGCAGGACCTGGTCGTGGAGGCGCTGCGGGACGTGCTCGCCGCGCTCTAGCGGTCCGGATCTCCGGCCCATCCGGATCTCCGGCCCATCCGGATCTCCGGCATATCCGGATCTCCAGCCCGTCCGGATCTCCAGCCGTCCGAAGCCGTCCGAAGCCGTCCGAAGCCGCCCATGGGGGAGGTGCCGTCATCGTCACGTCACGTCAGGCCGCCGCGCGGACCGTCGCGGTCGACCCGGCTGCCCAACTGGCGGACCTGGACGCCGCGTTCGCCGCATGGTGGGCCGAACGGCGCGGCGCGGCCCGGCTGTCCGTCGTCCCCGTCCCCTTCCGAGAGCTGCCGCAGTGGTCGTTCACGCGGGACGGCGACCTCGTGCACGACAGCGGCCGCTTCTTCACGGTCTCCGGGATGCGCGTGCGCGGCCCCGAGGGTCCGGGCCGCGACCAGCCGGTGATCGTACAGCCGGAGATCGGCGTGCTCGGCCTGCTGATCAAGGACCTGGACGGCGAACCGCACGTGCTGCTCCAGGCCAAGGCCGAGCCGGGCAACATCGATGGCATCCAGCTCTCGCCCACCGTCCAGGCGACCCGCAGCAACTACACCCGGGTGCACCGGGGCGGCGCGACCCGCCACCTGGAGCACTTCACCGGACCCGGGCGCGGCCGTGTCCTCGTCGACTCCCTCCAGTCCGAACAGGGCGCGTGGTTCTGGCGCAAGCACAACCGGAACATGGTCGTGGAGCCGGTCGGGGAGGTCGCCGAGCACCCCGACTTCCGCTGGATCGCGCTGCGTACGGTGCGGCGGCTGCTGCGCGTGGACCATCTGGTGAACATGGACACGCGTTCCGTACTGGGGTGTCTGCCCCCGGGACCTGTGCCCGCCGGACCTGTTCCTCCCCCTGGCTCCGCGCCCGCCGCGCCCGCGCTCACCAGCTGGCTCATCGACGCCAAGCAGCACTGCCTCTTGGACGCCCGGCCCATCCCGCTAGCGGACGTCGGCGGCTGGACGCGTACGGAGACGGAGATCGCCGACGTCCACGAGCGGTCGTTCCGCATCATCGCGGTCCGGGTCGAGGCGGGCACCCGCGAGGTACGGCAGTGGGCGCAGCCGCTGCTCGCACCCCGGCGGCCGGGCCTCGCGGTGTTCCTGTGCCGCCGCACCGGGGGAGTGCCGCGGGTCCTGGTCAGGGCGCGCACCGAGCCGGGCCTCGGCGACTTCGTCGAGCTGGGCCCCACCGTCCAGTGGTCCGACGGCACCGGTCCCGCCGTGCCGGAGGAGGCAGGGCCGTTCGACGGCTCGGCACTGACCGACGATCCGGCGTGCGTACGGTTCGACGCGGAGCTGTCCGAGGAGGGCGGCCGCTTCCACCGGGCGGCGACGCGCTACCGGATCATCGAGGCGGATTCGGGGCTGTCGGCCGATGGCTCCCAACTCCCCGACGACTACCGCTGGCTGACGCCTCATCAACTCCACGCGCTGGTCGCTCGCGGCCACCACGTCAACGTCCAGGCACGCAGCCTCCTCGCCTGCCTGGCGTCCCTCCCGTGAACACCCTGTGCCCCCGCGGAACCTCGCGAACCCCGTCGAAAGGATAAGGTGCCGTGCGGACAAGCGAGTTGGGCGTACGCGGCGCGTACGCGTTCACCCCCACCGTCTTCCCCGACGAACGCGGCCTGTTCGTCGCTCCCTACCAGCGGCCCGCGTACACCCACGCCGTCGGCGGCCCGCTGTTCCCCGTGGCGCAGACCGGTCACAGCCGCTCCCGACGCGGGGTCGTCCGCGGCGTCCACTACACCCGCACCCCGCCCGGCATGGCCACGTACGTGCACTGCGCCCGTGGCAGCGCGCTCGACCTGGTCGTCGACCTGCGTGTCGGCTCGCCCACGTTCGGCCGCTGGGACTGCCTGGTCCTGGATGCGGAGACGTTCCGTGCCGTGCACCTGCCGGTCGGCGTGGGCCACGCCTTCCAGGCCCTCGAGGACGACACGGTGATGGAGTACCTGCTCTCCGGCGGCTACGCGGCCGACGACGAGAAGGTGGTCTCGGTGACCGACCCCGCCCTCGCCCTGCCCCTCCGCGATGACCTGCCACGCCTCCTGTCCCCCCGCGACCAGACCGCCCCCACCCTCGCGGCGGCCCGACGAGCGGGCCTGCTGCCGGACTACGACACGTGCCTGCGCCTCGACGCCCGCCTGCGGGAGGCGGCGCTCGCGGGGGTGGGGGCGCGTGAGGGGGAGCGCCATGGGTGAGGGGGCTGGCGGGGGCGCCTTGGGCGGGGGCTGGGGTGGTGGTGCGTCCGGCCGCACTGGAGGCTTCGGTGGGACCAGTGCTTCCGGTGGTACGAGCAGTGAGCTCGGCGGCGCTGGTGGAGCTGGTGCATCCTGCGGGGTCGGCGTCGGTGGGGCCGTCGCGATTGGGGCTGGCGGGTTGCCCGGTGAGACGGTCACGGGCGGGTCCGGCGGCACCGGCACGGGCGGGTCCGCCGGGACCGGCACCGGCACTCGAAGTTCTACTGGCACCGGTCCCGGCACTCGAAGCTCTGCCGGGACCGGCACCGGCACTCGGTGCTCCGCCGGGACCGGCACCGGAACCGGCAGCTCCGCCGACACCGGCACCTCCTGGGGTCTCGTCCGCGACCGCGCGTCCGATGGCGCGGCCCCGCCCCGCGTCGCCGTCCTCGGCGCCTCCGGCTTCCTCGGCTCCGCCGTCGCCGCGATGCTCGCGCGCCGGCACCTGCGCCTGCGCCTGGTGGCCCGGCGCCCCAGCGCGGTCCCGGCCGGTGCGGTGGCCGACGTCGAGGTGTGCGAAGCCGATCTCACCGACACCGCGAGCCTGGCCGCCGTCGTCGGTGACGTCGACGCGATCGTCCACCTGGTGTGCCACCGGTCCGGCGCGCGCGCCTGGCGCACCGACGACGACCCGCTGGGGGAGTGGGTGAACGTCGGCATGGTGCACGCACTCGTCGACATCCTGCGCGCGGCCCCAGGAACGCGGCGACCGGCGTGCGTCTTCGCCGGGTCGGCGAGCCAGGTGGGGCTGACCGCGCGGGACCGCGTCGACGGCACCGAGGAGGACCACCCGGCCAGCGGCTACGACCGCCACAAGTCCCTGGCCGAACGCGCGCTCCTCGATGCCACCCGCGAGGGCGTGCTGCGCGCGGTGTCCCTGAGGCTGCCGACGGTCTACGGCGAGAGCCGCACGCCGACCGCCGCCGACGGTGGCGTGGTGACGGCCATGGCCCGGCGCGCCCTGGCCGGGGAGCCCTTGACGGTGTGGCGGGACGGCACGATCGGCCGGGACCTGCTGCACGTGGACGACGCGGCCCGCGCCCTCGTGACCGGCCTGGACCGCGTCGGCGAACTCGCCGGACGGCACTGGGTGGTGGGAACCGGCCGCATGACCACGCTCGGCGACCTCTTCCGCACGGTCGCCCGACTCACCGCCGACACCACCGGCCGCCCCCCGGTCCCGGTCGTCACGGTCGAGCCCCCGGACCACGCGACCCCGGTCGACTTCCACAGCTTCACCGTCGACGCGACCGCCTTCCACCGGGCCACCGCCTGGGCGCCTCGGGTACCGCTGCATGTGGGGTTGTCCCGGACGGTGTCCGCGTTGGCGCGGGGCGGAGGGACGGGGGAGGACGGGCCGAGCCTGCTGAGCGGGGCCGACGGGGCCGAGAGCCGGGGCGGGTCGGACAAGGCGGGCAGGTCGGGCTGAGCGGTCCGGCGGGTCGCACGGCCAGATCGACGACCGGAGCGCAACGGACGGCACCCTGCGGCCGCGCCGCCTGCGACTCCGGTCCGGTCGACGCCTCGTCAGACGTCGCTCATTCCATCGGGCTACCAGGACTTTCTCCCCCACCGCAGCGCGGTGAGGCTCGGGGAGAACGTTTCCTTCGCACCAGGAGGTACCCCATGCGCACTCGCGTGCTCCTCGCCTCGGCCGCGTTTGCCGTGACCACTCTGTTCGGCGGCGCCGCATCGGCCGCGGCCGATGCGGATCCAAACGGTACGGTGGAGAACTCGCCCGGCGTACTCAGCGGCAATCTCGTCCAGGTGCCGGTCGACATCCCGGTGAATCTCTGCGGCAACACGGTGAACGTCGTGGGCGTGCTCAACCCGGCCACGGGCAACGGGTGCGTGGACGGCTCCGGACACTGACGGGCCCTGGCCGGACGCTCTCCTGCCCTGCCCTGCCGGGCGGGGGCGCGGGGCAGAGGTGGGCAGGGGGCGGTCGAGTCCAGGACGCCCCCTCAGTGCCCCATCCCCAACCCCCCGTCCACCGGCACCACGGCCCCCGTGATGTACCCGGCGTCCGGCCCCGCGAGGAACGCCACCACCGACGCCACCTCGTCCACCGTGCCGACGCGGCCCAGCGGCACGCCCTCCGTCATGGCGGTGAGCCGGGCCTCGGGCAGGGACGCCGTCATGTCGGTGTCGATGAGGCCGGCCGCGACGACGTTCACCGTGATGTTCCGGGGCGCGAGCTCCCTGGCGAGGGAGCGGCCGAAGCCGATGAGGCCCGCCTTGGAGGCGGCGTAGTTGGTCTGGCCCGCCGTGCCGAGCAGTGCGGAGACCGAGGAGATCAGGACGACGCGGCCCCGGCGCGCCCTCATCATGGGGCGGACGGCGCGCTTGGCGACGCGATAGGCCCCGCCCAGGTTCGTGTCGAGCACGGCGGCGAAGTCGTCCTCGGCCATCACCGCGAGCAGCCGGTCACGGGTGATGCCCGCGTTCGCGACGAGGACCTCCACCGCGCCCTGCTCCGCCTCGACCTCCTTGAACGCGCGGTCCACCTGCTCCGGGTCCGTCACATCGCACCGCACCCCGAACAGCCCCTCGGGCGGCGGGCCCGAGCGGAACGTGACCGCCACCCGGTCGCCGCCCGCGGCAAGACGGCGGGCGACCGCGAGCCCGATCCCCCGGTTGCCTCCCGTGACCAGAACCGAACGTTCCATCGCTTCCTCCCCCGTATCGCGTGGACTTGCCCTGTCCGGCCCGCCGCGGCCTACGCCGAGCGGCGGAGCACCAACTGCTCGATCCCGTCCAGGAGCCGCTCGAGGCCGAACTCGAACGGAGCTCCGGAGTACGGCGTGCCGCCCGCCGCCAGCGCCCGGCTCAGGGCCGGATAGTCGTCGAAGTCCACGAGCCGCCCGAGGACCTGGTCGCGCTCCCGCGTGTCCTCGGACTCGGACTCGGCCGCGGCCTCGGTGGCGGCCTCGGTGGCGGTGCCGGACGCAGCGGTCGGTCCGGCGCCGGACGCAGGGCGATCGGCCCCCGGCCTCCGCAGCCGCCCGAGGCCCCGCACATACGCGTCCACCGTCTCGATCGCCGACAGCTTCTCCGGCTCGCTGAGCCCCGTGCCGTCGAAGATCCGCAGCGCCGAGTCGAGCCAGCGCAGCATGTTCGGGCCCGGCACCTGCTCGGCCGTGCCCAGCTCGAGGACCCAGGGGTGGCGGCGGATCTCCCGCCAGTCGTCGTGCGCGAGAGCCGTGAGCTTGGCGCGCCAGTCGCCGGGCCACTCGTGCGGCAGGGTCCGGCCGATCGCCACGGCGTCGAGCATCAGGGCCTCCAGCTCGGCCCGCCCCGGAACGTACGTGTACAGCGAGGCGACGCCGACGCCGAGCCGCGCGGCGACGCGGCGCAGCGACATGGCGGCGGGGCCCTCCCGCTCGGCCACCTCGATCGCGGCCTCGACGATGCGGTCCAGGGTCAGCCCGCGCGCCGGTCCGCGGGAGCCGCGCGTGTCGCGCCCCCAGAGCAGCGCGAGCGCGCGCTCCAGCGGGGTCGATGCGGTCAGCGGATCCGTCACCGTGCGGCACCCTCCGGCTCGGACGCCGCCACGAGCGGCGCACCTTTTGCGATCACCACGAAACTCAGTATACCGTTCGGAGTTAACCGAACAGTGCTCGGAGATGCGGCAGAGTCAGGCTGCGTCGGTCGGAGGTTGGGGCGGAGACATGATCGGAGACATTCCCGCGGCGGCCACGAAGAGCCCGCGGGCGCCCCGGCGGCGCGAGGAGCGGACGCTGCACGCCGCCGCGTTCACCAACGGCCCGAACGAGCTCTTCGACTTCATCCTGCCCCTCTGGGCGGGCGCGGCCCTCGGCCTGAGCGCCACCGAGGTCGGCATCCTGATGGCCGTCGAGATGGCCCTCTCCGTGATCGCCCGGCCGATCGCCGGCGTGCTGTCCGACCTCTTCGAGCGCCGGTACGTCGCCGCGACGGGCGCGGTCCTGTACGCGGCCTCCGCCGCCGGCTACGCCCTCGCGCAGAACGCGGCCGCCGCCTATGCCGCCGCGGCGGTCGGCGGAGTGGGCGGCGCCCTGCTGTGGGTCGCCGTCCGCGCCATCATCAGCGAACGCCTCGCGGAGGACTCCGCGGTCTTCCCACGGCTCCTCGCCTCGCAGGAGACCGGCTCCTGGGTGGCCTTCGTCGCGGGCATGGTGCTGATCGGCGAGATCGGTTTCGACGGGGTCTTCTGGGCCTGCGCGGGGGCCTGTCTGCTCGCCGCCGCGCTGCTGCTCTCCGCGCCCCGCAGGCAGGATCCGGCGGCCGTGCGGGGCGGGGGAGCGGGCGGTGCTCCGGGGACGACCGGGCCGCAGGGCGCGGCGGCCCCGGAGGGGGCGAAGGGCGCGGCGGGCTCGGCCATCGCCGGGCTCGGTGCCGTCGGGCGCAGGCTCCGCCCCATGCTGCTCGCGGTGGTCGTGACGATGACGGCCGAGGCGGCGATCTCGCTGCTGCTCCTGATGCACCTCCAGCGCGAGTTCGACCTCGAGGTGATCCAGGTCGCCTACGTCTTCCTGCCTGGCGCCATCGCCATGAGCGTCGCCGCCGAGCGCCTGCACAGCTATGTGGTCCGCTTCGGCCGCACCCGCATCCTGATGTGCGCGTCGTTCGCCAGCGCCGCCTTCGCGGCCGGACTCGCCTGGGCGCCGAACCCCGTCGTCATCGCCGCGCTGTGGATCCTCAGCGGGCTCGCCTGGGCCGCGGTCATCCCCATCCAGCAGGCCGTCATCGCGGAGGCGTCGGGCGAGCACACGGGCCGGGGCATGGGCGTGTACGAGTCCGCCAACCTGCTCGGCGCGCTGATCGGCGCCCTCACCGCGGGCATGCTGTACGACGGCGCCGACTGGACCGTCGCCTGCCTCAGCGCGGCCGCCCTGATCCTGGCCGGAGCCGTCGTCGTACCGCGCGCGGTACGGAGCCTGGGCGTCGCCGACGTACCCCCGCCGCCGCCCGCGCCGGAAGCCGAAGCCGGGCGCGCGCCCGAGACCGGACCCGAGCCCGAGACCGGACCCGAGCCGGAGACCGCGTCCGCGCCGGAGGCGCGAGCGAGGCCCGGGGCGGGCCCGGCCGACGGCACGACGCCGCACCCGAAGAGCTCCCTCACCAAGGACTCCGCCGCGAAGAGCTCCGCCGCGAAGAGTGCGCCCGCGAAGGAGGAGCCGCCGAGGACCCGGGAGCAGCTGCTGCGGGAACTGGGGCGGCACGCGGCCGTGTTCACCGTCGTGCAGGTGCTCCTGATGCTCGTGGGGCTCTCGTGGCTGCGCGATCTGGTCACCCAGGACACCGTCGACGTGCTGCTCCACGGCGGCGGCCAGGAGTCGGGCTTCGCCCGGGTCGTCGAGGACGGCGGCAAGATCTGGGTGTTCGTCCTCGTCGGGCACGCGCTGTGGACCGGTGCGAAATGCCTGGCCATGGCGGTGGGCCGGGGCGGACGCGACTGACCGCGCGGCTCTCGCCCGCACCGCCGGTGCCGGGTGCGGGCATCGGCACGTGTCAGCGGTAATCAGCCAACTCTTGTTTAATGCAGGGCAGTTGCATTATTCTCCGCCCGTCGGGTATGCCAAGGGCAAGAACGTGCCACCCCTGTCCCCGGTGGCGACAGCTCATCGCTCAGACCCCGCCGGTGGATCGCGAAGACTCACCCCGGAGCCGCACTCACGGTGCCATGAGGGGGAACGATGCTCAAGGACCACGCCGAGTTCGGCCTCCGCGCCGAGGTCCGGCAGGAGCGGCTGGTCGTCGTGTTCTGGGGTGAGCTGGACATCCTCGCGGACGAGGTTCTCGCCGCCCCGCTCACGCGACTGGCACGGGAGAACCGCCGTGACCTGGTCCTTGACCTGCGGGCGGTGTCGTTCCTCGACTGCGGGGGGCTGACGCTGCTGTGCCGCGCTCGGGACGGGGCACAGCGGCGTCAGGCGGGGGTCGTCCTTGTCGTCGACAACCCGTTCTTCCGCAAGATCCTTCGGCTGGCCGGACTCGCCGACACGTTCGAGATCACCGGGGATCTGGAGAGCGCGCTCACCGCGGGCGCGGAAGGTTCACCGGTGTGACGCCGGGCCTGGTTCCCACGGCCCGGCCCCGGGCTCTTGGCCCGCGGACCGGCTGAGCTCGCGGCTCAGCCCTGGCCCTTCTCGCCGTTCTCGCGCTGCTTCTCCTTCAGACGCGCCGCTTCCTTGCGGACGTCGGCCTGCGTGCCGCGCTCCCGGCGCAGCCAGTCGGGGTTCTCCGTCTTGAGGGCGTCGATCTGCTCCGTGGTGAGCGCTTCGGTGACGCCGCCGCGGGCGAGGCCCGAGATGGAGACGCCGAGCTTCGCCGCGACCACCGGACGCGGGTGCGGGCCGGTGCGGCGGAGGTCCTGCAGCCACTGGGGCGGGTCGGCCTGCAGTGCGTTGAGCTCGGCCCGCGAGATCACGCCCTCCTGGAACTCGGCGGGGGTGGCCTCGAGGTACACACCCAGCTTCTTCGCCGCGGTCGCGGGCTTCATCGTCTGGGTGCTCTGGTGCGACGTCATGGTCACCAGGGTATCGAGCGCCTGAGCGACCTCTGACCACGCCGGGTAGCCTGGCGGGGTGACAGGCTCGG
This sequence comes from Streptomyces alboflavus, assembly GCF_000716675.1. Taxonomy (GTDB): domain Bacteria; phylum Actinomycetota; class Actinomycetes; order Streptomycetales; family Streptomycetaceae; genus Streptomyces; species Streptomyces alboflavus. The sequence continues at coordinate 24,144 of NZ_JNXT01000002.1, forward strand.
AAGTAACCCCTTCGTTCCGGCTCGCCTATGTCCCGGGGGTGACACCCACAAAGTGGGTGCGTGTCTGGAACGAGCGGCTGCCCGACGTCCCCTTGACCCTCGTGCCCGTGGCGCCCGCCGACGCCGACGCGACGCTGCGGGACGGCACCGCCGACGCCGGCCTGGTGCGGCTGCCCGTCGACCGGACGGTCCTCAGCGCCATCCCCCTCTACACGGAGACGACCGTGGTCGTCGTCCCCAAGGACCACGTCGTGACGGCCGCCGACGAGGTGGGCACCGAGGACCTGGCCGACGAGATCGTGCTGCACCCCGAGGACGACACCCTCGACTGGCAGGGCCTGCCCGGCCGCCCCGCGCTGGAGCGCCCCGCCACCACGGCCGACGCGATCGAACTGGTCGCGGCGGGCATCGGCGTGCTCCTCGTACCGCAGTCGCTCGCCCGCCTGCACCACCGCAAGGACCTCACCTACCGGCCGGTCACCGACGCGCCCCAGTCCAGCGTCGTCCTGTCGTGGCCGGAGGACGCCACCACCGACCTGGTGGAGGAGTTCATCGGCATCATCCGCGGCAGGACCGTCAACAGCACCCGTGGCCGCCGGGCCCCGGCCGCGCAGGCGAAGGCCCAGAGCGCGGAGAAGGACGGCGCGCGCCGCAAGAGCGGGACGGGCAGGGCCGGGGGCAAGCAGGGATCCGGTACGTCGACGGCGGGCAAGGGCGCGGCGCGCAAGGCGTCGGCGGGCAAGCCCACCGGGGGCAAGGCCACCGCGGGCAAAAACCCGCGGCGCGGCACCGGCGGCTCCCAGGGCGCGAAGCGCGGGAAGCCCCGCCGCCGCTCGTAGCGGTCGCCCGCGGGGCTGCGTGGCCGTCCGGCCCCGGACCGCCCACGGAGCCGTACCCAACCCGCGTACGCGCCCTGACCGCACCCCCGTACGCGCCATAGTCGCCCCGGACCGCCCCACCCGTCCCCGTCCGTCCCCACGCCCCCTTGCGGCCCTTTGTGGTGTCCATGACTATGGCCGCATGGCGGAGCAGAGCGGCACGTCCCGGCGCAGTGTTCTCGCGGTGGCCGCGGCCGCCACCACGGCCGGCGCCGTCGGCCTTCAGGCGGGCCCCGCGGCGGCGCGCGACGGCGACGGACGGAGCCGTACCGCGCAGGAGCCGTCGCGTGAACTCAGGGCGCTGCTGCGGGAGATCGACCACCGCCGCATCGAGGCGACCGTGCGGCGGCTCGCCGCGTTCGGCACCCGGCACACGCTCTCCGCGCAGGACGACCCCGAGCGCGGCATCGGCGCGGCACGGGACTGGATCCTCGCCGAGATGCGGCGCCACGCGGGTGCGGCGGGCGGCCGGATGCGCGTGGAGCTCCAGTCGTACGTCCAGGAGCCGGGCCCGCGCATCCCGGAGCCGACGCGCATCACCAACGTCGTGGCCACGCTGCGCGGTTCGGCGTCACCGGACCGGCTGTACGTCGTGTCGGGGCACTACGACTCGCGGGCGAGCGACGTCATGGACTTCACCAGCGACGCGCCCGGCGCCGACGACGACGCCTCCGGGGTCGCGGTGGTGATGGAGCTGGCGCGGGTCATGGCGCGCCGGAGGCTCGGCGCGACCGTCGTGTTCGCGGCCGTCGCGGGCGAGGAGCAGGGCCTGTTCGGCGCGGCGCACATGGCGGAGCAGTACAAGCTCCGGAAGGCCGACGTGCAGGGGATGTTCACCAACGACATCGTCGGCAGCCCCACCGCCGACGACGGCACCCGCGACCCGCGCACGATCCGCCTCTTCGCGGAGGGTGTGCCCTCGTCCGAGACCCCCGAGGAGGCCGCGGTGCGGCGCTCGGTGGGCGGCGAGAACGACTCGCCCTCGCGCCAACTCGCCCGCTTCGTACGCGACGTCGCCGACAACGACGCGACCGGCATGAAGGTCCGCGTCGTCTACCGCCGCGACCGCTATCTGCGCGGCGGCGACCACATCCCCTTCCTCGAACGCGCCTACCCCGCGGTCCGGTTCACCGAGCCCGCCGAGGACTACGCCCACCAGCACCAGGACGTCCGCGTGGAGGACGGCAAGCAGTACGGGGACCTGCCGGAGTTCTGCGACTTCCCCTACATCGCGCGCGTCGCCCGCGTGAACGCCGCCGCCCTGTGGAGCCTCGCCCAGGCCCCCGGCACCCCGCGCGGCGCGAAGATCCTCACCGCCGCGCTCACCAACGACACCGAACTCGTGTGGGAGCGGGGCCCGGAGAAGGACCTCGCGAGGTACGAGGTCGTCTGGCGCGAGACGACCGCGTCCGACTGGACCCATGTGATCGACGTCGGCGACGCCACCCGTCACACGGTCGACCTGTCCAAGGACAACGTCTTCTTCGGCGTCCGCGCGGTCGGCCGCTCCGGCCTGCGCAGCCCCGTGGCGTTCCCCTCGCCGCAGCGCTGATCCCTGCCGCGCGCGGAGAGCAGGGCGAGCGCGGCGCGGGACGGTGTGCCCTCGTCGGCCGCGTACGTGACCAGCGCCTGGTCGGGCGCGTCGGGTAGGCGCAGCGTCTCGCGGCGCAGGGTCAGCTCACCGGCCGCCGGGTGGCGCAGCCGCTCCACGCCGTGGGAGTGCTCGCGCACCAGCTGCTCGGCCCACAGCGCGCTGAACTCGTCGCTGCGCACGGAGAGTTCGCCGAGCAGGTCGCAGAGGCGGTCGTCGCACGGGTGGCGGCCCAGGTCCATGCGCAGCGCGGCGACGGTGTCGCGGGCGGTCTCCTGCCACGCCTCCTGGTCCGGGTAGCGGCTCCGCACGCCCGGGTCGAGGAAGTGCAGCCACGCCACGTTGCGCTGCTCGGCGGGCAGCGCGTCGAAGTCGGTGAACAGCGCGCGGGCCGGGCCGTTCGAGCCGAGGATGTCCAGGCGCCGGCCGACGACGTACGCGGGCACGCCGTCGAGTGCGCCGAGCAGCACCTTGACGCCCGCCCTGACCGGCTGCGGGGCGGGCGGTGTGGACGCGGGGTGGCGCAGGGCGCGGGTGAGGTGGCCCAGGTGCGCGCGCTCGGCGTCGTCGAGCCGCAGGGCCCGGGCGACCGCGTCGAGGACAGCGTCGGAGACGTTGTGGGTCCTGCCCTGTTCGAGCCGTACGTAGTAGTCGACGCTGACCCCGGCGAGCTCCGCCAACTCCTCGCGGCGCAGGCCCGGCACCCGCCGCCGTCCGCCGAACGGCCGCGCCCCGGCGTCCTCCGGCCGCAGCCGGGCGCGGCGGGAGCGGAGGAAGGCGGCGAGTTCGGTGCGGAAGTCCATGGATCAATTGTCCGGCACGGGGTTGCTCCGCCCGGAGCCAGGGTTCCCCGCCCCGGGGCGCCGCCGGACGGGACAGGGCAAGGCACGGGAGAGCAGGGCAAGGCACGGGAGCGCAGGGCAGGGGAGAGCAGGGCAACGCACGGGAGGGCACGGCAGGGGAGGGCCGGTACCGCACCGCGAAGGTGGTTCTGCCAGACCCAGGGTCGAGCCGGGCCCTGGGTAGGCAGCTGGATCTCCCGCAGGGTTGTTCCCGAGGCCGTACCCCGCGGCCACCGCGGCAACGCGGTCCACCCCCGCACACGCCGGGAGACCACCATGACCCTCACCACCGCCCAGGCCACGTCCCTCGCCCGCCCCCTCACCGGCCGGGTGGCCGTCGTGACCGGTGCCTCCAGCGGCATCGGCGAGGCCACCGCGCAGGTGCTCGCCGCCCAGGGCGCGCGGGTCGCCCTGCTGGCGCGGCGCGGCGAGCGGCTCGCCGCACATGTGGCACGGATCGAGGAGGCGGGCGGCAGCGCGCTAGCCCTCCCGACGGATGTGACCGACCCGGCGTCCCTGGCGGCGGCCGCCGCCGACGTCCGCTCCCGGCTCGGCCGCGTCGACCTCCTCGTCAACAACGCGGGCCTCGCCCTGCCCGACCAGCTCGACGGGTCCACGGGGAACTGGCAGCGCATGATCGACGTGAACGTCACCGGGGCCTTCGCCGTCGTCGAGACGTTCGTCCCCGACCTGCTCGCCGCCGCCGCCGAACGGGGCCACGCCGACCTCGTCAACATCTCCTCCGCCGCCGCCCAGAGCGTCCTGCCGGGCTTCGCCGGATACGCCGCCGGCAAGGCCGCGTTCAGCCACCTCTCCCGCAATCTGCGCGCCCGCCTGAACCCCGCCGATGTACGCGTCACGAACATCGAACCCGGCACCGTCGACACCGAACTCCGCGACCACATCGACGACCCCGCGATCAGCGCCGCCGTCCAGGACGCCGTCGGGTCCATCGAGGGCATCCCCTCCGGGACCGACGTCGCCGAGCTCATCGCCTTCGCCGTCGGCCGCCCCCGCCACGTGAACCTGCCGCACCTGTCCGTGTTGCCGACGCGCGAGGTCTAGGGCCTGTCCGACGGGTTGGCGCGGGGCCCGGACCTCGCCGGGTCGGGCCCCGCGCGCCGGATCAGCGCTCGGAGTAGACGTCCTCGTCGGCCGGGGCCGTGCGCGGGGCGTCCGACCACGCCTTCGTGCGGCCCACGGACAGGAACTGTTCCTCCAGGAGCAGGACCAGGGCGGCCACCGTCATCAGGCCGCCCACCAGGAACGTGCCGCGCACGCCGATGACCGGCAGGAGCAGGCCGCCGGCCAGGGCGCCCGCGGCCACGCCGGTGTTGAACGCGGCGCCGTTCGCCGCGATGGCGGTCTCCGTGCGGCCGGGCGCGAAGTGCATGACCTGGCTCTGGGTGGCCATGAAGACCGGCCCGAGGGAGGCGCCGAGGAGCACCATCATGATCACGGCGACGGTCTTCGAGCCGCCCGCCGCGTACAGGCCGAGGAGCCCCACCGCCTGCGTGGTCACCGGGATGGTGAGCGTGGCGCGGGGGAAGCGGTCCAGGAGGCGGCCGTAGACCGTGACGGACACGATGCCGGTCACACCGAGGACGAGCAGCAGTGTGCTGACCCTGGACTCGGTGAACCCGCTCTCGTCCACGAGGAACTTCGAGATGTACGTGTAGCCCGCGAAGACGCCCGTGACCGTCAGGCCGGTCACGGCGAGGACGACGGCGAAGCGGCGGGTGTCGGGGGCGACGCCGCGCACCGCGTGGCTCTCCTCCGGGGGCGTGGACGGCAGGGCCGTCAGGATGAGGACGAGCGGCGGGATGGCGAGCGCGCCGACCACCAGGAACGGCACCTGCCAACTGGTGTGCTGGCCGAGCCAGGTGCCGCCGGGCACCCCGAGGACGAGGGCCGCCGAACCGCCCACCGACAGCGCGCCGATGACCCGGCCGCGCACGTGCGGCGGGAAGAGCCCGACCGCGACCGGCCCCATCACCGCCCAGAACAGTGCCTGCGCCACCGCCGTCACCAACCGGCAGACCAGCAGCACCCAGTACGAGGAGACCACCGCCGCGACCACGCTCGCCAGGAAGAGCCCGGCGAGCAGGAGGCACAGCACCAGACGGCGCGGCACGGACCGGGTGAGCTGGGCGATCGGCACGGAGACGACGGCGACGGTCAGGCCGTACCCCGACACCAGGAGTCCGACGGCGGCCAGGGAGACGTCCATGTCCTCCGACATCAGCTTCAGGACGCCGATGGGCAGGTTCTCGGTCGTGTTGAAGGCGAACGCGCCCAGCATGAGCGCGGCCACCACGGCCACGCCGCGTCGGTTCCCGGCCCAGCCGGTGCCGGGTGGGGTAGCTGTTCGGTCCGTCGCCATCCATCCTCCACGTTCACGGTGCGTACACGAGCGTTCGAAACTGCCGGTTCTTGCTTCAACGGGCTGTAGGCAAAGGGAGTTTCCGGGGGGCGCCCCGATGATCGTGGAGGCAGCCGCAGTCCTGCGTAAACCCTGGTCGTCAAGGTGTGGCTCATATGCGTCGAGTTGGCCGAGTCCAATAGTCGTCGCTTTGCGTGATTACGGCTTCGGTAACAGAGCCGGTGGCCATTGCATTCAGTGACATTGGCACATGCCCCCTGATTGGGTATGGACGTTCGATCAAGTGACGGGTAGGCTACCGTTCGTTGTCCTGGGCCCCCACCGATCCCCCCACCACTTCCCGGACTTCGAAACTGTTCCCCACCAATGGGTACGCGCGACCGATACATGGTGTCCGTGACGTCTGTGCGATGTGGCGTCGATTTAAGCAAGTGTCCTCTTGAGGAGGGTGAACGTTGCTTAATCGCGAGAGAACAGAACGACCGCTCCTTGCTCCGCAGTTGCGCACATGGATGGCTCAAGCGGAAGATCTTGCCAACCCTGTCTACTGTATTTGCGACTATCTCGACATTCGCGGGCGCATTGCTCCGGAACTGATGGTGCTGGCACATGAACAGGTCGAGCGCGAGGCCGATGCATTGCGTCTCGTGATTGTCCCGACAGGCGGCGAAGAAGGCGGATATCACCAATTCCTGAGAGCCGATCCCGCCCCGCTCGACGTCATCGACGTGAGCACCGGGTCCGACCCGGAGGCGGCGGCCAGGGAATGGATGGAGAAGGACGCCCAAAGGCCCGTCGACCCACAGCTGCTGTGCCGCGCGGCGCTCCTGAAAATCGCCGACGACCACTTTGTCCTGTACCGACGCGTGCATCACGCGGTCGTCGACGGATACAGCCTCGCGCTCATCTTCAATCGCACCGCCGCGGTCTACACGGCACTCGCGGGCGGGCTTCCCGCCGACGAGGGAGCGTTCCCCGCGTTCACGCGCCTCACGGACGCCGAGGCCGGCTACCGCGAGAGCAAGAGCTTCGCCCGCGACCGCGCCCACTGGCTGGACAGGACGGCCGACCGCCCCGCCCCGGTCAGCCTCTCCGGTCGCAGCGGCCCGCTCGCCGTCGGCCGCCGCCGCACCGCCGAACTCACCCCGGACCGGGTCGGCCGCCTCGAAGCCGCCGCCGACCGACTCGGCGTGACCTGGTCGGACCTCGCCGTCAGCACCATCACCGCGTACCTGGCCCTCGCCACCGGCGCCCGTGAACTCCAGCTCGGACTGCCCACCGGCGGACGCCTGAGCCCCCAGGTGCGCAACGTTCCCGGCATGACGATGAACATCCTGCCGCTGCGCCTCGACGCCGACGCGGCCCTGCCCCTGCGCGAGTTCGCCCGGCGCGTGTCGCGGGAGGTGCGGCAGGTCCTGCTGCACTCCCGCTACCCCACCGCGGAGATCTCCCGGGAAGCCGTCGCACGGGGCGGCGGGGCACGGCTGTGGGGGCCGATGGTCAACGTCATGAAATTCGACTACAGACTGGATTTCGCGGGAGCCACCGCGTCGATGCGCACCATGTCGATTCCCCTCACGATCGACATGACCGTGTACTTCTTCCAGACCGCGGCCGACGGAACGACGGAAGTCATTCTCGACGTCCACCCCGAACTCTTCAGCCCGCGGGAAACGGACACGCACATGGACGGAATCCTGGCCCTGCTCGACGCGATCGAGAAGGCCGATCCGCATACCCCCGTGCGCGACCTGACCAACGCACCGGTGCCCGAGGTGGCCGGCTGACCGCCGCACCCTGAACGGAGCGGCACCCCCAGCGGCATCCACCGAGCGGCATTCGGCCCGTCCAGATGCCGTCGCGATGCCGCGCCGTACCACGCCCGGAAACACGGGCGGACCCCTACGGGCAGCGCATGTCCAGCACGCCCCGTTATCGAACTGGCCCCGTCCGGTCGCCGCACGACGGTCAGTCGCGCCGTCATGCCGGAAACCGCGCGCGGGGACGCACAGCCACCGGGAAAGCTACTGGGAAATCGAGGGAACAACGATGGATCTGACAGCGGGTGACGCCGTCGACCCGGCCACGCGGAATCCCCAGGAGGCCACCGAACTCAGAGCATCCCTGAAACACCTGCGCACCGAACCCCGAGGCTGGGTGTTCTCCCTCAAATTCGCCCTCTGCGTGGCGCTGACCGTCCTCGGCGTGGTGATCGTGCTGCAGCCGGTCCTGTGGTGCCGCGTCGTCGGAGTCGTCCTCATCGGCTGCATGCTCGCGCACGCCGCGGAACTCCAGCACGAGACGCTGCACAATCTCGCGTACCGAAGTCGAAAAGCGAACACCGTCACCGGAATCATCCTCGGACTTCCGATGCTGATCTCGTTCGCCGCGTACAAGGCGGCGCACATGCGCCACCATCGCGATCTCGGCACACCGGAGAACCGTGAGTTCTTCGACTACGGCGATCAGTACGGGTCCAAGGAACGCTCCAGGTTCGGCACGTTCGTCGACTGGACCGTGCGTTTCACGATGGTCCACCACTACGCGCTGTTCGTGGTGAATCTCGGGCGGTCCCTGCTTGGCCGGGAATTCGAGGGCGAGAGCGTCCGCGTATCACGCAGGATACGCCGGGACCACTTCCTTGCCCTCGGCGCGCTCCTGGCCTTCACAGGCCTTTCCCTGGCGCTGGGTTCGGCGGTCGTGCTGTGGGTATGGCTGATCCCGCTGGTGCTGGTGGCGGGGCCCGTGCACGCCTTCATCGAACTGCCCGAGCACTTCGGCTGCGAGGTCCTGAACCGCGATCCGTTCGCCAATACGAGGACGATCCGCTCCAATCGCGTCCTGACGTGGTTCACGAACGGCAACAATTACCACGTCGAGCACCATCTGATGCCGAATCTCCCGCTGGAGCGACTTCCCGACCTGCACGGCGAGGTGAAGGACCGCATTCGCTATTTCAACCGCGGCTATATCGAGTACTTCGGAAAGCTGCTCCGCAAGTGAGCCACCGGGCGAGCCAACGCAACACGGGTGAGAGGAGCAGTGGATGAACGTGACCTTCAAAGTGGCGCGCACCGAGGCCGACATGGCCGACGTGCTGCGACTCCGGGACGCCGTCTACGTCGGGGACCAGGGCCGACTCGCCGACGCGGCCGACACCGCCGCGACCTTCGACCGGTTCGACGCCCACGCCGAATACATCCTGGGATACGTCGAGGGCCAGGCCGCGGGCACCGTCAAGGTCGTGCCGGACTCCGCCGCCGGACTGCCGTGCGACGACACCGTGGACATCTCGGCGCTGCGCGTCGGCAACAGGCTCGTGGAATTCGGGCACTTGATGACGCTGCCGTCGATGCGCCACCGCGAGATCGGCATGGCGCTCATGCGCGAAGCCGTGATCCACAGCGCCAGGAAACACGACATGACGCACATCCTCGGCGACTTCTTCGTGGACGACTCCGAAGGGCTGCGGGGCTTCTACAAGGAAATCGGCTTCTTCGCCCTGCACGAACCCTATGAGGACACCCGGTTCAAGGGCGCCCCGCTCAGCCTCGTCGCGGCGCTCGACGTCACCGAGGCGGTCAGCAGGGCACGCACACCGGAAGGCCGGAAGAGCCGACTGCTCCAGTACTTCTTCGGCGACTACGACAGCTATGTGAGCGAGGAGGTGACGGATGCGGACACGGCGCCAGCGGCTGGCTGAGACCAAAGCCGCCCACAACCACCCGGCCTACGCGAAAATGGCGTTCGTCATGGGCTGCGGAGTCCAGGGCAAAGGGACGGGAAGCCGCGTTCTGGACGACGACGGGGGAACGCCCTATCTCGCCCTCTTCGACCAGTACGGCAACCAGTCCTTCGGCTACTCCCACCCGCGCATCGTCGCCGCCGTGCGCGACCAGCTCGACACCGGCGTCCTGAACAGCACGAAGATCATGTTCGAGGAGGTGCAGATCCGGCTCTCCGAGCGCCTCGCGGAGGCCACCGGACAGCTCCTGCCCTACTCGTACCTGGCCAACGGCGGCGGCGAGACCATCGACAACGCCCTCAAGCTGGCCCGCGCCGCGACCGGCCGCCCCGGCGTCATCAGCGCCCGCGGCTGCTTCCACGGCAAGACCTTCGCCACGCTCAGCGCCTCCGACCGCCCCGAACACCGGGAGCTGCTCGGCCCGTTCATGCCGCACTTCCGCCAGGTCGGCTTCGGTGACCTGGACGAGCTCGCCGCGGCGCTCGACGACACCGTCGCCGCCGTCCTCCTGGAGCCCGTCCAGGCCGAGGCCGGAGTGATCGTGCCGCCGCCCGGATACCTCCAGGAGGTGCGCAGGCTCTGCACACAGGCCGGGGCGCTGCTCGTCCTGGACGAGATGCAGACGGCGTTCGGCCGCTGCGGCACGTTCTTCGCGTACGAGCAGTTCGGCGTCACCCCCGACCTGGTGTGCGTGGGCAAGGCGTTCGGCGGCGGCCTGCTTCCGCTGTCGGCCGTGCTCGGCACCAAGGAGGTGTGGGAGGTCCTGCGGGTCCTGCCCTCGACCTTCGGGTCCAGCCTGGGTGGCAATCCGCTGTCGTGCCGCGTCGGCCTGGAGTCCATCGCCATCGCCTCCGAGGAGGCGTTCCTGACCGGCGTCAAGGAACGCGCCCGCACCATCGACGAACGCCTGAACGCCGCCGCCGAGCGCCATCCCGGCATCGTCACCGAACACCGCGGCCTCGGCATGATGCACGGCCTGGAGTTCACCGACGGCGCGACGGCGGGACTCGTCCTCGGCCGGCTCCTCGAAGAGGGCGTGACGTCCACGTACTCCCTCTACCACCCGAACGTCCTGCGGGTGCAGCCGCCCATGGTGATCTCCGAGGACGACCTCGACCACGGCCTGTCCGTGCTCGAAGGGATCCTGGCGGAGGCCGACGCCCACCGGAGCGGCACCGCGGCCGGCGGCCCCCAGGCGGCCGAACTCTCCCCGGTGACACGGACCGTACGGCTGCCGCACCCGCCCGGGCGCGTCCTGGACCTCCTGCACGCCCGCCCCCGCGTGCTCGACCCGTTCGCCGCCGACACCGGCCGCAGGGCGGGCGAGGGCCCTGTCGCGGAGTTCGCCGGGCGGCTCGGGGACGACGCCGTGGTCTGGGCGGACCACACCCGACTCCGCGCCGACGGCGTGCTGCTCCGCGCCGAGCCGGACTGGCTGTGGCACACCCTCGAACGCCGGGTGACCGTCACGGACGACGACGGCGGCAGCCGAGTCGACGTCCACGTGGCCTGGGACACCGACAGCGGAGCGTACGAGGACATGCTGGGCGGCCGGATCGGCTTCCTGGCGGGCACGAGGCTGGACGAGCTGATCACCGCGCTGACAACGGAACTCGACGCACAGGCGCACGCACCCGGCGAGGCGCAACCGACCACCCCAGGAAGGAAGTCGGCCGACACGTGAGCATGAACCTCGCGGGCCTCTTGGACCGCTCCACCCACCACACCACCGCCCGCGTCGTCGACATCGACATCGCCGGCAAGCGGCGCGAGCTGACCCAGAGCGAGCTGACCGCGCTCGCCCGCACCCGGGCCGACCAGCTCACGGCGGCCGGCGTGCGCCCCGGCCACGTGATCGGCATCCGCGCGGGCAACAGCATCGACTGGCTCGCCTGGGACCTGGCCGCCCTCGCCACCGGCGCGCGGCTCAAGGCGTTCGGCGACACCACCGAGATCGACGACCCGCGCGCGTTTATCGCCGAGCACCGCCTCGCCCTGCTCATCGCGGACGAGCCCGTGCCCGCCGACACGCCTGCCGTCGTCCGCCCCGGCGGCGCCCCCGCGCCGGGCTCGGCGGCCCCCGACGCCGTGGTCATCGACGTCGACGACATCCACAGCCTGGTCTACTCCTCGGGCACCTCCGGGCGGCTCAAGGGCGTGGAGATCAGCGCCAAGGGCACCGAGTACGTCATCAACCGCTTCATCGACGCCTTCGGCATGACCGGGCGCGACCGGCACCTGATCTTCCTTCCGCTGGCCAACAACCAGCAGCGCCTTTCGGTCTACCTCTGCCTGTGGCTGGGCGCCGACCTCGTGCTCGCGCCCTACCAGCGGGTCTTCCAGGCCGTCCGCAAGGAGGGCCCGACCTTTCTGATCGGGCCGCCGGTCTTCTACGACACCGCGCTCCAGCTGTACACGAAGTCCGGCGGCGACGCCTCGCTCGGCGACTTCCTGGGCGGCCGCATCCGCTTCATGATCACCGGCATGGCGCCGATCCGGCGCGAGACCCTGGACGGGTACTGGAGCCGCGACGTGCCGCTCCTGGAGGCCTACGGCCTGACCGAGACCGGCATGGTCGCCTGGAACACCCCCGACCGCCACCGCGTCGGCACCGTCGGGCAGTTGATGGACCCGGAGTCCGTGACGTTCCTCGACGACGGCGAGGTGATCATCACCCGGGACGCGCCGCTCGGGCGCGGCTACTTCGACACCGACGGCGACCCGTCCGCCGAGGGCATCTTCCGGGCCGACGGCTCCATCCTCACCGGCGACTACGGCCGCCTGGACGAGGACGGGTTCCTCACCCTGATCGGGCGCAAGAAGGACGTCATCGTGCTCGGCAGCGGGCGCAAGGTGCACCCCGCCGAGATCGAGTCGGCCTTCGCGGACGTCGAGGGCGTGGCCGAGATCGTCGTCGTACCGACACCGCAGTCCAACCGGCTCGGCGCCCTGCTCACCCTGTCGGACCCCGCCGACACCGGGCTGCGCGCCCGCATCCAGAAGCGGATCGAAGAGGTCAACGCGGGTCTCGACGCCCACGAGCGGGTGATGTCCCTGGTCTTCTCGGACACGCCGCTGCGGGCCGACCCGACCTTCATGACGGCCAACATGAAGCTCAGCCGGGCGCGCGCGGCCGAGCACTTCGCCGAACGCCTCGCGGGCGGCGCCGGAGCGGGGGCCTGATGGCGCCGCCGACCGCGGACGGCCCCGGGCCGGGCCCCGGCGGCCCCGCCGGGCACCGGATCGTCGACGCGCAGGTCCAGCTCGGCAGCCAACTCGCCATCCCGCGGGCGTTCCTGGAGTACCAGGCGGCCAACGCGCACCACCGCATGACCGCGTACGGCCACAGCGTGCGGCCCGAGCGGATGCTGGACCGGGTCCTCTCGGTGCACCAGGACGACGACGCGGACCGGCTCGTCGCCGAGCTGGACGAGGCCGGCGTCGACGAGGCCTTCCTCGTGGTCCCCGACTACTCGCACGTGGCCCGGTGCGCCCTGAACCAGGCCGAGCTCGCCGGTCATCTGGACCGGGTGAACCGGCGTCATCCGGGGCGGTTCCGGGTCTTCTGGGGCGTCGACCCGCGCGGCGGCAAGGACGGCGTCGACCTGTTCGAGCGGTGCGTCGGCGACTACGGCTTCGCCGGGCTCAAGCTGTACCCGCTGTGCGGCTACTCGCCGAGCGACCGCCGTCTGTACCCGTACTTCGAGCTGTGCGAGGAGCGCGGCCTGCCCGTGCTCAGCCACACGGGTCCCGGCTGGGGCCAGCTCGACTTCGAGTACGGGATGCCGCTGCTGGTCGACGAGGCCGCACGGGACTTCCCCCGGGTGAACTTCATCCTGGGGCACGGTGGGGTCACGCACGTCGACGAGTCGACCTATCTGTGCGCCCACCGGCCCAATGTGCACCTGGACATCAGCCAGTTCCACTCCGTCCTCGCGGCGGACGGGTGGCAGGCCCATCTGAACCGGCTGTTCCGCCTCGGCATCAGCCACAAGATCCTCTTCGGCACCTGCTGGCCGTCGTACCGGCTCTCCGAGTCGCTGCCCGGCCTGGTCGCCGCCTTCGCCAAGGGGCAGCCCGCGGTGGCGGGGATCAAGGAGGCCGACCGAAGAATGATCATGGGCGGAAACAGCCTGCGCCTGGTCGGGGCCGCACGGACCGAAAGCAAGGCCGCCCTCGGCGGCGAAAGCACCACGACGGACACCAACACGGACCGAGGAGGCCGGGCATGAGCGCGGACACGGCGGAGCTGGAGAAACTGCTGGTCGAGTGGGTGGAGCGGTGGATCGAGGGGGAGTCCGACATGGCGATCGGCGCCAGGACCAACCTCAGCCACACCGGTCTGCTCGACTCCATGGCCATCGTCGGCCTCATCTCGTACCTGGAGGAACAGGCGGACACCGAGTTCGACTTCGCCACCTACGACCCGATGAAGGGCGTCAGCATCCAGGGCCTCATCAAGCACTGCGTCGGATGACCGGGGTCTTCGACGGCCACTGCCACGTGGCGTCGAGCCGCTTCATCCCGCGGGCCTTCGTCGAGGACGTGGCGAGCAACGTCCAGTGCAGGCTCGGCTCGATGGGCGTCGCCCCGAGACCGGGGCGCGTCGCCGACGGGCTCGCCGCGCAGCACGAGGACCACCTCGCCGACGGGCTCGTCGCGGAGATGGACGCAGCCGGGGTCGAGCGCGCCGTGCTGCTCGTGCCCGACTTCGGCCTGCGGATGGCGGGGACGGCCGAGCCCGAGGAGGCGGCGCGGCTGCACCACGAGATCCGGCTGCGCCACCCGGGCCGCTTCTGGGTCTACATCGGCGTGGACCCCCGGCGCGGGCCCGCGGGCGTGGCCGCCTTCGAGGCCATGGTCGACGCCTACGGCCTCGACGGGGTGAAGCTGTACCCGCCGTGCGGCTACTCGCCGTCGGACCCGGGCCTGTACCCGTACTACGAGATCTGCGCGGCCCGGGCCCTGCCGGTGTTCGTGCACACCGGGCCCACCGCCCGCAGCCTCGACTACGGACCGGCGCACCCGATGCGGATCGACCGGGCGGCCAGGGACTTCCCGACCGTCCCGTTCGTCCTCGGCCACGGCGGCCTCACCCACGTCGAGACCTGCGCCTACCTCGCGGCGTACCGGCCCAACGTGTACGTGGACACCGGCGGGTTCGCGAGCGGCCCGAGCCTGCCGCACTGGCCCGGGCACCTCAACGAGTTGTTCCGGCTCGGCGTCAACCACAAGATCATCTTCGGCACGGACTGGCCGCTCGGTCGTCTGAACGGCGGTCTGAAGGGGCTGATCAGCGAGGTCGTCGACGGCCCGACCGTGTTCGCCGGGGTGTCGAGGACGGACCGGAACCTGCTGCTGCGCGAGAACCTGCTGCGCGTCCTGGCGCCGGGGAGCCGTCCGGCGGGCTGAGGCGCCGGGGCATCGGCGGACGGGCCGGGTGCGGGCCGGACGGCCCCGGCGAGCGGGCCGGATGCGGACCCGACGGCACCGGCGAGCGGGCGGGGCCCGCGGCACACACACGGCACGAGCACGGTCACGAACGGCACAACGCGACAGCGTCGGCGAGCGACCAAGGGGCTTGGCAATGGCAATTACCGGATCGGACAGTGCGTACACCGGCGCGGACCGTGCCCTCACCGGATCGGACCGCGCCCTCGCCGAGGCGGACCGCGGCCCCACCGACCACCGCGGCACGCGCCCAGGACCACCCCCGGGCGCCCCCGCGCCGGGCCAGGCCGCCGCCCTCACGGACCTGTTCGAGGCGCGGGTGATCCGCCACCCCGACCGCGTCGCCCTCACCCTGGGCGACGACCACCTCGACTACGCCACCCTCAACGCCCGCGCCAACCGCCTCGCGCACGCCCTGCTGGCCCGCGGCGCAGGACCCGAACGCCTCGTCGCGCTCGCCCTGCCGCGCTCGGTGGACGCCGTCGTCGCGATCCTCGCCGTCCTGAAGTCGGGCGCCGGCTATCTCCCGCTCGACCTGGACCACCCGCCGGATCGCGTCGAGGGGACCCTGGCCGACGCCCGCCCCGTGCTGCTCCTCAGCCAGGACCCGATGGACGTCCGCGCCGAGATCCCCCGGCTCGTGCTCTCGGCCCGCGGCACCGTCGAGGAACTCGCCGTACGGCCCGACACCGACCCCACCGAAAGCGACCGCCTCGGGCCCGTCACACCCGCGACCACCGCGTACGTGATCTACACCTCCGGGTCCACCGGGCGCCCCAAAGGCGTGGTCGTCTCGCACGACAACGTCGTGCGCCTGTTCACCGAGACGGCCGCCGACTTCCGGTTCGACGAGCACGACGTGTGGAGCCTGTTCCACTCCTACGCCTTCGACGTGTCGGTGTGGGAGATCTGGGGCGCCCTGCTGCACGGCGGCCGCCTCGTGGTCGTGCCGTACGAGACGAGCCGGGCGCCGGAGCGCTTCCGCGCGCTGCTCGCCGCCGAGCGCGTCACCGTCCTCAGCCAGACGCCCTCCGCCTTCCACCCGCTGATGGAGGCCGACCGCGAGGGCGCCGCGCACGGCGGCGAACTCGCCCTGCGCCTGGTGGTGTTCGCGGGCGAGGCCCTCGACTTCGGCAAGCTGGCGCCCTGGTACGCCCGCCACCGGGACGACGCCCCCGTGCTCGTGAACATGTACGGCATCACCGAGACGACCGTCCACACCACCCTCACGCGGCTCACCGCCGCCGACGCCGCCCCGCACGCCCCGAGCCGCGTCGGCGCCGGCATCCGGGACCTGTCCCTGTACGTCCTCGACGAGACCCTGCGGCCGTGCGCGCCGGGCGTGGCGGGGGAGTTGTACGTCGCCGGGCCCGGCGTCACCCGCGGCTATCTGGGCCGTCCGGGCCTGACGGCGGGGCGCTTCCTCGCCGACCCGTTCGGCCCGCCCGGCGGCCGGATGTACCGCAGCGGGGACGTGGTGCGGAGCGACGAGCACGGCGTCCTTGAGTTCGTCGGCCGCGCCGACCAGCAGATCAAGATCAGGGGCTTCCGGATCGAACCCGGCGAGATCGAGGCCGCACTCGGCGCGCACCCCGCCGCCCGGCAGGCCGCCGTCGTCGCCCGCGAGGACCGACCGGGCGACCGGCGCCTGGTCGCCTACGTCGTACCGGAGTTCCGCCAGGAGCCCGACGCGGCCACGGCCGACGGCACCGCGGCCCGGCAAGTGGGCGACTGGGAGAAAGTGTTCGACGCCCAGTACGCCGGGGCCGGGGTCGGGGCCGGAGCCGCGCGTCCCGCGCTCGGCGAGAACTTCGCCAGCTGGTTCGACAGCTACACCGACCGACGGCCCATCGCGCCGGACCACATGCGCGAGTGGCGCGACACCACCGTCCGCCGCATCCGGGAACTGCGCCCGCGCCGCGTCCTGGAGATCGGCGTCGGCACCGGCCTGCTCCTCTCCCGGCTCGCACCGGACTGCGCGGAGTACGTCGGCACGGACGTGTCGGCGCGCGCGATCGACGAGCTGACCCGCGAGGTCGCCGCCCGCCCCGGGCTCGCCGGCCGGGTACGGCTGCGGCACCAGGCCGCGCACGACTTCAGCGGCCTGCCCCGCGGCCACTTCGACACCGTCGTCATCAACTCCGTGCTCCAGTACTTCCCCAGCGCGGGCTACCTCCTCGACGTCCTCGCCAAGGCCCTGGAGCACACCGCCCCCGGCGGCGCCGTCTTCGTCGGTGACGTCCGCGACCTGCGGGCCCTGCGCTCCTTCGGCACCGCCGTGCAACTGCGCCGTGCCGCCCCCGACGCCGAGCGCGCCGACGTGCGGCACGCCGTCGAGCGGGCCCTGGTGCGCGAGGAGGAACTGCTGCTCGCGCCCGACTTCTTCCACGCCTTCGCGGCCCGCGAGGAATCCGTCGGCGCGGTGGACATCCAGGTGCGCCGCGGCACCCGGCACAACGAGATGACCCGGTACCGCTACGACGTCGTCCTGCACCGGACGCCCGCGGCGACGGCACCCGGCAGCGGGACCCGGCTCGGCTTCGGCGACACCCTCGCCGAAGGTCCGGACGCCGAAGCGATCGGCGCGCACCTGGAACGGCACGCCCCCGAGCGGCTGCGCGTCCTCGGCGTCCCCAACCGCCGCACCGCCCAGGAGACCGCAGCGGCCCGCGCCTTCGACAACGGCGCCGCCGTCGCCGACGCCCACCGCCTCCTCGCCCAGGAGCCCCACGGCGTCGACCCCGAGGAGCTGTACCTGCTCGGGGAGCGCCTTGGCTACCGCGTCGCGGTCACTTTGGCGGCGACGGCGGTGGACGCGGTGGACGCGGTGTTCGTGCGGCGCGGGGACAGCGACGGCGCCGTCCTGGAGGCGTACGAGCCCGACGGCACCCCCGGCGACCCGCTGGCGTACGCCACCAGCCCGGTGGCCGCACGCCGCGGCGGCCAGCTCACCGCCGCCCTGCGCGAGCACCTGCGGGAGCGGCTGCCCGACTACATGCTGCCGTCGGCCCTCGTGCTCCTCGAACGGCTGCCGCTGACCGTCAACGGCAAGCTGGACCGCGCGGCGCTGCCCGCGCCCGTCGTCGAGGCACAGTCGGCGCGGGCCGCGCGCACCGAGCGCGAGGAGGTGCTGTGCGCCCTGTTCGCGGAGATCCTCGGCGTCGAGGGCATCGGCATCGACGACGACTTCTTCGCGCTCGGCGGGCATTCGCTGCTCGCCACCCGCCTGACCGCCCGGGTACGGACCCGCCTCGGCGCCGAACTGACCATCCGCGCCCTCTTCGAGCACCCCACGGTCGCCGGACTCGCCGCGCACCTGGACGCGCTCGGGACACCTGGAACCTCCGACACCGCCGGTGCCCCCGACGCCCGCCCCGTCCTGCGCCCGGCCGAGCGCCCCGACCCGCTCCCGCTGTCCTTCGCCCAGCGCCGCCTGTGGTTCCTGCACCGCCTCGAAGGCATGAGCCGCGCCTACAACGTCCCCTGGACCCTGCGGTTCAGCGGCGACCTGGACATCCCCGCGCTGCGCGCCGCCGTCGCCGACCTCGTCGCCCGGCACGAGTCCCTGCGCACCGTCTTCCCCGAGCACGACGGCGAGCCCCGCCAGCACATCCTGCCGCCGGAGCGCGCCCGGCCGCCCCTGCCGGTGACCCGCACGACCGAGGCGGAGCTGCCGGGCGCCCTGGCCACGGCGAGCGGCCACCACTTCGACCTTGCGGCCGACATCCCCGTGCGCACCCACCTCTTCCAGGTCGGCGCGCGCGAGCACGTGCTGCTGCTCCTGGTGCACCACATCGCCTGCGACGGCTGGTCGTTCGCGCCGCTGACGGAGGATCTGACGGCGGCGTACGAGGCGCGCCGCGTGGCGTCCGCCGAGGGACACGGCCACGACAGTCCGGCCCTCGCCCCCGCCGTCCAGTACGCCGACTACGGCCTCTGGCAGCGCGACCTCCTCGGCGATCCCGACGACCCGGCGAGCCCTCTGGCCCACCAACTCGCCTACTGGCGGCGCCAGCTCGCCGACCTGCCCGAGCAGGTCGACCTGCCCTTCGCGCGCCCGCGCCCCGCCACCCCCGGCTACGGCGGCGAGACGCTCTCCGTCGCCTGGGACGCCGAGTTGCACCGGCGGCTGTCCGCGCTCGCCCAGGAGACCGGGACCAGCCTGTTCATGGTGCTCCAGGCCGGGCTCGCGGCGCTGCTCACCCGGCTCGGCGCCGGGACCGACATCCCCGTCGGCTCACCGATCGCGGGCCGCACCGACCAGAGCCTCGACCGCTCCGTCGGCTTCTTCGTCAACACCCTCGTCATCCGCAACGACACCTCGGGCAACCCCGCCTTCCGTGACCTGCTCCACCGCGTCCGGGACGTGTCCCTGAGCGCGTACGAGCACCAGGACGTGCCCTTCGAGTACCTGGTCGACGACCTCAACCCGCCGCGCGCCATCGGCAGGCACCCGCTGTTCCAGGTGTCCCTGGTGGTGCAGAACGCCCCGGCGCCGCGCCTCGACGTCCCCGGCCTGGAGATCGCCACCGACCTCCTGCACCCGGGCTCGGCCCGCTTCGACCTCCTCCTCAACATCGAGGAACGCTTCACCGAGGACGGCAGCCCCGCGGGTCTGACCGGGTTCTTCGAGTACAGCACCGACCTGTTCGACCCCGGGGGCGTGGACGCCGTCGCGACCCGTCTCGCCCGGCTCCTGCACGCGGCCGCCGACGACCCGCACCTGCCGATCGGCCGCCTCGACCTGCTCAGCGCCAAGGAGCGGCGGCTCCTCCTGGAGGAGTGGAACGACACCGCACGGCCCGTCCCGCCGCTCACGGCGGTCGACCTCTTCGAGCAGCAGGTGACGCGCACCCCGGACGCCCCGGCCGTCGTCTTCGGCGAAGAGCGGCTCACGTACGCGGAGTTGAACACGCGCGCCAACCGGCTCGCGCACCGGCTCATCGCCGAGGGCACCGGGCCCGAGCAGATCGTGGCCCTCGCCCTGCCCCGCTCCGCAGAGCTGATCGTCGCCCTCGTCGCCGTCCTGAAGACCGGCGCCGCCTATCTGCCGGTCGACCCGCGTCACCCCGCCGACCGCATCGCCTTCATGCTCCAGGACGCCGCGCCCGCCTGCGTCGTCACCGCCCCCGACGTGGGCTGCGCGCTTCCCGCGGACGTGCCCCGCGTGCACGTGGACGTGGACACAGACACCGACGTGCCCGCCACGGACCCGCGCGACAGCGACAGGACGGGCCCCCTCACCCCCGCCAACGGCGCCTACGTCCTCTACACGTCCGGGTCCACCGGCCGCCCCAAGGGAGTGCTCGTCCCGCACGCCAACGTCGTGGACCTGGTGCTGTGGGGCCGCGAGGCCCTGGGCACCGAACGTCTCGCCCACGCCCTGGCCGCCACGCCGCTGACCTTCGACGTCTCCGTCTTCGAGATCTTCGGACCGCTGCTCTCCGGCGGCGTCATCGAGGTCGTCGCCGACGTCCTCTCCCTCGGCGAGCGCGCGGGCGGGCGGTGGCACGGCACCCTCGTCTGCGCCGTCCCCTCGGCCCTCGAAGAGCTCCTGAGCCACCACGACGTGGACCTGGGCGCGGACGTGGTGGCCCTCGGCGGCGAGGCCCTGCCCGCGCACACCCTGGCGGAGATCCGGACCGCCGTGCCGGGCGCGCGGATCGTCAACGTCTACGGCCCGACCGAGGCCACCGTCTACACCACCGCGTGGTTCTCCGACGCCGACCCGGCCGACCCGGAGGCACCACCCATCGGCCGCCCCGTCCGCAACACCCGCACCTACGTCCTCGACGCGCACCTCCAGCTCGTACCGACCGGCGTGACAGGCGAGTTGTACGTCGCCGGGGCCGGGCTCGCCCGCGGCTATCTGCACCGGCCCGGGCTCACCGCCGAGCGGTTCGTGCCCGACCCCTTCGGTGGGCCGGGGGAGCGGATGTACCGCACCGGCGACCTCGCCCGGCGCCGCGCCGACGGGAACCTGGAGTACCTGGGGCGCGCCGACCACCAGGTGAAGATCCGCGGCTTCCGGATCGAGCCGGGCGAGGTCGAGTCCGCCCTGGTGGCCCACCCCGGCATCGCGCGGGCCGCGGTCGTCGTGCGCGAGGACCGGCCGGGGGACCGGCGCCTGGTCGCGTACTGCGTGCCGGACGGAGCCGGGCAACGCGTCCCGGAAGGCACCGAGTTGCGGGACCGGCTCGCGCGGACCCTGCCCGAGTACATGGTGCCCTCCGTCTTCGTGCCGGTGCCGCGGCTGCCGCTCAGCCCCAACGGCAAGCTGGACCGGCGTGCCCTGCCCGCCCCGGACGAGGGGGCCGGGCGGCCGGCCGGGCGGGGGCCGCGTACCGCGACCGAGTCGGCGCTGTGCGCGCTGTTCGCCGACGCCCTCGGCGTACCGGACGTCGGCGTCGACGACAACTTCTTCGACCTCGGCGGGCACTCCCTGCTCGCCGTGAAGCTCGTGTCCCGCATCCGCGCCGCGCTGGACACGCCCCTCGGGATCCGCGCGGTCTTCGAGGCACCCACCGTCGCCGCGCTCGCCCTCAGGGTGAGCCACCACGGAGTTGAAGGGAAGTGAGTGACAGCATGCCGAAACCCTCGGCGGACACCGGCGGGTCCCGTCCGGACGCGGTGGCGCTCTACCGCACGATGCGAATGATCCGCCGCTTCGAGGAACGCTGCATCGCGCTGGTGAAGGCGGGCGAGATCGTCGGCGGCATCCACCCCTACATCGGCCAGGAGGCCGTGGCCGCCGGGGTGTGCGCGGCACTGCGCCCCGACGACGTCATCACCAGCACCCACCGGGGCCACGGCCACGTCCTGGCCAAGGGCGCCGACCTGAACCGCATGACGGCCGAGCTGATGGGCCGTACGACGGGCCTGAACAAGGGGCGCGGCGGCTCCATGCACGCCGCTGACGTCGGCCTCGGCATCCTCGGCGCGAACGGCATCGTCGGCGCGGGCGCCCCGATCGCGACGGGTGCCGCGTGGGCGGCGGCGCGCGCGGGCGCCGACCGGGTCGCCGTCAGCTTCTTCGGCGACGGAGCGGTCAGCCAAGGGGTCGTCCTGGAGTCCCTGAACCTGGCGTCGCTGTGGCGGCTCCCGGTCCTGTTCGTGTGCGAGAACAACGGCTACTCCTCGACGGCCACCGTGGCGGACATGGTCGCGGGCACGATCGTGGGGCGCGCCGTCGCCTTCGGGATTCCCGCCGAGACGGTCGACGGCATGGACGCCGAGGCCGTGGCGGCCGTCGCGCGGAAGCACGCCGAGCGGGCCAGGGCGGGCGGGGGACCGGCGTTCCTGGAGTGCGCCACCTATCGGTTCGACGCCCACCACACCTGGGAGCACCGGTCGTTCGTGCGCTACCGCACCCCGGAGCAGGTCGACGAGGGGCGCCGCCGCGACCCCGTGCGGATCCAGGGCGAGCGGATCCCCGATGCCGAGCGCGCCCGCGTCGACGACGAGGTGGAGGCCGCACTCGAAGAGGCGGTGCGGTTCGCGCTCGACAGCCCGAAGCCGGACCCGGCCGACGCACTCGACCATCTGTACGCGACGGGCCTGCGGCCCCGGGCGGGAGTGAGCACCCATGCCTAAGCTCGGCTATCTGACCGCGCTCACCCGTGCCCTGGGTGACGAGCTGGAGCGGGACCCCGGCGTCTGCGTGTTCGGCGAGGACATCCGGGTGGGCGTCGCCAACGTCACCAAGGGCCTTGTGCAGCGCTTCGGCCCGGAGCGGATCGTCGACACCCCGCTGTCGGAGCAGGCGTTCACCAGCTTCGCCACCGGCGCGGCCCTGTCCGGGCACCGTCCCGTCATCGAGTTCCAGATCCCGTCGCTGATGTTCCTGGTCTTCGAGCAGATCGCCAACCAGGCGCACAAGTTCTCGCTCATGACGGGCGGCCAGGTGAAGGTGCCGGTCACCTATCTGGTGCCAGGATCCGGCTCCCGCACCGGCTGGGCGGGCCAGCACTCCGACCAGCCGTACAGCCTGTTCGCGCACGTGGGCCTGAAGACCGTGGTGCCGTCGGGCCCCGCGGACGCCTATGGCCTGATGGTGTCGGCGATCCGTGACGACGATCCGGTCGTGGTGCTCACTCCGGCGGCCTCGTCGATGACCTTCGAGAGCGTGAACCTCGCCGAGCTCGCGCCCCTGCCGCTCGGTGTGGGCCATGTGGTGCGGCCGGGGGCGGACGTCACGGTGGTCGCGGTCGGCCAGTTCGTGGGGCAGGCCGTGGAGGTGGCGGAGGAACTGGCCGACGAGGTGTCGGTGGAGGTGTTCGACCCGCGCACGGTGTACCCGTTCGACTGGCAGGGCCTGGCCGCGTCCGTACGGCGCACGGGCCGCCTCGTCGTCATCGACGACTCCAACCGCTTCTGCGGGCTCGGCGCCGAGGTCGTCGCCGTGGCCGCCGAGGAGATGCGCCTGCTCGCACCGCCGCGCCGGATCACACGGCCCGACGGCGCCGTGCTGCCGTTCGCCCTGGAGCTGGACCGCGCGGCCCAGCCGCACCGCGACCAGCTGGTGACGGCCATTCAGCAGGTGTGCAAGGAGGGGCGCTAGCGGGGGACAGGGAGGCCGACGGCCTGAGGGCGGGCGGGCGCAGGCCGGTGGGGAGCCGCTAGCGTTCCCCGCCCGGTGCGCCCGCCCGCAGGCCGTCCATGACGAGGTCGAGCAGGCGCCCGGCCCGCCGCTGCCACTCCTGGTGCGGGTCGATCTGCCACAGCCCGGCGATGGCGAGCAGGAAGTCGTCGGGGGTGACGCCCGAACGGATCGTGCCCGCTTCCTCGTTGGCGTCGAGCAGGAGCGTGATGGCCGCCGTCAGCGGGCCGTGCGCCACGCTGATCAGGGTGCCGTGGCTGGTGGTCGCCACCCGCATCGCGTCGGCGAGGCCCACCTTGGTCATCGCGTACCGGGCGAGGTGGTCCATCCACTCCCGCAGCGCGCACTCCGGCGTCCTGGTCTCCAGGAGGCGGGCCGCCGCGTCGGCCACCTGCCGTACCTCGTTCCGGTAGACCTCCAGGACGAGTGCCTCGCGGCTCGGGAAATGGCGGTAGAACGTCCCCTGTCCGACGCCGGCCTTCTTGGCGATCGCGCTCAGCGGGGCGTCGCCGGACCGCGTCAGCTCCTCGAGCGCGACGGCCAGAATGCGCTCGCGGTTGCGCTGCGCGTCCGAGCGCAGGGGTGTCTCGCGCTTCTCCCGCACTCGTCGTCCTCCAGTCGGTCGGGGGCGCGCGTCCCGCGCCGGGCAAGGAACGGCCTTGCTAAGCGGACAGGTGTCCGCTAAATTTCCCGGGGTAACGGACAGCTGTCCGTTTGAGTCCACTCCACCATAGCGTCAGGTGTGGCCGGATGCAGACGGCCGGTGACACCTGCCCCCGTCAGCGCTCGGAATCCGTACCAGGACGCCTGCCCTGAAGACCTGAGGAGACGCCGCAGCACGCGGCGCCCACCCCTCCGTCTCAGCCCGGCCGCCTCCCTACGCCCACGTCAGTTTCCGGACACCGCTCACCCCCGAAGCTCCCCTTCCCGCGCCGGCCCAGCACTCCGGCGTCCCTCGCGCACCGCACCAGCAATCGCGAAAGAAGGCCGACCATGGCTCCACCGACGCCCGGCGCCACCACGACGTCCAGCGGCATCACCCTGAACGTCAACGGCGAGAAGCACACCCTTCCCGTCGACCACCGCACCACCCTGCTCGACGCGCTGCGCGAGCGCCTCGACCTGACCGGCACCAAGAAGGGCTGCGACCAGGGCCAGTGCGGTGCCTGCACGGTCCTCGTCGACGGCCGCCGCAGCCTGTCCTGTCTGCAGCTCGCGGTCGCCGCCGACGGCCGCGAGATCACCACCATCGAGGGCGTCGCCGACGGCGACCGGCTGCACCCGGTCCAGCAGGCCTTCCTCGACCTCGACGGCTACCAGTGCGGCTACTGCACACCGGGCCAGATCTGCTCCGCCATCGCGGTCATCGAGGAGCACGCGGCGGGCTGGCCGAGCGCCGCCACCGCCGACGTCGGGGCCGAGGCGGCGCCGCCGCTCGACCCGGACGAGATCCGCGAACGCATGAGCGGCAACCTCTGCCGCTGCGGCGCGTACGTGTCCATCGTGCGGGCGGTCGCCCGCGCCGCCGAGGAGATGCAGGCTGACGACGCGGCGGTCAAGGAGGCGGCGGCATGAGGGAGTTCGGATACGAGCGCGCCCACGACGTCGCCGGAGCGGTCGCCCTGCTCGGCGCCGACCCCGAGGCCCGCTACCTGGGCGGTGGTACCAACCTCGTCGACCTGATGAAGTCCGGCGTCGAACGCCCCGCGCTCCTCGTCGACGTACGCGAACTGCCCCTCGACGGCATCGAGGTGACCGCCGACGGCGGCCTGCGCGTCGGCGCGACCGTCACCAACAGCGACCTCGCCGCACACCCCGAGGTCCGCCGCCGCTACCCCGCGCTCACCCAGGCCGTCCTCGCGGGCGCCTCCGGGCAGCTGCGCAACATGGCCACCGTCGGCGGGAACCTGCTCCAGCGCACCCGCTGCGGCTACTTCACCGACACGGCCAGGTCCTGCAACAAGCGTGTGCCCGGCAGCGGTTGCTCCGCCCACGACGGCGAGCACCACAACCACGCGATCCTCGGCGCCTCCGCTCACTGCGTCGCCACCCACCCCTCCGACATGGCGGTGGCCCTCGCGGCCTTCGACGCGGTCATCTCGTACGAGACCGCCGACGGACCCGGCGAGACGCCCCTCGCGGACTTCTACCTGCCCGTCGGCGACACCCCGCACCGCGAGACCGCGCTGCCGCCCGGCGCCCTGATCACCGGCATCACCCTGCCGCCCGCCCCTGTCGCCGCCCACTCGCGCTACCGCAAGGTCCGCGAGCGCGCCTCGTACGCCTTCGCGATCGGCTCGATCGCCGCCGCGCTCGATGTCGAGGACGGCGTCGTACGCGACGTGCGGCTCGCCTATGGGGCGGTCGCGTCGCGGCCGTGGCGCGCGCGGGCGGCCGAGGCTGCCCTCACCGGCGGACCGGCCACCGCCACCGCCTTCGCGGCCGCCGCGGACGCCGAACTGGCCGCCGCCGAGCCCCTGTCCGACAACGGCTACAAGGTGCCGCTCCTGCGCAACCTCACCGTGGCCCTGCTGAGCGAGCTGACCGAAGCGACCGAGGGGGCCGCCCGATGACCACCGCCACCGGAACGACCCGGGGCAAGGGCGCCGTCGGCGCCGCGCGCACCCGCATCGAGGGCCTCGCCAAGGTCACCGGGGAGGCCCGCTACTCGGGCGAGGTGCCCTACGCCGAACTCGCCCACGGCTGGATCGTCGTGTCCACCGTCGCCCGCGGCCGCGTCCGCTCCGTCGGCGAGGAAGCCGTCCTGCGGATGCCCGGCGTGCTCGCCGTCCTCCACCACGGCAACGCGCCCCGGCTGAAGGAGAACTTCGTCGGACAGTTCGGGCCCGACCCCGCCGCCGAGATCCTCCAGAGGGACCGGGTGCCGCACATCGGCTGGCCGGTGGCGTTCGTCGTCGCCGAGACCTCCGAACAGGCCAGGGAGGCCGCCGAGGCGCTGGTCGTCGAGTACGACACCGAGCCGCACGACGTCGACTTCCACGCCGACCACCCCGCGCGCTACACGCCGGAGGCCAGCGCCATGGGCCCCGCGGTCACCGAGAAGGGCGACCTGGACGCCGAACTCGCCGCGTCCGCCGTGCTCGTGGACGAGCGCTACAGCACCCCCGAACAGCACCACAACGCCATGGAGCCGCACGCGGCGATGGCCCGCTGGGACAACGGCCGCCTGGAGATCGTCGACTCCAGCCAGGGCACGTTCGCGACGGCGGGCGAGATCGCCGCGCTGTTCCAGCTCGACCCGGCGTCGGTGCGGGTGCGCTCCGAGCACATCGGCGGCGGCTTCGGCTCCAAGGCCATGGCCCGCGCCCACAACGTGCTCGCCGTGATGGCGACCACCGTCATCGGCCGCCCCGTGCGCGTCGTCATGACCCGCCGTCAGATGTTCTCCCTCATCGGCTACCGCAGCCCCACCACCCAGCGCGTCAGGCTCGGCGCCGACGCCGACGGGCGGCTGCGCGCCTTCGACCACGACGGGGTCTCGGTCACCTCGACCCTGACCGAGTTCGTCGAGGCCAGCAGCGCCTTCGGCCGCGCCCTGTACGACGCCGACGCGCACCGCACCGCCAACCACGTCGTGCCGCTCGACGTGCCCACGCCGACGTTCATGCGCGCGCCGGGCGAGGCACCCGGGTCGTTCGCCCTGGAGTCCGCGTTCGACGAGCTGGCCGAGAAGTGCGGCCTGGACCCGATCGAGCTGCGCGCCCGCAACGAACCCACCGTCGGGCCCGTCACCGGCCTGCCTTTCGAGGACAACGACCTGCTCGCCTGCTTCCACGAGGGCGCCCGCCGCTTCGGCTGGGCCGACCGCGACCCGCGCCCCGGCGTGCGCCGCGAAGGCCGCTGGCTCATCGGCACGGGCACGGCGGGAGCCACCTTCCCGGCCGGCGCCGCCCCGTCGACCGCCGCGGTCACCGCCGAGGCGGACGACACCTTCACCGTGCGGGTCAACGCCGCCGACGTCGGCACGGGCGCCCGTACCGCGCTCGTCCAGGTGGCCGCCGACGCCCTCGACGTGCCGGTCGAGCGGGTCCGGGTGCGGATCGGCGACAGCGACCTCGGCCAGGCCTGGCTGTCCGGCGGCTCCATGGGGACGCGCTCGTGGTCCTGGGCCGTTCTGGCCGCCGTCACCGAGCTGCGCGAACGCCTCGCGCTCGGCGCGGACATCCCGCCGGAGGGCATCACCGTGCGCTCCGACACCACCGAAGCCATCGGCGCGCAGGCCCAGCTCGAACGGCACTCCTACGGCGCCCAGTTCGCCGAGGTCGCCGTCGACGTCGGCACCGGCGAGGTACGGGTGCGCCGCATGCTCGGCATCTTCGCCGCCGGACGCATCGTCAACCCCCTCACCGCCCGCAGCCAGCTGGTCGGCGGCATGATCTGGGGCCTGTCCATGGCGCTGCACGAGGAGGCCGTCAGGGACCGCGCGTCGGGCGGCCTCGCCAACGGCGACCTCGCGGGCTACCACTTCGCCGCCAACGCCGACGTGCCCGTCATCGAGGCGGACTGGATCGGCGAACCCGCCCCCGGCGACCCGGTCGGCATCAAGGGCATCGGCGAGATCGGCATCGTCGGCGGCGCCGCGGCCATCGCCAACGCGGTCTGGCACGCCACCGGCGTCCGCCACCGCGCGCTGCCGATCCGCCCCGACCGCGTGCTGAGCGCGGGCACCGGGCCCGAGGGGCGGACCGGTGCTTGACATCGCCGACGAGCTGCGCCGGTGGGTCGCGCAGGGCCGGGAGTTCGCCGTGGCCACCGTCGTGGCCGTCGGTGGCAGCGCGCCCCGGCCGCCCGGCGCCGCCCTCGCCGTCGACCGCGAGGGCACCGTCATCGGCTCGGTGTCCGGCGGCTGCGTCGAAGGTGCCGTCTACGACCTGTGCGCCCAGGCACTCGACGACGGCCACAGCGTCCTCGAACGCTTCGGGTACAGCGACGACGACGCCTTCGCCGTCGGCCTGACCTGCGGCGGCGTCATCGACATCCTCATCACCCCGGTCGGCGTCGATGCCCCGGGCCGCCCCGTCCACGCGGCCGCCCTCGCGGCGGCCGCCGACGGGGAGACCGCGGCGCTCGTCCGGATCGCCCGCGGTCCGGACGACCTGCGGGGCCGCGCGCTCCTCGTACGGCCCGACGGCACGTACGAGGGCGGGCTCGGCGGTGACCTGCGCCTGGACCGCACCGCGGCCGCCGAGGCGCGGGCGCTGCTCGACGCGGGCCGGACCGGGACCGTGGAGATGTCCGAGGACGGCGCGCACTGTCCCGGCGGGCTCACCCTGCTCGTCGAGTCGAGCGTGCCGCCGCCGCGCATGATCGTGTTCGGGGCGGTGGACTTCGCGGCGGCGCTGGTGCGGGCGGGCAAGTTCCTCGGCTACCACGTGACGCTGTGCGACGCCCGGTCCGTCTTCGCCACGGCCGGGCGCTTCCCCGAGGCCGACGAGATCGTCGTCGACTGGCCGCACCGGTTCCTGGAGCGCACCGACACCGACGCGCGCACCGTGCTGTGCGTGCTCACGCACGACGCGAAGTTCGACGTGCCGGTCCTGGTGGACGCCCTGCGGATGCCCGTCGCCTTCGTCGGCGCGATGGGCTCGCGCCGCACCCACGAGGACCGCAACGCCCGGCTGCGCGAGGCCGGGGTCACCGAGGACGAGCTGGCCCGGCTGCACTCGCCCATCGGGCTCGACCTCGGCGCGCGCACGCCGGAGGAGACGGCGCTGTCCATCGCGGCGGAGATCGTCGCCGCGCGGCGCGGCGGAACGGGGGTGCCGCTGCGCGGGGCGCACACGCCGATCCACCACGACACGGTGGCCGCGTAGGGCGGAGGCAGGGTTCGCGCCCGGCCTGATCCACAAGAAACGCCTTAGTGCGGCCCGCGCAACGTCACCGTGAAACTCCGCCCGTACGCGTGGTGCGTGGTGACGTCGATCCGGGTGCCCCCGGACACCGACCGCACCCGGACCCCCTCGTCCGCCGTCACCGGCCGCAGCCGTCGCCCCCGCAGCAGCACGCTGACCGTGTCCCGCCGCATGGTCGGGTCGGACACGGCGACGGACGTGAGGGCGGAGTCCGGGGAGCGGCGGACGAGGAGGGACGACGGGCCGTCGACGCGCACCGCTTCGACCTCGTGACGGCCCGGGGCGAAGGAGTTGAGGGCTGTGAGGCCGAGCCCGCGGTGCGCAACGGCCTGTACGCGACGGGAGTTGGCGAGGACACGCAGCGGCCCCTTCGCGTACGACCGCATCCTGGACGCGTCCGCGTGCGGCACCAGCGCGTAGGCCAGGCGGACCGGGCGCGCCCCGGCCGCCTGGTCCACCGACACGCCGAGGACCTGCCGGGTCACCGCCGTGTCCGGGTTCGCGGTGCGCACGACGCGGCGGCTGCGCGTCACCCGGTCCAGGGCGACCCGCACCGGCGGCGCGTCGAGGAAGAGATAGCCGACGGCGGTGCCCTGCGTGGCGTTGGCGTACCGCAGCCAGCGCAGCTCCGCCGTGCCCGGGCCGGACCAGGGCCGCCCGTCGTCGCGTACCCCGGTGAGGGTCACCGCGTCGTCCGGCGCCGCGATCCGCGCGTCGACGGCCGTCGTCACCGCGCGCCCGGCCGGATCCCCGACCCCCGCCGCGAGGACGACGATCTCGTCGTCGAACAGGAACCACGACTTGGTGGCGGCCGCGTTGCGGTGCACCACGAAGTCGTCCGGCAGCACCTCCCGGTCCTGGAAGGCGACATCGCTGGACTGCACCATCCCGGCCGCGCCGTACGCCCCGAGGACCGCGCCGCCGGAGTGCGCGTGGGTGCCACGCGGGAAGTAGACGTACTTGTTCTGCGACTCCGACGAGGACGTGAAGTTCAATGGGTGGCCGGGGTTGTCGTAGTAGGGCTTGCCGTACAACTCCGGTACCGTGCGCCGCTGTTCGGCCGGGGCGGTGACGCCCGCGAGGGCGTACGGCGACACCGTGGTGAAGTAGTCCACGCCGTACGCCCGGGTCTGGTCCTGCCCCGACAGATAGAGGTAGTGCGCGCCCTCGCCCTGGAACCAGGGCATGAGGTTCTCGCCGTTCATGTACTCGTACTTGCTGATCCGCGCCGAGCTGCGGGACAGCGCGAAGGCGTAGCCCGGTCTGCGGTGCACGGTCTTGTCCATCGCGTTGAAGGCGACGCTGCGCGCGGCCGGATTGAGGTCGGCCGCGGGGACGGAGGCGTCGGCGAGGATGTCGGCGTACCGGACGACGCTGACCGGTGAGACGAAGCGGGCGGGGTCGAGCGTGGCGCGGGACGTCTCGCGGATGTGCTTGACATAGCCCTTCAGGGCCCTGGCCATGGCGCCCTCGGCGAGCGAGGACAGGTCGACGGCGGCCTCGACGACGACGGCGACGTCCGTGTAGCCGGAGTCGGTCCGCGACACCGCGCGCCCCTTGACGATCTCCATCATCCAGCCCTCGAAGATCAGCGGCGCGAACCCGTTCCGCACCCACCCGTGCACCACCGGCACCAGCTCCTCGCCGTGCGCGAAGCCCGTGCCGTCGAGAATCTTCAGCGTCTGCACGACCCGCGTAAGCAGCCCCTTGCCGTAGGAGCCGGTGTACGCGACGGAGGCGTGCTGGATGAAGGAGCCGTCGGCGTAATAGCCGTCTGTGACACCGTGGTTGAGCTGGTACGGGTCGATGGTGGCGAACACCGTCAGCTGGTCGGTGAGGGCCTTGCGGATGCGGGCGGTGTCGTCGAGGAGCGCCCCTTGCAGGACGCGGTTGGTGGTGATGTCCGCGAGGTTCGCGCCGGTGTGGAAGCGCGAGTCGAGGTTCACGTCGCCGTCCTTGCCGTTGCGCAGATAGGCGTCCATGGAGGCGACATAGGTGCGCACGAGATCCGGGCGCTGGGCGAGCACCTCGTCGTACAGCAGGACCAGGGTCTTGCTGACCTGCTGGGAGATGCCGATCTCCCAGTTGAACCAGTTTCCGTAGTAGCCCTTCGACTGATCGCCGTAGTACCGCTCGTGGAGCCACACCAGGCCGTCGACGACGCGCCGCCGCGCGGCCGTGTCCCCATAGAGGCCGCCGCCGTGGACACGGGTCGCGAGGGCGATCTCGTACAGCCACCGGTAGGCGGTATGCAGGTTCGCGTCGTCCGTGCCGAGGGCCAGACCGGCGAACAGCTCGCCCGTGCTCGCGTCGTCCATCGCCTTTAGGTTCGTCCGCGCCACCCTGTCGACGGCGGCGAGCTTCGCGGCGGTCTCTGGCCGTGCGTTGGACTCCGTCGTCCCGGCGAACACCGCGACGGTGTTGGCGCGGAGCCGGGCCGCCCCCTCGGCAGCGGCGGCCGCGCTCACCGGACCCACCGGAACCACGGCGAGCAGCCCTGCCGCCGACAGCGCGGAGAGCAGACGTCTGCGGGTGATGTCCATCGGGTTCCTCCGCCCGTGAGGTGGCGCTCCGGCGGGCCGGAGTCAAGCAGATGCCCCGACCGGCAACAAGAGGGCTCGCTCGGTCGCTCCGCCCGGGGGCGCAGACTCCGCCGATCCATGGGAACGGGGCCCTGGCCGCCCCACTGATCCACCGGGAACCGGGGTCCTGGCTGCTCCATTCGTGTCAGGCTGATCCCGAAGACCGCGCACCACACACTCGGGGGGACTGCTTGACGCCGCGCAGGTTGCTGTCGTTCGGGGATGCGCTGAAGCTTCTGGGCGGGGATCCGCCCGCTGTGGCGGCTCTCGACCGCGCCCTTGGCGGCGCGCTGAATCTGGCGACCGGCGGCCTCAGCGGCGGCGTCCTCGGCATGTTCGACGCCCGGGGGCGCGTGCTCGGCCTCGGGCGCGACGCCTGGCGCGGTCTCGGAGAGCGCCTCGGGAACGCCGACGGCAGGGTGGAGCGCGCCGCCGTCCTGGAGGCGGCCCACACGGTGATCGTCGTGCTCGCCTTCTTCGACGCCTTGGAGAACGTCGAACTGCCCTTCTCCCTGGACGAGGTGGCGCTCACCCGTCGTGAGCAGATGCTGTTGGCCGGTGGCCGCTTCCCCTCGGGCGACGGCTTCACGCAGGACGCGGCGCAGGTCGACGCGCCCCGCCCCGCGCCGCACCTGCCCTACGAGCGGCACGTCGGCGAACTCCACGCCTGGTACGAGCACTTGGCGATGCGGATGGCGGACTTCCTGCGTGGGCTTGCCGTGTGGGAAGGCCTCGACGAGGCCGACCGCGAAGAGGCCGCCCGCACCCTGCACGTCGCGGTGCCGGGGATCGCCGTGCGGATCTATGAGTCGCTGTACGCGCGGCTCGCACTCGAAGCACCGGAGTTCGGCTTCTGGTCCGGTCAGATGGAGCACCAGGCCACTCGCGCCGAACTGCGCAGAGCCCTCGTCGGCCTGGAGCAGGCACTCGCCGAGAGCGCCGACCTACGCCATCGGCCTGTGGACGTCGCGGGCGCCCTCGCCCGGGCACACCAGTCCGCCCTCGGACAGCGGATCCTCGACGCCCAGGAGGCCCCCGAGGGAATCCTGGTGCCGACCTTGGCCCAGGCCTACCTCGACCCGGACTTCCGGGTGCGGGCCGTCGACGGACAGGGCAGCCCGGCCGACGAGGAGTGGTGGGCGCGCGCCCCGGTCCGGCAGGACCTCACCGAGTACCTGGCCGGGGCGCTCACGTCGGAGGGCCTGACGACCGCCCCGCTGCTCGTGCTCGGCCAGCCCGGCGCGGGCAAGTCCGTGCTCATGCGGATCCTCGCGGCCCGGCTGCCCGCGGCGGGATTCCTGCCGGTCCGGGTCGCGCTGCGCGACGTGCGCGCGGACGACGAGGTCCAGGACCAGATCGAGCAGGCGATCCGCGAGGCCACCGGGGAGCGGGCCACCTGGCCCGACCTGGTGCGCTCGGCGGGCACGGCGGTGCCGGTCGTCCTGCTCGACGGCTTCGACGAACTCCTGCAGACCACCGGGGTGCACCAGAACGACTTCCTGGTGCGCGTGGCCCGGTTCCAGGAACGCGAGGCCGAGCAGGGGCGCCCGGTCCTCGCCGTGGTCACGAGCCGCACCGCGGTCGCCGACCGGGCGCGCTATCCGCAGGGCACCGTCGCCCTGCGTCTCGAACCCTTCCAGCAGGCGCACATCCAGCTCTGGATCGAGCAGTGGAACCTCACCAACGCCATGAACTTCCAGGCCATGGGCCTGCCACCGCTCACCTGGGACGCCGTCGCCCCGCACCGCGCCCTCGCCGGACAGCCGCTGCTCCTCACCATGCTCGCCCTCTACCAGGCCGCCGGGAACGACCTGCGCGGCGAGGACGACCGCCCCCTGGACGAGGCCGACCTCTACGAGGCGCTGCTCGGCTCCTTCGCCCGCCGCGAGGTGACCAAGGACAGCCGAATCTCCGACGACGAGGTGGAACGGCGCGTCGAGGAGGAGCTGGAACAGCTGTCCCTGGTGGCCTTCGCGATCCTGAACCGGAGGCGCCAGTGGGTGTCGACGGCCGAGCTCGACGAGGACCTGGCCGCGCTCGTCGGCCGGGCCCCGACCCAGCCCTCCGGGCTCCGCGCGCCGCTCGGGCAGGCCGAGGCAGCCTTCGGGCGCTTCTTCTTCGTGCAGCGCGCGCAGTCGATCAGGGACGGCCGGACCCTGTCCACGTACGAGTTCCTGCACGCGACGTTCGGGGAGTACCTGGCGGTCCGCCTCGCCGTACGGCTCGTGTCCGGCCTGCTCGACCACCGCCCCGTCCTCTCGACGGGCCGTGAGCCGCTCAACGACGACCTGATGTTCGCCCTGCTCTCCTTCGCGCCGCTCTTCTCCCGGCAGATGCTGCGGTTCGCCCGTGCCCGCGTCGAACGGCTCCCGGACGCGGAGCGGGCGGCTCTCGGCCCCCTGGTCGTACGGGCCATGGGGGAGCGGGAGCTGCGTGCCGAGCAGCCGTACCCCACGTATCTCCCGCGACGCATCCGGGTCGCTTCACGGCACGGCATATACAGCGCCAATCTGGTCGTGCTCGCCCTGCTGCTGACCGGAGGCACCACGGCCGGCGCGCTGTTTCCGTCCGGGGGCGACGCGGGCAGCTCGTGGCACCGGCACGCGCTGTTGTGGCGGTCCGCCCTCAACGAGGCGGAGTGGACCGACCTCGCGGTCTCGCTGCGGCTGCGGCGCACCCGGCAGGGGCGGGAGCGTGACATCGAAGTGGCCGTCCAACGCGGTGAGTTGGAAGCGCCGGACCAGGTGGACGCCTACTGGCTGTACCGGGCGCCGTGGGAGGAGGGGCACACCGTCTGGCACCGCACGTACTGGAACGAGATCTGGCACAAGATGGATGTCTCCGCGGGGACGAACGACGGTGTCGTGCTCCAGGCCCTGCGGCCGCTGTTCGAGTCGCTGGGGCCGCTGGTGACCACGTTCAGCGGCGACAGGACCCGGCTCGCGACCTCCACCGCGCACGATGTGCTCCGGCTGTGGCTGACGGGTGAGTCGGAGCTGACCGTCGAGGAGATCGTGGAGCTGTACGGCAGGATCGGTGCGGCTCTGCCCGTACTGGCCTCGTCGGACGCGGTGACCCGGCGTCTCGTGCCCATCCTGAAGGCGCTGCTGGACCGGGACCTGCCTCGGCTCGGACCGGACGAGACCATGTCCGTCCTCTTGCAGTTGCTGGCCGATCCCGCTGGGGTGTTCGCCGTGCGGATCAGCGATCACCTCAGGACCCGTCACCCCCAACTCCGCAACGGGTTGGTCCACAGGTTCGACGGTTCATGAACTCCTCGGCAGCCCCCGCGGGGTTCACCTCCGAGGCGGGCACAGCCTCGTCAGGACCTCGGGGACTTCCGGGGCCTACAGGACCCACAGCACCCACAGCACCCACAGGCCCTACAGGACCTTGGACAGGAACGCCTGAGTGCGTTCGTGGCGCGGGTGGTCCAGGACGTCGCCGGGCGGGCCCTGTTCGACGATCACCCCGTCGTCCATGAAGACCACCGTGTCGGCGACCTCGCGGGCGAACCCGATCTCGTGCGTGACGACGATCATCGTGGTGCCGGCCCGGGCGACGTCCTTGATGACGTCGAGGACCTCCCCGACCAGCTCCGGATCGAGAGCGGACGTCGGCTCGTCGAAGAGAAGGACCCGGGGTTCGAGGGCGAGCGCGCGGGCGATGGCGACCCGCTGCTGCTGGCCGCCGGACAGCTGCCGCGGAAAGGCGTCCGCCTTGTCCGCGAGCCCCACCCGGGCGAGCAGCGCCTCGGCCCGCTCCTTGGCCTCGGCGCGCGGCCTGCGCAGCGCGGAGACGGGGGCCTCGGTGATGTTCTCCAGGACCGTGAGGTGCGGGAACAGGTTGAAGTTCTGGAAGACGAAGCCGATGCGGGTGCGCTGGCGCAGGACCTCCCGCTCTGTGAGCTCGTACAGCTTGTCGCCGCGCCGCCGGTAGCCGACCAGTTCCCCGTCGATGCTGACCGAGCCGCGGTTCAGCTTCTCCAGGTGGTTGATGGCGCGCAGGAGCGTGGACTTGCCGGAGCCGGACGGGCCGATGACCACCGTGACCTCACCGGCGCGCACCTTCAGGTCGATGCCGCGCAGCACCTCGTGGGTGCCGAAGTTCTTGTGGACGCCGCGGATGTCCACCATCACGGGGTTCGTGCTCATCGGTTCTCCCGGTGGGGCTGGAGGGATGTGAGAGTCGCGCGTTGCTTAAGGGGCGTGAGGGCGTGGGCGAACGCGCGGGCGCGTTGCAGGGGTGTGGGCGGGGGAGTGCGGTCGGCGCCGCGCGCGAAGCGCCGCTCCACGTAGTACTGGGCGACGGAGAGCAGCGTGGTCAGGACGACGTACCAGGCGGCCGAAGGGGCGGGCGGTTCGTCGGTACGCGGCCGGGCCCCGGCACCCGGCTTCTGCCCGGCGTCCGGAGCCGGTGCGGCTCCTGGCTCCCGTCCGGCACCCGGCTCGACCTCGACACTCATGGCCGCCCCAGTTGCTTCTCGAACGGCAGCGGCCCGATGGACTCCGGATCGGCCCCGGTGTCGAAGAGGGGCGTGTACCCGGTGGCCAGATACAGCTCGCGGGCCTCGGGCTGGCGTGGCCCGGTGGTGAGGTAGGCGCGCCGGTAGCCGCGCGCCGCTGCCTCGCGCTCCAGCTCCGCCACGACCCGCCGCGCCAGACCTTGCCTGCGGTACGCGGAGTGCGTCCAGATGCGCTTGAACTCGGCGGTGCCCGGGGCCTCGTGGCGCCGGAAGGCACCCCCGGCCACCGCCTCGCCGCCGGCCACGAGCAGCAGGAGCGCGCCGTGGGGCGGCGCGAACTCCCCCGCCGGGTAACGCAGCAGCTCGGCGTGCGCGTCCTTGCCGTAGCGGGCGGCGTACTCGTCGCCCAGCTCGCGCAGCATCGGCCGCACCAGCGGATCGCCCACGGCGGCGCGCACCACCGTCAGGCCCGGGTGCGCGGGCTCGGCGACCGACGTCATCCGGCCACCGCCAGACCGCTGAGCGTGCGCTCCAGCGTGTGCGGCCCGCGCTCGGCCCGCTCCCGGTCGCGCTTCGCGACCTCCTCGCGGACGATCGGGATGACGTACCGGCCGAAGTCGATCGCGTCGTCGAGCAGGTCGTAGCCGCGGGCGGACAGGATGTCCACGCCCAGGTCGTAGTAGTCGAGCAGCGCCTGCGCGACGGTCTCCGGGGTGCCGACCAGGGCGTTGGA
The DNA here is from genome assembly GCF_000716675.1 of Streptomyces alboflavus. Classification (GTDB taxonomy): domain Bacteria; phylum Actinomycetota; class Actinomycetes; order Streptomycetales; family Streptomycetaceae; genus Streptomyces; species Streptomyces alboflavus. The sequence goes on from NZ_JNXT01000002.1 coordinate 61,286, forward strand.
GTTGCCCGCGCCGCCGGTGGCCGCGGCGGTCGGCGTCCACAGGGCGCGATCGAAGCGCTCGCCCTGCTCGGCGATGGCGATGAGGCGCTGGGAGCCGGTGTTCTCGGGGGATTCGGCGGAGCGGCGGCGAGTGAAGGACTGCCCGCCCGCGCGGCGCTCGCGGATCGCGCCGACCGTGCGGTGCGCCTTCTCCCAGGCCAGCTCCTCCGTCGGCGCGATGATGGGCCGGAACGCGACCTGGATCCGCGGCAGGTCCGCGCGTCCCGCGGCGCGGGCGGCCCGGCCGACCTCCTCGATCTGCTCCGCGGTCTGCGCCAGCGGCTCGCCCCACAGGCAGTAGACGTCCGCTTCGGCTCCGCCCGCCGCGTACGCGGCGGGAGACGAGCCGCCGAACGAGACGCCGGGGTGCGGCTCCTGAACGGGGAACACGTCGCTGACGAAGTCGTTGAACCGGTAGTGCTCGCCCTCGTGGTCGAAGGCCTCCCGCCGCGTCCAGACCTTCTTGACGATCTCGATGTACTCGCGGGTGCGGGCGTAGCGCTCGTCCTTGGTGAGCGTGTCACCCTCGCGACGCTGCTCGTGGTCGCTGCCGCCGGTGATGAAGTGGACGGTGAGCCGCCCGTCGCTGATCTGGTCGAGCGTCGCGAATGTCCGTGCGGCGTACGTCGGGTACGACACGTTGGGCCGGTGCGCGAGCAGGATCTGCAGCGAGCCGACCTTCGCCGCCAGATACCCGGCAGCGGCCGCGGGTATCGGCGAGCCGGATCCGTACGCGAACAGGACCCGGTCCCAGCCGTGGTCCTCGTGCGCCCGGGCGAGCCGCAGGGTGTACTCCTTGTCGAAGGAGACACCGGAGCGCGGCGTCGTCTCCGAGCCGTCGTTGGTCGCGGCGATGCCGAGGAACTCCACGGGCATGACAGGGCCTTTCGTACGCGGATGAGCGGCCGCGGCCGTGTGGGGAACGACCGGGCACGGTGCGGTGGCGGAAACGCGGTGGGGCGGAAGAGCGCGCGGAGACGGGACGAGAAGGGCCGCTCAGACGGCCGACTGCCGGGTCAGGAAGAGGGACACGCGGCCGACCACACCCGACAGAAGTCGATGTGGCCGCGTGAGACCAGCGGCAGTGAGGGGAACATGCGAACAGTTGAGCACCGGACTTTCGGCCTCGTCAACGGCGCGGGGGCGCCACCGGGGCCCTGCCACACGGTGTTCACACGGCCGTAGCAGCCTCAAGCACGACAGCTGTTCGGCCGTCGCGGTCGCTGTGTACGTCAGGGACCGTGCCCGCTGCGGGGACGTGCGGGGGGCGGCTGCGGCATGCGGGCGAAGCCGGTCCGGTAGGCGAGGGCCACGAGCTGGGCTCGGTGGTGGGCACCGAGCTTGTGCATGATGCGCTGGACGAAGGTGCGGACGGTCATCGGGCTGACGCACAGGCGCTCGGCGATCTCGTCGTTGGTGAGCCCTTCTGCCGCGCAGAGCAGGACTTCCTGCTCGCGGGGGGTGAGCTGGTCCATCTCGCGTGGAGTGGCCTGGGGGCGGTCGGGACCGGAGGCGGCGAGGTAGCGGGTGACGACGGCGTGGGTGGCCAGCGGGGAGAGCACCATGTCGCCGGCCGCGACGGTGCGGATGGCGGCGAGGAACTCGGCGGGTTGGACGCCTTTGCCGAGGAAGCCGCTGACGCCCGCGCGCAGGGCCCGGGTGATGTAGTCGTCGGTTTCGAAGGTGGTCAGGATGAGGACGCGGCTGCCGTGGAGCTGGGGATCGGCGGTGATCTGCGCGGCGGCGGAGAGGCCGTCCTGATGTGGCATGCGGATGTCCATGACCACGACGTCCGGTGCGGTGGAGCGGGCCAGTCGTACGGCCTGGTCGCCGTCGGCTGCCGTGGCGACGACTTCGAGGTCGTCGGTGGCGTCGATGAGGACCTGGAAGGTCGCGGTGAGGAGTGCCTGGTCGTCGGCGAGGAGCACGCGGATGGTCACGGGGTGTCCTTGTCGTGGGCGGCCGGGCGGCCGGGCGGCGAGTACGCGAGGGTGGGAAGCTCGGCCGTCACCTCGAACCCGGTGTCGTCGCGGGGGTGGGCGTGCAGGTGTCCGCCGACTGCGTGGGCCCGCTCGCGCATGCCGATGAGGCCGTATCCGGCGGTGTCGCGGATCTGTACGGGCGGGCCGTCGTCGGTGACCGTCAGGGTCAGCAGGCTGTCGGTGTAGTGAAGGTGGACGGCGGCCGTGGTGGTCAGCGCGTGTTTCGAGACGTTGGTGAGTGCCTCTTGCGTGATGCGGTACGCGGTGAGGTCGACGCCGGGTGACAACGGCCCCGCGGCGCCGTCCTGGGTGAGGGTGACGGTGAGGCCGACCTGGCCGAACGAGGCGATCAGTTCCGGTAGTCGCGTCAGACCGGGGGCGGGCTCGGCCGGAGGGCCGTGGGGCTCGTCGCGTTCACGCAGCAGGCCCACGGTCGCTCTCAGTTCGCCCAGTGCCGAGTTGAGGGTGGCGGTGAGGTTGTGCATGACCTGCTGTGCCTTGTCGGGCCGGCCGGCCAGCAGGTAGTCGGCGGTGGCGGCCTGGGCATGGGCGAGCGTGATGTGGTGGGCCACGACGTCGTGCAATTCGCGGGCGATGCGGATCCGTTCGGCGCCGACGCGCCGGCGGGCCTCTTCCTCGCGGGTGTGTTCGGCCATCTCCGCGCGTGCTTCCACCGCGGTGACGTAGTCGCGGCGGCTGCGCAGGGAGTCGGCCACGGCCGGGGGGACGAGGGTGAAGGCGGCCAGTCCCACCTGCTCGGGCCTCAGCTGCGGGTTGCCCGGCGGCCACAGGGCGGAGGCGGCGAGCAGGGCCAGGGCGGCGGTGGCGGTGTAGCGGGCGGCGGTGCGGCTGTCGGTTCGCCAGGCCAGTGATGCGAGCGCCGCCATCACGGGGCCGGTGAGGTTGGAGCCGAACTCGTAGCCGAAGGAGGGGGCCATGGCGCCGAGGACGGCGGTGCACGCGGTCGTGGTGATCACGGTCAGGCGCGGGCGGTTGCGGTGCGGCAGCAGCGCCGCGCAGGCCAGGACGGCAACGCAGGCGACGGCAGGCGGCGGCCAGCGCACGATGCGGGGCGGCTGCGCCATGGTGGTGGAGAGCACCGCGAGGGCGCACAGGGCGGCCGCCGTCGCGGCGTCGAAAGCTCTGGGGTGACGGCGGGCCCACGGCCGGATGTCGGCGATCACGCGTCCTCCTTCACGGGTGTGCTCGGTCTTCACGGGTGTGCTCGGCGGTCGTCGGCTGTGGACGATGCGGGGCGGGCGGGCCCTCGCGCATGCGAGGACGCCCCGGAGGCCCGCGGGTTGGCGGGCGCCCCGGGGCGGCGGTGGGTCAGGCGTTCACCGATTCATCCCGTGACGAGGGCGCCACCGGGGCGGGGTGCTCGGCCGCGAGGGTGCGAGCGAGTTTCTCGCCTTCGATGTCCAGGTCGGGCAGCAGCCGGTCCAGCCACTTGGGCAGCCGCCACGCTGTCTGCCCCAGGAGCGCGAGGGCGGCCGGGACGATGGTCATGCGTACGACGAACGCGTCGAAGAGGACGGCGGCGGCCAGCCCCAGACCGAGCATCTTGATCATGGAGTCGGTCATGCCGATGAATCCGGCGAAGACGGCGATCATGATGACGGCGGCGGCCACGACGACGCGGGCGCTGTGCCGGAAGCCGGTGACGATGGCCTGTGCGGGCGCTTCGCCGTGGACGTGGGCTTCGCGGATGCGGGTCACGAGGAAGACCTCGTAGTCCATGGCCAGGCCGAAGACCACGCCGATCAGGAAGATCGGCATCATGCTCATCACCGGTCCGGTCTGGGCGACGCCGAGCAGGTCGGCGAGCCAGCCCCACTGGAAGACCGCGACGATCACGCCGAAGGCGGCGGCGACCGAGAGCAGGAAGCCGAGGGCTGCCTTGAGCGGAACGAGGATCGAACGGAAGACGATCATCAGGAGCAGAACTGCGAGTCCCACCACCACGGCGAGGTAGGGGATGAGGGCGGCGGTGACCTTGTTCGAGACGTCGATGTTCATCGCGGTCTGACCGGTCACCAGCATGGCGGCGCCAGAGGTCGTCTTGAGGTCGGCGGCCTCGGAGCGGATCGTCTTGACGAGGTCCTTCGTCGCTTCGGCGCTCGGGCCGGTGCTGGGCACAGCGGCGATGGTCGCGGTGTCGCCGGCCTTGTTGAAGGTGGCCGGTGAGACGTCCACGACGCCTTCAGTGCCGGTCAGGGCCGTGCGGGCCTGGGCGGCGACGGCCTTCGCGTCGTCGGCGCCCTTGGCGTCGACGACGATGGTCAGGGGCCCGTTGAAGCCGGGGCCGAAGCCGTCGGCGAGCGCGTCGTAGGCACGGCGCTGAGTGGTCGAAGTGGGCTGCGCCTCGTCACCGGGCAGGCTGAGCTGGAGATCCAGCGCCGGGAGGGCGACGACGCCGAGGCCCGCCACGGACAGCAGCAGCGTCGCCACAGGCCGGCGGATGACGAAACGAGCCCACCGGCTGCCCGCGGGCTCCTTCGCGCGTACGGCGGTGGTGGTGCTGCGGCGCTGGGCGCGCGGCAGGACGGCCTGGGGGAAGAAGCCGAGCAGTGCGGGCAGCAGCGTCAGGGCGACGAGCACGGCGATGACGACGGTTCCGGCGGCGGCGAGCCCCATGTCCGTCAGCATCGGCACGCCCGCCACGGACAGCCCGGCCAGTGCGATGACGACGGTGGCGCCGGCGAAGACGACTGCGGATCCGGCGGTGCCCACCGCCCGGCCGGCGGCCTCCTGCGGCGCGTGCCCCGCGGTCCGCTCGGCGCGGTAGCGGGAGACGATGAACAGGGCGTAGTCGATGCCCACGGCCAGGCCCAGCATCAGGGCCAGGGTGATCGTCGTGGTGGACATGCCCGCCGCGACGATGGCGCAGACTCCGGCGCCGAGGCCGATGAGGGCGGTGACCAGAGGAAGTCCGGCGGCGACCATCGCGCGGAAGGTGATGAACAGCACGAGCGCGGCGACCGCGATGCCGATCAGTTCGGTGACGCCGCCGAGTTCAGGGCCGCCGTCGACGGCCGAGCCTCCGACTTCCACGGTCAGCCCCGCTGCGCGGCCGTCATCGACGGCGTCCATGAGCGCGGCGGACGTGGTCTCGCTCAGGGCGTCGCTGGAGACGGTGTAGGTGACGGTCGCGAACGCGGTGGTCGCGTCCTTGCTGACGGATTCGGGTGTGAAGGGACTCGAAGTGTCCTTCACCTGGGAGCCGCGCGCGATGGTGTCGACTACCTTCTCGACAGCCGCCCGGTTCTCGCGGGCGGTCACTTTCTGCCCGTCAGGCGCGGCGAAGACGACGCGTGCGTCCGCGCCCTCCGCATTGTCACCGGGGAAGCGCTCGTCGAGCAGGTCGAACGCCTTCTGAGACTCGGTGCCCGGCATGGAGAACCCGTCCTCTTCGGCGGCCGGGGCACTGAGAGCGGCGAAGGAGCACGCCGCCAGGATCGCCACCCACAGGAGAGCGACATAGCGGCGCTGCCGGAAGGACAACCGGCCGAGCCGATAGAGCAAGGAAGCCATGACAAGGCACTCCAGTCGAAGAAGAGAGGGATGGTGCCGCGGCCATGCCGTGCACCCCCGGGCGCAGACGGTCCGCAGCTTCGTCCCCATCGTTGGCAACGTGGGCCGCGACGTCGTCCCGCAGCTGCGGACACCCGCCCGTACTGCAGCTGCAGTACCGACGCGGCAAAGACCCATCCCCGAGGGGCACGACACCTGGCCATCCCACCCGCTGACCGGTCCGCGTCACCTCGTGAGCCCGCGCCCCGAGCGCAGCACGGGTGGCGCTCAGGCGGCGTGAGCGTCGGCGTAGGCCGGTAGCTGCCAGTCGCCGCCGCGGTCCTCCTTGGAGAACCGCGCGACAAGGGCGGGGATGTGGAAGAAGGAGGCCAGCGCGGTGACGTTCTGGAAGGCGCTGATGGCGTGCTTGTTCATGGGCATGCCCACGCGCAGGACGCGGGGACTGACCTCGCCCTGGATCTCGTCGACGAAGGGCCGCAGGACGCGCTCGTATGTCGCCAGCGCGGTCGGCAAGTCGTCCGCGTTCCGGTTGATCTCCCCGGCCAGGACATAGGCGCCGACCAGTCCGCCGGAGATCCCCATGCCGCTGTAGGGGGACGCGCAGTGCGCGGCGTCCCCGGCCAGGACCACCCGGCCCTTGGACCAGCTGTCGATGCGCACCTGGGCGATCTCCTGGGAGTAGAAGAACGGGCTGTCCTTCATGCCCTCGATGAACCGGTCGGTCTGCCAGCCGGCGTCCCGGAACCGCTCGGCCCACCACTTCTGCTGCTGCTCGACGGGAGCGCGGTGGATCGCGGACGCTTCCGCCGACTCCTCGCGCATCACGAAGTACACCTGGGTCTCGGTCGCGTTGTGGCTGCGCCGCATGATCTGCCGGCCGCCCGGGACCATGTAGGTGTCGCGGATGTCGGTGTCGGAGGCGATGCGCGGCACGAACCAGTACGCCATGTGGATGCCCACGCGCCAGTACGGGTCGAAGCCCTCCGGCAGCAGGGCCCGCCGGATGCGTGAACCCTGCCCGTCGGCGCCGATCAGCAGGTCGTACTCGCCGGAGGTCCCGTCCGAGAAGTGCGCGGTGACCCGGTCCGCGTCCTGGTCGAAGCCGTCGACGCTCTTGCCGAAGACGTACTCGGTGTCGTTCGTGGTCGCTTCGTGCAGGATGCGGACCAAGTCGCCGCGCATGATCTCGTACGCGGAGGTCAGGGTCTGACGTCCCTTGCCGGAGGTGTTCGCCATGATCGTCGCCTTCGGCCTGCCTCGGGCGTCGACGAAGGCGACGCCCGCCTCGTCCACCAGCCGGCTGCGCACGGCCTCCAGCAGGCCCATGCGCTCGACTGCCTCGACGCCCTGTCCGCGCAGGTCGACCTGTGCTCCCGAGGCGCGCAGCGCCGGGAAGCGCTCGACGACCGTCGTCCGGTGACCGCCACGGGTGAGCCAGAAGGCCAGCGCCTGCCCGGTGACGCCGCCGCCGGCGACGAGGATCCGCAGCGAACGCCTCACGATCTTGGTTGTCACGTCCGACCACCCCAGAATCTATCGGTGATTGATTCCTTTCACAGTCTTCTATCAGCGATAGAATGTCAACGTGACCAAGATGAACCGTGAGACCGTCGTCGCGGAGGCGCTGGATCTGCTGGACGACGTCGGCCTGGATACGGTCAGCACCAGGCGGCTGGCCAAGAGGCTCGGCGTCGAGCAGCCGTCGCTCTACTACCACTTCCGGACCAAGAAGGATCTCCTTGCGGCCATGGCGGCGGCGGCCATGGCCCCGCACGCCAACGCGCGGCTGCCGTCCGCCGAGGACGACTGGCGCGCGTGGTTCCTGGAGAACTCCCGCAGCTTCCGGCGCACGCTGCTGATGCGCCGTGACGGTGCCCGGCTGCACGCCGGCAGCACTCCGACCGGCGACCTCGACCGGATCCGCCGCAAGATGGCCTTCCTGGTCTCCTCCGGCGTGCCCGAGCGGGAGGCGCAGATGGCGATGCTGGCAGCCGGCCGCTACACGGTCGGCTGCGTCCTGGAGGAGCAGGCGGAAACAGATTCGCCGGACGCCGACGACCTGCCGGACGACGTCCCCGTACTCGATCACGAGACGGCATTCGAGGCGGGCCTCGCCCTCATCCTCAGCGGCCTGGAACAGCACACCGCGGCATCCGGCCGGGCCTCCGCCGCACCGCCGCCGAGCTGACGACCGGCTGCAGGGCGGGACGGGTCAGGAGAGCGCCCTCCGGGGGTGCGCGCAGCCCGCAGCACATGGCGCAGACGGACCAAGCCCACCGCCGGGCGCCCGCACACGCGACCGGCGGCCGGGAGCCCTGCCCCGACCGCCGGTCGACCTGCCGATCACGCTCGACCCACCGGTCACGCTCGACCGGCGACCCTCAACGCCCTTGCAGCGCCTTCACGTTGTCCCCGAAGGTCCACCCCTTCGACCCGTCCCAGTTGATCGACCAGGTCATCAGGCCCTTGAGGGCGCCGTTGTAGTTCCGCCAGGCCTGGCTCACCAGACCGGGCGACATGTGGCCGCCGCCCGCGCCCGGCTGGGCGGGCAGTCCCGGCACCTGCTTGTCGTAGGGCACCTTGATGGTCGTGCCCTGGATGACCAGGCCCTTGTTGAGGCAGTCCGTCTGCGCGACGAAGCCCTGGACGGTGCCCGCGGAGTAGGAGTCGCCGGAGCAGCCGTACATGCTGCCGTTGTAGTACTGCATGTTGAGCCACCACAGGCGGCCGTTGTCCGCGTACTTCTTGACGATCGGCAGGTACGCGCCCCAGATGGACCCGTACACCACGCTGCCGCCGGTGACGTAGGCCGTCTCCGGGGCCATCGTCAGGCCGAAGTTGGACGGCATCTGGGCGAGGACGCCGTCGATGATGCGGATGAGGTTGGACTGGGACGGCGACAGCTGGTTGATGTTCCCGCTGCCGACCAGGCCCGTCTCGATGTCGATGTCGATCCCGTCGAAGTTGTACTTCTTCAGGATCGGCACGATCGTCTCGACGAAGCGGTCCGCGACCTTGCTGGAGCTGAGGTCGATCCCGGCCGTCGCGCCGCCGATGGACATCAGGATCGTGACGCCGTCGGCCTTGGCCTGGCACATCTCGGCGGGCGTCGCCACCTTCACGGTGGCGTCCATGCCGTCCTCCCACAGCACGGTGCCGTCGGAACGGATCACCGGGAACGCGGCGTTGATGACGTTGTAGCCGTGGGCGCCGATGCGGGAGTCGGTGATCGGGGTCCAGCCGAACGGCGGGTGCACGCCGTTCGACGCGCCGTCCCAGTTCTCCCAGTACCCCTGGAGCACCTTGCCCGCGGGTTTGGACTTCACCGCGCAGGTGTCCGCCTGCGGTGCTCTGGGCGCACTGGGCGCGTCCGGCGCCGCGGCGGCCGGCAGCTGCGCCGCGAAGGCCAGCGCGATGGCCGCTCCCAACAGACGTACCGACCGACCGATCATGGCGTGCTCCCTCGGGGAGGCCTTGCTGCGGATGGGACGTGATGCGGCAGACGGTAAGTAGGTATAGACCTTTCGTCAATAGGTCTGGGCCAATACGGAGTTGAAGCGGAAGGACGAGTTCGGGGTCGGCGCGTGGCCCCGGGTGGTGACCCGCCCCGCCGTCGGTGCGGCGAAGTGGCTGCCGAGCAGCAGGGTGTCGGTGTCCGCCACCGACGCGAGCAGCGCGCGCCGGGTGCGCTCGGCGAGGGCGGGGTCGATGTCCACGCAGGAGCCGATGTCGGGCCGGGTCAGCTGGACGGGGTGGTGCACGGCGTCACCGGTGATGAGGGCGGTGCGGTCGTCGCCGCGCAGTTCGACGGCGACGTGGCCGGGGGTGTGTCCGGGGGTGGGCAGGAGGCGCAGGCCCGGGGCGACCTCGACCCGGCCCGTCGAGATGTCGACCAGGTCGAGCAGGCCCGCGTCCCGGATCGGGTGGACGGAGTCGCGGAACATCTGGCGCCGGGGCGCCTCCATGTCCGCGGCGGCCCAGTGGCTCCACTCCGTACGGGTGGTGAGGTAGCGGGCGTTGGGGAAGGTCGGCACCCAACTCCCGTCGGCCAGGCGGGTGTTCCAGCCGACGTGGTCGGCGTGCAGGTGGGTGAGGATGACCAGGTCCACGGATTCGGGCGCGAACCCGGCGCGCGTCAGGCGGTCCAGGTAGTCCGTGTCGAGGTCGTGCCAGGCCGGGTTGGCGCGTTCCTTGCCGTTGCCGATGCCCGTGTCGACGAGGACGCGGCGGCCGCCGAGGGTGATCGCGAAGCTGTGGCTGCTGAGGCGGAGCGTGCCCGCTTCGTCGGCGAAGTCCGGACGCAGCCACGGGGTGCCGGCGACGACGTCCGGGGTGGCGGCGGGCAGCAGCCAGGGGCCCGTCCCGGGCGGGAGCGCCACCTCGTCGACGCGGTGGGCGGTGATGCCGCCGAGGTTCCAGGTGGCGGGGGTCGAGGGGGGCGGCGGGGACAGCGGAGGCATGGCGGGCCTTTCGCGTGGGCGGTGAATCGCTAAAAGCAATCCCTTTGCGTTAAGTGACGTTAGGCGCTACGGTCCACTAACGCAAGTGATTAGCTTTTACGGCGCCGTGCCTGTGCGGCGCCCGGAAGGGCCCGCCCCGCACACGGAGGAACCCATGCCCCCCGAAGCCCCCGCATCTGAGGCTCCAGCGTCTGAAGCCCCAGCGCCTGAAGCCCCAGCGCCCGAGGCCCCCGAGCCCGCAGACCTCACCCCCCAGGAAGCCGCCCAATGGGCCCGCCGCGCCGGACTCCCCCTGGGGAGCGAGCGCCTGGACGCCGTGACGGCCACCGCGAACCACATCCAGGCCGTCGTCGCCACCCTGCGCGAACTGGACTTCGGCGACGTGCCGCCCGCCTCCGCCCGCACCGCGGAACTGATGGACCCGGAGGTGTCCGATGCGACCGTTTGAGCTGACCCTCGCCGACGCGGCGGCGGCCGTCCGCGCGAAGGAACTGTCCCCCGTCGAACTCACCGAGTCCGTCCTGGGGCGCGCCCGGGCCGTCGAGGGCCGACTGAACGCCTTCGTGGGCCTGCGGGCGGACGAGGCGAGGCGCGCGGCCGCGACGGCGGAGGCCGAGATCGCCGCCGGGCGATACCGAGGCCCGCTGCACGGCGTCCCGCTGGGACTCAAGGACCTCATCGACGTCAAGGGGCAGCCCACGACCGCGAGTTCGGCCGTGCGGGACGGCCACGTCGCCGCCGATGACAGCACCGTCGCCGCCCGCCTCGCGGACGCGGGCGCCGTCCTGCTCGGCAAGACCCACACCCACGAGTTCGCCTACGGCCTGACGACCCCGCAGACCCGCAACGCCTGGGACGTGGACCGTGTCGCGGGCGGATCGAGCGGCGGCTCCGCCGTCGCCGTCGCGTCCGGCGCGGTCACCTTCGCCATCGGCACCGACACCGGCGGCTCGATCCGGGTCCCCGCCGCCCTCAACGGCGTCGTGGGACTCAAGCCGACGTACGGCCTGGTGCCCCGGCACGGCGTGACCTCGCTGTCGTGGTCCCTGGACCACGTCGGCCCCCTCACCCGCACCGTCGACGACGCCGCCCTCGTCCTCGCCGCCCTGACCGGCCACGACCCGCGCGACCCGGCGCGCGTCCCGGCGCCCCGCGAGTCGCATCCCCCGTACGGCGAGGGCGACTTGACCGGACTGCGCGTGGGCGTCCCGCGCACCTACTACTTCGACCGTGTCGCCCCCGACGTCGAGTCCGCCGTGCGCGCCGCCGTCGACCGGCTGCGCGACCTCGGGGCCGAACTCGTCGACGTGGACATCCCCATGACCCGCTACGTCCAGGCGGTCCAGTGGGGCCTGATGGTCCCCGAGGCCACCGCGTACCACGAGGGGACGCTCCGCGCGACGCCCGAGCTGTACGCGCCCGACGTGCGTGTCCTCCTTGAGGCGGGCGAACTCCTGCTCGCCGGGGACTACGTGCGCGCCCAGCGCGCCCGCACCCTGATGCGGCGGGCCTGGGCACGGCTCCTCGCCGAGGTCGACGTCGTCGTCGCGCCCTCCGTGCCGCTGACCGCCGCACCCGTGGGGCAGCAATCCGTGCAGTGGGCCGACGGTTCCGTGGAGAGCGTGTCCGACAGCTACGTACGCCTGTCCGCGCCCGCGAACATCACGGGCGTCCCCGCGCTGACCGTGCCCGTCGGACAGGGCGAGGGCGGCCTGCCCGTCGGCATGCAGGTGATCGGCCGGCCGCTGGGGGAGGGGGCGGTGCTGCGGGTCGGGCGCGCGTACGAGGCGACGCGGGCGGACGCGGGGCGGCTCGCGCCGGACGGGGGTGCCGGTGCGGCGGAGGGGGCTGTCGTCGCGGCGGGCGGGGGCGCTCGCGGGCCGGTGCCGAAGCCCGCGGGTCCCACGCCGCCCGTCACCGTAGAAGCGAGAAATTAGCGTTAAGGTGACGCGATGAGCCCCAAGCCCATGGCCCGCCCCGGCGGCCGCAGTGCCCGCGTGCAGGCGTCCGTGCACGCCGCCGTCCGTGACCTCGAGGCCGAGCGGGGCCGCGAGGCGCTGACCGTGCCGCTGGTCGCCGCGCGGGCCGGGGTCACCCCGTCGACGATCTACCGCCGCTGGGGCGACCTCCAGGAACTCCTGTCGGACGTGGCCGTCGAGCGGCTGCGCCCCGACACGGAGCCCGCCGACCACGGCTCCCTGCGCGCCGACCTCGCGGCCTGGGCCGAGCAGTTCCTCGACGAGATGTCGTCCACCGCGGGCCGCGCCTATATCCGGGACGCCCTCCTCGGTGACCCGGACGGCGGCAACGCGGGCCAGTGCTCCGCCTACGCCGCCGCCCAGGTCGACCTCGTCCTCGACCGCGCCCGCGCGCGCGGCGAGGAGGGGATCCCGGCGCGCGAGACGGTCATGGACCACGTCGTCGCGCCGGTCATGTACCGCATCCTGTTCCGGCCCGATGGCCTGTCGACGGCCTACGCGCGCCACCTGGTGGAAACGGCCCTCGACCGACGCGCCCGGGACTGAGGGCCCGAGAGCGGCCCGGAGCCTTATTGCACATCGGTTGCAACTACTATTCATAGGCAGTAGGTGCCGATGAGTGGCGGGCGTGAGCCCGATGGAAGGCGGGGCGAGGGCGGATGCGAGACGGAAGCCGAGTGCGGTCGGCGGCGGGGGAGCCGGTGCCGGTGTCGCCGCCGGGGTCGAGGCAGGGGCCGCCGCCGCTGTCGGCGCCGAGGTCCGGCACGACGCCGACGTCGGGAGACCCCTCATGACCGCCTCCCCGATCGTGCTCGGCATCGAGTCCTCCTGCGACGAGACCGGCGCGGGACTCGTCCGGGACGGGCGCCTGCTCGGGCACGCCATCGCGTCGAGCATGGACGAGCACGCCCGCTACGGCGGCGTCGTCCCCGAGATCGCCGCCCGCGCCCACGTGCACGCGCTGACCCCCGTCGTCCGCCGCGCCCTGGACACGGCGGGCCTCGGCCTCGGCGACATCGGCGCGGTCGCCGTGACCACGGGCCCCGGCCTCTCCGGCGCCCTCCAGGTCGGCCTCGCCGGGGCGAAGTCCCTCGCCTACGCCCTGGACGTACCGCTGTACGGAGTGCACCACCTCGCCGGGCACGTCGCCGCCGACACCCTGGAGCACGGCCCGCTGCCCGACCCCTGCGTCGTCCTGATCGTCTCCGGCGGCCACACCTCGCTCCTGCTCGTCCGGGACCTGGCCCGCGACCCGATCGCCCACCTCGGCGACACCCTGGACGACGCGGCGGGCGAGTGCTTCGACAAGGTCGCCCGTGTCTTCGGGCTGCCCTACCCGGGCGGGCCCGCCGTCGACCGGGCGGCACGCGACGGCTCGGCGCGGGCCGTGGCCTTCCCGCGCCCCTTGACAGGCCCCGGCGACGACCCGTACGCCTTCTCCTTCTCCGGCCTCAAGACCGCCGCCGCGCGCTGGGCCGAGGGCCACGCGGACGGCGAACTGCCGGTCGCCGACGGCGCCGCCGCGCTCCAGGAGGCCATCGCCGACGTCCTGACCCGCAAGGCGGTCGCGGCCTGCGCCGCACACGGCGTGGACACCCTCGTCGTGGTCGGCGGTGTCGCCGCCAACTCCCGGGTGCGGGCCCTCGCCGAGGAGCGCTGCCGGGAGGCCGGGATCACCCTGCGCGTCCCGCCGCTCGGCCTGTGCACCGACAACGGCGCGATGATCGCCGCCGTCGGGGACCTGCTGGTGCGCGCGGGCGCCGAACCGGCTCCCCTGGACGTGTCGATCGACCCGTCGGCACCGCTGGAGTCCGCGGCGCTGCACCCCACGGCGAGGATCGCGAGGGCCGCCTGATGGCCGACGTCCTGGTCCGCCGCCTGTCGGCCCCCGACCTGCTCACCCACCGCGGGGGCATCCGGCAGGTCTACGCCGAGGCCTTCGCCGAGCCGCCGTGGCACGCCGACCCCGCGGAGGCGGACGTCTACCTGGAACGCCTCGCGGGCGACACCGGCCGCCCCGGCTTCACCGGCGCGGTGGCCCTCGACGGCGACCGCGTGCTCGGCTTCGCCACCGCCTGGACGTCCGAGACCCCACTGCCCGCCACGCGCTCCTACCCGCGCGTCAGCGCCGCCCTCGGTGCCGAGCGCACCGCCGCGTGGCTGTGCGGCGGCCTGGAGGTCGACGAACTCGCCGTCACGCCCGGCGCGCACGGCCGCGGCCTCGGCCGTACGCTCCTCGAAGCGGTCACGCGCGACGCGCCCGCCGGGCGCTGCTGGCTGCTCACGTCCGTCAAGGCCGACGCGACCGTCCGCTTCTACGAACGGCTCGGCTGGCGACAGGTCACCCACCCCGCGCCGAACGGATACGGCACGGCCGTCTTCCTCGGCCCGCGCCACCCCGCGCGCCCCGACACCTTCCCGCCCCCGTAGCCCCCGACAACCCACCGTCTCTGTAGCCCCTTGAGCCCCGCCCGGAGCACCCCTTGCGCACCGCCGACATCCGCACCCGCTTCCTGGACTTCTTCGCCGAACGCGGCCACACGGTCGTCCCCAGCGCCCCGCTGCCGACGCCCGACCCGACGCTGCTCTTCGTCAACGCGGGCATGGTGCCGTTCAAGCCCTACCTCACCGGCGAGGTGGCACCGCCGTGGCCGCGCGCGACCAGCGTGCAGAAGTGCGTGCGCACCCTCGACATCGAGGAGGTCGGCAAGACCACGCGGCACGGCTCCTTCTTCCAGATGAACGGCAACTTCTCCTTCGGCGACTACTTCAAGGAAGAGGCCATCACCTTCGCCTGGGACCTGAGCACCCGCTCCGTCGCGGACGGCGGCTACGGTCTGGACCCGGCGAGGATCTGGGTGACCGTGCACCACTCCGACGACGAGTCGCGCGGCCTGTGGCGGCGCGTCGCCGACCTGCCCGACGAGCGGATCGTGGCACGCGGCGACGAGGACAACTTCTGGTCCATGGGCGTACCCGGACCGTGCGGCCCCTGCTCGGAGCTGTACTACGACCGTGGCCCCGCGCTCGGCCGCGCGGGCGGCCCGGCCGTCGACGAGGACCGGTACATGGAGTTCTGGAACCTCGTCTTCATGCAGTACGAACGCGGGGAGGGCACCGGCAAGTCCGGCTACCCGATCCTCGGCGAACTGCCTCGCCGCAACATCGACACCGGCATGGGCCTGGAGCGCATGGCCACCTTGCTCCAAGGTGTCGACAACCTCTACGAGATCGACGAGACCCGCCCCGTCCTGGACCGCGCCGCCGAACTCGCAGGCGTGCGCTACGGCGCCGACGCCACCGACGACGTCCGCCTGCGTGTCGTCGCCGACCACGTCCGCACCGCCCTCATGCTCCTCACCGACGGCACCGCCCCCGGCAACGAGGGCCGCGGCTACGTGCTGCGCCGCATCCTGCGCCGCGCGGTCCGCTCCATGCGTCAACTCGGTTACGAGGACCCGGCGTTGACGCAGCTCCTCGCCGTCGCCCGGGACTGCATGGCCCCGAGCTACCCCGACGTCGCCGAGGCCTACGACCGCGTCGCCGACCAGGCAGCGGGGGAGGAGGACGCCTTCCGCGCCACCCTCAAGCAGGGCACGACCGTCCTGGACACGGCCGTCACCAAGGCCAAGGCGGAGGGCGCGCGCCAACTGCCGGGCGCCCAGGCCTTCCTGCTGCACGACACGTACGGCTTCCCCATCGACCTCACCCTGGAGATGGCCGCCGAGCAGGGCGTGGAGGTCGACCGCGAGGGCTTCACGGCGCTCATGCGCGAGCAGCGCGAGCGGGCCCGCGCGGACGCCCGCGCCCGCAAGTCCGGCGGAGCGGTGGACACATCGGCCCTGCGCGCCGTCCTCACCGAGCACGGCCCGACGGACTGGCGCGCCTGGGACACCCTGACCACCGAGTCCCGCGTCCTCGCCCTCCTCGGCCCCGCGGGCCCCGTGCCCGTGGCCCGCGACGGCGAGATCGTCACCGCCGTCCTGGACCGCACGCCGTTCTACGCCGAGTCCGGCGGCCAGGACAGCGACGCGGGACAGCTCTCGGGCGCCTCCGTGGAGGCCGACGTGCTCGACGTGCAGCGCCCGCTGCCCGGACTCGTCGCGCACCAGGTCCGCGTCACCGCGGGCGAACTGGCCGTCGGCGACGCCGTGCACGCCGCCGTCGACCCCGAGTGGCGCCTCGGCGCCCGCCAGGCCCACTCCGGCACCCACGTCCTGCACGCCGCCCTGCGCGAGGTCCTCGGCCCCACCGCCCTGCAGTCCGGCTCCTACAATCGCCCCGGTTATCTGCGCCTGGACTTCCCCTGGCGCGGCGGGCTCTCCGCCACCGTCCGCAGCGAGGTCGAGGAGGCCGCCAACCGCGCGCTCCGCCGTGACCTGCCCGTCGGCGTGCGCTGGATGACGCTGCCCGAGGCCAAGGAGCTCGGCGCGCTCGCCCTGTTCGACGAGACGTACGGCGAGCAGGTGCGGGTCGTCGAGATCGGCGGCGCCTGGTCGCGCGAGCTGTGCGGCGGCACGCACGTCGAGCACGCCGCGCAGGTCGGTGTCGTCGCGTTGACCGCCGAGTCGTCCGTCGGCGCGGGCATGCGGCGTCTGGAGGCCGCCGTCGGGATCGAGGGGTTCGCCCATCTGGCGCGCGAGCGCGACCTCGTCGCCCGCATCGCCGAGCAGGTGCAGGCACCGCGCGCCGAACTGCCCGAACGCATCGCCGGACTCCTCGACCGGCTCAAGGCCGCCGACCGGGAGAACCAGCGGCTGCGGCAGGCGGCCCTCGCCGTCCGCGCGGGCGAACTGGCGGACCGGGCGGTCGACGTGGCGGGCGCGAACGTCGTCACCGCCACCGTGGACGGCGACGCCGGGGCCGCCCGCACCCTTGCCCTGGACGTCCGAGGGCGGCTGCCCGGTGAGCGCCCGGGCGTGGCCGCCGTGGCGCTCACCGCCGACAAGCCCGTGCTCGTCGTCGCCGTGAACAAGGCCGGGCGTGCGGCGGGACTGTCCGCGTCCGCGCTGGTCAAGCGGCTGCTCGGCGGGCGGGGTGGGGGCTCGGACGAGGTGGCGCAGGGCGGCGGGGCGAGTGCGGCCGACCTCGCGTCCGCGCTGGCGGGTCTTGCCGGGGTCGTACGCGCCGAACTGGGGGCGTGACACTCCGCTAGGAGCCGGATAGGGGGTTCCCACGGCAAGTGGGAACCCGTCCGCTGTGGACTTACTAGGAAGTCCAAGTATATGTTCGTGACGAAGCCCGCGGTGCAGGGAAGCCGGTGTGAATCCGGCGCGGTCCCGCCACTGTGACCGGGGAGTGCGTTCTCGCGTGAGACAACGCCACTGACGGAGAAGTCCGTCGGGAAGGCGGAGAACGGGCGCTGATCCGGGAGTCAGGATACCGGCCGTGGGGTGTTCCGTGTTGTCCACGAGGATGGAGCAGACACGCATGGCCCCGGTGCGCACCCACGACCCTGGTGATCCGGCGATGCGAGCGACAACCCCCGCTGTCTGACGGCCCTTTGGCCGTTCGCGTCCCTCTGTCCGACCGTCACTCCGGCATGCCCGCGCACGCCGCCGACGGCCGGCCGGGCGCGCCCGTCCTCGGATCCCCACCTGACGAAAGAGCAGGCTCCCATGGTCCGTGAACTGACCCACTTCATCGGCGGCAAGCACATCCCGGGAACTTCGGGCGCGCAGGCCGACGTGTACGACCCGAACACCGGCGAGATACAGGCCCGCGTCCCGCTCGCGAACCGCGCGGAGACCGAGGCCGCCATCGCCGACGCGGCCGAGGCGCAGCGCGAGTGGGGCGAGTGGAACCCGCAGCGCCGCGCCCGCGTCCTGATGCGGTTCCTGCGGATCGTCGAGGGCGAACGCGAGTCGCTGGCCCGCCTCTTGTCGGCCGAGCACGGCAAGACCGTCGCCGACGCGCACGGCGACCTGCAGCGCGGCCTCGAGGTCGTGGAGTTCGCCGCGGGCATCCCGCACCTGCTCAAGGGCGAGTTCACCGACAACGCCGGAACCGGCATCGACGTGCACTCGCTGCGCCGCCCCATCGGCGTCGTCGCCGGCATCACGCCGTTCAACTTCCCCGCGATGATCCCTCTGTGGAAGGCCGCGCCCGCCATCGCCTGCGGCAACTCCTTCATCCTCAAGCCCTCCGAGCGCGACCCGTCCGTCCCGCTGCGCCTCGCCGAGCTCTTCCTGGAGGCGGGCCTGCCGCCGGGCGTCCTGAACGTCGTCAACGGCGGCAAGGAAACCGTCGACACCCTCCTGGAGGACCCCCGCGTCGAGGCCCTCGGCTTCGTCGGCTCCACGCCGATCGCCGCGCACATCTACGCCACCGCCGCCGCCCACGGCAAGCGCGCCCAGTGCTTCGGCGGCGCCAAGAACCACATGATCGTGATGCCGGACGCGGACCTCGACCAGGCCGTGGACGCTCTGATCGGCGCCGGCTACGGCTCCGCGGGCGAGCGCTGCATGGCGATCTCCGTGGCCGTGCCCGTCGGCGAGTCCACCGCCGACGCCCTGGTGGCCCGCCTCAAGGACCGCATCGGCGCGCTGCGCATCGGCCGCTCCGACGACCCCGAGGCCGACTTCGGCCCCCTCGTCAGCCGCGACGCCCTCGACCGCGTCCGCTCCTACGTCGACCTCGGCGTCGAAGAGGGCGCCGAACTCGTGGTCGATGGCCGTGACTTCACCCTCCCCGGGCACGAGGGCGGCTTCTTCGCGGGCGCCTCGCTCTTCGACCGCGTCACCCCGGACATGCGGATCTACCAGGAGGAGATCTTCGGCCCGGTCCTGTCCGTGGTCCGCGCCGCCGACTACGAAGAGGCGCTGCGGCTGCCCAGCGAGCACCCCTACGGCAACGGCGTCGCGCTCTTCACCCGCGACGGCGACACCGCACGCGACTTCACCCGCCGCGTCGACACCGGCATGGTCGGCGTCAACGTCCCCATCCCGGTCCCCGTCGCGTACCACACCTTCGGCGGCTGGAAGCGCTCCGGCTTCGGCGACCTCAACCAGCACGGTCCTGACTCCATCCGCTTCTACACCCGCACCAAGACCGTCACCTCGCGCTGGCCCTCCGGGGCCAAGGAAGGCGCGAGCTTCACCATCCCGACGATGCGGTGACCGCCATGACCAGCTCACTGCTCACCGAGGACCAGCTCGCCATCGTCGAGACCACCCTCGACTTCGCCCAGGAACACCTCGCCCCGCACGCCCTCGCCTGGGACCAGGAGAAGCACTTCCCGGTGGAGGTGCTGCGCAAGGCCGCCGACCTCGGCCTCGGCGGGATGTACGTCGCCGAGGACGTGGGCGGCTCCGGGCTCACCCGCGCCGACGGCGTCCTCGTCTTCGAGGCCCTCGCCTCCGGCTGCCCGTCCATCGCGGGCTACCTCTCCATCCACAACATGGTCGCCTGGATGATCGACCGGTACGGCGACGAGGCCCAGCGCGCCCGCTGGCTCGGGTCGCTCACGTCCATGGACTGGCTCGGCAGCTACTGCCTCACCGAGCCCGGCGCGGGCTCCGACGCCGCCGCGCTCAGCACCCGCGCCGAACGCGACGGCGACGCCTATGTCCTGACCGGCGTCAAGCAGTTCATCTCCGGCGCCGGCGCCGCGCACGTGTACATCGTGATGGCCCGCACCGGCGACAGCGGCCCCGGCGGCGTCTCCGCGTTCGTCGTCGAGCGCGACGACCCCGGCCTGTCCTTCGGCCCGAACGAGCAGAAGATGGGCTGGAACGCCCAGCCCACCCGGCAGGTGATCCTCGACGGGGTGCGGCTGTCCGCCGACCGGCTGCTCGGTGGCGAGGGCAACGGCTTCCGCATCGCCATGAACGGCCTCAACGGCGGCCGCCTCGGCATCGCCGCCTGCTCCCTCGGCGGCGCCCGCAGCGCCCTCGACCGCAGCCTCGGCTACCTCGCCGACCGCGAGGCGTTCGGGGCCAGGCTCCTGGACGCGCAGGCGCTCCAGTTCAAGCTCGCCGACATGGCGACCGAGCTGACCGCGGCCCGCGCCCTGGTCCGCCAGGCCGCCCAGGCCCTCGACGCGGGCGACCCGCAGGCACCCCAACTGTGCGCCATGGCCAAGCAGTTCGCCACCGACACCGGCCACTCGGTCGCCGACCGCGCCCTGCAACTGCACGGCGGCTACGGCTACCTGACCGAGTACGGCATCGAGAAGCTCGTGCGCGACCTGCGCGTCCACCGCATCCTGGAAGGAACCAACGAGATCATGCGCCTGATCGTCGCCCGCGGCCTGACGGGGGCGCTGCGATGACGCCCACCGCCGCCGCGGACCCGGCGCCCGCCGACGACTCCGTACTGCTGCGCACCGAAGGCCGCGCCGCCTACATCGTCCTCAACCGGCCCCGCGCCCTGAACGCCCTCACCCACGCCATGGTCCGCCGCATCGACCAGGCCCTCGCCGCCTGGGAGCACGACCCGGCCGTGGAGACCGTCGTGCTCACCGGCGCCGGAGAGCGCGGCCTGTGCGCGGGCGGCGACATCCGCGCCATCTACGACGACGCCCGCACCGGCGGCAGCGCCTCCGCGGACTTCTGGCGCGACGAGTACCACCTCAACGCCCGCATCGCGCGCTACCCGAAGCCGTACGTCGCCGTGATGGACGGCATCGTCATGGGCGGCGGCGTCGGCGTCTCCGCGCACGGCGGCGTCCGCGTCGTCACCGAGCGCTCCCGGATCGCCATGCCCGAGACGGGCATCGGCTTCGTCCCCGACGTCGGCGGCACCTATCTGCTCGGCCTCGCGCCCGGCGAACTCGGCACCCATCTGGCCCTGACAGGACAGCAGCTGGGCGCCCGCGACGCGCTCCTGTGCGGGCTCGCCGACCACTTCGTCCCCTCCGACCAGCTGCCGCGCCTCGTCGCGGACCTCGCCTCCGATCCGGTGCGCGAGGTCCTCGCCCGGTACGTCGCCGAGGCGCCGCCCGGCGTCCTCGGCGAGCAGCGCGCGTGGATCGACGCCTGCTACACGGCGCACGGCGTCGAGGAGATCGTCGACCGGCTGCAGAACCACGGCGCGCAGGCCGCCAAGGAGGCCGCTGAGACCCTGCACACCAAGTCGCCGACCGCCCTGAAGGTCACGCTCTCCTCGCTGCGCCGGGCCCGGCAGCTCGGCCCGCTGGAGCGGGTCCTCGAGCAGGAGTACCGGGTGTCGTGCGCGGCCCTCGCCTCCGCCGACCTCGTGGAGGGCATCCGCGCCCAGGTCGTCGACAAGGACCGCGACCCCCGCTGGTCCCCGGCCGGCCTCGCCGACGTCACCGACGACGACGTGGCCCGCTACTTCGCCCCGCTCGGCGCGCGCGAACTCGCCCTCGCCGCCGACCGCTCCCCGCAGGAGGTGCCCTGGTGAGCCCCGTCATCGCCTTCGTCGGCCTCGGCCACATGGGCGGCCCGATGGCCGCCAACCTCGTCAAGGCCGGACACCGGGTCGTCGGCCACGACCTGGTCCCGGACGCCGTGGACGCCGCCGTCGCCGCGGGCGTCGAGGCCGCCCCCTCGGCCGTGGCGGCGGCCGCCGACGCGGACGTCGTGGTCACCATGCTGCCCGCGGGCCGCCACGTCCTCGCCCTCTACCAGGACGAGGGACTGCTCGCCGCCGCCCGGCCCGGCACCCTCTTCGTCGACTGCTCCACGATCGACGTCGCCGACGCGCGGGCCGCCCACGAAGCGGCCGTGGCCGCCGGACACCTCGCCGTGGACGCCCCCGTCTCCGGCGGCGTCATGGGCGCGGAGGCGGGCACGCTCACGTTCATGGTCGGCGGTGACGAGGCCGCGTTCGCGCGGGCCGAGCCGCTGCTCGCCGCGATGGGCAAGAAGGCCGTGCACTGCGGCGCGGCGGGCGCCGGACAGGCCGCGAAGATCTGCAACAACATGATCCTCGGCGTCTCCATGATCGCCGTCAGTGAGGCCTTCGTCCTCGGCGAGAGCCTCGGCCTCTCCCATCAGGCGCTGTACGACGTGGCGTCCACCGCGTCCGGCCAGTGCTGGGCGCTGAGCGTCAACTGCCCCGTGCCGGGACCGGTCCCGGGCTCGCCCGCCAACCGCGACTACCTCCCGGGCTTCGCCGCACCCCTCATGGCCAAGGACCTCGGCCTCGCCGCGAACGCCGTGCGCGCGGGCGGCGTCGACGCCGAACTGGGCCTGCGCGCCGCCGAGCTGTACGCCGCCTTCGCCGAGGGCGGGGGAGCGGCGGAGGACTTCTCCGGGATCGTCCGGGCCATCAGAGAGCGCTCCGGACCGCAACTCGCCGACGACCAGAGGAACCAGCGATCATGACCGACCCCACGGCCACCACGGACTCCACGGCCACCACGGACTCGTACGAGACGATCCTCGTGGAGCGCAAGGGCAGGGTGGCCATCCTCACCCTCAACCGCCCCAAGGCCCTGAACGCCCTGAACCTCCAGGTCATGCGGGAGGTCGTCGCCGCGGCCGAGGCTCTCGACCGGGACCCGGAGGTCGGCTGCATCGTCCTCACCGGCTCCGCGAAGGCGTTCGCCGCGGGCGCCGACATCAAGGAGATGAGCCCGCAGAACTACCTGGACATGTACCTGAGCGACTGGTTCACGGCCTGGGACCGACTCGGCCAGGTGCGCACCCCGACGCTCGCCGCCGTCTCCGGTTACGCCCTCGGCGGCGGCTGCGAGCTGGCCATGCTCTGCGACATCCTGCTCGCCGCCGACACGGCGGTCTTCGGCCAGCCGGAGATCAAGCTGGGCGTCATCCCCGGCATCGGCGGCTCGCAGCGCCTGACCCGCGCCGTCGGCAAGGCCAAGGCCATGGAGCTGTGTCTGACCGGCCGCACCATGGACGCGGAGGAGGCCGAGCGCGCCGGGCTCGTCTCCCGGGTCGTCCCCGCCGACGACCTGCTCGGCGAGGCGCTGAGCGTCGCCGAGACGGTGGCGGGGATGTCGCTGCCGGTCGCCATGATGGCCAAGGAGTCGGTCAACCGCTCCTTCGAGACGACCCTCACCGAAGGCGTCCGCTTCGAACGGCGCCTCTTCCACGCGGTGTTCGCGACGGCGGACCAGAAGGAGGGCATGACCGCGTTCACGGAGAAGCGCAAGCCGCACTTCACCCACCGGTAGACCATCGGCAGGACTGCCGCCGGAGCGGCGCCCGGTCCAGGGCGCCGCGTCCGTGGCCGCCGCCGCTCAGCGCACGTACGCGTTGAGCGGCGACACTCCGTCGAGGTCGACCTGGAGCCCGTGCAGCGCCTTGGAGTACAGGTACGTGCGCATCGGCACGTACACGGGCACCGCCGCTGCCTGCTCCATCACCCGGCGGTCCACCGTCGACCACAGCTCGCCCGCGTCGCGCAGCGACCCCGCCGAACCGGCCGCGTCGATCGCCGAGTCGACGCCGGAGTTCTTCAGGCGCGAGTAGTTCGACGACGTGGGGTAGCTGTACTTGCCGTCGAAGTACTCCGGCAGGGTCGCGGAGCCGACGGGCAGACCGGCGCCCACGGGCAGCCGGAACAGGTCGTACTTCCCCGTGCCCGCGTTCTTGTAGTAGTCCGTCGTGTCGTCCTTCTGCAACTTGACCTGGAATCCGGCCCGGTCGAGTGCCGCCTTGATCACCTGGGCCCGCTCGGCGTCCGTCGCGTCCGCGTGCCCGAGGGTGAGCCTGAAGCCGCTCTCGTCCGCGTCCTTGAGCAGCGCACGGGCCTTCGCCGGGTCGCCGTGCTCCCCGGCCCCGTACAGGTCGAAGGGGCGGGCGCCGCGGACACCGGGCGGCAGCAGGTTGTGATGGACCGTGCCGTCCTCGCCGCTGGCCGCGAGGACGTCCCCCGCAGGCAGGGCCGTGGCGATGGCCTTGCGGACCTTGACGTCCTTCACCCGGCGGGTGTTGATCTGGTACGCGTGGATGAAGGCCGACGGCGCGGACAGACGCCCCGCGCCGCCGGCGTTCTTGCCGAGCCCGTCCTTGCCGAGCGAACCGGTGAACGACATCACCGCTTCGCTCGAACCGGCGCTCACCGTACGGGACTTGATGTCCTCGACGGACAGCCCGCCCTCGATGCGGTACGTGTCCGGGTAGGCGGTCCGCAGCGGGTCGCTGTCCGCCTTCCACTCGGAGTTGCGGGTCAGGACGACGTCCTTCGCGCCGGTGAACGTGCTCACCTCGTACGGCCCGGTGGACGGCACCGTCGGCGAGCCCGTGGAGGTGTCCTTCACCCGGTCGGGCACCGGCGCGCCGGAGGGGCCCGCGAGCGCGACATTGAAGTCCGGCCGGGCGCTCTCCAGATGGAAGACGACCGTGCGGTCGTCGGGTGTCTCGATCGTGCCCGGCGGCAGGGTGCGGTCGCCGCTGCCGCCGTCCGCAGCCTTGGGGCCGAGCAGCCAGCTGCGCAGGGTCCGGTCGCCGATGGCGAACGACGGGTCGAGCGTGCGCTGGACGGCGTTCACGAAGTCCTTGGCGAGGACCGGCGTGCCGTCGTTGTACGTGAGGCCGGGCTTGAGCGTGAAGGTCCAGGTCCGGCCGCCCGACGAGGCCCGGCCGCCGTCGGTGGCCAGGTCGCCGACGAGCTTGACCCTGCCGTCGGGCAGCGTCTTGAGGCCGGTCAGGCTGCGGTGGACCAGGCGGGAGACGAGCCGGTCGGTGCCCGACCACATCTTGCCGGGGTCGACGGTGGTGAGGTCGGCGGGTTCGAGGACGGTGACCTTGCCGCCCTTGCGGGCCTCCGCGACGGCGGGCGCAGGGCCCTCGGAGTCGTCCGCCGTGCCCAGGACCAGCGTCTCGGTCTTGGCCCGCTCGGCCACCGTGCTGCCCTTCGGGCCGGGCTTGGGGCGGTCCGACGTGCCCCCGGACGTCCCCTTCCCCGAGTCGTCCTTGGTGCCGCCGAACGGGTCGGTGACGGTGAGCGTCACGACGAGCGCGGCGACGGCCACGGCCGCGCCGCCCGGGACCCACCAGGTGCGCCACCACGGCCGCCCGGCGGGTACCTGGCCGTGGTGGGCGACCGGGGCGGGCCACAGCGGGGGCGGGGCGGTCGGTCTGGGCGGCGGGAGGGGGTAGGAGGTGGGGACGGGCTGCGGTCCGGAGTCGGCTGGGTGCCCGGCCTGCGCCAGGGGCGCCTGGGCCGACGGCGGTGGGCCGAAGGGCGACGGGGCGGCGGGCGCCGGGTGGGCGGGAGCGGGTGGGGTGGGTGCCGAGGCCGGTGGGGTCGGGGTGCCGGGGTTCGGTGTGCCTGGTGTGCCTGGTGTGGCGGCGCCGGGGCTCGGTGTGCCGGGAGTCGCGGGGGCATGGTTCGGCGTGCCCGTGGCGGGAGCGGCGGAAGCCGGTGCGGCCGGTGCGGCCTTCGTCAGACCGACGGACGCCTCCTTGGCCCGTGCCTCAAGCTCGCTCCGTGTCCCCTCGGCGTCCGGCCGGTCGGCGGGCGCCTTCGCCAGCATCCGGCCCACCAGGTCGTCCCAGGCGGGCGAGAGGCCCGGGCGCCGCAGGGAGGGCCGGTCCGGGGTCTCGTACACGTGACAGTGCATCAGCGCGGCCGCCGACGGGGCGTCGAACGGCGGGGCGCCGGTGAGCATTTCGTGCACCATGCAGCCCAGCGAGTACACATCGGTGCGCCCGTCGGTCTCGCCGTGGGCGAACCGCTCCGGGGCCATGTAGTGCAGCGTGCCGATGGGCGAGTCGGAGGTGCGGGTGAGATAGCCGCCGGCCCCCGTCGCCGCGTCCAGGAACTTGGCGATGCCGAAGTCGAGGACCTTCACGGTGCCCTCGTCGGTGACCATCACGTTGGCGGGCTTGATGTCCCGGTGCACGATGCCGGCCCGGTGCGCCACCGCGAGCGCCCGGCACACCTGTGCGGCGATGTCCGCGACCCGCTGCGGCGAGAGCCCCTTGCCGTTCCTGAGCAGCTCGGTGACCGTACGGCCGTTCAGGAGCGGCATCACCAGATACGGACTGTCGCCCTCCGAACCGTGGTCGAAGACCGGCACGATGTACGTGCTGTCGAGCGCCGCCGCGGCCCGCGCCTCCCGCACGAACAGCGCCAGCATGCGCTCGCGGTCCGGCGCCGACGTGTCCTGCGGCAGGCCGAGCAGCTTGACGGCCACCTCCCGGTCGAGCCGGGCGTCCCGGGCCCGCCAGACTGCCCCCATGCCGCCCGCGCCTATGCGTTCCGTGAGCGTGTACCGCCCGTCAAGGACTGCGCCGCGCATCCCCTGCTCCACCCCACCCACCCCGTAGAAACACGCCCGCTGCGGGCGGCAAGGTCAATTTACCCGTGCCGTGGAGAAGTTGGAGAGGTGTTGTGCCGCGGGCCCCGCCGTCATCGGCGATCCGCGCGGCAGATCTGCTGCGCGTGGCGTGTTTCCCACACTCCGTGTTCAGGACTTGATGTGTTGTGCCGAAGTTATTGACGTGACTCGTTCATGAAATTTATGGTCCGTGGACCCTCACCTCACCATGACGGAGAACAATGACGTACTCCCTGGTATCGCGGCCGAACGCCGCCAGACTGTCCGCGGCACTGCTCGCCGGAGTGCTCGTCGCAGCGGTCCCGCCGACGGCCCCCTCCCGCGCCGAGGCCACCCCCGCCACCACCACCGACTGCCGCCAGGGCGACGGCTGGACGCTCGACTCCACCCGCGTCGACCCGAAGGACAACCACCACGCCTTCGTCGGCAACGGCTACCTGGGACAGCGCGTGCCGCCCAACGGCGCGGGCTACACGGACACGGACGCCAAGACGGGCTGGCCCCTGTTCACGCCGCGCTACGACGGCTCCTTCGTGTCCGGCCTGTACGCGCACAACAAGCAGACCGCCCAGAACCGCCAGGCCGTCGCCGCGCTCCCCACCTGGACCCCGCTCACCGTCACCACCGGCGGCGAGGGCTCCGACACCTTCAACTCTTCGACGACGCCCGGCCGCATCTCCGCCTACCGGCAGAGCCTCAGCATGCACTGCGGCCTCGTCACCACCACCCTCACCTGGACGGCGGCGGACGGCCGCCGCACCGACCTCAGCTACGAGGTGCTCGCCGACCGTGCCAACCCGCACGTGGGCGCCGTACGGATGAAGATGCGCCCGCACTGGAGCGGCGAGGCGACCGTCACCGACGTCCTCGACGGCCGCGGCGCGCGCCGCGTGCAGCAGACCGGCGGTGGCGACCGCACCGGCGACCGGCGGCACGGGGGTTCCGGGCCGACCATGGACGTCGCCTTCCGCACCGACGGCACCAAGGTCAAGGGCGCCGTCGCCTCCACGCTGCGCACCGGACACGGCGTGCACGACGCCCGGGAGCGCCGGGCGGGCCGTGCGGCGAAGCTGACGAACCGGCAGTCCCTCACCCTGCCCGTCCGCAGCGGACAGTCGTACGAGCTCACCAAGTTCGTGGGCGTCGACACCGCGCTGACCTCACGTGCCCCGCGCCAGGATGCCACCGCCGCTTCACGCCGCGCCGCCGAACGCGGCTGGGACGCCCTGCTGCGCTCCCACACCGCCGCCTGGGCACGCCTGTGGCGCAGCGACATCGAGGTGGCCGGGCGGCAGCGCGAACTACAGACGTGGGTGCGTTCCGCGCAGTACGGACTCCTGTCGAGCACGCGCGAGGGAGCGGCCAACAGCATCGCCCCGGCCGGACTGACCAGCGACAACTACGCGGGACTCGTCTTCTGGGACGCCGAGACGTGGATGTACCCGGGGCTCCTCGCCACCCGCCCCGACCTCGCCAAGTCCGTCGTCGACTACCGCTACCGCACCCGTGCCGGAGCCCGCGACAACGCCCGTAAGTTCGGCTACGACGGCCTCTTCTACCCCTGGAACAGCGGCAGTTCGGGCAACCTGGCCAAGGAGTGCCACAGCGTGGACCCGCCGCACTGCCGCACGCAGGTCCACCTCCAGTCCGACATCTCCCTGGCGACCTGGCAGTACTACCTGGCCACGAAGGACACGCAGTGGCTGCGGACGCGCGGCTGGCCCGTCCTGAAGGGCATCGCCGAGTTCTGGGCGGGCCGCGTCCACCGCAACACCGACGGCAGCTACTCCATCAAGGACACCGCGGGACCCGACGAGTACAGCAACGGCGTCGACGACGCGGTGTTCACCAACGCGGGCGCCGCCACCGCCCTGCGCCACGCCACCCGCGCCGCCAAGCTCCTCGGCGAGCAGGCCCCCACGAAGTGGACGTCGATCGCCGACCGGATCCGCATCCCGTACGACAAGGAACGCAAGGTCTTCGAGCAGTACGACGGCTACAAGGGCAGCAAGATCAAGCAGGCCGACACGGTGCTCCTGATGTACCCGCTGGAGTGGCCCATGGCCGACGGCGCCGCGGCCGCCACGCTCGACTACTACGCGCAGCGCACCGACCCGGACGGCCCAGCCATGACGGACTCGGTGCACGCCATCGACGCCGCCGGGATCGGCGAGCCGGGCTGCTCCACGTACACCTATCTGGAGCGTTCCATCAAGCCGTTCGTGCGCGGCCCGTTCGCGCAGTTCTCGGAGGCACGCGGCGACAAGGCGGGCGCGGAGGACCCGCTGGCGGGCTCGCCTGCGCACGACTTCCTCACCGGCAAGGGCGGCTTCCTGCAGATCTTCACCAACGGCCTGACCGGCATGCGGATGCGGGAGGACCGGCTGCGCCTGGACCCGATGCTGCCCCCGCAGCTCGCCGAGGGCGTCACCCTGCGCGGGCTGACCTGGCAGGGCCGTACGTACGACGTCGAACTCGGCGCCCACCACACCACGGTGCGGCTCACCTCCGGCGCGCCGATGACCCTCGACACCCCGCAGGGCAAGCAGGTCGTCAGCGAGGGCGCCCCCGTCGTCCTCAAGACCCGCCGCCCCGACCTCACGCCCACGGGCAACGCGGCCCGCTGCACGCCCGCCAAGGCGTCGTCGGAGGAGCCCGGCATGTACGCGGGCGCCGCCGTCGACGGCAACACGGCCACCGCCTGGGTCCCGGCCGAGAAGACCGGCGCCCTGACCGCGGACCTCGGCGAGCCGGTGCGCGTCGCGAAGGTCACGCCGACGTGGACCTCCGTCAAGCCCGCGTCGTACGACATCGAGGTCTCCTTGGACGGCCACCACTGGCACGCCGTGGACGAGACGTCGGACAAGGCGCGGCTCGCGCGATATGTGCGGGTGACGGTGCGCGGTGCGGCGCAGGTCAAGGAGCACCCGGGCATCACGGAGCTGACGGTGGGCTAGCCGGTCCTGTCCCTCGTACGTGCAGCGCGCACGGCGTCCGTGCCGCCGACGCTCGTACGAGGGACACCCTGCATGGCGGCGGGCCGGTGCGGGCAGCCATGTCGGCGCTCAGGATCTTCGGGACCCGTCCCGAAGATCCAACACCGAAGAGAAGCAAGGTGGTTCCATGCGCCGTTCCGTCGTCCTCGTAGCCGGAGCTTTCGCCGCGATGACCGCGCTCGCCACACCGGCCGTCGCCGTCACGACAGCACCCGCCGCCGCGGTGGCGAGCCCGGCGCCGGCGAGCCCGCTGCCGCCGCTGCCCGCCCCGGAGTCCTTGATCACGGAGGGCATCAGCATCGAGGGCCCGCTGATCAACAACCTGGGACTGCCGCACCTCGTGTGACGACAGGCGCGAACCGCCCCGGCCCGCGGCGGCCTAGCGGTTCGCCAGGCACAGATGAACGTCCTTCTCCTGGTCTCCGAAGGCCGCGCCCTCGCCGCTCACGGCGAACACGGAGGCCAGGAAGGCCCGCAGTTGATCGACCGCCAGATAGCCGCCCTGGACGTCGGCGGACACCGGCCGCGTCAGCGTGCCCGCCGCACCCGACGGGACCGCTCTGCCGGCGCCCGAGATGGCGAAGGTCTCCGTCCAGACCGTCGCTCCGCCGCCCGCGCCCGGGGGCGACACGGCGGCCCCGTCGGCCGCCGCGTCCTGCGGGAAGGCGGTCCGCAGGACGTCGAAGACCGCCGCCGCGTCCTGCGCGGAGCAGTCACTGAGTTCCACCGTGACCTGCGCCGAGGACAGCCCCGTTCCGTTCACTGCCGATCACCCATTTCTCGTTGCTCACGTGTGTCCGTGTGGTCGTTGCCGGACTGCCCTAGCCCGTGGGCTCGTCCGGCACAGGCCGGTCGGGTCCGGGGCCGTGTGCGTGCGGGGCGCCGCGCCTGCCCGTGCCCGCCTCGTCGGTGTCGGGCACGTCGTCGTCCGCGTCGGGGGCGTTGCCGGTCCGTGCCGCGTCGTCGTCCGGGTCCCAGCGGTCCTCCTCGTCCGAGGCCTGCTGGTCGGGCAGGTCGCGCGGCACCGGCGGGCCGTCCTCGCCGGCCGACGGGGGATTCTGCTCGCTCACGGTCGTGCCTCCGTTCCTCGTGGTGTTCCCTCTGATCCGGCGGGTCCCGGCTGGTCCCGCTGGTCCGTCCGGATCCTTCTGGACGTGCGTTCGCAGGTACCCGTGGCGGTCGTGACAACACCTCGTACTGATCACCGTGTACCGACTCCGGCGATCCGGCCACACGGCAGCGCCGCGACACCCACCCGGCCGCCCAGACGTGTGTGCGAGCTGATGGCCGTCAGGCGGTCGACGTCCCCGGTGCTCCCGAAGCCAGCCAGTCAAGCGCGGCCCGCGCCGTGAACTCCTCCTGACCGCCGCGCAGCAGCAGATCCGCCGCCGCGAACGCCGGGTCGTCGGCCTGCGCCGCGACATACGGGATCGCGACGCACCGCATGCCCGCGGCCCGCGCGGCGAGCGCGCCCGGAGCGGCGTCCTCCAGGACCACGCAGTCGGCGGGCTCCGCGCCGAGGAGCGCGGCGGCCGCGAGGAACACGTCGGGTGCGGGCTTGCCGTGGTCGACCTCGTCCGCCGAGACGAGTGTCTTGAGGTGGGCGTCCAGACCGGTGCCCGCGAGGATCGCCTCGATGGCGGCGCGCGAGGACCCCGACGCCACCGCCATCGGCACCCCGGCGTCGGACAGCCGCTCCACGAACTCCCGCATCTGCGGGTACACACGGGTGGAGGCGCGGGCCAGCTCCAGATAGCGGTGGTTCTTCTCCGCGATCAGGTCGGCGAGCGGCGCGGTCAGGCCGTACCGCTCCCGCCAGTCGGCGAGGGTCTCGCGGGTGGAGATGCCGACGTACCTCTCGTGGTCGGCCCAGGTGAAGCCGGTGACGCCGTGGGCGGCGAGAAGCTGACGGCCCGCTTCGAAATAGTTCGGCTCGCTGTCCACGAGGGTGCCGTCGAGATCGAAGATGACCGAGGTGTGGTTCAGGGCGCTCATGCACCCCAGCATGCCAACTGTCCCGGCACTGCCATCCGGCTACCTCTCCGCGGCCGCCCGGCCCACCGACTCCACCAGCGGCAGCAGCCGGTGCGGCACGCGCTCGCGCAGCGCCATCTCCGTCCGCGTACGCACCACGCCCGGCAGCTGGATCAGACGCTGGACGACGTCCTCCAGGTGGCCGTTGTCCCGCGCCACCACCCGGGTCAGCAGATCGCCGCCGCCCGTCATCGAGAACGCCTCGATGATCTCCGGCACGGCCGCGAGCGCGTCCCCGACCTCGTCGAGGCGCCCCTGGGTGACCTCGATGTGCACGAAGGCGAGCACCGGGTGGCCGAGCGCGGCGGGGGAGAGCTTCGGGCCGGTGCCGGTGATGACGCCCTCGCGTTCGAGCCGGTCCAGGCGGGCCTGGAGGGTGCCGCGCGCGACGCCGAGGACGCGCGCGTACTCCCGCACGCTCGTGCGCGGCTGCTCCAGGAGGAGCCGCAGGATGCGGGTGTCGAGTTCGTCGACGGCCATGGTGCGGGTCTCCCGGGTGCGCGAGTCGATCACCGCGACCGTACCAATGGCACGGCGGAACCCGCGAGGCGCCGGCCGTCGGCCCGCCGGGGCGCGCGGCGCGGATCCGTGCGCGGTGCCGTCGCGCTGTTACGCACCTGTTTCACTTCCCCCTGCAACGAGTCGGCCCCGTCCGCGGTCTAGCTGTCGTAAAACGCGCAACGCACACGTATGGCGCGTACGAAGACGAACGAGGAGTGGACCGCAGTGGGGGACATACACAGACGAGCCGTCGTCGCCCTGGGGATCACCGCGCTGGTGGCCCCGCTCACGGTGGCCCTGGGGAGCACCACCGCACAGGCCGCGACGTGCTCGGCGCAGGCCGGGCCGTACCAGAAGCAGGTCGAGAAGTTCCTGGGCCGCTCGGTGGACGGCAGGCAGTCGAGCGCCGACTGCAAGGCCATCAAGGCCTTCCAGACCAAGCACGGCATCAGCCCCAACGCCGGTTACGCGGGCTCCGTGACCTGGGGCGTCATGAGCCTGATGAACAAGCAGAAGGCCGCGGGCAGCAACCCGAACAAGGCGGGCAAGTGCCCGGTCAACAAGGGCCGCATCGCCTGCGTCGACCTGACCCGGCAGCTCAGCTGGATCCAGGACGGCAAGACCCTCAAGTACGGGCCGGTGCCGGTGCGCACGGGACGCAACGGCCACGAGACCCGCACCGGCCTGAAGAAGGTCTACTGGCGGGACATCGACCACATTTCGAGCATTTACCACGTGCCGATGCCCTACAGCCAGTTCTTCGACGGCGGCCAGGCCTTCCACTCGGTCGGCATCAGCGTCTGGTCCCCGCCCGGCTCGCACGGCTGCGTGAACATGACCAAGAAGGACGCCACCAAGTACTGGAACATGCTGCGCAAGGGCGACGACGTCTTCGTCTACGGCCGCAAGCCCGGCACCTGAGAGCGCCTCGGCACCTGAGAGCACCGCGGCACGTGAAGCCCGCAGGCGGCGTCGGTGTGGCCCGTTGGCCCGCCGACGCACCGCCCTGCGGGCCTCCGGCTGGGCCAATGGCCCAGTGCTGAGCGTCCCGGTTGAGCCACCGGGCTCCCGAATGGTGAGATGGATCCGTCGATGGCGCTGCGGGATTCCGCGGCGCCTTCTTCATGTCATTCATGTCGCGCGCGATTCCCGTCCTGCGGATCGCGAGACGCGCCGGGTCCGCCGTGGCCGCGCGCCGCGACCGCCGGGACCGTCGAGGGGTGGGCAAAGCTGTGCTGAGGTCGATGTTCGTGGCACCGGATCCGGGGCGGCTGAGGCTGCGCTTCGCGACCCGGGCCGTCCTCGGCATCTCCCTTGCGGTCACCCTCTGCGCCCTCGTCGGGCACACGCTCGTCGCGGCCATCATCGCCGGTCTCGCCGCACTGCTCGCGCTGTTCACCGTCACCGACACGACGGTGCGCGGCCAGGCCGTCACCACCGCGCTGCTGCCCGCCGTGGGCTTCCCCGTCCTCGCCCTCGCCGCTCTCCTGCACGACTACCCCGTGCTGCGCGACCTCGCGTTCCTGGCCGTCATGGGCGCCGGGGTGTACGCGCGCCGTTGGGGGCCGCGCGGCCACTCGCTCGGCGTCTTCGCGTTCATGACCTTCTTCGCGGCCCAGTTCCTGCACACCGAGCTGCCGCAACTGCCCTCCCTGTACGAGGCCATCGGCATCGCCCTGCTCGCCTCGTCCACGGTCCGCTTCGGCCTGTGGTGCTACGAACGACGGCTGCCGCCCGCCACGGTGCCGGCCCTCGCCGCGCGCCGGGGCCTCGCGCGCGCCACCACCCGCCAGGCCGTCCAGGCCACCCTCGGCGGCGGCGTCGCCCTCGTCATCGGGCACGCGCTGTCCGGGGACCGCTGGTACTGGGCGATCGGCGCCACCTGGTGGATCTTCGTGAACACGGTGTCGCGGGGCGAGACGCTGGTCCGCGGCTTCCGCCGGGTGCTCGGCACGCTGATCGGCATCGCCGTGGGCGTCGTCGTCGTGCTGCCGCTGCACGGCGCCCTCGTGCCGACCGCCGTGATCGTCGCCGTCTGCGTCTTCGGGATCTTCTACACGGCCGCCGTCTCGTACACCTGGATGATGCTGGCCGTGACCGTGATGGCGGGCGGCCTCTACGGCCTGCTCGGCGTCCTCGACCCGGGGCTGCTCGCCCTGCGCCTCCTGGAGACCGGGGCCGGTGCGCTCGGCGCGGTGCTCGCCGTCCTGCTCGTCCTGCCGGTCACCACCCACGCCACGACCAACGCCTGGATCGAGCGCGCCGTCCGCACCGTGCACGCCTGCACCCGGGAGGCCGCGGCCCGCCTGTCGGGCTCCACGACGGCCGACCCGGCCCCGCACATCGCCGACCTCGAAGTGATCCTCGGCCGGGTGCGGCTCTCGCTCGCCCCGCTGGTGCACCCCCTCAGCCCGCTGCGTGCCCGGCGCGTCCGCGCACGTCAGGTCATCGCGCTCCTGGACGAGTGCGCCGACCAGGTCCGCAGCCTCACGGCCATCGCAACCGACCCGGTGGCCTCCTGCGACGACCGGCTCGCCGCCGCCTGCGCGCGGGTCGAGGCCGCCGTCGAGGCGCTGATCGCCTCGGAGGAAGCGCTCACGGCCCCCGCCGCCCCCGCCGCCGTCAAGCACGCCGGGGCCCTCGAACCGGCCCTCGCGCATCTGCACGGCCTGGAGCGGGCACTGCTCGAACTCGCTACGCCGGTGCGCAGCTCGCCGCGCACGCCGCTGATCGGGGCCTGAGCGCCTGAGCGCCTGAGGGTCTGACGGCCTGAGAGGCCTGGCGGCGGTCCATTCGCCCCACTGGTCCAGACCAGCTGCTAGCGTCGCCCCATGGGCGCCGCCCCGGCGCGGGGCCCAGGGGCGAGCCGAGAGGGGCAGACAGTGGGCGGCGGGCAGGCACGGCGGGCGTACATCGGATCCTTCACGCAGGGGGGAGGTCCTGGCATCGTCACCGCGACGGTCGACGCCGACACCGGCGCGCCGACCGTGCTCGGCGTGACGGACGCCGTGCCCGACCCCTCGTACCTGGCGCTGTCGCCGGACGGTGCCACGCTCTACGCCGTGAGCGAGACCCCCGACGGCGCCGTCGCCGCCTTCCGCACGGCCGGGGACGCCGTCCGGCCGGTCGGCGCGCCCGTGCCCGTGCGGGGCGCGGGCCCCACCCACCTCGCCGTCCAGGACGGACACGTGCACACCGCCAACTACGGCTCCGGCAGCGTCACCAGCGTGCCCGTGGCCGCCGACGGAAGCCTCGCCCCCGCCCCGGCGGGCGTCCTGGAGCACAAGGGCTCGGGGCCCGACCCGGCCCGCCAGGAGGGCCCGCACGCCCACCAGGTCCTGCCCGACCCCGGCGGCCGCTGGCTGCTGAGCGTCGACCTCGGCACCGACTCCGTGCGGGTCTGCGAGCCGGGCCCGACCGGCCTCACCGTGCGCCACGAGGTCGCGCTGCGCCCCGGCACCGGGCCGCGCCACCTCGCCTTCCACCCCGGCGGCCGCGTCGCCTACGTCCTGAACGAACTCACGCCGACCCTCACCGTGTGCTCCTGGAACCCCGCCGACGGCACCCTCGACCCGCTCGCCGAGACCCCCGTGCTGCCCGCCGAGCCCGACGGTGACGCCTACCCCTCCGAGGTCGTCGTCGCGCCCGACGGCCGCTTCCTGTGGACCGCGACCCGCGGCGTGGACGTCATCTCCGTGTTCGCGCTCGACGCCGAGGGCACCGGCGCCCGTCTGACGGCCTCCGTGGCCTGCGGTGGCTCCTGGCCCCGTGACCTGGCCATTGACCCCTCAGGGCGCTTTCTGTACGCCGCCAACGAGCACTCCGGGGACGTCACCTGGTTCACCCTGGACGCCGAGACGGGCCTGCCGAGCCGCGCCGGTGCGATCGACGTGCCCGCGGCGAGCTGCGTCGTCTTCGGCTGAGCCGCCTGCATCGGCCGAGCCACCGGGGCCGCCGGTGGTCCAGACACTCGCCGTACGCGAAGGGGCCCGCCCCCGAACTCGGGGGCGGGCCCATCGACGTCGTGTCGTGCGGGTGGTGCTGTCGCGTACCGCGTGTCAGTGCACCGGCGCGCCCGACGGCTGCTGCGGGGTGATGCCCAGCGCCGTCGTGTACTTGGACAGGGCCAGCTTGCCGATCGCCGGGTACGCGCCGAGCGGCTCGGCGACGGCGCATCCCGCCTCCTTGGCGGCCGCGTCCAGGAGGCTCGCGTCGACCTCCGGGCCGATCAGGTACGGGGCGAGGGCCAGCTGGGCCGAGCCGGAGCCGCGCAGCTGCTCCGTGATCGCCGCGACCGAGCCCTCCTCGTCCAGGGCGGCGGCCATCACCGGCACCGCGAGGCGCGCCGCGAGCAGCATGCCGGTGATCCCGGCGGCCTGCACGGCCTCCTCGCCGCCGACCGTGGCGAGGACGATGCCGTCCGCCGCGGTCGCGACCGTGAACAGCCGGGCCCGGTCGGCGCGGGCCAGGCCCGCCTCGGAGAGCCGCACGTGCAGGCCCTCGGCGAGCAGCGGGTGCGGGCCGAGGACG
Source organism: Streptomyces alboflavus (assembly GCF_000716675.1). Classification (GTDB taxonomy): domain Bacteria; phylum Actinomycetota; class Actinomycetes; order Streptomycetales; family Streptomycetaceae; genus Streptomyces; species Streptomyces alboflavus. The sequence goes on from NZ_JNXT01000002.1 coordinate 97,559, forward strand.
TCGGTCAGCTCGGCGGCGGCGCGGCTGTCCATGACGGCCTGGCGGACGCGGCGCATCAGCGCGTTGTCGGGGCCCGCGAGCAGGGGCACCACGACGGCGACGGGACCTTCGGGGCGGCGGGCGTCCTCGACGCCGGCGGCCAGCGCCTGCTCGTAGCGGGCGGTGCGCTCGGCGGCGGTGTGCGCGAGCACGGCCTGCAGCGTGGGGAACTCGGCCGACGGGCCGGCGTCGGCGTCCGTCCCGTCGACGTAACCGATCCTGGCGTCGAGACCGGGCAGCTCGGAGCGCGCGATCGAGACGACTTCCTCGGCGATGCCGCGGGTGGCGGCGCTGGGGACGCCCGGCACGGCGAGGACGAGCGCGGGGGCGCCCTCGGGAGCCGCGACGGGCTCCGGGCGGCGGTGCCGGCCCGGCTGACGGGGGCGCGGCATTCGTACGGGCAGGCCGGATGCGGGCCCAGTGGGGGAGCTCATGGCGCCGCATGCTACTGGCTTTGGGGGTTTCCCTGTTCGGGGAGGGTGCGGCTCAGTGGTATTAGTCCGCTTTGTCGGGTGAGTTGGGGGACGTGAGGCGCCAGGAGGGCTTGGGGACCGTGTGCAGAGTGCGGGGATTGCGTGGAGAGGACTTCCCGTACGCTGTCCGGCCCGTCGAACAGGGGGTGTCGGTGGTCTTGTGCCGTCCCGGACGCGTGACTGCGCGACGTACGCGCCGCGTTACGGCGCGTACGAACGCGTGCGGGACGGCGGCGGCGTCACTCCGCGACGTACAAGGTGTCACTCCGCGACGCTCAAGGTGTCACTCCGCGACGTACAACAGGTGCGGGTCGCGAGGGAGCTTGAGGGTGTCCGCCGCGAGGCCGGCCGCTATCCGGACGGCACCGTCGAGGGGGTCGCCCGCGGCGGCGACCCGGCGGGCGTGCGGGAGACGCTCCGTCAGTTGTGCCTCCAGCGGGTCGAGGAGCACGTCCCCGAGCTTCAGCAGGCCGCCGGTCAGGGCGACTTCGCAGGCCCCGTCCGGCGGACAGGCCGCAGCTGCCGTGTCCGCGATGTGCCCGCCCGCCTCCCGCAGCACCCGCACCGCCACCGGATCGCCGTCCGCCGCGCACCGCCCCACCTCGGGCGCGAACGCGGCGAGCACGGCCGTGCGGTCCGGGCGCGGATACAGCTGCCCCGGCAGCCCCGACAGCGGGCGGCCGAACATCTCCTCCGCCCGGGCGCGCAGCGCCGCCGAACCGCCCCGGCGCCCGTCGAAGTCCCGCATCGCCGCCTCGAGCCCGGCACGGCCGATCCACGCGCCGCCGCCGCAGTCGCCGAGCAGATGCCCCCAGCCGTCGGTCCGCCGCCACGCCGTGAGGTCCGTGCCGATGCCGATGAGGCCGGTGCCCGCGGCGACGACGGCCCCGGGCCGCTGGCCGAGCGCGCCCGCGTACGCGGTGACGGCGTCGGCGGCGAGGGCCACGCGCCGCACCCCGAACAACTCCGCGAGCGCCGACGGCAGGCGGTCCCGCAGGTCGTCGCCGAGCGTCGCCATCCCCGCGGCCCCGACGGCGACCGCGACGAGCCGCCCGCCGCCCACATCGGCCAGCAACTGCCGCACCATCGGCTCCAGTTGCTCCCGCATGTGCGCGGCGTCGACGCCGCGCGGGCCGGTCCGCACCGGCTCCGCCGAGCGCACCGGAGCCGGGGCGCGCAGCCCGTCCGGGACACCCAGGGCGGCCCGCAGCCCCGAGCCGCCGGAGTCGACGCCCAGCACGACCGGGAGCCCGGTCACGGCAGCCGCCAGTCCACCGGCTGCGCGCCCTGCCGCTCCAGGAGGTCGTTGGCGCGGCTGAACGGCCGCGAACCGAAGAAGCCGCGGTCCGCCGACATCGGTGAGGGGTGCGAGGACTCCACCGACGGCAACTGGCCGAGCAGCGGCCGCAGATTGCGGGCGTCCCGGCCCCAGAGGATCGACACCAGCGGACGGCCGCGCGCGGCGAGCGCCCGGATCGCCTGCTCGGTGACTTCCTCCCAGCCCTTGCCGCGGTGCGCGGCGGGCTTGCGCGGGGCCGTCGTCAGCGCCCTGTTGAGCAGCAGCACGCCCTGCTGCGTCCAGGGCGTCAGGTCGCCGTTGGACGGCTGGGGCAGGCCCAGGTCGCTGTGCAGTTCACGGTAGATGTTGATGAGGCTGCCGGGCAGCGGTCTGACGTCGGGTGCCACCGAGAAGGACAGGCCCACCGCGTGCCCGGGCGTGGGGTAGGGATCCTGGCCGACGATCAGGACGCGCACCTCGTCGAACGGCTGCTGGAAGGCGCGCAGCACATTCGGTCCCGAGGGGAGGTACGTGCGTCCCGCGGCGATCTCGGCGCGCAGGAAGTCCCCCATGGAGGCGATCTGTTCGGCCACCGGCTCCAGGGCCTTGGCCCAGCCGGCTTCGACGATTTCATGCAAGGGTCGTGGTGCCACGGAGCGTCACTCTACTGCCGTACACGCGGCGGCGATCAACCGATGGCCGAAGCTCGCGGAGCAGCCGACCGTCACCTCGTGGGCGGGGCCCGCCGCAGCCCGGTCGGCGGAGGCCACCGCGGCTCGACCGGCATGGGCTGCGGCCCGGGTCACCCGACGACCGCCGCGCGGACGCACAGCACGTCCGGCAGGTGCGAGGCCAGCTCCTGCCAGGAGTCCCCGTCGTCCGCGGACGCGTACACCTCGCCGTTGCGGTTGCCGAAGTACAGGCCCGCCGGGTCGGCGCCGTCGGTGCACATGGCGTCCCGAAGGACCACGCCGAAGTGGTCGCCCTGCGGCAGGCCCGCGCTCAGCGGCTCCCAGCTCTTGCCCGCGTCCGCCGTGCGGTAGACACGACAGCGCCGGTCGGCCGGGACCCGGTCCGCGTCCGCGGTGATCGGGAAGACGTACGCCGTGTCGCCGCGGTGCGGGTGGGCGACCGCCGCGAAGCCGAAGTCGGAGGGCAGGCCCTCGCCGATGTCCGTCCAGTGGACGCCGCCGTCGTCGCTGCGATACACCCCCCAGTGGTTCTGCAGATACAGCCGGTCCGGGTCGGCGGCGTCCTTGGCGACCTTGTGCACGCACTGGCCGAACTCCGGGTTCGGGTCGGGCAGGAACACCGCCGACACCCCGGAGTTGGACGGCTGCCAGCTCGCGCCGCCGTCCTCGGTGCGGAACACGCCCGCCGTGGACACCGCGACGGTCACGGCGGCCGGGTCACGGGCGTCGGTGAGGATCGTGTGCAGGCCCTCGCCGCCGCCTCCCGGCTGCCACTGCGAGCGGGACGGATGCTCCCACAGGGGCCTGACAAGATCGAAGGACTCGCCCCTGTCCTCGGAGCGGTAGAGCGCGGCCGGTTCCGTGCCCGCGTACACCACGTCCGGCTCGGCCGCCGCCGGGTGCAGCTGCCACACCCGCTCCAGGGAGGCCCCGGTGTCCTTGGGGAACTTGACGGCGGCCTTCTTCGGCTCGGTCCACGTGCGCCCGAGGTCGTCGGAGTGGAACACCGAAGGCCCCCAGTGGGCGCTGTCGCCGCCGACGAGCAGGCGTGGGTTCGGTGTGCGGGTGTCGATCGCGATCGAGTAGATCGCCTGGGCGTTGAAGTAGGGAGCCTCGTCGAACTGCCATGTGCCGTGCGTGCGGCGCCCGACGAACAGGCCCTTGCGCGTACCAACGGTGAGCAGGACGTCAGCCATGACTGACACCTTTCGGACGGCGTTGTCTCAGGTACCGCTCAGTCTGCACCCCACCACTGACAATGACGCCTCGACGCGTTTCTCCGCAGGTCAGAGTGTGGGTCGGGACGACGGGGCGGGTGCGCGAACGATCGTTCGCGAGCTGCCTGAGCGAGCACCGCGCCCTCAGCCGCGCAGTTCCTCAGCCACCTTCGCGATCGCCTCCGGACCCACCCGGCAGCACCCCCCGACGAGCCGCGCCCCCGCGTCGCGCCAGGCGCTCGCCTGCCGGGGCGCGAACCGGGTCGGGCCCTGCCAGGTGCGGCTCGCCGCGTCCCAGGACTCGCCCGAGTTGGGGTAGACCACGACCGGCTTGCCCGTCACGCGGGCGGCCAGCGGGACGGCGGTGTCCGCGTCGCGCGGGTCGCAGCAGTTGACGCCCACCGCGATGACCTCGTCGGCGTCCGCCGCCAGCGCGAAGGCCTCGGCGAGGGGCTGTCCGGCGCGGGTGCGGTCGCCGGTGACGGTGAACGACAGCCACGCGGGCACGCCGAGGCCCCGTACGGCGCGCAGCAGGGCACGGGCCTCGTCGAGGTCGGGGACGGTCTCCAGGGCGAGGACGTCGGGCGCCGCGTCGGAGAGCACCTCCAGGCGGGGGCGGTGGAAGCGCTCCAGGTCGGCGACGCCCAGGCCGTAGCGGCCGCGGTACTCCGAGCCGTCGGCGAGCATCGCGCCGTAGGGGCCCGCCGACGCCGCCACCCACAGGGGGCGCTCCGCCGCGGTGAGCGCCGCCGCCTCGCGCGCGAGGGTGACGCTCAGACGCAGCAGCTCGGCGGTGCTGACCGCGTCGATGCCGTGCCGCGCGAAGCCCTCGAACGTGGCCTGGTAGCTCGCCGTGGTCACGACGTCGGCGCCCGCCTCGTAGTACGCCCGGTGCGCCGCCCGCACCGCGTCGGGCCGTTCCGCGAGCAGCCGCGCCGACCACAGGTCGTCGGACAGGTCGTGGCCCGCGGCCTGAAGCTGGTTGGACAGGCCGCCGTCGAGAACCAGCGGCCCCCGTGCCAGTGCCGCGGCCAGGGCGGAGCCGCCGTTCCCGGGGTCCGCCCGTGTACTCGCCACCTCGTTCATACCGCCGACGCTAGCCGAGTCGCGGCCAGGGGGAAGTGGCACGCGACCTGATGCCCCGCCCCGTTCGGTGTGCTGACCGGTGGTTCCGTGCTCGCGCAGACCTCCTCGGCGAACGGACAGCGGGTGCGGAAGCGGCAGCCGGACGGGGGCTTCGCCGCGGACGGCGTCTCACCGCGCAGCGGCTCGCGGTCCCCGCCGGACGCGGCGGCCGGGTCGGGCACGTTCACCGTGTCGAGGAGGCCGCGCGTATAGGGGTGCAGCGGGTGGGCGTACACCTGCTCGGCCGGGCCCGACTCCACGAGTCTGCCGAGGTACATGACGCCCACGGTGTCGGCGAGGTGGCGGATGACGGCCAGGTCGTGGGAGATGAACAGATACGTCAGACCGCGCTCGCGCTGGAGCTCCCGCATGAGGTTGAGGATCTGCGCCTGCACCGACACGTCGAGCGCCGACACCGGTTCGTCCGCCACGACCAGGTCCGGTGAGAGCGTCAACGCCCGTGCCAGGCCGAGGCGTTGGCGTTGGCCGCCGGAGAACTCGTGCGGGTAGCGGTGCACGGCGCCGCGCGGCAGGCCCACGGCGTCGAGGAGTTCGGCCGTGAGGCGCTCCTGGTCGGCTCGGGTGCCGACGCCCTGGATGACCAGTGGCTCGCGCAGGATCTCACCGACCCGCATCCGCGGGTCCATTGCCGCCGTCGAGTCCTGGAACATCAGCTGGATGCGGCGCCGGTGCGCGCGGCGCTCCGCACGGGAGAGCCCGGACAGGTCGCGGCCGTCGAAGCGGACCGTGCCCCCCGTCGGCTCCTCCAGGCCCGCCACGATCCGGCCCAGCGTCGTCTTGCCGCACCCGGACTCGCCGACCAGGCCGTACGTCTCGCCCCTGCGGACGCTCAGCGAGACCCCGCCGACCGCGCTCACCGTGCCCCGGCGCCGCGCGAACGGGCCGCCGGTGAGCGGGAACTCCTTGACCAGCGCGTCGAGTTCGAGCAGCACGTCGCCGGGCTCGGTGGCCGCGGCGGGCGGCGGCGTCACGACCTGTTCGGCGGGCGCGTCGCCGTACGGCACGGGGTGGAAGCAGGCGAAGCGGTGGCCCGCCCCGGGCCGCTCGGTGTCCTCCTCCGCCGCGCCTGCGAGAGCCTCGGCGAGCGGACGCGCCCCCGACTCCGCCCCCGGCTCCGGTGCCGGTTCCGTGGACAGCGCAAGCTCCGGCTCCCGCTCCCGGCACTTCTCCGTGGCGAACGAGCAGCGCGGCGCGAACCGGCACCCCGTCGGCCGCACCGTGAGGCTCGGCGGCAGCCCGGGAATGGTGTGCAGTTCGGTGCCGCGGTCCGCGGCCCGCTCCGGGAGCGCCGCGAACAGGGCTTCCGTGTAGCGGTGGCGGGGGCGTGCGAACAGGCCGCGTACGTCGGACTGTTCGGCGACCTTGCCCGCGTACATCACCGCGACGCGGTCGACACGGTTGGCGATGACGCCCAGGTCGTGCGTGACGAGGATCATCGCCATGCCGAGGGTCTCGCGCAGGGTGTCGATGAGTTCCAGGATCTGGTGCTGCGTCGTGACGTCGAGCGCCGTCGTCGGCTCGTCGGCGATGAGGAGCTTCGGCTCGCACACCAGGGCCATGGCGATGGCGACGCGCTGGCGCATGCCGCCCGACAGCTGGTGCGGGTAGGACTTCATGCGCTCGGCGGGCTGCGGCATGCCGACGAGCCGCAGCATCTCCTCGGCCCGCGCCCACGCCTCCTTCCTGCCGATGCCCGCCCGGTGCAGGAGCAGCGGCTCGGCCACTTGCGCGCCGATGGTCATCGTGGGGTTCAGCGAGGTCAGCGGGTCTTGGAAGACCATGCCGACGGTGTTCCCGCGGACGTCCTGAAGGGTCGGCGCGGACGCCGCCGCCAGGTCCTGCCCGTCGAAGAGGATCCGGCCGCCGGTGACGGCGCCGCCCGGCGGCAGGAGCCCGAGGACGCTCAGGGCGGTCATGGTCTTGCCGCAGCCCGACTCGCCCACGATGCCGAGGGCCTCGCCCGGCGCGAGCTCCAGGCTGACGCCGTCGAGGGCGTGCACGGTGCGGTCGCGCGAGGCGATGTCGACGCGCAGGTCGTCGATGCGGAGCAGGGGCGCGGGGGCGCCGCCCGGCTCTTCCATGTCATCCATGTTGGCGAGTTCCTTTACTTGCGCAGCCGTACTTCGAACGCGTCCCGCAGCCCGTCGCCGATGAAGTTGAACGCGGCGACGACCAGCACGATCGCGATGCCCGGCGGGAAGATCAGCCACCAGTAGCCGTTCTGCGTGTACGTGATGCCGGCCGACAGCATCGAGCCCCAGTCGGCCGACGGCGGCGGGATGGAGAGTCCGAGGAACGCCAGATAGCTGACGTAGAGGATGGCGTCGGCGATCTGGAAGGTGCAGTTCACGATGACGGTGCCGATCGCGTTCGGCACGATGTGCTTGAAGACGGCCCGCGCGCCCCCGCCGCCCATCATCCGCATCGCCTGGACGTACTCGCGGTTGCGCAGCGAGAGGGCCTCGCCCCGCACGAGCCGTGCCGGGGACAGCCAGGCGACGGCCGCGATGATGAGGATGAGGACGCCCTTGCTCGGCGTGATGATCGCGGCGACCACGACGAGCAGGAACATCGCGGGGATCGCGAGCGCCGCGTCCGTGATCCGCATCATGGCGGCGTCCACCCAGCCGCCGAAGTAGCCGGAGACGGCGCCGTACACGGTCCCGAAGAGGGTGGCGAGCAGGCCTGCCGCGAGGCCGATCTCCAGGGACGTCTGGCCCGCGACCATGAGGCGGCCGACCATGTCGTAGCCGAGGTCGGTGGTGCCGAGGAGGTGGCCTTCGGTGCCGGGGGAGAGGTTCGCCTGCGACAGGTCGGTGTGGGTCTGCTCGGTGTCGTACAGGAGCGGGCCGAGATAGCTGAAGGCGAGGAGCAGGGCGAGCAGGACCACGCCGGTCAGGGCGAGCTTGTTGCCGGTGAAGACCTGGAGGGTGCGGCGGGCCAGCGAGGGGGTGGCCTGCGCGGCCTCCTCGTGCCCGGGCGCGGTGTGCGGGGCCGTCGTGGTGGTCATGCCACGCTCCGTATCCGGGGGTCGAGGACGGCGTAGAGGATGTCCGTGAGGAGCGAGCCGAGGACGGTGGCGATGCCGACGACGAGCGTCACGCCGAGCAGCACGGGGAAGTCCGAGCCCTGGGCCGCGTTCCAGAACAGCAGCCCCATGCCCGGGTAGTTGAACATCGACTCGACGACGAGGGCGCCGCTGAACAGCGTCGGCAGATACAGGCCGAGCAGCGTCGCGAGCGGGATGAGCGCGTTGCGCAGGACGTGCCGGACCAGGATGCGGCGGCTCGACTGGCCCTTGGCCATGGCGGTGCGGACGTACTCCTCGGTGAGGTTGTCCAGGACCGCCGAGCGCATGTAGCGGCTGAACATCGCCACGATGCCGAACGCCATCGTCACCACCGGCAGGACCAGGCCCGTGAAGTCACCGAGGAGTTCGCCGACCGACTCGCCCTGCGGCGCCTCCGCCGGGAAGACCGGGAAGACCTGCGCGAACAGGATGATCATGATGAGGCCGAGGAAGAACACCGGAGTCGCGTACAGCAGGAACGCGAGCCCGGTGAGCGCGTAGTCCGAGGCCTTGCCGCGCCGGACCGCCTGCAGCAGCCCGAGCGGCACCGCGATGACGACGGCCAGCGCGGTCGAGAGGACCGTCAGGAGCAGCGTCTTCGGCAGCCGCTGCTTGAGCAGCTCGAAGACCGGCGAGTTGAGTCTGTACGAGTCCCCGAGGTCCCCGGTGAACAGCCGCTTCAGGTACATGAAGTACTGCGTCGGCAGCGAACGGTCGTACCCTTGCTGGTGGTTGAACTGCTCGATCTGCTGCGGGGTGCCCTTGGGGCCGAGGATCGCGCGGGCGGGGCCGCCGGGCAGCATGTGCAGGAGCACGAAGACGATGATCGAGACCAGGAAGAGGACGACGAGCGCCTGCAGGAAGCGCTTGACCAGAAAGCCGGTCACTTGTCGGCTCCCTTCTTCTTCACGTAGTACCAGTCCTGCGGCGCGAACGTGACCGTCGGGTTCTGCTCGATGCCCCGCAGGTCGTTGCGGATCACCGAGACCTGGTAGGCGGGGTTGGGCATCCACATCACCGGCAGCTGGTCGGCCAGGTACTCGCCGTACTCGTGCACGGCCTTCATGTCGGGGGAGTACTGCACGGCGCGGATGATGCGGTCGGCCTTCTTGTCGCTGTAGTTGCCGAAGTTCGCCGAGGCGCCGGTCGAGAACAGCTGCTCGCCGCTCGGGTTGAGGGGGTAGTACCAGCTGCCCGCGGTGCCGAAGAAGGACATGTCCCAGTCGCAGCCGGGGTCCTTCGCCGTGCACGGGACGGAGTTGCCGAGCACCGAGTTCAGCGGCTGCTGGCGGACCGTCAGATCGATGCCGGCCTTGGAGAGCGAGGACTTGAGCTCCTGCATCATGTTCGTGGTCTCCGTGGAGCCCGACTGGGAGAGCAGCGTCAGCTCCAGGGGGTCGTTCTCCTCGATGCCCGCGCCGCATTCGTCGGCGCCGGTGCCGGGGCGCTCGCACCGTGCGGTGCCGTCGTCGACGCGCCAGCCGTGGGACGTGAGCAGGGACTTGGCCTTCGCCACGGAGAACGGATAGCGGTCGCGCTCCATCGCCTTCGACAGGTACTGGCTCTTCGGTGTGACCGGCACCGGGCCGAGCGTCGGCGTCGCGCTGCCCTGCCAGATGACGTCGCTCATCGCCTTCTGGTCGACGAGGTGCTGCATGGCGCGGCGGATGTAGAGCTGGCGCATCAGCGGACCGGCGTGGGTGGAGTTGAAGTTGTAGACGATGTACGTCGCCGCCCAGCCCTCCCACGGATCGACGCGGTAGCCCTTGTCCTCGAACTTCCCCTTCTGAGCCATGACCGACGGCGGGATGTAGCCGTAGTCGACACCGCCCGAACGCAGCACGTTGTACTCGGAGTCGGCGGTGGTGAAGGGTTTGAAGACGACCTTGTCCAGGTGCGGGCGCTGGGACCTCGGCCCGGTGAACTTCTCGTTCGGGACGATGGTGACCTGGCCGCTGTCGCGCCAGCCCGCCAGCTTCCAGGGCCCGTTGACCGTCTTCCACAGCGGGTCGGAGCCGTACGAACCGAGGCTCTTGGCGTGCCGGGTGAGCCGGGTGAAGACGGCCTTGGCGCCCTTCTTCGTCCGGTCGAAGTCACCGACGGGGCCGCCGTCGGCCTGCGCGCCCCAGGCGTGCTGGGGCAGCGCCCGCATCAGCGTCAGCTGGTTGGCGGTGAACCAGTCCGGGTTGTACGCCCGGGTCAGGCGCAGCCGCACCGTGTGGTCGTCGAGCGTCTCGAAGCGCTTGACGTTGTCGGGCATCGTGCCGACCGAGTAGCTGCCCCAGTTCGCCTTGTTGGCCTTGAGCAGGTTGAACCAGAACTCCAGGTCCCGGGCGGTGACCGGCTTGCCGTCGGACCACTGCACGCCCTTGCGCAGCGGCACGGTCACCGTCTTGTTGCCGTCGGAGTACGTCGGCTTCAGGCCGAGCGTGCTCGGTCCGTGCGTGGTGAGACCGCCCTTGTCCTTGTCGAGGACGGCGTCGTACACCGGCATGAACAGCAGGAACTGGATGCCCGCGTTGTACGAGGCGCCATAGCCCGGCGGGCCGATCGGGAAGATCCAGTTGGGGGTCGCGTTGGGCGGCAGGGCCATGGTGGCGGTGCCGCCCTCGACCGGGACGCCGCCGGTCGGGCCCATGTCGACGCGGCCGCCCTCACGGGTGCACCCCGTGAGGAGCGCGAGCACGAGGCCCGCGGCTGCGGCTGCCTTGAGTGAGCGCATGGTGGTGGGCCTCCAGGAACTGCCGGGACCGATCCGTACACGTGAGCGGTAGGGAGGCCCGAACGCTAGGCCTGTGAGGAAAAGCAAGTCAAGAGCTTCGTTCGGCAAAGAATGCGTAAGTTGGGGAGTTGGGAGCGACTTTCTTGGAAGGTCTGGTCAACTTCGTTCGTGGCGACCTAGTGTTCGGCTGGTACTCGAAGCAACTCGTCGAACGAACGGGGTCGGTATGGCCAGCAACGCACACGGCGAACCCGGATCGGCGCAGCACATCGTGCGGCTGGTCTCGTCGGGCGCGGCCGCCTCCAGGGCCGACCTGGTGCGGGAGCTGGGACTCGCGCCGTCCACCGTGTCGCTGCGCGTCCAGGAACTCGTCACCGCCGGAGTGCTCACCGAGTCCGGCGAGGGCGCCTCGCGCGGCGGGCGCCGCCCCCGGCTCCTGCGGGTGCGCGCCCAGGGCGGCATCGCGCTCGCCGCCGACCTCGGCAGCCACCACGCCCGCCTCGGCGCGGTCGACCTCGACGGCACCGTCCGCGACACCGCCGACCTGCCGCACGACATCACCGCGGGACCCGAGTCGGCCGTGGACTGGCTGTGCGAACGCGTCACCGAACTCGCCGCGCGGGAGAAGGAGGCGGGCCGCACCGTCCGCGCCCTCGGCGTCGCCTTCCCCGGCCCCGTCCGCCCCGGCGAGGGCCGCGTCCTCAGCCCGTCCCGCATGCCCGGCTGGCACCGCTACCCGCTGCGCGAGGTCCTCGCCGACCGCATCGGCCTGCCCGTGTCCGTCGAGAACGACGCCACGATGATGGCCGTCGGCGAGCACGCCGTGGCCCGCCCCGACCTCGACCACATGGTCGTCGTCAAGGCGGGCCGGGGCATCGGCAGCGGCGTCATCGCCTCGGGCCGTCCGCACGACGGCGCGAACGGCGCGGCCGGGGACATCAGCCACGTCCGCGTCGAGGAGGCCGGCGACCGGCCGTGCAGCTGCGGGAACATCGGCTGCCTGGAGACCGTCGCGAGCGGCGCCGCCCTGATCCGCGAACTCGCCCGCCAGGGCGTGGAGGTGGCGACCACGGGCGAGCTGCTGCGGCTCGTCGCGGACGGCGACCCGCTGGCGACCACCCTGGTGCGCACCGCGGGCCGCCACATCGGCGCGGTGCTCTCCGTCGTCGTGAACTTCTTCAACCCGCAGGCCGTGGCGCTCGGCGGGGTCCTCGCCACCGCCGAGCCGCTGGTCGCCGCCGTCCGGGGCGTGCTGTACGAGCGCTGCCTGCCCGTGTGCACCGCCGACCTGGAGATCACCACGACGGTGACGGGTCCGGACGCGGGCTTGCTCGGCGCGGGCCTCACCGCCCTGCGCCGCCACCTGCGGACGGGCCCCGCGGACACCGCGGCCGGTGCCCCCGCCACGGACCAGGAACCGCCCGGCACCTCCACCCAGGAGCCCCCCGCCCCCGCCGACCAGGAAGAGAGCGCACCCGCATGACCACCACCCCGGCCGCCCCCGCGACCGCCCCGGCCGTCACCCACCGCCGCCTGCGGGTCGGCATCGGCGGTATCGGCATCGAGTCCTCCACGTTCTGCCCGCACCGCTCCACCGCCGACGACTTCCGCCAGACCCGCGGCCGCGAACTCCTCGACCGCTACACCTGGACCCAGGCGGACTCCGACCTCGCGGACCTCGTGGAGTGGGTGCCGCTGCTGCACGCGACCGCGCTCCCGGGCGGCCCCGTGGAGGCCGAGTCGTATCTGACCCTCAAGGACGAACTGGTCACCCGCATCCGTGAGGCGGGCCCCCTCGACGGGCTGGTCTACGACATCCACGGCGCCATGAGCGTCGTCGGCCTCAGCGACGCCGAGGCCGACCTGACCGAAGCCGTCCGCGCGGCCCTCGACGCCGTCGGCACCCCCGACAGCACCCCGAACGACACCCGTCGCCCCATGATCTCCACCGCCATGGACCTGCACGGCAACGTCTCGCACCGCTTCGCCGCACCCGTCGACCTGCTCACCGCGCACCGCCTCGCCCCGCACGAGGACGCCTGGGAGACCCGCGAGCGCGCGGCCCGCAACCTGGTGCGCTGTCTGCGCGAGGGCAGCCGCCCGCACCGCGCGTGGGTGCAGGTGCCCGTCCTGCTCCCCGGCGAGAAGACCAGCACCCGCCTGGAGCCCGCCAAGTCCCTGTACGCCTCGCTCGCCGACATCGAGCGGCTTCCCGGCATCCTCGACGCCGCGCTGTGGGTCGGCTACGCCTGGGCGGACGAGCCGCGCTGCCAGGCCGCGATCGTCGTCACCGGCGACGACGCCGAACGCGCCGCCACCGAGGCCGCACGGCTGGCCCGGCGCTACTGGGACGCCCGGCGCGACTTCGTCTTCGTCGGCCCGACCGGCAGCGCCGAGGAGTGCATCGGGCAGGCCGTGGCCTCGACGAAGCGGCCGTTCCTCATCAGCGACTCCGGTGACAACCCGACGGCGGGCGGCGCGGGCGACCTCGCGTACATGCTCGGCAAGCTCCTGGAGAACGACGCGATCCGCTCCGGCGAGGTCACCGCCGTGCACCCGGGCATCACCGATCCGGTCGCCGTCGCCCGCTGCTTCGAGGCGGGCGTGGGCGCACAGGTGTCGCTCTCCGTCGGCGGCAAGGTCGACGCGGGCCACGGCGGACCGTACGAACTCACCGGTACCGTCGAGGCGTTGCAGCGCGCCACCGACCAGAAGGACCGGGCCGAGGGCGGCGCCTACGACCGGGGCGTGGACATGGCGGCGGTGCGGGTCGGCGGACTCACCCTGATCCTGGTCGAGCGCCGCAAGCCCTTCCACACGCTCGCCGACTTCACGGGCCCGGCCGAGGGCGGCCTCGGCATCGACCCGCGCACGTACGACCTGGTCGTCGTGAAGATCGGCTACCTGGAGCCGGAGCTGTACGACATGGCGGCCGACTGGCTGCTCGCGCTCACCCCGGGCGGTGTCGACCAGGACCTTCAGCGGCTCGGCCACCACCGCGTGGAGCGGCCGATGTACCCCTTCGACGACGTCGCGGCCGACACGTACGAAGATGGCGCGGGCCCCGACCTGACGGCGGCCCTGCTGCCGCCGCTCACCCCGCACCGTGCCTGACGCCGACCGACGCCCGAGAGGAACCGCCCCCATGAAGCGTGCCGCCACCCTGTCCGCCCTCGTCTGCCTGCTCGCCGTCACCGCCGCCGCACCCGCGGCACCCGAGGCGGGCCGCGGTCATCACCCCGCGCCCGGCAAGGGCACCCTCCTCGACTCCGTGCCGAGGAAGGGCGTCCTGCGGGTGTGCACGACCGGCGACTACCGCCCCTTCACACACCGCGAGGCCGACGGGACCTACAGCGGCATCGACATCAAGATGGCCCAGGACCTCGCCAAGTCCCTCGACGCCAAGCCGAAGTTCGTCGCCACGACCTGGAAGGAGATCGCGGACGACGTCGCGGACGGGCGCTGCGACATCGCCGTCGGCGGCGTCTCCATCACACTGCCGCGCGCCCGCAAGGTCGCCTTCAGCGAACCGACCCGTGAGGACGGCAAGACGCCGATCGTGCGCTGCGCCGACAAGGCCCGCTTCGGGGACGGCGCGCTCGCCGACATCGACAAGCCGGGCACCAAGGTCGTCGTGAACCCCGGCGGCACCAACGAGGAGTTCGCCCGCGCGCACATCAAGCGGGCCTCCCTCGTCGTGCACCCGGACAACTCCACGATCTTCAAGGAGATCATCGACGGCCGCGCGGACGTGATGATGACCGACGCCGGCGAGACCCGCTACCAGGCGAAGATCCACCCCGAGCTGTGCTCGCTCCACCCCGACAAGCCCTTCACGTTCTCCGAGAAGGCCTACGCCGTGCCGCGCGCGGACGCGCAATTCCTGGAGTACGTCGACCAGTTCGTGCACCTCGCGACGCACGACGGGACCTACGCGGCGTACGAGGCGGAGTGGATGAAGTGAGGTGAGGTGAGGGGGGTGTGAGCGCGCGCGGTTGATACGATCCCGGCTCCGACTCCGGGGGGAAACGGGTGTTGACAGGAGAGGGGCGGCCCGACGACGGGGCCGCCGGGCAGGGCGGCGACGGCTCGGCCGACGGCGGCGGGCCGTCCGGCGAGCGGATGCGGCACCTCGCCGAGGAGGTCAGGCAGATCGCGGCCGAGGCCCGCATCGGCGCACGGCGGGCTCAGCGGCGCAGCAAGCTGTGGAACGCCACCTACATCTGCCTCGGCTTCCCGGCCGCGGTGCTCGCGGGAATCTCCGGCGCCGCGGGACTCGCCTCGCCCGGGGCGCGGGTGCCCGCGGCGATCCTCGCGCTGCTCTCCGCGGGCTTCTCGGCCGGGTCGACGTTCCTGCGCGCCGACGCGCGGCAGATGGCGAACCTGCGGCGCAGGTATGCCTGGCAGAACCTGGAGACCCGGGCCCGCCTGATCCTCGCGCACGAGGCGTACGAGGGGGTCGAGGAGCTGCACACCGCGCTGGTGGCTCTCCTGGAGATGCGGGCGGCCATCCCCTCCAGTGCCCTGGTCCTCGCCGAGGCCGTCCCGCCGCCGCTCCCGGTCCCGGCCGCGCCCACACCGCCGGGGCCGTAGGCGGCCTCCGCCGGGGCGGCAGGCCCACGGTCCCGTAATTCGCTGGAGATGGGTGGTGGGGGCACGTACCGTGTGCCGGTCATCGCTCGCCGGAGGTCTGCGCCGCCGTGCGAGCCCAGCGTCACCAGAAAGCAGTGGGACAGTGGAACACAACGGGTGGGCCGACGAACGGTTCGGGGCGGTCGCGGACGTCTTCGCGGCGAACTTCGCCGAGTTCGACGAACTCGGGGCGGCCGTCACCGTGTTCGTCGACGGCCGCGAGGTCGTGAACCTGTGGGGCGGCGTCGCCGACGAGCGGACCGGCCTGGCCTGGCGGCAGGACACCGTCGTGCCCGTCTTCTCCTGCGCCAAGGGCATCGTCAGCGTCTGCGCCCACCTGCTCGCACAGCAGGGGCGCCTCGACCTGGACGCCCCGGTGGCCACGTACTGGCCGGAGTTCGCCCGCGGCGGCAAGGAGTCGATCACCACGCGCATGGTGCTCGGCCACCGCGCCGGACTCCCCGTCCTCGACGCCTCCCCGGACTTCGCCGAGATCACCGCGTGGGCACCGGTCGTGCGCGCCATCGAGGAGCAGGAACCGCTGTGGGCGCCCGGTGAGACGTACGAGTACCACGCCCACGTCTTCGGCTTCCTCCTCGGCGAGGTCATCCGGCGCCTCACCGGCCTCACCCCCGGCGCCTACTTCCGCGAGGCCGTCGCCGACGACCTGGGCCTGCGCACCTGGATCGGCCTGCCGGAGCGCGAACTCGGCTCCCTGGCCCGGCTCGTCGAGGCGCCGGGCAGGCCCTCGATGCCCGGCCCCGACCACATCCTCACCCGCATGGTCACGATGAACGGCGCCTTCGTCTTCCCCGGCGTGGACGCCCCGCACGGCTGGAACGACCCGGCGCTCCTCGGCGCGGAGATCCCCGGCGCGGGCGCGGTCTCCTCGGCGCACGGCCTCGCCGCGCTGTACGCCGCCGCCGCGACCGGCGTCGACGGATCCGAGCGGCTGCTCAGCCACGAGACCGTCACCGACGCCGTGCGCGAGCAGTCCGGCGGCACTTCGTGGCTCGGCCTGGACATGGGGGTCCGCTGGGGCTCGGGCTTCCTCCTCGACGCTCCCGCGTTCCGCCCCACCCTGGGGCCGCGCAGCTTCGCCAACGACGGCGCCGGCGGCCAGTTCGCCTTCGGTGACGACGAGTTCGGGGTCGGCTTCGCGTACGTGGCCAACAAGATGATCGGGCACGGCGACGCGCGCGCGGGCCGCCTCGTCGCGGCCGTACGGGAGTGCCTGGGGGAGCGCACCCCGGCCGCCTTGGGGTAATCCCTGGGACCGCCCCCGAGGACGCGCCGGGCCGGGCCGTCCTACGGTGGCTGCGCCAGGAGCGGCAGGAGTCGGGGGACTTCCGCGACGGGGGGCTCCTGGTGAGCGGCTACCGGCCGGAGGTCCGGACATGCACCCATCCCGCAGGCGCTGCGTACACAGCGGGACGAGCGGACGGCTCGCCACCACCACGACGGACGACATCGACGCGCTGGTGGCGAGCCTCAAGGACCGCCCGCGTGTGGTCCTGCACTTCCACGGCGGGCTCGTCGACGACGCGCTCGGGTTCGCCACCGCCGAGCGGCTCACACCGGTGTACGAGGCGGCGGGCGCCGAGCCCGTGTTCTTCGTCTGGAGCAGCGGCCTCCTGGAGATCCTCCAGGGCAACCTGCCGCAGATCCTCGGCGAGGGCGTCTTCCAGACGCTCCTGAACCGCGTGACCCGCTACGCCGCCGGAGCCGTCTTCCAGCGCCCGGGCCGCCGCGCCGCGGGCCCGCTCGCCGCCCCGCCCGCCCGGGCCGTGGCCGCCGAACTCGCCCTGCTGCGCACCGGCCAGGAGCCCTACGCCCGCCTGACCCCGCCCGCCGCCGTGCCGCCGCTCGGCGAGGCCGAACGCGTCCTCATCACCGCCGAACTGTCGGCGGACACCGAACTCGCCGACCGCAACCGGGAAATCGTGGGCTCGGTCCTGCGGTCGGCACCCACGACGACCGCCGCGCGCGACATCAACGGGGGGCGCGCGGCGGTCGCCACACTCATGTCGCCGGAGACGGTGGCCGAGCTCGCCGCGGACACCGCCGACGGCGGCAACCGGCGCGCCCTGGTCACCTCCGCGCTCCTCGTGCGCAAGACGGTGCGCGTCATCGCCGCCGTCGTGGGCCGCTTCCGGCTGCGCACCGACCACGGCCTGTACCCGACCGTCGTCGAGGAGATCCTGCGGGAGTTCTACGTCGCCAACGTGGGCGCCGCCGTCTGGGACGCCATGAAGCGGCAGACGGCCGACACGTTCGCGGAGTCCGACGAGACCCGCGCGGGCCGCTACTTCCTGGACCGCTTCAGCCAGCTCCTCGCCTCCGGCAGCCGCCCCAAGGTCACCGTCGTCGGCCACAGCGCGGGCGCCGTCTTCATCGGCAACCTGCTCACCGACCTCGCCCGCAGGCGCGCCGACGCCGACGACCCGCTGCCCGCCGACTTCCGCGTCCGCGACGTCGTCCTCCTCGCGCCCGCCTGCACCGTCACCCAGCTCGCGCCGGTCGTGCGGCTGCGCCGCGAACTCTTCGACCGGCTGCGGATGTTCACGATGACCGACCCCGCCGAGCGCGCCGACCACCTGGTGCCGCTCCTCTACCCGAGGTCGCTCCTGTACTTCATCTCCGGCGTCCTGGAGCGCGGGCCCGCCCGGCAGTCGGCCGTCGCGCCCATCGCCGGCATGCAGCGCTGGTACACCGCCGACGGCGCCTTCGGCGGGCAGGACTCCGAGGACCTGCGGGCCTACTTCGCGGCGGACCCGCGGCGCACCGTGTGGTCGCCCGTGGCGGGGGAGCCGGGGCTGAGCTCCAGTGCCCGTACGCACGGCGCGTTCGACGACGACCCCGAGGTCCTGGCCAGCCTCGCGCGGATGCTCGCCGACTGACGGGGGCGCCCGCGTCCGCGCGGGTTCACACGCACGGGTGCACACACGGGTTCACAAGGGGGAAGCCCGATGAACGACCTGCACTACGCCGTGATCGTCGGCATCAACCGCTATCCGGCGATTACCGATCTGAGCGGCGCGCGCGGCGACGCGGCACGGTTCAGGGACTGGCTCCTGGACTCGGCCGGAGGCGACGTACCCGAAGGGAACGTCGCGCTCGTCACGGCCACCGAACGCGACGAGCGCGAAGCCGACGTGATGAGCGCCGTCCCGACCCGGGAGAACGTCAACCGCGCCCTGTACCGGACCCACTGCGCGGTCCGCGCCGCCGTCGCGGACGGCGGCGACTGGGCCGACACCCGGCTGTACGTGTTCCTCGCCGGGCACGGCATCGCCCCGTTCGGCGGCGACGCCGCGCTGCTCATGGCCAACGCCGCGATCGACCTCCTCGGCAACCACATCGCCGTACGCCCGTATCTGTCGTGGTACGAATCGGCGTCGCCGTTCCACGAGATCGTGTTCTTCGCCGACTGCTGCCGCACCCGCTTCGGCGGCGTCACCGCGTTCGGCCCTCCCTTCACGGACACCACCGAGGCCCCCGACAAGGTCGAGTGCTTCGTCGGCTACGGCTCGGCCCTCGGCGACCCCGCCTACGAACAGCTCTCGCCCGACCCCGACCAGTCGCGCGGCCACTTCACCAGCGCGCTCCTGGAGGGCCTGCGCGGAGCCGGCGGCGGCACCGTCACCGCCGAGGGCGAGGTGACGTCGGACAGCCTCGCGCACTACGTACGCCGCCACGTCCTCGACCGCACGGCCGGGGAACTCGTCCCGCAGGAGGCCAGGTTCCTGCGGGAGACCAGCACCCCGATCGTCTTCGGCAGAGGGCTCGGCGGGGTCGGTTCGTACCCCGTGACGCTGCGCTTCCCGCCGGGCTTCAGGGGCGGCGTCGAGCTGCGCGGCCGGGGCTTCGACGAGCCGCGCAGGCTCGACATCGACGGGGCGGACCACGTGGCGTCCCTGGTGCCGGGGCTCTACAAAGTCGTCGCGGACAGCCTGACCGCGCCGGAGTTCACGGACGGCGGGTTCTTCGAGGTAGTGACCGGGGGTGGCAGCGTTGTCCAGTTCTGACAAGCCGCGTACGGCGCGGGCGGAGGGGCGCCCGGAGGTGCCGTTCGTCGTCATCCCCGACACCCCGTCGGTGCTCGTCACCGTGACCGACGAGGCCATGACCGAGGTCGCCCACGGCATGGGCACCATCGAGACGACCGTCGCCCCCGGCATCTACCGCATCGAACAGCGCTTCGCGGGCGCCGTGGCCGTTCAGCTCGTCGAGGTCGGCACCACCGCCTTCACCGCCCGCCTCCCGCTGCCCCGCATCCCCGCCCCGGCCCCCGTCGAACGCACCGCCACCACGCGGGCCGCCCATCGCGACGCCACCCTGCGCTGGAGCACGGAATCCACGCACAGGCGGAGCCGGCCCAGCCTGATGGTGCTGCTGCGCAACCTGCGCCCCGGCTGGCGCTTCGACCCTCGCGCCCTGGAGATCACCGACGGGAGCGGCACGGCCGTGGACGGCGGCGAGGCGGGCTGGCGGGCCGACCCGCCGCAGGGCTGGGCCGCCTGGAGCGGCGGCCTCGCGCCCGGGGGCTACCGGCTGCGGCTGCGCGAACCGGGCGGCGAGGGGCTGCCTCTCGCCCAGGCCCTGTGGGTGTCGGAGGGCTGGACGACCCTCGTCTTCGTCGGCAACGGTCCCCACGGGCCGCAGCCGCAGCACGCCACGGTGGAGATGGTCCCGCTCGGCACCGGCTGGCGTCCGGCCGACGAGGCCCTGAACCTCGCCCGCGAGGCCGCCCTCTCCGGGCTGCGCCAGGGCATCGACCTGACGTCGGACCGGCAGCTGTTCCCGATGCTGGAGTCGGGGCACGTCGACCCGTTCCTCGGCATCCTCGGCGCCCACGCGATGCTCCTCGACCGGGCGCCCGACCTGCGCCGTCTGGACGAGGTCGTCCGGCGCCTCGCCCCGCACGTCCCGGGACACCCCGATCTCGCCGCGCTCAGCACCCTGTTCGACGGGGCGGCCCCACGGGTCTCGTCGCCGCCGATGCTGGCCGCGTCCTGCCAACTCCTCATCCGGGCCGACGGCGCCGACCCCGGAGTGATCAAGGACGGTTCGACGGCGGAGAGCGTCGCCGAGCACCTGGTCGGGCGCGGGGTCTGGACGACGTGGCTGGAGGAGGACCGGCGGCCCGGTGCCGCGGCGCGCGGCGGCCTCGGAACGCCTGCCGCCAGGCCCGCGGTGACCGACCCGGTGGGCCGTGTCCAGGCGTACGTGCGCGAGATCGCGGCCCTCGCCCACAAGCCCGTCGAGGAGGTCCTGCGGGACGTCCCGCGCGACGAGCTGTGCCGCAGGACGGGGTTGCCGCACCGGCCGGTGGAGCGGGCCATCGAGCGGCTGCGGGGGTCGGGGGAGGGCTGAGCGGGGCAGGGCCGGGGGAGGAGCGGAGGGGCCGGGCGGCTCGGGGGAGCCCGGCCCCTCCGGCAGGTGTGCAGGGGTGCGGGCCGCGAGGGTGCGCGCGGAGGCAGGTGCCCCACGGGCCCGCCGCATCGCGGGCGACCGTGGAAGTTGGGCACCCCGTCCAGGGCATGAGCGACCACCCAGGTGGTGGCCGTGACGGCCGGCGCGTCGCTCAACCAGGGGAGATCCCCCTTCTCCCCGCATCCTGGACGGGGCACGTCCCATCGTGGCGGCCGGGGCGTCACCGCGGCGTCACAGGATCCGTGGGTACCGTGTCCGGCGTTCTCCCGCGCCGTCGGACACGGTCCCGCCGGAGCGTCCCACCCTCACACCAGGGCGTGCCGCAGCATCGACGAGAACTGGCCCGAAGGCTCCACGCCCAGTTCCCTCAGCAGGAGTTCGCGGAACGTCTCGTACTGTCGCACCGCCTCCGTGAGGTTGTGCTCCGCGAGGTGCACGGACACGACCGCTCGGTGGGCGCTCTCGCGCAGCGGGTCGACGCGGGTGCTCTCCAGGGCGGCCTCCAGGGCGGGCGCGTACAGGCGGCGGGCGACGAGCCGCGCCGACAGCGCCTCCAGGGCGTGCAGCCGCAGCTGATGCAGCCGCTCGCGCTCGAAGGCGACCCAGTCCTGCTGCCAGCCGGGCAGCAACTCGCGCCCGCAGAGCAGTACTTGGTAAGCCGTCCGCAGGCGTTCCCGCGCCGCCGACAGCGCGTCCCCGGACAGCGCGTGATGGGCGGCCGCCGTCAGGTCCTGGACGTCCACGCGCACCCGGCGGCTGAGCGAGAGCACCCCGTCACGGGTGTCCGTGAGGGCCGAACCCGTGCCGTTGAGCCGCCACATGGCGGTGCGCAGGCTGGCGCGGGCCCGCGCCTCGGTGACGTCGGGCCAGAGCGTACCGGCGAGCGCCGAACGGCTCGCCGCCCCGCACAGCGCGAGCCGCGCGAGCACCTGCTGGCCGCTCGCGGGCACTTCGAGGGGTTCGCTGCCCCGGCCGCCGAGCGAGCCTGGGTCGTCCGGGCACGCCAGGGAGGAGTGGGCGAGGAAGTCCGGGCATGCGTGGGCGGCGCCTCCAGGGCCTCCGGGACCTCCGGGGCCTCCGGGGCCCGCCGCGCCACCAGCGCCGACGGCGACGCGGCCGCCGCCCACCCCCGCCCCGTCGAAGTCCCCGTCCCCGCACCCGGATTCCCCATCGCGGCCGGACCCCCCGCTCTCCTTCGTGAGGAGGAATCCCCCGAGCAGCCGCAGCCGCAGTGTCGGCCGCTCCTCCCCGGCCGCCCCGTACCTGATGGAAACCATCGGGCCACCTCCAGTGGGCTCCCGCGTTCGCCCTGCCCTACCGGCTCGACCGTACGAGCGGGGCGCGCGGCGCGCCTCCGGGACCGTGCCGGGGATTACCCCGGTTCCCCTCCCGCCGAGTCAGCCCGCCGGACCAAGCCGCCCCGCCAGTCCGTCGGACCAAGCCGCCGCACCAGTCCGCCGGACCAAGCCGCCGAACCGCCCCACCGACTCACCCTGCCGACGGCGACGACTGTGGCGCGAGCCGCCGCACCAGGCCGACCCGTGAGGTGATCCCGAGCTTCGCGTAGGTGTGGCCGAGGTGGTACTCGATGGTCTTGACGCTCAGGGCGAGCGCCGTGGCGATCTGACGGTTCGTGAGGCCCTGGGCGGCGAGGCGTGCCACGGCGAGCTCCTGCGGGGTGAGCGTCCCGTCCAGGGTGTCGGCGGCGGCGTCCCGCTCCGGCCCGTCCGCCGGGAGGTGGGGCGCCGCTCGCCCGCAGGCGTTCAACTCCCGGAGGCACAACGCCCGGTAGGGCACCGCACCGAGCGCCGTCATCGTCGTGTACGCGGCCTGCAACTGCGCGATGGCCAGGGACCTGCGGCCGATCCTGCGCAGGAACGACCCGTGGTCCAGCTCCACCCGCGCCCGCCCGAACGGCACCGGGACCTGCGCCGCGTGGTCCTGTGCCCGTGCGAACGCCGCCTGCGCGCGCTTGGGGTCGCGGCGGGCGGCGGCCAGATTGCCCCGGGCCCGCGCCGCCGCGGCGAGCGACGCGTGCCGGCCGCGTGCCCGCGCCCGGTCCTCGAACGGGCCGAGCACCGCCTCCGCTTCGTCGAACTCGCCGAGCTGGACCAGCGCGTCGCCGAGCAGCGGCTGCCAGTCGACCACGCCCGGCTCGTTCACGCCGTCCTGCTCGGCGAATCGGAGCAGCGGCCGCAGCGCGTCCACGACCTCCTGCGGCTCGCCGCGCGCGTCCGCGAGGTGCCCCCGCGCGCACACCGCGTACGCGTACGCGACGGGCGTCTCGGCGCCCCCCGGCACGTCGAGTGCGGTCCGCAGATGGTCGGACGCGCGCTCCCAGGCGCCGCGTGCGGCCAGGATCTGCGCGGAGACGCCGTGCGTGACGGGCTTCAGCCACGACTGGTCGGTGTCGTCGGCGATCGACGCGGACGACTCGGCGTGGATCAGCGCCTCGTCCCAGGCGCCGAGCCGGTGCAGGGTCTGGGCGAGCGCGGACGCCGAGAGCAGCCGCAACGGCACGGTCGTCGTACGGCAGTTGGCGACGGCCCCGAGCAGGTCCTGGCGCGCCCCCGGGAGATCGTCCGACCACAGCCTCAACTGGCCGCGCGCGAGCAGCAGATCGATGCTCTTCAGCGGCACGATCATGGGGTCGGGCAGGTCCGCAGCGAGCGCGATGCCCTCCTTCGCGCGACCGCTGAGGCCCAGGGCGATCAGGTGGTTGAAGCGCAGCATGCGGCTCGGCCCCTGCGCGGTGGACAGGCGCTGCGCCCGCTCGGCCCACCGCGCGGCCACCGCGGCGCGCCCGCACATCACGGCCGCGTAGCTCAACTGCTCGGCGGCACGCGCCGCGAGGGACGGTTCCCGCTCGCGGTCGCAACTCTCCCAGGCGTCGGCGAGCAGCGTCCTCGCCGCCTCCGTGCGCCCCTGTACGCGCGCCACATAGCCGCGTACGTAGCCGCGCAGCGCCGGATCCGCCCCGTCGGGCACGCCGTTGGCCAGCTCGGCGGCCTCCTGCACCCGGCCGTCGAGCAGCAGCGCCTCGACGGCCTCGACGGTGAGGCGGTCCCGCTCGCGGGGGCTCGTCGCGACGCGCGCGGCGTGCCGCAAGTGCGTGCCCGCGACGGCCCATTGGCCGGTCGCGGCCTCACGGCGCGCGCAGGTCGCGAGGGCGTCGGCGAGCTGTTCGTCGGGTCCGGTCGAGGCGAGGACGCGGTGGCGCAGCCTGGTGTACTCGTCGTCGACAAGATCCGCGGCCCGGGTGTGCAGGGCGGCGCGCTGGGCGGGCCCGATGTCCTGGTAGACCGCCGCGTGCACCAGTGGGTGCGGGAAGGCGACCTCGGGGGCCACTCCGGCGGGGGTCTCGCGCAACAGGCCCGTCTTGACCGCCCGTTCGAGCGCGGGCAGCGGCTGGGCGACCCGCGCGAGCCGGGCGGCGGTGCGCAACCGGCAGGACAGTCCGAGCACGCTCACCGCCTGCACCAGGCGCTGGGTGGCGGCCCCGCAGTCGGCGAGGTTGGCGAGCACCAGCATCGCGTACGACCGGGGCGCGGGCAGCGGCGTCGCCACGTCGAGCAGGACCTCGGGCGGCACCTGGCCGAGCAGCGCGCGGGCGTGCAGCGGGTTGCCGTGCGTGTGGGAGTGCAGCCGCCGTGACGCGGAGTGCGGGAGGCGCGCGGAGCCCAGGCGCACGCTGAGCGCGGCCAGCTCGCCGGGGCTGAGGCCGGGCAGGGCGAGGCGGCGGGTGGGGGTGTCGGTGAGCAGGCGGCGCAGCCCGTCCGGCAGTTCGGGCACCTGTGGGTCGCGGAGCGCGACGATCGCGAGGACCCGGTCGTGGCGCAGCCGCCGCAGCGCGAAGGTGAGCGCGTTCAGGGACTCGGGGTCCGCCCAGTGCGCGTCGTCCACCACCAGGACCACGGGCCCCTTGCCCTGCACCTCGCTCAGCAGGTCCAACAGGCCGAACCCGGCGGCGAGCGGCGGCAGGTTGGCGTGCAGGGACTGCGGTACGCGGACGAGTCCGGCCAGGGTCTCCGGCACCGGCAGCGGGCTCTGCCCGACGAGCTGGGCGAGCACTCCGCACGGCAGCGCGCTCTCGTTCTCCTCACCGCTCGCGTGCAGCACACAGGTGCCGTGCACCGAGTCGAGGAACCGGCGCACCAGCGCCGTCTTGCCGATGCCGCCGGGCCCTTCGAGCAGCACGAGCCGCGGCGAGCCCGCGCAGACGTCGGCGAAGTCCTGCTGGAGCGCGGCCAGTTCACGGGTGCGGCCGCAGAACGCGTCGCCGGGCGGCGGGGCGTGGAAGAGGTCGTGCGCTGTGTCCTCGGTCGTCATCACCGCCCCCGCGCATCGGCACCGGCCGCGGGTGACCTGAAGGAGACAGTGACCCGTGCCGGGCGCATGGCCAGGACACCACGATGGTGGGCGACCGGTGTTCCGCACAAGGCGAATTCCGACTTCTGTGGACGAGGACCAGCCGAGTGCGGCCGTCCGGTGCGCTCGTGCGGCGGTCCCCTACAGCGCGGTCAGCCCGCCACCCGGCGGCTCCTGGCGCGGCGTGGTCCACCCGGCGTCCGGCGACTCCTGGTGCGGCGGTCCCTCCCGGCCCGCGCCCTCCGGCAGCGGCGGTTCGAGCAGAGCGAGGAGTTCGAGCCAGCCGTGGAAGGGCCGCGGACTCCCGCAGCTCTCGGCGGCGACACTCCCGCAGACGCCGTCGTGCTCGCGGTACACCTCGATGACATAGCGCACAACGCCTCCCGGGGACCGGCCCAGGGCGTGAGCCGTGACGCATGGCGACGCCGCCCAGAGTAGAAGCGGCCCGGCGGGCGCCGCGTCGGTGCGGCACCTAGGGAAATCCCTAGGGGGACACGGGAGTTGCGCCCACAGACGTACGGGGTGCGGGGTGCGGGGTGCGAGCCAGGAACACGGTGCGCCGCGCAACCCGCCGCACCACCGCCTTCCACTTGGCGGAACAGCCGGAACAGCTGGAACAGACGCTGGTGGTCCGCTCGGAACACGGGACGCCGGACAGCGTCCGGACAGCGCTCAGACTGGTCCGGACACGTCGGCCGACGCCACCCCTGCCCGCCACCTCAGTGACACCCGTGACGCCCCGCGCAGGCGGTGTTGCTCAGCGCAGCGAGGTGCGCGAGTGTTCCTGGCATGGATCGCGACAGGAACCACACCCCCCTTCCTCCTCCTCGTTCCTTTCAACTGTCACGCCGTGAACTGCTCGTCGCCGCGGGCGTGGCCGGAGCCGCCGGCGCCGTCGGGGTGGCCGGTGCCGGGCCCGCCGCGGCGCGGGAAGCCGCCGAGGTTCCGCTGTCGTTCACGCGGGCCACCAACGGCTCGGCGACGCTCTCGCCCACCGGGGACCGGATCGTCGCCGAGGTGCAGCACGTCCTGTGGGCACAGGCGCGCGGCGGGGGCAAGGCGGAGCAGCTCACCCCGCCCGGCCTGGAACCCAACCGGCCGGTGTACGCGCCGGACGGCGAACTCATCGCGTTCTGCGCCTTCCAGGGCGGCGGCTTCCACATCTGGACCATGCGCCCCGACGGCTCTGAGGTCGAGCAGCGCACCGAGGGCCCCTGGGACGACCGCGGCCCCGCCTGGTCGCCCGACGGCACCCGGCTCGCCTTCGCCTCCGAGCGCGGCGGCGACCCGGTCGCGGGCAGCCCGTACCGCATCCACGTCCTCGACCTGCGCAGCGGCGAGCTGTCCCGGGTCACCGGGGTGCCCGGGCAGGACGGCCCGCTGCAGGACGGCCCCTGGGAGGACTTCGACCCCGCCTGGTCGCCCGACGGGAAGCGGATCCTGTTCGTCCGGGCGAAAGGGGTCACCACGGCCACCGGCCTCGCCCTGGAGGCACGGACCGTCGCCGCCGTCCCGGCCAACGGCGAAGGCCCGGTCGTCGTGGAGCACACGGAGACCGAGGCCGCCCAGGTCATGACGCCCGCCCCGAGCCCGGACGGCCGCCGCCTCGCCTATCTGCGCACCACCCCGGCGCCCGCCGCTTCGTGCGCGCTCGTCGTCGACGGCAAGCGTGTGGACGTCAGCGGCGACATCGCGCCCGTACCGCCGCGCTGGACGAAGGACGGCCGGCTGCTCCTGACCGTCGACGGCCGCTTCGCCCTCGTACGCCCCGAGGAACCGGGCAGGGCGGAGGCGATCGCGTTCGACGGAGTGCTGCGCGTGGACCGGCCGCGCTACCGGGTCAAGGAGTACGACCTCGGGCTCGCGGACGAGCGGGTGCGGCCCGTGCGGGGTGTCCATCTGCCCGCGCTCTCGCCGGACGGCCAGAAGATCGCCTTCGCGGCTCTCAATTCGCTGTGGCTCGCGGACGCGAAGGGCGGCAAGGCGCCGAAACGGCTGCGGCGCGCTGAGCCCACGCGCTATCTCCTCGGGCCGACGTGGGCGCGCGACGGGCGCTCCCTGGTGTACGCCGACGACCGGGACGGACTCCTCGGCGTCTACCGGCGGGACCTCGCCACCGGCAAGGAGACCGCCCTTGCCACGGGCGGCCGCGTGCACCCGGCGCTCTCGCCCGACGGCAAGCGGCTCGCCTGCCTCGACATGACCGGCAGACTCGTCGTGCGCGACCTGGACACGGGCACCGAGCGCGTCCTCGCCGACCCGCTCGGCGGCGGCGGAATTCCCGGACGGCCGAGCTGGTCACCGGACGGCCGCCTGCTCGCCCTGTGCGACCGCAACCGCCTGAACCTCCGCTTCCGTGAGGGCTACAACCTCATCCGCGTAGTTGATGCGGCCGATGCCGCCACCGGCGACGCCCGGCTGCACGCGGTGGCGCCCCACACGTCCGTCGCCGACCGGTACGACTCCGGGCCCGTCTGGTCCCCGGACGGTCGCTGGATGGCGGTGATCGTCGAGTCGGCGCTGTGTGTGCTGCCCGTCGCCCCCGACGGCAGCCCGCGCGGTGAGCTGCGCACCCTCACTACCGAACCGGCCGACCACCCCACCTGGTCGGGCGACTCCAGGACGCTCCTGTACCTGTCGGGCGCCAAGCTGCGCCTCATCGGCGTCGACGGCGGCCACGCCCGCACCGTGCGCGTCCCGCTCGACCAGCGCAGACCCGCGCCCGCCGACACCGTCGTGCACGCCGGACGGCTGTGGGACGGCACCGGCGACACGGTCCGGGAGGACGTCGACATCGTCGTACGCGGCGGACGCGTCGCCGCCGTCGAACCGCACCGCGCCTCCCGCGGGGGCACCCTCCGGCGCGTCGACGCCTCGGACCGCACCGTCCTGCCGGGCCTGTGGGACACCCACACCCACCCCTGGCAGAGCACCTACGGCGGCCGCCAGACCGCCGGTCAGCTCACGTACGGGATCACCACGGCCGTCTCCCTCGGCGGCTTCGCCCACGAACAGGCACGCCTGCGCGAAGCGGTCGCCACCGGACAGCTTGCCGGGCCCCGCCTGCTGACCACCGGCGAACTCCTCGACGGCGGGCGCGTCGCGTACAGCATGGGCCGCGCCCACCGCACCCGCGCGGGCCTGCGCCGCTCCCTGGAACGGGCCGCGCAGCTCGACTGGGACTTCGTCAAGACCTATGTGCGGGCGCCGAGCTGGGTGATGGAGGAGGCCGCGCGCTTCGCGCACGAACGCCTGGGCGTGCGCTCGGGCAGCCACTTCCTGTCGCCCGGCATCCAGTCGGGACAGGACCTGACGACCCATCTGCAGGCCACACAGCGCGCCGAGTTCGGGCACGCCACCACGGCGTCGGGGCGCGCCTACGACGACGTCACGGAGATCTACAGCGCACGGGGAGCCCGGTTCGCGATGATCGCGACGCCGTTCACCTCGGCACCGCTCCTGGGCGCCGACCCCGGCCTCGCCGACGACCCCCGGGTCACCGCCGTGATGGCGCCGTGGGACGCGGCGGCGGTCGTCAAGGGCGCGGGCACCCCGCCGACGGCCGCCCAGCTGGCCACGCTGCGCCGGGAGACCGACATCTACCGGCGCATCCTCGCCGCCGGCGGCCTCGTGGCCCTCGGCACCGACCAGCCCCTCGTCCCGGTCGGCCTGTCCCTGCACCTGGGCCTGCGCGCCCTGCACCGCGGCGGCCTCTCCCCGGTCGAGGCGCTGCGCACCGTGACGGTGCTGCCCGCGCGGCTCTTCGGCGTCGCGGACGACCTCGGGACCGTCGAGGCGGGCAAGGTGGCCGATCTGACGGTCGTGGACGGTGACCCATTCACGGACTTCACGTCGCTGGTGCGGACCGTGGCGGTGCTGCGCGGCGGGGTTCCGTACGAGACCGACGACCTGGTGTCCGCCTTCCCGAAGGCGACCCGGCACGCCCACGAAGGTCCCGACTGGCTGAAGGTGGGACGCCTGATGCGGCGGGACGGCTGCTGCGACCCCGGCGCGTGAGCCTCAGGCCGTGAGCCGGGACCACGAACGACGCCCGGCGCGGGGTGAGTACCACCGCGCGCCGGGCGTCGTTCGCGTGCGGCTGCCCCGCACCGGGCGACAGCTCAGACGGACCGCAGGTACTGCTGCGGCACCCGCACCTCGGCACCGAGCTCACGCGCCGCCTGCCGCGCCCACGACGGGCTGCGCAGCAGCTCACGGCCGAGCAGGACCGCGTCCGCCTCGCCGTTGGCGACGATCTTCTCGGCCTGCTCGACATCGGTGATCAGGCCGACCGCGGCTACCGGAAGCCCCGTCTCCGCGCGGACCCGGGCCGCGAACGGCACCTGGTAGCCGGGCCCGACCGGGATCTTGACGCCCGCGGCGTTGCCGCCGGTGGACACGTCGAGCAGATCGACGCCGTGTTCCTTCAGGAGCGCGGCGAAGCGCACGGTGTCGTCCGCCGTCCAGCCGCCCTCGTCCAGCCAGTCGGTCGCGGAAATGCGGAAGAACAGCGGCTTGTCCTCGGGCCACACGGCGCGGATGGCGTCCACGACCTCCAGGGCGAAGCGTGCCCGGTTCTCGAACGAACCGCCGTAGGCGTCGGTGCGCCGGTTGGAGTGCGGCGAGAGGAACTCGCCGATCAGATAGCCGTGCGCGCCGTGCACCTCGGCGACCTCGAACCCGGCGTCCAGGGCGCGCTGCGCCGCTTCCGCGAACTGCCGTGCCACGTCGTGGATCTGATCGACGGTCAGCTCCGTCGGTACGGTGTGCCGCTCGTCGTACGCCACCGGGCTCGGCCCCACCGGCTGCCAGCCCTCCGCCGATCCGGGCGCGAGGGGCGCGCCGCCCCGCCACGGCCGGTCGGTCGACGCCTTGCGGCCCGCGTGCGCCAGCTGGATGCCGGGGGCGGTGCCGTGCTCCTTGAGGAAGCCGGTGATGCGGCGGAACGCCTCGACCTGTGTGTCGTTCCAGATGCCGAGGTCGGCCGGGGAGATCCGGCCCTCGGGGCTCACGCCGGTCGCCTCGACCAGGATCAGGCCGGTGCCGCCGGTGGCGCGCGCCGCGTAGTGCGCGAAGTGCCAGTCGGTCGGCACGCCCGCCTCCGGACCCGCCGCCACCGCGGAGTACTGACACATCGGCGCCATCCACACGCGGTTCGGGATGGTCAGCGATCGCAGGGTGTAGGGCTCGAACAGCGCGCTCACGGCGGCCTCCAGTAGTGACGGCGGCGGTACGGAAGGGGGCGCCCGCGGCTTGTGCCGCCGGGGGCGCGCCTCCTGCTCGTACGATAGCCATCGTAGTACGGCATCTGTCAAACTACGATGAGTCTCGTACAACTCGTACACTGGAGGCGTCCGCACCGCACACGGGCGCCCCCGGCCGCCCAGGGAGAGTGGAGCCGTCATGACGACCGCCGTACCGAGCGCCCGCGTGCTCGCCCACCCGGCGCGTGAGGAGATCCGTCTCGAAGGCGTGCTGCACGCGCTGTCGGATCCCTTGCGCATGCTCATCGTGCGGGAGCTGGCCGCCGGCGCGGAGGCGGGCCTGACGTGCTCGCACTTCGACCTGCCCGTCACCAAGTCCACGTCCACGCATCACTTCCGGGTGCTGCGCGAGGCCGGCGTCATCCAGCAGAACTACCGGGGCACGGCGAAGCTGAACGCGCTGCGCAGGGACGATCTGGACGCGCTGTTCCCCGGGCTTCTCGACAGCGTCCTCGCTGCGGCGGCCCGGCAGGCGGAGCGGCTCGGCGGCTGACCTCCCGGGTGGCGGGTCCCGGCGCCCGGCCGGGCGCCGGGGTGCGCGTCGGCTCAGTCCGCCCGGCCGGGCGGTGTGCCGCGCGCCGCCGAGAGCAGCCCCGGCCAGTCCGGGATCTTCACCGACCCGCGCCCGAGCGAACGCCCAAGCTCCGCCTCCGCCCGCTCGATCGCCAGCCATCCGGGCCACTCGACCGGCTCGGCCCCCGCGGCACGCAGCTCCGCCGCCGGATCGCCCGGCACGGTCCGCGCGAGGAGGGCCGGGGCGTCGTCGAGCAGGGACAGTGCCGTCTCCTTGGCGCAGGGGCGGTTGGTGCCGATGACGCCCGTGGGGCCGCGCTTGATCCAGCCCGCCACGTACTCACCGGGGGAGACCGCCCCGTCGCGAAGCACCCGCCCCGCCGCGTGCGGCACCGTGCCGGTCCCCTCGTCGAACGGCAGCCCCGCCAGCGGCACCCCCCGATAGCCGACGGACCGCAGCACGAGCTGGCCCGCGATGTCCTCGTACGTCCCCGACCCCGTCACCCCGCCGCGCCCGTCCGGCAGCGTCCGCTCGAACCGCACCCCGCCGACCCGGCCGTCCGCGTCGAGCACGGCCACCGGCCGCAGGAAGAACCGCAGCCGGATCCGCCGCGCGGCCGCCTGCTCGGGCCGCCCGGCCGCCCAGCCGCGCATCACCTCGACGTTGCGCCGGTTCGCGGCGGGCAGGCCCGATGGATCCTCGTACGCCGGGTCGAGCGCCAACTCGGCCGGATCCACGACGACTTCGGTGTCCGGGAGCGAGCCGAGCTCCCGCAGCTCCTTCGTGGTGAACCGCGCCTGCGACGGACCGCGCCGCCCCACCATGTGCACCTCGCGCACCGGACTGTCGGCGAGGACGCCGAGCGCCTCCTGCGGAATGTCGGTCGGCATCAGTTCGGCGGCGCCGCGCGCCAGCATCCGCGCGACGTCCACCGCCACGTTCCCGACGCCGATGACCACGGCTGACTCGACCCCGCGCACGAAGCGGTCGGGCGGCCCCGCGCCGTTGACCGTCACATCCGGGTGGGCGCTGTACCAGGAGACGAACTCGGTGGCCGAGCAGCTGCCGGGCAGGTCCTCGCCGGGCACGCCCAGGTGCCGGTCGGTGGCCGCGCCCACGCAGTAGACCACCGCGTGGTACATGCCGAGCAGCCGCGCGGGGGACAGCGCGCGGGGCCCGATCTCGACGCCCCCGAAGAACCGCACCCGCTCGTGCTCCAGGACCGTACGCAGGTTGTTCTGGAGGGACTTGATCTTCTCGTGGTCCGGTGCCACGCCGTAGCGCACCAGACCGTACGGGCAGGGCAACCGGTCGAGCACATCGACCCGCACGTCCGGCACGCGGTCTTGCTGCACCAGACTCTGCGCGGTGTAGACCCCGCTCGGACCCGATCCCACGACGGCGACCTGCACGGTGGCGCTCCTTCCGCGAGGGTGTCCCCGGGACGCCTTGCGGCCGGCTGCTGCCCGCCTGGCATCAGCATCGCACCCCTGTGCGTCCAGGGGGAGATGTGCCGCGACGCGCGGAGGCGGGCGCGGCGGAGCCCGCGTGCCGTGTGCCGCTGTCAGGGTGCCGCGCCCGCCGCCCTCGCGCGCGCCGTTCATGGCGGAATGTGACAGTACGGCTACCGTGCGACTGTGCAGAAAGGTTCATATCGCAACGAGGATGATCATTTCCGATCGGGTGGCGGGGCGGGGGAGCTGCGGAGGGTGGGGCCCACGGGTCTTACGGGGCTAACGGGTCTTGCGGGTCTTGCGGGTCTTACAGGTCTTGCGGGGGCGACCGGGGTGGCCGGGTCGGCCGGGGCCGGGTGGCCGGGTGAGGAGGCCCTGGTCGAGGTGTCGTCGTGGGCGGGAGTGGATGGGGGCGCCGGTGAGGGGCCTGCTGGCGAGGGCGCATGGGTGGATGTGGGGGTGGGCGCGCGGGAGGGGTGGGGCGTCCCGTCGGCGGGGGGTCCGGATGACTGGGCGGTGCGTGGGGTGGACGGCCCCAGCTGGCCGATGGGGTGGGCGAGGGACGGGGGTGAGGGGTGGCTCGGGGCGGGAGGAACAGAGGGAGGGATGGGCATCGGTCAACCGGCGGGCCCGGTAGGGGAGTTCGCCCCGCCCGTTGGCCAGGGTCACGAGTTCGGCGAGGCAGGCGCGGGTTCCCCCGCGGGTGTGGGGGAGGGGGTGCCGCGGGACGGCGGGATGCCGTCGCTCTTCCATGTGCACCTTGCCTTCGGCGGTGACGGCGGTGACGGCGGTGCGGGGACGGAAGGCGGTGGCATCGGCGATCGCGGTGTCGAGGGCGGGTGCTGCCCCGACGCGCCCCGGGGCGCCGACGTCCTCGCGGTCGTCTCGGACGGCCGGATCGCCATCGAGGAAGTGCGCGCCAGACCCCCGCTTCCCCTGCACGACCTCGCGGCGCTCGCCGCGCGGATCGAGGGCCCCCTCAACGACGCCTTCCGTGGCCTGGCCGACCGGCACGGAGCCGCCGACGCGCCCTGCCGTAACGGCGGCGCCCCCGCCCAAGAGCCGCCCGGCGCGCGCCGGGGCCGCAGGTCGGCACGGCGCGGCAGCGCCGTGCGGAACGTGGCGGCGGAGGCCTACCGCGGGGCCCTTGAGGGCGGCGAGGACCCGGTGCTCGCCGTGATGCGGGCGACGGGGCACAGCCGCCGCAAGTCGCTGCGGCTCATCGCGGGGGCGCGGGAGGCGGGGCTCCTGGTGTCGCGTCACCACCGCCGCTAGTCCGTGCCCGGGGGAGGTGCCCCCGGGCCTCCGGTCGTGCGCGCCGGTGTGCCGCTCACCCCATCCCGCGCA
This sequence comes from Streptomyces alboflavus, assembly GCF_000716675.1. Classification (GTDB taxonomy): domain Bacteria; phylum Actinomycetota; class Actinomycetes; order Streptomycetales; family Streptomycetaceae; genus Streptomyces; species Streptomyces alboflavus. The sequence goes on from NZ_JNXT01000002.1 coordinate 131,212, forward strand.
TCCGGTTGATCTCACTCGTCTGCTGCGCCACCACGTCGTTGGCCATCTCCTCGACGAGCAGATTGTTGCCCTGGGAGAGCGCGTCGGTGGCCATCGTCACCGCGCCGGTGTGGTGGGTGATCATCAGCTTCAGGAACAGCTGGTCGAAGGCCTCGCCCTTGGCGGCGCGCAACTGCTTGAGCTGGGCCGCGGTCGCCATTCCCGGCATGCCCGCGTGGTCGCCGTGACCGTCATGTCCGGGCTTCGGGGACGTCGCCCCCGGCTTGCCCTTCTTGGCGTGGGCCTTCAACCACCGCTCCATGGCGCCGATTTCCGGCTTCTGGGCGGCGGTGATGCGGTCGGCGAGACGCTTCACCTTGGTGGACTTCGCCCGCTCGGGGACGAGTCGGGTCATTTCGAGGGCCTGGCTGTGGTGCGGGATCATCTTCTCGACGTACTCGAAGTCGGCCGAGTTCGGGCTGTCGTCGTCGGTTCTCTTCTTCGCGGCGTCCTCGGCGGAGAGCGTCGCCGCCGTCTCGCCCGGCTTGCCGGGAGCGATGACCGAAGGCCCGGTCGAGGACGGGGACTTGGCCGTGCTCCTGGAGTCGGATTCCGAGCCGGAGTCGCAGGCGCCGAGCACGAGGGCGGCGGCCGTGAGCAGTCCGGTCGCGGCCAGGGCGCGCCTGAGGGGCGCGGCGTTCGCGGCGGACGTACGGGCGGCGGACGTACGACGGTGGGGCACGGCGACCTCCTGTGGCACGTGGGGCGGTGGGGTACGTCCTAGCACGCCGATGGGCATGAGCGATCAAACGTGCTCATTACGGCTGCGTTCCATCTGTTGATTTGTACATGAGGAGCACGATACTGCGGGTGTCCGTGAACCGTTCGCCCCCGAACGGGCACAAGGGAGGACACAGTGACCCTGTTGAACGAGCCCAGAACGCGCCGCAGACGACTGGGAGTTGCCGCGGCCGCGGCCGGGCTGCTGGCCGCTCTGCTGACCGCGGCGCCCGCCGGGGCGACCCCGGACCCGGGTGACACCCCCAAGGCCCCCAAGAAGGTGTCGAAGAGCGACGCCGAGGACACCAGGAAGGCGATATCCGACGGCGAGATCCCGGCGCCGGACGAGATCGTCCACTCCGACAACATCGAGCACCTGGCGAACATCCCCAAGGACGCGCTGCCCGGGACCAACTCGGACCTCGCCTTCCAGGGCAAGTACGCCTTCGCGGGCAACTACGACGGCTTCCGCGTCTTCGACATCAGCAACCCGAAGAAGCCGAAGACGGTCGCTCAGGTCCTCTGTCCCGGGTCGCAGAACGACGTGTCGGTCTCCGGCGACCTGCTGTTCCTGTCGACGGACTCCTCGCGCAGCGACAGCTCCTGCTCCAGCACGACGCAGCCCGCCACGGAGAAGTCGTCCTGGGAGGGCATGAAGGTCTTCGACATCAGCGACAAGCGGAACCCGCGCTACGTCGCCGCCGTCGAGACCGCCTGCGGCTCGCACACCCACACGCTGGTCCCCGAGCGCCGCAACGTCTACGTGTACGTCTCCTCGTACGCCCCGAGCGCGTCGTTCCCCGACTGCCAGCCGCCGCACGACGGCATCTCCGTCATCAAGGTGCCGCGCAAGGCCCCGCACAAGGCCGAGGTCGTCGGCTTCCCCGTGCTGTTCCCGGGCGAGGGCCCGGACGGCGGCGGCAACCCGGGCGGGCCCACCAACCCGGGCGTCTCCAAGACCACCGGCTGCCACGACATCACGGTCCTGCCCTCCAAGGACCTGGCGGCGGGTGCCTGCATGGGTGACGGCATCCTGTTCTCCATCAAGGATCCCGAACGCCCGAAGGTGATCGACCGCGTCCAGGACAACGTGAACTTCGCGTTCTGGCACTCGGCGACCTTCAACCAGCGCGCCGACAAGGTCGTGTTCACCGACGAGCTGGGCGGTGGCGGAGGCGCCACCTGCAACGCCGAGACCGGTCCGAACCGCGGTGCCGACGGCATCTACGAGATCAAGGGCCGGGGCGACAAGCGCAAGCTCGCCTTCAAGAGCTACTTCAAGATCCCGCGCCACCAGGCCGACACCGAGAACTGCGTCGCCCACAACGCCTCGCTGATCCCCGTCAAGGGCAAGGACCTCATGGTCCAGGCCTGGTACCAGGGCGGCATCTCCGTCTGGGACTTCACCCGCTCGACCAAGCCCAAGGAGATCGCCTACTTCGAGCGCGGTCCCCTCTCCGCCGACCAGCTCGTCGGCGGCGGCTCCTGGTCGGCCTACTACTACAACGGCCACATCTACTCGAACGACATGGTCAAGGGCTTCGACGTACTGAAGCTCAACGACAAGCGCACCAAGCCCGCCGAGCGGGTCCGGCTGCGTGAGCTGAACGTGCAGACGCAGCCGGACTACTTCGGCTGGAACGACTGACCGACGCGCGGGGCAGCACTGCCCGGGGGCCGTCCGGCGGATGCCGGGCGGCCCCTTTCGCTCTCCGTGGCGAGGTGCGGGTGGCGGAGGCCCGGCGATGGCTTGGCCCGCTGGTCAGTCGACGCCTTCGACGATGCGGAAGTCGCGCTCGAAGCCGTCGGGGAGGGCCGTCAGCGCCTTCTGGTATGCCTCGCTCTCGTAGACCGCGACCGCCTGTTCGAAGCCGTCGAACTCGATCAGAACGACGCGTTCGTTGATTCCGGCCTCGTGGGCGACGACTCGACCGAAATTGGACAGGACGCGCCCGCCGCCGTCCCGGACAGCCAGACCCGCCAGCTCGTTGTAGTCGGTCAGCCCCTCAGGGTCGGACACGGCGGGGTAGACACTGACCCAGTAGCCCTTGGCCATGGAAACCTCCTGTGCTCGGCCGGACACGCCCGACGTCGAATCGACACTCGGATCTCTCGATCCTTGCCGTTCGGGCCGGCCTCGACCATGGCAGAAAGGTCAGCCTCCGATACATTCTCGCCATGCCCGCCCACCATGCCGCCCCCGGCACTCCCGGCGCCCACAAGGTGGTCGTCCTCGTGGTCGACGGGGTCTACCCCTTCGAACTCGGCATCCCTCACCACGTCCTGGGCTCCGCCGGTGGCCGCTACGAGGTCGTGACTGCGGGCGTGGACGGAAAGCCCGTGCGCACCGTCTCGGACCTGACCGTCACACCCGGGCGCGGCCCCGAGGCCCTGGCCGAGGCGGACACCGTGATCATCCCTGGTTACGCCCTCACTCGGGCCCCGACCGCCGCCACGGACTCCAAGGCCCTGGACGCGCTTTCCAGGGTCCGGCCCGGCACCCGTCTGGTGTCGATCTGCAGCGGTGCCTTCCTGCTGGCCGGCACCGGACTCCTCGACGGGCGTCGGGCCACCACCCACTGGGCGCTCAGCGACCACTTCCGGGAACGGTTCCCCCGGGTCGAGCTCGACGCCGGAGTTCTTTTCGTCGACCACGGTGACGTGTTGACCTCGGCGGGGGCGGCCAGCGGCTTCGACGTGTGCCTGCATCTGCTGCGCCAGGACCACGGCACCGAGGTCGCCAACCAGGCCGCCCGCTTCTGCGTCGTGCCGCCGTACCGGGACGGCGGGCAGGCACAGTACATCGAGCGGCCACTGCCGCCGACGGGTGCGACCGGCACCGGGCCGACCCGCGACTGGGCCTTGCGGCGGCTCGAACTGCCGCTGTCGCTGGACGAGTTGGCGGCGCACGCGGCGATGAGCACCCGTACTTTCGCCCGGCGCTTCAAGGAGGAGACCGGTCTGAGCCCCGGCCGCTGGCTGACCTCGCAGCGGCTGCGGCGGGCCCGGCACCTGCTGGAGTCCAGCGATCTGCCGGTGGAACGCGTCGCCCACGAGGTCGGCTTCGCCACCGCCACCTCGCTGCGGCGGCACCTCGCGGCGGAGGCGGGCGTCGCCCCGTCGGCGTATCGCCGCACCTTCCGTGCCCCGGATCCGGCCGCCGACGACGCGGGCTCCCTGCCCGCCTAGCCGCGGGGAGCCGAATGTGAGGACCGGTACCTTCGCGGTGTTCAGGGCGTGGAGCGTGAAGGTGTACGGGTGCGAGGAGCCACCCGGGCACGGGCCGAAGCGCCGGCGGGAGTTGGCGCCGCTGCTCATGGCAGCACCCGCACCCTGACCGATCGCACCACCGGAGCATGCGCGTAATTGAACGCGCGGATCAGGAACGTGTGCCGCCCCGCCCGCAGTCGAGCCGTCGCCGTCAGTCCCCCGCTGTCCGCGTCGAAGCGGTGCGCGATGCGCTCGCCGTCCACCTCCACGCTGATCCGCTCCGCGTCGACGCCCGACACCGCGTCCGCGATGCGCGCCGTGAGCCGCACGGACGGGCCGGTGACCGTGGCGCCGTCCTTCGGCGTGACCTTGTCGATCACCGGGGTGAGGGCGGGCTGCCTGCCCGGCCGCTGGTGGGGCCGGTCCCGGCGGCGCTGGACGCGGGCCACGGACGGCGGCACGGCCGCACCGTCCAGGTCGGCCTCGAAGACGAGAGGGAGATCGACACCGGGGCGCACCTTCGGACCCGCCGTGACCGTGAAGTCCACGCCGACCCGCTCTCCGGGCGGCACCCGCACCCGCTCCTGACGCGGCGTCACCGCCCAGCCGCCGAAGGCCCGCCCGGACACTGTCACGGTCCGGGCGGCGGTGTGGAAGTTGTAGACGTCGACCGTCATGCGCGTGGACGCGCCGAGCCGGTAGCCCAGCGGCGGCTCCGCGTCCCCGTCCTCCTTGTGGGGCGCGGCGTTCGCGGCCGTGTACCGCTGGCTGAGGACGATGTGCTCGGCGGCGGACAGCGGTCGGGCCCGGGTGCGGTCGTCGCCCGCCGGGGGCCTCGGGCGGCGGGGCGGAGGCGCGTCGGTCACCAGGTAGAGGGGGTCGCGGGACGCGGCGACACGGACCGTGCCGTGAGCTGACCGGACCGGGGTGCCGCGCGCGGCGCCCATGATGTCGTACACGCGCGTCGCACCGTCCGGCACGGGCACGGCCACGTCCCGGGGCCTCGGCGCGCACACCACCGTGACCGTGCGCCCGGCCCCGTCCCCGAACACGAACCCGGCCGCGTGCGCCAGCAACTCCTCCAGCAGACCTACGTAGTTGGCCTCCCCGAGGAGCCCCGTCAGGGCCGCGTACGCGCTGAACGCGGGCAGCGGCTGGAAGTCGCGGCTGAGCAGCGCGAACGACACGCCCTCGTCGGTGCACGGCGGCCCGCAGAACCAGAACTGCCGCTCCGTGCCCGCCGCCAGGCTCTCCACCGTCGACAGGACGAGATAGCGGGCCTGGGTGCGCTGCGCCGCGTACGCGAGGTCCGTTCCTGGCTCGGCCGGCAGGAACGCGCCGGACTCCGTCATCCACAGCGGCGTCGTCGCCCCGAACCGCTCCCGCAGCTCCGCCTGGTCCTCCGCCGACGACGGGAAGTCCGGGTCGGTGTCGTCCAGCGCCGGATAGCCGTGGAAGCTCCACACGTCCGCGTACCGCACCACGTCGTTGTGCAGCATCAGCTCCTGGAACACGCCCCCGGCCGCAATGCCCGGAAGGACCACCGGCGGCCCGTCCTGCTGGTCCGTCATGCCCAGCGCCGCCGCCTTCACGAACGCGGCGTGCTGGTCGCCCGTGCTCGCGGTGTCGTCCACGTCCGGCTCGTTGGACAGCTGGAGCGCGTCGGACACGACCCGCTTGCCGCGGCCCGCCAGGTGCGCGCCGTAGCGGTAGGCGTGCCGCAGGTCGGCGGGCAGCGGCATGGACGTCGGCGTCAACGCCCAGTCCGGCGGGGGCGAGACGACCTCGAGGACCTTCAGACCCCGCTTCTGGAACGCCTCGACGACCGCCTCGTGCAGGCCGCTGTCGAACGGCCCGTCCGGCTCGCGCTGGGCGGCCGGCCAGGCGCTGCCGTCGCGCACGTACCGCACGCCCATCGACTCCATGGCCGTCGCGAGGGCGGGCAGGAGGGCAGGCGGGACCAGGGCGTGCGTGAAGACGTTCACGCCGAAGCGGTTCGCCGGGCCGCGCGGAGCGCGCCGCGCGGGCAGGTGCGCGAAACAGCCGGTGACGGTGTCCTCGGGGGCCGTCGTCAGCGCCGCGACGGCACGGTAGTTGCCGGGCGGCAGCGCGGGGAGCGCGGCGTGGGCCGTCCCGGCGCCGGGCGGGACCGGGACGCGTCCGGACGCCACCTGACGGGAGTAGTAGTCGAGGACGCGGTACGTCACGGTCAGCGCGCGCGGCGCCGCGCCGTTCAGGCCGAAGCGGAGCTCCGCCGGGGCGTTCCCGCGCCAGTGCCCGAGGTTGTTCGCCGGGCCCCGCAGCCGCACCGAGCGCAGCGCGACCGGTACGGGCGTGAGCGTGAACTCGTCGAGCAGGAACCGGTATCCGTTGTAGTCGTCGAGGACCGTGGGCCCGTCGACCGTGAACGTGAGGGTGTTGACGCCGCGCCGCAGTTCCACGTCGCCGAGGGCGAGGCGCGACAGGTCGCCCCACGCTTTCGGGGACTCGTACCAGTAGGGCTGCGAACGCGTCACCGCCCACGACGCCCCGCCGTTCAGGGCGAGCCGGAAGTACGAGCCGGTCCCCTCGGTGTGCGGCTGCTCCACCGGGACCGTCGCGACGGCCTCGATCCGGTACGGCCCCGCGGTCGGGACGTCCACGGTGTACGTGGCGTACCAACCGCGCGGCGGTGGCGGGGGCTCGGCCGTGGCCAGGGCGAGAAGCGCGCCGCCCGACGCTCTCGGGTCCCGGGCCGTGGGGATGCTGGAGCGGGTCGGGGACTCGCCCCGCACGGTGATCACAGGGGCGCCCCGGTCGCGGCCGGGCGCCGTCCTCGCCGCTGCGTCCTTCGCGGTCAGGGCGAGCCCCGCGGCGAGACCTCCGGCGACGGCTGTACGTCGGTCGATGCTCATGCCTCAAGCACACCGTGGCGCGGGCGCGCGGACGTCCTGCCTGGGCAGGGAGTGGGCCCCGGCCGACCGGCCCAGGTCGCCTCCACCCGTGGGTGGAGAAAGGCGCCGGTAGGGTCGGAGTGTGGGACGGGGAGCGGTACGCGGATGGCCGGGGGCCGCCGACGCGGCGGTGCCCGCCGTGCTGCTCATGGGGCATGTGCTGGCGCTCGTGCTCTCGGGGGTCCTGACCGGATCCGACGGTGGTGGCGATGGTGGTGCTGCCGGTGAGGTGGTCCCGCAGGTGCTTGTCGGGGTGTTCGCCCTGGGGGTGGCCGCCGTCTCGCTGGTGTGGCGCAGGGTGGCGCCGCTGCCGGTCTTCGGTGTGGCGCTGCTCGCCGACGGGTCGGCGGAGGCACTGCTGCCGCGGGCGGCGCTGACGCCCGCGCTGCCCTGCGCGCTGTGGGTCGCCCTGTTCTCCCTGGCCGCACACGGCTCCGCGCGGCGCGTACTCGGAGCCGCCGCCCTCGCCACCGCCGTGCTCCCCCTGCACGGGATCCCCGTGCCCGGCACCGGCGAGGGAGCGGAAGACGACACCGGAGCCGACACAGGAACCGACACAGGAACCGACACCGGAGCCGACACCGGATTCGGTGCGGGACTCGACACCCCGGGCCCGCTGCTCGACAGCCTCGTCGCGGGCGCCCTGCTGCACCTCCTGATCGTGCTGTGCGGCACCCTCCGCAGGCACCGCACCGCCCGTCGCGCGCAGGTCCTCACCCGCCTCGCCGCCGTGGAGCGCGAACGCCGTGCGGCGGCGCACGCCGAACGCGAACGCCTCGCCCGCGACCTCCACGACGCCGCCGGACACCACCTCACCGCCGTCGCCGTCCAGAGCGCCGCCGCCCTCCGCCTCGCCGGCACCCGCCCCGAACTGGCCGCCGAAGCCCTGACCTCGGCCGCCGCCACCGGCCGTGACGTCCTCGCCTCGCTGGGCAGGATCGTCGCGGTCGTGGGCGACGGCACGGACGCGTCCGGCGCGCCCCACGAGTCCGTCCCCGACCTGTGCGCGGGCCTGGAACACCTCGGCCTCCCCGTCACCCGCACCACCGAGGGCCGCCCCCGCCCGCTGCCGGGCGACATCTCCGTGGCCGCGTACCGCATCGTCCAGGAGTCCCTGACGAACGCGATGCGGTACGCGGCCGGGGCGCCCGTCGCGGTCTGCCTGCGGTACGGCGCCGGGGAGCTGACGGTCACGGTGGTCAACGAGAGGCCGACGGCCGGGCCGGCGGCGGACGGCGGGGCGCCGTCGGGCACCGGGCGAGGGCTCGCGGGGATGCGGGAGCGGGTCCATGGGGTGGGTGGAGTGCTGAGCGCCGGGCCGACAAGCGCCGGTGGATGGGGAGTTGAGGCGACCTTGCCGGTCCCGGGCGCCCGGCCCCGGGTGCGAGCCATGGTCATGGACGCGGTGCTGTACGTCCTCTGCGCCGCGCTGCCGCTCCTGCTGTCGTGCGTCGGCCCCGCCCCGCTTCTTTCCGGCCCGACCCTGCCCGAACTGGCCGTCCTCGCCGGTCTGTTGAGCGTGCACGCGGCCCCGCTGCTCCTGCGGCGGCGGGCACCGGTCACGGCCCTCGCGGCCATGCTGACGACGACCCTCGGCTGGTCGGCGGCGGCCGCCTTCGGGCCGCTCGACTCCGACTGGCTGGGGCCGCTCGCCCTGGCGTGGACGGCGGAACTGGCCGCACTGCACGCGGTCGCCGCGTACGGTCCGCCCCGCGTGACCTGGCCCGCCCCCGTCGCCGTCGGTGTGGTCGGCGGTGTCGCGGTCGGGCTCGCCGTGGCGGGCGATCCGGGGGAGTCGGCAGGCCCCGGCGCGGTCGCACTGCTCGCCGCCCTCGGCCTCGCCGCGGTGCCCTGGCTGCTGCCCGTCTGGGCGCTCGGCCTGCTCACCCGGGCCCGGCGTGGCGAGGGCGGCCCCTGGGAGCGGCGGGTCCTTGACCGGGTCGCGGCGCGGGTCGGCGAGGCGGTGGCGGGGGAGCGGCGGCGGGTCGCCGCGGGCCTGCACGCCGCGGTCGTGGGGCACACCGTGGCGCTGGTACGGCACGCGGAGGCGGGTCTCGGCGGGGCCGTGGCCGTGCGGACGGCGCTGACCGAGGTCACGGGCGGGGCGCGCGCGGCGCTCGCGGGGCTGCGGGAGCTTCTGGACGCGCTGGACGAACCGGACGCTCCGGCTCCCACCGGACCCGCGTGTGAGTCCGCGCCGACGCCCGTGTCTGTGCCTGACCCCATGCCGACCACCCGCACCCCCACCACGAAGGAAGCAGCCACATGACCGTCCGAGTGCTCGTCGTGGACGACCAGTCCGTGGTCCGCGCCGGATTCGCGGCCGTCATCGACGCCGAACCCGACCTGACCGTGGTCGGCCAGGCGGCGGACGGCGGCGAGGCGCTGGAACTCGCCCGTGTCAGCCGCCCGGACGTGGTCCTGATGGACATCCGCATGCCGGGCATGGACGGGCTGACCGCGACCCGCCTGCTGACCTCGGCGGAGCCGTCCACACGGGTCCTGGTGCTCACCACGTTCCGCCGTGACGAGTACGTCTTCACCGCCCTGCGCGGCGGCGCGTCCGGATTCCTCCTGAAGGACTGCGAACCCCAGGAACTGGTCGACGCCATCCGCACGGTCGCCGCCGGCGAGGCGCTCCTCGCCCCCGAGGTCACTCGCCGCCTCATCGACGCCTTCGCCACCGGAACGGTCGGCCCGAGGGCCCGCCCCGACGGGCGGCTCGACGTCCTCACCGGGCGCGAGCGGGACGTCCTGCGGGAGGTGGCCCGCGGCCTCAGCAACCCCGAGATCGCGGCGGCCCTCGGCATCGGCCGCTCCACGGTCAAGACGCACATGAACGCCCTGCTGGCCAAGCTGTCGCTGCGGGACCGCGCGCAAGCGATCATCTTCGCGTACGAGATCGGCCTCGTCGGCCCTGGGGACCCCCAAGTCCCCTCCTGACCCGGATGCGAGCATGTGGGACCGCCGCATCCATGAGGAAACGGGGAGAGGGGCGCAGTGGCGCAGCAGCTCATGTCGTACCGGGTGAGCTACCGGCACGGCACACCGTGGCCCGCACCTTCCGCGTCGACGGCCGTCCGGCCGGTTCGGGGTCCGAACCGGCCGGACGGAGCGGCACGGCTCCGCTAGTCCCTGCGGTACTGCGCGGGCGAGTTCTTCGTGCCCTCGTCCTCGTACGATCCGGCCTTGCCCCGGTCCACATGGAACGTCGTGAGCGTGCTGACGGGCGAGCGCGGATCGCGGCGGTCGCCGATGACCCGCATGTGGGCGCTGAACCGCTCCGGCGTGACCTCGTACACGTCGTAGCCGTACCGGTTGCCCTCGAAGTACTTCAGATGCGGATTGGCCTTGCCCATCAGCGGGCCGTTGGTCGCGTTCCAGTTCGCGTCGTACGCGCCCGAGGTCACCGAGTGCGCGGTGAACTCCGTGCCCACCAGCGGGGATTCGGGCTCGTCGAAGTCCGTGCGGATGTCGTCGACGAACGCCGAGTGCCAGTCGCCGGTGATGACGACGAGGTCCTCCAGGCCGCTCTTGTGCACGTGCCCGAGGACCTCCTTCCGCTCGGCGAGGAAGCCGTCCCACTGATCGGTGAACATGTACGAGCCGCCGGGCCGTCCCCGGAGCTGGCTCAGCATGATCGAGTTGGCCCAGACGTGCCAGGTGTCGGGGGCGCGGTCGACGGTCTTCTTCAGCCACGCCTTCTGCTCGGCGCCGAGGATCGTGCCGTCGGGCAGGTTCTGCGCCGAGCGGTACGAGCGCAGGTCGAGGACGGAGAGTTCGAGCAGGTCGCCCCAGCGGCGCACGCGGTGGATCTCCGGGTCGGGCAGCGCGGAACCGCCGAAGGAGTCGCGGTGCGGCATGTGCTCGAACCACGCCTGGTACGCGGCCGCGCGGCGCCGCATGAACGGAGCGCCGCCCCCGGTGCCGCTGTAGTCGTTGACCACCTCGTGGTCGTCCCAGGTGAGGAACCACGGATGGGCCGCGTGCGCCTCGCGCAGCGATTTGTCGCCCTTGTAGAGAGCGTGCCGTTTGCGGTAGTCGGCGAGGGTGAGGATCTCCGGGCCGTCGTGGTCGCGCACATGCTTCTCGGGTACGCCGCCGACCTGGCCGTGCTCGTAGATGTAGTCGCCGAGGTGGACGACGAAGTCGACCTTCTCGCGGGCGATCCCGCGGTGCGCGGCGTAGAAGCCGTCGTGGAACGCCTGACAGTTCGCGGCCGCGAAGGTCACCTTGGAGACACGGCCGCGGGGCGCCGTCTTCGTACGCCCGACGCGGCTGGTCCTGCCGAGCGCCTTGAACGCGTACCAGTAGTGCCGCCCGGGCGCGAGGCCGCCGACCGGCACGTGCACGCTGTGGCCGAGCGTCGCGGACGCGGGCGCGGTGCCGCGGGCCACGACGCGGCGCAGCCCCGGGTCCTTGGCGACGACCCAGTCGACCTCGACGACCTCGGGCAGTTTCTGTTCCGCGGCGAGGGGTTCGGGCGCGAGTCTGGTCCACAGGAGCACCGAGTGGGGCTGCGGATCACCGGAGGCCACGCCGAGCGTGAAGGGCGCGCGGTCGTACTCGGCGCCCAGGTTCTCGGCCGCCTCGCGCGCCTGCGCGGGGGTCAGGCCCGAGGCCAGCGGCCAGGCGAGGCTGAGCGCGCCGGCGGCCGCGGCGGACTTGAGCAGGTCACGGCGGTTGACGGTCATCAGCGGCCTCCGGCGGGCTTCAGGGTGAGGGAAACGGCGTCCGCGTAGCCGTCGTTGGACGTGCCGCCGCCGCTGCGGGTGAAGACGAGCAGGACCCGCGCGGAGCGGGCGGTGGGCGGCACCGCCGCCTCGGCCGTGCGCTCCAGGAGCCCCGTGCGGCCCGCGCGGTCGGCCGCGCCGACCGGACCGAGGACGCTGAGGGCGACCGGAGTGCCCTTGGCGTCGCGGAACTCCACGGACAGGCGCGCCCCGTCCTCCTGCGTCGCGTAGCCGCCTAGCCACGCCGTCACGGTGTAGCGCACCTTGCCCGCGTCGACGGCGCGCCGCCCCGTCGGGCCGCTCCGGGGCAGCGAGACGTCCTGGACCAGCGTGGTCCGCGGGCTGTTCCCGCCCGCGAAGAAGCGACTGCCGCGCCGGGCGGGCCCGGGGTCCGTCGGCGTCGGGTAGCCCCCGCCGAGGCTGTAGGCGATGAGCGCCGGGGCTCCCTGGGCGACCTTCCAGCCGCGGACCGTCGTGACGGGGTCGGCCGTGCCGCCCGTCCCGCTCTCCGCGTCGCCGTTGACGACGAGATTCACGCACGCCTCCTGTTGATCGGTGAGTTGAGCGCGGTCAGCCCACCAGCCCCGCATGAACCAGGAGAAGCGTTTCGGCGAATTCTGTTACCAGCACCACTCCGACGCCGTGGCCCCCTCCGTTCCCGTGACGCCGCGACCACAGCGGGCTAGGTTGAGTGGCCGCAGGAGCCGACCGACCAGGGGGATTCGCCATGTCGTACGACGTGTCGCTCATCAACAGCAACGTGCCGCACTCGGCGCGCATCTGGAACTACTGGCTGGGCGGCAAGGACTGCTACGAGGTCGACCGTCAGGTCGGCGACGAGATCCGGGCGGCCAACCCGGAGATCACCGAGATCGCCCGCGCCCAGCGCGCCTTCCTGGCGCGCGCGGTGACGTACCTCGTCGCCGAGGCCGGGATCCGGCAGTTCCTGGACGTCGGCACCGGTCTGCCCACGGCGGACAACACCCACGAGGTCGCCCAGCGGACCGCCCCCGAGTGCCGGATCGTCTACGTCGACCACGACCCGATCGTCCTCGCCCACGCCGCGGCCCTGCTCACCAGCGCCCCCGACGGCGCGACCGACTACATCCAGGCCGACCTGCGCGACCCCGGCACCATCCTGGAACGCGCCGCCGCCACCCTCGACTTCACACAGCCGATCGCGCTGATGCTGCTCGGCATCACCGCCCACCTCACCGACGACTCCGCGTACGAGGTCGTGGCCCGCCTCACCGACGCCCTGCCGTCCGGCAGCCACCTCGTCCTGTGCGACGACACCGAGGTGATCCGGCCCGAGCAGATGCGCCGGATGATCGAGCAGTGGAACGAGGCGGGCGACAACCCGCGGGTCAACCGCAGCCCCGAGGAACTCGCCCGTTTCTTCGACGGCCTCGACTTCGTCGAGCCCGGCCTGGTCTCCGTGTCCCGGTGGCGCCCGGCGCCCGGGGGGTCCGAGCCGCCCGCGGAGGTCGACGACTTCGGCGGCGTCGCCCGCAAGCCCTGACCCGGGCACCGCCGCACGCTCGACACCGTCGCGGACTCGCGCACCGTCGGCGCCCCGAACACCGGCGGACGGCAATTTTCATCTCTTCCTCCCGCGCATCAACCTCTCGCGCCCGAGACGACTCTTCCTTGGCAACGGCCCTCGCCATGACCAACTGACCAGAGGGCCAGAACAAGGAGGGGAACTGTGCGCACGCACAGATGGAGAAACGCCGCCCTTGCCACCGGCATGGCCTCGGTGCTCGCCGCCACCGGAGCGACCGCCATGGCCGAGACGGGCAGCGCCCCGGCCACGCCCCAGGTACCCGACCTGCGCGCCGACGTGAACCGTGACGGCCGCGTCGACGTCGAGGGCACCACCGACTCGGCCGGTGAGAACACCTGGACGGCGACCCGGGGCGCCGTCGTCCTGCCGAACGTCGACGACGACGCCAAGCGCTGCCCCGTCAAGGACGCGCAGGGCCGGCCCCTGACGGACGCCAAGCTGGCCCGCTGCAACGACGCCTCGGACACCAAGGTCAACGGCGCGCGCGACGCCGCCGACCTGGCCCGGCTGAAGACCGTGCTGCTGCCCAAGACCCCGGCCGGCAGCCACGGCACGGCCAAGACGGTCGGCGCCGGCGCCAAGAAGTCCCGCCTCTTCGTCAAGCGCGACGGCCGCTGGACCCTGCTGCGGCCCACCGACAAGCTCACCACCAAGGAGCTGCGCGACGGCGTCGAGCTGGGCGTCGAGGCGACCGACGTGGTGCGCGACGCGGCGAAGTGGAACGGGGACGTGAAGGTCCGCTTCACCGTCACCGGCGGTGGCACGTCCCGCTCCGACGACGTCGTGCTGCGCACCGCCCCCGTCCTCACCCACCACCACCTGCAGCGCACCCAGGAAGTCCTCGTCACCGAGGTGCAGGGCCAGGGCCCCTACAGCCGTGCCCAGCAGAAGTTCGTCAAGGACCTCGCCAAGAAGGTGAAGGACGCCGGGATAGCCAAGCCCATGACGAAGTTCACCAAGTACGCCGACCCGTGGGCGCAGGACTTCGTCGAGCCGGCCTACGCGAGCGTGCCGGGCCCCGGCGGCAAGCAGCACACCATGCGCGTCCTCATCCGCTCCGCGCAGCCCGACCGGGACGCCGGGCGCGAGCTGTTCGAGAAGATGCGCGGACCGGACGTCGGCGTGGTGCAGGTCAACGGGGTGCGCGAGAGCGAGGAGTGGACGCTCAACTCCATGGGCAACCTGGAGACCATTCCGCCGTACACCCTGAACGGCAAGAGCTACCCCGCCGGACGCATCATCCAGGGCTACCGCGCCGACTCCGGCTCCAAGCCCGCCAAGGCGATGCGCACGTTCCTGAAGTCGCAGGGCGTGCAGGCGCCGCTGCTGCTCGACACGTCCTGGCTGACCGTCGGCCACGTGGACGAGTTCGTCCAGTTCCTGCCCGCCGATACCCCGCGCGGCTGGCGCATCGGTGTCGCCGACCCGGCCATGGGTGTGGAACTGCTCGCCAAGGCCAAGCGGGAGGGCCACGGCGCCAAGAAGATGTTCTCCGTGCCGCGTTCCCCCGACGTCCCGGCGCCCAAGGAGACCATCGACAAGGTCCTCGCCTCGTCGAAGTTCCACGCCGACAACAAGCTGGCGGCCGAGCGCATCAAGGCGAACCTCGACATCCTCAAGCGCGAGACCGGCATCACCGACGACGAGATCGTCAAGGTGCCCGGCCTGTTCACGCGCGACGGGGACGAGGGCAGCGCCCTCAGCGACAGCCGCAAGCTGCGCCGCATGGGCCCCGACCGGCTGCAGAAGTTCAACCAGCTGCGCGGCGCCGACGAGCAGAAGGAGCGCGGCGGCGCCGACGCCCCCCAGGCCCCCACGCGGACGCACAGCGCGTATGTGCCGGGTGCCGTCAACGGCGTCCTGCTGAGCCCGACGAGCTACCTGGCGCCCCAGCAGTGGGGTCCCGTCATCGGCGGCCGCGACATCTTCACCGACGCCGTGACCTCCGTGTACGCCAAGGCGGGCTTCAAGACGACCTACATCGACGACTGGTACACGTACCACCTCGGCATGGGTGAGGTGCACTGCGGCACCAACACGCTGCGCGACGCCACCGCGCCGTGGTGGCCCAAGGCGTAGGGCCGTTCTCCGCGGGACCGGCGCGCCACCACGGGCGCCGGTCCCGCTCTGCTCCCGGAGAATCCGTACCACGCGCCGGTCCCGCCTCTGCCGTCGGCGAATCTGCCGACGGCCGAGAAAGCGGCCGGTCCTCCTCGTCCCGATCCACAGTGGTCCCACCGACCGCACCACGACGAGGAGGCCCGAGATGACACCGCCGCACACCGACTGGCCCGCGCACCCGCGTGCCGAGGACGGGGACACCCCCGCCACCCGCTTCGACGACCAGCTGGCCGCGCAACTCCTCGGCCAGCGCATCGTGTTCCTCGGCACCCAGGTCGACGAGGTCTCCGCGAACCGGGTCTGCGCCCAGCTCCTGCTCCTTTCCGCCGAGGATCCGCGCACCGACATCAGCCTGTACATCAACAGCCCCGGCGGCGGCGTGCACGCCGGGCTCGCCATCTACGACACGATGCAGCTGATCCCCAACGACGTCTCCACCCTCGCCATGGGCTTCGCCGCCAGCATGGGCCAGTTCCTGCTGACCGTCGGCACCCCCGGCAAGCGGCACGCGCTGCCGAACGCGCGCATCATGATGCACCAGCCCTCGGCAGGCGTCGGCGGGACCACCGCCGACATCGCGATCCAGGCGGAGAACCTGGAGTTCACCAAGCGAACCATGGAGCGGATCACCGCGGAGCACACCGGGCAGTCCCCGGAGACCATCGCCCGCGACGGCGACCGCGACCGCTGGTTCACGGCCGAACAGGCCAAGGAGTACGGCATGGTCGACCACGTCGTGACGTCGCTCGCCGACGTCCGCCCGGCGGCCTCGAAGCGACGGATGGGGCTGTGACCATGAACCACTCCACGAGGCACCCGGGCCCGCACCCGATGACCATGAGCCAGTACACGATCCCGACCGTCGTCGAACGCACCCCGCAGGGCGAGCGCGCGTACGACGTCTACAGCCGGCTCCTGTCCGAGCGCATCATCTTCCTCGGCACCGAGATCGACGACGGCGTCGCCAACGTCGTCATCGCCCAGCTCCTGCACCTGGAGTCGGCCGCGCCGGAGCACGAGATCGCGCTCTACATCAACTCGCCCGGCGGCTCCGTCACTTCCCTGATGGCGATCTACGACACCATGACGTTCGTCGGCGCGCCGATCTCGACGTTCTGCGTCGGCCAGGCCGCCTCCACCGCGGCCGTGCTGCTCGCGGGCGGCGACCCCGGGCGGCGGTTCGTCCTGGAGCACGCCCGGGTGCTGCTCGGCCAGCCCGCGAGCGGCGGACAGCAGGGCACCGTCTCGGACCTGAGCCTGCACGCCAAGGAGATGGTGCGGATCCGCGCCCAGGTGGAGGAGGTCCTCGCCCGCCACACCCACCACGACGTGGCGACGCTGCGCGCGGACACCGACCGGGACAAGGTGTTCACCGCCCACGAGGCGGTCGCCTACGGCCTCGCCGACGAGGTCGTCAGCCGCCGCCGGGCGGTGGCGGCCTGAGCGGTGTGGGACCGGGCCGTGCGGGACCGGGCGACGGTGCGGGACCGGGCCGTGCGGCGTCGGGTCGTGCGGGGTCGGGCTGTGCCGCCCCCGCGTACCGGGCGACGACCGGCTCCAGATAGTCGGCGTGGTCGGCACCCGGCCCGGTCAGCTCCGCCAGCTCGGCCCAGGAGCCGACGAGCGCGATCCGGTCCAGCTCCGGCTCGCGACCCCGGGCCGTCTCGGCGGCGACCCGGTACGCGAAACGCTCGCGCAGCAGCGCGGCAGGGCGCGGCGGGGCGAGGAACAGGACGCCGACGCTGCCGTGCGTCCCGCGCGTCACGAGCCACAGCCGGAGCTCCCCGGGCGCCGACTCGATGCCGGTCTCCTCGGCCAGCTCCCGGGCGGCGTGCCCGCGCACCGCGGCCAGGTCGAGTACCTGGCCGTCGCCGGGCGGCTCCACGGAACCGCCCGGCAGCAGCCAGCGGCCGGGCGTGGACGTCGAACGCCCCATCCGGCCGACGAGCAGGCGGCCGTCGCAGGTCGGCTGCGCGACGTCGGCGAAGAGCCCGGGCAGGCGCGCGGTGGCACCGGGGACCCACCGCAGCACATAGCGCCGGTACGTCGTCCTCGCCCAGGTGAGGACGACGCCGTGCGGCCCGTCCCGGGTCAGGCCCGCGCACGCCGCCACCGGCCCGTCGAAGAGACTCGGGTTGGCCCGGACCTTCTCGTCCCAGACGCGGTCCATGGCGAGCCGCTCCCACGGCGGCGGCTCGGGCGCGGGGGCCTCCACCAGGCGGAGCCGCCGTACGTCCAGGAGTTCGACGCCGGGCGGGGGAGGCGTCGGACCAGCCGACACCCCGGCCTAGGCGGCGAGCCGGAGCTGGGCCTGGTGCGATCCCTGGTCCGTGGTGCCGTGGGGCGCCGCGAGCGGGGTGGTGACGATGGACACCGCGCGCTGCTGGGGTGCCGTGGCCGGGCGCTGGGCGGCCGTCGCGGCCCGCTGGTCCCGGGAGCGCGGGCGGCGGGCGGCGGCGAGCAGTTCGCCGTGGGCCAGCGCGAGGAGGTCGGCGAGGTCGAGGCCCAGTGCGGCGGCGGCCGCGGCGAGCACTTCGGAGGACGCCTCCTTGCGGCCGCGCTCCACCTCGGAGAGGTAGGGCACCGAGATCCGGGCCGCGTCGGCGACGTCCTTCAGGGTGCGCTCCTGGGCGCGGCGTTCGCGGCGCAGGAGATTTCCGACGAGGTGGCGCCACAGGGGCTCTCTGGGGGCGGGGCCGGGGGCGGTGGGCACGGTGCCGGGTGCGGGCGCGGCGGCCGGGGCGGTGGCTCCCGGCGCTGTGGCCTCCGTGTCCCGGGCCTGGCGCGTGGGGCGCGCGGGCCGCAGGGGGATGACGCGGGCGGCGGCCCGGCCCGCCCGGTGCGGAGGGCTCGTGGGATTCGTCGGGTTCGTCGCGTGGCTGCTCACGGCTTCAGGTTAGGAGCGGTGTTCCCGTCGTGGTCGGCGTTCTGCCGATGGCGTAGCGCGTTCTGCCGAGGGCGAAGTCCGGTGCGGGCGCAGCGTGTGGCCGAGCCGGACAAGGGGACATGTCCGTCCGCCGCACTCCGGAGCGCGCAGCCGGGAACCTAATCAATTGCCCCGCGCGTTGAAGCGGTTGGCGCCCCGCGCGCCGACCGCACACCGATCTCGCCCCGACCTCGCACCGACCAGTCACCGACTCCACGTACCAAGGACCGACCGCACCGACTCCACGCGCGCCCGACTCCACGCACCGACCGCTCGCGGACGCCCACCTCGCCCGCGGGCCCACCGCCCGCCCACCTCGCGCACACCGACCACCGCCGACCCACCGCCGCCCCGGCACCGACTCGACCAGGAGGCCCCGCGTGCCGTATCGCACCCGGTCGGCCAGGCTGGCCGCGTCGCTTCTCTCGGCCGTCGTCGCCGTCCTGGCGTTCGCCGTGCCGTCCCGCGCCGCGAGCGCGGCCACCGGGCCCGCCGTCCAGGCCTGGACGGCCGCGGCCCAGTCGGGCGGTCCGCACTCCACCAACTCCCCGGGCCAGCAACGCCCCAGGGCGCACGGCCCGTACGCCTCGTCCGGCCAGGACACCCCGCGCGCCGTCCACGCGACCGTCGCGCACCTCCACCAGGCCCACGTCCCGCACCCGCCGTACTTCGGCGCCACCGGTGCCATTGCCGACCGCGCGCCGCTGCGGGCCCTCGGCGGACCGGACGCACGGCCGAGCACCTCCACACCGCCCCCGCGGTTCGCGGACGCGGCGCCCGAGCCGCGCGGACCCCCGTCCCGACAGAGCTGACGACACCTCACCGGACGCCGCCCGACAGGCCGGACCCGCCGGGGCGCGAGCCCGCCCCGCGCCCGGACCGGTCCCGGGGCCGTCCCCCTTCGTCATGCCCTCCTCGTGAACCTCACGGGCCCGTGGATCCCACGCACCCGTGAACGACGCGAGCTCATGGACCTCACGGACCCATGGACCGCCCGGACCGACCGGCCTCACCGCCCCCTGGCCCCGGCCCCACGGGTCCCCGTGGATGTGGAGAACTCCCATGCCCCGCGCACCCATGTGGCGGGCGATCGTCGCACTCGTCGCCGTCGCCGCCTCGCTGTACCTCGCCCTCACCCAGTCACCACGCCTCGGCCTCGACCTCAGAGGCGGCACGCAGATCGTCCTGCAGACCAAGGACTCACCCACCGTCGAAGCCGACGCCGACGCCACCCGCAGGGCCCTGGAGGTCCTGCGGCAGCGCGTCGACGCACTCGGCGTGTCCGAGCCGAGCCTCGCGCAGGCCGGGGACCGGCGGATCGTCGTCGAACTTCCGGGGGTGCGCGACCCCCGCGAGGCCTCCGAGGTGATCGGCCGCACCGCGCAGCTGACCGTGCACCCGGTGACCGGCGAGACCGACCGGAAGGGATCCGGCGGGACCGCCGCCGACGGCTCCCGCACCCTGCCCGACCCCGACCGGCCCGGCGGCCACCTCGTGCTCGGCCCGACCGCGCTCACCGGCGAGGGCGTCAAGAACGCCGAGGCGGTCTTCGACCAGCAGTCCATGAACGGCTGGCAGGTCACGCTCGACTTCCGCGGCAAGGCGAGCGGCGACTGGGCGCGCGTCACCGGCGAGGCCGCGTGCGCGCCGCAGGGCGCGCCCGAACGGCGTGTCGCCATCGTCCTCGACGGGAAGGTCATCTCGGCGCCCGGCGTGAACGCGGACGTCCGCTGCGGGGCCGGCATCACCGGCGGCAGCACCCAGATCACCGGCGGGTTCGACGAGGACGAGGCCAAGGACCTGGCCGCGCTCGTCAAGGGCGGCGCCCTGCCGGTGCCCGTCGACGTCGTCGAACAGCGCACCGTCGGCCCCACGCTCGGCGCCGAGGCCATCGCCGCGAGCACCCAGGCCGCCCTCATCGGCCTCGCCCTGACCGCCCTGTTCATCACGTTCGTCTACCGGCTCCTCGGCGCGCTCGCCACCGTGGCGCTCGCCCTGTACGGACTCATGTCGTACGCGGCCCTGCTCGCGATCGGCGCCACGCTGACGCTGCCGGGGCTCGCCGGGTTCGTGCTGGCGATCGGCATGGCGGTCGACGCGAACGTGCTGGTCTTCGAACGCGCCCGGGAGGAGTACCTCGGCGCCCGCGCCACCAACCCGGACGCCCGTGGCCGGGGCGCGGGGGCCAGAAGCCTCCCCAAGGCCCTGCACACCGGCTTCACCAAGGCCTGGAGCGCCGTGATCGACTCCAACGTGACGACGCTGCTCGCCGCGGGCCTCCTTTTCACCTTCGCCACCGGCCCGGTGAAGGGCTTCGGCGTGACGCTGTCCATCGGTGTCCTGGTGTCGATGGTGTCGGCGTTCGTCGTCACGCGGGTGCTCGCCGAGACCGCCGTGCGCCGCGGCTTCGTGCGGCGCCGCCCACGCCTCACCGGCCTCGCCACCACGGGCCGGCTGCGTACCCTCCTCGCCCGCCGCGAGCCGCAGATCGTGCGCCACCGGCGCCGCTGGCTCGGCGCGAGCTCCCTGCTCGTCGTCGTCGCCGTCGCGGGCATCGCGCTGCGCGGCCTCGACCTGGGCGTCGAGTTCACCGGCGGGCGCCTCGTCGAGTACAGCACCAGCAAGCAGGTCGACGCCGACACCGCCCGCAAGGCCGTCGCCGACGCCGGGTTTCCGCGCGCGGTGGTGCAGGAGTCCGGCTCGGACGACATCACCGTACGCACCGGCGAACTCAGCGACGCCGAACAGGAGAAGATCAGGGAGGCGCTGGCCGAGAAGGGCGGCGGGCAGGCCACCGTCGAACGCGACGAGCGCATCGGCCCGAGCCTCGGCGACGAGCTGCGCCAGAAGGCACTCGTCGCGCTCGGCATCGCCGTGGCCGCCCAACTCATCTATCTCACCGTCCGGTTCCGCTGGACGTTCGCGTCGGCGGCCGTCGCCGCGATGGTCCACGACGTGCTGCTTGTGGTCGGCCTGTTCGCGTGGCTCGGCAAGACCGTCGACAGCGTCTTCCTCGCGGCCGTGCTCACCGTGATCGGCTACTCCGTCAACGACACGGTGGTCGTCTTCGACCGCATCCGTGAGGCCCGCCGCCGCGACCCCCGCGCCGACCTGGCCAGAACAGCCAACACCGCCGTGATCCGCACGCTCCCGCGCACGGTCAACACCGGCATGGGCGCCCTGTTCGTCCTGGCCGCTCTCGCGGTCCTCGGCGGCGACTCCCTCGCCGACTTCTCGGTGGCCCTGATCGCCGGCGTCATCGTGGGCGTGGCGTCGACGGTGTCCGTGGCGGTTCCGGTCGCGGTGTCGCTGGAGCAGCGCAACCCGGCCGCACCGCGCGGGAGTTCGACGCCGCAGAAGCGGGACCGGCCCGCCAGTCCGCTGGAGGCCCGGCGCCGACAGCGCGGAACGGGCGCGGTGGTCTGATCTTTCGGCGGGAAGCCGTGGCGCGGGTCCCCCCTGCCCACGCCACGGCTCCGTCCTCGACCGCCGGACGGGCTGATTCCGCACAGCCTGTCCGGCGACGAGGCGTCCGGTGTCGCCTCCCCTCCGCAGGGCGGCACCGGAGAGCGGTGATCAGCCCTCGGAGCAGGGGACCCGCGGGCCCGCGGCGGTGGTGACGTCGCTGATGAGGACCCGGTGATCCCCGTTCACCGGCCCCAGCATGCAGTTCCGGGAGTTGATGCCTCGGTGGAGGATGTAGTCGAACTTCAACTTCACGTGCTCATTGACAAGCGTCGGATTGCACTTGAGGTCGGGGTTGCCGCCATTCCATCGGCAGAACGGATCCACGTCCTGGAACGGGGCGTCCCAGATCGGCCGCATTTCCTTGAACGACGGCTGGGCGTTGAGGTCGCCACCGATCACTACCCTCCCGTGTCCGCGTGCGGCGCCCAGAAGTTCCTTGATCTGCTCGACCCTCAACCCGCTCTGGGAGCCCCCGTTGCTGAGATGGGTGTTGAACACCTGGACCCGCTGCCCCGCCAGTCGCGTGGTGAAGGTTTGATAGGAGCGCTTCTCGCCCCATTCATCGTGCCGGTACTCCTTGTGGCGGTAGCCCTGGAACGGAGTGCCCTTGGCGTACAGCACGGAATTGCCCACGGGACTCACCCCCTCACAGCCGGGGTTGTTGGCCCCCGGCCCGTGGCGGAATGCGTACTCCATGCCGTCTGCCTTGAGCAGCCTCACGGCCTTGCGCACCTCCGTCCTGCACGACTCCTGCAGGACGACCACGCGTGGCTTGAAGCGCTTGATGTGCCGGGCGAGATCCTCGGGCGTGCCGAGTTTTTGACCGTTGGAGTTCCACGACATGATGCGGTTCGGCACCACGCGCGTCGACGCTTCGGAGGCGGCCTTGCCGGAATCCGTGCGCGCGGAACCGGCCTGCGCGGGCGTGACGGCTCCCGCGGTCGCCAGCAAGGCGATCAGCCCGGCGTTCGCGGCGAGGACGGCCCTGCCGCGGCTCGATCTGGTCATTGTTCCCCCTGTCGTAGTGGTGTTTGGGGCCGCGACCACTGTCGGCAGCTGTCCTGCAACGAACCTTGGAAGAACGTTGAAGGAGCAGCTGGGAGCCGGTGCGAGGTCTCCGGTCAGGGGCCGGGGGCCCGGGCACCGCGGTGGCGCGTCACCAGATTCGGTGGGAGGGGTTCGAGAGTCGACTCGTTTCGGGCTGGTCCGAAACGATGGCGATGGAGAGACTCTCGCGGGTGACCTTGCGGATCCACTTCACGGCGGATGACCTCATCCGCACGCGCATGGCCTCCGGAGTCCGTCCGCTCCTGGAGCTCTCGATCGGCATCCGGTTGCTTCAGGAGACGACGCATCCGGTGCGCTTCGACGCCTGGCGGCAGCGGGCCGCCGCACGCATGCATCCTCGCGCAGGAGTCCTGTTCGCCTTCATCCCCGCCCTGGGTGCGACACCACAGTTCCTGGACCTCAACGGGCCGGACGTCCTCGACGACTTGGAGAAGCTGCGTTCGACCCCGGCGCGACAGGTCACGGCTGAGCTGGAACTCTGGGGCTCCGGACAACGCAGCACCCCGAGGGCGGTACGGCAGCTGCGGGAGTCTCCGCGGCTGATCCGGCACCTGGCCGACGCCGTGGAGTACGCGCACCAGCAGTTCGTCGCTCCCTACTGGCCCCGGATCGAGCAAGCGCACGGCGCCGACCGGGCCCTGCGGCTGCAGCAGCTTGCAGATCACGGTGTCGAGCGTCTGCTCAGGGACCTCAACCCGCGCTACATCACGTGGAAGCCACCCGTGCTGCACATGACCACGGCCTCGGGCCGGGACGGCGACGTCGCCCTCGGCGGCCGTGGTCTGCTCCTCATCCCCACGGTCTTCGGGTCCCACTTCCCCGCATTCGACCACCCCGACGACGGGCAGCCCTGGATCACTTTTCCGATCCGGGACGGCTTCCGGTCCACGCTGGCGCCCGTCGCCCTCACCGCGGGCGCGCTGGCCGAGGTGCCGACGTCCCTGCGCGCCCTGCTGGGGCGCACCCGCGCCACCGTGCTCTGCGTGATGGCCGAGCACTCCGGCTGCACCACCGGTCAGCTGGCGGCTCATGCCCGCATCTCTCCGGCCAGCGCCAGCGAACACGCGAGCGTCCTGCGCAACGCGGGCCTGGCCGCCCTCACGCGCCAGGGCAAGCGGGCACTGCACACCCTCAGCCCCGCCGGCCGTACCCTCCTCGACTCCGCCGTGAAGGCCTGACACGCTCGGCGGATGCCGCCTGCGCACGGCAGCGGGCCGGTGCCCCTGTGCCCCGTGAGGCGCTGGTCACCGGCCCGTGCGGCCGACGGGAATGCCGTCGGTCAGCGGTGCACGCGGCAGCGCCTCAGCGCGCCACCCGCCACGTCACCGACCCCTTGAGGAGCTTGCGCAGCTCCGGGGCGCGGACCGCGCGGGTCGGGTCCGTGGCTCGCACGGTGACCTTGTGGGCGCGGCCGTCGGCGGGGACGCCCAGGGCCTTCGGTGTGATGGAGCGGGCGTCGACGCCCTTCTTGACGGAGCGTCCGTCGACGGACCAGCGCAGCTGTACGCCCTTGGCGGCGAGGACCTTGACGCGCTGGGAGCGGCGGACCTCCTTGTCCGTGGGCGTGACCGCGGACACGGTCGAGCCGTGCCGGTGGAAGCCCGCGATCATGGCCTCACGTCCGGGTGAGTTGAACTCCCGGCCGAGGGTGCGCATGATCGAGTTGTCCGTCGGGCGGTACAGGCCGCGCGGGTAGTAGCCGCCGCCCTCGTACGCGCCGACGGTGCCTCCGTCGGGCGAGGACTGGCCGATCCAGCGGTACCACTTCTTCTTCTGCGCGGTGAGCTGGGCGGCGGTCAGCTTGCTGATGTTCGACTCCCACGGCTCGGCGCCCGTGTACGTGCCGTACTCCTCGTACACGTACTCGTCCGCGAGCTTGCCCAGCGAGTGCCCCGTCTCGTGCACGACGACCTGCGAGGACTGCTCGTTGTCGGAGGAGGCGGTGGCGATGCCGTCGTAACCGGACGGCGAGGTGATGTCGTTGTAGCCCGCACCGCCGTACTTGGTGGAGTTCGACAGCACGATGACCAGGTCGGGATCGGCTGCCTTGCTCGCGTACGCCTCCACCTTGTTGGTGTCGACACACAGCAGCCGCTCGATGCCGTCGCAGTAGAAGGCCGAGCCGAGGGCGGTGTCCTTGCGGACGTCGCTCGTGGGGTCGCCCGAGACGCCCGACTGCCGCGAGTGGGCGTCCACGGCCCACACGTTGAAGAGGTTCTTGTACGAGGCGTACGGCTCGACGGCCGAGACCTCCGCCCACTTCGTGCGCACGTCGGCGTGGAAGTCCTCCTGCTGGGACGCCGTGTAGCCGTCGCCGATGAAGACGACGTCGGCCTTGGAGCCGACCGGGCCGTTCTGCACGATCGGGACGACGGTGCCGTCGTCCGCTGCGGCCTTGCGCTCCTTGGCGGTGAGCGGGTCGGGGGCCGGCACCTCGGTGTGCCGGGGGTGGCCGGCCGGGCCGGTGAAGTACTCCACGTGCTGGGTGGAGTCGGCGCCACTCTGGTGGGAGGGCGCGTCGGGTTCCGCGGTCGCGCCGGCCGTCGCGGCGAGGGTCGCCGCCAGGGCGATCCCGGCGGCCGTGGCGATCTTGAGCGGCGTACGTCTGGCTATGCCGGACTTGCGTCTGCGCATGGTGGGGGTCCTTCCGAAGTCCGCCGTGTAAGTGGCGAGTTAAAGCCGTTTAAGGCGTCGCTCAACGTAGGGGCTTCGGGGGCGTCAGGCAATGGTGAGGCACAAGATGCGTATGAGACAGGTCAGTTCACGCCAGGGGTGGAGAGGCCGGGAGCGTCGCGAGCGGTGTCCCGCGCGACCGGAACGCCCGCTCAGCGGACAACGGTTCCTGATGGCCGTACCCTTGACAGATACCTGAATTCCCTCCGGCATCTATGCACGGCCGCCGTCATCGACTTAGCTCAGGGCCTGACCTATGGAAGGGGAGAGGTGGCGGAGAACAGTCCCGAGGCCGCCCGGTCCGACGAAGCCGTCGAAATCGGCCGCCGCGTGCTGAGGCTGCGTACCGAACAAGGCCTCACACAGCGCCAGGTGGCCGAACCCGCGTACACGGCCGCGTACGTCTCCACGCTGGAGTCGGGCAAGGTGCGCCCCTCGGAGGCAGCCCTGCGACACCTCGCCGGACGACTCGGCGTCGGCTACGAAGAGCTGGTCACAGGCCGCCCCGCCCGCCTGGCCACGGACCTGCGGCTGCGCCTGACCGACGCCCGGCGCGCCCTGGCCACCGGCGCCCCGGAGGACGCGGCGGCGCTGTTCCGCGCCCTGCGCGAGGAGGCCGTGGCGTACGGCCTGGCCGAGGAACAGGCCGCGGCCCTGCAAGGGCTCGGCGACTGCCTGCTCGAATCCGGTGAACTCACCGACGCCCGCGACTGCTTCGCCGCCGCCGAGCGCCTCCTCGCCGACCAGCCGCTGCCCGTGCGCGTCCCCGCCATCCGCGGCCGGGCCACCGCGCACCTCCTGACCGGTGAACTGCGCTACTCCTGCTACCTGCTGGAAACCACCCTCGACGAACTCAACGCCTCAGGCCTGCACGACCCCGACGCCCTGCTGCTCCTCTACACGGCGTCCATCGCGCCCTACATGGACATGGGCGCGCACGCCCGCGCCGCGCACGCCGCCGAACTCGCCCTCGCGCTCGCCCCGAGCGTCAGCGACCCGGCCCTCGTCGCCCACATGCACCGCGGCGTCGCCCGCACCCTCATCGCCGAGGGCCGCACCGCGGAGGCCGACGCGTCCCTCGCCAAGGCCCAGGAGCTCTACCGACACCTGCACATCCGCACCGAACTCGCCCACTGCCACTGGATGCGCGGCTACGTCCACGCCCAGGACGGCGACCTCGAGAGCGCCGAGAGCGAGCTGCGCACGGCCCGCGACATGCTCGCGTCGAAGCGCGCCGCCCTGTTCACCGTGCAGGTCGAGGTCGAACTCGCGGACGTGCTGCGGCGGCGCGGCAAGGCCGGCGAGGCGGAGGCGCTGCTGCGGCCCCTGCTCACCTCCGGCGAGGACGTGGGTGCTCTCGGCGCCGAGCGCGGCGCCGTGCACGCGGGCGGCGCTCACCGGCTGCTCGGCCTGATCGCGGAGGAGCGCGGCGACACCGACAGCGCCGAGGAGCACTACTGCGCCGCCCTCTCCCTCCTGGAACGCTCCAGCGCGGCGGGCGACCTGGCCGACCTGTGCCGCCTCCTGGGCGACCTGCTGCGCCGCACCGGCCGCGTCGAGGCGGCCCTCGACGCCTACCGCACCGGCCTCGGCCACCGCGCGGCCCCCGGCACCACGACCCTCGGCCCGGCCCCGGCGACGCCCCCGATGTGACGCCCGGCCGCCTCAGCCGCCCTGCTCGCCTGCCGCCCGATACTCCCGGTCGTCCACCGGCGCGTCCGGGAGCTGCGCCTCCAGGGATTCCCGGTAGCGAACGCAGCCGCGCAGGAAACGCGGCCACGGGGGCACGGCCACGGCGGGCTCGACCCGCTCCGGCAGCAGGTCCCACAGCTGCGGGTGGTGCCAGCACAGATCGTGCCCTGAGCTGTCGCGATGCCTGCGGACGGCCGCCCGGAGGCTCCGCACCTCGGCTTCCAGCTCGTCGCGGGTGAGGTCGCGCAGGTCCTCGTCCAGGTCCATGGCCGCACCATAGGGGGTGGTGCGACCGCCGTACACGACCCGCACCGCGGACATCACCCGCGCGCTGCCCCGGGGACGCGGGCCACACCCACGTAGAAGCCGCTCGGCTCGCGCTGCGGCGCGGGCTCGTCCTTGAACCACTCGGTGGCGGTCACCAGGCCGGGCTCGACCAGGTCCAGGCCGTCGAAGAAGCGCTCGACCTCGGCGCGCTCACGCATGCGCAGCGGCACCCGCCCCTCCTTGTAGGCGGTCGAGACGGACTCCTTGAGCTGCGGGTGCTCGTCCGCGGTGCCGTGCGAGAACATCAGGTGACTGCCGGGCGGCAGGGCGTCGATGAGCGTGCGCGTGAGTCCGTACGGATCCTCGTCGTCCATGATGAAGTGCATCAGCGCGATCAGGGAGAGCGCGACGGGCCTGTCGAAGTCCAGGAAGCCGCGGGCGTGTTCGAGGATCGCGCCCGGCTCGCGGACGTCGGCCTGGATGTAGGTGGTGGCGCCCTCGGGCGTGCTGACGAGCAGGGCCTCGGCGTGCCGCAGCACGATCGGGTCGTTGTCGGCGTACGCGACGCGGGCGGCGGGCGTGATCGCCTGCACGATCTGGTGCAGGTTCGGCTCCGTCGGGATGCCGGTGCCGATGTCCAGGAACTGGTCGACGCCTTCGCTGGCCAGCCAGGCCGCGGCGCGCTGCATGAAGGCACGGTTCCGCCGCGCGTTCTGCCGCGCCTGCGGCGGCAGCTTCTGCGCCAGCTCCTGGTCGACCAGGTAGTTGTCCTTGCCTCCGAGCAGCCAGTCGTAGACCCGCGCCGGATGCGGCTTGCTGGTGTCGATCACGTGGGGTTCGGATGCTGCCGTCATACGTGACTCCAGTGCGGGTGGGGCCGTCAGGGGCCGCGGCGCGGATGATCAGGATTATGCCAGCGCACGGGCGGTGGTACGACGGGGGTTCGGGCGTCGAACGGGCGCGTGAGCGAGGGGCGGGGCGGCGGCGAGGCCGGGGTCACGGCTGTTCGGGCGTGTCCTGTACGGCGCCCAGGGTCGAGGCGGCCAGGGGGTCGCCCTCGGTGAAGTCGCCGGGCGGGATGCCGGGGTGGTGGCCGCCGGGCGCGGTGTCGGGCGGGGCCGTGGGGTCGAGGGTCAGGCGCGAGACGATGCGGTAGCGGTCGCCCCGGTAGAGGGAGTGGACGTACTCCACCGGCTGGTCGGCCGCGTCCGTGGTGAGGCGTTCGAACAGCAGGGCCGGGGACAGCTCGGGCACGTCCAGGAGGCGCGCCTCGGAGCGGGTGACGACGGTCGGTTCGATCGTCTGCGTCGCCTCGTGCACCCGTACGCCGTGCCGCTCGCGCAGGTGCGCGTACAGGTCGCCCGCCTCCAGCTCGCGCGCGGTGAGACCCGGCACCAGATCCGCCTTGAGGTGCAGGTGCTCGACAGCCATCGGCGTGCCGTCGACGAGCCGCAACCGCGCCACGTACACGATCCGCCCGGCCGGTGACATCCGCAGCCTGCGGCCCACGCGGGCGCCGGCCGGGACGGTGGTGAACTCCAGGAGGCGGCTCGACCAGGCGCCCGTCGCCTGCGGCACCGACAGGGTCGCGCGGCCCGAGACCAGCTCCTGGGTGATCTTCTCCGGGGCGACGAACATGCCGCGGCCGTGCTCCCGTACGAGCAGGCCCGCCGCGACGAGCTCGTCGACCGCGGCCCGCAGTGTCGGCCGGGACACGCCGAGGCGGGCGCACAGGGTGCGCTCGGAGGGGATGCCGTCGCCGGCCTGCCGGGACTCGATGAGTTCCAGGACGAAGTCGCGCACACGCTCCCGCTTGAGCACCGTCCCCGGTGCGTCGGTCTCCATGGCGTCCTCCGTCACCTCGCTGGTCAGGTGAAGTGTAGCCATGGGATCGGTGTACGGAACCTGTCAACTCAGTAGGGGAGTGGGCGAGTTGGGGCCGCAGCGGGCTCGCGCGTCCAGGGTTGACGGGGCCCTGGTGCCGTGCCACCTTCGTTCACCGGCAAGAGGTCAACTGACCAGTTGCCCAACTGGTCAGTTCGAGGGTTGTCGGACCGGCACGCCGACCCGACCGGTTTCCCCCCACCTGTTCCGGAGAGGAACGCCCCGCCATGACCCAGCACTTGACGCCCGCCCCTGCCCGGCGCCCACGTCGCCGTGCCGCCGCCGCCCTGGCCTGCGCGCTCGGCTGCGCCGCCCTCGCCGTCCTGCCCGCCGCCGCGTCCGCCGCCGACTCGACGCGGGCCGACTCGCGCGCCACGGCCGACGCGGTCCTGTTCGACGACTTCTCCTACACCGCCCACGACGACCCGCGTGTCTCCGCGCACGGCTGGAGCGTCCGTGGCAACTCCAGCGGCCCCGGCGTGCCCGGCGCCTCCTGGGTGCCGCGGAACATCACGTTCTCGTCGGCCGGCGGCGGCACCGTCATGGACCTGGAGACGAAGACCGCGGGCACCGCCGCGAGCACCGAGCAGACCGAGATCCTCACGCGCTCGCCCAAGTTCAGGAACGGCACCTACGCGGCCCGCGTGAAGTTCAGCGATGCCCCCGCGTCCGGCCCCGACGGCGATCGCGTCGTGCAGACGTTCTTCACCATCAACGACCTCAAGGCCCCGATGGCGGACGACTACTCCGAGTACGACTTCGAGTACCTGCCCAACGGCGGCTGGGGCGAGCCCGGCAACATCCTCTACACGACGTCCTGGGAGACCTACGATCCGGACCCCTGGCAGGCCGTCAACCAGCACACCGAGCGCCGCGAGAGCTTCGCGGGCTGGCACGACCTGGTCCTCACCATCGACGACCGCGCCATCACGTACTACGTCGACGGCCGGCACTTCGCCACCCACGACGCCGCGTACCTGCCCGAGCGCCCCATGTCGATCAACTTCAACCAGTGGCTGATCGACCTCGCGGGCCAGCCCGCCACCCAGCTCCGCTCCTACCACCAGCAGGTCGACTACGTCCTGCACGTCAAGGACCAGGTCCTCACCCCGGCACAGACGACCCAGCGGGTCGCGGCGTACCGGGACGCGGGCACGGCGTTCCAGGACACGGTGCCGACGCCGTAGCGCACACACCGGCTCCGCCCGGTGCGCACCGGGCGGAGCCCGCCCACGACACCTCCGCCACGTCGAACGGGGCGTGGCCGGATCGACAGTCGCCCGCAGCTTTTTCCGGGGGTGTGTCAGGCAGGGGAAATGGGCTGAGGGTCAACGGCGTTAATCAGCCGTTGTCGTGACGGTGAATTCCGCCGATTCGCGGAGCCCTCGACGCCCCTATTCCCGGCATTGAAAACGGTCACCGATGCAGCCTTTGCGGACTTCGCGGATCTGCGCTTGACTGCCGTGCGTCGGACGCCGAGACCAGCCGGGGGGACCTTCCTGTGGGGCACGCTCACACGCACCACGACGGGCACGATCACCAGGCAGGAGGCCATGGCGGGCACAGCCACGGCGTCTCCGCCGACGCCGACAGGCGCTGGCTTTCGCTGGCCCTCGTATTGATTGGCGTTTTCATTTCGGTGGAGACGGCGATCGCTTTCATCTCGGGCTCGCTCGCGCTCCTGTCCGACGCCGTCCACATGCTCACGGACGCTTTCTCCATCATCCTCGCCCTGGTCGCGATGCGGCTGGCCGCGCGGCCCGCGAAGGGCACGTACACATTCGGGCTCAAGCGCGTCGAGATACTCTCCGCGCAGGCCAACGGCCTCACCCTGCTGCTCGCCGCGGTGTGGCTCGCGTACGAGGCCGTCGTGCGGCTCCTGCACCCGCCGGAGGTCACCGGCTGGATGGTCCTCGCCACCGCGCTCACCGGCGTCGCCGTGAACCTCGCGGCGACCTGGTGCCTGTCCAAGGCCAACCGGTCCTCGCTGAACGTCGAGGGCGCGTACCAGCACATCCTGAACGACCTGTTCGCGTTCATCGGGACCGCCATCGCCGGTGTCGTCGTCATGACCACCGGCTTCGCCCGCGCCGACACCATCGCCACGCTGTTCGTCGTCGTCCTCATGGTCAAGGCGGGCTGCGGACTCCTTCGCGACTCCGGCCGCATCCTGCTCGAAGCGGCGCCCGCCGGTCTCGACCCCGACGCCATCGGCGACCGGCTCGCCGCCGCGCCCGCGGTGGCGGAGGTCCACGACCTGCACATCTGGACCATCACCTCCGGTGAACCCGCCCTGTCCGCCCACGTCCTGGTCCACCCGGGCGGCGACTGCCACGCCGTGCGCCGCGACCTCGACCAGGTCCTCGCCGAGTCGTACGGCCTCACCCACACCACGCTCCAGATCGACCACGAGGACGACGCCCCGCACCCCGCCGCCGCGTCGGCGTCCCCGGCCACCGTGGGCGCGCCGACGCCGCACTGTGCCAACGGCCACGGCCCCGCACACCGGCGCGAACCGCACGCCCACTGAGGGCCGAGGGGCGCCCGGCCTGCTCAGACGTGCAGTTCGGGCGGCAGGCCGGTCCAGCGGAGCTCGGGCGGCAGATGCCCGGTGTCGTTGTAGAGGAGCAGGGACGCCGGGCGGCCGGGCGCGTAACGGATCACGGTGAGGCCCGCGTTGGTGTGGTTGAGGCCGAGCCAGCGCCACGGGGGCGCGTCGAGCGCGGCGCGCACCAGCCAGCCGATGAGGAAGTTGTGGGTGACCACCAGCTCGTGGCGGGGCGTGTCGCCCTCGACGGGTCCGGTGAACCGGTCGAGGGCCGCCTGCGCGAGGGCGGGGCCTCCTTCCCGCTCGTCCGCGGGGAAGGCGGCGAGCCGGTCGAGCACGGCGGCCGCCGATTCCCGCGGCAACTCGTCCCGGGCCGGCACGTGCGGGACGTAGTCCCCGGCGGCGTCGGACAACGTGACGTGGACGCCGGGGAGTTGGGCGCGGACGAGGCCCGCCGTCTGCGTGGCGCGCGGCAAGGGGCCGTGGGTGATCTCCGCCAGCGGGGTGTCGCGCAGGCGCTCGCCGAGGAGGACGGCCTGGCGGCGGCCGCGGTCGGTCAGTTCGGACTCGTCCGGGGACGCCTCGCCGTGCCGGGCGAGATAGAGGTAGCGGGCGGCGGTCGCGGTCATCGAGGTGCTCCAGGGGCGGTGGGCGAAGGCGGCTTCGGCGGGGGTCACGGGGCCGCGACCAGCAGGTGCACGGCCAGGGCGACGACAAGGGAGCTGGACGCGAGCGCCGTGCCGAGGCGGCCGCGGCGCCCCGTGAGGGCCCGGCCGACCAGTGCGCCGCCCCCGGCGAGCAGCAGTTGCCAGCTCGCGGACGCGGCGAACGCGGCGAGGGTGAACACGGCCTGGCCCAGGCGGTCCGGCGCCGCGTCGGTCTGGCTGCCGACGACGAGCGCGGCGAAGTAGATCACGGTCATGGGGTTGAGCAGCGTGAGCGCGAGGAGGCTCGTGTACGCCCGTGCGGGTGTCACCGGCTGCTCGTCGTTCCGCCCGGCCGTGTGCGGCTGTCGGTACGTGGCGAGGGCTCGCGCGGCCGAGCGCAGCGCCAGGGCGATGAGGACGCCCGCGGAGACCCAGCGCAGGGGGCCGATGAGCGGGAGGACGACGGGGGCAGCGGCGGCACCCGCGACCGTGGCGACCAGCGCGTACACGCCGTCGGCCGTGGCCACCCCGAGCGCCGCGCAGACGCCGGTCCGCAGCGAGGTGCGGGCGGTCAGCGCCATCAGGTGGGCCGCGACCGCGCCCACCGGGACGGCGATGCCGTACCCGGCGAGGAGGCCCGCGACCAGATGCCCGGTCACCGTCGGGGAGGCGTCGGTCCCCACGGTCGGCCGGACTGCTGCTGCCGCGCCACCGGACGACCGACGGAGGCGGACAGCAGCGGGGCGGCGGTGGGCGTGCTCAGGGGCACGCGCGGGATGAACGGCATGGGGCGATCGTGCGGCGCGGGCCGCCGCCCGGGCAACCGAATTTGTGCGGCCGCCACGGCCAGGTGCGGGGCGGCCGACCGCCCCGCACCCAGTGGGTGTGTCGGTGGCGTGTACCCGGTGGGTGTGTCAGTGGCGTGTACCCAGTGGGTGTGTCAGAGGCGTGTCCGACGGGCCCGACGTGCCTCGCCGCGCCGCGCCGCGCTCCGGCGCGCCCTGGCGCGATCCCGCCCGCTTTTCCCGCGCTCCCTTGACATCCGCCCGCGCCGCCGCGACGCTCCATCTCGCTCGTGTTAACGCTAACACCGGGCCGGGACACACCCGGGAAAGCACCTGGGGGGCCACCCATGTCAGGCCGCACGCCCAGCACGCCCAGCGCAGCGAGTTCACCTGGTACGCCGAGCACGTCCGCCACGCCCACCGTCACGCGCCGCACCCTCCTCACCGCGACCGCCGCGTCCGCCGCCGCGATCGGCCCTCTCGCCACCGCCTGCGGCACCGCGTCGGGCCAGCCCGCGGGGAAGGTCGCCGTGTTCGGGGACAGCGCGGCCTGGTCGGCGCCGATGGCCGCGGCGGGGGCGGCCATGAAATCGGTCGCGGGGCTGCGGCTCGTCCCGGAGGTCAACCCGTCGCTCGAGGCGTTCGAGCAGGTGGTGAAGTCCTCGCTGCGGACGAGGAAGACCCCGGACCTGCTCAAGTACTGGTCCGGCTACCGGCTCCAGGACCTGGCCCGCACCGGCGGCATCGCCGACCTGACCGACCAGTGGGACACCGCTGTCGGCCGGGGCTGGGCCGACCGGTCCCTGCGGGCGGCGTTCACCCACCGCGGCCGGGTGTACGGGCTGCCGATGAACCTCGCGTACTGGGTGTTCTTCTACAACCCCGAGGTGTTCGCCGAGCACGGCCTGAAGCCCCCGGCGACCTGGGCCGACTTCCTCGCCGCCGCCGACCGCCTGCACAGGAACGAGGTCACCCCGCTGCACGGCACGGCCGACGGCCGCTGGCCCTCGTTCATCTGGTTCCAGGAGATCCTCAGCCGCCAGGACCCCCAGTTCTACGACGACTTGATGAACGGCCGCGGGAAGTACACCGACCCGCGCGCCGAGCGCGCGTTGCGCACGATCGCCGGTTTCTTCGACAAGGACTGGTTCACGCCGATGGACATGAACCACGTCGACGCCGCCGCGGCCGTCGTGCACGGCAAGGTCGGCATGGTGCCGTGCGGCACCTGGCTCGGCTCGATGCTGACCGCCGGGGGCGGCAAGCCCGGCAAGAACTACGGGGCGTTCGTGCTGCCCATGGCGGAGCCCTCGGCCCGGCCCGCCGTCATCTTCGAGTCCAGCGCCCTGGTCGCCACCGTCAAGGGCCCCGACCGCGCCGAGGCGTGGAAGGCCACCAGGAACTGGCTGCACCCCGCCGTCCTGAAGGCGTTCTCGCACGCCCTCCAGGACGGCTGCCCCAACCCGCGGGTGCCCGCCGCCAACCCCGTCATCGCCTCGCTGGCCAAGAGGGTGCGCGGCGAACGGCTGCGGCTGCTCAACCGGTTCTGGGAGCAGGGCCCGCCCGAGCTGGTCGAGGCAACCGTCGACGACCTCGCGGGCTTCCTCCTGAACCCGTCCTCGTACCGGAAGGTGCTGCGCACCATGCAGGACCGCGCCGACGAGGCCTGGAAGGTGTGGCGGGAGGCGGCGCGGACATGACCGACACCACCACCCCCGCGCCCGCCGCGGCGACGGCGGCCAAGGCGCACCGCGCCCGCCGCCGGATCCCCACCCGCACGCCCCACCAGGCCGTCCGCCCCGGCGCCCGCCGCGGCGGACCCCTGGCCGCGCTGCCGTGGGCGCTGCCCGCCTCCGCCTTCGTCGGCGTCCTGCTGGTGTACCCGTTCTTCCGCAGCGTGTACGGCAGCTTCTTCGAGGACAACGGGTTCACGAGCAGCTACACCGGCATCGACAACTACACCCGGCTCGCCGACGACCCCATCTTCGGGCGGTCGCTGCTCAACACCCTGATGTGGGTGGCGGGGACGTTGCTCCTGCCGGTGCTCCTCGGCCTGCTGATCGCGGTCGCCACGCACCGGAGCCGGTTCGGGGGCGTCGCGCAGCTCGTCATCGTGCTGCCGTTCGCGATCTCGGCCGCCGCGACGGCCGTGCTGTGGAACTTCATGCTGACGTCCGACGGCGCCGTCAACCAGTTCCTGCGCGGGGTCGGCCTCGACTCCTGGGCGCAGACCTGGCTCCTGGAGTGGCCGCAGAACACGCTCGCCCTGATCGTCGCGTCCACCTGGCAGGCGACCGGCATCAACGTCGTGCTGTTCGCCATCGGCCTGCGCGCCAATCCCCGGGACACCGTCGAGGCCGCGCAGCTGGACGGGGCGAGCGGCTGGCGGATGTTCCGGTACATCACACTTCCGCAGCTGAGGGCGGTGACCGTCGTGGTCGTGGGCATGGCCGTGGTGAACAGCCTCAAGGCGTTCGACATGATCTGGATCCTCACCAAGGGCGGCCCCTCGCGGTCCTCGGAGACCCTCGCCCTCACCATGTACCGCGAGGCCTTCCGGCTCTTCCACGTGGGCTACGGCTCGGCGATCGCCCTGGTCCTCTCCGTGATCGTCGTCGCCTCGTCCTGGGCGTACCTGCGCCGTCAGATGCCCGACACCGGCTGGGCGAAGGCCTGAGGAGGGGGCGGCCGTGGGGCGCGTCGTACGTCATCTCTTCGTCACCGGCTGTGTGGTGCTGTGGCTGGTCCCGCTGTACCTGCTCGTCGTCAACGCGCTGACGCCCGCCGCCGAGTACGAGGGCAGGCCCGACTGGACCTTCCAGGGCTTCGACTTCGTCGACAACGCCCGGACCGCCTGGACCGAGGCCGGCATCGGGGACAGCTTCCAGGCCTCGCTCCTGTACTCCGTGGTGTGCGGTCTTCTCGCCGTGCTCGTCGCCGCGATGGCGGCCTTCGCCGTCGTCGTCCTGCCCGTCCCCAGGCCCGCGTTCTGGTTCTGGCTGATCTACTCCGGGACGCTGTTCCCGCTCCAGATCTTCCTCGCGCCGCTCTTCGGCCTGTACGCCGACGCCAACCTGTACGACACCAGGCTCGGCCTGATGCTCGTGTACGTGGCCTGGGCGATCCCCTTCGCCTTCTTCCTGATTCGCAATCAGATGACCACGATGCCGCCGGAGTTGACGGAGGCCGCGCTGATCGACGGGGCGTCCTTCGGGCGGATCTTCTGGCAGATCCACGTGCCGCTGATGCGGGCGGGCCTCGGCGCCGCCTTCATCTTCCAGTTCACCGCCGTCTGGAACGATCTGCTGCTCGGCATCACCCTCAGCCGCAGCGCCGACGTCCAGCCCGTCATGGCCGCCCTCACCACCCTCAACAACGCCTACTCCTCCGCGGGCCCGCCCGTGATCCTCGCGGGCGCGCTGATCGTGTCCGCGCCCACCCTGCTGCTTTTCCTGGTGTTCCGCGGCCTGTTCCTGCGCGGCATCACCGCCTCCGCCCGCTGATCCACCGCTGTCCGACCCCGATTGCCCCGCCGACCGCCCCGGGAGAGATCCGTATGACGACACGGGCCCTGGTCCGCACCACCGACTGGGACAACGACCGCATCCGCGCGAGCCTGCGCGCTTCCGTGGTCAGCGCCGAGGGAGAGCTGAACGGCCGCGTGCTGAGGCTCACCGAGGAGCCCCTGATGCGGCGCGCAGCCGACGGGACCCTGCTGCAGTCACTGCGCGTCGAACCCGTCAACGGGGCGTCCGTGCCAGGCGAGTTGGAGGTGCGCACGGAGTCGGGCACCGCGCTGCGCGCCGAGCGCGTCCCCGGGCCCGGCCACGCCGTGCGGCTGCTGCTGCCCGCCGTCACCGCGCCCACCCGCGTCACCGTCGCCCTGCCCGGCGGCGCCGAGGGCATCGGCGTACCCCTGACACCGCAGCGCCAGTGGACCATCCACCTGGTGCACCACTCCCACCTCGACATCGGGTACACCGACCCGCAGGGACTCGTCCTGAACGAGCACCTGTCGTTCCTCGACTCCTGCCTGGAGCTGACGCGGACCACCGACGACTGGCCCGCCGAGTCACGGTTCCGCTGGTGCGTCGAGTCGCTGTGGTCGTTCAAGCAGTGGGCGCGGTCCCGCCCCGCCGAGCAGGTCGACGAGCTGATACGCCGGGTGGGGGAGGGGCGCATCGAGCTGACGGCGCTGCCGTTCAACCTGCACACCGAGACCTGCTCCACGGACGAGCTGCACGAACTCCTGCGCCTGGCCCACGACATCCGCGACCGCTACGGCGTGCGCTTCACCTCCGCGATGCAGACCGACGTGCCCGGCGCGGTGGTGGGCCTCGTCGACGCGCTCGCCGGGGCGGGCGTCAGCTATCTGTCCGTCGCCCACAACTGGGCGGGCCGCTCGGTGCCGCACCTGGTCGGCGGCGAGAAGCTGCCCCGCCTCTTCCGCTGGCGTGCGCCCAGCGGCAACAGCGTCCTGGTGTGGATGACCGACACCCCGCACGGGCTCGCCTACATGGAAGGCCCGCTGCTCGGCTTCGACACCGCCTACGCGGACGTCGACGACCTGCTACCCGCCTACCTGACCTCCCTGGCGAGCCACCCCTACCCCTACCGCGGCGGCATCTTCGGCTGGGCCATGGACCAGCAGGACATCAAGCGCGAGCCCTACCCCTGGGACGTCCTGCACCTGCGCGTCCAGGGCAAGTTCGGCGACAACGCGCCGCCGCGCCGCGTCATCGCCGACACGGTGAGGCGGTGGAACGAGACCTGGGCCCACCCGCGCCTGCGGCTCTCCCGCAACGAGGACTTCTTCCTGGACGCCGAGGCCAGGCTCGGCGACGAGATCGCCACCTTCGAGGGCGACTGGACCGACTGGTGGGTCGACGGGGTGGGCGCGGGGGCACAGCCCCTGTCCCTGGCCCGCACCGCCCAGTCCGTGGTCGCCGACGCCCAGACCGTCGGCGCGTTCGCGTCCCTCCTCGACGCCACGGGGGCCGAGGACGACACGCGGGACGCCGCCGGGGTCTACGAAGCGGTGTCGCTCTTCGACGAGCACACCTGGGGCGCCGGCGACCCGTGGACCCACGGCGACGAGGGCGGCCACAGCGGCGAGCAGCAGTGGCACTGGAAGTACGGGCAGGCGCTGCGCGCCCACGACGACGGCACCTCGCTGCTGCACCGGGCGAGCGCCCGGCTCGGCCAGCGGCTCGCCGCCGCGCCGGGCGCCCTCGCCACGTACCACGTCGTCAACACCTGCTCCTGGCCGCGCACGGACGTCGTACGGATCTTCCTGCCGGAGAGCAGCGTGCCGCTGGCCCACGCTGTGGCCGTTCGGGACGGCCGCAGCGGCCGGCGGCTCGCGCACGAGGAGGAGGCGCAGACCAACGAGGACCACCGGGACGCCGGGCGGTTCCTCGTGGTGCGGATCGACGAGGTGCCGCCCGCCGGTTCCGTGCGCGTCGAGATCACCGCCGCCGACACCGACGCGCACGACGCCCCCGCGAACGCCGCCGCCAAGGCGGCCACCGGCTGGAACCCCACGGGCGCCGCCGAACGCGAGAACCCCGCCGACACCGCGGCGCAGGCCCTCGCCCACCCCGACCCGACGCTCCTGGAGAACGAACACCTCGCCGTCCGCGTCGACCTCGCGCACGCCTGCGTCGCCTCGGTCATCGACAAGTCGACCGGCCGCGAACTCGTCCGCACCGACCCCGTCGTCGGCTTCAACGGCTACTTCCACGACAGCTACACCACCGCCGGGGGCTTCAACCACAACTCCAGCCGCACCACCGCGTCCGACCGCCTGGAACACCTCGGCACACGGGCCGTCGCCCCGCCCGCCGCGCTGATCGCCCGACGCTCCACGGTGACCGCCGAGACCCTCACGTACGAGACCCGCCCGGCGGGCGCCAACCGGCTGCGCACCACGCTGACCCTGCCGCGCGGCGTGCCGCGGCTCGACATCGAGAACCGCCTCGACAAGGACCACACCCTGGGCAAGGAGAGCGCCTACTTCGCGTTCCCCTTCGCCCTCGACGACCCGGTGGTCCGCATGGAGGCGTCCGGCGGCGTCACCGGCACCGGCCTTCCGGTGGTGCCGGGATCCGCGCGCCACATGCGGGCCGTGCGCCGCTGGGTGACCCTCGCCGACGACGGGTGCGCGGTCGCCTGGTCCTCGCAGGACGCGCCGCTCGTCCAGTTCGGCAACGTCGCGCTGCCGTACGCGCCGTTCCCGAGGACGATGGGCCACGACGAGCCCGCCACCGTCTTCTCCTGGATCCACAACAACCTGTGGGACACCAACTTCCCAAGCGGGCAGGGCTTCGAGTTCACCTTCCGCTACAGCCTCGCGTGCGCGCCCACCGCCGACGGGCTCGGGCCGCGCACCGCCGCGGCGTTCAGCCGCCCGCTGCGCGCGGTCCGGGCCCGGGGACGGGTCGCCTCCGGCGCGGCGACGCACGCCTTCGCCGAGGTGGACGACCCGCGGGTGCGTCTCGTGGGCATGACGGTGCCGCGGCCCGGTGAGGTGCTGCTGCGCCTGCAGTCGTTCGCGAACGAGGCGGTGGACTGCCGTGTCCTGACCCGCTTCCCGGTGGCCGCCGCGTACCGGGCGGACTACCTCGGCACGAAGGGCGCCGCACTCGGCGCCGTGGACCGTGCGGACGGCGCGGGCGCCGTGACGACGCTCGCCGTCCCGCCCCTCGCCACGGCTGCCCTGCTCCTCGTACGTCCCTGAACCCCGAAGTACCCCCCTGCTCCGCCGAACCTTCGCACGAAGCACCGCAGGAACGACCGCACGAAGGAGAACGCGTGTACCGGCTCGACCCGCGTTACGGCCCGGCGCCGGGGGCCGTGATGGCCGCCGGATGGCGTGCCGTGGCCGCACACCTGCCCGAGGGCCCGTCGACGGTCGCCGTCGACGGGCCGCCGTCCGTCGACTTCCCCCGGCTCGTCGCCCGCCTCACCGCCGAACTCGCCGCCACCGGCGTGCGCGTGGCCACCCTCGACGTGACCGCGCACCACGCCCCGCCCGACGAGGTGCGCCGCCGCACCGACGACGGCACCGGCGACCCTTACTACCGCGCCCTCGCCGACAACCCCCTGACCGACCTCTTCGACGCCCTGCCCTGGCCGGATCCGCCCACCGACGGCCTGCTGCTCGTGCACGGGCCCGGCGCCGCCCTCGTCCCGCACGACCGGCTCTGGTACGCGGACGTGCCCAAGCGGCACGCGGAGGCCGCCGTCGCCGCGGGCCACGGCCACCACCTCGGGCTCCCCGGCGAACCTGGCGACCTCAGACGCCTCTTCTACATCGACTGGCCCATGCTCGACCGCCACCGCGACACCCTCGCCCCGCGCGTGGACGCCTGGCTCGACACGCAGGACCCGGAGCACCCCGTGTATCTCGACGGGCCCGGCCTGCGCGCGACGCTCCGTGCCCTGGCCCGGCGCCCCGTGCGCACCCGCCCGTACTTCAACTCGACGCCGTGGGGCGGACACTGGGCCCAGCGCGTCCTCGGCTTCGACCTCGGCGCCCGCAACACCGCCCTCGGCTACGAACTCATCGCGCCCGAGGCGGGCGTCGTCGTCGGCACCGGCCCCGCCCTCCAGGCCGAGATCCCCTTCCAGCTCCTGTGTGTCCTGCACCCCCACCAACTGCTCGGACCCGACGTGCACGCCCGCTTCGGCACGTCCTTCCCGATCCGCTTCGACTACCTGGACACCGTCGACGGCGGGAACCTGTCCGTGCACTGCCACCCCCGCGAGCGGTACATGCGTGAACGGTTCGGCTGGCCCTACACCCAGCACGAGACGTACTACGTGACCCATGGCGGCCCCGGCGGCCGTGTCTTCCTCGGGCTGCGCGAGGACGCCGACGTCGAGCTGTTCCGCAAGGAGATCGAGGAAGCCGCCCAGGACGGCGTGCCGATGAACCCCGAGGACCACATCCTGACCTTCCCCGCCGAACAGGGCCGCCTCTTCATGATCCCCGCGGGCACCCCGCACGCCGGCGGCGCCGGGAACGTCGTCCTGGAGATCAGCGCCACCCCCTACCTCTACAGCCTGCGCTTCTACGACTGGCTGCGCCCCGATGCCGACGGCAACCCCCGCCAACTCCCCTACGAGCACGGCCTCGCGAACCTCGACACCGACCGCCGCGGCGATTCCGTCG
Source organism: Streptomyces alboflavus (assembly GCF_000716675.1). GTDB lineage: Bacteria > Actinomycetota > Actinomycetes > Streptomycetales > Streptomycetaceae > Streptomyces > Streptomyces alboflavus. The sequence continues at coordinate 172,669 of NZ_JNXT01000002.1, forward strand.
CCCGCGACCTCGTCCAGGAACCCCGCAGGCTGCGCTCCGGCGACGGCTGGCACGAGGACGTCATCGGCGCACTCCCGGAGATGTTCTACGAAGTACGGCGGTACGCCCTGGACGCGGGCGCCGTCGCCGACGACGACACCGCGGGCCGCTTCCACGTCCTGAACGTCGTGGCGGGCGAGGGCGTGGAGATCCGGACGGCGGCGGGCGACCTGCACCCGCTCGCGTACGCGGAGACGCTCACCGTGCCCGCGGCCGTCGGCGCGTACCGGATCAAGGCGTGCGGCGGGGCGGCGCAGGTGGTGAAGGCGCTGGTGCGCCCCCTTGCGGCGGCGGGCCGTGCGGGCCGCCCGGGCCCGTCGGGCCGGGACGCGGGCCGCTGATGCGGGCCGTCCTGGAGATCGGCGGCAGCCATGTGACCGCCGCCCTCGTCGACCCCGGGCGGGCCCGCGTGCTGCGCCGGGCGCACCGTGACCTCGACCCGTGCGGCACGGCCGAGCACGTCCTCGGCACGGTGGTGCGCTGCGCCACCCAGGTCGACGCGCCCGCCGCCGCGCTGTGGGGCGTCGCCGTGCCAGGGCCCTTCGACTACGACAAGGGCATCGCGCGCTTCGAGGGCGTGGGCAAGTTCGACGACCTGTACGGCGTCGACGTGGGGTCGGTGCTGCTCGACGGCGTGTGGCCGCGCCCCCGCGGCGCCGTGTTCCTCAACGACGCCCACGCCTTCGCCCTCGGCGAGTGGTCGGCCGGGGCGGCGCGCGGGCACCGGCGCTGCGTGGGCGTCACCCTCGGCACGGGCGTGGGCTCGGCGTTCCTCGTGGACGGGCGGGTGGTCCACGAAGGGCCGGGGGTGCCGCCGCTCGGCCGCATCGACCTGGTGACCGCGCACGGGCGGCCCCTGGAGGAGTCGGTGTCGCGCCGGGCCCTCCTCGCCCGCTACGGCGACCGCCGCGCGGAGCCGCACGACATCGCCGCGCGGGCCCGCGCGGGCGAGGCGCGCGCGGGCCGCGTCCTGCACGAGGCGCTCACCACGCTCGGCACCGTACTCGCCCCGTACGTGAGGGACTTCGGGGCCACGGCACTCGTGGTGGGCGGGGGCCTCTCCCGGTCCTGGGACCTCGTCGGGCCCGCGCTGCGCGGCGCGTTGGGGGACACGCCGGTCACCGTCGGCGCGGGCGCGCTGGGTGCGGACGCGGGGCTCGTGGGGGCCGGGTGTACGCGGAGACGGGGTGAGGGCGAGGCGGCGGGGGTACGGAAGGACCGAGCCGTCGGGGCACGTGCGGAGCGCGCCGCCAAAGGCCCGGCAGGAACGAGAGGAACGCGTGCCCTATGCCCGCACCACGAGATTCCGGGGCCGGGCAGCCCCCCACTCTCCGCGACGTCGCCGAGCGCGCCGGGGTCAGCGCGATGACGGCCTCCCGGGTCCTGCGCGACGACCCGCGCGTGCTGCCCGCGACCCGCGACCGCGTCCGCGCGGCGGCGGCCGCCCTCGGCTACCGGCCCAACGAGGTCGCCCGCAGCCTCCGCCTCGGCCGCGGCACGGGCCTGGTCGGCCTGGTCGTCACCAACCTCGCCAACCCCTTCTACTCGCGCCTCGCCCTCGGCGTCGACTCCGTCGTCGCGGCCGACGGCCTGAAGACGGTCATCGGCAACACAGGACAGGACCTGGACGGCGAACGGGACCTGGTGGCCGACCTGGTGGCCCGGCGCGTCGACGGCATCATCGCCGTGCCCGCGGGCTCCGAACAGGGCCACCTCGCCGCGGCGGCCGCCGAGGGCGTCCCCGTGGTCCTCGCCAGCCGCCCGCCCGAGGGCTTCGACGCCGACTGCGTCCTCGTCGACGACTTCGGCGGCGCCCGCGCGGCGACCGCCCGCCTGCTGGCCCGCGGCCACCGGCGCGTGGGCTTCCTCGGCTCACCGCCCGCCGTGTACACGGGCACCGAGCGGCTGCGCGGCTACCACGCCGCCCTCGCGGACGCCGGCCTGCCCACCCGCGCCGGCCTCGTCCGCCAGGGCCAGACCGAACCGGCCGAGGCGGAGCGCGCCGCCGCCGAACTCCTCGCCCTGCCCGAGCCGCCGACCGCGCTGTTCTGCTCCAACAACCGCAACACCATAGGGGCCTTCCGGGCCCTGCGGGCCACCGGCGCGGACACCGCCCTCGCGGGCTTCGACGACTTCGAACTCGCCGATGCGCTGGGTCTGCCGCTCACCCTCGTCACGTACGACAGCGACGAGCTGGGGTGCGCGGCGGGGCGCCTCCTCATGGAGCGGATACGGGAGCGCAAGGGCGGGGGAGCGGGCGCGTACCGGCGCCTGGTGCTGCCCACCGGCCTGGTCGAGTACGGGAGGTGAGAGGGCGGTTACGGGGTCGGAGAGGGTGGTCGCGGGAGTCGGGAGGGCGGTCGGGCCTCAGCACGCGAAGCGCCGCGCCGACCGGGAAAGCACCGCCGACGTGGTCTCGACGCCCCAGACCGCGCGCAGCTCCGCCGTGAGGGCGTCCATCAGCTTCGCCACGTCCGCCGGGGCCGACTCGTGCAGCGCCTCCACGATGATCAGGACGTCCGACGTGGTGTCACGGACCGCCGAGTAGCCGCTCTGCCGGTTGGTCCAGCGCCTGGCGTGGGCCCGCCGGGCGTCGTCGGCGAAGATCACCTCGCGGGGGTCGGGGTGCTCCTCGGCACCGCCGAACGTCTCGTAGACCTCGTCGCCGTCGGCGTACCGGACTTCGAGGTCACCGCAGATGAGGGGCAGGTCGAAGACGCCGACCGGGATGCCGTACGCGATGGACGCGGCGTTGCACAGGTCGATCAGGGGGTGGATGCGGGGCAGGGAGCCCTCCTTGCGGAAGCGACGCAGGAGGGATTCGGACGCGCAGCGGTACTGCGTCGGCTTGAGGCCCATCGCGGCGAAGGCGCGCCGCCAGGCCTGCACCTCGGGCAGACCGCTCTCCTGGGTACCGGTGAGCCGCTCGGCCGCCGCCGCGCCGAACGCGGCGACGGGCCGGTCGACCGACACGTCGGCGGTGATGCCCCGAGCGAGGATCACCCCGGGGACCAGCTGGGGGAAGTCCTGCCAGAGGTCGCTCGCATGCTGGAAGTGCACGGTGTTTCCGTTCGGGAAGGAGGCGGGAGGGGCGAGAGGAGGCGGGAGGGGCGAGAGGGGGCGAGAGGGGGGCGAGTCGGGGGCGTGTCAGAGGAAGGCGAGCTTGAGGCCGAGCGCAGCGAACGCGGTCGCGAAGACGCGCCGCACCCACGCCATGACCCGGGGCCGCCCGATCACGTGGTCGCGCACCGCAGCGGCGAACACCCCGTACAGAGCGAACACCACGAGCGTCACCAGCATGAAGACGGCGCTGAGTTCGGCCATGCGCAGGAACGTGTGGGGCTCGTTCTCGTCGACGAACTGCGGCAGGAAGGCGAAGAAGAACACGGTGAGCTTCGGGTTGAGGAGGTTGAGCAGCACGGCCGACGTGATGACGTCGGAGACGGAGTGCGGCGCCCCGTCCCGCTCGGCCGCGAGGTCGCTCCTGTCGCGCAGCGTCCGCCACGCCATGAAGAGCAGATACGCCACACCCAGGTACTTGAGCGTCTGGAACGCCAGGGCGCTGGTGTGCAGCACCGCGGCGACACCCGTGAGCGCGGCCAGCATGTGCGGCACGATCCCGACGGTGCACGCCACGGCCGCGACGAGACCGGCCCGGGTGCCCCGGGAGAGACCGGCCGCGACGGTGAACAGCACGCCGGTGCCGGGCGTCACGGTCAGGACGAACGTGGTGAGCAGGAACTCCATGGCTTGACTCTGCCGCCACAATGGATCCATGAACAGGTCCAATGGATCTCCCTCAGACTGGTCCATAACGCGGTCCGGCGCGACCCTGGCCGCCTCCGACTTCCTGCAGCTGAACCCGGCCGACGCACCCCGGGGCGGGATGTCGGACTGGCTGGCCCGGCAGATCCGGCGGGCCGTGGCCGAGGGCCTGCTGCCGCCCGGGAGCAGGCTGCCCGCCACCCGCGTCCTCGCCGACGAGCTGGGCGTCTCGCGGGGCGTGGTGACCGAGGCGTACCGGCGGCTCACGGAGGACGGGCACGTCGAGGGGCGGGGGCGGGCCGGGACCGTGGTCCTGGCGGCGCCGCTGGTTCGCCCGCCGGAGGACGGCCTCGTGGAGCGGGAGCACGGAGGGCGCGGACAGGCGGGGCGTGGCCCGGTGGGGCATCGGGCGGAGGGGCGTGGGACGGGGGAGCGGCGGGCCGCCGCGCGCCGGGCCGCCGCGCGCCGGGCGGAGGAGGGTGGCAGCACGTCGGAGGAGCGCGCCCTGTTCGGCGATCCCCTCGACACCGGCGTCTTCGACGCGCTGCGTGCCGCGCCCGCCCGCGTCGACCTCTCGCCCGGCCTGCCGGACCTCGCCGCGTTCCCCCGCGCGGCCTGGCTGCGCGCCGAGCGTGCGGTGCTCGCCGGACTCGTACCGGCCGACTTCGGCTACGGCGACCCGCGCGGCACCCCGGCGCTGCGCCGCGCCGTCGCCCGCTGGCTCGCCCTGAACCGGGGGATCGCCGCCGACCCGGACGAGGTCCTGATCGTCGCGGGCACCGCCCAGGCGCTCGGCCTGCTCGCCCTGGTGCTCAAGGACGAGGGCGTCACGCGCGTGGCCCTGGAGGACCCCAGCTCCCTCGGCATCCGGCAGCACCTGCGCAACTCCGGCCTCGCGTCGCCGCCCGTGCCCGTGGACGAGCGGGGCGTCCGCGTCGACGCGCTGCGCGCCACCGGGGCCCGCGTCGCGCTGCTCACCCCCGCCCACCAGTTCCCGACCGGAGTCGTCCTCGACGGCGTCCGGCGCCGTGAACTCGCGGACTGGGCCCGGGACGGCGGCCTGATCATCGAGGACGACTACGACGCCGAGCACCGCTACGACCGCCCGCCCGTGCCCGCGCTGCGCTCCACCCTCGCCGACCACGTCGCGTACGCGGGCAGCGTCTCCAAGCTCCTCGCGCCCGCCCTGCGCGTGGGCTGGCTGCTCGCCCCGCGCCGCTACCGGGACGCCCTGGTCGACGCCAAGCGCTTCGCCGACCTCGGCAACGCGGCCCTGCCCCAACTGGTCCTCGCCCACCTCATGGAGTCCGGTGAGCTGGAGCGCCACCTGCGGTTCCTGCGCCGACGCCATCGAGGCCGCCGGGACGCCATGATCGCGGCGCTCGCGGACCGGCTGCCCGGAGCCGTCGTGCACGGCGCCGCCGCTGGCCTGCACCTGACGGTCACTCTGGAGCCCGGCTGCGACGACGTCGCCCTGGCCGCGGCCGCCCTGGAGCGCGGCGTCAAGGTGCAGCCCCTGTCCTGGCACGCGCAGCGACCGGGGCGCCCGGGCCTGGTCCTCGGCTACGCGGCGAGCACACCGTCGGACATCCGGGAGGGAGTCTCCGCTCTCGGGGACCTGCTCCGGTGAGGGCGACGACCTCTCTTTAGCGGGAGGCGTTGACGAACCGTCACCCCGCTTCTACCGTCGACGCGTCCCGTCGTACGTCATATATGAGACGCCGTGCGTGAGAGCCGAGAGGCCGGTATGGCATCCGTCCGAGAGGCAGGTATGACCACCGTGCCCGTCCCGATCCCCTCCCGCACCCAGTTCGTGCAGGAGGCGATCAAACACCGCATTCTCACCGGGCAGTTGACGCCGGGGCAGCCCCTGGTGGAGACCGAGCTCGCCGAGTCGTTCGGAGTGTCCAAGACGCCGGTGCGCGAGGCGCTCAAGACCCTGGCCGGGACCGGGCTCGTCGTGATGAACCAGTACAAGGGCGTCACGGTGCGCACGGTGGACGCGGACATGGCCCGTGAGGTCTACGACGTGCGGCTGCTCCTCGAACCGGAGGCCCTGCGGCGCACGGTGCGCGCCGGGGCGTCCCTGGACGCCGCGGGCGAGGCGCTGGCCCGCGCCGACGCGGCCGCAGACGCCGCCGAACGCTCCCTGGCCAACCGGGAGTTCCACCGCGCCCTGTATCTGCCGTGCGGCAACCCGCTGCTCGGGCGGATGCTCGACGAGGTCCGTGACCAGGCCGCGCTGGTGTCGGCCGTCGCCTGGGCCGCGGCGCCGTCCTGGCGGCGGGAGGCCACCGAGCACCGCGAGATCCTCCGGCTCGCCCTGGCGGGCGACGCCGAGGGCGCGGCGAACGCCCTGCACGCGCACATCGCGTCGTTCGTGGAGCGGGCCTTCCCCCGGGACGGGGCGGACGACGCGCTGCGGTGACGTCAGGACGCCCTGGTGTGGTGGTCGAGGAGGCGGGTGAGCAGCCGCGTGAACTGCGCGCGTTCGTACGGGCTCAGAGGTGCGAGCAGTTCGTCGTGGAGGGTGTCCAGGACCTGGTCCAGGCGGCGCAGTTGGCGGCGGCCACGGTCGGAGATGGTGATGAGGTTGCGGCGCCGGTCGTCGGGGTCGGGCGTCCGCTCGACGAGGTCGCGCCCGGCCAGTTCGTTGAGGACGCCGACCATGTCGCTGCGGTAGATGCCGGTGCGCCGGCTCAGGGTCGCCTGGCTGCCGGGGCCGAGATCCTGGAGTGAGGCGAGCACGGCGTAGTGCCACTTGCGGGCGTCGGCCCGGGCCGCGAGGCCTTCGTTGATCAGCCGGTCCGACCGCACGGTCAGCTGTGACAGGAGTCGGCTGGTCCGGCGGCGCAGCCGGTCGGGCGTCCTGAGCGCGCCGTCGTCGGGCATGTCGGTGGCTTCGGCTGCGGTCATGGCGCCTCTCGTCATTGCGTTAGTCCGACTAACGATATACGTTCACTCGCGCCGACATCGTTAGTGCGACTAACGCCGGTCGGCGCATCCAAGGAAGGAAGATCCGCCATTCCCACCAAGACGCTCCAGATACCCACCCCTGACGGCTCGGCCGACGCGTTCGCCGCGTTCCCCGACGACGGCGAGCGGCACCCGGGGGTGCTGGTGTACTCGGATGCCTTCGGGCTGCGGCCCGTCCTGAAGGAGATGGCCCGCGAGCTGGCGGGCCACGGCTACTACGTGCTCGTCCCGAACCTCTACCACCGTCACGGCCCGGCCCCGGTCGTCGAACTCCCCGACCACATCGACGATGAGGCCAGGCCCGCGGTCATCGCCCGGCTCATGCCCCTGCTGGAAGCCCATACCGCCGAGCGGGCCGAGCGCGACGCCGACGCCTGGCTCACCTTCCTCACCGCACAGCCCGAGGTCGGCGCCGGACCAGTCGCCGTGACCGGCTACTGCATCGGCACCCTCTTCGCGCTGCGCACCGCCGCGGCCCACCCCGACCGCGTGGCCGCCGTCGCCGGGTTCCACCCCGGCCACGTCGTCACGGACACGCCCGACAGCCCGCACCGCCTCGTCCCCGGGCTCACCGCCGAGGTCCACCTGGGCCTGGCCGACGACCTGCCGCCCGAGGCCGTCAGGGAGCTCGACAAGTCCCTGGAGGCCGCGGGCGCCCGCCACACCGCCGAGGTCTACCCCGGCACCGTCCACGGCTTCACCATGGCCGACACGGACGCCTTCGACCCCGACGGGCTGCGGCGCCACTGGGACCGGTTGCTGCCCCTCCTCGACCGCGCGGTGCGGGGGCGGTGGGCGACGCGGGGAGCACGGCCGCCAGGTCCCGGCCGGACCTAGCGGCCGATCTTCCGCTTGTTCCAGACGTCGAACCCGACCGCCGCGAGCAGCACGAGCCCCTTGATCACCTGCTGGTAGTCCGTGCCGATGCCGACCAGCGACATGCCGTTGTTGAGGACGCCGAGGACCAGGCCGCCGATGACGGCGCCCATCACGGTGCCGACACCGCCGCTCATCGAGGCGCCGCCGATGAACGCCGCCGCGATCGCCTCCAGTTCGAAGTTCAGGCCCGCCTGCGGGGTGCCCGCGTTGAGCCGGGCCGCGTACACACAGCCCGCGAGCGCCGCGAGGACGCCCATGTTCACGAACACCAGGAAGGTGACGCGCTGGTCCTTGACGCCGGACAGCTTGGCCGCGGCCTTGTTGCCGCCGAGCGCGTACACATGACGGCCGACCACCGCGTTGCGCATCACGTAGCCGAGCAGGATGAGCAGGCCGCACATGACGAGCATGACGACCGGCACGCCGTGGAAGCTGGCGAGTGTCAGGGTGAAGGCGGTGACGGCGGCCGTCAGAGCCACGCACTTGGCCACCCACAGGCCCGTCGGCAGCGGATCGAGGTCGTACGCCGACTGCCGCTTGCGGCCCCGCCACTCGCGCAGGAGCAGCAGGACGACCGCGGCGAGACCCAGCACGAGCGTGGGGTTGTGGTACTGGGTGTAGGGGCCCATCTCCGGGATGAAGCCCTTGGCGAGGTTCTGGAAGCCGTCGGGGAACGGCGCGAGCGACTGGCCCTCCAGGACGATCTGGGTGAGCCCCCGGAACGCCAGCATCCCGGCGAGGGTGACGATGAACGACGGAATGCCGAGGTAGGCGATGAAGAAGCCCTGCCAGGCCCCGGCGACGGCCCCGATCAGCAGGCACAGGACCAGGGCGAGCACCCACGGCATGTCGTGCTTGACCATCATCACCGCCGCCATGGCGCCGACGAAGGCGACCAGCGAGCCGACGGACAGGTCGATGTGGCCCGCGATGATGACGATCATCATGCCGATGGCCAGGATGAGGATGTAGCCGTTCTGCTGGATCAGGTTGGAGACGTTGTTGGGGAGCAGCAGCGTGCCGTCCGTCCAGATCTGGAAGAGGACGACGATGAAGGCGAGCGCCACGAGCATGCCGTACTGGCGCATGTTCGCGCGGGCGCTCTCCAGGAGCAGCTCACGGGCCGAGCGGGACGGGGACGGGGCCGCCGCGGAGTCCCGGGGCGGGGTGGTCGTGGTGGTCATGGCGGGCCTCAGCCTCTGTCCTTGGTCATATGGCGCATCAGCACTTCCTGGGTGGCCTCGCCGCGCGGGACCTCGCCGGTCAGGCGGCCCTCGGCCATGGTGTAGATCCGGTCGCACATGCCGAGCAGCTCGGGCAGTTCGGAGGAGATGAGCAGCACGGCCTTGCCGCGGGCGGCGAGCTGGTCGACGACGGTGTAGATCTCGTACTTCGCGCCGACGTCGATGCCGCGCGTCGGCTCGTCGAGGATCAGCACCTTGGGGTCGGCGTGGATCCACTTGCTCAGGACGACCTTCTGCTGGTTGCCGCCCGAGAGCCGGCCCACCTGCTCGAGGACGGTGGGCGCCTTGATGTTCATGGTGGCGCGGTAGCGCTCGGCGACGGCCCGCTCGTGGTGCTCGTCGACGAAGCCGCGTCCGCCGGGGCCCGGTGGGCGCATCCCGGGCAGCGAGGCCAGGGAGACGTTGCGGTTGATGCTGTCGATGAGGTTCAGGCCGTAGTGCTTGCGGTCCTCGGTGACGTACGCGATCCCGGCCGCCACCGCGCGCGGCACGGTCCTCGTCACCGCCTCGCGCCCGTCGACGGCGACGCTGCCCGAGACGTAGATCCCGTACGAGCGCCCGAAGACGGACATGGCCAGCTCGGTGCGGCCCGCGCCCATCAGGCCCGCGATGCCGACGATCTCGCCGTGCCGCACGGTCAGCGACACGTCGTCGACGACCTTGCGCTGGTGGTCGACCGGATGGCGCACCGTCCAGCCGCGCACCTCCAGGGCGATGTCGCGATGCCCCTCGAAGGGCGTGCGGTCGGGGAAGCGGTGGTCGAGGTCGCGGCCGACCATGCCGCGGATGATGCGGTCCTCCGAGAGCCGGGGCTCGGCGGCGGGGGAGTCGCGGACGGTGAGGGTCTCGATGGTCCGGCCGTCGCGAAGGACGGTCACCACGTCCGCGATGCGGCGGATCTCGCCCAGCTTGTGGGAGATGACGATGCAGGCGATGCCCTGCCCGCGCAGCTCCAGGATCAGGTCGAGGAGCTGCGCGCTGTCCTCGTCGTTGAGCGCGGCCGTCGGCTCGTCGAGGATGAGCAGCCGCACCTCCTTGGCCAGGGCCTTGGCGATCTCCACCAGTTGCTGCTTGCCGACGCCGAGGTCGGCGACGGGCGTCCGTGGCCTGTCGCGCAGGCCGACGCGTCGCAGGAGGCGGGCCGCCTCGCGCAGGGTGGCGTCCCAGTCGATCAGGCCGCGTGCCGTGGTCCGTTCGTTGCCGAGGAAGAGGTTCTCGGCGATCGACAGATACGGCACCAGGGCCAGCTCCTGGTGGATGATGACGATCCCGCGCCGCTCGGCGGCCCGGATGTCCTTCAAGGCCACCGGCTCGCCCTCGAAGCGGACCTCGCCGTCGTAACTGCCGTGCGGGTGCACGCCGCTGAGGACCTTCATGAGCGTCGACTTGCCCGCGCCGTTCTCGCCGCAGATCGCGTGGATCTCCCCGGGACGCACGGTCAGGTTCACGTCGGAGAGCGCGGTGACACCGGGGAACGTCTTCGTGATGGCGCGCATCTCCAGTACGGGACCGCCCGCCCCGGCGCTCCCGCGACCGTCGGCCGTCCCGCTCACCGCAGCTGTCCGGCCGTGAAGTACCCCTCGCGCACCAGCAGGTCGGTGTTCTTCCGGTCGACGCTGACGGGCTTGAGGAGGAAGGCGGGCACGGTCTTCTCGCCGTTGTCGTAGTCCGTGGTGTTGTTGACCTTGGGCTTCCTGCCGTTCAGGACCGCGTCGCCCATCCGCACGGCCTGCGCGGCGAGCTTGCGGGTGTCCTTGAAGACGGTCTGGGTCTGCTCGCCGCGGACGATGGACTTCACCGACGCCAGTTCCGCGTCCTGCCCGGTCACGACCGGCAGGTCCTTCCCGGAGTAGCCCGCGCTCTTGAGGGCGGAGATGACACCGATGGAGATGCCGTCGTACGGGGAGAGGACCGCGTCGACCTTGCGGTCGCCGTAGTTCTTGCTGATCAGGTCGTCCATGCGCTTCTGCGCGGTGCCGCCGTCCCAGCGCAGCGTGGTGGCCTGGCTCATCCTCTGCTGCCCGCTGCGGACGACGAGTTGCCCGCTGTCGAGATAGGGCCTCAGCACCTTCATGGCGCCGTTCCAGAAGTACTTGGTGTTGTTGTCGTCCGGGGAGCCCGCGAACAGCTCGACGTTGAACTCCTGGTCCGCGCCCTTCTCCGGCTCGCCGAGGCCGAGGCGGTCGACGAGGTACCGCCCCTGCAGCTCGCCGACGCGCTCGTTGTCGAACGAGGCGTAGTAGTCGACGTTCGCGGTGCCGAGGATGAGCCGGTCGTACGAGATCACGCGGATGCCCGCGTCGTGGGCCCGGTCCAGGACGTCGGTGAGCGCCGAGCCGTCGATCGCGGCGACCACGAGGAGCCGGTGCCCCTTGGCGATCATGTTCTCGAGCTGGGCGACCTGGTTCTCGACCTTGTCGTCGCCGTACTGCAGGTCGGTCTCGTACCCGGCCTTCTTGAACTGCTCGGCCATGTTCCTGCCGTCGGCGATCCAGCGCTCCGAGGCCTTGGTGGGCATGGCGAGGCCGATGGTGCCGCCCTTGCCGTCGTCGGGTCGGTAGCGGCTGCCGCCCCTGGCCTCCTGGCCGCAGGCGGTGAGGCTGACGGCGAGCAGCACGGCGCTCGCGGAGGTGAGGAGGGTGCGGGTGCGCACGGGTCAGCTCCCTTCGGGGACGGGGAAGCGGCTCAGCTCGCCGGGCAGCCGGGAGCCGGGCGGCGACATGCCGTCGGCCGCGCCGTGCCGGGCGAGCAGGTCGAGGACGAGCCGGCCCCGCCGGACCCGCTCGCGGGCGGTGGCGAGGGTGTGCTCGCGCAGATGGGCGCCGTAGGGGTAGATGCCGGACGACTTGCTGAGCCCGAACTTGAGGTAGAGCGGGGCGCCGCGCCGGATCAGCTCGGCCGTCTCGTACATGCGGACATAGCCGCCGAGGTCGTCGGGCGCCTCGATGTACATGTCCATCGGGGCCCGGCTGATCCGCCGGATCTCGGTGAGGTGGTCCGCGGTCAGGTCGGAGGGCACATTGAGGGAGTCGGCGCCCAGGCGCTCGTACACGGCGTACGAGGCGGGGTTGACCGGCCCCGTGAGCGCGGACAGCTTCAGCGTGGTGTCGACGGGCAGGTGGCCCGCGACCCGCAGCCGGTGCAGCGTCCACAGCACGCCCTCGTCGGCGACCAGCAGACAGCGCACCCCCAGCTCGGCGGCGCGCAGGGCGTCCTCGACGCACCCGGCGAGCGCGTCGTGGCCGCGGGCGCGCGGCCCGGCGCCGCCGGAGTCGGTGCGGGTGGAGCCGCCTATGTCCCAGGTGCCGCGCGGTCCGGTGAACAGGCACAGCTCGATGTCCCGCTCGGCGCACGCGTCGACCATCTCGGTGATCTCGTCGTCGGTGAGCATCCACACGCCGCTGCCCTGGCTGATGCGGTGCACGGGCACGTCGTGCCGCGCGCTCTCCTTGAGCACGGCGGCCAGCGCCTCCGGGCCCTCGACGGACGGGACTTCGGTGCGCCAGGTGCCGCCGTCGGGGAAGGTGTGCGGCGAGGCGTCGGCCGGGTCGCTGCGGGGCGGGGCGTGGCCGATGCGGACGAGTGCGTCGGCGCCGGGTCGCCGGGGGGTGGGGTGGGCGTGCATGGAACTCCTCCTTGCTGTTCGAAATTTCGGACATTGGTCGGATGCGTGGGCGGGAAAGAAAGTCTGTCCGGTGCTTGAGGACGGGCCCGCAGGATGTGCGGGCGGCAAAGAAAGCCCGTCCGGTGTTTGAGGACGAGCCCGCAGGGCGATCGAGGGCGCGCGGGCCGACGGCAAGCACGACGTCCCGCGAGCCGATCGCCGCCACCTAGGGACGCAAGAGCACCTTCCCCACTGCCGAATCGCCGGACCCGACCAGCGCGACGGCCGCGGCGAAGCGCTCCAGCGGGAACTCGTGCGTGATGAGCGGCGCCGGGTCGAGCAGCCCGATCCCGAACGCGCGCACCGCGTCCGACCAGGCCGCCGACGGCGCCCCGAAGACCGAGCGCAGCTCCAGCTGGCTCAGGGAAAGATGCACCGGGTCGATCCCCGTCGCACCCGGGGCGAACATCCCCGTGAGCACGACCCGGCCACCCCGGCGCGCGAGCAGGCACGAGGAGGCGGCGGTGGACGGCGCCCCCGCGGTCTCTACCACCAGGTCGAAGCGGCCGTGGAGCGCGGCCGCCTCGTCCGGTGCGAGGGACGCGCTCGCGCCGAACGCGCGGGCCTGCTCCCCGCGCCCGGCCCGCGGATCGACGACGACCAGCTCGGCGGGGCTCGACGCGGCGAGCAACTGCACCGCGAGCAGCCCCAGGGTGCCCGCGCCGACCACCGCGACGCGCTCCCCGGGCCGCGGCCGCCCGGCCCGCACCGCCGCGGCGATCACGGCGGCCGGTTCGAGCAGCGCCGCGGCCCGCAGGTCGGCGTCGTCCGCCAGCGGGTGCAACAGCCGCGCGGGCACGGTCAGATGGTCGGCGAACGCGCCCGGCTCGGTGAACCCGGTCTCGGCGTACCCGCCGGCGCACAGGCTGGTCTCGCCGCTCCGGCAGCGCTCGCACACCCCGCACGCCCGGAACCCCTCGGCGACGGCCTTGCGGCCCACGAGCCCCGCGGCCACACCCGGGCCGACCGCCTCGACCGTCCCGGCCCACTCATGGCCCGGGACGACGGGATAGCGGACGTACGCGGCGTCCCGGTGGCCGTCGTACACCTCCCGGTCGCTTCCGCAGATCCCGGCGGCGGCGACCCGGACCAGCACCTCGCCGGGGCCGGGCACGGGCACCTCGCCGCGGACCAGGCGGTGCGCGCCCGGCCGCGTCACGACGACCGAACGGCTGGGGCCCGCCGGGGGAGTGCCCGTGGTGGCGTCGGGCGCGGCGGCCTCGGCGTGCCCCGCCGCGCACGGGCCGCTCACTTCGGCGACCTCCGCTCCCAGCCCTCGGCCCACAGGTCGAACCGGGCCCGCTGCTGCGGGAACGCGGCGGCCGCGTCCGGGTCGAACTCCACCCCGAGGCCGGGCGCGTGGGAGAGCGCGAAGCAGCCCGTCTCCGGGTCGACCTCGGGCGCGCCCCGCACCACCTTCTTGATCTCCGCGTCGGCGAAGTCGTTGAAGTGCTCCAGGACCTTGAAGTTCGGGGTGCAGGCGGCGAGTTGGAGGGACGCGGCGGTGAGCACCGAACCGCCGACGTTGTGCGGGGCCACCAGTGTGTAGTGGGTATCGGCGGTCGCGGCGAGCTTGCGGGTCTCCAGGATGCCGCCGATGTGGCCGAGGTCGGGCTGGATGATGTCGGCGGCCTGGGACTCGAACAGCTCCCGGAACTCGATCCGGTCGTGGATCCGCTCACCCGTCGCGATCGGCGTCTCCACCTTGTCCGCGACCTTCTTCAGGGCCTTGAGGTTCTCCGGCGGCACCGGCTCCTCCAGCCAGGCGGGCCGGAACGGCGCGAGCTCCCGGGCCAGGCGCACGGCGGTGGCCGGGCTGAACCGGCCGTGCATCTCCAGCATCAGCTCGACGTCCGGGCCGATCGCGTCCCGCACGGCCTCGATCAGCGACACCGCGTAGGCGCTCCGCTCGTGGTCGAGCTCGAAGTGCCCGGTCCCGAACGGGTCGATCTTCAGGGCGCGGTAGCCGCGCGCCACCACCTCCTCCGCCGCCTTGTGGTACGCCTCCGGGGTGCGCTCGGTGGTGTACCAGCCGTTCGCGTACGCCTTGACCCGGTCGGTGACCCTGCCCCCGAGCAGCTGCCACACCGGGACGCCGAGCGCCTTGCCCTTGATGTCCCAGCAGGCCGTCTCGACGACGGCGATGCCGGACATCACGATCTCCCCGGCCCGCCCGTAGTCGCCGTACTTCATGCGACGCACGAGGTCCTCGACCGCGAACGGGTCGGAACCGGCGATGTGGTTCGCCTCCGCCTCGCGCAGATAGCCGACGAGCGCGTCGGTGCGGCCGAGCATGCGGGTCTCGCCGACCCCGGTGAGACCCTCGTCCGTGCGGACGACCACATAGGTCAGATTGCGCCAGGGCGTCCCGACGACATGAGTGCTGATTCCCGTGATGCGCACGGCAGTTGACCCCTGCTCTCCATCGAGGCTGTTCGAGATTTCGTCACTCGTTCGAAATGGTGGCGCGACCGTATTGAGGTCACACGGAGGGTGTCAATGGGTCGCGCGCCGCTCGATTCCGCCGGATCATTGCCCGGTGAACTGGGGTGTGGCTAGCCTGTGTTCGTGACACCGGTCAGTGGCCGGGGTTTCGAACAACAAGGGGTGGGTGAGGGGCATGGGACGACTCGTTCCCGCGGTGACCAGGGCGCTGGATGTGCTCGAACTGTTCCTGGAGGGCGACGGGACGCTCTCGGCGCCGGACATCACCCGCAAGCTCCAACTGCCGCGCACGACCGTGCACGAGCTGGTCACCACGCTCGCGGCCCGCTCCTACCTGGTGTCGCTGCCGGACCAGCCGGGCCGCTACCGCCTCGGCGTGCGCGCCTATCAGCTCGGCAGCCGGTACGCGGAGCAGCTCGACCTCGCGGCCGAGGGGCAGCAGGTCGCCCGGGAGGTCGCCGAGACCTGCGACGAGACGGTGCACGTCGCGATCCTGGAGGACCTGGACGTCATCTACATCGCCAAGGTCGACTCCACCCACGCCGTCCGCATGGTCTCCGCGGCCGGCCGCAGGCTCCCCGCGCACTGCACCTCCGTCGGCAAGATGCTGCTCGCCTCACTGCCGCCCGAGGAGCTCGCGCTGCGCATGGAGGAGGAGGGCGAACTCGCCGCGATGACCCACCAGAGCATCACCGACCCCGAAGCGCTGCACGCCGCCCTCGCCGACATCCGCGCGCGGGGCATCGCCACCGAACACCGCGAGTCCAACCCGGACGTCAGCTGCGTCGCCGCCCCCGTCCACGACAGCACGGGCCGCGTCGTCGCCGCCCTCTCCATCTCGGTCCCCATGATCCGCTGGACCGAGACCCGCGAACCGGAACTCGCCGCCCTGGCCGCGAAGGGAGCGGCGGACCTGTCGTCCCGGCTGGGGCACAGGGGCGGGAGGCGCTGAGCCCCAAGACGCGCCCTAGTCCTGCTTGGCCGTGAAGACGCGGCCCAGCAGGGCGTGCAGCGTCGCCCGGTCCTCGTCGTCCAGTGCGTCGAGTCCCGCTGTCGTCGTGTGCATGTTGGCGCGGATCGTGTCGATGGTCTGCTCGCCCTCGGGAGTGAGGACGACGTTCTTGACGCGGCGGTCGCCGGGGCTCGGCTCGCGGCGGACCAAGGAACGCTTCTCGAGGCGGTCCACGATGCCCGTCATGTTGGAGGCGTCGCAGGCCAGCGTCTCGGCGAGCACGCGCATCGCGGCGGGGCCGCGGCGCAGCACGGTGAGCGTCTTTGCCTGGCTCGCCGTGAGGTTCTCACGGGCGGCCGCAGCCGTGAAATCGCCGTAGTAGGCGCCTAGCGACACCGAGAGCAGCTCCATGAGCTGGCCCGTGCCGACGCGCGGGTGTCCTGGCATGTGATCCACCTTACGCCCAGAAACTTGACCATCTCAAATATTGATGTCTACCGTAAAGGCATTACTTGAAGTTCTCAAGCTTCTAGGTTCTTAAGTAGTTGGGAAAGAGTTTCCGTGTCTCACGCACAGCACACGGCCCCCGCACGGGCTTCCGGGCAGACCGCGGTCGTCCTGGTGCTCGGGCTCGCCGCCATGGTCGTCTCGATGATGCAGACGCTGGTCGTCCCGATCCTCGGGATCATCCAGAGCGAGCTGGACGCCACCACCGCCAACGTCAGCTGGGTGACCACGGCCACGCTCCTGTCCGCCGCCGTCTTCACGCCCCTCCTCGGCCGCTTCGGCGACATGCACGGCAAGAAGCCGACCCTGGTCGGCGTGCTGCTCGTGATGATCGCGGGCTCCGTGCTCGCCGCCACCACGACCTCGCTGACCTGGCTCATCGTCGGCCGCGTGATGCAGGGCGCGGCGACCGCGATCTTCCCGCTTGCCCTGTCCGTGCTGCGTGAGGAGATCAAGCCGGAGAAGCTCCACGGCGCGATGGCCCTGGTCAGCGGCACGCTCGCGTTCGGCAGCGGCCTCGCCCTCGTCGGCGCCGGCCTGCTCACCCAGGGCTCCGACCCCGACTACCACCGGGTCTTCTGGCTCGCGGTCGTCCTCGCCGTGGTGGCCCTCGTCGGCGTGCTGTTCGTCGTGCCCGCCTCGCGCTCCAAGACAGGCGGCCGCACCGACTGGCTCGGCGCGCTCACCCTGGCCGCCCTCCTGGTCCTGCTGCTCCTGCCGATCTCGCAGGGCCACGAGTGGGGCTGGACGTCCGGCCGCGTGCTCGGCAGCTTCGCCGCCGCTGTCGTGATGGCGGGTGTGTGGGTCCTCACCGAGAAGAAGGTGAAGGAGCCGATGGTGGACATGGAGATGTTCACGCACCGCCCCGTCCTCTTCACCAACCTGGCGGGTCTGCTGCTCGGCTTCGCGATGTTCGCCCAGTTCATCGGCGTCTCGTACCTGGTGCAGATGCCCGAGCAACTGGCCGGCTACGGCTTCGGCGCCTCCGTCCTCGACGCCTCGGTCGTCTACCTCCTGCCGACCACCCTGGTCTCGCTGGTGGGCGCCCAGTTCGGCGGCGTCCTGGTCCGCCGGATCGGGGCCCGCGTCACGCTGGCCATCGGCGCCGCCTTCGGCGTGATCGGCTTCGCCTGGCTGACCCTGGCGCACGGCACCACCGCCTCGGTGATCGGCGCGGGCATGGTCGTCGGCCTGGCGATCAGCTTCGGGTACGCCGCCATGCCGGCGCTCATCGTCGCCAGCGTCCCGGCCCACCAGACGGGCATCGCCAACGGCATCAACTCCATCTCCCGCTCGGTCGGCAGCGCCATCGCGAGCGCCACGATCACCTCGCTGCTCGCGTCGAAGACCATCGAGCTCCCCGCCGGGATGCCCGCGCTGCCGGAGGAGAGCCAGTTCACGCTGAGCTTCGCCATCGCCGGAGCGGCCTTCGTCCTGGTCGCGGCGGTTTCCCTGCTCGGGCTCAAGGCGGCACACGCGCCGCGTACACCCGTGCTGCGGAAGATGGCGGAGTCGGAGACTCCCGAGCGCGCCGGGGTCTGAACCCCCTGCACCACCCGGATCGCAACGGGCGCGGGCGCCCCCGCTACCCCGCCGCGCCGAGCGCCTCCGTGCGGGCCTCGATCGCCCGCAGTACCGCGATCATGTCCTCGCCGCCGTGCCCAAGGGCCACCGTGTCGGTGAACAGCGAGTGGCAGACGTCGAGCAGCGGCGAGGCCACGCCGGAGGACCGCGCCGCGTCCGCGACAAGGCGGTTGTTCATGAGGACGTCCAGCGCCGCCGCCTGCACGCCGAAGTCCCGCGCGAGCAGCTTGGGCGCCTTCATCCGCGAGACGCCGCTCGCCATCGGCCCGGCGTCGAGCACGTCGAGGAACAGCTTCGTGTCCAGGCCCTGGCGCTCCGCGAAGTGGAACGACTCCGAGAGCCCCGTGACCGTGGTGATCAGGAACAGGTTCACCGCCAGCTTCATCAGCAGCGCGCCCGGCACCTGACCGCACAGGAACGTCTCCCGGCACATCGGCGCGACGAACGGCCGCACCTCGGCCACGTCCCGCTCCGCGCCCGCCAGCATCGCCACGAGGAGCCCCGCCTCCGCGGGCTCCCGCGACCCCGACACGGGCGCCTCCACATACCGCCCGCCCGCCGCCCGCACCTCGGCGCCGAGCGCGCGCGAGTACTCCGGCGAGGTCGTCCCCATGTGCACGACCGTGTGCCCCGCGACCCGGGCGCCGAACGCGGGCGTGTCCCGGCCGAGCGTCGCGTCGATCGCGGCGCTGTTGGCCAGCATCAGGATGACGACGGGGGCCTTCGCGAACACCTCGTCCACGTCCACTGCCACCCGCGCCCCGGCCTCGCGCAGCGGTGCGCACCGGGCGGCGGTGCGGTTCCAGACGATCGACTCCGCCCCGGACCGCGCCAGCTGGAGCGCCATGGGCTGCCCCATGACACCGAGACCGATGAACCCCACGTCCATCCCGAACTCCCGTCCCCGAACGCCGAGACCGCGCGGCCGAGGTCGTCGGCCGGGCCGTCTATGACGGCTGTCATAGTAGCGGGGGAAGTACGGTGCGGCACAGAAGAGTTCGTGCGGCGAGCGGATCATCGCGTACGAGGTGACGCGGCGAGGTGGAGGCGACAGCGTGACGGCGGGTGAGGCGTCCGGGCGGGGGCCGCGTGAGCGCATGGTGTTCAGCGCGGCCCAGCTGCTGCGCCGGGGAGGCGTCGGCGCCACCGGCATGCGGGACGTGGTGGAGCACGCGCGGGCGCCGCGCGGCTCGCTCCAGCACTACTTCCCCGGCGGCAAGGAACAAC
The DNA here is from genome assembly GCF_000716675.1 of Streptomyces alboflavus. Lineage (GTDB taxonomy): Bacteria > Actinomycetota > Actinomycetes > Streptomycetales > Streptomycetaceae > Streptomyces > Streptomyces alboflavus. The sequence goes on from NZ_JNXT01000002.1 coordinate 191,951, forward strand.
TGGTCAACGAGGCCGTCCAGTGGGCGGGTCGGTACGCGGCGCGGCGCGTCGCGCGGTTCGTTGCGGCGCTGCCCGAGCCGACGCCGAGCGGGCTGTTCGCCGCGATGGTGCACCAGTGGACGGACGAGCTCGCGACGGCGGGCGAGACATCGGGCTGCCCCGTCGCCGCGGCCGTCGTGGACCGCGCCGGCGCGTGCGAGTCCACCCGGAAGGCCACCGCAACGGCGTTCGCCACCTGGACCGGCCCGGTCGCCGAAGCGCTCGCCGATATGGGCGTGCCGCCCGCCCGCGCCGAAGCACTCGCCACGCTCATGATCAGCGCGGTCGAGGGCGCCCTCCTGATCGCCCGCGCCGAAGGGGACGTACGCGCCCTGACGACGGTGGTACGGGAGCTCGGCCCGCTCCTGGACGGGGCAGTCGTCCGGGACTGACCCGCCCCGCCGTACCCGCGCCGTGCCTCCAGGTCCGCCGCGCCCCCGCCCTACCCCCGCGCCTCCGGAGCCGCCGCCATCCGCCGCGCGTGTACCAGCGCCTCGAGCACCACTGGATGGCTGAGGTGGCGCGCGACCAGGACCAGATGGTCGCGTTCCGCGGCGGCGGGCACGTCCTCCCCGGGCAGCGCCGCGAGCAGCATGTCGGTGTCGGTGGGAGGCAGTCCGCGGCCGCGCGCCTCGGCGGCGTACAGGAGGGTCGCCGCCGCCTGCGCCGCCACGACGTCGAAGCCGACGAACCCGCGCCGCACCAGCTGGTCCACGGCCCGGGCGGGCGCGCTGCTCATCCAGGGGCTGAGGCTGCGGGCGCCGTCGCGGATCTCGACGAGCCTGCGGGACAGGGCGATCCGGGTGTCCCAGCCGCTCCAGAGGAGGCCGGGGGCGAGGACGAGTTGGGGGTCGGCGCGCACGACGGTCTGCCACAGCGGGCGCAGGGCCTGGTAGTCGCGCCGCTCCCGCCTGCGCGCGGTGACCGAGAGACGGACCAGGCTGTAGTTGGCGACGAGGCCCCTGGCGGCGGTGGCCAGCCATGCGGCCTCGGCGAAGCCGTCGAGGCGCAGGCCACCCGCCGCGCCGGCCATCGCCGTCAGGACGCAGAGGACGTGGAGCATGTCCAGGGCTACGGCCAGTGCGAACTCACGGGCGCACCGCCGCAGTCCGGGAGTGAGCGGGGGGCCGAGAGAGGTCAGCAGCCTGCGGCAGCGCCGCACGGTGCTCGTGACGACGGCGGTCAGCATGGCGAAGTACACGAGGTGGAACGCCACGGCGTCCGGGCTGCGCACATAGTCCGGGGCGAAGAGCAGGGGACGTGCCTCGCCGCTCGGTTCGGCCCGGGCGTAGAGCACTGCCATCGCGACGACCGTGGCCGCGTAGAACGGGGCCCAGGCGAGGACCGTGCGCCGCGGCGTGCCGCCCGTCCGGCGCTCGGGATGCCACAACACCGCCATCAGTTGGGTGTGGCCGATGTACAGCAGCCCCGCGGTGTTCACGAGCAGGGCGGACAGATGAGGCGCTCCGAACGCGGTGTCGACGGCGCGGTACACGGCGGGCGTGGCGAGCAGGAGGATGACGCTCGCGAGGACCAAGGACGAGGCGGAGACCTTGCGCAGGGCCGCCGGTTCGCGCCGGGCGGCCAGCGCCTTGCCGGTGCCCAGGAACAGGGTGACGGCGGCGGCGGCCGGACCGACCGCCGTCAGGGTCGCCTGCCACATCACGGATCGGAGCGCCGGCCGGCGAAGGAGGCGAACGGCGTGGTGTGGCCGTCGTCGTCATCGAGGGCCAGCATCAGCATGCCTACGGTCGCGAACACCTCCGCCGACCACTCCTCGTCCTCCTCGTAGCCGGTGCGCAGTTGCACGGGCCGCGTCAGCACCTCCCGGACCACGTCGGCGGGCAGCGAGGGCATTTGCTCGGCGACGACGTGCGGTTCGATGAGGTCGCAGGCCGTGACGGCGTGCGCGTCGACGTCCGCGGGGCTGGAGCTGAGCACGTGGTACAGCTCGTGCAACAGGACGTGCAGGCCCTGCCGCTCGCTGGTGTTGGCGGTGATGACGATGGTGTCCTCGGTCTCACCCTGGACGCAGAACCCGCTGATGTGCGAGGGCAGGGGCAGCCGCTGGACGACGATGGCCCGGCCGCGCTCGTGGGCGACGGTGTCGAGGAGCGTCTGCAGCCCCTGGCCGGGCCGCAGACCGAGGTCGTCGTGGATGATGCGGATGGCCCGTCGGCGTGCCCTCGCCCAGGCACAGTGCTTGCGCACGGCGGAGCGGACGCGGTGCGAGACGTCGGCGACGCGCGCCCGGCCGGTGTGACACCACACGGCGGGGGCGCCGACGGTCGGCACGGGTCAGCTCTCCCGGCTCGGTTCGGTGGCGGGCAGGGCGCGCCCGACGCCCGGTGGTGGCACGGCTCTTCGGGCCGGTCGAGCCCGTCGCACCGTCGCCGCTCTTCGTTCCGGTTCCGCGAGACACGGGACCTGTGCCCGTGCGCTGGCGCCCTTCATAGGCCGTTCACGCTCCCCGCTCCCTACGTGACGGGCCTGTGCCCGTTGACCTGCGCAGGGACAGTATCAGGCTGGTGACGTAACGGTTCGGCGAAACCGTGTGTCAGCCAACGGACGGCGAGAGTCCGGAATTTGGACCGAGGCGCTGGTCGGGCGGCGATTCCCGTCACCGGGCCGAACACCGTACGGTCCGGGCACGTGTCAACAATTGAAGACGACGCTGGCCGGGGATGGTTGAGGCGGCTACTCTCAGGGCGTCCCAACGAGTTCCGTGGCCCATGGAGACCTTCAGGTGAACGCAGCCGACCACCAACCGGCGCCCGGACACGACATCGCCCGTCTCCTCGCCGACGTGGACGCCTACGCCCTGCGTCTCGGCACCTCGCGCGGCCGCCTGCTGGACGTCGTGCTCATCTCCCGCGCGACCGGCATCGAGCCGGAGCGGGTGCGGGCCCTGCTCGCCGGTGAACTCCCCGAGGAGGAGCCCCGCGAGAAGAACGCGCGGGAGGGCTTCCGCAAGGCGCTGTTCCAGCAGCGCCTGCGCTTCCTGCAGCGGACCCGGCTCAAGGAGACCCCCGCGGGCAAGGAGCCCTACGGTCTCAGGGAGATCTCGCGGGCGACCGGCATCTCGGCGCAGCACGTGTCGAACCTCCTCAACGGCGAGCGCGGCGCGAACCACGACCACGCGGCGCGTCTAGAGCTCTTCTTCCGGGCGCCGGAGGGTTTCTGCTCCCGCACCGAGGGCGCCGCGCTGATCGCGTACCTGCGCCGGATGGTCAACGAGGACCTGCCGAAACTCGCCACGCACGCGGTCCTGCAGGAGCTAGGCGCGCGTTCGGTGGCCCTGCGCAGCACGGCGGACGGCGCCCAGATCGACACGCTGAGGGACCTGCTTCCGGCCCTGGACGAACTGGTCAAGGTGATTCAGGGACGCCGGGCCGGCGGTGGTCCCGAGGGTGGCGGCGGGCGTCCGTAGCGCGGGTGCGCTACGCGCGTTGTGGTGCATTGAGGACGCCTCGGCGGTGCGTTCGCGGGTTCATTTGAGGCGCACGCCCATGACATGCGTCGTTCTCAATCGTTGACACCGCCTGTGATAGTGCATCAGGATCTGTCTCACGCCAGGGCCGGGGGCAGGCCGGTTCTGACGGGGAAGGAAGCCTGCCCGGATGTTCCATTCGTCCGCATGACCTTGTTTCGGGGTTCCCGCGTGGGGGCGGGGGAAGCCCGACGACGAGTCATCGGTCCTGCTCATGCCCCGATCGGCCTTCGTGCCGCGTCGCCGTACGCTGGGTGCCCGCCCAACTGCGTCGTCGTTGTCGGGGATTGGTCGGCCCCTGCGAATGGAACGAGCGTTTCGTCAGGTGATGCCAGGACCGTCGTGGCCCGTACCGGGGCCGCGGTGGGGCGGGGAGGAGCGATCAACAGGTGACGACACCAATCGGCACCCTCAGCTCCTTGGTGGTGCGGCCCAAGGAAAGGCAGCGGTCAAGGTCCCGAACGGGACGAAGGGAGCCCCTGCCCGGGGGAGCCCGCCGCTGCAGGGAGCGAGCGACGCCCGTCCTCGCTCCCGCTGGGCGGGGGTGGGGTCCCTGCTCGCCGAGCCACCTGATCCTGATGAGCCGTGCTCACGCCATGACGGGGCTAATTCAGGAAGATGCCATGGATGCTACTGCTACGTCCCTAGCCGCTTCGGCAGGGGCCATCATCGCCGATGAGCATGGCGATGTACTGATGGTGAACCCGATGTACACGGCCTACTGGAACCTTCCCGGTGGCCATGTCGAAGAGGGGGAGAGCCCGAGCGCCGCCTGCGCCCGGGAGGTCCGTGCGGAGCTCGGCCTGGACGTCGAGATGGGGGACCTGCTCGTGGTCGCCTGGGTCGACTCCGACGGCTTGATGCCTCGCGTGTACTACATCTTCGACGCCGGAGAGGTCACCGCCGAGGAGCGGCGCGCCATCACGCTGCGGGAGGACGGCGCGGCGCAGTACCGCTTCGCGTCCCCGGAGCGGATCGACGCGTCGCTGATACCGCCGTTCGTCAAGCCCATGTGGGAAGCGGCGCTCACTGCCCGCAAGGACAAGCGCCTTGTGTGCATCGAAGTGGAGGTGTGACAGCGTGACCGCTCACGCCGGGTGAGCGGGGTCGGGGGAGAGGACGACAGACGAACGAACGAGAAGCGCGGGAGAGATCCGAGCCGACCGGTCCCTGTCCCGATGCCTCACCCCCCCCGCGCAGGACCAGGAGCCGCCGCCCCGCCCGGGCGGCGGCTCCGCACATGTCCCGGCTCCGCGACACCGAGCAGCGCTCTCTTGACGCTTTCCCGTCGACAGGACGCGCCACTTCGCCGCCGACCGGCGCAACAAGCGCCCTGGGCGCCCAACTTGGCCTGAGAACCGGTGGGTGCGTGCCCCCGGCCATGTCATCGTGGACCATCGAATGGTATGGACCTGACAAGCGTGCCCGGGTCGCGCGCCGGCACGGCGAGCGGCGCGCGGTCGGTGTCCCGGTCGGTGAGGGGAGCCTACGCATGCGCGGGTCGACGGTCTTGCCCGGTACGAGTCAGGAGAACGGCAGCGACCCCGGCGTGGGCGGCCTGCCGATCCACCGCCTCGAGGTGCCGATGCCCAACACGCTGCCCTTCGCCATCGGCACCTTCGACACCATCGGCCCGATGTCCCGGGCCTCCTTCCCGCACCGGCACACCTTCCACGAGATCGTGCTCGTCACCGGCGGCACCGGCAGCCACGTCGTCGACCTGACACGCTTCACCCTCCGGCCGCCCCACCTGTGCTTCATCGCGCCCGGGCAGGTGCACTACTGGGACGGCGTGCGGGGCCTGGAGGGCTGTGTCGTCGTGTTCACCGACGACTTCCTCCTGGAGCACCCCGCCGACCGCGCCCTGCTGCGCCGCCTCGGCCGCCGCCCCTGGCTGGAACTGCCCGAGCGGGACGCGGACTGGGCCGCGCGCCTCGTCGCCGAGATGGACCACGAGTACCGCACCGGCGCCGAGGGCTTCGGCGGCGTCCTGCGCGCCCTCCTGCACATCCTCGTGGTGCGCGCCGGCCGCCTCCCCGCCCCCGGCCGCCCGCACCCGCACGGTGCCCCGGCCCCGGAGGCCGCCCGCCCCGCCCCCGCGGCGGCCCGGTTCGTCGCCCTGGTGAGCACGGCCCGCGCGCTGCCCTGGTCCGTGCGCGACTGCGCCGGACACCTCGGGGTCTCGGTGAGCCACCTCAACGAGGCGGTGAAGGCCGCCATGGGCCGCACCCCGGGCGAGCTGCTCCGCCAGGCCCGGGTGCACGAGGCGAAACGCCTGCTCGCCTGCACTGATCTGACGGTACGTCAGGTAGCGGACCGGGTGGGATTCGGCGACCCCGCGTACTTCTGCCGCTTCTTCCGCCGCGAGACCGGCGCCACTCCCGGCGACTTCCGCCGCGGCGGTGGCGATATTCACCACGACCACCGCATTGCGTCCATCGCCCCGCCCGGGCCCGCCACATAGCTTCTTAGCCGATCCCCACCCCCCACCCAGGAGGAGCGATGGACGGCGACACGCCCACCAACGGGCACGACATCAGCGGCGCCCCGACCGGCGAGCCCACGGACCCGCCCACGCCCGCCCCGCGCCCGGGCCCCAGCCGCAAGACGGTGCTCCGCGCCGCCCTGGCCGCGGGTGTCGCCGCGCCGGTGGCGATGATGGGCGTCCCCGCGCTCGCCCGCACCAGCGCGGGCAGCGGCAAGGCCCCCGAGGTCACCCCGTCCTGCGACGACGGCGACGACCCGACACCACCCCAGACGGAGGGCCCCTACTTCAAACCCAACTCGCCCCGGCGCACCTCGCTCATCGAGCCCGGCACCCAGGGCACCCGGCTCACCGTCACCGGCTATGTGTTCGGCCTGGCCTGCCTGCCGATCCCGCAGGTGCTCCTCGACTTCTGGCAGGCCGACGCCCGCGGCGCCTACGACAACGTGGGCTTCCGGATGCGCGGCCACCAGTTCACCGACGCCCGCGGCGCGTTCACGCTCACCACGATCTTCCCCGGCCTCTACCCCGGCCGCACCCGCCATCTGCACGTGAAGCTGCAGGCGCCGGGACGCCCGGTCCTCACCACCCAGCTGTACTTCCCGAACGAGCCGCGCAACAACACCGACCCGATCTTCGACGCCCGGCTGCTCATGAACGTACGGGACGTCGGCAACACCAAGGAGGCCGACTTCGACTTCGTCCTGCGGGTGCCCCAGACCCCCGGGCCCACCGACCCCCCGACCCAGCCCCCGGGCGGCACCTGGGCCATCGGCACCGGCTACCAGGCCGGCGACCGCGTCACCCACGACGGCCGCGCCTACGTGTGCCTCCAGGGCCACACGGCCCAGCGCGGCTGGGAACCGCCGTCGGCGCCGTCGCTGTGGCGCGCGGTCTGACCGACCCACGCCCGCGCCGAGGGTCCCCTTCAGAGACGTACGAGGTGGGACGTACGAGCGGACGCGGCGCCCCGGGTACATCCGGGTCGCCGCGTCCGTGCGTCAGCCGCGGCGCACGAGGTCGCGTACGAGGGCGAAGGACCGGTGGCGGTCGGGGGTGCTGTGGACGGGGGTGACGGTCATCAGCTCGTCGGCGCCCGTGGCCTCGACGATGCGGGTGAGCGCGGCCTCGACCGTGTCGCGGGTGCCGCGGGCCTGCTGGGCGACGAACGCCCCGAGCGCCTGCTCCTCCTCGGTGGTGAACCGGTGGGCGGCCGCGGCGGCGGGCGTGGGGAACGGCTGGTCGGGGTGGCCCTGGAGGATCGCCGCCTTGATGATGTCCATGGGCCTCGCCAGCTCCGCGGCGCGCTCCTCGGTGTCCGCGCACACCGTCTCGACGCACACCAGGACGCGCGGGGCGTCGCTCCAGCGCGAGGGCCGGAAGGCGTCCCGGTACCGCTTCAGGGCCGCGAGGGTGTTGTCGGGCCGGATGTGGTGCGCGAACGCGATCGGCAGGCCCAGCGAGGCGGCGACCTCGGCGCCCGCGTCGCTGGACGCGAGCAGCCACGGCTCGGGCAGTTCACCGATGCCGACGTCGAGCAGGTGGTCCAGGGTCGCCGCCACGTCGCTGCGGTACTCGTCGTCGGTCGCGGGGTCGGCGCCGCGGCGCAGCGCCCGGGCCGTGGGCTCGTGGAAGGTGCCGGGACCGCGGCCGATGCCGAGGTCGATGCGGTCGGGATGCAGGGTGGCGAGCGTGGCGAACTGCTCCGCGACGGTGATCGGGGCGTGGTTGGGGGCGAGGACGCCGCCGGAGCCGAGCCGGAGGCCGGTCGTGGTGGCGGCGGTGTGGGCGGCGAGGAGCGCCGGCGGGAAGGCGCCGATGGCGAGTGAGTGGTGGTGTTCGGCGAACCACAGCCGGTGGTAGCCGAGCCGGCTCAACTCCTGCGCACTGTGCCGGCAGTTGGCCAGCGCGTCGGCAGGGGTGGTGCCGGCTTCGACGATGGACACCTCTAGGGCGGAGAGCGGAAGATCGATCACCCCGCCAGGATAGGCCGGGTGCCGACCGGGCCTCCGGGGGCCGCCGTGCACGCCCTAGGGCCTGTCCGGTGGGTCTGGCCGCGCGGACTCCCGCGGGACGACGTACGGAACCCCACCACCGCACGCCCCCGCCGACGCCCGCCGCGCTCTGGCCATTTCCCTCCCGCACCGCAAGGATGCGTGGCCCCCGGGCCGCCGCACCGCGCCCGGGGCCGGTCGGGAGGAAGGGCACCGCGATGGGCACACACGCAGCGCCGCGCACCCGCAGACCCACACTGGTCGCCGCCGTGGCCGCCGCACTCCTCGCGGCCCTGCTGGGCATCCCGCGCGCGGACGGGGCACCGCGCTCGGCCGACCACTGCCGCACCACGGGCACCGCACTGCCGCGCGGCGACTGCGGCCCGTTCTGGCAGGTCCTCGCGGAGGACTTCGACGGCGACCGGGTGCCGCTCGGCTCGTTCAGCGACTGCGACCACCACGTCGACACCTCCGCCGCGTACTGCGGCGGCCTGCGCGGCTCGTACCGCGACAACTGGTGGGCGTACCCGACGGGGTGGCGCGACACGGCCAACGACCGGGACCGTTCCGTCGTCGGCGTCTACCACCCCGAGGACACGGTGAGCGTGGGCCCTGCGCAGAACGGCGACGGGCGCATGCGCATCCGGATGTGGCGGCCCGACGACGGCGGGCCCGTGCACGCGGCGGCCGTCGTACCGCGTGCCGTGATGCAGATGAAGTATGGCAAGTACAGCGCGCGCATCAAGGTCACCAAGCTGGCGCCCGGCTACAAGTCGGCGTGGCTGCACTACGGCGGCGGCTGCGAGATGGACCACCCCGAGGGCGAGTGGACGGGCTCCCTGAGCGCCTTCCACCACCCGTGCGGCGGCGGCGAACAGGGCTCGTTCCAGGGTGCCGACGACTGGACAGAGTGGCACACCGTGTCGACGGAGTGGACGCCCGGCCACGTCCGCTTCTTCGTCGACGGCCGTCAGGTGGGCCACGACACCCGGAACGTGCCGGACCGTCCGCTGTCCTGGGTGCTGCAGAACGAGAGCGCGCTGGAGGGTCCGACGGCGGCGCCGGGCAGCAGCGCGCAGCTCGAGGTCACTTGGGTCGCCGCGTACGCGTACGGCTGGAAGTGAGGCGGGTCCGTCCGCGCCGCGCCGTCCCGGGGCGTCGGGCGCGGCGCGGACGGGTGCGGGGGCCGGTCAGTCCCAGCGGTAGCCGTCGCCGAAGTTCAGGGTGTGCTCGAGCACGTCCTCCATCGGGTCGTCGATCTGGCCGGTGTTGATCAGCCCGATGACGGGGCCGTTGTGGGAGCCGCTGTGGTGGGTCTCGTCGGCGTGTGCCGCGCCCGTCGACAGGGCGAACGGCACGGCACACACCGCAGCCACCAGTACTCCGCGTGCGGCCTTGCGCGTCCAACTGCTCTTCACTGCGTGCTCCTTGATCCCTCGCCCTGCCGGGGTCCGCGCACCGCCCGGCGGGGGCGGGCCGACACCCGGGAGAACAGCCGCTGCGGCCGTCTCGCGGTGCTCAACATCGGACCGGGCCACGAGGTCACCGACGATCATACGAACGTGTCGGTCCGACAAGCGCATTGATGGACCGTTGAGCTGGGCGTTCGGCACGGATGGCGTGAAGTCGATGCTCCGTCCGTGCAGGTGGGGAGCGTGCCGGGCCGCAGGAGCGGGAGAGTTTCCCAAACGGCGCGTTGCGGGGGCGTGGGCGAGGACGTCCCGGGTGCGGCGGGGTGATGCGGGGTGCCGCTCGGACGTGCTCGAGGGTGTGGCTGGGGGGCCTGTGCGCCCGTGGCGCCCGGGGGTCCGGGGGTCCGGGGGGCCGGGGCCCGGACATGAGTGTGCGCCCGGGCGGGACGGACCGCCGGGCGCGGTGGACGGCCTGATGTCGGCTCGGCGTGGGCGGTCCGACGATCCGGCGGGTTCCGCGCCGTCGTCGACTGCCCGTGCGGGGCCTCAGTGGCCGTGCGGGATGAGCCGGCCCACCGCCTTCCACGTAGCGAGGATGCCGCGACGTTCGACGTCGGGCGGTCCGGCCGGGGCGGGGACCTTGGCCGCCGGCTGGCGGAACGCGAGCGGTTCCCAGTCGCAGGGAGGGGCGGGGGAGTGGGCGAACGCGCCGCCCCGGCCCGCGCGGTCCGCCGCGGCGAGGTCGTCGTCGTGCGCCTTGAGCCCGACGCTGACGAACGTCAGGAGGAGCGCGACGTCGATGTCGCAGTCGAGGAGCACGGTGATCCACGACGCCCCGGGGCGCACCCGGATCGCGGAGCTGTGGGCCAGCTGCGGGCGCAGCCGGTCGACGGCCGCACGGGTCAGACACACGTCGGCCGCCCCGTCGGAGTGGAAGTGGACGATGTCGTAGCCCGTCGGTCCCGGCGCCCCCACGATCCCGAAGGAACGTCCGACAGCGCACCGAGGAAAGCCACTTACGAGGTTCGGCCACGACTCCAGCTCGGTCATGGCGCGTTGTGCCGCGGTCATAGGTGCCATCGTCGCGTGGATTTCACCCTGCCAACTACCCCTGTTCACGCATCGCTTGATGAGGAACGCGGTTCTCGGCCACCCCATCTCAAATGAAGATCGCGAGGTCACACCACCGCACGGCCCGGCTCGCCGCCTGCGCGAGGGCGCCGTGGCCGAGCGCGCGCGGAGGCCGCCCACGCGTGACGCACGTTACAGAGACTCCCGGGAACTCCCTCACCCGCCCGCTCGACCCTTGGACCGGCCAGGTCACCACCCGACCGGGCCCGCACCACCGTCCGGCACCCAGGAGAGCACGTCATGCCCGCCGCACCCACCGCCCCCGCCCCCGTCGACGGGCCACCGACCCCACCCCCGGACTCCTCCCCGCGCCGCTCGGCCCTGGCCCCGCTCCGGCCGCTCGCCCTGCGCCTGCACTTCTACGCCGGCGTGCTCATCGCGCCGTTCCTGCTGGTGGCCGCGGTGACGGGGCTGCTCTACGCCGGTTCGTACACGGCCGAGAAGATCGTGTACGCCGATGAGCTGACCGTGCCCGTCGGCGACCGGAAGCTGCCGGTGGCGCGGCAGGTCGCCGCGGCCCGCGAGGCCCACCCGCGGGGCGAGGTCAGCGCGGTCCGGCCGGCGGCCGGGGACGGGGAGACCACCCGGGTGCTGCTGTCGGGCGTCCCCGGCGTGGACCCCGAGCGCACCCTCGCCGTGTTCGTGAACCCCTACACGGCCGAGGTGCGCGGCGCCCTTGAGCAGTACGGCTCCAGCGGCGCGCTGCCGCTGCGCACTTGGGTCTCCGAGCTCCACCGCGATCTGCACCTGGGCGAGACGGGCCGCCTCTACAGCGAGATCGCCGCGAGCTGGCTGTGGGTGCTCGCCGGTGGCGGCCTGGTGCTGTGGTTCGGACGGCGCCGGGCCCTGCGCAAGGTGCGGGGCTCGGCGGGCCGCCGCCGCACGCTGACGCTGCACGGAACGGTGGGCGCCTGGACGGCCGCCGGGCTGATCTTCCTGTCGGCGACGGGGCTCACCTGGTCGGCGTACGCGGGACAGAGCATCGGTGACCTGCGCGAGGCTGTCGGGCAGACGACGCCGACGGTGTCGACGAGTCTGGCGTCCGCCGGGGAGTCCGCGGGCGAGGGGGAGCACGCCGAGCACGGCGGGAACGCGTCCGGTAGCACGGGCGGTGCGGGCAGGCCGGGTGCGTCGGACGACGCGAAGGACGTCGGGCTCGACGCCGTGCTCGCGGCGGCCCGTGGCCGGGGGATCTCCGGTCCGGTGGAGGTCGTGCCGCCCGCTGACGCCTCGTCCGCGTACGTCGTCAAGGAGATCCAGCGTGGACTGCCCGGAAAGCAGGACTCGGCCGCGGTCGATCCGGCCACCGGGATGGTCCTCGACGTACTCAGGTTCGACGACTACCCGCTGCTCGCCAAGCTGACGCGGTGGGGGATCGACGCGCACAGCGGCACCCTGTTCGGTCTGGCCAACCAGGTGCTCCTCGGCGCCGTCGCCCTCGGTCTGGTCCTGCTGATCGTGTGGGGCTACCGCATGTGGTGGCAGCGCGGACGGGGCAGCGCCTTCGGCCGCCCGCTGCCGCGCGGCGCCTGGCAGCACGTCCCGGCGTACGTCCTGGTGCCGTTGATGGCCGCGGTCGCGGTGCTCGGCTACTTCGTGCCGCTGCTCGGCATTCCGCTGGTGGCGTTCCTGGCCGTGGACATCGTGCTGGGGGAGATCGCGTACCGGCGCGGGAAGCGCGGTTACGGACCCGCCGACGCCTGAACGCCGACGGCGCGGAGGCGCTGGAGAACGACGTGAAGCGTCGGCGGCCGAAAGGGGCCGCCGACGCTTCGGTGTTCGGGGGTGCTCAGCAGCTCAGGTTGGAGCCGGGGTTGACGCCGAGGACCTGCGTGAAGGCCTTGTACTTGTCGATGCGGCTCTGGACCTGCCCCGGGTTGCCGCCGTTGCACTCCAGGCTGCCGTTGATGGAGCGGATGGTCTCGCCGAATCCGGCGCCGTTGACCATGGCGGCGTGCGGGGTCATCGTGCCGGGGCCGTTCTGGGTGTTCCAGTACCAGAGGCCCGTCTTCCAGGCGACGGCCGCGTCGTTCTGGACCAGGTCGGGGTTGTGCAGCAGATCGATGCCGAGGGCGTCGCCCGCGGCCTTGTAGTTGAAGTTCCAGCTGAGCTGGATGGGGCCGCGGCCGTAGTACTTGTCGTTGCCCGCCGGACAGCCGTAGGGCTGGGTCTTGTCGCAGTAGTGCGGGTAGTTCGCCTGGTTCTGCTCCACGATGTGGACCAGACCGCCGGTCTCGTGGCTGACGTTGGCGAGGAAGGCGGCGGCCTCCTGCTTGCGGACGGTGTCGCTGCCGGTGTTCGTGAAGCCGGGGTACGCGCTGAGCGCCGCCGTGAGGCCGTTGTACGTGTAGAACGGATTCCGGCTCGGGAACATCTGGTTGAACTGGGACTCGCTGACGATGAACGCCGCGGCCGTCTTGCCGGACGAGGACGCGTCGGCCTTGTCCGTCTTGTCGGCCGACGCCGGCGACGCGAACGTCATCAGCGCGGCGGCGGACGCGGTGGCGGTCAGTAGTCCGAGTATGCGAGATCGCATGGCTCACTCCATGGGGGGACGCCGAAGAACGGCGGTGTGAAGTGCGGATGTGGGGTTCGGTCCGCGTGCCGGAGCGCGGGCCGCCGCAGGCCGGACGGTGGGTGTGGGCAGCCAACTGCCCGCCGGACAACGGGATTCCGCTTCGTTGGACTAGACCATACCGATAGTCGTGTCCGCGTCAAGGGTGTGGGCGGTGTGCACATCGGGACTTGTTCGGCGGCTGGCTGCGCGCACGGTCGTCGAGCGTCCCCTGGCTCGGGTGCTTGCGCAGGCCGCGGCTTGTTGCGGGGAGGGGCGCGCTGGGCCTCGGGCCAGTAACTCCCCGTCGGCGCCGTGGCGGAACGCGATCGCCGGGCTCGCGTGGATCCACGCGAGCCCGGCGAAAGACCGAGCGTGCTACTGCCGAGCGATCAGATTCAGCGCACGTCGACGGCGTCGCCGGTGGCCTTCACCGAGGACGTCGTCGTGTTGCCGGCGAAGGTCCAGCGGTAGCTGCCGTCGACGGAGGCCTTGACCGTGGTCTTCAGGTTGCCCTTGTTGTCGGTCTTGACGGCCTTCACCGCGGTGTAGGCCGTGGTGCCCTTCTTCTTGAACTCCAGCTTCGCGGACTGGCCGGTGTAGCCCGCGTACTTGCCGGTCTCCCAGTTGGCGCGGGTCAGGGCGCCGGTGACGGTGAGCGTCTTGCCCTTCTTGATGGGCTCCGGCGAGGCGTTCACCGTGAGCTTGGCCTGGCGCTGGACCTTGAAGGAACCGGCCTTCTCCGCCGAGATGGTGTCGATGTCGTTCGCCGTCACCAGGGCGTCGACGTACCACGTGCCGGCCGGGCTGTTGTTGAAGAAGTCCGTGTCCGGGTCGAGCGTGAACTTCGCCGTGCAGGTCGACGTCGTCGTGCTGTCCGCCACGCACTTCGGGTTGCCCTGCGGCAGGGCGACGCTGGAGCCGCCGCCGAACAGCGTGATGTCGGCGCTCTCGATGCCCGAGTCGTCCGACGCGGTCACGGAGACGGTGAAGGTCTTGCCCGCGGTGGTGCCGAGCACGATCGGGTTGCCGCCGTTCACGACGACCTTGTCGACGGTGACGTCGCCGGACGGCGCGGCCACGGCGCCGGGCGCGGCGAAGCCGACCGCGGCCACAGCCAGAGCCGAGCCGAGCACGGCGACGCGAGTGCGGTGTCGCATGGATCCCCCCACGGGATGATGCCGGGTCAGAAGTGGTGCCCGGCGAGAGATGTGAACGCGATGACAATACGGTCTTCACGGCATCTCCATCATTGTGTTGATCGCCACGCGTGTCGCGTGCAACCTTTCGAGCCGTGGATGGTCAAAACTCGAAGGAATTTTCGGACCGTCGCCCGAAGTGATCATTCCGCCTGGGCGGTGACCGGTGTGTGCGCAGGAGCCCGATCGTGAGGATTGTGCGGAGCGCTCATCTGGAGGATCGTCGGCGTCTGTGACGCGGGAACGTGTGGCCGTGCTCGGGCGGGGGCCGTGCTGTGGCCGGCCCGCGGCGGTGCGCGGACCGAGCGGGACCGTTCGACGACACGGAAGGGGCGCGGTCGTTCAAGGAGCGAAGGGGTATCGCAGGGGTGACGAGAGGGTGAGGGGAACGCGTGCCCACGAGGCACGGCGTTCCGGTACGTGAGGCGAGACACCAGGACCCCGACCGAGCAGCCCGCCGCGCGGGCGGTGAGCGCCGCCCTGCAGTCCGCGCCGTGGCCCCTCCTCCTCGCCGCGGCCGACGGACGCGTCCGGTGGGTCAACTCCGCGGCGACCGCCCTGCTCCCCGGCGTCGGCGCGGGCACCTCCCTCGCGCGGCACGCCCCGCCCTGGCTCGCCGACGCGCACGCCCGCCGCGACCGGGAGGCCGCCGGCGCGATCGCCGGGCGTGCCCTGCGGGCCGAGGCCGCCGCGGCGGACGGCGCCGAGGGCGTCCTGTGGTGGCTGCGCGACGACCCCGATGAGCACTCCGCCCCGCACACCGGGAGCGAGCGCGCCCGCTTCCTCGCCGACGTCTCCGACGAGCTGTTCACCCGCCCCAACCCCCAGGAGTGCAGGGGGAGTACGGCCCTGCTCGCCGCGCGGCACCTCGCCGACGCGGCCGTGGTCGTCGGCACGGGCCGGGGCGCGCGCCCGCCCGTGGCCGCCGCCCGTCGCCAGGGTGAGGTCACCCACGGGCGGCTCGCCGGTGACCCCGCCGACGTACCGGGTCTCGCGGAAGCGCTGCAGGGGTTTCCGCCGGTGCCCGCACGCTGGCTGGACCCGGCCGCTGTGCCGCCGTGGCTGCTGGCCGAGGCCTTCGAGGAGTGGGGCACGGGGACGCCGGGCGCGCTCATGGTGACGCCGCTCCCGGGGCGCGGTGCGCCTCTCGGCGCGCTGGTCCTGCTGCGCCGGGCCGGGGCGGAGCCCTTCACCGAGGACGACGAGGCCCTCGCCCGTCTCTTCGCGGCGCGCGCCGCGGCCGCGCTGAACGCCGCGACGCTGCACGCCGAGCAGACGGCCGTCGTCGAACTGCTCGCCCAGGACACGCTGCGGCCCGGGCCGCGCCGCGTCGACGGCGTCGAGTACGCGGTCGGACATCGCCCCGCGGACGGCGAACTCGGCGTCGGCGGCGACTTCGTCGACATCAGCACCGCGGCCGAGGCGGGCGGCGAGACCCACGTCGTCCTCGGCGACGTGTGCGGCAAGGGTCTGGAGGCCGCCGCCCTGACCGGGAGGATCCGCACCACGCTGCGCGCCCTGCACCAGCTAGAACCGGACCACCAGCGGCTGTTGCGCGCCCTGAACGCCGCCCTGTTCGGCGCGGACCACAGCCGCTTCGCGACCCTCGTGCTCGCCTCGGTCCGCCGCCGCGGCAGCGCCGTCACCCTCCGACTGACGAGTGCGGGGCATCCGCCGCCGCTCATCGTGCGGCGCGCCGGGGACGTCCTCGCCGCCCCGACCCACGGCACCCTCATCGGCGCCCTGCCCGAGGTGTTCACGCAGACGTACGAGACGACGCTGCGCCCCGGAGAGTCCTGCCTGCTGTACTCGGACGGCGTCACCGAGGCCAAGGGCGGCCCGCTCGGGACCGAAAGGTTCGGCGAGGAGCGGCTGCGGGCGGCGCTCGTGGAGTGCGCCGGGCATCCGCCGGAGGCGGTCGCCGAGCGGGTGCAGATGCTCGTGGCCGACTGGCTCGGCGGGCGCCGCCACGACGACATCGGCCTGGTGGTCATCGCCGTACCGCGTCGCCGTACCCACCTGGCCGCCGCCCCTGCTCGGTGAGGCGCGTCCCTGCTCGGTGAGGCGCGCCGAACTCCTGGTAACCGTGCGGCCTGTGGCACTGCTGTGACAGGAGGAGTGGCTTCCGCCACAGCTTGCCGGGGGTGCGGCTGGTGGGGTGGGGCTATGCCCACCGTCGCCCCGCTCCCTTCGTCGCCCCCGCAGGACCGGGGAGCGGCAGCCTCGCCGCTTCGGGCGACGCGTCCTCAAGGGAGGCGGTGAGACCCGTGACCGCCGGCTTCGGCGTCCCCGCCCTCTGCGCCGTCGGCGCGCTCATCGCGGCCGTAGGCGTCGCGGCGATGGCGCTCCCCGGCCGGCCCGAGCCTTGGCCGGTGCACCTGCTGCGCCGTGCCGCGGCGATGGCGGCCTGCGCGGCCGCGTCCGTCTACTCCCTGGGGTTCTTCGCCGTGCTGATGGCCGACGTGGCGGTCGGCGACGGCGCGAACTCGGTGCCGGGCCCGGTCTGTCAGGACGGCTTCGACGAGGACACGGTCCGCGGCCTCTCCCACGGCCGTGCCTCCTACCTGCCCCTGGGCTACGACTGCGTCCGCGACGACGGCACGGCGTACTCCAGCAGTCCCGACTACGTGTGGATGAACTGGGCGACGTCGGCCCTCGCGCTGTGCGCCGTGGTGCTCGCCGTGGGCGCGGGCCACGTGGCGCAGGCCCGGGCCCGGCGGGCCGGAGTGACGGCATAGGGCCCCGCGACGTGCTGAAACGTTGCGGCGCGCCAAGCGGAAGAGGCCCTACCGCCAGACATGAATTCGACGGGTCCCCCATGGGGTGATGGCCGGGGTGGGACCGCGCCCGGCGGGTCGAAACTGTCGGAATGCAGTGGACGCATGATGATGCGGCGACCCAGTGCTCGGTCGAGATGCACGCCGACGACAGACGTGGGGTGCGGGTGGTGGCGGTGATCGGAGAGATGGACGTCGAGTACGAGCCGGACATCGAACTCGCCTTGGAGGCAACCCCTTTGACGGTCCGTCTGGTCCTGGACCTGACCCGGCTCGAGTTCGCGGACTCCACGCTCCTGAACATTCTGATCCGCACCCACCGCCGACGCGACCTGCGGATCCTCGGCCCGATACCCCGGCAGCTGCGCGAACTGCTGCGGGTGACGGGCACCCTCGGGCACTTCCCTGTGTGCGGCTCCATCGAGGAGGCGTGCGCGCCATGACCCACTCCCCGGACGTGACCGCGCGCGACGCGGCCCGCGGCGTCACGGCGCCGTGCCCGCTGTGCGACCGGGCGACGGTTCAGGGGGCCTGGCGCCCCACGGCCGGAGACCGTCCCGCGCTCCTCGCGGTCGACGCCGAGGACTGCGGCATCGGCGGGGCACGCAGAGCCGCCCGCGCCTACGCCGCCGTGCGCTGCCCCGCCGTCGACGCCGCCGATGTGGCGCTCGTCGTGTCGGAGCTGTGCACCAACTCCTTCAGACACGCCACGGGTTGGTGGCGGCTGCGCCTGCACGGGCACCGCGACGGCCTGATCGCCGACATCGACGACGCCAGCGAACAGCCGCCCGTGCCGCGCCTCCCCGACACCCACGACGGCACCGGCGGCATGGGCATGCTGCTCGCCGCCACGCTGACGACGACGCTCGACGTGTACGTGTACTCCGGCGGGAAGACCGTACGCGTCACCTGGAAGGCGCCCCGCGACTGACGCGCCGCCCGCCCCGGGTCCCGTACCCGCCCCGCTCCCGGCGCGCCTGCCGATCCACGCCCGGATCCCGCCCCGCCCCCGACAACCGCCCCGCCCCGTCCGGACCCGGCGGCCGGCCACCCCGTTGGAGATCCTGATGACACCCACGGCCACCGCCCCGGAGGAACGGGCCGCCCCCTGGGCTGCCGCGCTCTGGCACGCGGTCATGGCGGGCGACGAGCCCACTGCCGCCGACACCGCCCTTGGGGCACTCGAGGACGGCCTCGACGCTGAATGCGTCCTCCTGGATGTGGTCGGCGCCGTGCAGCGGCGCGTGGGCGAGGAGTGGGCCGTCAACAACCTGACCGTCGCCCAGGAGCACGCCGCCACCGCCATCAACGAACGCGTCATCGCGGCACTTTCACGGATGCTCCGCGAGGCCCCGGCCCCGCATCGGCTCCGCGACACCCCCGCCTCGTACCGGCTCGGTGCCACCCCCGCGCGAGCCCGCATCACCGTCGCCTGCGTGGACGGCGAGTGGCATGCCCTGCCCGCGCGGCTCCTCGCCGAGGTCCTCAGGCTGCGGGGGTGGCGCGTCGACTTCCTGGGCGCGCAGGTCCCCACAGCGCACCTCATCGCCCATCTGCACCGCACCCGCGCCGACGCGGTGGCCTTGTCCGGCTCCCTCGCGACCCGGCTGCCCACCGCTCACGCTGCCATATCCGCCTGCCGGGCCGCCGGAGTGCCGGTGCTCGCGGGCGGCGCCGCCTTCGGGCCCGGCGGGCGCCACGCCGAACTGCTCGGCGCCGACCTCTGGGCCGCGGACGCCCGCACCGCGGCCGTGCGGCTCACCGAGGGCCCGCCGCTCCGGCCGCCCGGCGCCCCGTCCGCCGACGAACCGCTGAAGCACCTCCTCGACCAGGAATACACGCTGATCAGCCGCTCGGCACCCCAACTCGTGCGGGCGACCCTGGCCGGACTGCGCTCCCGCTTCCCCGCCCTCCTCGACTACACCGAAGCCCAGTACCAGCACACCGCCGACGACGTCGCCCAGATCGTCGCCTTCCTCGCCGCCGCCCTGTACGTCGACGACTCCGGCCTGTTCGCCGGCTTCGGGCGCTGGACCGCGGCCATTCTCGCCGCACGCCACGTACCGGTGGAGTCACTGCTGCACGCACTCGACGTCCTCAGGGCCGAGGTGCGCGACTTCCCGCGTACCACCGCGATGCTCGTCGAGGCACACGAGGCGGTGCGGACCTCGCAGGGCGGGGCGGGGGAGTGACGACTGCTGCGGCACCGCCGGCCGTGCGCGGTGGGCGGTACGCGGCCGCCCGGCCATGCGTTCTGGCGCTCGGCATCAGGAAGCCGGCGCCGGGTACCCGACATCTGGCGCCCGGCGCACAAGCAGCCGTCCGCCGCCGTGCTCCGGCCCCACGTCCCTGGCCACGGCGGCCCCGACCGAGCCTGCTGCGCGCACGGCACCCGCCGGCTCGACGGAGACCACCACCGGCTCGGGGGGACGTATGAGCGACTCCGCGCACGACCCGGACACCACCAGCGCCCCCTGGGCGCTCCAGTTCGACGCGGACGGGGGCGAGACGGACAGCGAGCAGGGCGAGCGGGTCGCGGCGTCCGCACGCGCCGCGGGCGTCCGCGATCTCGTGCTCCTCGCGCACACCGCCCACAACGACGCCGAGACGACCACCGACGTCGACGCGCGTTTCCGCGCCCTGTTCACCGAAGGGACAGCGGACGGCGGCGAAGGACCGGCGGGCGACGGCCCGGGCTTCGTGAGCGTGCACTGGCCCGGCATGCGGTTCGGGCCGGAGCCGGGGCTCACCGACGCCACCGAGTCCGCGCTCCGTCGCACGTTCCCCGGCCAGGACCGACTCATCGCGGACCTGCGCTCCCTCGTGGACGAGCGGCCGCGCCAGTTCAGCGCCGTCGACGACGTGGGCATGCTGCTGCGGCGCCTCGTCGAGGAACCCCTGCACGCCCCCGCCGCGGCCTACGCCACCGACATGGGCGACGAACTGCTGCCCCAGTCCGACCCGGCGATGCTGTTCGACAGCACCTCGCACGTCTGCGAAGGTCTCGCCCACGCCCTGGAGCGGGCTCAGGAGGAGGCCGAACGCGCCGAGCAGCGCCCCGAGCGGATCGAGCAGCCGGGACGGGGCCCGGAGGCGCCCACGGTGTCGAAGTCCGGGACGCTGACGGAGGCCGAGACCGCGGGCCCCCGCCCCGCCGACGCCCCCACCGACTGGCTCGCCCGTCCCGACCCGCTGACCCCCAGCGCCCGCCCGTTCGGCTCCGCGGAGTCCGGGCGCGCCCTGGACCGGCTGTGGGACGGGGCGCACCAACTTCTGTGCCAGGTCGTCTCCTACGCCGTCAGGCGGCGCGCCGGAATGATCGGCGAGGGCGGGCTCGCCCCCGCGCTCGGACAGCTCGCCGAGGCGCTGCCGGACACACGGATCCATCTCGTCGGCCACGGCGCCGGGGCGCGGCTCGTCGCGTACGCCGCCCGGGGGCTCAAGGAGGCGACGGGCGGGCCCGCCTCCATGACCCTGCTTCAGGGGGCCCTGTCCCACTTCGCCTTCGCCGCCCACCTGCCGCAGCAGATGCGCGGCGGGGGCGCGCTCGCCGGGGTGGCACGGAGTGTCGCGGGGCCGGTGGTGTGCGCGTACTCGCACCACGACCGGGAGCTCGGCCTGCTGTTCCCGCTGGCCTCCCGCATGATCGGCGAGTCGCCCTCCCTGGTGGGCGCCGACCGGCTGTGGGGCGCGCTCGGCTACGACGGGGTGCAGGGCGTCGACGGCTGCCCCACCCTCACCCTCGCCGACGCGCTCACGGAGGAGGCGCTGCCCAGCTCGGGATACGTCAGCGTCGACGCATCGGCGGTCGTCCGCCGTGGAGTGCCGCCGCAGGGCGCGCACTTCGACGTGTTCCACCCCGAACTCGCCCGCTTGGTCCTGGCCGCGGGCCGGATCGCGAGGTGACGCACAAGAGGGCGCGCGACCCAATTCCGGATCGTGAGGTGTGGGACCGGGAGCGAGGGGCAGACGCGTCTTGAGTCCCCGGTTCGTGACACGGGGTGCCGTCGAGAGAAGGGTGGATCGTGTGGCTGCCGCGATGGGTGCATGCAGGCCGACAGTGTCCGGGATCCGGTCGACAAGGGCCGAGGCCTGCGTGGAGGGAGAACTGCCGCTGATCGAAGCACCGTCGACCGTCGAGCCGCACAACGCACGCGTGCTCTCCCGGCAGTTCTTCGACCGCCTCGCCGTTCTCGAAGAGGGCACGCACGACCACCAGTACGTGCGCAACACGCTGATCGAGATGAACCTCTCGCTGGTGCGCTACGCCGCCTCGCGCTACCGGGGCCGCGGCGACGAGATGGAGGACATCGTCCAGGTCGGCACGATCGGCCTGATCAAGGCCATCGACCGGTTCGACCTGTCGCGCGAGGTGGAGTTCGCCACCTTCGCCGTCCCCTACATCGTCGGTGAGATAAAGCGCTTCTTCCGCGACACCAGCTGGGCCGTGCACGTGCCGCGCCGACTCCAGGAAGCGCGCATCGAACTGGTCAAGGCCACCGAGGAGTTGGCGACCCGGCTGGACCGGGACCCGACCACCGCCGAGCTGGCCGAGCTGATGTCCCTGTCCGAGGAAGAGGTCATCGAGGCCCGCAAGGCCTCCAACGGCTACACCTCCACGTCCCTGAACGCCGCGCTGCTCATGGGCGGCGGCAACGACGACGGGGAGGCGGCCCTCGCCGACTTCATCGGCGAGGAGGACGCCGCGTACGAACTCGTCGAGGACTTCAACAGCCTCGCCCCCCTGATCGGCGAACTGTCCGAGCGGGACCGGGAGATCATCCACATGCGCTTCGTGGAGGAACTCACCCAGGGCGAGATCGGCGACCGCCTCGGCGTCTCCCAGATGCAGGTGTCCCGCCTCCTCAAGCGCATCATCGGCCGCCTGCGCGCGGGCCTGATGCCCGCCGGGGCCTGACCTGGAGACCACCGGGACGACCTGACGCGACCTCGAAGATTGACCCCGCTCAGCCGGGAAACCCGGCCCGTGGCGAGTCCACCGACCGGGCTGCTCCCGGGAGAGTTCGGAAGTGAGCTCCCTGCCTCTGCCCCCGCGGTCGACAGCGGGGGCAGAGGGATGTCCGCCGCCGGGCGCCGGCTCCCGGCTCAGCCCGGAGAACCTTCGTCGATGGCCTGCATCGGGTCACCGCCCGGGTTCCACTTGGCCAGGAACGCCGCCTGACGGCCGAGGTCGACGAGTTCGACGCGGGCGCCGATGCTGTCCACGCGGTGGTAGGCGAACGGGCGGCCGTGCGGGCAGCCGGAGAAGTCCGTCGGCAGGCCCTGGTCCCGCAGGCGTCGCGAGCCTTGCTCGACGTCGCTCGACCAGAAGCCGATGTGGTCGAACCGGGCTCCCGCCGAGGCGTCCCACGGGCTGCCCGCAGGGCCTTCGATCAGCTCGATGAACGGCGGGCCGCCCGTGGTGAAGACGATCCGGAAGTCCCACTCCCCGATCCGGTCCGACGCGGGGGCGCTCCATTCGACCCCGGCCGCCCGTTGGAAGTCGCGCATCGCCCGTTCGATGTCCGGGACCGCGAAGCACACGTGGTAGAAGGCTGTCATACGACCATGATCGGGTATGGGCGCGCGCCGCTCACCGCTCCCCGGCGCGCGGCTGCGGCACCGTCGCCCAGACGTTCTTGCCCCCGGGGCGCCACTCCACCCGCACACCCTCGGTGAGGCCGCGGACCAGGTGGAGGCCGAAGCCGCCGGGGCGGCCCGGGTCCAGGGGGAGAGTGCGGGGTGGCCGGGTACCGGCGTCGTGGACCGAGACGGTGAGGCCCCGGTCATGGTGGCTGAGGCGGAGTCCGGTCACCCCGCGGGCGTGCCGCAGGGCGTTGGTCACCAGCTCGGACACCACGACGAGCACGGCGTCCCGGTGTCTCTCGTCGTCGTAGCCGGCGGCCGCCATGAAGTCCCGTGCCATCGCACGGGCCTGGGCCGCCGACGTCGGCGCGTCCCGCCCCCATTCCCGGCACACCCGCTGCTCCCCTGGGGAGTGCACCACGGCAACCTCCCGTCGTTCTCAGGCTCCTGGACACCGTTCGCTTGCCCGGTTCCGGCGCCCGTACGCGGGTGTCACCCAAGTGGACCGCGCGACTCCGGGACTGGCCGCAGTCCGACCGTGGAGTCGGTGGCGACGGGTTCCCCGAGTCCGCCTCCTCACCGCCGGGCGCGTCCGAGTTCGGCGAGGCGGGTCAGCGCGGGCAGTGCCTCGGTGATGGACTGCCGCTGTTCCGGGGTCAACTGGGCGATCAGGGGGGCCAGATGACGGGTCCGGTCCTCGTGGCGGGACCGGCCGACGCGGCGTCCGGCCTCGGTGATGTGGACGAGGACGGCGCGGCCGTCGCTCGGGTCGGGGTGGCGCTCCACCAGGCCGTCCCGTTCGAGGCGGGTGACGAGCTGGGTGATGCCGGGCTGGCTGACCTGCTCGGTGCGGGCCAGGTCGCTCAGGCGCAGCGGGCCGCCCCCGAAGGCGAGGGTGTCGAGGACCGACAGGGTGGTGAACGACAGCTTCTCCAGGACCGGCAGGCGGATGTAGAAGCGGTTGAAGTTCTCGACCGCGGCGGCGAAGGCCTCCACGTCCAGGCCGCCGTCGGCGCCGTCTCCCTCGCTGTTGCCCAGGGTCCCGCTGTTCTTCATGGTGTCGTCCACTCCAAAAATATATCGCACGCTTAATTAAATTGCTTATGATGTTCTTGTCGGCGCCCCGCGACCTCGTCGAACCATGGCACGACGGGCGCCGTAGGCCTCGTAGCCGCGTGAAGGGACAGCCCCATGACTGTGCGCATAGGCATCAACGGCTTCGGCCGGATCGGCCGCAATGTCTTCCGGGCGGCGGCCGCCCGCGGAGCGGATCTGGAGATCGTCGCCCTGAACGACCTGGGTGACGTGGCCACCATGGCCCATCTGCTCGCGTACGACTCCGTCCTCGGCCGCTACCCCGGCGAGGTCACCTCCGGGCCCGAGGGCATCCGGGTCGGCGACACGACCGTGCGGGTCCTTGCCGAACGCGACCCCGCCGACCTGCCCTGGGGGAAGCTCGGCGCGGACGTGGTCATCGAGTCCACCGGCGTGTTCACCGCGGCGGCGAAGGCGCGGGCGCACGTCGACGGCGGCGCGAGGAAGGTCATCATCGCTGCCCCGGCCGACGGCGAGGACGCGACGATCGTGCTCGGCGTGAACGAGGACACGTACGATCCCGGGCGCCACACCGTCATCTCGAACGCCTCCTGCACCACCAACTGCCTCGCCCTCCTTGCCAAGGTGCTGCACGACACCGTCGGCATCGAAGCCGGAATGATGACCACCGTCCACGCCTACACCCAGGACCAGAACCTCCAGGACGCCCCGCACAAGGACCCGCGCCGGGCCCGTGCCGCGGCCCTCAACATCGTCCCCACCTCCAGCGGCGCGGCCAAGGCCATCGGCCTGGTCCTTCCCGAACTCCAGGGCCGCCTCGACGCGTTCTCGCTGCGGGTGCCCGTCCCCACCGGCTCGGTCACCGACCTGACCGTCACGACCACGCGCGCCACCACGGTCGAGGAGATCAACGCCGCGTACGCCGAGGCCGCCGCGGGCCCGCTCAAGGGACTGCTCGCCGCCACCGACGCCCCGCTCGTCAGCACCGACATCGCGGGCGACCCGGCCTCCTGCGTCTTCGACGCCGGGCTCACGCGCGTCCTCGGCCCGCAGGTGAAGGTGGTCGGCTGGTACGACAACGAGTGGGGGTATGCGAACCGGCTCGTCGACCTGGCGCTCCTCGTGGGCAACGGGCTCTGACCGCAACGGATTCCGTGCCGCGCGAGCGCGCGTCGGGTGGGGCTCCGGCCCGCCGCTGGGGGCAGCGGGCCGGAGCGGTCCATCGGGGGCGGTTCAGTTCCAGGGGTTGGCCGGCTGGTCGTTGATCGCCGTCCAGAAGCGGGTGCCCGCGGGCACCTCGCCCTTGGCCCAGAAGCTCCAGCCACCGGAGCTCTCCAGGTTCGGTCCGTACCGGCCGTCGTGGAACTCGGCCATCCGCCAGCCCGAGCCGAAGGTGTTCGCGCAGACGTTGTCGGCGACGGCGCGGCTGGTCAGACGGGTGCCGCGGATCGGGTTGCTCGCGGCGACGGTGCCGCGGGCCCAACCGGCGTAGAAACCGGGGGTGATGCCCGCGGGCGCGGCGCTGTTGTCGATCTTCAGGCACAGCACCGGAAGGGCCGTGCTGATGTCCGTGTCACCGGTGTACGCGTTGCTGAGCGGGCCGCCGCCCACCTGGACCGTGCCGCTGGGACCGTCGGCCAGCAGCGTCCAGGTCATCGCCTTTCCGTTGTTGTCCGGTGCGGCCGCGGCGGGGCTCGCCGCTCCGGCGGCCACCATCAGGGCGGCGGCGCCGAGGGACAGAGCCAACTTGATCGGGCGCAAGGCTTCTCCTCACGGATGTCACACGAGTTACGTGCCAGGACGGTCACGGATTCTTCACGTCCTTCAGACTTTCTCCAAGAGTGAGAATGCGACATCCCCTGTGTCCGGAACCGGGGCGCAGCGGGCACGGATCGGCGGGCGGTGACCACCACGTGCCGAGGCCTGGAGGTCGCCGCCCGCCGAGCGGGTCCGGTGGTCACACCGGAGAGGTCATCTGCTCACCGCGCGCCGAAGTTCTGCGTCCACCACGGTCCGCCGGAACCCTTCACGACGCCCACCCCCAGCTCCTTGAACGAGCAGTTGAGGATGTTGGCGCGGTGGCCCGAGCTGTTCATCCAGGAGGTCATGACCGACTTGGCGGTCTGCTGGCCGCGGGCGATGTTCTCGCCGTAGGTGCTCCACCGGTAGCCCGCCGCGGTAATGCGCTGGCCCGGGTCGGTGCCGTCGGGGGAGGTGTGCGAGAAGTAGTTGCGCGCCTTCATATCGGCGGAGTGCCGCTGCGCGGCCGTGGCGAGCTTGCTGTTGGTGGTGAGCGGGCGGCAACCGGCCTTCTGGCGTTCGGCGTTGACCAGGTTGAGCACCTGCTGTGCGGTCGAGTCCGAGGCCGAACCCGAGGGGGCCTTGGGTGTCGTCGGTGTCGGGGTCGGGCGGCTCGTTCTCGGGGGCGCCGGGGGCTTCGTCTTCTCGGGCTTCGCCGTCGGGGTCTTCGCGGGCTTCTTCGACGGCTTCGCGGACGTGGACTTCTTCGGCTCCGCGGGCTTCGACGGGGAAGCGGACGTGGACTTCTTCGCCTTCGGCGTGGCGGACGGCGGCTCGCTCGACGGCGTGGGCTCGCCCGTGTCCGTGTCCATGGCGGCCGCGGCCGCGGTCTTCTCGGGGGTGTCGGAGCCGTCCGAGCCCCACTGCATGACGGCGGTCAGCGCCGCGATCGCCGCGATGCCCGCGCCCGCGGCGATGGCCTGCCGACGGCGCCGCGTGGTGCGCCGCTGGCGCAGCTCGGCACGGGAACCCGGGGCGCCGGACGCGGCCGGGGATATCGAGGTGACGTCGTCGGCGAGGTGCGCGTCGGCGCCGTGCGGCGCGGCGTACGGCTGGCCCGGGCCGGTGCCGGGGTCGTACGCGTACGGGTCGGGGTGGTGGGGGTAGGGGCCGCCGGGCGCCGTGGGGTCGGCGGGGTGCGGAGGGGACAGCGGGTCTGACGGATCTTGTGGATTCATGGTGTGGGGGAACGCCTCGGTGTGGTCGGAAGGGGACTGGCAGGGGGAACGAGCGGGTCGGCGTGGCCCGGGGGCGGGGCGCCGGGGTGCGTGCGCGGGAGGAGATCGGTCGGGGCGGTCAGGTGGATGGTGCCCGCCGTCGGCGGCGGTACGAGTGCGGGGCCGGTCGGGACCCGCTCCGTGGGAGCGAGGAGCGCGCCGTGCCGCGGGTACGCGCCGCACGCGCGGGTGGGGTGCGCGAGGCGCCCCCGCCGCAGCGCGGACGGCCTGCTCGGGCTCTGCCGGTCGTGCTGCATGACGCTCCCCTCTCCTGGTTCCTGTGGTGCCTGTGTGGCCGCGCTGATGGGGAGATCCTGCGGGCTGGGGCGGCATAACAGAAAGCGAAGCGATTGCTTTGAGAGCCGGGTCACGTTTCTCGGCTGTGAAGGCCGGGACATGCTCTCGAAAGAGGCGAAACGCCGAAACGGGAGGAATGCATATGCGAAGGGTGACGACGGCTGCGATGGCGGCCCTGACTCTCACCCTGGGGTCGGGCTTCACCGCGGGGGCGGCGACAGCTGTCACACCAGCGAACTCCGCACCGGCGGCGGTTGGGACAGAATCGCCGAAATCCGGAATATGGCGTGTGGATGGTTATGGGGCGGTGTGGTCGATTCGTGACGGCGTGCTCCAGGAGTACGAGACCACGTCCGTGAGCTGCCTCAAGGGCGACGTCGCGAAGCGGACGGGCCCGGGGCGCTACCTCGACGGGAACGGCGTCGGCCTGACCCTGCGCGCGGGGCCCGGCCGGGACCGGGCGATCCTGCACATGGACGGCACCACGGGCCACCAGGAGCTGCGGCGCGTCGGGAAGCTCCCCGCCACCTGCACGGGTCCGGCGCCAGCGGGCCCCGTCGCGACCTTCGACGTCTTCTGGCAGTCGTACGAGGAGAACTACCCGTTCTTCGCCGCCAAGGGCATCGACTGGCACGCGATGCGCGACCGGTACCGCCCCAAGGTGCACGCGGACACGACCCCCGAGGAACTGTTCGCGATCTTCTCCGAGATGCTCGACCCGCTCGAGGACATGCACTCCGGGGTGGGGTACGGCGACCGGTACTTCAACCGGGGCCGGTCCGGCACGGTGCCGCCCAGCGAGGAACTGGACGCCCGGGTCAAGAAGTTCGTCCTCGCACGCGACCTGAAGGACGCCGAGCACGTCCAGGACTTCGCCAAGGGCCGCATCACCTACGCCGACCTGCCGGGCGGCCAGGGCTATCTGCGGATCTCCGGCTTCAGCGGGTACGCGGGCGACGGCGCCCCGTACGCCGCGCAGCTCGCCGAGCTGGACCGGGCGCTGGACGCCGTCTTCACCGAGGACCGCACGCGGAAGCTGCGCGGCCTCGTCATCGACCTGCGGATCAACGGCGGCGGCTCGGACGCGCTGGGCGTGCATCTCGCCGGACGCCTCACCGACACCGGCTACGTCGCGTACTCCAAGCGCGCCCGCAACGACCCCGCCGACCCCACGCGGCACACCCGCCCGCAGCCTGTTCGCGTCACGCCGGCCGCCGCACCCCGCTACACCGGACCCCTCGCCGTCCTCACCGGCGGGTCGACGGTGAGCGCCGGTGAGACGTTCGTCCAGGCCCTGATCGACCGGCCCGGCAAGGCCGTGCGGATCGGGCAGCCCACCCAGGGCGTGTTCTCGGACGTCCTGCCGCGCAGGCTGCCCATCAGCGGCATGGGGACATGGCTGCCGAACGAGGAGTTCCTGACCAGGTCGGGCACCAGCTTCGACGGCCCCGGCATCCCCCCGCACCTGGCCGAACCGGTCTTCACGGAGGAGGAGTTCGAGAAGAACAGGGACTCGGCCTTCGACAAGGCCCTGAAGATCCTGCGGAGTTGACCTGAGGGGATGTCGAGCAGGGGCGGGGCGAAGGGAGGCGCGCCGATCAGGGACGAGGCACGGCTGCTCGCCCTGGAGGTCGACGCGATCCACGGACTCGTACCGGAATTCGGGGGAACCGCCCGCCGTGCGGGACGCGACCGTCCTCGCCGTCTGGGCCTGGTCGCCGCGGGCCCGGCTGCTGGCGCTGGGGCCCGGCGTCGCGCGCCCCGTCCTGGATCTTCCCCGCGCGACTCCCCGCCCCCGGCCCGCTGCCCGTCCTGGTCTCCACCGCCGAGGGCCGGGCGGTCGCCCGGGGCCTGGGTCTCACCCCGCTCGGCTCGATCTGGACCGTGCGCCCGGAGGTCACCCACCCGGCCCCGTAATCCTGTTGAGCCCCGGGCTCACGCCCCCGTACGTTCGGCGGCGTGACGAAATCCGCGACTCCCCGCGACCGGGTCCCCGACCTCCCCACGGAGCTGCCGGACCTGGTGCTCAGGGCACTGACCGCCGAGGACGCCGACGCGTACTACGCGCTCCTGGACCGCAACCGGCAGCACCTGAGCAGACTCGGCGACTACCAGGACGAGAGCCGTGCCACCCCGGCCTGGGTTCGCGCGCATCTGGCCGACAACCCCGCCCCCGATCTGCGCTACGGCATCCGCCTTTGCGACGAACTGATCGGCCGCGTCGACCTCATCGCCGTCGACCCGCCGAACTACGGCA
This sequence comes from Streptomyces alboflavus, assembly GCF_000716675.1. Classification (GTDB taxonomy): domain Bacteria; phylum Actinomycetota; class Actinomycetes; order Streptomycetales; family Streptomycetaceae; genus Streptomyces; species Streptomyces alboflavus. The sequence goes on from NZ_JNXT01000002.1 coordinate 221,245, forward strand.
CCGGCTACTGGATCGACGAGGCCCACCAGGGCGCGGGCCGCGCCACGGCGGCATGCGCGGCGCTGTACGCACACGCGGCGCGCGAACTCGCGGCGACGGACATCTACGCCGGGGTGACGCACGGGAACGACCGGAGCGTGGCGCTGCTCGGGCGCCTGGGCTTCGAGCGGGCGGCGGAGTTCGCGGACTACACGCGATTCCATCTCGCTCTCCAGCGGTGACGGGGGAGGTGGTCGCGTGACGTTGGGCGGCAATAAGGGCGGTGTGGCGGCAATAAGGGGGTGTGGTGGACGCCGCGCATCCGCCGTCCACCACACCACCCCCTCGCCGGTCCGTCGTCAGCGGCCCTCGCCCACGGCGACCTTCGCCTCCGAAGCACCGCCGGACGTCTCTGCGGCTTCGGCGGCCTCCGGGCCCTCGCCCTCGGCCCCCTCCTCGAACCCCGTCCGTACCTGCCGCAGCAGCACCATCGCCACCACCGCAAGCGCCGCCACGATGGCGCCCGCGACCCCGGCGGCGACGTTCAGGCCGCCGGTGAAGGCCTCCCGCGCGGGTTCGAGAAGTTCCGCGCCGAGTGGGCCGGGGAGTTCGTCGGCCACGGCATCCGCGTTGGCGAGCGTGTCGCGGGCCGCGTGCGCGGCGTCCTCCGGGAGTTCCCTGGGAAGGGTGTCGGCTGTCCCGTCGCGGTAGACGGCCGTGACCATGCTGCCGAGACCGGCGATGCCGAGGGCGATGCCGAACTCCATGCCCGTCTCCGACATCGCCGCCGCCGAACCCGCCTTCTCCTGCGGGGCCGAGCCGACCACCAGATCCGTGCCGAGGGCCATCATGGGGCTGATGCCGGTGTAGACGAGGACGAAGCCGGTCACCAGGAGGGGCAGCCCGCCGCCGCTGTCCACCTGCGTGATCAGGGCGTAGCCGACCACTGAGACGAGCAGGGCGCCCCCGACGACGTACCCGGGACGGATCCGCCGGGCCAGCGCCGGAGTCAGCGACGAGGCGACGATCAGCGCGACCGCGGCGGGCAGCAGCCACAGACCGGCCTCGAGCGGCGAGAGCCCCGCGACCAGCTGCAGGTACTGGGTGATGAAGAGGTAGAGCCCGCCCATCACGCCCAGGCCGAGGAGCAGCACGAGCAGCGCGGCGCTGAACGCCCGGTTCCGGAACAGCCGCAGGTCGAGGAGCGGGTCGGTCAGACGGCGCTGACGGAGCACGAAGAGCACGCCGAAGACCGCGCCGGTCAGCAGCGCCGCGACGGCGAGGGCGTCGACGCCGTGCTCGGCGAGCCGCTTGACGCCGTAGATGCCGGGACCCACCGTCGCCAGGGACAGCACCACGCTGGCCGCGTCGACGCGCCCCGCCGCCGGATCCCGGTACTCCGGGAGCAGCAGCGGCGCGGCCACAAGCAGCACGACCATGACGGGCACGCCGAGCAGGAACACCGAACCCCACCAGAACCACTCCAGGAGCAGGCCCCCGAGGACCGGGCCGACGGCGATGCCCACGGAGAAGCACGTGACCCACACGCTGATGGCCACCCCGCGCTGCCGGGGGTCCTTGAACATGTTGCTGATCAGCGCGAGCGTGGACGGCATCAGCGTGGCGCCCGTGAGGCCGAGCAGCGCCCGGGCGACGATCAGCATCTCGGGGCTGGTGGACCACGCCGCAAGAACCGAGGCGAGGCCGAAGCCCAGGGCCCCGGCCATCAGGAGCCTGCGGCGGCCGATCCGGTCGCCCAGCGTGCCCATCGTGACCAGGAAACCGGCGATCATGAAGCCGTAGATGTCGACCGTCCACAGCAACTGGGTGCTGCTCGGCCCCAGGTCGGCGCTGATGTCGGGCACGGCCAGGTTCAGGACGGTCGCGTCGAGCGCCAACAGGACCGTGGGCAGCGTGAGCACGAAGAGGCCGAGCCACTCCCTCGGCCCCGCTCTGCGCTCCGCCTCTGGTGGGGCATCGGAGGTCGCACGTGGCGTGGGGGGCGCGGGCGTCGCGGTGCTCGTGGACGTCGCGACGGCCGCGGAGGCGGACTCCCTCGCGTCGTCCGTCTTCGCCGTCTTCGCCGTCTTCGCCGTCTTCGGTGTGTTCGGTGTGTCCGACGCGGTCATGGTGCGCCTTTCGCAGGGGGTGGAGGGTGCTCCCTCCCGGGCTTGATCGCCGGGGCGGATGTCAGCTTGCGGCAGGGCACTCACGAACCGCTCTCCGTGCGCTCACCGCGCACTCACGCCCGCCATCCCGCTGGTCACAGCGCTGAGTTACCGTGACGTCATGCGATTCGGGGTGCTCGGACCACTGGCCGTGTGGACGGCGGACGGCGACCCGGTCACCGTGCCAGGACCCAAGACCCGCGCCCTGCTGGCCGCGCTGCTCGCGCACGACGGGCGGCCCGTGTCCGCGGACCGGCTGATCGACGACCTGTGGGGCGAGGAGGACCTGCCCGGCAAGCCCGCGGCGGCCCTGCAGACCAAGGTGTGGCAACTGCGGCGCGCCTTCGAGGACGCCGAGCCCCGCGGCCGTGACCTCCTGGCCCTTCAGGAGAGCGGTTATGTGCTGCGCGCGGAACGGGACAGCGTCGACGCGGGCAGGTTCGGCGCGCTGACGGCCCGCGCGCGAGCCGCCGACGACCCGGCCGTCCGCGCGGGGCTCCTGGCGGACGCCCTCGGGCTCTGGCGCGGTACGGCGTACGCGGGCTTCGCGGACATGCCGTGCGCGCGGCCGGTCGTGGCCCGCCTGGAGGAGGCCCGGCTCACGGCGGTGGAGGAGTACGCGCAGGCGCGCCTCGCACTCGGCGCGTACGGCGACGTGGTCGGGGAACTGGACGCGCTCGTCGCGGAGCATCCGCTGCGGGAGCGGCTGCGCGCGGTGCAGATGCGCGCGCTCCACGGCGCGGGCAGGCCGGGCGACGCGCTGGCCTCGTACCGGGAGCTGAGGGTCCGGCTCGCGGACGAGCTGGGGCTCGACCCCGGCCCCGAACTGGTCGGCCTGCACCAGGCGATCCTGGAGCAGGACCCGGCGCTCGGTGGGCCGGTGGTGCCCGCACAGCCCCTCACTCCCGCACCGCCTCTCACTCCCGCACCGCCTGTCACTCCTGCACTGCCTCCCGCTCCCGGTGCGCCTCCCGCTCCGGGTGCGCCTCCCGCTCCCGGCCCGCCTCCCGCTCCCGGCCCCCGCCCCGACCTGCCCGTGCCCCTCACCGAACTCATCGGCCGCCAGGACGCGTTGACCGAGGTGACGTCCCTGCTCGGCTCGGTACGGCTGCTGACGCTGACCGGGGCGGGCGGGGTGGGCAAGACCCGGCTCGCGCTCGCCGTGGCGGAGCAGGCGGCGGACGACTTCCCCGACGGGGTCCGGCTGGTCGAGCTCGCGCCCCGAGGGCGTACGGAACCGGCGGACGCCCCGCACGCCGTCGCGGAGGCGGTCATGGCCGCGCTCGGCATCCGCGAGGAGACCGCATCCGAAACGGCCGCCCCGGGCAGCCCCGCCGCACCGGCCGACCGGCTCGCCGAAGCGCTCGGCGGCCAACGGCTGCTGCTGGTCCTCGACAACTGCGAGCACGTGGTCGACGCCGTCGCCGACCTGGCCTCCGCACTGCTGCACCGCGCCGCCGGCCTGCGGATCCTCGCCACCAGCCAGGAACCCCTCGGCATCCCCGGCGAGGCGATCTGGGCCGTGCCGCCGCTCGACGTGCCCGACCCCGCACGGGACGCGGACGTCGCGGCCGTGGCCCGCGCAGGCGCCGTGCGGCTCTTCGTCGCCCGGGCCACCGCCGCGGCCCCCGGCTTCCGCCTCGACGCGGACAACGCCCACGACGTCGCGACGGTCTGCCGTCGGCTCGACGGCATCCCGCTGGCCCTCGAACTGGCCGCAACCCGCGTACGGGCGCTCGGCGTACGGGAGTTGGTCGCCCGGCTCGACGACCGGTTCCGGCTGCTCGGCACCGGCCACCGGGGCACCCCGCCCCGACAGCAGACCCTGCGCGCGATGATCGACTGGAGCTGGGAGCTCCTGACCGCGCCCGAACAGACCGTGCTCCGCAGGCTCGCCGCGCACACCGACGGCTGCACGCTGGCGGCGGCCGAGGAGGTGTGCGCGGGTGAAGGCCTGCTCCCCGAGGACGTGTTCGACCTGCTCGCCCGCCTCGTGGACCGCTCACTGGTCGTCGCGGCCGACACCGGCGACGGGCTGCGCTACCGGCTCCTGGAATCCGTCGCGCACTACGGCGCGGCCCGCCTGGAGGAGGCGGGCGAGGCCGGACCCGTACGCCGACGGCACCGCGACCACTACCTCGCGCTCGCCGAACGCGCCGCACCCCACCTGCGCGGCCACGACCAGCGGCGCCGACTGCGGCTCCTGGACGCGGAAGCCGCCAACCTCCGCCGCGCCCTCGACGAGGCCGTGCGCGACGGCGCCGAACAGCACGCGCTGCGCCTGGTGAACGCGCTCGCCTGGTACTGGTTCCTGAGGGGGCGCCTCAGGGAGGCCGTCAGATCCCTCGAAGCCGCACTGGGCACGTCCAGCCGGCACGCGGGAACCGCCGCGCCCCCGGAGCCCGTCGTCTCCGCCCGGGCCCGGGCGCGGGCCTGGCAGGCCGGGTTCGCGGTCCTCGTCGGGGACGGCTCCGACCGCACGGAGTGGAACGGGGGCGCCGTCGAACTCTCCAAGGACATCACGGACCGGCGCGAGGGCGCCCGCGCCCAGTGGTTCCTCGGCTTCGCCCTGTTCGGCGTCGGCGACCAGGCCGCCAGCGAGGAACTGATCCGCCTCGCCCTCGACGGATTCCGCGCCCTCGACGACCGGTGGGGCCTCGCCGCGGCCCTGTGCGTCCGCGCCAACCAGGCCCATGTCCGCGGCGACCTCGGCACTCTTGCGGTCGCCGGGCGGCAGAGCGCGGCCCTCTTCGCCGTACTCGGCGACAGCTGGGGGCAGTTGCTCACCGTCGAACCCCTCGCCGGGCTCGCCCAGATGACCGGCGACTACCCGCGGGCCGCACGGCTGCACGAAGAGGGGCTGCGCATCGCCGAGGACCTCGGCCTGTGGCCCGAGGCCGCCGACCAGCTCTGCGGCCTCGGCAGCACCGCCACCCTCACCGGGGACCACGACGCGGCGCGCGCCTTCCACGAACGGGCCATGCGGATCGCCGCCGAGCACAGCTTCAAGCCGGGCGTCATCCGCGCCGAGACCGGCCTCGCCCTCGGCGCCCGCCGCGCGGGCCGCCTCGACGCCGCCGAGACCCAGCTCCGCCACGTCCTCCGGTGGCAGACCCGCATGTCCTTCGAACCGGGCATCGCACTCGTCCTCGCCGAACTCGGCTTCGTCGCCGAACAGCGCGGCGACGCGGCGGCATCCCTGCGCCTCCACCTGGAGGGCTGGGCCGCGGCCCGCAACACCGGCGACGCACGCGCCCTGGCCTTCGCCCTGGAAGGCCTGGCCGGAGCCCACGCCGCCGACGGCCGCCCGGTGTGCGCCGCCGTCCTCCTCGGCGCGGCCCACACGGCGCGGCAATCGGTCGGCATGCCCCTGCCGCCCGCCGAACGCGGGGACGTCGACCGGATCACCGCGGTGGTACGCGCGTCCCTCGACGAGGAGGCGTACGGGGCGGCGCACCGACGCGGGGCCGCCATGACGCCCGAGGAGGCGGTGGCCGCTTGCCGGTCAAAGGCGCGGGCCGTGGCCTGAGCAGGGCTCGGACCATGTCACCCAAGGGGATGAACGGGCGCCACATGCGGGTGACGTCGGCTTCCGCCCCGGTGACAGCGCCGCAGGTCCGGTCGATGCTCGCGTCATGAGCATCCACTACAGGCGTCCGCGCCGTACGACCTTCCACCGGGTGGCCCGACTCGCAGCCGTGACCGCGCTGCTCGCCTGGCCCACCACCGCCTTCGCGGCCCCCGGCGACACGCTGTCCGCGGCGGAGAACTGCGTCGTCAACGGCCGGCCCCAGTCCGGCCCGGAGATCTACGGAACGACCGGCGACGACAACATCCGGTGCGACCGCCTGGTCTCCGGGGACGTCATCTTCGGCCACGACGGCAACGACACGATCCGGGTCACGTTCAACCATGCCGGCGTCATGAACGGCGGCAACGGGGACGACACCATCAGGCTGGAGGAGGCGAGCATCGGCCTGATCCAGGGCGGCGCGGGCAACGACGACGTCATCGTCGCGGTCAACGACGAGATCGACGGCGCCAAGGGCAGGGTCCACGGCAATCCCGGTGACGACGAGATCCAGGTCCTCCTGAACGAGGGCGAAGTCGACGGGGGCGAAGGCAACGACATCTGCCGCGTCAACGAGGGCAGCGTCCTCAACTGCAACCCGTAGCGGCCCCTTCGCTCGCGGTGGGCCACCCCGTCCCCGAGGCAGCCCACCGCCTCCCTCACGCCTTCGCCTCCACCTCCGCTCCCCGCGCCGCGGCCGCGGGCCACCCGATCCGCGCCGCGCACACCGACACCAGCGACGCCGAGACCGCCACCGCCGCCATGCCCCAGACCAGATTCGTGCCGTGGGCGAGGAAACCGATGAGCGGCGGACCCGCGAGCAGGCCCGTCGTGCCCATCGCGGCGACCAGGGCCAACGCCTCCGAACCCTGCCGTGCCGCGGCCACGTACACGCACGGCGTGACGGCCGCGATGCCGAGGCCCATGCAGGCGAAGCCGATCAGGGCCGGTACGACACCACCGGCGAGAAGGGCGAACGCGAGGCCCGCGGCGGCCAGGAGGCTGCCCACGCGCACGACGCGGCCGTCGCCGAAGCGGGTGCGCCAGCCGTCGGCGAAGAGCCGGGCGAGGACCATCATCACGGAGACCACGGCGATGCCGAGCGGCGCGAGGCGCGCCGACGCGTCGGCGACCTCCTTCATGTAGAGCGCCGACCAGTCGTTCATGGCGCCCTCCGCCACGGTGCCGCACACCATGGCGCCGCCCATCCACAGCGTCACGCGGGCGGGCAGGCTCCAACGGCGCCGGGCCTCCTTCCCCGGCGCGTCGGCGCCCGGTCCGGCGGCCCCGTCGGCGGCCGACTCCGCGGCCGCGTCCGCGGGCTTCTCGTCCGGGAGCAGCGCCGGTTGGGCGAACAGCGTCAACAGCAGGACCAGCACGGTGGCGACACCGAAGTGCAGCGCCACCGACGAACTGAGCGCGCTCATGCCGGAGGCGAGCAGCGCGGCTCCCAGTGAACCGGCGCTGAAGGTCGCGTGCAGCTGCGACATGGCGGTCCGGTCGTGCCGGGCCTCGAGCGCGGCGCCCTGCGCGTTCATGGCGACGTTCAGACAGCCGACGCCCACGCCGTCGGCGCACATGACGACGAGGGCGGCCGGGTAGTTGGGCGCGGCGGCGAGGGCGAGCAGGAGCACGCCGAGGAACAGGGCCGACACCAGCGCGAGGCGCCGCGAGCCCCAGCGCCGGGTGAGCGCGGCGACCAGCGGGAAGGACGCCGCGGCGCCCACACCGCAGGCCATCAGGAGCAGCCCCAGCTCGGCCTCGGACAGGTCGAGCCGGGACTTGAGCGCGGGCAGCCTGGCCGCCCACGTGGCGTACTGGAAGCCCAGGACGCAGAACAGCGCCGCGATGGCCAGTTGTGCGCGCCGGAACTCATCGCGAACGAACGATCTTTGCATCAGCGTCTTCAGCCTCTTCGTCCTTCCGGCACCGCCGCGGACATGTAGACCGCGTCCGTGCCGTAACTGCCCGGGAGCGGGATCTCCCGATGGGCCCGGTACCCCTGCGCCGACCAGAAGGTCTCGCTCCCCGCGACGGCGACCAGGGAGATCTGCTCGTACGTCTGCGACCGCGCGGTCGTCGCCAGGTGCCGCAGGAGCCGCCGGGCGAGCCCGCGCCCCCGGAAGTCCTCGGCGACGACGAGGTCGTGCAGGTGCAGATTGTCGGAGGGGAAGGCGGGGGGAGCGGGGGCCTGGGGGGAGCCGGGGTCGGTGCCGGGCGCGGGCTCCTCCGCCCGCGCCAGGTCCGGCGACTCGAACGGCGGATACGGCAGCGCGAGCAGATACCCCGCGGGCCCCTCCGGGCCGTCGAGCACGAAGCAGGTGCTCGGCGAGGCCCGCGCCCGTGACTCCAGCGCGGCCCGGCCCTCCGAGAGCCCGAGCGGCGCGTACACCTCGGCCTCCAGCGCCGCGATGCCGTCCCAGTCGCCGTCGGCGATGTGCCGAAGCCGGATACGTGCGTCGTGGGTCATCGCGCGCGACCTCCCGCCGAGGTGGCGAGGGGCGCGGCGTCGCCCTCGTCGCGTATCCACGTGTAGGGCAGCGGGCCGAAGCCATTGAAGCCCTGCGTGGTGTAGCTCGCCGCGTACGCGCCGGAGGACAGGATCCACACCGGGTCACCCGACGCGACGCTCCGCGGCACCCGCACGAGGCTGCCCTCGTGGCTGTACGCGTCGTCGCTGTCGCAGGTGGGGCCCGCGACGACCGCCGGGACGTAGTCGCTTCCCCGGTATTCGGGGAACACCAGCGTGTATTGGAGCGCGTCCATCTCGTACAGACCGTTGAACTTGCCGCAGCTGAGGTACAGCCAGTGCTGGCGCTCCCCGCTGACCTGCTCGCGCGCGGACAGGCGCGACACATGGGCGCGGACGGCGCCGTGGTCGGCGACGAGATAGCGGCCCGGCTCGATGACGAAGTCCAGCGGCGTCCCGGTGACGGCCCGCAGGCGCTGCATGCCCTCCCTGATCACGGCGAAGATCTTGTCCAGGGGCGGGTCGAGGGGCCTGCCGAAGCGGTCCCGGTAGCCGAGGGCGGGCAGGCCGCCGCCCAGGTTGATGTGGTCGAGGCGGATGCCGCGCCGCTCCAGGGCCGCGAGCACGTCGGCCATGCGGTCGAACGCGGTGCGCCACGCCTCGGCCGTCATCTGCTGGGAACCGACGTGCACGGACAGGCCCGACGGCGTGAGGCCCGAGGCCCGCGCCATCGAGAGTACCCGCAGGGCGTCGGCGGGGGAGCAGCCGAACTTGTGGCTGAGCCCCCACAGGGCGCCCTCGCCGTCGGTGGCGAGACGGCAGAACACGCGCGAGCCCGGGGCGAGCGCCGCGAGCGCGCGGACGTCCTCCACGCTGTCCGTCGCGAAGTCCCTGATGCCGAGGTCGTACGCCTCGGCGATGTGGCGGTCGGACTTGATGGTGTTGCCGTAGTGGATCCGGTCCGCCGGCGTGCCGGTGGCGAGAGCCTGCGCGATCTCGTGCGGGCTCGCCGCGTCGAACCCGGCGCCCCGCCCCGCGAGGCAGGAGAGCACCTCGTCGACCGGACAGGCCTTCATCGCGAACCGGACGGCGACGCCCGGCAGTTCCCGCACCAGGGAGTCGTGCCGGTCCGCGATGCCGGGGAGGTCGTAGACGATCTGGTCCTCCGTCGCGGCCGCCAGGGCCGCCCGCAGGTTGGTCGTTTCGTACATGGTGAATGCCCTGTTCCGCTACGCGTGCCGTCGGCCGAGGCGTGTGGACCGGCTCGCCCGGACCAGCGCCGCCCAGCCCTCGATGAGCAGCGCGAAGTCCTCCATGTCCTGCCGCGCCTCGTCGAGCAGCCGCCCGCGCCGGGGCACGAGGGTGTCGGCGAACGCGGCGTACTTGCCGCCCAGCTTCCGGTAGGAACGATCGAGGGCGTCGAGCCGAGCCACGTTCTCCGCCGTGTCCAACCGGGTGCTCTCCCGGACGAGTTCGGCGATCCGCGGCGCGCGCACCTCGTGGTGCTCGTCGAGCAGGTCCGGCCCGGCCGCCGTCATCTCGGCGTAGACGTGGTTGAGGTACAGCATCGACAGGAAGAACTTCACGAACCGGTTCTGGTACGCGACGAAGCCGGACTCGGTCCTGCGCTCGCCCGTGTAGAAGTTCACGATGTTGCGGTTGTGAACGACCCCGGGCAGCGTGGCGTCGTACACCAGATGCAGCAGGAAGTAGTCGCTGCCGATGGTGTCGGTCGCCGGGGGCAGCGGTACCCGCTCGTGCACTCCGTGGAAGCTGACGTTGCACATGTCGACCCGCATGGGGTCGACGAGGGTCAGGTCGGCGCGGTCGCCCGTGAACGGGTCGTGGCCCGCGCCCCGGAAGGACTCGTCGACCAGCTCCCGCTTCTGCTCCGCGGACCACTCCGACGGCGCCCACAGGCTGACGACGTCGTGGTAGACCTCGCGGTCCAGGTCGCGCATCTCACCGATGTCCACGGACAGTTCACCGATGAACGACGAACCCACGAGCACCACGGGCTTGTCCGCGTGCTCCGCCGCGAGGTCGCTCCCGGTGACGCCCGCGGCCGCGTCGGCCGCGCGCTTGCCGAGGGACATCAGCTCGTGGTGGACGGGGTAGACGGGCTTGCCGCCCAGGACCTGGTAGTCGCTGTCGGAGTCCCTGCGGTGCACCGACGCGCAGCCGAGTGCGGCGGCGATGAGGAACGCCCGGTTGGTGCAGGCGCCGTACGACACGGCGTCGGGCAGCATCAGGTCGAGCAGCAGGTCCTGCTTCACGGCACCCGCCGCGGCGATCACCTCCCGCAGGAAGTCGCGCTGCTCGTCCTCGCCGAGGTGATGGACCACGATCCCGGCGGCGGCGGGCGCCGTCCGGGCGGCGCGGGCGTGCTCGGCGAAGGTCGCGGGTCCTGAGGAGTCAAGGATCAGTACGTGCACCTCGACGTCGAAGGTGCGGGCCGCGTACTCCGCCTCCTGGAGCAGGGCCACGATCATCGCGGTGCACGCCCGGTTGGTGGGCAGGGTCAGGCAGATCTTGCGCATGGCGGTTCTCCGCTTCACCACTGGGCGTTGTCGGGGTGCCAGGAACGGAGGCCGAGGAGCTTCTCGCCGAGCTCGGTGAGTTCGGCCGTGCCGTAGCGCTCGGACTCGTGCTTCGTGGCGTCGCCGACGAGCGTCGCGTTCCAGTCCGGCGTGGACAGGTTCCGCCAGGACTCGACGCGCGACTTGCGCAGCGTGTGGCTCTCCTCGAGCGCCGGCATCATGGAGAGGTACTGCACGGAGCGGACACCGTTGTCAGAGGTGTTGGGGGCGACGCCGTGCGCCAGCATGCCGTTCCAGATCAGCAGGTCGCCCGCCTTCAACTCGGGCCGTACCACCGCGAATTCGGCCCGGTCGGTGTTCGGACGGATCGGGTCGCGGTCCGTGGGCTGGTCCAGCTTCCACCGGTCGAACTGCCGGAACAGCTCCGGTGAGCACTGGAAACCGCCGAGCTCCGGCTGGGTGTCGTGGAGCGCGATGATGCCCTGCACCCGCTGCGGCAGCACCCCGCGCGTGGAGTCGACGTCCCAGTGCAGCTCGATGTCGAAGCCCTCTTCCGTGGGTGCGATCAGCGCGCGGTCACGGTTCTTGACGTTCGGCGGGTTGAGGTTGAGCCGGTCGAGGGTCACCCACAGCTCTTCGCAGTCCCACACGTCGACGAACGCGTCGTAGACCCGCTGCGTCTGGCGGCTGTCCCAGATCAGCTGGTGGTGGTACGCCTCCACGAAGCCGTAGATGTAGAGGTCCCGCTCCAGGTCGGTGCTGAACTCCCGCTCCTCGTACCAGGTGTCGGGCCGGGACCGGTCGAGTCCCTGGAACTCCCAGGTGAAGTCGAGCAGACGGCTCGCGGCCTCGCTGGATATCGCCTCCGGGACCACCACGTAGCCGTAGGTCTGCCAGGAGGCGAACTGCTCCTCGGTGAGGACGCGCAGCGGGTGCGTCTTCTTGATCTCGTTCAGCGGGAACTGCGCCAGGTACGTCTCGCCGTCGGAGCTGAAGTACGGGCGGTCCGACGCGGCTCGGTGCAGGAATTCGTACGGGGTGGACATGCGGGGTCCTCCAGGGCTGCTGGGACGCGGTGAAGGGGCACTTGTGGGCACGGCGAAAGGGCAGGAGGGGGCTGCGGCCCGGCGGTTTCGCGCATGGGGGGAGGCCTCGCGGGAGAGGCGGCGACGAGAACGGCCGAGGCGCTGCCGTCGTCGCGGTCCGGGAGCGACACTGCCCGCCGGACCGGCGGGACCGGGGCGGCACGCGGCGCGGCGGACGCGGGCGTCCGGTCGCGGGGCGTCGCGAAACGACGTGCCCGGGTCGGTCCGAGGTCGGAGTGCGTGCGGGTTCGTTTCCCGCCGACCGCATGGGACGCGGTGTGCGGGGGGGGGGTGGGCGAGAGGGGTGACGGACGGTCGGTGCGGCTGCCGTGGCGTGGGGGTGGTCGGTCCGGGGCCACGGTGGTGGCATGGCGTGCGGATCGCGTCGGCGGATCGCGGGCCGAAGGGTGCTCGGTCGTGGTCCGCCCGGCCGCGCCCTCGGCGAGGTGCGTCCGGGGCGGGCGGCGCGGTGGGAGGAGGGGCAGCGGCGTGGCAGGGCTGCGGGGCACTGTCGTGCCGGTGGCGCGGGCGCCGTGGTGCTCGGTGTCGACAGAGCCGGTGGTGCTACCTCCTCGTACTCGACGCCGCTCCCGGGGCAAGAGGCCCGCGGTGGGCGCGCGATGCCGGTCGCCCCGCTGCGCGGTGGGGGCCCGCACCGGACTCCTGGGTCCGGCGCACACCCTCCCGGAGTGGACTAGACCAGCTTCGGTTTCCACCAAAGATGGACTAGACCAAGGGCGAAGTCAACCCCCGCCCGAACCGGGTGTGTTGCCGCGCCGGTGGCCAGGCGCGCCGCCCGGAAGTGTGCCCTTAAGGGCTGCCCACAAGGGCTTTGCGGGCATGGTGGGAAGGCCTTCCGGACGGCTGCGTGGGCGGCTGCGTCGGGGTCGCGTCGGCGACTGCGGGGAGGCTTGGGGCGGCCTGCCGCCGGGCCGCCCCGGGCTTCAGGAGGCGCCGGCGAGCACCTCGGCGACGGCGATGCCGGAGACCCGCGTGGCGCCGTACGTCGTCACGTGGACCGCGCCGACCTGTTCGCCCGCGGGAACCCCCATCTCCACCACCAGGGCGTCCGGGCGGCGGCGCACCAGGCCCTGGAGCGCCTGGGACATCCACGGGTGCCGGGCCGCGTCACGGACGACGACGATCAGGTCCCGGCCGTTCGCGGGGGCCAGGGCGAGACGGTCGAGGAGGTCGTCCTGTCCGGTCAGTTCGGACTCCGAGATCCGTACGGACGTCGTGCCCGGGCGCAGCGCGCGCAGCGGCTCGCCGACGCCCCACGGGGTGGCACCGTCGACGGCGAGGCTCATGGTGGGGGAGAGCTCGACGACGTGCGGGTCGGCCGCGAGCGGGAGCTCGGCGCCGTTGCCGCTGCGATGCACGCGCACGGCGCGGCGGGCCGCGACCAGGCCGATGTCGGTGGCGTCCGCCTCGGGGTCCGTCTGCCGGGCGAGGGCGGTCGACCAGGTGGCGAACTCGCCCACGCGCGCGGCCGCTTCGGTCAGGCGCTCCTCGGGCAGCGTGCCGTCGAGCACCGCGCGCACCAGGGCGTCGGCGAGGTCGACGGTGGTGGACTCCTCGGCGCTCTCGCCGCCGACGCAGACCGCGTCCACGCCCGCGGCGACCGCGCGGACGGTGGCGCCCGTGATGCCGTACGGGCCGGTCACGGCGCCCATCTCGATGCCGTCGGTGACGACGAGGCCGGTGAAGCCGAGCTGCTCGCGCAGCAGGCCGTTGATGATGGGGGCGCTGAGCGTGGCGGGCATCTCCTCGTCGTGGGCCGGGACGAGCATGTGTGCGGTCATGACGGCGCGGACGCCCGCGTCCATCGCGGCGGCGAACGGCGGCAGGGCGGTCCGGGCGATCTCGTCGGCGTCGGCCGTGAACCGCGGCAGGCCGTGGTGGGAGTCGACGTCGGTGTCGCCGTGGCCGGGGAAGTGCTTGGCACAGGCGGCGACGCCGACGGACTGCAGGCCGCGGATCCAGGCGGCGGTCTGCCGGGCCACCACGTCCGTGCTGGCCCCGAAGGAGCGGACGCCGATGACCGGGTTCATCGCGTTGGAGTTCACGTCGGCGCTGGGCGCGAAGTCCAACGACACGCCGATCGCCCGCAGTTGGCGGCCGATGTCGCGGGCGACCTGCTCGGTGAGCTCGGGGTCGTCGATGGCGCCGAGCGCGAGGTTGCCCGGCCAGGAGGCGCCGGTGCGGGCGCCGATGCGGGTGACGTCGCCGGCCTCCTCGTCGATGGCGACGATCAGGTCCGGGTTCTCGGCGCGCAGGGCCGCGGTGAGGGCGGCGACCTGCTCGGGGCTCTCGATGTTGCGGCCGAAGAGCACGACGGACGCGAGCCCGTCGGCGATCCGGCGGCGCACCCAGTCCGGGGCGGTGGTGCCCGCGAAGCCCGGTTGGAGCACGGAGTTGGCCAGCCGGGTGAGGCGCGGGTGGCTGTCGCTTGCCATGAGGGACCTCCGGAGGAGCGGGGTGCGGGATCGGCGGATCGGCGGATCGGTCGACCGCATCGAAAGCGGTGCGAACGAGGTGGATATTGGCCTATACCAATCAACCGCGTCAAGGAGCCGTTCCATGCCGGTGTGTGCTCAAATGTGCTGCACAGGCAGGGGGTTTGAGGTGATCGCGGAGCGTGGCCGTCCGGTGTTGACCCCCGCCTCCCGTGCCCCGCGCGTCATTCATTGGCCTAGACCTTTACGCGAGAGGGTGAGTTTACGTCGATTGCCTGTCTCTCGTGCATCGGACATCCGGATTGCCCGGGTCAGCCGAAGGATGTACCCGAATGTCGTTCAGCCTGTCGATCCCGCTCCGTCGGCCGCGGCGGAGCATGAAAGGAGATCCCGGACTGAAGGCGGTGCCACGATGCTGCACGACGGACTCACCTCCCCGCGCGACGGAGTCTCCTCCCCGCACGACTCCCCGCACGACTCCCCGCACGACTCTCCGCGCACCTCCCCGTACGACGGACGTCCCTCCCCGCACCACGGATCCCCGCACGGCGCGCTTCCCGCCCTGCTCGGTGAACTGGCCCGGCTCGCCGAGCTGCCCCTGGAGCGCGGCGAGACCCTGCCCGCCCGGGCTTACACCAGCGAGGACTTCCACGAGTTGGAGAAGGACCGCGTTTTCTGCAGCGATTGGATCTGCGTCGGCCATGTCTCACAGGTCGCCGCGCCGGGTGACTATCTGCGCACGGACGACCTCGGGCGGCCCCTGGTCATCACCCGCGACGAGAACGGCGACCTACACGCTCTGTCGAGGGTGTGCCGCCACCGCTTCATGGACGTCCTGCCGCCCGAGACGACCCCTGACCAGGGCTCGCTCAAACGCCTCACGTGTCCGTACCACACCTGGACGTACCGCCTGAACGGCGAGTTCGCGGGGCAGCTCGCGGGCGCGCCCCTGATGAACAAGGTCGAGTTCGACCGCGCCGCCTGCCGCCTTCCCCGGTACCGCCTGGAGGTCTGGCACGGCCTGTTGATGGTCAGCGCGGACCCGGACGCGGCCCCGCTCGCCCCGCAGCTGAGCGCGCTCGAAGCCACGGTGGCGCCGTACGGGATCGAGGACCTGGACGTCGGGTTCACGGCCCGCTGGGACGGCGTCCCCGCGAACTGGAAGGTTGCGTTCGAGAACGGTTCTGAGAACTACCACCACATGGGTGCGCACGCCGACACCCTGGAGCGGATCCTCCCCGGCAAGGACACCGTGGTCGACGAGTGCGAGGGGCGCGGGTTCAGCATGTACACCCCGTTCGCCCCCGACATGGAGATCCCGCAGGGACCGGACGGCATGGACCTGGTCGGCACCCTCATCCCCGGGCTCGGCATGCGCCAGCTCTCCGGCATGACGGTCGCGGGCGTCTTCCCGAACATGGTGATGGCCCTGATGCCCGACAGCGTGGCGTTCGCACGCTGGATCCCGAGGGGCCCGGGCGCCCATGACGCGGTCTTCACCGTCCTGGTCCCCGCGGAGGCCAAGCAGCGGCCCGGCTACGACGCCTATGTGGAGGCGTCCCGACAGCAGATCGAGGTCATCCAGGCGGAGGACGTGGTGGCGGTGCGCGGTGTGCAGCGCGGCCTGGCCACCGATCCGGCGCCGTCGGGGGGCCGCTTCTCACATCTGGAGCGTCCGCTGTGGCAGTTCCAGCGGTATCTGGCGGAGCGCCTGGCGGGGGTGGGTGCCGTGACGTCCTGAGCCGGAGGTGAGGTGCCGGCCGGGTGACCGTGGAGATCGTCATGGGGTGACCATGGGGATGGGTCCGGCGCCGCGGGGATCGGTCCGGGGCCCCGGGGATCGGTCCGGGCCCGCCGCGGAGATCAATATGAACGCAATCCCCGAGCCCTCGTACGCCACTTCACCGGTGCCTAGCATCGAGCCCTCCGCGCGAGGGCCGCGCCTGGAGGCCCGGGGAAGGACGACTCATGGGCAACTGGCTGACCGCACGACGACCACGCCGTGCACGCACGTCCCACCGGAGGGGGCACGCCGCCGTCCTCGCCGGTGGCATGGCCGTGGTCCTCGCGGCGGGCCTCGCGGGACCCGCGCCCGCCACCACGGCCGACCCCGGAGGTCCCCGCCCCACGGACTGCCCGGAGAGCGTGGGCACGAAGGCCGCCTGCTACACCGGCAGGGACGGCAACGGCGCGTACTACACCATCGCCGTCCCCCGAAACTGGAACGGCTCACTGGTCCTGCACGCCCACGGCGGCCCCGACCTCGGCGCCCGGTCCGACCCACAGCGCAGCGTGGACGACCTCGACCGCTGGTCGGTGATGGTGGCCGAGGGGTACGCCTGGGCGGGCTCGTCCTACCGCCGGGGCGGCTACGGCACGCGCATGGCGGCCGCGGGCACCGAGAACCTGCGCAAGCTGTTCGTGCGCGAGTTCAAGAAGCCGCGGAAGACCTACCTGCACGGCCAGTCCTGGGGAGGTGATGTCGCCGCCAAGGCCGTCGAGACCTACGGCTCGCGCGGCGGACGGCCCTACGACGGCGCGCTGCTCACCAACGGCGTCCTCGGCGGCGGCTCGCGCGGCTACGACTACCGCGTGGACCTGCGCGTCGTCTACCAGTACTACTGCCAGAACCACCCCCGGCCGTCCGAGCCCCAGTACCCGCTGTGGAGCGGCCTGCCGAAGGACTCCACGATGACCGGCGCCGACCTGGAGGCCCGGCTCCAGGAGTGCACCGGTCTGGGCGCGGCGCCCGCCGGCCGCACGGCCCGACAGGAGCGCAACCTCGACGACATCCTCGCCGTCACCCGGATCCCGGAACGCTCCCTGGCATCCCATCTGAAGTTCGCGACCTTCACCTTCCGCGACATCGTCGACAAGCGCCTCGGCGGCCGCAACCCCTTCAGCAACAAGGGCGTGCGCTACACCGGCTCCCACGACGACAAGGCCCTCAACGCCGGGGTGCGGCGGTTCTCGGCCGATCCCGACGCGGCCCGCGACCTCTCCTACGACAGCGACCTCACGGGCAAGGTCACGATCCCCGTGCTGACGCTGCACGCGATCGACGACCCGACGGCCTTCGTCGAGCACGAGGCGGCCTACCGCGCCTCGCTGCGCGGAGCGGGCCGGGACCGGCATCTGGTGCAGACGTTCACGCGGGAGGACGAGCACAGCGGGCTGAGCGCGGCCGAGTACGCCAACTCCCTTGCCGCACTGGACACCTGGGTGCGCAAGGGCAGGAAGCCCACCCCGGCGTCCGTGGCCGCGTCCTGCCCGGCCTTCGACGCGACGTACGGCACGGGCTGCTTCTACGATCCCCGCTTCGTGCCGCGGGAGTACGCGTCACGGGTGCGGGCGCGCCCCGGCGGTCACTCCTGGCCCGCGATGACGGCGGCGCGGGAGCGGAGTT
The DNA here is from genome assembly GCF_000716675.1 of Streptomyces alboflavus. GTDB lineage: Bacteria > Actinomycetota > Actinomycetes > Streptomycetales > Streptomycetaceae > Streptomyces > Streptomyces alboflavus. Next base: position 238,920 of record NZ_JNXT01000002.1, read on the forward strand.
GGGGGCGGATCCCGGGCGTGGGCATCGCTCCCTGACCGCGGGGCCGGTGACGACTGCGTGCCCGGTGGGGCGGGGGAGGCCGCGCCCCCGCCCCACCGGTTCCACGGGCCGCGCTTTGTCCTCCCGCGAGAAAAAGTTGCGTTCCCTGTCGCGCAAGGGGTTCCGGGTTCGATGAAAGCTGACTAGCGTCCCGCCCCAAGTCACCCGCACGCGCCCGGAGCCCCGGTGGCGCCGGATGCCCCCCCCGCGCACAGGTGGCCGGAACGCCAGGTCCCTTCGCCTCATCACCTGCCGGGAGCAGCAATGAGCGCACGGTCGTACCGAAGATTCCGTACTCGCTTGAGCTTATTGGCCGTCGGATCCCTCCTCGCCGGACTCACCGGGGCCACGGGAGTCACCGGAGCCGCCTGGGCGGCCCCCGCCCAGGCCCCGGCCGCCCCCGCCGCCGACGACGACCCGAGCCCCTTCGTCGAACTCCCGCCCCAGGAGCCAGGGGTCACCCAGCGCGTCTACGACATGCAGCAGCCCCTGAACAAGCTGTGCGAGCTCAAGCCCGGCCAGACCCCGAACGTCGACGAGTTGAAGCCGGTCGTCGACTGGAAGGAGGCCGCGGACTTCGGCGGCCTCGCCGACAACTTCGTCTCGCACACCATCGCCAACCTGAACGTCCCGCAGGACGGCACCTACACCTTCCGCCTCACCAGCGACGACGGCTCCCGGCTGCTGATCGACAACAAGCGGGTCATCGACCACGACGGCCAGCACGGGCCGAGCCCCAAGGACGGCACGGTCGAGCTGACGGCCGGGTACCACGCCCTGCTCATCGAGCACTTCGAGGCGGGCGGCGAACAGCAGGTCACGCTCTCCTGGAAGCCGCCGGGCGCCGGTGACTTCGCCGTCGTGCCGAACTCGGTCCTGAGCACCGACAAGGGCGTCGTGCGCGTCACGGCGCCGGGACGCAAGGAGTGCGCGGGCTCCACCGAGACGCCGGGCGACGGCCTGCCGCTGAACGGCGTCCACCCCGACTACCGGCTCACCGACCTCAGGCCGAAGGGCTTCGAGCCGCAGGTCTCCGCGATGGACTGGCTGCCCGACGGCCGCCTCGCCGTGGCCACGTGGGGCGGCACCGACAACACCAAGGGCGAGGTCTACCTCCTCGACCACGTCACCGGCAGCACCGGGCCCGAGAAGGTGACCACCAAGAAGGTCGCCGAGGGCCTCAAGGAGCCGATGGGCCTCAAGTACGTCGACGGCTCCCTCTACGTCTCCCAGAAACACGAGCTGACCCGGCTGAAGGACGACGACGGCGACGACGTCACGGACGCCTACGAGACCGTCGCCACCTGGCCGTTCGGCAAGAACTTCCACGAGTTCGCCTTCGGCCTGCTCTACCGGGACGGCTTCTTCTATCTGAACCTGTCCGTCGCCATCAACCTCGGCGGCGCCACGACCGATCCGCAGCCCGCGAAGAACCGCGGCACCACCATCAAGGTCAACCGCGCGACCGGCGAGGTCTCCTACGTGGCGGGCGGCCTGCGCACCCCCAACGGCATCGGCTGGGGACCCGACGGCGAGCTGTTCGCCACCGACAACCAGGGCGGCTGGCTGCCGTCGTCGAAGCTCCTGCACGTCAAGCAGGGCCGTTTCTTCAACCATCACATGAACCCCGACGGGCCGTTCGACGACAAGCCCGTCACACGGCCCGTGCTGTGGCTGCCGCAGAACGAGATCGGCAACTCGCCGAGCACCCCGATCCTCCTCAAGGAGGGCACCTTCGCGGGGCAGCTGCTGTTCGGCGACGTGACGTACGGCGGCGTGCAGCGGGCGTCCCTGGAGAAGGTCGGCGGCGAGTACCAGGGAGCGGTCTTCCGCTTCACACAGGGCCTGGAGGCCGGGGTCAACCGGATCAGCACGGGCCCCGACGGCGCCCTGTACGCGGGTGGTCTGGGCGCCGGGGGCAACTGGGGCCAGCCGGGCAAGCTCAAGCACGGCCTGCAGAAGCTGACGCCCCAGGGCGACGACGCCTTCGACATCAAGGCCATGCGGGCCACACGGACCGGCTTCGAGATGGAGTACACCAAGCCGGTGTCCCAGGCGACGGCCGAGAAGCTCGCCGCCCGCTACCAGGTCGCGCAGTGGCGCTACGTACCGACCGCTGCCTACGGCGGCCCCAAGGTGGACGAGGAGACCCTGCCGGTGCGCGCGGCGACGCTGTCGTCCGACCGCAAGAAGGTCACCCTGGAGATCCCGGGCCTGAAGTCCGACCGGGTCGTCCATGTGCGTTCGCCCCGCCCCTTCACCGCCGAGGGCGGCAAGAGCCTGTGGTCCACCGAGGCGTGGTACACCCTGAACCGCATCCCCGGCGTGAAGCCCGCCCCGCAGTCCCTGTACGAGGCGGAGGAGGCCCGGCTCGACGGCGGCGCCAGGACGAACAACAACCACGGCGCGTACTCCGGCAGCGGCTTCGTCGACGGCTACGGCACCAAGGGCGCCGCCACCACCTTCGACGTCCGGGCGAAGAAGGCGGGCACCTACGACGTCGGCCTGCGCTACGCCAACGGCCCGTATCCGGAGGCGGGGACGAAGACCTTGAGCGTCCACGTCAACGGCGAGAAGGTGCGGCAGGTGAAGCTCCACTCCACCGGCACCTGGGACAAGTGGTCCACGCGGACCGAGCGCCTGAAGCTGCGGGCGGGCGCCAACACCATCACGTACCGCCATGACGAGGGAGACACCGGCCACCTGAACCTCGATCTCCTGTCCGTCCACCCGCAGGGCGCCAGGACCACCCTCTTCGACGGCGCCGACCGCTCGCCCTGGCAGCACACCGACGGCCGCACCCCGCAGTGGCCGCTCGTCGGGGACCGCGCGATGGAGGTCTGCTGCGGCGACATCCGCACCAAGCAGGCGTTCCAGGACTTCAAGCTGCACGTCGAGTTCTGGCTGCCGAAGCTGCCGCCGGACGTGACCGGCCAGGACCGGGCGAACAGCGGCGTCTACCTCCAGGAGCGCTACGAGATCCAGATCCTCGACTCCTACGGCGACGACTCCCCGGCCGACGACGAGGCCGGAGCGATCTACAAGAAGAAGGCCCCCGACACCAACGCGGCGAAACCACCCGAGAGGTGGCAGACCTACGACATCACCTTCCGCGCCGCCCGCTTCGACGACAGCGGCAAGAAGACGGAGGACGCGCGCGTCACCCTGGTGTGGAACGGCGTGAAGGTCCACGACAACGTGGCGATCGACGGGCCGACGGGAGCGGGGGACCCCGAGGGCCCGACGGCCGGCGCCATCCGGTTGCAGGACCACGCGAACGCGGTGCGGTACCGGAACATCTCGGTACAGCCGCTGTAGGCCTCGCGGTCCACGCGAGCCCGGTGGCGCGTTCGGCCGTCACGGCCGAACGCGCCACCGGGCTAACCGGTGTGAGGACGCTCGCCGTCGAAGCTCCAGGCGTCGACGTCCCGGTAGCGGATGGGACCCGGACCGCGGCCGAAGTTGCTGGCGACCAGGTGGAGACGCTCCGCCTGCCAAGGACGGCCGGTGAAACCGCTCAGCCCCGCTGCGGCCTCGACCGCGCACGAAGGCGTGTCGCGGCGGGCCCGGGCCAGCGTCAGATGGGGCCGCAGCGGCCGCTCCGCGAAGCTGATGCCGCACTCCTTGACCACGGCACGCACGTCGGCGGCGAGCAGCCGCAACTCGTCGAGGTCGCCCCCGATGCCGCTCCACAGCACCCGCTCGTCGAAGTGCCCGCCCCCGCGCAGCGCCAGGGTGAGCGGGCGGCGGGCCGCCGCGAGGTCCGCAAGCGGCGGCCGCAGCACCGGAATCGCCGTGGGCGGGACCTCCCCGAGGAACGCCAGGGTGATGTGCCAGTCCTCGATGCGGTTCCAGCGCATCCGCGGGTGCGCGCGGTAGGCGGGACCGAGTTCCCTGGCCAGTTCCTGCTTCGCGTCGTCGGGCGGGGAGAGCGCGATGAACACACGCACGGTCTCGGGTTGAATCTCTGGGTTCACAGGGAGTTCGTACCGCACCTGGGTGACACGGCCGCTGTCGGCCCTGCCCCGACGCCTGAGCGAGCCGCGTCCCACCCCGCTCCGGTGCCGACGCGGGCGTAAGGTCCGGTGCCATGCAGCCCCCACTCCACCCGCCGTCATGACCGGCCGCCGCAGCGCAGGACTGCTCCTCCACCGCTGCCCGGGCCCGGCGCCCGAGGTGCTCGTCGGCCACATGGGCGGACCGTTCTGGGCGCGCCGTGACCGGGCGGCCTGGTCGATTCCCAAAGGTGAGTACGGCGACGACGAGGAGCCGTTGGCCGCGGCGGTGCGCGAGTTCGAGGAGGAGCTGGGCCTGCCCGCCCCCGCCGGGCCCTATCTGCCGCTCGGCGAGGTGCGGCAGGCGGGCGGCAAGACCGTGACCGTCTGGGCCGTCGAGGCCGACCTCGATCCGGAGGCGGTGGTCCCGGGCACGTTCCGGATGGAGTGGCCGCGCGGGTCGGGCCGCGTCCAGGAGTTCCCGGAGCTCGACCGGGTGGCGTGGCTGCCGCTTGACCGGGCGGAGGAGAAGCTCGTGGCGGGGCAGCGGGTGTTCTTGGAGAGGCTGGCCGCGCTGCTGATGGTGTGACCTGAGCACCGATGAATCTCGTGATCCGCAGCGGTCCTTGTCTCCAGTGGGCGTGCCGGTAGCCAGTCACGCCGCACATCACCGTCGAACGAGTAGCCGCGAAGCAACGAGTAGCCGCGAAGCGAGGAGTGCCGTGATCATCATTGCCGGGAAGTTGTGGGTGGACACTGCTGACCGTGACGTGTATCTGGCCGGATGCTCGAAGGTCGTCGAGCAGGCCCGTGCCACCGCCGGTTGCCTTGATTTCGCCCTGACGGCCGACCTGATCGAGCCGGACCGCATCAATGTGTACGAGCGCTGGGAGACGGACGAGGCTCTCGCCCGCTTCCGTGGCGCGGGTCCGGAACCCGAGCAGTCGGCTCGGATCCGTGACGCGGAGGTGAGCAAGTACCGGATCTCCGGCGTCGAGGCGCCGTAGGTCCTGGGTCTGTCCGTCACGATCGGCCTAGGCGGGGTCGCGCGTGTCCCCGGCGTGGGCGAGGGCGCTGGGCGTGCGGCGGCCGACGATCGCCGGGGCCTCCTGGACGAGCGCGTCGTCGGTGAGCGCCTCGACCATGAACAGGGCGAAGTCCACCCGGCGGGTCAGATCGCTGGCCAGTACCGGGTCGCCGACGTGTCGGCTCCACACGGGCAGGCCCTGACTCTCGCCCTCCTCCAGGGAGCTGCCGCGCACCACGGTCCAGCGGGTGTCGCTGGCGAACACCCGGCGGCACGCCTCCACCTGGTCGTCGATCTCGACGGCACGCACGAGCTTGCCGAGGAAGGTGGCGACCCGGACGCCCAGCGTGAACTTCCGGGAGTACCGGTCCTTGCCGTCGCGCGTGATGTGCCAGCCGCAGGAGAAGACCAGGCGCGCACCCGGCCGCGCGTGGTCGAGGACCGCCTGCGCCGTCCCCGACGCGTACTGCCGCACACCCCAGGGCACGAGGACCGTCAGGACCCCGTCGCACCCGGCGACCGCCCGCCGGATCACCTCCGGGTCGTTCGTGGGCCCGGGGACGACGGTGATGCGGCCCTCCAGCGCGGCCAGCTTCGGCACGCTGCGCTCCCGGCACACGCCGACCACCTCGTAGCCACGCTCCAGCGCGTGCCGGACCATGTACTGCCCGAGCTTCCCCGAAGCCCCGATGACGCAGATCTTCCGCACGTGATCCGTACCCATGGCCCAGCCCCTCGCCGGAATGCGTACCTTATGTTGTAAGGCAAGCTAGCCTTATGCTGTAAGGCAGTCAAGGGAAGCGATCGGGAGGTACGCATGCCTGAGCCGGGCAAGGGGCGGCGCGGGACTCGGGCGCGCCTGCCGCTGAGCCGCGAGCGCGTGATCCGTACGGCGGTGGCGATCGCGGACGAGAAGGGCTCGGCGGCGCTCACCATGCGGGCCATCGCCGCACCGCTGGGCGTCGAGGCGATGTCGCTCTACCACCACGTCGCGGGGCGGGAGGACGTCCTCGACGGCATGGTGGACGCGGTGTTCGGCGAGATCGACCTGCCCCCGGACGGCATGGACTGGAAGAGTGCCATGCGCCACCGCGCGGAGTCCGCCCGCACCGCGCTCCGGCGCCACCCCTGGGCCGTCGCCCTGATGGACTCCCGGTCCCGGCCCGGCCCCGCGACCCTGCGCCACCACGACGCCGTCATCGGCGCGTTGCGCGCCGGAGGGTTCTCCGTCGCCATGACGGCGCACGCCTTCTCCCTGATCGACAGCTACCTGTACGGCTTCGTGATCCAGGAGTTGAGCCTGCCGTTCAGCGGCTCGGCGGAACTGGGCGAGGTCGCGGGCGCCATCCTCGACGAGATGGCCGCCGACGCCTACCCTCACCTCACCGAGCTGGCCACCGAGCACGCCCTCAAGCCCGGATACGACTACGCCGACGAGTTCGCCTTCGGCCTCACCCTCATCCTGGACGCCCTGCACCCCGACGAGAGCGCGAGAACCTAGCTTCGCGAGCGCCGGCCTCCGGACCTTTCACCGGCTCTGGGAGGCGTACGGCGGGCGGCGATAGTCTGCGCCGCATGATCAACTCGTATGTGGATGCTGCGGATGTCGAGGTCGCGACAGCCGGGGCGAGCGCCGGTGCGGACGTGGTGCGCACCCTGTACGGCCGGCGGCTCTCCCGGATCGACAAGGGCGAGGGGGACTTCGCGACCGCCGCCGACGTGCAGGCGGAGCAGGCGATCCTCGACCTCATCCGCGCCGCGCGGCCCGAGGACGCGGTGCTCGGCGAGGAGGGCGGGCAGCACGGCGCCGCCGACGCCGCGCGCCGGTGGCTGGTGGACCCCCTGTGCGGCACGTTGAACTACGCCGTCGGCAACATGCTCGTCGCCGTCAATGTGGCGTTGCGCGACGGAGCGGCGGCCGTGGCCGACCCGTTCAGCGGCGAGGTGTTCTGCACCGACGGCACGTCGGCCTGGGTGCGGCAGGACGGTGTCGACACCCCGCTGGCGCCCACGCCCGCCACCCGGTTGGTGGACGTCAACCTGGACCCGCCGTTCCCGAGCGCCCCCGGGTTCCGGGCCGTCGACCTGCTGGCCCGCCCCGACTTCGGCGGGCGGTTCCGGCCGCGGGTCGTGTCCACGACGCTGGCACTGGCGTGGGTCGCGGCGGGCAAGCGGGCCGCGTACGTCACCGACGGCGGCGACCTGTCGGGGAGCGTGCACTTCGCGGCCGGTATCGCCCTGTGCCGGGCCGCGGGCTGCGTCGTCACCGGGGTCGACGGCGGTCCGGTCGGGCAAGGGGGCCGCGGCCTCGTGGCGGCGGCGGACGCCGAGACCCATGGGCTGCTGATGTCGATGATCCGCGGCTGAGGCGGACGCCGGACGTCTCGGCGCCGCCCGGCGATCGTCGCCTCGATGCCGGTGAGCGCGGCGGCGCTGCTTGCGAACGGGTGCTGACGCGATCGGGGTGGCTGTGCGGCTGCCGCACGCCGCCCGTCAAGGAGGGCCCGGGCCTGTCCTCGACGAGCGGCACGCGGGCCGATCTCAGCTACCGCCCGCTGCCGCTCGGACGGCCCGGCCTCACTTCAGATGCCGGTTGAAGAACTGGCCCGCGGCGTCCCCCGCGAACCGCGGGACGCCGGTGTGCCCGCCCATGTTGGCGTTGAGGGTCTTCTCCTTGGAACCGAAGGCGTCGAACAGGTCAAGGGCCGCCTGCCGGTCGTTGCCTTCGTCGTCCCACTGCAGCAGGACGTGCAGCGGAATGGTGACCCGGCGGGCCTCCTCGAACATGGCGCGGGGGATGAAACTTCCCGCGAACAGAACGGCGGCCGAGAGGCGCGGCTCGACCACCGCGAGGCGGGTCCCGATGGAGATCACTCCGCCCGAGTACCCGACCGGGCCGCCGATCTCGGGCAGCGAGAGGAGGGCGTCGAGGGCGGCCTGCCATTCGGGTACCGCCCGCTCGACCAGGGGGAGGATGAGCGCGTCGATGATCTCGTCGCCGACCGGCTCGCCGGCCCGCATCGCCCGGCGCAGGTCGGCGACGGCCTGTTCGGCGGCGGGCCAACGGGGCCGGTCGCCGCTTCCGGGAAGCTCGATGGTGGCCGTGGCGAAGCCGTCGGCCGCGCAGTGCAGGGCCCGGGCCGCCAGTCGGGGGTACACCGTGCGCAGCCCGAGCGGAGGAGGGCTGAGCAGGATCAGCGGCGCCGGTGCGGATGTGGACGCGGATCCCGGTGTCCACAGGATGCCGGGGATCTCGCCGAGGGTGAATTCGCGTTCGAGGACGCCGTCGTCGAGGCGCTGCTCGGAGGTGAAGTGCACGGTCGTGCCTTTCGGGAGGCTCAGAAACGGCGCTCCCGGACGACCTGTCGCCCGACCGTGACCCCGGAGGGGAGCACCCATGTCGATTCTGCGTTCACGGGTACCACCTCCTCGTTCTCTCGCACGGCCTCCCGGAAGGTAGCAGCGGTCGCCGTGGCCCGCCAACGGGTTTTCGGCGGCGACTGTACGGCGAGCCAGGACTCCCTGTGCCTGGCGACGGCCAGACGCAGGACCGGCTGGATCAGGGTGGTCCGATACGGAGGTGCGCGTCGTAGGCTCGTGCGCCATGGGTGAACCCTCGTGCGTCCTGGGGATGAGTCCGCGCGTCCTGGGCGGGCGCCGCACGCACCGCCTGGGCCTGATGGCCCTGGTCGTGTTGATCGTCGGCGCGCTGCTGGGCGCGGGCATGGCACCAAAAGCCCCGGACAGGGCGGACGGGCACGGTGATTCACCTCGCGTGACGCGCAAGGGAGAGGGAGCCGCGGTCCGGACAGCCGACGGCATCCCCCGCCTCACCGACGACCGCGGCCGCACTCTCACCCTCCGCGGCTGGAACGTCGAGGACAAGCAGCACACCGGTGATGACGCCCTCAGCGCCATCACCGAACGGCACTTCGCCGATCTGCGCGCCCGCGGCTTCAACTTCGCCCGCCTCCTTGTCTTCTGGGACGACCTGGAGCCGCGGCGCGGCCAGTACAGCGAGTCGTACCTGCGCAAGATCCGGCGGATCCTCGGCTGGGCGCACCGGCACGGGATCCACGTCGTCATCGACGCCCACCAGGACGTGTTCGGGCCCGCGTTCGGCCACCGCGGCATCCCGGAGTGGGCGACCCGCACCGACGGTCTGCCCTTCACCCCGCACCCCGACGACTGGTTCTCCGAGTACTTCGAGCCCGCCGTCCAGCGCGCCTTCACCCACCTCTACGAGGACGCGGACCTGCGGCGCGCCCAGGAACGCATGTGGCGCCTGCTGGCCGACCGCTTCGGCACGCACCCCGCGGTCCTCGGCTACGACTTGATCAACGAGCCGATGGGGGAGCTGCGTGCGGGCGAGGACCTGGCGAGTGCCGCCCGCCGCATCGAGGCCACGCACCTCACCCCGATGTACAACCGCCTCGCCGACGCGATCCGCACCCGGGACCGCTCGAACTGGCTGTTCGTCGAGCCGACCCCGATCGTCGGCGAAGGCGTGCCCACCGGCCTCGGCCGCGTCCACGACCAACGGGTGGTGTACGCCCCGCACTTCTACAACACCGCCATGGAGGCGGGCGCCGACTACGACCCCGCCGCGGGCTGGATCACGGCGTACGAGAACGCCGTCACCGCCTACCCCCGCGAGCAGTCGATCCCGGTCGTCGTGGGGGAGTGGGGCCCGCTCAACAGCGGCCTGCCGAACATGCGCCGCTTCCACGACGAAGCGCTCGCCTCCTTCACCCGCTACTCGTCGGGGTGGGCGGCCTACGTCTGGTGCTACGGCGGCGGCTACTGCGCCCTCGACCCCGAAGGACGCTTCCGTACGAACAAGGAGCGCACCGCCACGCCGTACGCCCCCGCGGTCGCGGGCACCGTGCGGGCCGAGGGCCACGACACGGAACGCGGCACGTACCGCCTCGCCTATCGGGCGGCCGAGCGGCCGGGCGTCAGTGTGCTGTCCCTGCCGCCGAGCACCACCGGCTGGCGGATCACGGTGTCGGGCCGCGAGGCGTGGGTCAGCGCGCGGAACGTGCCGCCCGGGCGGGCGCGGCAGGTGTGGGTGGGGGCGCCCGGCGGTACCGACGTGGTCGTGACGGTACGGCCGGGCTGAGAAGGGCGCGGCGGGAGCGGGCTCCCGGCGGTGACGCCTTCCCCCGCGCGGTGGCGCCCGCTCTCATTCTCCCGCGCGGTGGCGCCCGCTCTCAGTGGCGGTGGTGGTCGCGCCGGACGTGGATCGACCCCGGCAGGTTCAACGACGACGAACGCCGTCCGTCGGAGTTGATGGTGTGGTGCCCGCGCCTTCCGCCCACCGTGATCGACCACTTGCGGCCGTTGATGTGCACGCGGACGCCCGGCAGGACCCGGAACGACTTGCGGAACGTGATGGACATGGTCGACTCCTCGAACTCCCATGACCGGCCGGGGACTTGGCCCCGGGCCGGTGCATACCCCGTCCCGAACACCCTCGCGCACGCCCCCCGGCCCGAGTGACTCCCGGCCCATCCCGTAGCCAGGCCGTGACAATCAGTACTGTCCGTCGACGGGAATCCAGCCGGACCAGGTCTCGGGCTGGTAGAACTTGCCGTTGCCGCCGTCGTAGCGCATGACCCGCAGGCGCACTTTCCCGTTCTCGCTGTAGTCCTTGTTGCAGGTCGCCCAGGTGTCCGCGCCGAGCTTGTTGATGCAGACCGCGGCGGGCCGTCCGTAGTCGGTGTAGACCCCGATGGCCGCGGACATGCCGTCCTTCTCCGTGTCGCGGGCCCAGACGATGTCGCCGCTGTGCTGGAAGCAGCCCCGGGCGCCGTAGGCGGCGGTCGTTCCGAGGCACGCGGCGGACGCGGCGGCGGCCCGCGGTGCACCGGCCGCGGCCGGGGCGGCGGTGCCGGGCTCCGGGGTGACCCCGTCGAGGATCTCCACATCCGCCGGCATCTGCACTTCCTGGAGGCCGCCCGGCGACTCCTCGGCCAGTGCCGGCGCCGCGGTGACGACCGAGACGGCTAGCGCCGACGCGCCCGCGAGAACGCTCAACCTCACACGCCAGTTCGCACCCATGAACCGCTACCCCCGACCCCTGACCCCGGATCGGGGTCACTGCTTCAATTGTGAACGAGATGTGAGGTTAATGGATCTTCGTAGGCGGGGGAAGGGGATTCTGGTGTGCGAGAAGCCGCGCACTCGCGGCGGTCGGTCGGGACCGCGAGGTGACCTGCCGCCCCGCACTCACCGCGTGACGGGCGCCCCGGTGGCCGGCTCGCCCTCGATGGTCTCGGAGAACGACACGTCGAGAGCGCACTTCTCCGGGATCTCGGCCGCGGAGACCGCGCACTCCGTGACGTCCCGCCCCTCGGTCCTCGGCCCGCCCGCCTGGGCCTTGCCCGTCTCGACGCGGCCCTTGAAGTCGTCCGCGGCGGCGGGCTTCTCGGGGGCGGACGGGCTCGTGGGTCGACCGGTGTCCGCGGCGTCCGACGAGGACGAACAGGCCGCTGCGCCGGCCGTGGCGCACAGGACGAGTGCGGCCGAGGCCACGACGGTACGAACACGCATCAAGATCCCCCTACGCGGACGCTCAGGCATCCGGGTCGTCAGTTGATCCACCATGCCACACCTGTGCGCAATCCCGGTCTGTGAGACTGGTGTTGAGGCGCGTTCGCCGTGAGTCCGGCGTGTTTCCTGTGGCGGAGCGCACCAGATCAGTAATACCTGAAATGCCGACGCGCCCCTATACTTCCTGCATGGGATCGACGATCATCAGACGTGCCGTCGCGCAGGACGCGGAGCGCCTCACAGCGCTGGTCCAGGGGGCCGACGCCTACCGGGGGACGTACGCCTCCATCATCTCCGACTACCGCGTCACCGCCGACTACATCGCCCGGCACCAGGTCTTCGTGGCCGTCGACACGGACGGGCAGGTGCTCGGCTTCTACGCCCTGGTCCTTGATCCCGCGGAGCTGGACCTGATCTTCGTGGCGGACGCGGCCCAGGGGAGGGGGATCGGCCGCCTCCTGGTCGCCCACATGACCGAGCAGGCGGGGCACGCCGGACTGAGTGACGTCCGTGTGGTCTCGCACCCCCCGGCCGAGAAGTTCTACCGACGCCTGGGCGCCGAGCGGGTGGGCACGGTGGCCCCGTCGCCGCCGAAGGTCGCCTGGGAGCGCCCGGAGCTGCGGTTCGTCATCGGTCGACGAGACGCGGCGGCGGCTCCCGTGTGACCGAGCCCGCCGGGTGAACGTGCTGGTCGGGCGAGTTGTTAGGGTCCCGGCATGAAGCGGCTGAAGATCGAGATATCCGTCCCCGAGAGCCACGCGGAGGCCGTGATCGAGGCTCTCCACGCGGCGGGTGCGGGACGCGTCGGCGAGTACGCGCGGTGTTCCAGCGTGTGGAAGGTGACCGGCAACTGGCAGGCGCTGCCCGGCTCGCGGCCGTACGACGGCGATGTGGGCGTCGTCCAGCACAGCGAGGAGTGCCGGATCGAATCGGTCTGCGAGCTGGACCGGGCCGCCGCCGTCCAGCAGGCAGTCCGCGAGGCGCATCCGTACGAGGAAGCGGTCATCCACTTCCTGCCCCTCTACGAGCCGTAGGCCGCTCTAGGGCCTGTCCGATGGGTCGGTGATCCGCCCCAGGAGCGCGGGCAGCGCTGTCCCGATCGGTTCGCGTACGACCTCGTCGGCCTGGTCGTCGTACGGAGTCGGCTCGGCGTTGACGATGATCAGGCGGGCGCCGTGCTCGGCGGCGCGGCCCGCGAGAGCCGCGGCGGGCTGCACCTGGAGGGTGGTGCCGACCGCGATGAACACGTCGCAGGCCTCGGCGATGGCCACGGCCTGGCCGAGGACCGCCGGGTCCAGGCGCTCGCCGAACATCACCGTCGCGGACTTGAGGATGCCGCCGCACTCCAGACACGGCGGATCGCTCTCGCCCGCCTCGACACGAGCCAGCGCGTCCGTCATCGGGCCGCGCGCCCCGCACGCCGTGCACATCACCGTGCGGGCGGTGCCGTGCAGCTCCAGGACCTTGCGGTCGGGCATCCCGGCCAGCTGGTGAAGCCCGTCCACGTTCTGCGTGATGACGCGCACCGGCACCCCGGAGCGCTCCAGGGCGGTCACAGCGTGGTGCGCCACGTTGGGCTCCGCCTGGAGGGTCCGATTGGCGCGCCGCATCTGCCACGAACGCCGCCTGATCTCCGGGTCACCCATGTAGTACTCGTACGTCACGAGCTTCTCGGCCTCGGGGTCGCGCCGCCACAGGCCCTGAGGCCCGCGGTAGTCCGGGATGCCGGAGTCCGTGGAGATGCCGGCTCCGCTGAGAAGAGCGATGAGGGGCTTGCTCATGGCGTCGAGCCTAGGCCGGTGATCCCGGTCCGGGCCACGGGATTTGCGGGGACGGGGGTGTGTCCCGGTGTACGGCGACATCCTGCGCCTGATGCGGCCGCCCGATCCGGTGACCACGCGGCCAGGGCGGGTCAGTTCCTGAGGGCGGCCCGCGCCGCCGCGACGGCCTGCTCGGCGTAGCCCCGGCCGAACAGCACAGCGTGCACCAGGAGAGGGAAGAGCTGGTGCACGCCGACGCGCTCGCGCCAGCCGTCGGCGAGCGGTGCCGCCTGCTGATAGCCGTCCCGTACGTCGTCGAGGTGCGGGCAGCCGAACAGGTCGAGCATGGCGAGGTCGGTCTCCCGGTGGCCGCCGTGCGCGGCCGGGTCGATCAGCCAGGCCTGCCCGTCGGCGCCCCACAGGACGTTGCCGTGCCACAGGTCGCCGTGCAGCCGGGCGGGCGGCTCGGCGGGCCCGGCGAGTTCGGGCAGCCGCGCGCAGACCCGCTCGACCACGTCCGCCTCGGCGGGGCGCACCGTGCCGTCGTTGACGGCGCGCCGCAGGTAGGGGAGCACGCGGTGCTCGGCGTACCAGCGCGGCCAGTCGTCGCCGGTGACGTTCCGCATGGGGGCGAGTCCGATGTACGCGTCCTCGGTGCCGTCGGGCGGCGGCGCGCCGAACGCGGACGCGCCGCAGGCGTGCAGGGCCGCCAGGTCGCGGCCCAAGCGGATGGCCGCTCGGGCGGAGGGCGTGCCCGGCGGGACGCGGTCGGTCACCAGCCAGCGCCGGTCGTGCCCGCGCACGGACGGGATCCGCACCGTGCCGGACGCGGCAAGCCAGCGCAGCCCGGCCGCCTCGGCCCGCACCGCGCCCGGCGCGTCGGCACGCTTGACGACGACCGACTGCCCGCCGTCGAGGGTGACTTCGGTGAGCGCGCCGGAGAGCGGATGCTGTCCGGTCGCGGCGCGTCCGGTGAGGCGGGCGGCCGCGGCCGCCGGGCTCTCGGCCGGGTGGTCGGGCTCGGCTCGGGGTGTCACCTCGTCGGTTCCCTTCTGGTGCGGGCGAGTCGGGGGCGGAGTGGGCCGGGGGGCCGGGCCGTGGTTCCGGCGGGGTCCGGCCCCTCTGACCTACGCGGCCGGGTGAGGAGCTGTCAGTGGCTCCAGCATGGTCTCCAGTTCCTTGCGGGCGATCTGCTTGCGGAACTCTCCTTCGTAGGTGGGATCGCCGGAGTCATGCATCGTCTGGGTGATACGGACCGCGGACGCCTGGCGTTCCCACGTGTGGTGGAGACAGGTGTCGGAGTAGTCGTCGAGCAGGCTCGGGTCATTCTTCTGTACCTGCCGGACGATCGCGCGGGCGAGGACGTCGGCGTCGTGGAGGGCAAGGCTCATGCCTTCCGCGCTCATCGGGGAGATGAGGTGGGCGGCGTCCCCGAGCAGGTGGAGCCGACCGTGGCTCATGGGGCTGAACACCACTCCGCGCAGCGGCACGACCTGCTTGCTCGTGATCGGGCCCCGGTGTTCCACGGGCCCGCCGAAGCGCTTCTCCAGTTCGCTCCAGACCCGCTCGTCGGGCCACTGCTCGACGGTGTCGGACAGCGGGCACTGGAGGTAGAGACGGCTCGTGTTCGGCCCGCGCGTGATCTGCGCGGCGAAACCGCGCGTGTGCACGGCCAGCAGGGCCGGCGGGTCCGCAGGCACCTCCGCCAGCACCGTCAGCCAGGCGTAGCCGAACTCATGGCTGGAGCAGGTGAGGACGTCCTCGGGGACGGCCGTTCGGCTGACGCCGCGGTAACCGTCGGCACCGGCGACGAAGTCGCACGTGACCGTCCGCGTCGAGCCGTCCGGCTCCCGGTAGCGAACCAGCGGCTGCTCGGTGCCGATGTCCCGCAGCGACACGTCCTCGGCCCCGAAGCGCAGGTCGCCGCCGTCGCGCAGGAAGATCCTGATCAGATTGCGGACGAGGACCTGCTGCGGACAGAACACCCCGTCGCTGTCGTCCTCGTCGTCATCGCCCCTCTTCCACCACCGCTGTGCTCCGTCGACCAGCAGGGGCACACCCGCGTCGGAGTCACCCTGGCTGTGGCCCTCCACGGCCTCGCCCAGCCCCCACTCGTCCAGCACACCCACACCGCCGGCATCGAGGGCCCCGGCGCGCTGCCGCTGCTCCACGTGGGTACGACTGTGCTTTTCGAGTACGACGCACCCGATCCCCTTCCGCAGGAGAAAATTGCCCAGGGCGAGGCCGGCGACCCCGCCCCCTACGATCACAACGGTCGTGTCCTTGCCGGTTCCGGTCATGGTTGCTCGAACTCCTCGCAGAAAAGGGGGCCGCACGCACCAGCGCGTGGACGGCCGTGCCGCCCTGGTGGCGCGGCGCACTGCCACCACTCTGGAACCCGACGCCCGCGCCACCAACCGGCACATGGACACGCGATACCGAAAACCCGCCAACAGTGCGGTTCGACGTGCGGCGCCCCCTCGGCGGCGACCGCTACGGCACCGCGGAGCTGCCGCGCAGGTCCGTCCGGTAGCTGCCCGGGGTCTGGCCCACGACCTCGTTGAAGGCGTCGATGAAGCTGGACGGGTTCGACCACCCGCACGCCATCGCCGTATCGGTGACGGACATGCCCTCGGCCAGGTGGGCCAGCGCGTGGTGGATGCGCAAGATGGTGCGCCAGCGGTGGAAGCTCATGCCGAGCTCGCTGTGGAACAGCCGGCTCAGGGTCCGCTCGCTGGCTCCCGCGACGCGTCCGAGTTCGGCCAGGGTCGCGGGCCTGGCGGGGTCGGTGTGCAGGAGGCCGGTGACCGCACGGAGCCGGTCATCGGCCCCTTCGGGCAGGTGCAGGGACTGCTCCGGGGTGTCGGACAGCTCGTCGATGACCACGGTGAGGAGGCGCCGGTGGGCGCCGGAACGCTTCTCGGGCCGGTCGCCGGTCAGGGTCAGGACGGCCTCCCGCAGCAGCGGGCTGACGGCGAACACGCTGGGGTGGTCGAGGAGTTCGCCGCACAGCTCGAGCGGCACGGTCAGCAGCCGCGCGTCGGTGCGGCCGTAGAAGCGATGGGAGTGGGCGAAGCCGGGCGGTGTCCACGTCACGCGGTTGGCGGGGGCCACCCAGGTGCCGCGCTCCGTCGTGGTGGCCAGCGTCCCGGCTGCCGCGTAGACGAGTTGGCCCGCCGTGTGCGTGTGCGGGGCCATCGAGTAGCCGTGCGGCATCCACCCCGCTCCGCTGGGCATGTGCTGCGGAGCTGAGGACCCCGGCGAGGGTTGGCGGCTTTTCGGCATCAGGCGTCAGCGTAGCGGCGGTTGTGCGCGAGGGCGCGGAGTCACGACGCGGCCGGGATCCAGGCGCGGCGGGCTGCCCAGACGGTGCGCTCGGTGCGTACGGAGAGGTCGTCGCGGCGCAGGATGCTGTACGGGCTTGCGGTGTCGAGCAGTTCGTCGAGTGCGGCGAGGTCCTTGGGGCCGAGCGCCGGTGCGGCGGCGCCGCGGACGCGCTGGAGACTGCCGTGGGCGTAGCGGCCGATGGCTTCGCCGCGGTCGCCCGGGATGTCGACGGCGATGGTGCGCTCGTCCTCGACGGTGAACCCGGCGGCGGAGAGCATCGGCCCCCAGTCGGCGCCGCGGTGCGGGACGTGCTCGGCGTGGAAGCCGTCGGTCGCCCGGTGGCAGCGTTCTTCGAGGCCGGGCCGGTGCTCGGGGGCGTCGGCCGGCAGGAAGCGGGGGAAGCCGTCCAGCTCGACGACGGCGAACAGGCCACCCGGGGCGAGCAGGTCGTGGACGCGGGCCAGGGCCCGGTCGGGGCGGGCCATGTGGTGCATCGAGGCCGAGGCCCACACCAGGTCCGGCGTCCCGAGGTCGGGCCAGTCGGCGGCGTCGAGGTCGGCCTGCACGGTGCGCACGCGCTCCGCCACGCCACGGGCGCAGGCCTTCTCGCGCAGGTGCTGCAGATGCCCGGCCGCGGTGTCGACGGCGGTGACATGCGCCTCGGGGAAGCGCTCCAGGAGTGCGAAGGTGCCCGCCCCCGTGCCGCAGCCCAGATCCACGATCCGGCGCGGCGCGGCCCGCAGCGGCAGCCAGGCCGTGATGAACGCGATGTGCTCGGCGAGTACCTCGGCGTCCAGGTCGAGGATCTCCGCCTGGCCGTCGTCGTGCGCCGGGTGGTGGCCGCCTTCGCCGTGAGGGGGGTGCTGAGGGGTCCGGGTCATGGCGACACCGTAGGACGCTCATGCGTCCACGGCACGGCTTCTTGCCGTCTGCGCAAGGAAGTCGCCGCTCCTGCTGCCCGTCACGCAAGATCCCGCGTGGGCTCCGGCGCCGTCACTCGTCGGAGGTCCGAGTGGCGCCTTCGGCCTCGGCGGTGTCGCGCTGGTGGCCGCGGCGGGCGTCGCGGTCGAAGATGCCCATGATCTCGCACGGCCCGCCCTCGGCGCCGATCGCGTGCGGCATCATCGTGGGGAACTCGGCCGCCTGGTTGGTCTCGACGCGGAACCGGCGATTGCCGAGCAGGAGGACGGCGGTGCCGGACAGGACCACGAGCCATTCGCGGCCGGGGTGGGCGCGCATGCGGGCGGGGTTGTCGGGCGGAGGGTCGGTCATCCGCTGACGCATCACGCTCATGCCGGGGTCGCCCTTGATGGGCCAGCGCATCAGACCGTGGGCGGCGTCGATCATCGGGCTGACGACGACGTCGTCGGCGGCGTTCTCCACCAGCTGGTCCAGGGTGGTGTCCAGGGCGCGGGCGAGCGTGACGAGCTGGTCCAGGGCGAGGCGTCGGTGGCCGTTCTCGATGCGGCTGAGCGAGGACTGGCTGAGGTTGGCGCGGGTGGCCAGTTCCTCCAGGGACCAGCCCTGGGCGACCCGCAGGGCGCGGATCCGTTTGCGTACGAGGCCGTCCAGCTGACCGTCTTCTTGCGTCATGGGCAACAGCGTATGCCTTGGCCGCAATGCGGGCCTACCGTCGGCCGCAGATGGCCCGGATCGGCGGGCCACGCACGTTCACCCCCTCACTGCGGCGACCGGCCCTGCTCCGGCGCTGATCCCGCATGCCCTCGGAAGGAAGACATGAGCACGCACCAGCCTCCCCAGGCGGCGGCACCGGCGAGCGGCACAGGCACGCCCGACGCGCGTCAGCTGCGCACGATCCTGATCGCCGTCTCCGTCGCGCTGATGGCCGTCATCGCGTCGGTGTCCGGCCTGAACGTCGCCCAGACCCAGATGGCGGTGGAGTTCGGCGCGTCGCAGAACACCGTTCTGTGGATCATCAACATCTACACCCTGTCCCTGGCCGCGCTGCTGCTGCCGCTCGGCGCCATCGGTGACCGGGTGGGCCGCAAGCCCATGCTGATCACCGGACTGACCGTCTTCGGCGCCGCCAGTGTCGTCGCGGGGCTGGCTCCGTCGGCCGGGGTGATGATTGCCGCGCGTGTGGCCGCGGGCGTGAGCGCTGCGATGATCATGCCGATCACGCTGGCCGTCATCACGAGCACGTTCCCCGCGGAGCAGCGCGGCAAGGCGATCGGCGTGTGGACCGGCGTCGCCGGGGGCGGCGGTGTCCTGGGGATGTTCCTGTCCGCGCTCCTGGTCGATGTCGCCGACTGGCGGCGGCTGTTCGTCCTGCCCGTGGTCCTGGTCGTCGTCGCTCTGGTGATGACGCTGAAGTCCGTGCCCAACTCCCGCCAGGACGCGGCTCATTCCTTCGACACCACGGGCGCCTCGCTGTCCGCCGCCGCCGTGATCGGCCTGATCTTCGTTCTGCAGGAGGGCCCCGAGCGCGGCTGGACCGCCCCGGTGACGCTGACCAGCCTGGCCGTCGGTGCCCTGGCCGCTGCCGGATTCGTGGCCTGGGAGCTGCGCCGCCGTGAAGCAGCGCTGCTTGACGTACGGCTGTTCCGTGAGCGCGGCCTGGCCGGGGGCTCGATCACGCTCCTGGTGGTCTTCGGGGTCCAGGCGGGTATCGCCGTGGTCCTCTTCCCGTTCTTCCAGGCCGTCCTCGGCTGGTCCGGGCTGCTGTCCACCGTGGCGATGATGCCCATGGCCGTCATGATGATGCTGGCGTCCGGCCTGGCCCCCAGGGTGGCCGCACGTGTCGGCGCCCGCTCCACCATGGCCGTGGGCGTCGCCCTGGCCATGCTCGGCCTGGTCCTGATGGCCGTGTTCGTCTCCGTCGACGGCGGATACCTGTCCGTCCTGGCCGGCCTGCTCGCCATGGGCGTCGGCATGGGCCTTTCGATGACCCCCTCGACCGAGGCCATCACCAACTCCCTGCCCCGCGCCGAGCAGGGCGTCGCCTCCGCACTGAACGACGTCACCCGCGAGTTCGGCACCGCCCTCGGTGTGGCCCTGCTCGGCGCCCTGCTGTCGGCGGGCTACCGCGGCGCCATCGACGACAGGCTCGACGGCATCCCCGAGGAGGCCGCGGACACCGCACGCGAAGGCGTCGCCAACGCCGTCGAGACGGCACCCGGCAGCGGCGCGCACTCCCAGGACCTCGTCCACGCCGCGCAGCAGTCCTTCGTCGACGGCTGGCAGCAGGCCATGTGGGCGGGCGTCGCCGTCATGGGTGTGCTGCTCGTCCACATCGGGCTGCGCGGCCCGAAGGGCCCGGCCCCCGCGACGTCGGACGACCCGGAGACCGCGGCGGCCGACGTCGTCGGGTGACCATGCGTCAACTACCTTCCCTGGCGGCCCGGTTGTGGCAGGCGGCCACTCTCGGCGCCGCCGCCGACCGCAGCCGGCCACTCACCCCGTCGGAACCAGCGGAACGATCGGGGCTCCCGGAACGATCGGTGCTCCCGGAACGATCGGGGCTCCCCGCACGATCAGGGTTCCCGGCACCATCGGGACTCTCGCCCCCGTCTAAGCGGTCTGGGTGAAGTCCTGTGCGGTACGCGCCCCGTAAGGGGCGCGGGGAACTGCGCGGCCGGCCCCCACCGGCCCGCAGGTGACGCACCGCACTTCCAGCGGAGCGCCTAGCGGCTGTCCCCGGCTGTGGCCGCCACCCGCGCGGTCGGCACCACGACCGGGGCGCCGTCGGACGGCGCGAAGAGGATCTCCGTGTCGATGCCGTACAACTCCCGGACCAGGTCCGCGTCGATGGTCGCGCGGGGCGGTCCCGACGCCACGACGCGGCCGTCGCGCATCGCGACGACGGTGTCCGCGTAGCGGGCCGCGGCGGCGAGGTCGTGCACGACCATGACGACGGTGCGGCCGCCCGCGGCGATGTCGCGCACCAGGTCGAGGACCTCCACGGCGTGGCCGATGTCGAGCGCGCTGGTCGGCTCGTCGAGCAGGACCACCGGGGTCTCCTGGGCCAGGACCATGGCCAGCCAGCAGCGTTGGCGCTGGCCGCCGGAGAGCTCGTCGAGGCGGCGCTCGGCGAGCGGGGTGGTGCCGGTGGCGTCCAGGGCCTTGGTCACGGCGTGTTCGTCCTCGCGGGACCACTGCCGGAACAGGCCCTGGTGCGGGTGGCGGCCGTAGCGTACGAGGCCCGCGACCGTGACGGCCTCGGGTGCCTGCGGGGACTGGGGGAGCAGGGCGATGCGGTGCGCCGCCTCGCGCTGGCGCAGCCGCCACACATCCGCACCGTCGGCGAGCACCCGCCCCGCATCCGGTGCGTGCAGCCGGGCCATCGTCCGCAACAGGGTCGACTTGCCGCAGCCGTTGGGGCCGACCACGGCCACCACCTGTCCGGATCCGATCGTGAGGTCGACCTGGTCGACCACGGTGCGGCCGGCGTATCCGGCGGTGACTCGCTCGACGCGCAGTTCCACTGTGTGCCTCGCCCTTTCCGGGGGATGAGGCAACCCCTTGCCTCGCAACTGTAAGGTAAGGCTAACCTTAGTCTCTGCGCCGTGGGGTGGCGCGGCCGGATGGCCGCGCGCGCCTCGGCCCAGTCATGTCCCATTGAACACGGAGCCTTCGATGAACCTGCCCCGCAGATCCCTTCCCCTCGTGCCGCGCCGCGCGGCGCAGGCAGTCGCAGCCCTCGGGGCGGCCGCGCTGCTCCTGACCGGATGCGGTTCCGACTCCGGCTCGGACAAGAAGGACTCCAAGGGCGCCTCGGCGGGCGAGGCCTCCGGCACCCGCACGGTGAAGGACGCCACGGGCCGCACCGTCAAGGTCCCCGCGCACCCCAAGCGCATCGTCACCCTGACCCAGGAGGACCTGGACGCGGTGCTCGCCCTCGGCATCGAGCCGGTCGGCATCACCAACGGCCAGGGCCTCGACAAGCCCCCGGCGTACCTGGCCGACAAGGTCAAGGACGTCGACGTCGTCGGCAATCTGCTCCAGCCCGTGATGGACAAGGTCGTCGCCGCCAAGCCCGACCTCATCCTGGCCGGTGACATGCAGGACGAGCAGGTCCTCAAGCAGCTCCGCGAGATCACCCCGGCCACCCTGGTCACGATGGCGCCCACCGACGAGTGGAAGCTCTCCTTCCGTGGCATCGGCAACGCCGTGAACAAGCTGGACAAGGCCAACAAGGTCATCGCCGACCACGAGTCCGCCGCGAAGGCCGCGGGCGCGAAGCTCGGCGCCAACAAGGGTGCCGAGGTGTCCATCGTCCGCTGGAACCCGGACGGCCCCAGCTGGATGGAGAAGAAGCAGTTCGCCAGCGGCGTCGCCCTGGAGATGGGCCTGAAGCGGCCCAAGACGCAGAACAAGGACGGCAACGCCCACACTCCGTCGCTGAGCCTGGAGAAGATCGACCAGATCGACGGCGACTGGCTGTTCCTCTCGACCCTGACGTCCGACGGCGAGAAGGCCCTGAAGGACGTTCAGTCCAAGCCCGCGTACAAGGAGCTGGGCGCCGTCAAGAAGAAGCACGTCGTGACCGTGAACGGGTCGGTCTGGTCCACCCGCGGCGGGCCGCTGGCCAGCGGTGTCGTGCTCAAGGACATCACCAAGGCGCTGTCCAAGTCCTGACGCCGGGACCGGGACCGGCCACCGGCCGGTCCCGATCCGCGCGTCACCGGCCGGGGGTCTCCCCGGCGGCACGGGCGAAGTCCACGGCCGTCCATGCCATCGCCGTCGCTCCGTCGACGAGTGCCCGTTCCCCCGCCGGGGAGATCGCCGCCTGCGCGAACTCCGGCTCGTGCGGCCCGCAGACGCCGCCGCTGATGTCGAGCACGGGGTGGATGGACGGCACGACGTGGGACACGTTGCCCATGTCGGTGCAGGCGAACGGCGGGCGCTCCACCGGCTCGGGGCGCCCGAGCGCCCGTGCGTTGCGCGTCCAGAGCTCGATCAGCGCGGGGTCGCCCCGGAAGTCCAGATAGTCCGGCTCGGGTCGCTCCAGCGTGACCTCGCAGCCCGTCGCGAGCGCCCCGGCGCGGAAGCAGTCCTCCACGCGGGCGCGCAGCTCGGCGAGGTCCTCGGCGGCCAGCGCCCGCAGTTCGTACGAGGCCGTCGCGCGGGCCGGGACCGCGTTGGGGCTCGTGCCCGCCTCCGTGGTGATGCCGTGCACCCGCCACTGCGGCGGCAGATGCTGGCGCAGCAGGCCGAGCGCGACCTGCGCGACGGTCAGGGCGTCGGCGGCGTTGCGGCCCTCGTGCGGATTGAGGCTGGGGTGCGCGGCGCGACCGGTGTACGTGACCGACAGCGTGCCGAGCGCGAACGACCGGAAGTCGGACATCTCGAACGGGCACGGGTGCACCATCATCGCCGCGTCCACCCCGTCGAACGCCCCGGCGTCGATCATCAGGGCCTTGCCCGCCCCGCGCTCCTCCGCCGGCGTACCGAGCACCCGTATCCGCAGGCCGAGTTCGTCGGCGAACGGGGCGAGCGCGAGGGCCGCGCCGACCCCGGCGGCGGCGATCAGGTTGTGGCCGCAGGCGTGGCCGAGGCCTGGCAGGGCGTCGTACTCGCAGACGAGCGCCACCGTCCGCGGACCCGGGCCGAGCGTCGCGGAGAATGCGGTGTCCAGGCCGTACGCGGGGGAGTCGACCGTGAATCCGGCTGCCGCCAGGGCCTCGGCGCACCAGGCGGCGGCGCGGTGCTCGGTGAAGGCCGTCTCCGGGTGGCCGTGGATGCGGCGGCTCAGGGCGATCAGGTCGTCGCGGTGTCCTTCGACGCCTTGCCGCACGGCGGACTTGAGGTCGTCGGGAGCGGTGGTGGCGCCTTGCGTCGCTGCGGCTTCGCCGTGGGTGGGGTGCGGCATCGGTCCTCTTCGGGTGCGGAGGCGGACGGAACGGTTCGCGTCATCGCCCCCGAAAACATAGCTTAGGCTTACCTAACTTCGCGCTGGTGGTCCGGTGCGCTCGATCCCCGAGGAGTTGTACGCATGCATCCGCGTCCGGACGACGTGTTCCCGCTGCTGACGCCGCAGGCCGGCATCCACTACGCGCGGCAACTGGACCCCGGCGGCGCCGCGTTCCACACCGCGGACCTCATGGAGATCCACGGCGCCCTGGACGAGGACCGGCTCGAGCGCGCCGTGCGCCGGACCGTCGCGGAGGCCGACACGCTCCGCCTGCGCGTGACCGAGGCGGACGGCGAGCCGCAGCAGTGGGTGCGGGAGGCGGCGTACGCGGCGCACCTGCCCGTGCACCGGCTCGACCTGCGCGCCGAGGACGGGCCCGAGGAAGTCGCCGACGCCTGGATCCGCGCCGACCTGGCCCGCCCCGCCGACGCGGGGGACGCGGCGGACGCCGGGGACGGCCACGGCCTGATGACCCAGGCCCTCATCCGGATCGCCGACGACCGCACCTGGTGGTACCAGCGCGTGCACCACATCGCCGTCGACGCCTACGCCCTCCAGCTCGTCGGCCGCCGCGTCGCCGAGCTGTACACCGCGTACACGGCCGACCCCGAAGCGCCCGCGCCCGCCTGCCGTTTCGCGCCCCTGCGGGAACTCGTCGAGGACGAGGCCCAGTACCTGGCGAGCGACCGCCTCGCCACCGACCGGGCCTTCTGGGCAGAGCGCATGGCGAACGCCCCCGCCCCCGTGACCCTCTCCGGCCGCCCCGCGACCGGCGCCACCGGCGAACTCCGCAAGGCGACGGCCGAACTGCCGGGCCTCGACCGGATCTCCGCCGCCGCCACCGCGGCCAAGGCCACCTGGGCGGAGCTGGTCGTGGCCGCCGCGGCCGCCCACCTGCACCGGATCACCGGCGCCCCCGAGGTCGTGCTCGGCCTGCCCGTCACCAACCGCCGCGGCCCCGCCGCCCTGCGCACCCCCGCCATGACGGTCAACGTCCTGCCGCTGCGCCTCGCCGTGCGCCCCCAGGACAGCGCCGCCGAACTGCTGCGCCGCGTCGTCCTGGAGATCCGCGCCGTGCGCCGCCACCAGCGCTACCCGCAGGCGGACCTGCGCCGGGACCTCGGCCTCGGCTCCGCCGCCACGCCCCTCACCGGCCCCATGGTCAACATCAAGCCGTTCAACGGCGACACCCTCGACTTCGCGGGCCTGCCCGGCACCGTGCGCAACCTCGCCGCAGGCCCCGTGGAGGACCTCGCGATCGGCGCGTGGCCCAGCCGCGACGGCGGCCTCGCCCTCAGCCTCGACGCCGCCGCCGACCGCTACGACACGGACGAACTCGCCCGCCACCAGGCCGCGTTCCAGCACCTCCTGCGCGCCCTCACCGACCAGCTCCTCGCCGACCCGCACCGCCCCCTCGCCGGCCTCGACCTGATGCCCGCCGACGACGTCCGCCGCGTGACGTCGGGCCGGACCGAGGAGCCCGCCACGACGACCGTGCCCGCCGCGTTCGCCGCGCAGGCCACCCGCACCCCCGACGCCGTCGCCGTGCGCTGCGGCGACCGGGCCCTGACCTTCGCCGAACTGGACGCCGCCGCCAACCGGCTCTCCCACGAACTGGCCGCCCGCGGCGTCACCGCCGAGACGCCCGTCGCCCTCGCCCTGCCGCGCGGCACCGACATGGTCGTCGCCCTGCTCGCCGTCCTCAAGGCGGGCGGCGTCTGCCAGCCCCTGGACCTCGGCCACC
Source organism: Streptomyces alboflavus (assembly GCF_000716675.1). Classification (GTDB taxonomy): domain Bacteria; phylum Actinomycetota; class Actinomycetes; order Streptomycetales; family Streptomycetaceae; genus Streptomyces; species Streptomyces alboflavus. Next base: position 264,241 of record NZ_JNXT01000002.1, read on the forward strand.
CCGCAGCCCGCACCCGCGCCGTCCTCGAGGACGCCCGGCCCGCGTGCGTCCTCGGCACGACCGGCACCCTCGCCGCACTGCCGCCGCACACCGTGCCCGAACTCGCCCTGGACGACGCCGAAGTGCGGGCCGCGCTCGCGGAGAGACCCGCCCTCGTCCCCGCGGCCGCGCCCGCCCCGGACAGCGCCGCCTACGTCATCCACACCTCAGGATCCACCGGCCGCCCCAAGGGCGTCGTCGTCACCCACGCCTCCCTGGCCAACCTCCTCGCGGGCCACGGCACCGACCACATCGCCCCGGCCGTCGCCCGCACCGGCCGCGGCCGCCTGCGCGTCGCGCACAGCGCCTCGTTCGCCTTCGACGCGTCCTGGGACCCCGTCCTGTGGATGGTCCACGGCCACGAACTGCACCTGCTCGACGACGTGACGTACCGCGACCCTGCGGCCCTCACCGCCTACGTCGACGCCCACCGCGTCGACTACCTCGACGTCACGCCCTCCTACGCGGAGGCGCTGATCGCCGACGGCCTGCTCGACGAGGGCAGGCACCACCCCGCCGTCCTCGTCGTCGGCGGCGAGACCGTCCCTGAGCCGCTGTGGCGACGCCTGTCCGCCGTCCCCGGCATGCATCCGCTCAACCTGTACGGGCCGACGGAGACCACCGTCGACGCCTACTACTGGACCGGAGCCGATGCCGACGGGCGGCCCGTGCGCGCAAGCCGCGCCTACGTCCTCGACTCCAGCCTGCGCCCCGCCCCCGACGGCGTGGCCGGTGAACTGTACGTCGCGGGCGCCTGCCTGGCCCGCGGCTACCTCGGACGGCCCGACCTGACGGCCGAGCGCTTCGTGGCGGACCCCTTCGGCGCGCCGGGCGGCCGCATGTACCGCACCGGGGACCTGGTGCGGCGGCGGGCCGACGGCACCCTGGAGTTCCTGGGGCGCACCGACGACCAGGTGAAGATCCGCGGTTTCCGGATCGAACTCGGTGAGATCCAGAGCGTCCTGGCCGCGCACCCCGACGTGGCGCAGGCCGCCGTCATCGCCCGGGACGGTGTCACGGGCAAGCGGCTGCTCGCGTACGCGGTGCCGCGCGCCGGTACGGGGGCGGACCCCCTGGTCGGCGTGGAATCCGTCGCCGGAGTGGATCCCGTCGCCGGTGCGGACTCCGCCACCGGAGGGGACCCCGTCGCCGGTGCGGACTCCGCCACCCGCGTCGACCCCGCCGCCCTGCGCGACCACCTGGCCGCCGTCCTCCCCGAGCACATGGTCCCCACGACCGTGACCCTCCTCGACGCGCTGCCGCGCACCGCCAACGACAAGCTCGACCACCGCGCCCTGCCCGAGCCGGAGACCCCCGCGGCGGGTACGGCCGACGCTCCGGCGGGCGCCGCCGATCCGCACACCGAGGTCATCCGGGTGCTCTTCGCGGACCTCCTCGGCATCGGCGACCCGGTCGCCCCAGACGCCGGGTTCCTCGACCTCGGCGGCCACTCGCTGCTCGCGGCCCGGCTCGCCGCCCGCATCAGGGAGACCTTCCACGCCGACGTCTCCCTCGCCGACGTCTTCCGCACCCCCACGCCCGCCGGGCTCGCGGCGCTCGTCCGGGCCCAGGAAGCCGAGAGCGCCGCGGGCGTTCCGGACCCGGACCCGGACACGGTCATCGCGCTTCCCCGCACCGGCGACCTGCCCCTGTCGCCCGCCCAGCAGCGGCTCTGGTTCCTGCACCGCCTCGAGGGTCCGAGCGCCACGTACAACATCCCGCTCGCCCTCAGCCTCGAAGGGCCCGTCGACCGGGACGCCCTCACGCTGGCCCTGCACGACCTGAGCGCGCGGCACGAGACGCTGCGGACCGTGTACCCGGTCGCGGACGGCGCCGCCGACGACCTGCCCTGCCAGCGGATCCTCGACCCGGACGACCCCGCGGCCCGACCGGTCCTGCACCTCGCCGCACCCGGCGACGACCTCGGCGGCGCCGTCCGCCACTGCTTCGACCTCGCCGCCGAACCCCCGCTGCGCGCGACGCTGTTCACCACGGGACCCGACCGGCACACGCTCCTGCTGCTCCTGCACCACATCGCCGGTGACGGCGCCTCCACCACGCCCCTCGCCCGGGACCTCGCCACGGCCTACGCGGCCCGGCTCGCGGGCGACGCCCCGCGGTTCGACCCGCTGCCCCTGCAGTACGCCGACCACGCAGCCCACCAGCAGCGCCTCCTCGGCCCCGCCCAGGCGCCGACGGCCCTCGCCGAACGGCACCTGGCGTACTGGAAGCAGGCCCTCGCCGGACTGCCCGACCAGCTGGAGCTGCCCGCCGACCGGCCCCGCCCGGCCGTCGCCTCGCACCGGGGCGACACCGTGCCCTTCCACCTCGACGAGGCCGCGCACACCGCCCTGACCCGGCTCGCCCGCGCCACCGGCGCCAGCGTGTTCATGACCGTGCAGGCCGGACTCGCCGCCTTGCTCACCCGGCACGGTTGCGGCACCGACATCCCCCTCGGCACGCCCGTCGCGGGCCGCGCCGACGACGCCACCGCCGACCTCGTCGGGTTCTTCACCAACACCGTCGTGCTGCGCACCGACACGTCGGGCGACCCGACGTTCCGCGACCTGCTGGAGCGGGTGCGCACCACCACCCTCGGCGCCCACGAACACGACGCGCTGCCCTTCGACCACCTCGTCGACGCGCTCAACCCGGCCCGCTCGCTGGCCCGCCACCCCCTCTTCCAGACCATGCTCGCCTGGCAGTCCGTCCCCGACACGGCCTTCGCGCTCGCCCCCGGCCTCAGCGCCCGCATGACCGCCGTGCCGTCCGGCACCGCCAAGTTCGACCTCACCCTCAACGCCGGGGAACGGCCCGGCGGCGGCATCGGCGGGTTCCTGGAATTCCGCACCGACCTCTTCGACCGCGCCACCGCCCAGGCGCTCGCCGACCGCCTCGCCCGGCTGCTCACCGCCGCCGCCGACGCCCCCGACACCCCGCTCGCCCTCCTTCCGCTGCTCAGCCCCGAGGAGCTGCGCCGCGCCCTGGTCGACGGCAACGCCCAGGCCCTGCCCGGCGGCCACGCCGAGCCCGCCACCCTCGCCGAGCGCTACGAGGAAGCCGCCCGCAGCCACCCCCACCGCATCGCCGTCAGCCACGACGGACAGCAGCTCACCTACGCCGAGCTCTCCGCCCGCGCCCACCGCCTGGCCCGGCTGCTCGCCGCCCGCTCCATCGGCCCCGGCTCGATCGTGGCCCTGGCCCTGCCCCGCTCGGCCGAACTCGTCACCGGGCTCCTCGCGGTGTCCCTGTCCGGCGCCGCGTACCTGCCGCTCGACCCGGACTACCCGGCGGAGCGCCTCGCGTACATGCTCGCCGACGCCCGGCCCGCCGCCGTCGTCACCGACACGGCCACCGTGCCCCGGCTGCCCGCCCACGACCTGCCGGTCCTCACCGTCGACGGCGACACCACCACCTCGTACGCGGACACACCGCTGCGCGACGAGGACCGCACCAGGCCCCTCGCCCCCGAGGACCCGGCGTACGTCATCTACACGTCAGGATCCACCGGCCGCCCCAAGGGTGTCGTGGTCTCGCACCACAACGTCACCCGGCTCCTGACCGCCACCGACCACTGGTTCGGCTTCGGCCCCGACGACGCCTGGACGCTGTTCCACTCCTACGCCTTCGACTTCTCCGTGTGGGAGCTGTGGGGCGCCCTCCTGTACGGCGGCAAGGTCGTCGTCGTACCGCACCTCACCAGCCGCGACCCGGGCGCCTTCCTGCGCCTGCTCGCCGAGGAACGCGTCACCGTCCTCAACCAGACACCGTCCGCCTTCTACCAGCTGGCCGCCGCCGACCGCGACGCGCCCGGCACCGGACTCGCCCTGCGCTACGTCGTGTTCGGCGGCGAGGCGCTGGAGCTCGGACGGCTCGCCGACTGGTACGACCGGCACGCCGAGGACGCGCCGACGCTGGTCAACATGTACGGCATCACCGAGACCACCGTGCACGTCACCCACTTCCCGCTCGACCGCGCCACGGCCGCCGCCGCGACCTCGTCCACCATCGGCGTCAACATCCCCGACCTGCGCGTGTACGTCCTGGACGACCGCCTCCAGCCGGTGCCGCCCGGCGTCACCGGGGAGATGTACGTCGCGGGCGAAGGCGTGGCCCTCGGCTACCTGGGACGGCCCGACCTGACGGCCACCCGGTTCGTGGCCGACCCCTACGCGCACCTCTTCGGCGCGCGCGGCAGCCGCATGTACCGCTCCGGCGACCTCGCCCGGCGCCGCGCCGACGGCACCCTGGAGTACTTCGGGCGCGCCGACCACCAGGTGAAGATCCGCGGCTTCCGCATCGAACTCGGGGAGATCGAGGCGGCCCTCGCCGCCCACCCGGACGTCGCGGACGCGGCCGTCGTCGTCCGCGAGGACACCCCCGGCGACAAGCGCCTCGTCGGCTACGCCGTGCCCGCCCCGGGAGCCTCCGGCACGGCGGTCGAGCTGCGCGAACACTGCGCCCGGCACCTGCCCGTCCACATGGTCCCCTCGGCCGTCGTGCTCCTGGACCGGCTGCCGCTGACCGGCAACGGCAAGCTCGACCGCAAGGCCCTGCCCGCGCCCGGCGCGCCCGCGGCCACCGGCGGCGGCCGGGCCCCGCGCACCCCGCGCGAGGAACAGCTCTGCGTGATCTTCGCCGACGTGCTCGGCCTCGAACGGGTCGGCGCCGAGGACAACTTCTTCGACCTCGGCGGGCACTCGCTGCTCGCCGTGCGCCTCGCCGCCCGCGTCCAGGCGGCGTTCGGCACCGACGTCTCCATCGGCACCGTGTTCCAGTCGCCCACCGTCGCCGCACTCGACGCCGTGCTCGACGCCGACCGCGAGGACGACCCCCTGGACGTCCTGCTGCCGCTGCGCCCGGCCGGGGACCGCGCCCCGCTGTACTGCGTGCACCCCGCGGGCGGGCTCAGCTGGTGCTACGCGGGCCTCATCCGGCACCTGCCGCCGGACGTGCCCGTCTACGGCCTCCAGGCCCAGGGCGTCGGCCCCGCGACGGCCGCCGAACCGCTGCCCGCCACCCTGGAGGAACTCGCCGCGCACTACGCGTCGCGCGTCCGCGAGGTCCAGCCCCACGGCCCCTACCGGCTCCTCGGCTGGTCCACCGGCGGCATCATCGCGCACGCGGTCGCGGCCCACCTCCAGGCCGCGGGCGAGGAGGTGCAGCTCCTCGCGATCCTCGACGCCTACCCGGCCGAGGGCTTCCGCGACCTGCCCGAGTCCGACCACGCCGAAGCCCTCGAATCGCTCCTGACGATGGGCGGTTACGGTCCCGACAGCCTGGAGGGCAAGGCACTGACGACGGCCAACGTCGTCGACGTGCTCCACCGCGAGAACAGCCCCCTCGCCGCGCTCTCCACCGCCACCATCGAAGCCCTCGCCGACACCTACCTCAACACCAACGACCTGGTACGGCGCTACGACCACCGCCGGTTCGACGGGGACGTCCTGTTCTTCCGGGCCACCGTCGACACCATCGACGACGCCCTGACGCCCGACACCTGGACGCCCTACGTGAGCGGACGCATCGACAACACCGATGTCGCCTGCTCCCACAAGGACATGACCCTGCCCGAGCCGATCGCGCACATCGCCCGCGTGGTCGCCGACCGCCTCACCGAGCTGGAGAAGTGACCCCCATGACCGGCGACGCCCCCGCCAACCCCTTCGACGCGGACGGCCCCACGAGCGCCTTCGTCGTCCTCGTCAACGAACGGCACCAGCACTCCCTGTGGCCGCTGTTCGCGAGCGTTCCCGACGGCTGGACGGTCGTGTACGGCCCCTGCCCGCGCGCCACCGCGCTGGAGTGGGTCACCGCGCGTGACGCCGGGGTGCTCGCCCGGTGAAGGACACCTCCACCGACCCGGTGCGGAACTCCGCGGCACCCCCGGCGAAGGACCGCTCCGTCCGCGCACGCCTGCTCTCGCCGAGAGCCGCCGTCGTGATCGTCTACGTGGCCGCGATGTGCATGAACGGCCTGGACTCCACGATCGTCAACCCGGCCCTCTTCACCATCGCCGAGGACTTCGGCCGTCCCGTCTCCGCCGCCAACGCCGTCGAGACGGCCTTCCTCGTCGCCCTCGCCCTGACCCTGCCCGTCGCCGGCTGGCTCGGCGACCGCTGCGGCACCAAGCGCGTGTTCCTCGGCTCGCTCGCGGTCTTCACCGCCGCCTCCGCGCTGTGCGGCCTCGCTCAGGACCTGCCGACGCTCATCGCGGCCCGCGCGGTGCAGGGCCTCGCGGGCGGCCTGCTCACCCCGGTCGGCATGACCCTGCTGTTCCGGACCTACGCCCCGCACGAACGCGGCAAGCTGGCCAAGGCGCTCATCGTCCCCACCGCCCTCATGCCCGCGCTCGGCCCGCCGCTCGGGGGCCTGCTCACCGAACACGCCTCCTGGCACTGGCTGTTCTTCGTGAACGTGCCCGTCGGCCTCGCCGCGCTCCTCATCGGCGTCCTCGGCCTGCGCGAGCACGTCGAGGGCACCGAAGGCCCCTTCGACCGCACCGGCTTCTGGCTGGCGACGCCCGGCCTCGGCCTGCTGACATACGCCCTCGGGTACGGCCCCGCGCACGGCTGGAGCAGCCCGCCCGTGGCCGCCGCCGGAGTCCTCGGCGCGGCTCTCGTCGTCGCCGCGGTCCGCCACCTGAGGCGTACCCCCGAACCCTTGCTGCGGCTCGGCCTGTTCACCGACCGGAGCTACGGGACGGCCTCGGTGCTCGCCGTCCTCACCGCCGCGGGACTCATGGGCCTGCTCTTCGTCTTCCCGCTGCTCTACCAGGCGGCCCTGGGTGCCTCCGCGCTCGACGCCGGGCTCAGCGTGTTCCCCGAGGCACTCGGCCTGATGCTGGCCTCCCAACTCGTGGACCGGCTCCTGCCGCGCCTCGGCCCCCGCCGCCTCACCGTGCCCGCGCTGCTCCTCGCCACCGTCGTCTTCGCCCTCCTCGGCGTGCCCGGCGTCGCCGACGACGCATGGGCGGTACGGCTCCTGATGTTCCTGGTCGGCCTCGTCCTCGGCACCGCCGTACTCACCGTGCAGCTCGCCGGGTTCGAGTCGATCGCCCCGCCCGACATGGGCCAGGCCATGGGCCTCTTCCAGATCGTGCGGACCCTCGGCGGAGCCGTCGGCATCGCGCTGTGCGCCGCCGTGATCGGAGGCGGTGGCCACGGCGGCACCCCGGACGCCGGGCCGTTCCGGGCGGCGGTGTGGGGGACGGCGGCGCTGGTCGCGGTGGGCGCGCTGGTGGCCCTGCGCCTCCCGGCGGAGGCGCCGCAGCCGCCGCCGTACGAGGACGCGGCGGACGAGGCTGTCACCGCGGCTCAGTGAGAAGCCGTCCTTGAACCTCGCTCTGATCCTCCGTCACGGGCAGGCACTCGGCGAGCAGGTCGACGACGTCGCGCCAGGCTCGCCGCGCGTGCTGTGGGTGGTGGCCGACGCCGGGGACGGTGGGGTGGTCGACCGGCGGGTGGTGGAAGGCGTGCAGGGCGCCGCCGTAGACCGTGAGGCGCCAGTCGACGCCCGCGGCCTGCATCTCGGCGGTGAACGCGTTCCGCTGCGCGGGCGACATGATCGGGTCTTCCGACCCGACCCCGGCCCACACCGGGCAGCGAATGCGCGCCGCCTCGCCCGGTCGGCCCGTGATCGTCGCGTTGACCGTCCCGATCGCGCGCAGGTTGACGCCGTCGCGCCCGAGCTCCAGCGCGATGGCGCCCCCGGTGCCGTAGCCGACGGCGACGATCCGGTCGGGGTCGGTCCGCGGTTCGGCGCGCAGCACGTCGAGCGCCGCGTGGCCGATGCCCCGCATCCGGTCGGGATCGGAGAGCAGCGGCACGCAACGGGCCAGCATCTCCTCGGGGTCGCTCACATAGCGCCCGCCGTGGAGGTCGAAGGCCAGCGCCACATATCCCAGCTCGGCGAGAGCATCGGCCCGGCGGCGCTCGACGTCGCTGAGTCCCATGCCCTCCGGCCCGAGCAGCACCGCGGGCCGGCGGTCGGTACCGGCCGGGAGCGCGAGGTGCCCGACCATCGTCAGACCGTCGGCCGGGTACGCGACCGTACGCGTCGTCATCGTCGTCATGAGACTGGACTGTAGTGATCGTCGAGCCCGGTCCGGCCGTTGTTCTGCCGCCGGCAGAGCAGCGGTTGTGACGGCGCGTCAGCGGTGGTGCCGGACCCGGGCGATCTCCTCCGAGGTGATCATCTCGGGACACCGTGATCCGTACTGTCGAGCGGTGTGATCGCCCGTTCGTGAGTTCTTCTGTTCCCCTGCCGGATGTGACGCGATGCTCGCAAGGACGGCGGACGACCGGCGCCGTCCGAGCGAGCACCGGGTGGGGGATGTGGCATGACGCGGGAAGAGGAACAGCGGCGCGCGGGCCTGGACGGTCAGGCCGTACTGCTGGTGGCCGGTCTTGCCGATCTGGCGGTGAGCACGGTGGGTTCGGCGCTGGGCGCGGTGCGGGGGGCGCTGCGCCGCTCCGACACCGCGGAGCTGGCGGCACAGGCCGAGCACGACCTCCTGGCGCGGGGGCGCCTCGCGCTGGACCGGTACGCGGCCCCGCCCCCGGCCCACCTGGAGATCCTCGCCCGGCGCGCCCTCGCCCGACAGGCCGCCGATGACGAGTGACCGGTCGGGGGCGGACGCGCTCAAGGCCCGCGTCGACGACACCTTGCACCGCTTCGTCGCCGAGGAGGCGGACCGGTTCGCGGAGATCGATCCACTTCTGGGGCCGGTGGCCGGGCAGGTGGAGGCTGCGGTGGCGGACGGCAAGCGGCTGCGGTCGGCGTTCTGCTACTGGGGCTGGCGCGCGGTGGGGCAGCCGGACAGCGACGCGCTCGTACGGGCCGCGGCCTCCATGGAACTCGTGCACGCGGCGGCGGTCGTGCACGACGACCTCATCGACGACAGCCCACTGCGGCACGGGCGGCCCACCGTCCACAGGGCCCTGCGCGCCGCCGTGCGCGGGCGCCCGCGCGCCGACGCCGCGGCCCGGTCTCTGGCGATGCTGGTGGGAGACCTGCTGATGGCGCTTGCCGGGCAGCTCTTCGCCACCAGCGGGCTGCCCGCCGCGTATCTGTCCCGGGCCCGCCCGCTGTGGGCGGTGATGGCCCGTGAGCTGGTCGCGGGCGAGTGCCTGGAGATCCTCCGTACCGGAACCGACCCGGACACCACGGCCTCGCTGAAGGTGATCCGCTACAAGACCGCCAAGTACACCGTCGAGCAGCCCTTGCTCATCGGCGGCGCCCTGGCCGGGGCGGGGACGCGGCTGCGCGAGGGCTACCGGGCGTACGGACTGCCGCTGGGGGAGGCGTTCCAGCTGCGGGACGATCTGCTCGGCCTGTTCGGGGACCCGGACGTGACGGGCAAGGCCAACGCCGACGACGTGCACGGCCACCGGCCCACGGCCCTGCTGGCGGAGACCTGGCGCCTCGCCGGCGACGACGAGCGGGAGCGGCTCCGCTCCCTGTTCGGCCGGCGCGACCGGGGCGGGGAAGGCCTTCGGGCGGTGCGCGAGCTCATGCTCGGGCTCGGGGCGCCCGCCCGCATCGAAGACATGATCAGTGCCCGCGTGGCGGAAGCACTCGACGCCCTGCACGAGTTGGACGTGCCCTCGCACGCCACCGCCGCCCTGACCGCCCTGGCCGGTTCGGCGGCGCTCCGCCGCTCCTGAACCGCCCTCTCTGCGACTGCCCTGACGCCGCCTCCCCATGGAAGCCGAGGAACCTGCCATGACCCGCACCGAGGCATCGATGAACACCCTGCGACAGGCCGGTGACGAACTCGCCGACGCCACCGTCGCCGCACTCTTCGAACGCGGTGAGGTGGGCACCTTCAACACCCTGATGCGCTACGTCTCCACTGCCGGCGCCCCCCTGCCGGACGGGCTCCCCGACGTCGCACGCGAATACCTCGAGGCCACCCGGGTCCCTCCGACGTGGGTGGACTGGGGGGAGATGGAGAAGGCGCGCCTGTTCTTCATCGACAACAACGTGCACATCGCCACCGCGCTGTCCTTCGCCGCCATGCCCGCCTGCTACGTCGTCCCGCACGTGGCGAAGCTCCTCTCGGCCACGCACGGACTGAAGTATCCCTCCAAACGGATGGCGGAGACCGGGCAGTTCACCGTCTACCTGATGCGGCCCGACGCCTTCGAGAGCGGCAGCCGCTTCATCCCGGCCGCCCAGAAGGTCCGCCTCCTGCACGCGTCCATCCGCCACCACCTCGTACGCGAGAACCGGTGGGACACCGACGCGCTCGGCACGCCGATCTGCCAGGAGGACATGATCGGCGGGCAGATGTTCTTCTCGATGCTCGTCCTGGACAGCCTGCACCGCCTGGGCATCCACATGTCGACCGAGGGCGCGGAGGCGTACTACTACGCCTGGCGCGTGGTCGGTGCGATGCTCGGCGTCGACCAGGACGCCGTCCCCAAGTCCCTCGACGAGGCCCGCCAGTTCCTCGACCTGTACATGGTCCGGCACATGGGGCCTTCCGACGAGGGCGCGCACCTGACCCGGCAGCTCATCGACCTCTACGAGGACGTGGTGCCCGGCACCCTCCTCGACCCGATCGTCTCCGCCCTCATCCGGTACCTCGTCGGGGACACCTGCGCCGACTGGCTCGCGGTGCCCCGCACCCCTTGGGACACCCTCGTCAAGGCCGTGCCCCACCTCCTGGGCGTCCTGGAGACCATCGAGGACCACTCCCCGCTCGGCGCCTGGGCACTGGACCGGCTGGGCCATCTCACCAGTGTCTTCGAACTGTCCTCGCTCACGCGCGGACGCGTCATGCACTACGCCATTCCCGAGCATCTCAAGACGGACTTCGGCGTGTCCCACGCGGTGCCCCGCACCCACCGGTGGACCCCGCCCGCTGCAACGGTGTGAGCCGTGCCGATCCGCCCGTCCCGGACCACTGCGCCCCCCGGAGGGTTCCGGCACGGGGCCGGGCGGTGCGGGGCCGTCCGGCGTTCCTAGACTCGGCCCATGGAGATCACCAACGCCACCGCCCTCGCCCGTGACCTCGCCCCCACCGGAGTGCTCCGCGCCTCCATCAACCTGGGCAACCCCGTGCTCGCCCAGGGCACCCCGGACGCACCGCGCGGGGTCACCGTCGAACTCGCCCGTGAGCTGGGCCGCCGCATCGGCCTGCCCGTGGAGTTCCGCTGCTTCGACGCGGCCCGCAAGTCCTACGAGGCCATGGCCACCGGTCAGGCCGACCTGTGCTTTCTCGCCGTCGACCCGGCCCGCGAGGCGGAGGTCGCGTTCACGGCCCCGTACGTGCACATCGAGGGGATGTACGCCGTCCCGGCCGATTCCACGCTGCGGACGCCGGACGACGTGGACCACGAGGGCGTCCGCATCGGGGTGAAGCAGGGCTCCGCCTACGACCTGTTCCTGACGCGCACGCTGCGCCACGCCACGGTGGTCCGGGGCGCCGAGGGAGTCGACGTCTTCCACACCGAGAAGCTGGAGGCCGCGGCGGGCATCCGGCAGCCGCTGACCGCGCACGTCGCCGGACAACCCCAACTGCGTCTGGTCGAGCCCGCGTTCATGACCATCCGGCAGGCCGTCGGGACGACCAGGGAACGGCGTCCGGAGACGGTGCGGTTCCTGAGCGGGACCGTGGCCGAGCTGACGGCGTCCGGGTTCGTCGCCGAGGCGCTGGGCCGGTCCGGGCAGGATCCGGCGCTGGCCGCCCCTGTGGCCTGACCGACCCGCCGCCTGCTCAGCGCTCCGACAGGAGAGCCGCCAGGCCCGACGCCAGACCGCCCCGCCAGCACGCGTAGTCGTGGCCGCCGTTGAACTCCTCGTACGACACGTCGTAGCCCTGCTCCGTCAGGACGTCGCGGAGCCTGCGGTTCTCCTCGATCAGCATCCACTCCTGGAGGCCGACTTCGAGGCGCAGACGGACCGGTCTGCGCGTGGTGGACGCGTACTCCCGGGTCAGCCACTCGGTGCCCCGCTCGTCGTCGGGCCACCAGAACGACCCCGACTGGGACAGCGCGAGGCCGAACCGGTCAGGGCGGTGGTGCGCCGCGAACGCCGCGGTGAGGCCGCCCGCGCTCTGCCCGGCCACGACCGTGCGCTCCGGCCGTGTGTCCGCGCCGTACCGCTCGGCCGCCCACGGCAGCAGTTCGTCCGCCAGCCAGTCGACGAACGGCCCGCTGCACGACAGGTCCTCCATGCGGCGGCCCATGGTGTCGACGAGCAGCGCGACGGTCGGCGGCAGCGCGCCGTCGGCGTGCAGGTTGTCGAGGACGTCGCCGACGCCCAGGACGGGGCCCCACATCTCGCCGTCCAGGAGCACCGCCACGGCGTACGGGCCGCCCTGCGGGGTGTGCCCGGGCGGCAGGTGCACGGTGATCCGCCGCCCCCGTACGTCGGCGTCGACGCTCCGTCCCCGGGGCACGCCGGGCCTGCGACCGGTGTGCGGTTCCGCGGGGGCGTCCTGGAGAGAGAGGACGGAGGCGGGGGAGCGGCCGTCGCGGGACGGCAGCACGGGGGCGGGGTTCAAGGGGTCGGGAACCGCCGCGTCCAGGACGGCCGTCCAGGACGCCCGGTCGGTGCGCAGGACGTCGGCGCGTGCGCCGCGGTGCGGCAGGAACTGGTACGAGGCGCGGTGGTCGGCGCGCAGCCGGTGGCTGATCGCCCACACCGAGGTGCCCTCCACCCGGTCCATCAGATGCGCGGTCAGATCGCCGGCGTGCCGGGCCCGGTCGGTGACGGTGTGCAGCAGTGCGAGGACGTCTGACACGGGTGCGTCGGTGTCGTCGCGCCACACGAACGTGACCAGGCGGTGCGCGTGGTCACCCTCGGGGTCGGGCTCGACGAGCGGGGTGCCGAGCGCCTCGGCGCGGAGCCAGAACTCCGCTTCCGCGCCGACGACCTGGGCGCGGACGGCCTGGCGCAGGGAACGCAGGAGGGGGCTGCGGGTGTCGGTCACGTGGGGGTACCTCTCATGGGTGGAGCGGGGCGGGAAGGCGGGGCGTGGCCGCCGGGGGCCGTGGTGTCGGGCGCGGTGCCGTCTCAGACCCGGGTCGCCGCGGAGCGGCCGAGGAGGACCCAGAGGAGGAACGGTCCGCCCAGGACGGTCGTCACGATGCCCACAGGCAGTTCGGAGCCGGAGAACGCGATCCGCCCGAGCGTGTCGGCGGCGACCACGAGGACGGCCCCGGTGAGCATCGAGCCGATCAACGGCACCCGCAGCGGCCCGGCGAGCCGCGACGCGATCACCGGCGAGGCCAGCGCCACGAAGCCGACGGGACCGCAGACGCCGACGGCCAGACCGGCCAGCGCCACCGCGAGCAGCAGACAGACGACGCGGGTACGGGCGGGGGCCGAACCCAGGGACGCGGCGGTGTCGTCGTCGAACCGCAGCACCGCCAGATGCCGGGCGACGGCAAGCGCCACCGGGATCAGCACCGCGAGGCCGATGAGCACCGGCACGGCGACGGAGTAGCCGCGGCCGTTCAGACTCCCGGAGGTCCACACGTACAGCGAACTCGCCGAGTTGAGGGAGCGCCGGGACAGCACGACCTGGGTCACGGCGGAGGCGAGCGCCGACATCGCGAGGCCCACGACGAGGACCCGGTAGCCGCGCTGACCCACGCCACCGGACACGGCGGTCACCACGATCACGGCGACGAGCGCGCCGAGCGGCCCCGCCCACCAGGCGCCGAACGAGCCGGACGCGCTGAGGGTGGCGGAGAGCAGCACGGCCGCGGTGGCGCCGTCGTTGACGCCGAGGAGTTCGGGGGTGGCGAGGCGATTGCGGGCCAGGGTCTGGGTGAGGCAGCCCGCGAGGCCGAGGGCCGCGCCCGCGACGAGCCCGGCGACGATCCGGCCGAGCCGGAACTTCTGCACGAGCAGCACGTCGAAGCGGTCGCCCTGGCCGAGGACGGCGTGGAAGGTGCGGGAGATGCCCATGTCGCTCTGCCCGGCGTACGCGGAGAGGACGACGGCGCAGACGAGCGCGGCGGCGAGGCCGAGGGCGGCGACGGCGGGGCGACGCGCCACGAGGAACGACATCGGGCCGGTGCGCAGGGCCATGAGGCCGTCGGTGCGTTCGGGGCGGAGGGGGCGGGTGGGCCGTGCGGGCTTGCGCGGGCCGTCGGTTCGGCCCGCACCGCCCGAGCGCACGGCACGGAAGGCCAACGCACGCAGCGGCTTCCGGATTCGCCGCGCGCCGCCACGCGTCTCCTCCGCCGCCGGGTCCGTCATCCCCATCGTCGCGAGCTGCTTGGAACGCACGATGCCGATGAGCACGGGCGCGCCGATGAGCGCGACGATGACGGACACGGGCGCCTCGAAGGGCCGGGACACCACGCGGGCGGCGATGTCGGCGGTGGTGAGGACACCGGCGCCGACGAGCCCCGCGAGGACCAGGCGCACCGCGAGCCGGGGTCCGGCCAGGGAGCGGGCGACGAACCCGGCGAGCAGGCCGAGGAAGGAGATGGGGCCCGCGAGCGCCACGGCCGCGGCGGTGAGCAGCGTCACGGCGACGGCGACGACGGTACGGGTGACCGAAGGGCGGTGGCCGAGGCCGCGGGCCAGGTCGTCGCCGAGGGCCAGCGCCGAGAGGGGCCGGACGACCAGTGCGGTGACGAGCAGTCCGACGCCGAGGACCGGGGCGAGGCGGGCGAGTTCGCCGTACCCCTCGACACCGGCGAGCGAGCCGAGCACCCAGAACCGGAAACGGTCGTACGTCTCGGCGGAGTTGACGACGATGACGCTGGTGAGCCCGCCGAAGGTGGCGCCGAGCGCCGACCCGGCGAGCACGAGCCGCATCGGGGAGCCGCCGCCGCGCCCGGCGATGAGCAGCACCAGGGCGCTGGCGACCACGGCGCCGACGAACGCGCAGACCAGGTAGGCGTATCCGGAGTCGAACCCGAGGAGCGCGATACCGGCGACGACGCCGAGGGAGGCGCCCGCGTTCACCCCGAGCAGTCCCGTCTCGGCGAGGGGGTTGCGGGTGACGGCCTGCAGGAGGCACCCGGCCACGCCGAGCGCGGTGCCGACGAGGACGGCGGTGAGGGTGCGGGGCAGCCGCAGGTCGCCGATGACGAGGGCGAGCCGCGAGTCGTCGCGGGCGCCGCCGCGGTTCAGGAGGTAGTCCAGGGCGCCGCTCACGCCGACCTCACCGGCCCCGATGGACAGCGAGAGGGCGCACAGCATCAGGAGGAGGACGGCGAGGCCCGCGAGCCAGAGGCGGATCCGGCGCTGCGTGCGGTCCGGACGTGTGCGGTCCGGCGAGGACGGTCGGTCGGCGGCCGGGCGCGCCTTCTCGTGCTTCTCGTGCGCGGCGTCCGGCCCCGTCTCCCGTACGACCCCCTCCACCGCCGACCGCGCGTCCCCGGCGGTGGCCGAAACCTGACCTTGTGCGGGTGTATCGGCCAACTGCCCCGGTGAGGGGTCCTCTTCGGCTGCGGGATGTGACGTACCCGTGTGCTGCGACTGCATGAAGTGAGGTTAGCCTAACCAAACAAGCCACCCGAGGCGGGGCAGCGTCCCGCGCTCGACTCATCTAAGGTTAGGCTTACCTAAGAACAGCGGGGGGAGTTGATCATGCCTGTACCCATATCCGGCGACCGCACGGAACTGGCCGACCGGACCGCCCTGGTCACCGGGGCCGGACAGGGAATCGGCGCGGCCGTGGCCCGGCTGCTTGCCGCCGAGGGCGCCCACGTCCTGGCCACCGACCGCACCGTGGACGGCCTGGAAGAGCTGGCCGCCGATCCGGTGGGCGACCCGCCCCCGGGCGCCGCCACCGCCGCGGGCACCATCACCGCGCAGGTCATGGACGTCACGGACGCCGCGGCCGTCGAAGCCGCCGTGAACGCCGTCGAACGCGACCGCGGCCCGCTCGACATCCTGGTCAACGTGGCCGGAATCCTTCGCCCGGGTCCGGCCGTCCGGCTCAGCGACGAGGACTGGGCGGACACCTTCGCCGTGAACACCACCGGCGTCTTCCACACCTCCCGCGCCGTCGGCGCCCGCATGGCCGCGCGCGGCAGCGGCAGTATCGTCACCGTCGGCTCCAACGCGGCCGGAGTGCCCCGTACCGGCATGGCCGCCTACGCCGCCTCCAAGGCCGCCGCGGCCATGTACACCAAGTGCCTGGGCCTCGAACTCGCCCGCAGCGGCGTGCGCTGCAACATCGTCGCCCCCGGATCCACCGACACCGCGATGCAACGCGCCCTGTGGACCGACGACGCGGCCCCGCAGCGGGTGGTCGACGGCGACCCCGCGACCTTCCGCACCGGCATCCCGCTGGGCCGCATCGCCGCGCCCCGCGACATCGCGGAGGCGGTCCTCTTCCTCGCCTCCGACCGGGCGCGGCACATCACGATGCAAGAGCTCTACGTCGACGGCGGCGCCACCCTGCGCTGACGCGCCGCCGCCCCCTCGCATCCGCACGTCCGCCGCCATCGGCAGGACACAGGTATTTCTCACCCACCCCCCGCACCCGCGGCCGTACCTCCCACCGGAGGCACGGGCCCGGGAGAAACGGAGCCCTCCGTGTCGACGGCACCCGATGTCGCCACACACGTCCCCGCCCTGGCCGACCCGGCCCACCCCGCCGTAGGAGCCGCCACCGCGCTCCTCGCCGACTACCGGCCGGGCGCCCGCTTCCTCGGTACTCCCACCCGCACCCTGCTCGGGCAGGGCGCGCACAGTGAAGTGCCGCACGACGAGAGACCGTTGGCGGCGCGGGTCGCCCAGACGCTCGGGCAGGCCCGCGCGGACGGGGCCGAGTCGCCCGTCGTCGTCGGGGCGGTGCCGTTCGACCAGAGCGCCCCGGCCGCCCTCGCGGTGCCCGCGGCCCTGCGCACCGCGCCGCCGCTGGCCGCCGACCCGCTGATCGCGCTGCCCGCCGAGGCACCCGCCCGCGCGGACTGGCGCATCCGCCAGGTACCGGCCCCCGAGGTGTACGGCGCGTCCGTGGCCGCCGCCGTCGACCGCATGTGGCGCGGCGAGTTCAGCAAGGTCGTCCTCGCCCGCACCCTCGAACTCGACTGCGCCGAGCCCCTCGACGTCCCCGCCATGCTCCAGCGCCTGGCCCGGCGCGACGCCGGCGGCTACACCTTCGCGCTGCCGACAGGACCGGCCCGCACGCTCATCGGTGCGAGCCCCGAGCTGCTGGTGTCCCGGCGCGGGCGGCGCGTCATCGCCAACCCCCTCGCCGGCTCCATACCGCGCAGCGACGACCTCGCCGAGGACGTGCGCCGCGCGGCCGCGCTCCTGCAGTCGGCCAAGGACCTGCACGAGCACGCCGTCGTCGTCGACGCCGTCCACCAGGCCCTCGCGCCCTTCTGCGCGGACATGACCGTGCCCGCGAAGCCCACCCTGATCCGTACCGCCGCCATGTGGCACCTGTCGACGACCGTCACCGGCACCCTCGCGGGCCCGGGCGCCTCCGCCCTCGAACTGGCCTGCGCGCTGCACCCGACGCCCGCCGTCTGCGGCACGCCCACCGACACGGCCCGCGAGGTCATCCGCGACAGCGAGCCCTTCGACCGCGGCTTCTTCACCGGCATGGTCGGCTGGGGCGACGCGGCGGGCGACGGCGAATGGGTCGTCACCATCCGCTGCGCGGAGGCCGAGCGCGACTCCCTGCGGCTCTTCGCGGGCGCGGGCGTCGTCGCCGCGTCCGAGCCGGAGGCCGAGACGGCCGAGACCGCCGCCAAGTTCCGCACCTTCCTCGCCGCCGTGGGGGCCGAGCTGTGACCGTCGCGTCCGACGCCGCACGGGAGGCCCAGGCGCCCACCTGGCCGCGGGAGTTCGCCGAGCGCTACCGCGCCGCGGGCTGGTGGCGCGGCGAGACCTTCGGGGGCGTGCTGCGGGCACGGGCCGCCGCGCACCCCGACCGGATCGCCGTCGTCGATCCCGCCACCGACCGCCGCTGGACCTACGGCGAGCTCGACACCCGCGCCGACCGGCTCGCCGCCGGACTGCTCGCCCGCGGCATCACGGCGGGCGACCGTGTGGTGGTGCAGCTGCCCAACATCGCCGAGTTCTTCGAAGTGATCTTCGCGCTGTTCCGCGTCGGTGCGCTGCCGGTGTTCGCGCTGCCCGCGCACCGTGAGACGGAGATCGCCTACTTCTGCCGCTTCACCGAGGCCGCCGCCTACGTCATCGCCGCCGAACACGGCGGCTACGACTACCGGACGCTCGCCGCGAAGGTCCGCGCCGAGGTGCCCACGCTGCGGCACGTGTGGGTGGCCCAGGGCGAGGCGGGCGAGTTCGAGGCCCTCGCCGACGTGCCCGTCGAACCCGCCGAGCCGCTGGACCCGGCCGGGCCCGCCCCGCACGACCTCGCCTTCCTTCAGCTGTCGGGCGGCTCCACCGGCGTGCCCAAGCTCATCCCGCGCACCCACGACGACTACATCTACTCGCTGTGGGGCTCCAACGAGCTGTGCGGCGTCGATGAGCACAGCGTCTACCTGTGTGCGCTGCCCGCCGCCCACAACTTCCCGCTGTCCTCACCGGGAACCCTCGGCGCGCTCTACGCCGGTGCCCGCGTGGTGCTCTGCCCACAGCCCGCGCCCGAGACCGCCTTCCCGCTGATCGAGCGCGAGGGCGTCACCCTCACCGGCCTCGTGCCCCCGCTCGCGCTGGTGTGGACGGAGGCCGCCGCGACCACGAACCACGACCTCACCAGCCTCGACGTCCTGCTCGTGGGCGGCGCCAAGTTCAGCGAGGAGGCGGCCCGGCGGGTGCGCCCCGCGCTCGGCTGCACCCTCCAGCAGGTCTTCGGCATGGCCGAGGGGCTCGTCAACTACACGCGCCTGGACGACCCCGAGGAGACCATCGTCACCACGCAGGGCCGCCCCATCTCCCCGGACGACGAGATCAGGGTCGTCGACGACGAGGACAACGACCTGCCCGTCGGCGCCACCGGCCATCTGCTGACCCGCGGGCCCTACACCATCCGCGGCTACTGGAACGCGCCCGAGCACAACGCGCGTTCCTTCACCGCCGACGGCTTCTACCGCACCGGCGACATCGTCCGGCTCACCGACACGGGCCACCTGGTCGTCGAGGGCCGCGCCAAGGACCAGATCAACCGGGGCGGCGAGAAGATCGCCGCCGAGGAGATCGAGAACCACCTCCTCGCCCACCCCGCCGTCCACGACGCCAACGTCGTCGGCGAACCCGACCCGTACCTCGGCGAACGCACCTGCGCCTACGTGATCCTGAAGGCGGGCGCCGAGCCCCTCAAGCCCGTTGCCGTCAAACGCTTCGTGCGCGAGCGCGGCCTCGCGGCGTACAAGGTGCCCGACCGCGTGGAGTTCGTGGACGCGTTCCCGCAGACCGGAGTCGGGAAGATCTCCAAGAAGGACCTCAGGGCGGGTGCCGCGGACACCGGCCCCACCGACCCCGCCGGGCCTCGCCCCGGCACCCTCTGACCAGCCGAAACGGAAAACCCAGCATCATGGCCCTGCCCGCCATCACCCCCTACCCCCTGCCGACCGCCGCCGAGCTGCCGGCCAACCGCGTCGACTGGAAGGTCGACCCGGCCCGCGCCGTGCTCCTCGTGCACGACCTGCAGAACTACTTCCTGTCCGCGTACGACACCGAGGCCGCGCCCGTGCCCGGCCTCCTGGCCAACGTACGCGGCCTCAAGGAGCGCGCGGCCGCCCTCGGCGTGCCCGTGCTCTACACCGCCCAGCCCGGCGGGCAGACCCCCGAGCAGCGCGGCCTCCAGCAGGACTTCTGGGGCTCGGGACTCCCGGACGACCCGCACGCCGCCGCCATCGCCGCCGCCGTCGCGCCCGCACCCGGGGACAAGGTCCTCACGAAGTGGAAGTACAGCGGGTTCGTCCGCACCGACCTGGAGGACCAGCTGCGCGCCCTTGGCCGCGACCAGCTGGTCATCACGGGGATCTACGCCCACATCGGCGTCCTGATGACGGCCTGCGACGCGTGGATGCGGGACATCCAGGCGTTCGTCGTCGCCGACGCCGTCGCGGACTTCTCCGCCGACGACCACGCGATGGCGCTGCGCTGGGCCGCCGGGCGCTGCGCCGTGGTGACCACCACCGACTCCGTCCTCGAAGGGATCTGACCGCCGTGACCCCGACCCTGACCCTGGATCAGCTCCGCCGGGACATCGCCGACGTACTCGGCGAGGAGCCCGCCGACATCCCCCTCGACGAGAACCTCGTCGACTACGGCCTCGACTCGGTGCGCCTGATGACCCTGGTCGGCCGCTGGCGCGAGACGTACGGCGTGGACGCGGCGCTCACCGACCTGGCCGAGCGGCCCGCCATCGAGGAGTGGGCAACGCTGCTCAAACTCCCCGCCTGACGCCGGGACCGGCCCCGGATGCGGCGGCCGGCGCGCGGCGGAGCCGCCAAGTGCCCGCCGCCGCACGGCGGTTGTTAGCGTGCGTGCATGAAGGCGTTTCCTGAGAATGTGCGCGACGAAACCCTCTCGCGGGGTCTCGCGGCCTACGGCATCACCCCCACCGCTGTGACCTACGCGCCCGTCGGCTTCGGCGACTACCACTGGTACGTCACCGGCGACGACGGGCGCGACTGGTTCGTCACCGTCTCCGACCTGGAGCACAAGGCGCACTGCGGGGCGGACGCCGCGACGGCGCTCACCGGTCTGCGCCGGGCCATGGACACGGCGCTGACGCTGCGCACACGCGAGGACCTGCGGTTCGTCGTCGCGCCCGTCGCGGCCGCAGACGGCGGCTCGGTCGTCCCGCTGGACACGCGGTACGCCCTCACGGTCTTCCCCCAAGTCACCGGTCGCGCCGGTGACTTCGGCGACCCGCTGGGCGACACGGACCGCGACCGCGTACTCGCCCTGCTCGCCCGGCTGCACGACCGGACGCCGCCGGACACCACCCCCGCCACCACCCTGGAGCCCGCCGGACTGACCGGCGTCCACGCGGCCCTTGACGACCTCACCGGCACCTGGTCCGGCGGCCCCTACGCCAAACCGGCCCGCCGCCTGCTCGCCGCCCACGCCGCACCCCTGCGCGCCGCCCTGGCCCACTTCGACGCCCTCGCCGACTGCGTGCGCCGCAGCGGCGCCCCCCTCGTCGTCACCCACGGCGAGCCGCACCCCGGCAACCTCATCCAGGGCGACGGCGGTTACCGGCTCGTGGACTGGGACACGGTCGGACTCGCCCTGCCCGAACGGGACTTGTCGCTCCTCGCGGACGAACCGGCGGCGCTCGCCCACTACACCGGGCTGACCGGCCGGGCCCCCGACAGGGCCGCGCTCGCGCTCTACCGGCTGCGGTGGAGCCTGCTGGACGTGGCCGAGTTCACCGAGTGGTTCCGGGGTCCGCACGAGGGGACCGACGACGCACAGGTGGCCTGGGACGGCTTCGCGGGGACGCTGGAGCAGCTGGCCGATCGGAGCCGCGACGCGGTGATCGATTCGAACTGAACAGACAACAATGATGAATTGCCATAAACTGGGGCAAGGGTGGGCGTCACTGGATGTAGTGGCGACGTCTATATGAGGAGGCACCGATGCTTGCTCAGCACACACCGCTTCTTGTCGCTCCGACGGACACCACGGCGCTAGGCACGGCCATGGTGGAGCCTGAGGCGGTCCTGAGCGACGCGCCGACGTACGCGCCCGAGGCTGCGGGATTCCTGCTCCTCCTCGCGCTCGTATCGCCGAAGGAGCCGAAGGAGCCGAAGGGCAAGTGAGTCCTGATCGGTCGCAGACGGCGTACGCCGCGTCCGCGGCTGACCTGGCTGTCCGTGCCCTCGATGCCCTCCGTGGCATCGGGGGCACCGCCATGGTCGCCGAGCACGTCGAGCGGGCGGACGACCCCAAGGCGGCCCTGGCCGCCATCCGGGTCGTCGGCGCCGACGCCTTCGCCCCCTACCTCCTGGCCGACGCGGTCTTCCACCCCCAGGACGCGGCCGCCGTCACCCAGTCCTTCGCCCTCTTCCCACCCCCGGTGACCACTCCCGACCCGCCGCCCGCGGGAGCCGCCGAGCCCTGGCTCGTCGCCTGGCGCGACTGGGCCATGGCCACGCTGCTCGCCCGCCTCACCGACGCGGAGCCGGGCGGCGCCCTCGCGCCACGGCCCACCGGCGCCCCCGTGCTCACGGAGGCGGACCAGCCGCAGGGCGGCGGCGACACGGACGGCCAGGATCCGGGAGCCGACGCCCCCGACGACAGCGGCCGCACCGACACCGACTGGCAGCGCTGGTCCGTCCGCATGGGCCAGCTCTCCCCGCTCGCCCTGCCCGGACTCGAAGGCCCCGTGCACACCGCGGCCCGCGCCGCCCCGCTCGCCCTCGCGCGCGGCGCCACCCGCGCCGTGCTGCGCCGCGACTTCCCCACCGCCGCGCGCATCACGCGCTGGCTCGCCCTGCTCGCCGCCGAGGGCACCCGCGTCCCGCTCGACCCCGTGCCCCTGCTCGAACACCTGCGTCTGCACGGCGGCGGCCCGCGGCTCGCGCTCGACGTCGCCATCGCCCGACGGCTGCTCGCACTGGAGACCGCATGACGGCGTCCGTGACGCGGACCGCGCACCAGGTGAGCGCGCGGGCCCTGACCTGGCTGCACACCCACCGCGAACTCGGCGCCCTGCCCGCCGACACCACCGCCGACCTCGGCGACCCCGACAGCGTCTACAAACCCCTCGGCGAGAGCGCACTCGCCGCCTCGCTCGTGCTGCGCGAGTCCGCCGCCGGTGGCACCGAGCTGCGCCTGGCCCGCGAGCTGATGGACTTCTGCTGGCGGCAGTTCGGCGACGGCGACATGCTGTACGAACGGCTCCTGCGGTACTCGATGATGACCGACCCGCTGGAGACGTACGCCCCCTTCGCCCGCTGCGGCATCCGCCACGAACCCCTGGAACGGCTGCTCGCCCACACCAGCGCACTGCGCTCGGTGCGCGGCGCCGAGGTCCTGCCCAACCGCAGGCTCGCCGTCGCCAACGCCGCCCGCGTCGCGGGCCTCGACCGGGGCGCGCACGCCTACGACTGGTCGGCCCTGGCCCGCGCCACCTGGCTCGGCGCCACCCCCGAGCCCTGGCTCATCGACTGGATGACCGGCTACTGCGTCACCCACACCGTCTTCCACCTCACCGACTGGGGCGGCCACCCCGCGGGCCTGCCCGACGACCTCACCGCGTACGTGGCCACCTGGCTGCCCGTCTGGATCGACATCTGGGCCGAGATCGAGCAGTGGGACCTGGTCGCCGAGCTGATGATCGTCGGCTGCTGCCTGCCCGAGCCGTACTGCGCGCCCGCCGACTGGGAGCGGCTCGCCCGCGTCCAGCACGCCGACGGCCTGGTGCCCCGCGACGGCGACCCGGTCGCCGACGACCCCGGCCGCCGCTTCGAGGACCACCAGCACACCGCCGTCGTCGCCGCCATCGCCGGCACCCTCGCGGTCTCCCGCACCCTGGGCGGGGCGGCGGAGCAGCGGTGAGCCCGGGGGAGCCCGCCTGGTCGGTGAACCTGCTCGCCGCCCTGCGCGCCGCCGCGCCCGGCGCGAGCGCGGTGGCGCTCGCCGTCCGTCGCGGCCCCGACCACGCCGTCCTCGCCACCGGCTCCACCGCGCTGCGCGGCGGCGCGGCGGCCGCCCCCGACACCCGCTTCGAGATCGGCTCCCTCACCAAGACGTTCACCGCCCTGCTCCTGGCCGAGATGGTCGCCCGCGGCGAGGTCGCCTACGACGACCCCATCACCCGCTTCCTGCCCCGCGCCGCCGCCCCGCACCTGCGCGGCGCCCCCATCACCCTGCTGCACCTCGCCACCCACACCTCCGGCCTGCCGCGGCTTCCCCCCGGCCTGCTGCGCAGCGGGGCGGCCCACTGGTTCAGCAACCCCTACGCCGCCTTCTCCGCCACCGACCTCGCCGCCGCCCTCGCCCGCACCCGGCCGCGCGCCGCCCCCGGCACCCGCGTGCGCTACTCCAACCTCGGCGTCGGCCTGCTCGGCGCCCTCCTCGCCCACGCCGCCCACGGCCCCGGCGCCCCCTTCGCACCCCTGCTCGCCGCCCGCGTCCTCGACCCGCTCGGCCTGACCCGCACCAGCTGCGCCGCCGACCAGCCGCAGGCCGTCGGCCACTGGCACGGCAGGGAGCGCCCCACCTGGCAGATCCCCGCCCTGCCCGGCGCCGGAGCGGGCCGTTCCAGCGCCCGCGACCTGCTGACCTGCCTGGACGCCCTGCTCGACCCGGCCGCGGCACCCGCCGCCGTCCCCGCCACGCTGCGCACCGCGCTCGCCGACGTCACGACACCCCGCATCGCCCTGCCGCGCACCGGCCGACGCATCGCCCTCATCTGGAACATCCGCCCCCGCCCGACCCACGACCTCTATCACCACTCCGGCGGCACGAGGGGCTTCACCGCCTTCGCGGGCTTCAGCCCGCGCAAGCACGTGGCGCTCGTCGCGCTCGCCAACACGAGCCCCGCCCTGACCGGGACGTTCATCCAGCGGGCGTACCTGGAGCTGTGGGCGCTCGCCCAGACCGCGCAGCCGCGCCGGGACAGCCAGGGCGTGCCCTAGGGCCTGTCCGACGGGTCGGCGTGGCGTCGCGGCACGGGAGTCAGCCAGTCGGCCGACGGCGTGTTCTTGCCGGTCACCGCGTCCAGATACGCGTCCCGCAGCGCCGCCGTGACGGGCCCCGGGGCGGGCAGCGCCGTGGGGCGGTCGTCCAGGGACTCGACCGGGACGACACCGATGGCGGTGCCGGTGACGAACAGTTCGTCGGCGGTGTACGCCTCGGCGTGGGCGAGCGGCCGCTCGCGGACGGGGATCCCGGCCGCGCGCGCGAGGTCGAGGACTGTGGCGCGCGTGATGCCGGGCAGGATGCCGTCCTGCACCGGAGGGGTGTGCAGGACGCCGGACCGTACGACGAAGATGTTCGCGGCCGAGCCCTCGGAGAGATGACCGGCCGACGTCAGCATCAGCGCGTCGTCGTAGCCCGCGCCGAGCGCCGCCAGCTTCGCGAGCGAGGAGTTCAGATACGCGCCCGTCGCCTTCGCGAGGGGCGGGATGGTGTCCTGGTGATTGCGCCGCCACGCGCTCGTCATCAGCCGCCAGGCCCGCGCCGGCTGGTCCTCCCACGCCCACGCCGCGAGCGTGACCCGTACGGCGGACAGGTCCAGGGCCACCCCCATCTGGCCGTAGCCGAGATACACCAACGGGCGGACATAGCGCGGGCCCGCCCCGCCCGCGGCGATCAGTTCCGTCGTCGCGGTGGCCAGTTCGTCCGCGGAGAAGGGGATCTCCATGCGGTACACCCGGGCGGAGCGGACGAGCCGCGCGAGGTGGTCGCGCAGCCGGAAGACCGCGAGGGTGCCGTCCACCGCCGGGTGCGCGCGGATCCCCTCGTACACCGCCCAGCCGTAGTGCAGCGACTGGGTCAGGACGTGCACCTTGGCCTCGTCCCAGGCGACGAGGCGGCCGTCCATCCAGATGTGTTCGGCGGGGGAGAGGGCGCTCATCGGATGCTCCTCGTCATGGGATGCCGTTCGTCGTCGGGGCGTGCTGCGGGCGGGCTCGTCACGGGGCGTGGCGCGGCAGGGGGCGCAGGGTCGGCGCGGGCAGGCCGTGGCGGCGGGCGAGACGCTCCAAGGCCCGCGTCGTCTCCACGTCCAGGGTGATCCCGGACCGTGCCGCAGCCCGCTCGCTGTGCCGCTCCGGGTCGCCGGGGGAGAGCACCGCCGAGCCGTCGGCGGGCGGGGCCGCGCGGGTCGTGTCGACCAGGTCGCGCAGCCGCCCGTCGAAGGCGTCGCGGCCGCCGAAGAAGGCCGGGTCCAGGCAGAGCAGGAAGTGCGCGACGCGGCGGCCGCCGCCGGGCCCCGCCTGCTCGATGTGGTCCAGCTCCCAGTCCAGTGGGGCGTCGGCCAGCCCGGCGGTCATCAGGGCCACGACCATGCCGAGGCCCTGCCCCTTGTGGCCGGGGCCGAGCGGGGACAGGGCCGCCGCCCGGTCCGGATCGAGGGTGGCGTGCCCGCGGCCGTCGGTGGCCCAGCCCGGGTCCAGGGGACGGCCGCGGCGGCCCCGCTCCCGTACCGTCCCCAGACACACCTGACTGGTCGCCATGTCGAGGACGAACTCGTGGTCGCCCGCCCCGGCCGCGACACTCACCGGATTGGTGCCGAGCAGCGGATCGCGCCCGTGGAACGGCGCGACGCGCGCCGACGCCGACGTCATCGCCCAACCGGCCATCCCCGCCCGGGACATGACCCGGCTGTGGATCGAGGCCGCCGCGAAGTGGTTGGAGTTGCGCACCACGACGGCCCCGACCCCGAACCGCGCGGCGCGCCGCACGGCTTCCCACGCGCCCGCCGTCCCCGCCACCACGCCGAGCGCCGCGTCCGCGTCGAGCAGCGCCGAAGGGCCGTTCTCCCGGACCACGGCGATCCGCGGCGCCGGATTGGCGATCCGCCGCGCGAGGTCGTCCAGATAGCCCGGCAGCAGCCGAAGGCCGTGCGTGCCGATCCCGCGCGCCGACGTCTCCACGAGGGCGTCGGCGACGAGCGCGCAGGACTCGTCGTCCACGCCGTGCGCGCCGAGGGCGCACACCGCGACGGCGCGCGCGGCGTCCGCGTCGACGAGATACGCCGAGGCGCCCGGGTCCCGCGCGCCCGACGCGGGCCCGGACGTGCCCTTCTCCTTCTCCGGCAGTGACACGGTCGCACCCCTTCCTCGGGTTCCTCACAGGACGTACGGCAGTCGGCCCGACACCTTCACGCTCGACCAGTCGAACTCGAGCCGGTCGAGCACGTCGAGCTCGGCGAGGACCTGGTGCAGGCCGCTGTAGTCCCGCAACAGCGCCGTGCGCCCCGCCGACCGGCAGTCCTGGAGCATCTCCGCGCCGCCCTCGACCCCGACGAAGCGCATGATCGCCTCCCAGGCGCGGTAGTCGTTGGCCGAGTACGCCTCCAACGCCCGGCACAGCGCGTCGAGCAGGAACCTTTGCTGCTCTTCGGTGAGTTGGGGGTAGAGGACCTTGAGGAGCTCGCCGCTGATCGAGCCGTGGCAGACCTCGTCGTGCCGGTGGAGGCGCGACAGGGCCACGTTCATGGGCTGCACCCCCTCGGCGCCCGCGACCAGTTCGAGGTACGCGCCGATGGACAGCTCGGTCGTGGTGGAGAACGCGAGCGTGAGCAGGCTGCGCTGCCAGCGTTCCACCGCCCGGTCGGTGAGCTCACGGTGCGTCACGGAGACGTAGGGCAGGGGGAGTTGCTTCTCCTGGTACTGCTCGCCGCGCAGGGCCCGGGTCACGTGGCTCGCCATGCGGTGCATCAGGATGTGGTACTGCTCGTCGACCATGGCCTGCATCAGCGAGACCTCCAGGGCCTCGCCCCACAGGCCCGGGAACTCGCCGCGCAGGATCAGTCCGAAGGCCGGGTTGACCACGTGCGTCTCGGAGTACTCGGTGTTGCGGTTCAGGGCGATCATCGCCCAGGTGAGGACGGCCGACCGCTGTTCGGGCGGGAGTGCGGTGTACGTGGGGTGGTCGGCGAAGGGGACGATCTCCTCGGGGTAGTCGGGCAGCGCGGGGTCGAACAGGTCGAGCAGGTCCGTGTCGGCGCGCTTGACGGTGGCCCGCCGCTTCCAGTTGGCGGCGAGGCGGTGGATGACCGGGTTGTCGACGGCGCCGAACATCACGGAGCCGAAGGCGTCTTCCTCGGAGTTGCTGACGAAGCGCTCGTCCATCGTTCAGGTTCCTCTCGGGCTCTCGTGGGGTTCTGTCACCGTGCGCCGGGACTCCGCCGCCATCGGAAGGGGCGATCCCGCGGGCGGCAGGGGGCCGACGGGCCGCGGGCCCGGGCGTGCGGAGGTGCGCATCGTCCGCTGTGCGAGGGCCACCCCCGCCAGGACCGTGACGACGCCCGCGCACTGCACGGGCGTCAGCGTCTGGCCGAGGAACAGATACGCGGCCCCCGCCCCCGCCACCACCTCCAGCGTCGCGAACAGGCTCGCCGCCGACGGCGCCAGGAACCGCTGGGCCGCGATGCCGCTGACGTACGCCACGAGCGTCGCGACGAACGCGGCCCACAGCACGACCCCCCAGACGGGCGCGGACACCGACTCGTGGTGGACCGTGTCGCCGAGCATGCCGTAAGGGAAGCCCGTGACCGGCGAGACGACGTTCAGGGCGAGCGCGCCGACCGCGATGCCGAGGGCGGTCACGGTCACCGGATCGTGCTTGACCAGCGCCCGCCCTGCCACGAGGAAGCGCACCGAGAGCGCCGCCGCCGTCCCCAGCGCCGCGAGCACGCCCACCACGTCGAGCCGGAGGCGCGACCACACCTCGCCCACGAGCAGCAGCCCCACGAGCACCACGGCCGTCCCCGTCCACACGAGCCGGGGCTGCGGCACCCGCCGCACGCACCGCAGCCAGCCGACGACGATGACCGGTGCGAGGAACTGCAGCACCACGAAGACGCCGACGGGTATGCGGGCGACGGCGACACCGCACAGGGTCTGCAGCGTCGCGAAGGAGCAGACGCCGAGCACGGCGATGACGCCGTAGGCCTCCCGCGCCGCGGCGACCAGCGCCCGCGGCCGGGTCAGGGCGACGAACGCGAGGAGCAGCACGGCCGCGACCGACAGGCGGGCCTGGGCGATCTCCATCGCCGTCAGGCCCGCCGAGTCGAGGACCTTGGTGGCCGGGCCGACCGTGCCGAAGGTGCAGGCGGACACGGCCGCGAGCGCGACACCCGTCGCGGAGCCCGCCGGGGAGGCGTTCAGCGCGGGCCCCCTTGTCGTACGGGCACGGGCGGCGCGCCCCGCGGGAAGAACCGCCGGTCGTGGTCCGCGGACGGGACGAGATCGGACCACCACTGCGCGTCCGGGTCCCACCGGGCGTGGAAGGGACGGCCCACCAGCTCGGGGTCGCGGGCCTGGAGGAAGCGCAGCGAGAACGCCCACTCGCCGCCCGGGAGCCGCGTCGGCCCGTCCACGGTCACCTTGCCCTCGGTCGTCGACATGACAGGACCGCGCGCGGTGCGCCCGAGCCCCGAGAGCTGCGTCGTCGCGTCCCGGTGGATCTCGTACGCGCGTTGGATCGGCAGGCCGAAGTAGCGCCGCGCCCCGGTGTCCCGCTCGACGAACAGGTAGTACGGGTGGATGCCGAGGGCGAGTTGGGCGCGCCAGGAGTCCGCCCACACGCCGGGGTCGTCGTTGACGTGCCGCACGACGGGCGCCTGCGAGCGCAGTTCGGCGCCCGTCGCACGCAGGGCGGCGACGGCGAGCCGGGTCAGGTCCGGCTCCAGCTCGCGCGGGTGCGAGACGTGCACCATGACGGCGACGTGCCGCCCCGCCCGCACGATGCGCTCCAGGAGCCGCAGCAGCGGCGCCGCGTCCGGGTCGCTCACGAGCCGCGCCGGGTGGAAGGACAGCGCCTTGGTGCCGATGCGCACCGTAGTGATGTGCTCAAGGCCCGGCCGCAGCAGCGCGTCCACGTACGGCTCCAGGAGGTCGGTGCGCATCACCAGCGGATCCCCGCCGGTGAACAGGACGTCGCTGACCTCGGGATGGTGCCGCAGATAGTCGGTGACGCGGCGCGGCCCGTCGTCGGCGATGCGCAGCCCCGGGTCGCCCACGAACTGCGCCCAGCGGAAGCAGTAGGAGCAGTACGCGTGGCAGGTCTGGCCGTGCCGGGGGAAGACGAGCGCGGTCTGGGCGTACTTGTGCTGGACGCCCTCGACCGCGCTGCCGTCGTCGCCCTCGTCGAGGCGCGGGATGTTCATGGTGAGCTGCTCACCGGGGTGCGGGTTGAGGTCGCGGCGGACGGCGGCCACGGTGGCCCGCAGCTCCGCCGGGTCCCCGAGGGCGCGCTCCACGGCCCGGAAGTGCGCCGGGTCGATCATGTCGCGGTGCGGGAAGAGCAGCCGGTACAGCGGGTCGTCGGGGGCGCTCTTCCAGTCCACCAGATGGTCGATGACATGGCCGCTCACCTTGAACGGGAGCACCTGGCCGACCACGTCGACATCGTGCGCGAGGTCCGCGTCCGCGCACCGGTCACGCACCAGGGCGGCCAGCCTGCGGCCCGACACCGTGCGGGTTCCCCGGCCGCTCATGCGGCGATCCAGTAGCGGGTGAGGTGGCGTTCGGCGTCCTCGTACGCGGAACGGGCGTGCAGCATCCGCTGGTTGTCCCAGATGAGCAGACACCCGTCGGGCACCAGGATCCGCGTGCGGTACTGGTCGAACAGCTCGCCGACCCGGCGGGCCAGGGCCGCGCCCGCCCGCCCGAGCGGCAGCAGCTCGGGATCCGGGGCGGCGTCGAGAGCGGCGTCGTAGTCGGCGGCGGTCAGCAGGTTGTAGCTGAACCTGAGCACCGGGCGGCCGTTGGCCTCCTCGTACAGCATCGGCACGGTGACCGTCCCGGCCCCGGGGCCGGGGAAGGCCAGCCGGGGCTCGGTGAGGAGGGCGTGCTCGGCCGGGCCGAGCAGCTTCTCCAGGAGCCGTCCGTCGAGCAGGTCCGTGTGGCCGCCGCCGCAGCGGGCCTGGCGGTGGCAGTACAGGGCGAGGTGGCGCGGGCTCGGGTCCCAGCCCGGGGCCTCGGTGTGGGCGCGGATCGTGTTGCGGCTCTGCGAGTAGGCGCGGCCGTCGTTGCCGGGCCGGTGCACGACCTCGTGCTCGACGGTGCCCGTGTACTGCGGCACGAACCGGCCGATGTCCTGCAGGAGTTCGATGGCGTGCCGCTGTCCGGAGAGCCTGTGCACGACGGTGTGCCCGTCGGCCTCCAGAACGGCACGCACGCTCTCGGCGCGTGGCATGGGCATGTGCTTCCCCCGTTGTCTTCCGCTGCTGATCGCCGCTGGGGCGATGGCTTGGCTCGGGCGGGTGGATGCCGGGTTCCGGTGGTCAGCCGGTCCGGCCCGGCGCCGCGTCGGCGCCCGCGAGACGCCGGCCACGCCGGTCGTGCGACGCAGCCTCGCAAAGGGGCCCGGGGACGTATTGAAGAAAACCGACTTCGCCGGGGGATGGCTCGATCCGGTATGCGAGGGCCGGTGTCCGGGAAACGCGCGCGGGCGGACGCTGGGACAGTGTGGGACCGGGTCAGTCCGGCAGGACCAGGCTCGTCGGCCTGCGCTCGCCCCGGTCCACCTCCGCAGGGCCGCTGTGGGCGAGGCCGCGGGTGCGGGTGAACCGCGACAGGGTCCAGCCCGTCATGCCCTTGAACTCCCGGCTCAGATGGCCCTGGTCGGAGTAGCCCGCGAGGGAGGCGGCCGCGGCGCCGTTGTGCCCCTGGGACAGCAGGCCGACGGCGCTGCGCAGGCGCAGGACGCGCGCGGCGGCCTTCGGGAGCAGACCGAGTTGCTGCTCGAAGCGCCGCTCCAAGTGCCGCTCGCTCCAGCCGCATTCGCGGGCGAGGGCGTGCACGGGGATCCTGCCCGCGGTGCGGTTGAGCCGCCGCCAGGCCCACAGCACCTCCGCCGAGCCGTGCGGCCCGTCCTGGAGCCAGCTCATGAGGGTGGTGTCCAGGAGCGCGAAGCGCGTGGCCCAGTCAGGACACAGGCCCAGCCGCTCGTCCAGGCCCCGGAACCGGTGCCCCAGCAGATCCGCGGGCTCCACCAACTGGTTGGCCAGCGCGTTCATCGGCGTACGGAAGAGCGTGTACGCCGCCCAGGGGGCGATCACCACCTCCACGCCGCTGAGCCGACCGTCGTGCTCGCCGAGCCGGGCCCGCGACTGCATCCCGGCGTACACGGAGCCGTACGTCGACCGGGTGGCGCGCCCCGGGCCCGCGGCCTCCCACACGCTCAGGCGCTGCCCGAACAGGATCACCAACGTCGTCATGAAGTCGGGGAGTTCGAGCCGCCGCCGGGCCCTGGCCAGGTCGAACCGGAAGCCGCGGTAGCCGACGACACCGGGCCTGAGCGCGGGCGCCGGGCGGGCGGCGGCCCGCTCCCACGTTCCGTCAGGGCAGCACGTGTACCTCACCGGATCCCCCGTCCCGTGTCCGACTGCCGCCATTGTCGGCCGGGGGAGGGGGCCGGGCAGGGGGCGCTTTCGCGCCAGTGTCCCCGTCATGCGCATGCCGTTTATGCGCATGACGTGTGCTCTTCCGCGGGCGTACGTCCACCCGTCACCCTGCATGAGCACGTAAGAGCCTGCGAGCGCACGCGGTCGGACAGGACGCCGGGTGCGCGCCGCGCGTCCGGGACGAACCGAAGTCCGCCGAGAACCGCAGCCGTCGACAGCCGCAGCGGTCAACAACCGCAGCCGTCAAGCACCGCAGCCGTCACACGCTGCGTCCGTCAGGAACCGAAGGAGCCCTTCCGTGCCCAAGGCCCGTATCCGCAGACCGAGCATCCTCGCCGTCGCGACCGCCCTGGCCGCGCTCGCCGCCGTGGCCCCCGCGCAGGCACACGTGCAGGCGCACGCGCCCGGCGCCCTGCCCGCGCTCACGCCCCGGGCCGAGACGGCGCCGCTGTACGACGACGAGGCGGGCGGCAACTCCGACGCCGACGACCCGGCGATCTGGCGGAACACCGCGGACCCGGGCCGCAGCCTGGTCGTCGCCACCGCCAAGGAGGGCGGCCTTCGGGTGTACGACCTCGACGCGCGGCAGGTGCAGCACCTGCCCGCCCCCGCGGGGCCGGCGCCCGGCGACGCCCCCGGCCGCTTCAACAACGTCGACCTGGTGCACGGCCTCAAGCTGTCCACCGGCCGCGCCGACGTCGCCGTCACCACCGACCGCGGCAACGACCGGCTGCGGTTCTACCGCATCGACCGCGACCGCCCCGGCGGCCCGCTCACCGACGTCACCGACCCGGCCGCCGCCCCCGTCTTCTCCGCCGGCCAGGGCGAGATCAACGAACAGCGCACCGCCTACGGCCTCGCCACCTGGACCGACCGGGCCACCGGCCGCTCGTACGCCGTCGTGAGCAGGCGGGAGCGGACCCGCGTCGCCCTCCTGGAGCTGCTGCCCGGCCGCTCGGGCACGGTCGGCTACCGCACGATACGCACCCTCGACCTGCCGTCGGCCTTCCGCCTGCCGAACGGCACCTCCTGGACGCCGTGCGGCGAACCGGGCCAACTGCCCCAGGTCGAGGGCATGGTCGTGGACCCCGCCGACGGCACCCTCTACGCGGGCCAGGAGGACGTCGGCGTCTGGCGGCTGCGCGCCGACCTCACCGGCACGCCCACCCTGGTCGACAAGGTGCGTGAGTACGGCGTGCCCGGCACCTACGACGAGGACACCGACGAGTGCGTGCCGGGCGCCGACCCCGGCTACGGCGGCAAGCGGCTCGCCGCCGACGTGGAGGGCCTCACGCTGCTCACCGAGCGCGACGGCGACGGCTACGTCCTCGCCTCAAGCCAGGGCGACAACACGTTCGCGGCGTACGATCGCGAGCGCGGCGAGGACAACGAGTACGAGGGCGGCTTCCGCGTCACCGCCGCCTCCACGGCCCTCGACGGCTCCGAGGAGTGCGACGGTGCCGCCGCCCTGAACGCCCCGCTCGGCGCCAAGTACCCGCACGGGCTCCTCGTCGTCCAGGACGGCGACGAGACCCCGCAGGCGTCCGGGCGCGAGGCCACGGGCTTCAAGTTCGTCCGCCTCGACGACGTCGTGGACGCCCTGGAGGACTGAGCGCCGCCGGGGCACCGACAGCCGTGTGACGTGTGCGCGGCTGTCGGCGCCCCGGGGTTCGCGTGCGTGCCCGGGCGCGGGTGCACAGGGTCCGAGCGGACTTCCGTGATCAGGCGGTGTGCAGCCGCAGGCCGTAGCGCCCGAGTATCTCGTTCACCGGCTGGTACCACGTCTCGCCGCCGCTGCTGCAGTTGCCCCAGCCGCCGGAGGTCACGCCCTGGGCCTGGTCGCCGCTGATGAACGAGCCGCCCGAGTCACCGCCTTCGGCGCAGACGCTGGTCTTGGTCAGCTGGTGCACGACCGTGCCGTCCGAGTAGTTGACGGTCTCGTTCTTGGCGAGCAGACGCCCGCAGTGCCATTTCGTGGTGGACCCGGAGCGGCAGATCGACGAGCCGACCGGCGCCTCCGCCGAGCCGCGCACGAGCTGGTCGGGGATGGTGCCCCAGCCGAGGACGACCGGAACGGTCCACCAGCCGTGCCCGATGGACACGTACGCGTAGTCGTCACCCGGGAACGACGAGCCCTGGAACGTGCCCATGGCGGACCCGTCCCAGCCGCGCACCGACGCGCCCGCGCGCCCGCAGTGCCCGGCCGTCACGAAGCCGCCGTGCACCGAGAAGCCGATGGAGCAGCGGACGTTGCCGGTGTAGTACGGGTCGCCACCGACCGTCCCCGCGGCGAAGGTCTGCGGCCCCTCGGGAACCGTCGCCACGCGCACGGGCGCGGTGGCGCGCGCCTTCCGCAGGAAGCTGCTGACATCGTTGTCGCCACGGTGTCCGGCGACGACGTCGACGACGACGCGGTTGGCCTTGTGGTCGACGCGCCAACTGGCCACGTCCGCAGGCGCGTCGAGCTTGTCGACGCGGGCCTTCGCCGCGTTCAGCTCCTTGGCGCTGTGCTCGACGAGGCGGGCGTCGGCGCCGGTCGCGCGGACGTCGGCGAGGGCGCCCCGCCGTGTCACGGCGACGGTGAGCCCGCCGCGCTTCTCGTCGAACCAGGCGCCGCCGAACGCGGCACCGGCGGCCTTGCGGGCCGCCCGTTCGGTCCTGGTGGCGCGCTGTTCGTCGGCGAGCCGCTCGCGGGCGGCGGCGGGGGTCAGGCCGAGGTCGCGCTCCATGGCGTCCAGGAGGGCGGCGGAGGCGGGGGGCCGGGAGGCGGGGTCGGCGGCCGGTTCGCGGTCGGCGGCAGCGGCGGAGGAGAGCCCGGTACCGGCGCAGGTGGCCATCAGGAGCAGGGCGGACAGGCCGAGGCGGGTGCCGCCGGTGCGTCTCGCGGATGCGGTGCGTCTCACAGTGGGGGACCTCTCGTCGTTCCAACGGGGGTGTGGTGGACCAGAGTTGCTGAGAGCGCTCTCAGTTCGTGAGGGCAGAGCGTAGGGAGGCCGCGCGGGCAAGTCCATACCCGCGGCGCGGCTCGGGTCCTCGCGGGTCAGGTCTCGCGGCGGGAGCAGGGGGCGTCGTCGGGGCCCTTGAAGCAGGCGGTGATGGTCTTGCCGTCCGCCGTGGGGTGAATGCTCCAGGTGTCCGCGAGGGCGTCCACGATGGCCAGGCCGCGGCCGCTGACGCTGCTGTCGTCCGCGGAGCGCGGCGCGGGGGATCCCGGCCCGGAGTCGTGCACGGTGAGGTGCAGCCCCTTGCCGTCCCAGGTCAGCACCACCTGGGCGCTGGTGCGGGCGTGGTGGTGGGCGTTGGTGACCAGTTCGGACACCGCGAGGACGACGGAGTCCACCGCGTCCGGGTCCGTGTGCGCCCACCCCAGGGACTCCATGTGGGCGCGGGCCCACTCCCGCCCGGCCCTGACGCCCCGGGACACGGGGAAGGACTGGGCCCAGCCGACGGCCCGCAGCGAAGCATCCGACATGACGCACCCTCACACGGTTGGTTCAGCCTGCCCTCCGGGTACCCCGCCGCGTGCGCTTCAACGGCCCTCATGTACAGGGCACGGAAGGCGCATCGGCCCTCCACCGCCCGCCCGCCGCTCCCGCGTGGCGGATTCGCGCGCATCGTGCCGCGGGAGCGGGGCACTCGCGGGGCCATGGGATTCGACGGTGTCGTACGCGACGGGACACAGCAGGCGCACCGAGTGGCGAAGGGGCGTGGTGTCGGAGCGGCGGCACGCGCGGGATTCGTGGCGCGGGGCGTGCTCTACGCGCTCGTCGGCGTCCTCGCGCTGCGCATCGCGTTCGCCGACGACGGCGGGAAGCAGGCCGACCGGGGCGGCGCGTTGACGGAGATCGCCGACAAGCCGTTCGGGAGCGCCCTGCTGTGGCTTCTCGGGCTCGCCCTCGTGGGCATGGCGGTGTGGCGGCTCTCGGAGGCGCTGTTCGGGCAGGCGGGACCGGACGGCCACAAGGCCAGGAAGCGGCTCGCGTCGGCGGCCAGGGCCGTGTTCTACGGAGTGGTCGCCTACTCGGTCCTCGCCTACGTCACCGGGGACAAGGGCAGCGGCAGCGGCTCCTCCGACCGCCAGAGCGACGACGTGACGGCGACCGCGCTCGGCTGGCCCGCCGGACAGTGGATCGTCGGCGCCGTCGGCGCGGGCGTGGCCGTGGCCGGCGTGTGGATCGCTGTGCGGGCGATGCGGCGCAAGTACCACAAGCATCTGCGGATGAACGAGATGTCCACCCCGGTACGGCGGACCGTGGACACCCTCGGTGTGGTGGGCGGCAGCGGCCGCGGCGCCGTCTTCGCCGTCGCCGGGGTCTTCGTCCTGGTGGCCGCCGTACGGCACAAGCCGGGGGAGGCCAAGGGCATGGACGACGTGCTGCGCTCGTTCCGGGACACCCCGGCGGGCCCGTGGCTGCTCATGGCGGTGGCGGTGGCGCTGGTGGCGTTCGGCCTCTTCTCCTGGGCGTGCGCGCGCTGGCGGCGGGTGTGACGGGGCTCCCACCGGGGTGCGACTGGCCGGGCCCGCCAGGTCAGCGCAGGGCGGCCGCGGCGGTGTGGAGGTGTTCGAGGGCGTCCAGGACGCGGGTGCCGCGGTGCCAGGCCAGCCAGCGGCCGACCTGCTCCCCGACGGCCTCCAACTCGTCGAGCTGCGCGCGGGTGAAGCCGAGCAGGGGGCGTTCGTGGTGCGAGGAGACCATGCCGAGCACCGCACCGCCCGGCCCCGTCAGGGGAACGCTGTGGCAACCACGGCTGCCCGCCCGCAGGATGGTGCGGCGGGAGTCCTCGTCGAAGATCTCCGCGACGGCCACGTCCTTCACGGTCACCTGCCGCCCCTCCTCGGCGGCCCGGGCGCACGACGTCGTCGAGTCCTGCACGAAGGCGAAGAAGTCGGTGAACTCCCGGCTCAGCCCGGTGTGTCTCTCCAGGCGCAGCATCCCGTGCTCCAGCACCTGCACGTTGCCCATCCCGGTCTGGGTGACGTGCAGGACCCGCCGCAGCGTGGACTTCAGCACGGCGCCGTGCCCGGTGCGGTCGCCCTCCGGCTCCACCAGGCCGGGCAGCGGCGGCGGGCTGTAGCGGGCCCGGCCGGGAAACCACAGCTCGGCGCCCGCGTCGGGGCCGGGCACCCGGATCACCGCGTCGGCCAACGTGTGCAGCTTGATGTTCATCTGCTGCGACGTCCGGCGCAGCAGATCGAACGCGTCGCGCGAGGAGTCGAGGCCGTAGCGGGCCCTCAGCACGTCCTGGGCGCGCTCGACGCAGGCGTGCGCCAACTGACGGTTGCGCAGGGCGATGTCGTGCTGCCGCGGTCCCGGCACCGCGTCGGCCGCGGGCGGGGCGGCGACCTCACGGCCGGAGTCGTTCGGGGTCGGGTCCAGGGGGTCCTGACGCACGGTTTGGTCTCCCTCGTAGCCTGGTCACAGCACACATCAGCGCTCCGCGGACACACGTGTGCCCGCGGATACTCGCGGCCGAACCTTTTCCCGCTTCAGCCGCCAAGTCACCTGTCGATGTGCCTATTTCCCAAGCACCCGCCCCACGGTAGCGGCCGTCGCCGGTCCGCGCAGGGATCTACGTCACGACGCCGGTCCGCCGTGCGCCCCCGACCCGGCGGGCCCCTCGCCGTCCGCCACCCGCCCCGCCGCCTCGACCAGCCCGGACTCATAGGCGGCGATCACCGCCTGCGCGCGGTCACGGACGCCGAGCTTGCCGAAGATGCTGGTGATGTAGTTCTTGACCGTCGAGACGCTGATGTCGAGCGCCCCCGAGATCTGCGCGTTGTCGAGCCCGGTCGCGATCAGCCGCCACACCTCGACCTCGCGGGGCGTCAGTTCACCGAGGTCCACCGCGGGCGCTGCCTGCCGGGAGTGGTGCGGGGCGCGTACGTACGTGGAGATGAGCCGCGTGAGCAGGCGCGGGGCCACGGCCGCCTCACCTGCGTGCACGGTGCGCACCGCCGCGATCAGCTCCTCCGGCGAACTGTCCTTCGGCAGGAATCCGTACGCGCCCGCGCGAAGCGCCCCCACGACGTACTCGTCCATGTCGAAGGTGCTCAGCGCGAGCACCCGGCAGCGGGGCAGCACCCGCGCCAGCTCCTCGGTCGCCCTGACCCCGTCGAGCACCGGCATGCGGATGTCCATGACGACGACGTCGGGCCGCAGCCGGTGCGCGAGCGCGACCGCCCGCTCGCCGTCCTCCGCCTCGCCGACCACCTCGAACGCCGGGTCGGGTGCGAGGATCAGGGCGAGCCCGCGCCGCACCAGGGGCTGGTCGTCGGCGATGAGCACACGGACGCGGTCCGGCGGCTCGCTCGCCGGGACGGGGACGTGGTCCGGTGTCCCGCTCGTGGAGACGGGCACCTGGTCCGGCGAGTCGCTCGCCGGGAAGGGGGCCCGGTCCGGTGTCCCGTTCATCGGGGCAGCGCCTCCCCCTTGCCCGGAGCCAGCGGCAGGCTCGCCGTCACCGCGAAGCCGCCGCCCTCCAACGGCCCGGTCGTCAGGGAGCCGCCGTGCAGCGAGACGCGTTCCCGCATGCCGACCAGGCCGTACCCGGGGCGCGCCGAACGCGACGGCGCCTTGTGCCCCGCCGGTACGAGCGTGCCCCCGCCGTCGTTGCGCACCTCCACGTCGACCCGGTCGTCGCCGTACGTCAGCCGCACCTCGGCCCGCGCCTCGCCCGCGTGCTTGCGGGCGTTGGTGAGGGCTTCCTGGACGATGCGGAAGACGGTGAGGCCCACGGTCGGCGGCAGCGGGCGCTCCTCGCCGTGGACGCGGAAGTCGGTGGGCAGCCCCGCGAGGCGGGACTCGGCGACGATGCGGTCGAGGTCGTCGGCACCGGGCTGGGGAGAGGGGGGTGCGTCGTCCGGCTCGTCGTCCGCCCGCAGTACGTCGAGGAGCTGGCGCATCTCGCGCAGCGCCATACGGCCGGAGTCCTCCAGGGTGACCAGGGCGCCCCGTGCGACCTCGGGGTCGTGCGCGAGGTTGGCCCGGGCGCCGCCCGCCATCAGCTGCATGGTGGTGATGTGGTGGGACACGATGTCGTGCAGCTCCCGGGCGATGCGGCGGCGCTCCTCGGCCACCGCCCGGTCGGCGAGGAGCCGCCGGTTCGCCTCCACATCCCGCTGCCAGCGGTTGACGGCGGCCGCGGCCCCGATGACCAGGACGGTGGCGAGGGCCGTGCCCACGAGGTCCATCCGCGCGGGCCACGGCCCGTTGATCCGGTCGACGAAGGGCAGCGCGAGGCTCGCCGCGCCCGCCGCCACCGTCACCCGGACACTGCCGCCGCGCACCACCGTGAACAGGGCGACGACGAGCGCGGCCGAGAGACCGCGCGGCCCCGCCATGACCAGACTGATCAGCGCGCCGAGGGCCAGCGCCCCCGCGAACGCCGCCACCGGGTGCCGACGCCGGAACAGCAGCGGCAGCCCCGACGCGGCGACCACGGCCAGGCCGGGCACGGTGGCCGGATTGCCCTCGTCCGCACCGCTGAGGGAGTAGCCGAACAGGTCCAGGGCCGTCACACCGGCGACGACCAGGCCGTCGGCGCGCGACCACGGCAGCGCGACCGCGCCCGGCGCCCGCTCGACGCGGTGTCGTTCCGTCAGCATCGTCTTCGTCTCCAAGCTCCGGCTCCGCTGCCGGGCCGGTGCCGGGTGCGCTGTGACGGTCGTACAGGACCCATTGTGGCACTGGGTGTCAGCGCCCGGCCGGGACCCGGTGGGGAGCCGTGGACCAGGACCAGGGTCCTGGTCGGGGGCGGACCTCGGACCTCGGTCCCGGTGCCGTTCTCGTCCCTGGCCCGGACGATCTCCGCGTTCCCCGGTGATGGGCTTGAGAACGGCCGGGGACCCCCGGTGACAGGCCGATGCCGGAGGAACGACGTGATCCGCGCCCTGACCGGGTTCTCCACCAGAAACGCATGGAAGGTGATCGCCGTCTGGTCGGTGGTCGGCGTCCTCCTGGCCATCGTGGGCCAGGCACTCATCCACCGCGTGACCCAGACCCAGACCGGGGACTTCCTGCCGCGTACGTACGACTCGGCGGCGGCCCTGAAGATCGCCGAGGAGGAGTTCGGCGAGAAGCCCGACGCGAACACCGTCACCCTGCTCGTCGCCCGGTCGGACGGCGAGCGCCTCACGGCCGCCGACCGGCGGCGCATCGGCGAGCAGGCCGACGACCTGGGCAAGCGGCGCGTCACGATGCCCAAGGACAAGGACGCCGGGCCCATGGAGTTCCTGCGCGAGGACCACTCGCAGACCCCGCGCCTGAGCCCCGGCATGGTGGCGCCCGACCGCACCTTCGAGCTGGTCTCCGTCAAGCTGACCGGCAACTCGTCGGACCCCGGCCTCCAGGACGTGTTCCGCGAACTCAGGGACGACGCCGAAGCCGCCTTCGGCCGCATCGACATGCGCACCGGCTTCACCGGCGGGATCGCCGACACCGTCGACACCACCGACGCCGAGGAGAATGCCACCAAGATCACGGGCATCCTCACCTTCGGGCTGATCGTGCTGCTCAACGTGCTCGTGTTCCGCAGCGTCATGGCGGCGATCGTGCCGCTGATCGCCGTCGCCGTGATCGGCGGCGCGGCGGCGGGCGTCGTGGTCGGCTTCGCGCTGCTCACCGGCGTCAAGCTCGACACCTCCACCCCGCAGCTCATCAATGTCGTGCTCCTCGGCATCGGCATCGACTACTTCCTGTTCCTGCTGTTCCGCTTCCGCGAACAGCTGCGGGCCCGTCCCGGACAGCACCGGCGCGACGCGGCCGCCGAGGCCACGGGCCGGGTCGGCACCGCGATCACCTCGGCGGCCCTGACGATCGTCGCCGCCTTCGCCACGCTCGGCGTCGCCTCCTTCGGACAGTTCCGCGTGCTCGGCCCGGCCATCGCCGTGTCCGTCCTCGTGATGCTCTTCGCCAGCCTCACCCTGATGCCCGCGCTGCTCGCGGTCACCGGACGCGCGATGTTCTGGCCCTCCCGGTCCCTGCGCCGCACCCCCGAGGAAGGCTCCGCCGGACGGTTCGGCGCCCTGGTCGCGCGGCGGCCCGTGACCCTCGTCCTCGCCTCGGTGGCCCTCCTCGGCGCCCTGGCCGCGGGCATGACCGGCATGAAGATGAACTACGGCCAGTCCGGCGGACCCGACGACACCAGGGCCGCGCGGACCGCGGCGGAGATCTCACAGGCCCTGCCCGCCGGAGTGTCCGACCCGACGACCGTGTACATCAGGGCCAAGGGCGGCGCGGAACTCAGCCGCGCCGACACCCACGGCCTGACCCGCGCGCTCGCCCGCGTCAAGGGCGTGGGCAAGGTCGGCGCCACCACCTTCGACAAGGACCACGACGCCGCCCGCATCGACGTGTACCTGTCCGCCGACCCACAGTCCCAGAAGGCCCGCGACCTGGTCACAGGACCCGTCCGCGACACCGTGGCGGAGCACCGGCCCGACGGCTCCGAGGCCCACGTCGGGGGCACACCGGCGATCTTCGCCGATGTGTCCGAGGCCGTGGACAAGGACCTGAGGGTCGTCTTCCCGGTCGCCGCCGTCCTGATCGCCCTGATCCTGTTCCTGCTGCTGCGCAGCCTGCTCGCGCCGGTGATCCTCATGATCTCCGTCGGCCTGGGCTTCGCGGCCACCCTCGGCGCGTCCACCCTGGTGTTCCAGCACCTCCTGGGCAAGCCCGGCGTCGACTTCACCCTGCCGCTGGTCCTGTTCCTGTTCGTCGTCGCCCTCGGCACCGACTACAACATCCTGATCAGCGACCGCATCCGCGAGGAGATGGAAGACCCGGGCCCGGCCCGCCCGGCCGTGGCCCGCGCCGTCCGCCACACCGCTCCGGCGATCGCCACGGCGGGCCTGGTCCTCGCGGGCTCCTTCGGCAGCCTCGCGGTCAGCCGGTCCCCGGGCACCCAGCAGATCGGCTTCGCCACGGCCCTCGGCATCATGCTCTCCGCGTTCGTGCTGTCTGTCGTCCTGGTGCCCGCCCTTGCCGCGCTGCTCGGCCGGGGCATCTGGTGGCCGATCCGTCCCGGCAGGGCGGGGCGCCACAGCTCCGCGCGGCACACCGGGGACGCGGGCCCGGTGGATCCGGTCCGGGCGGGGCACGTGCCGCCCCCGCCCGGCGAGTTCTCGGTCAGGGAGTGACGCTCCCGCCGGCCGGCCTGGTGACGTTCTTGACCGGCAGGTCCTTGCCGGCCCCCGCGATGTAGTAGTCCTTCGGCGCGGAGAAGACCACGAACTCGTTGTCGTAGCCGCGGATCTTGGCGCGGACAGTGAACTTCCCGCTCGCGTCGGTCTTGGCCTGCGCGTTGTACGCCGACTCGTAGTACGTCCGCAGGAACACGCGGGTGCCGGCGACGGGGCCGTGCCCGGCGGGCCACGTGACCTTGCCGGTGACGATCAGGGTGTCGCCCTCGCGGACCTTGGTGCGGTTCACCTTGTAGCTGATCTTGCTGGTGACCGGCTGGGCGGCGACCCTGGTCTCGCCGAAGTAGATCTCGTTGTCGTCCGGGTCGCCCGGGTCGTAGGAGGCCTGGAACTCCACGCGGTGACGGGGGAACAGGAAGATGCTGGGCTTGTCCTCCCAGCGGTCGGCCTTGACGTCGGGAAGCGTGAAGTTCCCCTTGGCGTCCGTGCGGACCGTGCCCAGGTTCAGGGTCTCCCGCTCGGTCGGGTCGATAGGGTCGCCCCACGGGTTCCAGGTGTCGTAGAGGACGGACTTGAGCAGCACGACCGGCGCGTCGGCCACGGGGGTGCCGTCGGTGCGGGCCACCGTGCCGGTCAGGTCGACGTCCCGGTGGGCGTAGTCGGTCGTGCTCTCGCTGCTGGTGAGGCTCACCGTGTAGGGGGCCGGGGGAGGGTCGTCGCTCGCGCGGGCGGTGTCCGCGGCGTGGGCGGGCGCCAGGCCGAGGGAGAGGGTGGCGAGGGCGAGCGCGGCGGTCGCGGTCAGCCGGGCGACCGGTGGGCGGGTACGCAGGTGCACGGGAACTCCGTTGGTGTCGTGGGTCGGTGACGCCGGTGCTTGCGGCGATGGCTCGCC
Organism: Streptomyces alboflavus; assembly: GCF_000716675.1. Taxonomy (GTDB): domain Bacteria; phylum Actinomycetota; class Actinomycetes; order Streptomycetales; family Streptomycetaceae; genus Streptomyces; species Streptomyces alboflavus. The sequence goes on from NZ_JNXT01000002.1 coordinate 307,255, forward strand.
GGTGGTCCCGGCGCAGGCTTCGACACGGGGAGCGGCACGGGTGGTTGTAGGGCTCGCCGAGCGTGCATGTGCCGTACACGGGGCGTTCGACGGGGAGTTGACCGCCGGACCCCTCCGTGCTCCCGCTCCGCTTCCGAGGCCGGTGCCACGGATCCCGGGTTACCCGCGAACGGCGGGAACCAGCACACTGGCAACGGTCTACTCGCTCGACCTGGCTCCGTCTCCCGTGAGGAATGATGAACGTGGCAAAGATTCTGACCGTCGGACTCCGCCCGAGTGCGATCGACTACAGCCTCTTTCCGGGCCTGGACGAGGCCACGCTGACCGCACGGGTCGAGCAGGGCCTCGGGGCCGTCCGGGCGGCGGGCTTCGACGCCCTCCACTGCCCCATCGGCGTGGACCCCGACGAGGCGGAGAAGACGGTGCGCGCGGCGGTGGCCGGGCATTCCGTGGAACTGGCCATGATCGGCGCCGGAGTCCGCATGCCGGCCGAGCACACCGAGCTGTTCGAGCGGCTGATCAACGTCCTCGTCGAGCTGGCTCCCGGGATCCGCTTCTGTTTCAACACCTCACCGGAATCGACGATCGACGCCCTGCGCCGCTGGAGCTAGGGCCTGTCCGATGGGTCGGCGCGGCCGCTACCCGGACTGCCCCGGGGCGGCCGCGGCCCCGGGCGGCGCCAGGGTCTCCCCGGTGCTGAGCCGGGCGCGCACCCGCGCGTGCGCGTCGCGCGGCGCCGGTTCCGCCAGGGTCCTGCCCCGCTCGGAGACGTCCACGTCCCCCGTGACGTCGATGCCGGTGACCTCGCGGCTCCCCGCGGCGAGCAGATAGCGCCTGCCGGAGTCCGCCCGCCAGGTGGTGCTCGCCACGATGTGCTGGCCGAACCGGCCGCAGGCGGCGGTGGACCGGGCACGGGCGATCACGGGAGCCGACGCGGTGTCCCGTGCCGCCGGTGCCTTGAACTGCAGGAGTACATCGCCCGGGCCGCGCCAGGTGGTGGCGCGGGCGCAGGACCACAGGGCACGCCCGTCGTCCTCCGGCAGATCCTGCTCGGCGAAGTCCCAGACGTTGACCGACCGCGTGCCCCTGCGCAGCTCGGGCAGCTGGCAGGCGGTCCGGGCCCAGCCGGCGAGCGCCTGCGGGCTCATGGCCTCGCGCGGCTGGCGGGCGGGGGCCCCGGAGCCGGGCAGCGGCGTGTACGTCAGGTGGACGGGCAGCAGGCCGCCCAGGTCGGTGACCAGGAACGCGTGCTTCTCGACGATGCGCGAGGAGGAGCGCAGCTGCAGCGCGGGCCAGGCGTCGCAGGAGCGGCCGATGGCGGGGTCGGGCACGGGCGCGGTGATCCCGTCGGCCGAGACCTTCAGGGGCGTGCTCGCGGTGTCGGGGCGCAGCAGGTCACGGGTGTGTGTCTCGGCGATCCACGGCGCGGTGAGGTAGCGGGTGCGGCCGTCGTCGCGGCTGACGGCGACCGCGGCGGCCGTGGTCACATCGGCGTTGTCGGCGCGGGCGAAGTCGAGCGCGGGCGCGGCGCCGGAGGAGTTCTCGCTGTAACGGATGACGCGCTCGGCGTCGTGGAACAGCACGACGGTACGGCCGCCGACGACACCGGCGTACAGCAACCGCGGTGCCCGGCCCGGCGGTTCGGTGGACGTGGCCGGGGCGGACGTGACGCGCACGCCCCGGCCGGGGCGTGCCCAGACGGCGAGGGCGCGGACGAGCAGGGCGCGGTCGTCCGTCCGCGGCCCCCGGGGCGGCCAGGCGGTGAAGTCGACGCGGGCGGTGTCGGCCCACTCCGTGGCGGGGGCGCGGCGCAGCCGGTCGGCGGTGGCCGCGGCGGGCCCGGTCGAGGGGCCGGATCCCTGGTCGCCCTTCGCCTCCAGGCCGGTCAGGACCAGGCCGCTGAGGAGCAGCAGCGCGACCGCCGCCCAGACGAGCCGGGCCCGGCGCCTGCGCCGCAGCAGGTCGGTCGGCCGGGTCTGCACGGAGCAGGCGTCGAACTCCCGGGACCGCAGCAGCGATTCGGCCGCCGGTCCCGCCATCTCCTCCAGGCGGTACGAGGCACGCAGCGCGTCCCCGGGCCGCTCGGCGCCCGCGGCGTCGAGCAGCTCCACGACCTCCGCGTCCGCGAGCCCGTCGAGGCGTCGCAGGACGAACGCGGCGCGGGCGGCGGGGGAGACCTGGGCGCAGGCCTGCCCGAGCGTGACCTCGTCGACCCCGCCCGCCCGCGGGAACAGCCGCAGCCCCCACACCACGGGCAGCACCAGCGTCAGCGCCCTCGGCGGCGGCAGCCGTCTCGGCCAGCCGCGAGGACGCCGCTCGTACGCCAGCGCCGCCCGTACCACGCGAAGCAGCAGCCAGGTGGCCCCGGCGCGGCCGCCGCCGGTGCGCTGCGCGGGGACCCGCGCGACCGTGTCCCGGGAACGGAAGCCCCAGGGCCCCGGCAGCGCGCGCTGCACCAGGGCGTGCGCGACGAGGACCCGGCGGTGCCGGGAGAGCGCGACCGGAAGGATCAGGTAGGCGAGGCGCACCAGGTTGGTGTAGCGGTCGACGAGGGCCGCCTCGGCCTGGCCGAGCGAGATCCGCTGCGCGGGACCCGAGGTGCGGGCATCGGACGTGGGCATGGAGAGGCCGCCTCCCAAAGGCTGATGACATCGGCCGCTGCCCTCCGTCAAACGAGTGAATCTTGGGATGGTCACAGCCCGCGCCGCGGTACGTCGGCGGGCCCGCGCCGCGCCGACGTGACGGGTGGGCCGGGAGCGACAGACCACGACGATGTCGACCTCCAGCGTCACCTTCGCCCCGACCACGACCCCGGTCGCGGCGTTCCAGTTCACGCCCCAGTCCTCGCGGTTGATGACGCCGCCGCACGCCCCCGGTCCGGCCGCCGACGCGCCGATCTCACATTTCGCGGGGCTGTCCCGTCGTACGGGTGACAGCGCACGCGACCGAGGGAGCCGACCGCACCATGACCACCCCTTCCGACTCCGGACCCGGCCTGCTAGCCCCGGGCCTGGACGCGCTCATGAGCGAGCGGCGGCAGCTGATCGGTGTCGCGTACCGGCTCCTTGGCTCGCTCGCCGACGCCGAGGACGTGGTGCAGGAGACGTACACGCGCTGGTACGCCATGTCCCGGCAGCGCCAGGAGGCCGTCGCGTCGCCCGGGGGCTGGCTGACGAAGGTCGCGAGCCGCATCTGCCTCGACCTGCTCCGCTCGGCACGGGTCAGGCGGGAGAGCTATGTGGGCGAGTGGATCCCCGAGCCGCTGCCCGGCCCCGCGGAGTGGGTCGACGGGCGGTCGGGCGCCGCGACGGCCACCGCCGACCCGGCGGACCGGGTCACCCTCGACGAGTCGATCACCATGGCGTTCCTCGTCGTCCTGGAGTCGATGACCCCGGCCGAACGCGTCGCGTTCATCCTGCACGACGTCTTCCGCTACTCCTTCGCGGAGGTGGCCGACATCGTCGGCAGGACCCCGGCGGCCTGCCGTCAGCTGGCCTCGTCGGCCCGGCGCCGGGTCCGCGACTCGGCGGCTCCCGCGACCCCGGCGGCCCAGCAGGCCGGCATCGTGCGGGACTTCAAGCAGGCGTGGGAGGCCAAGGACCTGACCGCCCTCATCGGCCTCCTCGACCCCGACGCCCTGGCGACCGGTGACGGCGGCGGTCGCGTCGCCGCCTCGCTCCACCCGGTGGCGGGCGGCCCGCAGATCGCCCGCGGCCTGATCGACATCGTCGGCCGGGTGCCGGACCTGGTCTTCCTGGAACGCACGGTCAACGGCCGCCCGGGATTGGTGGCGCAGCAGGACGGCGCCACCTTCGGGGTGTTCGCGTTCGACGTCGTCGGGGACCGCATCAAGAGCATCTGGGCGGTGCGGAACCCGGAGAAGCTCAGGCCCTGGACGACGGGTCGGCACCCCCGGGCAGCCACCCCCGCGAAAGGGAGTTGAGCCGCCCCGCCACGCCGGGAGAAGGTCTGGCCATGGAATTCCTCTGCTACCACCGTGACCGGCCCGGCTCCCTCCCGCTGCGCGAGGAGTTGCAGGAGGAGCACTGGTCCTACATGGACGGGTACGCGAAGCAGCTGATCGCGCGCGGCCCGACCTTCGCCGCCGACGGCGAGACGCCCACCGGCAGCGTGCACATCGTCGACGTCCCGGACGCCGCCACCGCCCGCGCGTTCGCCTTCGACGAACCCGTCCACCAGGCCGGCGGGTACCGTGACGTGCTCGTGCGGCGCTGGCAGAACCTCCTGGGACGCACGATGTGGGACTTTCCCGGCGGACTGACCGGCGGCAACCGGTACTTGGTCCTCGGCCTCGGCTCCGGACCGGCCGCCGACACCGAGGTGACGCCCGACCGGGACGACCTGATCGCGTACGGGCCGCTCCTGTCGGACGACGGCTCCGCCTGGCTGGGCACGGCGGTGCTGATCGAGGCCCCGGACGCGGACGCGGTACGCGCCGTCCTGACCGCGGACCGGTACGCCGCCGTCGAGGTCCACGACTGGGAGTGCGGCGGACGCCGCTGACGCGCCCGTGCCCACGGCACGGCGGGACTCCTGGAGCCAGCGGCCCTCAGAGGTGACCGTGATGGCCGAATGCCGTCTGTTCACGGGTGGGCGACGCCCATAGGCTCTGCGACCTTCACATCCTGGGGGGTCTCGTGAACGGTCTCCGTGCGCTCCTGGTCTGCCTCGTGCTCGCCTGTGCCGCGGTGGTGTCGCCGGCCGCGCCCGTGCCGAGGGCCGCGGCGGCGACGCCGGGCTGGTCGGCGCTGCCCGTGCCCGCCGCCGCCTCGCCGGTGACCGTGAAGGACCTCGCAGCCCGCGGGTCGCGCGAGGCGTGGGCGACGGGTTACGAGGGCGAGTTCACCGGCATGAAGCCGCTCCTGTACCGGTGGGACGGCGCGAAGTGGAGCCGGGACACCACCTTCCCCGGCACCGGCGGCCCTGGCTGGCTCGGCGAGGTGCAGTTCGTCGGCGACGAGGTGTGGATCCTCCACAACCGCGACGGGGAGGGCGAGATCCTGCGCCGCTCGGCGGCGGGGGAGTGGAGCGCCGTCCCACTGCCGCAGACCCTGTGGGTCTACCAGGACTTCACCGCCGTACCGGGCGGCGCCTGGGTGGTCGGTGAGGACAGCACGGGACTCAAGGTGCTGCACTACGACGGCTCCCGCTGGACCACGGAGTCCACCCCGGACGACGTGCTGTACCTGATGGGGGTCACGGCTCGCACCTCCACCGACGTCTGGGCCTGGGCGAGCACCCGCACCGGCGAGCGGACCGTCCTGCGGCACGACGGCACGGGATGGCGGTACGCGGACGTGCCGCTGCCGCCGAACAGCAACGTGCACACGATCCTGCCCGAGCGCTCCGGCCGGGTCACGATCGGCGGCAGCCAGTACACCGACGGCGTGGCCCGCACCTACCTCACGACCTGGAACGGCCGTGCCTGGCGCACCACCTACCCGCCCCTGGGCGACACCTACACCGAGGACATGGTGCGCGGCCCGGACGGTGCCCTGTGGGTGCAGATGCGCAGCGACCGCGCGTTCCAGTCGAAGTACGCCCGCGTGGACGGGCCCCGCACCACCTTCACCCGCGGCCCGGAGCGCACGAACGCGATCGACGTGAAACCCCAGGCGTTGGCGCGGGCCGGGTCCACGCTCCTTTCCATCGGCACCGTCGAGATCTACGGCTCGAAACCGAACCTGATGAGCGAGCGGCTGGGAGGCTGACCATGGCACCGAGACCGACCCTGGCCCGCAGACTTCTCGTCGCGGCCCTCGCGGTCGCCATGACCGTCGTGGCCGTGCTGACCGCGGCCGCGGCCGAGGCCCCGTCCTGGCAGCACGTGCCGGTCCCGGCACAAGTGCGCCCGCAGAGCGGCCTGAACGAGGCCGCGGCGTTCGGCCCCGACCGGGCCTGGGCGGTGGGCGCCGACGCCGTCGGCCGCGAGGCGCCGGGCTTCCCGCTGGTGCTGCGCTGGGACGGAACCGCCTGGCAGCGCCAGAGCCTGCCCGGGATCCGCTGGCAGGGCGAGCTGCTCTCGATCGCCGGGACCTCACCGGCCACGCTCTGGGCCGTCGGCCGCGACTCGGCGGGCGGCAGCCGCCTGCTCCGCTTCGACGGCAAGTCCTGGCGCGACAGCCGGCCCCCGGCCGGGGTCCGCCTCGACAAGGTCGTCGCGGGCGGCGGCGAGACCTGGCTGATCGGCGGCCGGGACGGCGGGGCGGCCCTGCTGCGCTGGGACGGACGTGCCTGGCAGGACCTGCCGGTGCCGCCGGGAGCCGTGTACGGCCTGCACATCAAGGCGGCCGACGACGTCTGGGCCGCGGGCGCAGCCAACGACGGCGCCGCCGTGGCGCACTGGGACGGGAAGGCGTGGCAGCAGACGCAGGTGGACGGGTTCCCGCGGTCGGCCGTCGGCAGCATCCTGGCGGTCTCGCCCACCGAGGTGTGGGCGGGCGGCACGGGCGGGTTCGTCGGCGGTCCGCCGGGCAAGCCGATTCCGCCCCTCCTCGTCCGCTTCGACGGGCAGTCGTGGAACCGGGTGCGCATCCCTGCAGACTTCGGCGGCATCACCTCGCTGGTGCCCGGTGCCTCCGGCGAGCTCGGCTGGATCGCGGTGGCCCGCTCGCTGAAGTGGGGCCCGCCGGGCAGCACGCCGCCGCTGATCCCCGGCCCTGACTTCCTCGCCTGGAACGGCCAGTCCTTCGCCGAGCACAGCGAACCGGTCGTGGCCGGGGAGGGCGACTCCTCGTCGCTGCGCCTCGCGGCGGTGCCGGGCACGGCGACGGTGTGGTCGGTCGGCCGGGCCGGGGGGCCCGAGGGCACCTTCGCCCCGCGGATCCTGCGGTTCGGCTGAGCGGCGGCCTGCGGTGCGGTGACCGGTGTCTTCCGGTGCGGCGACCGGTGCCTTCCGGTTCCGCCGAGCCGTCGCACCGGACTCCGTCCCTCCCTCACCAGGAGGCCTGTCCTGACACCACCTGTGCCACTACATTTGGTGTCATGACTGCCATCACTCTGCGGATCCCCGACGCGATGGACCAGCCGCTGCGCGACGCCGCGGCCGACGCGCCGTCGCTGAACGACTACATCCTGCGCGCCGTGCGCCGGCAGATGACGCTCGACGCCGGCCGCAAGCTCGCCCTCGTCGCACCGCTCGACCTCGACGGCGAGGGCGACTCCCTGTGACGATCGGCAAGGGCGACGTCTGGGACCTCGACACCGGCAAGGGCAACCGCACGGTGCTCGTCGTCAGCCTCGACGGCCTCGCCGAGGCCTACGGCGCCGTGGTCGCCCTGGTGCTGCACGCCCCCGCCGTGCACCCCGACACCGCGATGAGCGTGCGCCTGACCGCACCGGTCGACGCCTCGGTCGTCGCCGTCAACGTCCTGCAGCTCTCCGCGTCCCGCTTCGAGACGGGCACGCTGCTCGGCAACATCGGCCCTGAGCAGCAGTCCCTCGTCGACAACGCGCTCCGCGCCGTACTCGACCTCTGACACACATCAATCCCGCCGCCATGCCCCTGGCCGCCGCACTACTCCGTGATACTGTGTAGTGGTACTCGGTGCTACGCAGTACTGGGGGATTCGGAGGGGAGGCCCGCGATGGACGACCTGACCGAGATGCTGAAGGGCACGCTCGAAGGCTGCGTGCTCGAGATCATCAGCGGCGAGGAGACCTACGGGTACGCCATCACGCGTCGGCTGAACGAACTCGGCTTCACCGACGTCGTCGAGGGGACCGTCTACACCATCCTGCTGCGCCTGGAGAAGAACGGACTCGTCCAGGTGACGAAGAAGCCGTCCGGGATGGGGCCCCCGCGCAAGTTCTACGCACTCAACGACGCGGGCCGCGAAGAACGCGAGAGGTTCTGGGTGAAATGGCAGTACCTCTCCTCGCGCATCGACAAGCTCAAGGGGGGCGGGAGATGACTTTCTGGGAAACCATCACCGGCAGCGATCTCACCAGGGAATACCAGGCGTTCGAAGCCCGGGCCAAGGCGCTGCCCGCCGAATATCAGGACGCGTGGGAGCAGATCAAGCTGCACCTCACCCCCTACGGGGACTTCACGGGCCGCAATCTGATGCCGATCCTCGACGGCGCCCTGGGGCTGCTTGAGGAGACGGCGGGGGACGGGCAGAGCGTCCGCGACGTGCTCGGCGACGACGTCAAGGGCTTCTGCGCGGCGCTGGTCGGCGGGGAAGGGTCCCGGGACCATCGGGACCGTTGGCGCGAGCAGTTGAACCGGAACGTCGCGAGGAAATTGGGCCGGCTGGGAGGCTGACGTGGGAATCCAGGACCTCATCGAGGGCAAGAAGGAGTGGCGGGCGCACCAGGCGCGGGTCAAGGCGCTCCCACCGGACTACCGGATCGTCTACAAGGAGATGCAGAAGTACTTCTTCAAGGTCGGACCGGTCGACCTGCCCGACGGGCCCCTGCTCCCGGGAATCGTCGACTTCTTCGAGGAGGGCGTCGCGGCCGGAAAGGGCGTCCTGGAACTCATCGGTGAGGACGTCGCCGCCTTCTGCGACGGCCTGATCAAGGAATCGCGCACCAACGCGGACGTCATTCAGGAGTCCCTCGCCGGGAAGCCCGGCCCGGCCGGGACATAGAACCGCCCGGCAGCCGGAACACGTGCGGCGGCGGGTGCCGGGACGTCCCTCTCAGCGCCCGCCGCCCGCCTGCTCCCGCAGTTCCCCGAAGAACCGCCGCACGTCGTCGACGAGCAACTGCGGCTGCTCCATCGCCGGGAAGTGCCCGCCCCGGTCATGGTTCGTCCATCTCACGATGTTGTTGGTCCGGTCCGCGATGTGGCGCAGCGGTACGAAGTTGTCGTGCGGGAAGACGGCCAGCGCCGTCGGCGTCGGCGAGGGCAGCGGCAGGGTGCCCTGGTAGTCGGCGTGTGCCCGCTCGTAGTAGATGCGGGCCGCCGAACCGGCCGTGCCGGTGAGCCAGTACAGCATGACGTTGGTGAGCATCTGGTCGCGGTCGACGGCCTCCTCCGGGCGCTCCCGGGAGTCGGTCCACTCCTTGAACTTCTCCACGATCCAGGCCAGTTGCCCCACAGGCGAGTCCGTCAGGCCGTACGCCAGGGTCTGCGGGCGGGTCGACTGGATGTCCGCGTAGCCCTGCAGGTCCCGGCTCCACACCTGGTAGCGCGCCCACGACTCCAGGGTGCGCTCACGCTCGTCCACGCCGAGGGTCGCGAGCTCCGCCGCGTCGGGTTCCCGGGTGGGGGTCGCGTTCGGCAGCAGGTTCAGGTGGACGCCGATGACCCGGTCCGGCCGGATCCGGCCCAGCTCGCGCGAGATCGCCGCGCCCCAGTCGCCGCCCTGGACCCCGTACCGGTCGTAGCCGAGGCGCTCCATCAGCTGCCCGAACGCGGCGGCCACCCGCTGGAACTCCCACCCCGTGTCCCGGGTGGGGCCCGAGAAGCCGAACCCGGGGATGCTCGGCAGGACCAGGTGGAAGGCGTCGGCCGGGTCGCCGCCGTGCCCGCGCGGGTCGGTGAGGGGGCCCGCGACCTCGATGAACTCGGCGATCGACCCCGGCCAGCCATGGGTCATCAGGAGTGGTGTCGCGGTGGGCTCGGGGGAGCGGACGTGGGCGAAGTGGACGGTGGCGCCGTCGATCTCGGTGGTGAACTGCGGCCATTCATTGAGCCGTGCCTCCGCCGCCCGCCAGTCGTACGTGTGCCGCCAGTGGTCCACGAGTTCCTTGAGGTAGCCGCGCGGAATGCCGTAGTCCCAGCCCACCCCGGGCAGCTCGTCGGGCCAGCGGGTCCGGTCGAGACGTTCGTGGAGATCGTCCAGGGCGTCCTGGGGGACGGCGATGCGGAACGGGCGGAGGGCCTGGCTGGTGGGGATGGCGGTGCTCCCGGGGTCCGGCGACGTCGTCATGCTCCGGAATGGTACGGGTGCCGGTCAGGACGCCCGCGGGGCTGGCTCCCGATCACGGCGGCACCGCACGCGCTGCTCACACGCCCTGGTCGGGGCCGGACCGGATCCGGAACGTACGGCGGTAGGCGTCCGGCGGCACCCCGACCGCCCGGTGGAAGTGGCGGCGCAGCGTCGTCGCCGTGCCCATGCCGGTGGCCTCGGCGACGGCGTCGACACTGTCGTCGGTGGTCTCCAGCAACTCCTGGGCGCGGTGGATCCGTTGGGTCAGGAGCCACTGCAGCGGGGTCGTGCCGGTCGCCGACCGGAACTGCCGGGTCAGCTGGCGCGAGCTCAGCCGTGCCCGGCGCGCCAGGTCCTCCACGGTCAGCGGCTCGTCGAGCCGCTCGACCACCCAGGCGAGGAGCGCGGCGAGCGGATGGTCGGGCCGGGTGGGCACCGGCGTGGCGACGAACTGGGCCTGGCCGCCGTCCCGGTGGGGCGGGACGACCAGGCGGCGGGCGACGGCGTTGGCCGTCGACGAGCCGTGGTCGAGACGGACCAGGTGCAGACACAGATCGAGGGCGGCGGCCTTGCCCGCGGAGGTGAGCACGCTCCCGTTGTCCACGTACAGGACGTCCGCGTCGACCTCCACCTGTGGATAGCGCTCGGCAAGCACGCCGGTGTGCGCCCAGTGCGTCGTCGCGCGCCTCTGGTCCAGGATCCCGGCGGCGGCCAGGACGAACGCGCCCGTGCACAGGGACGCCACGCGCGCACCCGCCTCGTGGGCCGCGCGCACCGCGCCGATCAGGTCGGCGGGCGGGGCGACGTCGACGTCCGCCCAGGCGGGGACGATCACGGTATCGGCGTGCCGGATCCGGTCGAGGCCCGCGTCGGGCTCCAGCGTGAACCGGCCGACCCGCGCCGCCCCCGAACCGCACACGACGAGGTCGTACCACGGCCCGGGCACGCTCGGCGGGGCGGAGCCGAACACCTCGTACGCGACGGTGAGTTCGAACGGCATCATGCCGTCGGTGAGGGCCAGCGCGACAGTTCCCATGTCGGAAATTGTACGAGGCATGTCGTTCCAGACACTCGTCGAGCCCGCCCACGCCCGCCAGGATGGTCGTAGTGGATCACGCGGAGACACGGGCAGACGGAGAACGGGGAGAGGTCGAGGTCATGGGTAGGGGACAGCGGGTGCTGGTGTTCGGCGCGTACGGGCACACTGGTCGGTTCGTGGTGGCGGAGCTGAGGGACCGCGGCTTCGTGCCGGTCCTGTCCGGCCGCGACGCGGACAAGCTGCGCTCCCTCGCCGCGGCGCACGAGGGGCTTCAGGCCCGCCCGGCGACGGTCGACGACGCGGACGCGCTGGACCGCGCGCTCGCCGGCACGGCCGCCGTGGTCAACTGCGCCGGGCCCTTCGCGACGACGGCAGCCCCGCTCATCGAGGCGGCGCTGCGCGCGGGCATCCCGTACGTGGACGTGGCGGCCGAGATCGAGGCCAACGCCGACACGTTCGCGCGCTACGCGGACCGGGCCCGCGCCGAGGGCGCCGTGATCGTGCCCGCCATGGCCTTCTACGGTGGCCTCGGCGACCTCCTCGCCACCGCGGCGCTCGGCGACTGGACGGCCGCCGACGAGGTGCACATCGCGTACGGCCTGAGCAGTTGGCACCCCACCACGGGGACGCGCACCGCGGGCGCGGTCTCCCGGGAGCGCCGCGACAGCCGACGCGTCCTCTACACGAACGGGCGCCTGGAGTACCGCGACGACGAAGCACCCACCCTGACGTGGGACTTCCCGGACCCGATGGGCACCCGGGCCGTCATCGGCGAGTTCACGATGGCCGACGCCGTCACCGTCCCCAGCCATCTGTCCGTGCCCGAGGTGCGCGGCTACATGACAGTCGAGGCCGTCCGGGACCTCACGGCCCCGGACACACCGGCGCCCGCCCCGGTCGACGCCGCCGGGCGCTCCGCGCAGACCTTCCTGCTCGACGTCGTCGTGCGCTCCGGCGGCGAGGAACGCCGTGCCGTGGCGCGGGGCCAGGACATCTACGCCGTGAGCGCGCCCCTCGCCGTCGAGGCGGTCGAGCGCGTCCTCGACGGCAGAACGAGGACGACCGGGGTCGCGTCGGCGGGCGAGCTGTTCGACGCGGAGGACTTCCTGCGCGCACTGTCCCCGGACGTCTCCGTCGACCTGTTCCGGTAGGCGTCACAGCGAGAAGCCGCCGTCGACGCCGAGGACCTGCCCCGTGATGTAGGCGGCACGGTGGGACACCAGGAAGGACACCAGGTCGGCGACCTCGTCGGGGGTGCCGGGGCGGCGCAGCGGGATCCTGTCGAGCTGCTCCTTGCGCTTCGCCTCGCCGAGGTCGTCGGTCATGTCGGTCGTGATCATGCCGGGCGCCACGCAGTTGGCCCGCACGCCGAACCGGCCGAGCTCCTTCGCGATCGACCTGGTGAACCCGATGATCCCGGCCTTCGACGCCGCGTAGTTCGACTGGCCGACGTTGCCGTAGATGCCCGCGACCGAGGAGATCGTGACGATGGCTCCGCTGTCGTGCCGCATCAGGGAGCGCGCCGCAGCACGGCAGACGTGGAAGGTGCCGTCGAGATTCGTGCGGACCACCGTGTCCCACTCGTCGTGGGCCATCCGGGCCAGCTGCCGGTCGCGCACGACACCGGCGTTGGCCACCACCGCCCCCAGGGGGCCCAGTTCTGCCTCTGCCGCGGACACGAGTTCCTCGGCCTGGCCCGGGACCGAGACGTCGGTCCTGCGGGTCAGCACCCGCGCGCCGGCGCGGCGTGCCTCGGCGGCGACCTCGTCGGCCCGCTCCCGGCTGGCGAGATAGCAGAACGCCACGTCGAAGCCGTCGGCCGCGAGACGGAGCACGACGGCCCGCCCGATGCCGCGCGATCCGCCGGTGACGACCGCGACCGGCCTGTCCCCGCCGGTCATCAGGTCGCCCCGACCTTGGCGGTGACGAGCCGGTGGATGGCCGTCAGCGACGTGAGGTTCGGGATCTCCGCCTCGTCGATCTTGATGCGGTACTTCTTCTCGATCTGGACGGCGACCTCCATCGCGGTCAGGGAGTCCACGTCGAGGTCGTCCTTGAGGTGGGCCTCGTCGGTCACTTCCTCGACGGGGAGTTCGAGCTCTTCGGCGAGCAGCGCGCGCAGGTCCTCGAGGTCGACTCCGGCTGTCCGGTGGTCCGCCATGGTGCGGCTCCTTTCGATCGCGGTTCGGATGACTCGATCGCGGTGCGGGCGAGTCGAGCGCGGTTCACACGACGAGGGCTTCTCCGCCGTCGACTCCGATGACGTTGCCGGTGAGCCACGCCGAGTCGGACGAGGACAAGGTGACGATCGCCTCGGCCACGTCCTCGGGGCGCGTCAGCCGGCCGCCGGGGTTGATCTCCCGGCAGTGGGCGATGAGCTTGTCGCTGCCCGGGATCTTCCGCAGCGCCGGGGTGACCGTGGTGCCCGCCCGGATCGCGTTCACCGCCACGCCCCGGGGCGCGAGTTCCACCGCGAGGTCGCGGACGTGGGCCTCCAGCGTCGCCTTCGCCGCCGACACGGGCGCGTAGCCGGGAAGGACCCGGGTCCCGCCCGCGCTGGTCATGGCGAAGACCTTCGCGCCGCGCGGCAGCAGTTCCGCCCTCACCAGGTCCTGCATCCAGTACACGAGGCTGTGCCCCATGACGTCGACCGTCATCGTGAGCTGTCTGGGCGTGACCTCCGGGGCCTCGCCCTCCTGGCCGCCGGGCGCCGGGAGGAGGGACGTCAGCGTCCCGTAGGCGACCGAGTGCAGGACGACCCGGGTCCCGGCGCCGGACGTCAGGTCGCGGATGACGGGGACGAGCTCGGCGCGGGCCTGTTCCGCCGCGACATTGCGGTTGAAGAAGTGCGCCTCCACGCCGAGTTCACCGAGCGACTCGGCGTACTCCTGCGCCCGCTGCCGCCCCTCGGCCAGGTCGAAGTGCACCCCGATGATGTTGCAGCCCGCGGCGGCCAGGGCCCGCGCGGTCTCCTTGCCCATGCCGCTGGAGACGCCGAAGACCAGGGCCCAGGACCCCTTGAGGGGAACGAACATGGCTTTCCTCCCTGCTGGTCGGGTGCTGGTCGGGTGCTGGCCGGGGCCGAGCCGGTCAGGCGCGGGCCTTCGGTTCGGTGCGCGCGTCCGGCTCCCCGGCGCGGCGGGGTGTGACGGTCAGGTCGGCCCACGCGAGCGTGCCCTGGGCGGAGGCCGCGAGGACCGCGCGCCGGGTGGGGGCCGGGTGCTCCTGCGCGAACAGGCCGAGGGCGCGCCGCAGGGGGACGAGGCACCCCGCCTGCGCCGGAGACGGCACCAGGACGACGTCGCACCCGCTGAGGCCGTCCAGCCACCGGGCGACGGCCGTCCCCACCGCGGAGTCGTCGAGGACGGCGTCGATCCGGCCCGGCGGGTCGGCGCCCGCCAGCGGCCCGAGGACGGCGGCGACGTCGCGCGCCGCCGCGGCGGGATCCAGGAACGCGCCGCGCGTCCGGCACGTGCCGTAGCCCGCGTCGCCACCCGCGACGGGCTCGCACTGCAGCACCGCCGCACCCACCTCCGAACGGGGCCCGGTCGCCTGGGCGGGCGACAGCGCCTCCTCGACCGCGCACACCAGGACCGCCCGGGCCCGGCCCGCGGCGACCGCGCGGGCCGCTGTGCCCAACGCCTCGAGACCTGCGGTGACGGGGGAGTTCACGGTGAGGTTGAAGCCGGTGATGTCGTGCTCCATCGACAGGCGGCTCGCGAACGAACTCATGGCGATGAAGGGGCTGCTGGACGGCGACATCTCCTCGGCGCCGTCCCGCATGATGATGTGGTCCAGCTCTTCCAGGAGAGCGGCGCCGGTGTTGTTGACGGCCACCGCCGCCGCCCGCAGGTTCCGCTCGGTCTTCGCGAACCGGTCCCCGGCGTCGCCGACCGCCAGCCTCGACGCGGCGAGGAGGTACTTGCAGGCGTCGGGCAGCCGCCGGTAGCCACGGCTGGGCAGCGCGACCTCGGGCCGGAACCAGCCGGGAACCGCCTCCCGCGCCGGATCCAGCGCTCCCTCGGGCCCCCGGACACCCGGCGCCACCAATCCCAGGCCCACGACGGCCAGTTCACCTGTGGTCACCGCGCGCCCCCTCCGCATCCTCCCCGGCCACGCCCGTGCCGACCCGGGCCGCACCCTCGCCGCCCCCGGCCATGTCGCTGACCGCTCCGGCCACGTCCCGGACGACGAGCGACGTGTTGTTGCCGCCGAACGCGTACGTGTTGACCAGGACCGCGGGCGCCTCCAACCGCACCGGACGCTCCTGCGGAACCCACACGTCGCACTCCGGGTCCTGCTCGATCGGGGTGTTCGCCGGGCTCGTCCGGTGGCGCAGCATCAGCGTCGCCGTGAGGCAGGCGAACGCGCCCGCCGCACCGGTCGTGTGACCGATCATCGCCTTGAGCGAGAAGAGCGGCAGCGCCCGCGTCCGCCCGCCGAACACCCGGTGGAGCGCCTGGCTCTCCACCACGTCGTTGAGCGGTGTGCCCGTGCCGTGGGGGATGACACAGCCCACCTCGGAGCTGCTCAGACCGGCGTCGGCCAGCGCCTCGGTCATCGCGCGCACGATCTGGTCACCGGACGGATCGGGGGCCGTCGGATGGTAGGCGTCGCAACTCCAGGCCGCACCGGCAAGCTCGGCGTACGGCTCGGCGCCGCGCCGCCGGGCGTGCCCGGCCGCCTCGAGCACGAGCATGGCCGAGCCGTCGCCGAACATCGTGCCCGCCCGGTTCCGGTCGAACGGCCGACAGCGCACCGGATCCGCGGCCCCCAGCCGGTTGAAGGCCCCGATCCCCGCCCGTGTGATCCCCTCGGCCCCGCCGACCAGCACCGTCGTCGCCTCACCCGCGCGGATCATGTCCAGAGCGATCGTCAGCGCGTAGCCACTGGCCGAACAGGCGTTGCCCACACTGGTCGACGCCGCCCGCGAGCCGATCTCCGCGCCCACGACAGCGGCCGCGGGCGTCAGCGTGGTCCACGCCGTCCGGCCCGCGCTGCGCTGGATCTCCTGCATGTCCGCGTTGCCGAGCTCCACCCCGAGCACCACGGGAACAGCGGCGCGCGCCGCCTCCTCCACACCGGCGTCGGCGAGCGCCTGTTCGGCCGCGGCCACCGCCAGGCGCGGGCTGCTCCCCAGCTCCACCCCGGCGTGGCTCGCCGGTTGCGCGGGCACGTCCGCCCGGTCGACCAGATACATCTTCGTCGTCCGCATGTTGAGGTGCGGCAGCGGCACCTCGGCGGGCTCCCCGCCGCCCGCGAGCAGGCCGTCCCAGTGCGCTGCGACACCGGTGCCCAGGCAGGAGATCGCGCCCAGGCCCGTGATGACGACACGTCGGTCGCCGTCGTACGTGTTCATGTGTGCCTCCCCCGGGAGAGCCTGAGGACCAGCGCGGCGACTGAGGTCCCGTCGCTCTCCCCGGTCCCGGCACCCGCGACGGCGAGCACCGCCTCACCCTCCGGAACGTCCGGGTCATCCAGCCGCTCCACGGCCAGCGCGCACTGCACCACGCCCAGGGCGCCCGAGCACCGCCCGAACCGTGCGTTCGCCTCGGCGCCCAGTCGCGGGACCGCCGTGGCGCCCGCCGCCCGGACGGCCGACCGCTCGTCGTGCGCCCTGCCGTATCCGGCGATCTCAGCGCGGATCCGCGCACCGCGGCGCACGGCCTGTCGCACCGGCTCGATCACCAGGCCCACGGCCCCGTCGATCCATCGGGAACCGGCGGTCTCCCGGTGCAGCCTCGCCACCGCCGGGCTGTCCGGCTCCACGCCGATCACCAGGGCCGCCGTGGCCCGGCCCGCCGCGATCAGGTTCCGGGCCGCTGCCACGGCGTCGAGGCCGCCCGAAGCGCCGTTGCACAGCGTCAGATTCGGGCCGCGGATGCCGTGGTCGAGCGCCACCCAGGCCGCCGAGACGGCGCTCGACAGCTGCGGTACCCGCATCGGGCCGATGTCCGTGCTGCCCCCGGCGGCGAGTGTCGTGACGGTGTCGCACACCGGGTCCAGGTTCCCGAAGTTGCTGGAGACGACCACCGCCGCACCGTCCAGCTCGGGTGCGTCGAGCAGACCGGCGTCCTCGAGCGCCCGCCGCGCCGCCCGCACCGCGAACCGCGACGCCCTGTCCTTGTGCCGCATGCCCCGCACGGCCAGCGCGGTCACCGGGTCGAAGTCGGGTCCCGCCACCGCCCAGCCCACACCGGTGACAGCGGTCCGCACGGTCGCGCCCGTCCTCACCGCGGGGCCCCTTCCACGATCGCCACAGCGTTGATGCCGCCCATACCGACGGCGTGCACCTGTGCGGTGCCGAGCGGCTCCGTGGCGGGCCGGCCGGTCACGATCCGCAGCTCTCGCGTCTCCTCGATCGGCTCGGTGAGGTCGCTGATCGGGGGCACGGTCCGGGAACGGATCGCCTCAAGCGCCACGACGAGGTTCAGCAGTCCCGCGCCGCCGGAGATGTGGCCCATGCCGCCCTTGATCGCCGTGACGAGCGGGCCGGGGGCGGCGCCCTTGAACACGTCACGCAGCGCGACCGCCTCGGCCAGGTCGCTCTGCGGCGTGCCGCTCCCGTGCACGATCACCAGGCCGATGTCCTCAGGGACGACCGACGCGCGATCGTGCGCCTCCTCGATCGCGCGGACGATCCCCGCGGCATCCGGCGCCGTCGGATGCGACGCGTCGCAGTTCATGCTCACACCGCGGACCAGGCCGTGGACGGGGCCGGGGTGCGTACCGGGGCGGCGCAGCACCACCGCCACCGCGCCCTCGCCCATGATCATGCCGCGCCGGGACCGGTCGAACGCGCGGATCGTGTCCGGCGGCGGGAACTGGATCCGGTCGAAGCCGCCGAACGAGCTCTCGGTGATGGCGTCGGTGCCCGCCACCACCACGGTGTCCGCTTCCCCGAGGGCGATCAGGTCGGTGGCCATCCCCAGGCCGTACAGCGAGGCCGCGCAGGCGCTGGCGATCGTCTGCACGTCGGACAGGCCGAAGGCGGCCCGCAACGCCGAGGTGAAGTGCAGGTCCGTGGGGGAGAGGCCGCCGTCGTGCCGCCACCACAGCTCGGCGGTCCGCATCTCCCGGTGCGTGGTCCCGACCAGGACCGGCAGCCCGGGCTCCGGTTCCGGCAGTCCCGCGTCGGCCAGCGCCTCCCGCACGGCACGGACGAGCCAGCGGGTCGCCCGGAGGGGTTCGTCCACACCGGCGCGCACCCGGTCCGGCACCTCGTACGCCGCCCCCGCGCGGTACTTGGACCTGTCGAACGCCGAGAGCGGCGCCGGGCCCGACCGCCCCGCGCACAGGGCGCCATGGATCCCGGCGACGGTGTCGCCCAGCGCACAGATGGCGCTCATGCCGCTGATCTCCCAGCTCATGTCCCACCCTCCGGACCGCCGCCCGGGCCGGAGTCCGGACCACCGCCAGGTCCGCCCTGCGGACCGCTGCCAGGACCGCCCTCCGGACCGCGGCCCGGGCCGCCCTCGGGCCCACCGGTCCTGTCGCGCAGCCGGAAGCGGGCCAGCTTCCCGTTGGCGGTCACGGGGAGCCGGTCGATGATCTCGACCCGGGACGGCCTCTTGTACGGCGGCAAGCCGACGCGCAGCGCCACCCGCACCGCCCTGCGGACCTCGTCCGGACGGGCCGGGTCCCGCGCCACGACGTACACCGTCGCCCGCTCGAGCCCCGTGGCGTCCGTGTCGCCCGCCACCGCGCAGTCGGCGACCGCGGCGACCTGCCGGACCACGTGCTCGATCTCGGCGGGTGCGATCCTGTAGCCGCCGAGCAGGAGCATGTCGTCGGCGCGGCCGACGTGGCAGAGGTCGCCGCCGGTCGCGCGGAAGGCGATGTCCCCGGTGTAGACGCCGCCGTCGGCGAACGCGCGGGCGGTGTCCTCGGGCCGGTCCAGGTAGCCGAGCGCGGCCGACTCCGTCGCGATGTGCAGGCGGCCGTGGACTCCGGCGCCGACCGGTCGTCCTTCGTCATCGCGCACGGTCGCCGTCACCCCGGGCACCGGGAAGCCGATCGACCCGGGACCTGCGGCCGCTCCCTGCCCCACGGCGGCCGCCACGACCGTGTGCAGGACCTCGGTCGCGCCGAACCCGTTGAGCAGCGGCACCGCGAACATCTCGGTGATCCGGGCGGCCAGTTCACCCGGCAACTGCTCCCCGGTGGCCACGGCGAGCCGCAGCGAGCCGGTCTCGACCGCCTTGCCCTGCTCGGCGAGCCCGAGCAGGCCCGCGTAGAGGCGGGGCACGGAGAACAGCACGGTCGGCCGGTACGTGTCGAGGGCCGCCGCCACGCCGTAGGCATCCGCCGGCCCGTCGAGGAGCACCGAACACGCGCCCGCCGCGAACGGATGGAGCAGCGAGTTGCCGAACCCGTACCCGAACGACAGCTTCGCGGTGGACAGGACGACGTCGTCGGGAGTGAGCGCCAGCATGCTGCCGACGCCGCGCAGGATCGCGTGCACCGCCCGCAGACAGTGCCGTACGCCCCGAGGTCTGCCGGTGCTGCCGGAGGTGTACTGCACCAACAGCTCATCGTCCGCGCGGAAGCGGGCCGGTGGCGGCGGGGCCTGGCCCGCGCGCCCGGGACCGAGGCCAGGACCAGGGCCGGTGCTGGTACCGGTGATCGGCCCCACGCGCCCCACAAGCCCCGCGCGTCCCGCCGCCCGCCGCTCCACGTCGACCCCGCCCAACTCGGCCCGCAGCGCCGCCTCCCGCGCCCCGGCGACGTACAGCTCGACGTACTCCGCCCCGCTGTCCCGCACGATGAAGCCCAGCTCCGCGGGCCGCAGCATCGGGTGCAGGACAACGGGCACGCACCCGTGCCACCACAGGGCGAGCACGGCGGTGACCGCGGCCACGGAGTCGTCGGAGACGACGACCGCGCGACAGCCGGGCCGGACTCCGGCGGCCCGCAGGGCCCCGGCGCGGTCCGTCACCGCGGCCCGCATCCACGCGTAGCTGACCTCGCCGACCCGGCGGTCCACGGCACAGGGGCGGCTGCCGGGATGGCCGAGCAGCAGCTCGACCGGGTTCGCGGCGCCGGTGGCGGGACTCATGGCACCTGATGCCGGTCGTGCAGCAGCCGCATCACGTCCCCGACGCTGTCCATCCGCGCGGCGTCCGCCGGGTCGAACTCCGCTCCGGTGGCCCGTTCGAGGGCCACGACGAACTCCGCCTTGTGCAGCGAGTCCATCTCCAGGTCCCCGTAGAACGACTTGTCGATCCCGACATCGGCGACGTCGCGTTCCAGGACGCCCGCCACCAACTCCCGCACATCCCGGTCGGTCAACACGGCATTCTCGTCTCCTTCACCGATTCGTCGTCGGAGCGCACGGCGCCGGTTCGGTCGCTCGCGCGGACACGCACGCTCAACTCATCTCCTGGCTTTTCTGATCGCCTCGGTGACGACCGACTCACTGGTCACCCTTCCGCCCTGGAGTACCGAGACACGGACCACGGCGGAGCGCTCGTCGATCGTGTCGAGCGTGGCCTCGGCGCACACGTCGCCGGGGCGCGTCATCGTCAGGTACGTCACGTTCAACTGGGTCGTGGCGAACACCATGTCGTCCTCGAGAACGCTGAACAGGGCGAAACCGGCGGCCTGGTCGTGAATGCCCGCGACATGGCCGCCGAAGGCCACATTCGGCTCCACACAGAGTTCATCGGGAATGTGGAAGGCGACCGCGACGAACCCCGACCGCCATTCCATCGCCACGACCCGCAGACACAGGCGCTCGACATAGGGCGGCACCGGGGTGTTGCCGGCGGCGATCACATCGAGCATCTTCTGCCGCATCGTCACGGCACCCGACGGCGAGGATCCGTCCACGTGCGTTACCACCTTTCCTGTCATGGAGTTGGACCGTCGCGGTCGGCACGGCTGCCGCGGGCGATGAGCCACACGAGCGCGGACGCGAGGGCGAAAGCCGTCACCACCACGACGAGCCCGAGCATCATGTCGGTCCGCAGACGCGGATAGTCGAGGTCCGTCAGCTCCCCGTGGAACCCACGGAAGAACGCGAGCCCCATCACCGCCACACCCAGCGAGGAGCCGAGCTGCTGGGCGGTGGAGAGCGCCCCGGAGACCGCCCCGGAATCGTCATGGCGCACCCGGGCCATCACGAAGTTCAACAACGGCCCGAGCACCAGGCCGAGGCCCAGACCGGTGAGCACCATCGTCGGCGCCATCGCCCACCCGAGATGCCGCCCCGAGCCGTTCCAGCCGATCGTGGCGATCATCAAGGCGCTGCCGACCACGCAGAGGGCGCAGCCGGCGAGCAGCGTGCGCGGCGCGGTGAAACGGGCCACGACACGCGCCGACCACAACGACGTGACCGTGCTCCCCACCGCGTACGGCGCCATGGCCGCCGCGGTCGCGAGCGCCCCGTAACCGAGGCCGTACTGCAGGGTGATGGAGAAATAGAGGAAGAAGGGCACGACCGCGGAGAAGTACACGAGATACAGGGCCAGGGAGAGGCGGAAGGCCGGATCGCTCCACAGCCCCGGCCGCAGCAGCGGAAACCTCCCCCGCCTCTCCAGCGCGGACTCGAGCCGGAGGAACACCACGAGCAGCACCGGCGCGCACAGGAGCAGCAGCCAGCCCCACAGCGGCCAGCCCTGGTCACGGCCGATCGTGAGCGGCACCAACAGCGAGATCAGGAGCAGCACGACGGTGACCGAGCCCGCGTGGTCGAGCCGCAGACGCAGCCCCTTGTGCGCCGGGACCATCCGGGGTGCGAGGGCGATCAGGACGATGCCGACGGGCACATTGATGAGGAAGATCGGGCGCCACTGCAGCCCGGCGACGTCCGCGGCGATGAGCAGCCCGGCGATGATCGGCCCCGCGATCGTCGCGCAGCTCACCACCGCGCCGAGCAGCGCGAACGCCCGCCCTCGCCGTACCGCGGGGATCGCGATGTGCAGCGTCGCGATGATCTGCGGATACAGCACGGACGCGGACAGGCCCTGCCACACCCGCGCGGCGATGAGCTGGCCAGGCCCCTGCGCCAGACCGCAGGCGAGGCTCGCCAGCGTGAAGGACACGGCACCGATCATGAACATGCGCCGTCGGCCGTAGAGGTCGCCGAGGCGGCCACCGGTGATGAGCATCACCGCGTACGCGACCACATAGCCCGCGACCACCAACTGCACCTCAGGGACGCTCGCCCCGAGGTCGCGCTGGAGGCTCGGCATGGCCACGTTCACGATGGAGGTGTCGGCGAGCAGAATGAAGGCCGCGCCGAGCACGAGCGCCGCCGCCCTTCTCTCCGCCGGGAGGAACCGGTGGGAGACCGATGCCGCCGACGTGGCGGAGCCACTCATCCGAGGGTTCCGGGCGGGAGCAGCCGATGGCGGCGGACCTTCATCGTGCCGGTGAGCGGAAACTCCTCCCACGGCCGGTAGTCGACCCTGGTGTCCTCGGGCAGCCCCGCCTTGTCGCGGGCCTGCTGCCAGCGGTCCTCGTCGACCGGTTTGCCGTCGGCCGTGGCGGCCACCGCGGTGACCGTCCCGTCCCTGCCGACGATCACGACCTCGGCCAGGTCCGGCAGTTCGTCGAGCAGGATGTCCTCGGCGCGCAGGGTGCTCGCCACGCCGGGGACCTGGTCCACCTGCCGGTCGAGCAGCTCCAGGTGACCGTCCGGGCGGAGCATGCCGATGTCGGCCATGGGCCACCAGCTGTCACGGCCGGGCAGCGGCGGTCGGCCGATCATCGATTCGGCGCGGGCGGGCGTGCGGACCTCGATCTGTCCGGGCGTTCCGGGCGGAAGCACCGCTCCGGTGTCGTCGACGACGCGGATCTCCATGCCGGGGAACGCGACGCCCACGTCACGGGAGTGGAGTCGGCCGGGCTCCCTGATGTCGGAGCGCCTGGTCATGAGGATCGTGACCGGGCCGGTCTCGGTCTGTCCGTACGCCTGGATGAAGGTCGGGTCGGGGTGGTCCGTCGCTTCGAGGAGCGTCCGCAGGGTGCGCGGGTGCAGTGCGTCGAAGCTGCTGATGTAGCGCTCCGCCGTGCTGAACGGGTTCGGTGTCTCGCGCGCCAGCGCTTCCCAGCGCAGGAACATGTTGGGCTGCGCTTCCAAGGTCTGCGGCCGGTGGCGCAGGAGCGCGGCGCGCACCGAGGCCGGGTCGGGGGAGGAGATGCCGAGGAACGGCACGCCTGTGTTGAGCGCCGTGAGGATGCCGGTCGACATCCGCACATGCACGAAGGACAGGCATTTCGCGCTGATCCCGGCGTAGTCGAGCGACTGCACCACATTGATCTGGGGCGCCACGTGGGCGTACAGCGAGTCCACCGTGTGCACGAGGAGTTTGGGCTTCCCGGTGGTGCCGGACGAATGCGTGATGAGGGTCGGGTCCGTGCCCGGACGGCGGGTGACGCGGTGGTTTCCCGGTTTGTTGAGTTCGACCGCCCCGGTCAGTGCCGCTTCGGGCGAGAGCGTGAGGACGCCGGCCGCGATGTCGCCGAGCTGGTCCTGCCAGGGGCGCAGGGCGGCGGCGCCGTCGGCGTCGGTGAGGACGTGGGGCCGCTGGAGTTCCTTGAGGCAGTGCAGGAGATCGGCCGGTTCCATCGCCACCGACAGGAGCGCGGGCAGGGCGCCGACGCGGACGACGGCGCACTGGATGGCCTGGATGTCCAGGTGGTTGGCCTTGATCAGCGCGACGACCGCGCCCGGCCGCACCCCGGCGCCCCACAACCGGTCGGCGTAGTCCGCGACCACGACCGCGAAGTCGCTCACCGTTTCCGAGGTGCGGCACGCCGAGGTCCAGGGCGTGTCCGCGCACAGGGGGGTCTCACCGTGGTGCTCGGCTGCGCTCTCGGGCAGCAGGCCAAGATCTGCGACAGGGAGCACGGCATCCTCCTCCGCTAGGACCACTCTTGTGAAGTAGCACGATCCGGCGTCCCGCGCGGGAAGCGCCAGGGAGAGTTCATGGTTGGCCGGTCCACGACGCACAGGTCCGCGCGTCCGGCCAGGACGATCGTGTCGACGTCGGACACGGGGATCGAGCCCGACGCGATCACCGCGAACGTGCGGCCGCCGCCTGCCTGGTTGCGGATGCGGTCCGCGTACGCGTCCGGGTCCGCGCAACCGTCGCGGTCGGCCCGCGGCCCCGCGCAGACGTGCACCGCCGTCGCGCCGCGCGCGGCGAACTCGTTCGCGATCCGGACCACCGCGTCGACACCGTCCGCGTCGGGGAACCACCGCGCCGGTGAGATGCGCACGCCGAGCGGCCGCTCGTCCGGCCACACGGCACGGACCGCGTCGAAGACGTCGAGCGGGTGGCGCAGCCGCCCGTACGAGGTGCCCAGGCTGCCGTGGGCGCAGTCCAGTTCCAGCAGGTCGAACCCCGCGGCATCGGGCGCGCCGGGCCCGGTGCCGGCGGCGCGCCGGGCCGCGGCGGCGAACGCGCGGCGCAGCTCGCCCAGGGCTTCGGCGGAGCCGTCAGGGCCGTAGTGGCCGAGGCGTACGCCGATCCTCGCCGGTGAGTGTGTGTGGACGAAGTCCGCCACCCGCCGCCACCCGGCCGCCTGTTCACCGCTGCACAGTCCGGCCCTGCCGGGCCCTGCCCCGCCCGTGGCGGACACGGCCACCGGCCCCGTCAGCACCAGGCCCGCCCCACCGAGCGCCGCCCCGCCCAGGCGCACCAGCTCAAGGTCCCCCGGCACGCCGTCGTGGGCGGGGACCCGCGAATCGGGGGACACCACGACGCGGTTGACCAGCTCCAGGCGGCCGAGCGTGAACGGCTGGAGCATCGGCGGGCCCGCATCGCCGCACACCTCGCCGCCCGCCGTGCCGCCGACCACCGCACCGCCCGCCGCGTCGGCGAACCACCGCTCCGCCCGCGCGGTGAACCCGGGGTCCCGTCGGCGCAGGCCGGCGTAGGACACCCGGCGGCTGCGGGTCAGGAGGTTCACCGCGAACTGCTGCGGCTCCTGGTGGGTGTAGCGGTCGACGTTCTCGAACCACTCCCGGCTGGCCCGCGCCGCGCGCTGCAGGGAGCCGATCGCCGGGCGGCGCTCGGCCTCGTACGCGGCGAGGGCCGCTTCCGTGTGCGGCTGCTCGCACAGGTTCCGGGCGAGGGCCAGTGCGTCCTCCATGGCGAGCTTGGTGCCCGATCCGATGGAGAAGTGCGCCGTGTGCGCGGCGTCGCCGATCAGGACGACGTTGCCGTGGCTCCAGGTGTCGCACCGCACCGTGGGGAAGCGGAGCCAGCGCGAGTTGTTCCCGTACAGCTTCTGTCCGTCGAGGATGTCCTTGCACAGCTCGGCGATGATGCCGATCGACCGTTCGTCGCTCTCTCCCGGCGCGAGCCGTGGGGGAGTGGCGGTGGCGAACCCGGCCGCGTGCCAGGCGCTTTCGGAGAGCTCCAGGATCAGGGTGCTGGTATGACGCGCATCGGGATAGGCGTGCACCTGCGCGGCTCCGCCCGGCGTGTCGAGGACGTGGAACGTGAACGAGCCGAGTTCCAGGTCGGTGCCCAGCCAGATGTACCGGCAGGTGCCGGTGCGGACCGTGGGCCGGAAGGTCTCCGCGTACCGCGCCCGGACGAGGGAGTTCGCCCCGTCGGCGGCCACCACGACGTCGTGGTCGGCGGCGAGGGCGTCGACGTCGGTGGCCTCGCTGCCGTGTCGCACCGGAATGCCGAGCTGGGCGCAGCGCCGCTGCAGGGCGAGGAGGAGCCCGGCGCGGCTCATCGCGGCGAAGCCGTTGCCGCCCGCCGTGAAGGTGGTGCCGCGGTAGTGCACGTCGATGTCGTCCCACCGGGCGAGCATCGGCCGCATCTCGGACAGG
This sequence comes from Streptomyces alboflavus, assembly GCF_000716675.1. Lineage (GTDB taxonomy): Bacteria > Actinomycetota > Actinomycetes > Streptomycetales > Streptomycetaceae > Streptomyces > Streptomyces alboflavus. The sequence continues at coordinate 332,993 of NZ_JNXT01000002.1, forward strand.
ACGGCCGGATCGGCGCGCTCGATCCCGCTCAGGGCCTGGTCGGAGAGGACCACGCCGAACCCGAAGGTCTCGTCGGGCGCGTTCCGCTCCCAGACGGTGATCTCGTGCCCGGGGTCGAGCTGACGGACCAGGGCGCTGAAGTACAGCCCACCGGGACCACCACCGATCACAGCGATCCGCACCAGGACCTCCCGCGGTCTGCCGATGCGTCCAGGGCCCGCGCCGGCGCGTCCATCTAGGCCCCGCGGACGGGGGACGAGGCGGCCGACGACGTCAGGATGTCCTCGATCATCTGCGGCGGGACGGTGGCGTCGTCGAACCAGCGGCCGCCGAGCGGCCGGGGGACCGGCATGATCTGGTCGTTGGTGTAGGCGAGGACCTTGCGGTTGTAGTGCCGGATCTCGTCGCGGAGGTCGGCCGGGAGCTTCTGGTCGAGCAGGAGGGCGCGTTCCATTTCCCCGAGGAGTTCCCGGGTCTCCTCTATGGTCCTCAGCACGGCCTTGCAGAATCCGGCGGGGAGCACTCCGTACTCACCCTTGATCTCCACCAGACGCGTGATCGCCTCGTACGAGACGTCCTGCAGCGCGCGCCGGTCGAGCCACCGCGTCTCGTAGTTCAGCCGCCGGTACCACAGGGGTTCGACCATGGCCTGACGGTGTTCTTCGAGGGTGCGGTGGTGGATGCGGTAGCCGTGTTTCTCCGGTTCCTCGAAGAACTGGGAGCCCGGGTCGAGGAACGGCACCATCGGGCAGATGAGCGGAAGGGCGGCCCAGCCGCCGAACTTCCGGATGAGCCGTTCCGAGTACGCGATCGTGTCCATCACCGATTGCCGGTCCTGGTGGGGCATGCCGATGAAGAACCAGATCATGATGCCTTTCACACCCGCGTCGAGGGCACGCGGAATCCATTCCTCCATCTGCTCCATGGTGTAGTTCCCGCGCCCGGCCGCCTTGCTGATCTTCAGGTCGTGGGACTCGGGGGACAGCATGATGTAGGAATCCGTGGACTCGCCCATCTTCCGGAGAATGTCGAGGGGCGTCAGGCTGAACTGCTCGAAGTGGACACTCTTGTAGCCGAGTTCTTTCACGGCGTCCAGATACTGGTGCATCCGCGTGCGGTTCTCGGAGTAGCACTGGAGGGCGTATATCGAGGTGCGCTTCGCGGCCTCGCGCATGGTGCGGAGCTCTTCGACGACGAGGTCGTTGTCCTTCTGCACCAGGGTCCTGCGGACCCCCATGATGTTGCGGTAGGCGAACCGCGATCCGCCGCACCAGCCGCAGTCGTGCGCGCATCCGGTGTTGGGCAGCGTCATGATGAGTTTGGCCGCCGAAGGGCCGCCGTCGGGTGTCTCGCGGTAGTACGACCAGTCGTTGCGGACGTTGTTGTAGTTGCGGTCCGGCGTGTGCGAGAAGCCGGTGGCCCGGACCTCGCCGTCGACCTTGTACAGCAGGTTCGGGATGGACCGGAAGTCCCTGTCGCCCCGCCGGACCCTGCGGACGAGTTCGGTGACCGGGTCGAGGGTGTCGTATCCCTGGACGACGACGTCGACACTCGGGTACGTGATGAGCTGGTCCGCGTAGTACGTCGCCGAGATGCCGCCGAAGATGGTGAGCGCCTCGGGGTGCACTTCCTTCACGACGGCGGCGAGCTCGACCGAACCGTGACAGTGCGCCATCCAGTGCAGGTCGAACCCGAAGATCGGGGCCTCGAAACGGGCGAGCAGCCGTTTGACGTCGAGTTCGGGATGCAGGAGCATCAACGAGGCGACATTGACGATTTTCGTGTCGAATCCGGCGTCGGCAAGGCGTTGTTTTATCGAGAACCAGCCGATGGGATAGATCTCGTACACCGAGGTGACATTGACGCTGTCACTGTCGCTGAGATAAGCGAACAGCATGTCGTCGCGCTCACGGAATTCATAGACGCTGGGCGCGTGCAATAAGAAGAGATCAGCTTCAAGGCGCGATGTTGACGGCTGCTCCGTGATGGTCATTCACGGCCTCCCCTGGCTCACTCGTCGCCAGCAAGATTCACCATGGTTTCCGCCGACTGAAAGGTTTGTCAAGGGTCGTACGACCGGCGCCGTAATGCCATGAAGCGTTACTGGTCAACAGAAGTCCGTAACCGGAATCTGACCAGTGCGTTTTAAGTGTCAGAAGTCGCCGAATTGACCAGGTCGGTATGCCGGTATCCCGGTAATTGATCCGCGGCGATTCGACGGTTACCGTTCGTATCTGCGGATGCGATAGCGGAGACCGGAGGTGGAGGTCTGCCAGCCCGTGTCCTCGGCGACCTTCCACATCGGGTCCAGCGCCGGGGCATACGTGTCGCCCCGCACCGGTGCGTCGACCTCGGTCACCGAGAGCGTCGTGGCGTGCTCCAGGGCCGCCCGGTAGATCTCGCCGCCGCCGATCACCCACGCCGTGGCGGGGGCGTCGGGCGCCGGCGGCTCGGTCGCGCGTTCCAGGGCCTCAGTGATGGACCCGGCGCGTTCCGCGCCCTCGGCCGCCCAGAGCGGATCGCGCGTCACCACGACGTTGCGCCTGCCGGGCAGCGGACGGAAGCGCGCGGGCAGCGAGTCCCACGTCCTGCGGCCCATCACCACGGGATGACCGAGGGTGGTGGCCTTGAAGTGCGCCATGTCCTCGGGCAGCCGCCACGGAATGCCGTTGTCCGCGCCGATCACGCCGTCGAGGGACTGCGCCCAGATCAGCCCGACGTTCATGCCGCCCGTCCCGACGCTCCCACCGCTCCGCCCGGCGTTCATACGGCGACCGGGGCCTTGATGGCCGGGTGGTGCCGGTAGTCGACCACTTCCACGTCGGAGTAGGCGTAGTCGAAGAGCGAGTCGGCCTGGCGCAGCCGCAGCCGGGGGAACGCGTACGGGGCGCGCGAGAGCTGTTCGGTCACCTGCTCGACGTGGTTGTCGTAGATGTGGCAGTCGCCGCCGGTCCAGATGAAGTCACCCGGCTCGAGGCCGACCTGCTGCGCCACCATGTGCGTGAGCAGGGCGTAGCTGGCGATGTTGAACGGGACGCCGAGGAACAGGTCGGCGCTGCGCTGGTACAGCTGGCAGGAGAGCTTGCCGTCGGCCACGTAGAACTGGAAGAAGGCGTGGCACGGCGCGAGCGCCATCTTGTCGAGCTCGCCGACGTTCCAGGCGGAGACGATCATCCGGCGCGAGTCCGGGTTCCGGCGCAGCGTGTCGAGGACCTCGCTGAGCTGGTCGACGTGCCCGCCGTCCGGGGTGGGCCAGGAGCGCCACTGGGCGCCGTAGACGGGGCCGAGGTCGCCCTTGGCGTCGGCCCACTCGTCCCAGATGGTGACGCCGTGCTCCCGCAGCCAGCCGACGTTCGAGTCGCCGCGCAGGAACCACAGGAGTTCGTACACGATGGACTTCAGGTGCACCTTCTTGGTGGTGACCAGCGGAAACCCCTGGGAGAGGTCATAGCGCAATTGGTGCCCGAAGATGCTTCGGGTGCCGGTGCCCGTCCGGTCGGCCTTGGCCGTCCCGGAGGTGAGCACCGACTTCAACAGGTCTTCGTACTGGGTGTCCGCCACAGGCGTCGATTCTACGGGCCACCTGCGGGTGCACTCGACGACCGTGCGTCCGCGCGCGCCGGGGACCCGTGTCCGGCTCCCGCGCCGGGGGACCCGTGTCCGGCTCCCCATGCCCCCCGCCCCCCGCTACTCGAAGCGCGTGGTGTCCCCGGCACCCCGGCGCACGATCTCGATGTCGCCGCCGGAGAAGTCGATGACCGTCGTCGGCTCCGTGCCGCAGTCCCCGGAGTCGAGCACGGAGTCCACGACGTGGTCGAGGCGCTCCTTGATCTCCCAGCCCTGCGTCATCGGGGCGTCCTCGCCGGGCAGCAGCAGGGTGCTGGAGAGCAGCGGCTCGCCCAGCTCGGCGAGGAGCGCCTGGGTGACGACGTGGTCGGGGATGCGGACGCCGACCGTCTTCTTCTTCGGGTGCAGCAGCTGGCGCGGCACCTCCTTCGTCGCGGGCAGGATGAAGGTGTAACTGCCGGGCGTCGCCGCCTTGATCGCGCGGAACACGTCGTTGTCGATGTGCACGAACTCGCCGAGCTGAGCGAAGGTCTGGCACACCAGCGTGAAGTGGTGACGGTCGTCGAGATTCCGGATCGAGCGGATGCGGGCGATGCCGTCGCGGTTGCCCAACTGGCAGCCCAGCGCGTAGCAGGAGTCCGTCGGGTACGCGACGAGCGCGCCGGACCGGATGCTGTCCGCCACGGTGGTGATGGTGCGCCGCTGCGGGTTCTCAGGGTGCACGTCGAAGTACTTGGCCATCCGCTGAGTCTAGGCGCGGGCTGGTGGGCCCGAAGGGCAGGACGTGGCCGATGGGGCACGTGCGCGATGGCCGAGTGACGGGGGGTGCGGTCCGGCACCCTTGCGCCGGACGTGGCCCGTGTAGTCACCTAACCCTCATGGGGAAGAGGAGCATTGCGTCGCTGATCGCCGTCATCGCCGCGGGAGCGCTGGTGACGGGCACGCCGAACCCACGGGCGGAGGCCGCCGCGCCGGATCCCGACGGCCCGGCGCCGACGGGCTCGTCCCGGGCGGGCACGGCCGGTTCCGCGGGCCTGCCCGACCGTTACCTCGACACGGTGACGATCCCTCAGCTGCAGGCACGCATGGCGGACGGTTCGCTGACCTCGTCCACGCTCACCCGTGCCTATCTGCAACGGATCAAGACCGTCGACCCCAAGATCCACGCGGTCCTGCGCACCAACCCGAAGGCACTGCGGCAGGCGGCCGCCAGTGACGCCAGGCATCGGCGCGGCAAGCCCCTCGGCCCGCTCGACGGCATCCCCGTGCTGCTCAAGGACAACGTGAACACCCGTGACATGCCGACGACCGCCGGGTCCCTCGCCCTGGCCGGGAGCCCGCCGGGCACCGACGCCGTCCTCGTGGCCAAGCTGAAGGACGCCGGGGCGGTCATCCTGGGCAAGGCCAACCTGTCCGAATGGGCCAACTTCCGGGCGGCCAAGCCCACGTCGGGGTGGTCGGCAGTCGGCGGCCAGACCCACAACCCCTTCGTGCTCGACCGCAACCCCTGCGGCTCCTCCTCCGGGTCGGCCGCCGCGCTCGCCGCCTCCCTGTCCCAGGTGGCCATCGGCACCGAGACGGACGGGTCCATCGTGTGCCCGGCCGGGATGAACGGCGTGGTCGGCCACAAGCCGAGCCTCGGCCTGGTGAGCCAGAGCGGCGTCGTGCCGATCTCCGCCGAGCAGGACACCGCGGGCCCCATGGCGCGCAACGTCGTCGACACCGCGCTCACCCTGTCGGTGCTCTCCGGCGACGCCACGCCCCGCCTCGGCGGCACACTCGGCTCGCTCGGCGACGCCGGGAAGCTCCGCGGCGACCTGCGCGGAAAGCGCATCGGGCTGTGGCGGCTGCCCTCGCTCGGCCCCGAGGTCGACGCCGTCATGACCCGCACCGCACGGAAGCTGCGCGCCGCCGGAGCCGAGGTCGTCGAGGTGACGCCGCCGTACCAGAAGCGGATCGCCGAGCTGGAGTTCCCGGCGCTCCTCAGCGAGTTCCACCGGGACATCGACGCCTACCTGGGCACCCGCAAGGGCCCCCGCGACCTCGCCGCGCTCATCGAGTTCAACCGCACCCACCCCGCCGAGCAGACCTGCTTCGCCGGGCAGGAACTCTTCGAACAGGCCCTCGCGGCGCCGCCCACCACCGACCCCGAGTACCGGGCCATGCGCGCCGAGTTGAAGGACCTCTCCAGCCGTTCGGTGGACGAGACCATGGCCGCCCACGACCTCGACGCCATCGCCGCGCCCACGAACCCGCCGGCCTGGACGACCGACTGCGCCCGGGGCGACAACGACATCATCCCGTCCTCCACGCCCGCGGCCGTCTCCGGATACCCGTCCCTCTCGGTGCCCGCGGGCCAGGTGAACGAACTTCCGGTCGGCCTGCTCCTGATGGCGGGCGACCGCCAGGACGCCGAACTCCTCTCGCTCGGAGCGGCGGTGGAGCACCGACTGAACGCCTGGCGGGCGCCGAAGTACCTGCCGACGCTGGGACGCTGACGCTCCACGGACCCTGACGCTCCCCGTCCACCTTTCTCCCTGTCCACCGCTGTCCGGTCGACCGCGGTCCATCGCACCGCAAGAGGCGTACGCCTCCCCGCCCTCCACGTCTCCTGTGCGCCTGCCACGCCCGGCGCACAGGGTCGGGGACCCGGCGTGGGAGGCGTACGCCGTTCCGGGGCACGCCCCTTGGGGCGATCCGCACCACCTTCTGCGTCCGACCGCCGCCCGGGCGGGCTTCCCCGCTGCCTCCCGGGACTGTTTGGCTAGCCCATGCAGCTCGTGCAGCCCGCACATCCCGGCGGCATACACCGTCACGACGCTGCCGCCATGGCGCCGCCCTCCCCGGAAACCGTCCCTGACCGCAGCCGCCCGACGATGACGCCACCGCCCCCGAGTTCACCCCCGTACCGCGACCGGTCCACCGCGGCCGATGATCGCGAAGCCGCTTCCGAAGTCGTGACACACCCGTAGACGTCCACCGCGGCCACGCGCCGCCGCACACGTCTGCCCGCACACCCGCGCACCAGCCCGTCCACGCACCTCCGCTCATGTCCGTTCACGAACAGGGAGGCAATGTGACCACGTCCGAAAGCGCCGCCGGACCCAGCACCGAACAAGGCGACGAGACCGCCGCCGAGGCACAGCGCACCAGCCTCAGTACCCTCGCGGCGCGCCAGCTCTCCACGACCACCAAGTCCGAACCGCAGATGCAGGCCATCACCTCGCGATGGCTGCTGAAGATGCTGCCGTGGACGGACGTCAGGGGCGGTACCTACCGGGTCAACCGGCGGCTCCAGCTCAAGGTCGGCCGAGGGCGTGTGCAGTTCGAGCAGAACGGCGCCGACGACATCAAGGTCATCCCCGAGACCCTCACCGAACTGCCCGTCCTGCGCGGCTACTCCGACACCGGCGTCCTCAAGAAGATCGCCGACCGCCTCCGGGTGCGGCAGGTGCGCGTCGGAGAGGTGCTCTTCGACGCCGGACAGCCCGTCACCGAGACCTACCTCGTCGTGCACGGCCGCTTCACCCGCTACGCCACCGGCAAGTTCGGCGAGGAGGAAGTCATCGGCGTCGTCACCGACGGCGACCAGATGGGCGACGAGGCCGTCGGCAGGCCCGACCCGCTCTGGCTCACCTCGGTGCGGGCCGAGACGCCCGGCGTCCTGCTCGTGCTGCCCTGGGACTCCCTGCAGCAGATCGTGGAGGGCGCACCCACCCTCGCGGCGCACCTGGACGCGTACGCGGAACGGCAGAGCAAGCCCATGAACCGCAAGGGCGAGGCCGACGTCCCCGTGCAGGCGGGACACCACGGGGAGCCCACCCTCTCCGGCGGCTACGTCGACTACGAACTCGCCCCGCGCGAGTACGAACTGTCGCTCACCCAGACGGTGCTGCGCATCCACACCCGGGTCGCCGACCTCTACAACAACCCGATGGACCAGACCGAGCAGCAGCTCCGCCTGACCATCGAGGAGATCCGCGAACGCCAGGAGTGGGAGCTGGTCAACAACCGCGAGTTCGGGCTCCTGCACAGCGTCGACTACGGCCAGCGCATCAGCACCTACACAGGGCCGCCCACCCCCGACGACCTCGACGAGCTCCTCGCCATGCGCCGCAAGACCAAGCTGTTCCTCGCCCACCCCAAGGCGATCGCGGCGTTCTTCCGCCAGTGCAACAAGCGCGGCCTCGTGCCGGGCACCGCCACCGTCGACGGGCACGAGGTGCCCGCGTGGCGGGGCGTGCCGCTGTTCCCGTGCGGCAAGATCCCGATCAGCGAGGAGCACACGACGAGCATCATCGCGCTGCGCACCGGCGAGGCCGACCAGGGCGTCGTCGGGCTGCACCAGACGGGCATCCCCGAGGAGTACCAACCGAGCCTGAACGTCCGGTTCATGGGCATCAACGACGCCGCGATCATGCGCTATCTGGTCACCGCCTACTACTCGCTCGCCATCCTCGTCCCCGACGCGGCCGGGATCCTGGAGAACGTGCAGATCGGTCGGACCGCCGAGTGAGCGCACCATCCGAGTCCGTCGAACCCACCACCCTCGTGCCGGAGGAACCACTGATCCCCGCACCGCCGCAGCCACCGGTCGCCACCGCCGCCCGGCCCGCGATCCACACGCCGGAGCCCCAGCCCGCCCGGCCCCCCTGGCGACCGCCGGGCCCGCCCAACCCGGCCCGTTCCCTGCGCCCCACCCGCAGGGGCGGCCCGATCCCCGGCCTGCACCACCGGCCCGCCGTGCCCGCAGAACCCGCCAAGGTCGCCGAGGTCGACCGCAGGCTGGAGGCCTGGGCGCACGAGCACGACCTGTTCCCCGCGGCCTGGAAGGGCGACTTCGCGGGCTTCCAGTTCGGCCGGGCCGTGGTGCTGCAGCATCCGGGCGCCGTCGACGTGGAGCGCCTCACGGCCGCGGGCAAGCTGCTGCTCGCCGAGAACCTCGTCGACAGCTGCTACTGCGAGGCCGAGGAGGGCAGGGGCGGCACTCCGCGCGGCCTCGGCGGCCGCCTCGTCCTCGCCCAGGCGGCGATCGACCCGTTCCACGGCGCCCCCGCGGTGGAGGAGCAGTGGCGCCGCGGCGTCCAGGGCGACGGTCCGCTCCGCTCGTACCACCAGGCCATGAAGGACTTCGCGGCCTTCGCCACGCCCAGCCAGAGCGACCGGTTCGTGCACGACATCGCCCGGCTGCACCTCGGCTACCTCGGGGAGGCCGCCTGGGCCGAGACCCGGTACGCGCCCAAGGTGTGGGAGTACCTGGTGATGCGGCAGTTCAACAACTTCCGCCCCTGCCTGTCGATCGTCGACGCCGTGGACGGCTACGAACTGCCCGAGCCGGTCTACGCCCGCCCGGAGATCCAGCGGATCACCGCGCTCGCCTGCAACGCCACGACCATCGTCAACGACCTGTACTCCTTCACCAAGGAGCTGGCCGGCGACCCCACCCACATGAATCTGCCCCAGGCCATCGCCGCCAACGAACGCTGCGGCCTCAAGGCGGCGTACCTGAAGGCCGTGGAGATCCACAACGAGGTGATGGCGGCCTTCGAGGAGGAGTCCGCGGTCCTCGCGGCCACCTCACCGCTCGTCGAGCGCTACGCCAGGGGCCTCGCCGCCTGGGTGGCGGGCAACCACGAGTGGCACGCCACCAACACCCACCGCTACCACCTGCCCAACTACTGGTGAATCCCGTCACCGGCGGGTCCGCCCGCCCGACCCGTCGCCGCCCGCACCATGAGGAGACCCTGTTGACCATTGCCGACGCCCGGCCCGCCAACGCCGTACCGGTGCCCGCCCAGTCCACGTACCAGAACCGCGTCGCGGACTACTGGAACGCCGAGGAGAACCCGGTCAATCTCGAACTCGGGAGGATCGACGACCTCTACCACCACCACTACGGCATCGGAGCGGCCGACCGGTCCGTGCTCGACGTGGCCGACCCCGCGGCCCGGCAGGAGCGGATCACCGCCGAGTTGCACCGGCTCGAACAGGCCCAGGCCGACCTGCTCGCCTCCCACCTCGGCCCGCTCTCGCCCACGGACCGGGTCTTCGACGCGGGCTGCGGGCGCGGCGGGGGCTCCGTCGTGGCCCACCTGCGCTACGACTGCTACGCCGACGGCGTCACGCTCTCCGAGAAGCAGGCCGACTTCGCGGGCGAGCAGGCCCGCAAGCGGCACATCGACGACAAGGTGCGCTACCACCACCTGAACATGCTCGACACCGGCTTCCCGACCGGCGCGTTCGCGGCGTCGTGGAACAACGAGTCGACGATGTACGTCGAGCTGGAGCTGCTGTTCGCCGAGCACGCCCGGCTGCTGCGCCGCGGCGGCAGGTACGTCACGATCACCGGCTGCTACAACGACACCTACGGGCGGGCATCACGCGAGGTGTCCCTCATCAACGCCCACTACATCTGCGACATCCACCCGCGCTCGGAATACTTCCGGGCGATGGCGCGCCACCGCCTCGTACCGGTGCACGTGGAGGATCTGACGGCCGCCGCCATGCCCTATTGGGAGCTGCGGCAGGAGGCCGACCATCTGGTGACGGGAATCGAAGAAACGTTCCTGAACGCCTACCGCAACGGCAGTTTCCAGTATCTGCTGATCGTCGCCGACCGCGTGTGACGCGCCGCGCGCCGCGGCTGTGACACAGCGGCGCGACGAAGGCCGGGCCCTCGCGAGGGCCCGGCCTGTGGTGCGAGAGAGCGCGGTGCGCGCTGCTCAGTGGGCGGTGTTGGAGGCCCAGACCGCGCGGCTGCCGTCGTAGATCACGACGTTGCCGTCGTCCTGGACGACCAGGCGGGAACCGGGGCGTCCCGCGGTGTTGGAGGCCCAGACGGGCGCTCCGCTGCGGGTGTAGACGACGAAGTTGCCGTCCTCCTGCAGGCGGGCGGTCCAGCCCTTGCCAACCGTGCGCGAGGCCCATCTGGCCCGGTTGAACTCGTCGTAGACCACGAGGTTGCCGTCGGACTGCATGACCAGTCTGGCCGTCTCGGAGCTGACGGACTCGTTGTGGTTCAGGGTGAAGGGGGCGTAGCGCACTTGATCCGAGAGGATTCCCGCCCGTGCCTTGCCGCTGGTGGCGGCGCTGTGGTCGGTGGGAGCCGCACTCGCCTGGCCGACGAGGGCCATCGAAGCGAGTGCGGCGGTTACGAGAAACGTGCCGGCTTTCTTCCCCACGAAAGGAACTCCTTGAGTCAGGCAGTTCTTCCAGCGGTGCCCTGTTGGGCGCCGCATCCGGACGATGCCATCGCTTTCGCACCGGAAGGCAAGGCTCCGTGACAGTTGGCGGTTTGATGTCCTTCAATGACCGGAAGGTGCGGGATGGGAAATGCGCCGCCCATATGACCCAAGAGGCCGATATATGGCTTCCCGAAAGGGAGCGGTTCCGCCAGGATCGGCCGCACGAAAAACGTCCAGGTCGGCCGATTCCGGCCGACCTGGACGTCCGTGCTGTGAGCCGACGTCAACAGTCAGTCGACGTCAGGGACTTCTCAGCCGAGGTCGAACCGGTCGAGGTCCATGACCTTGCTCCACGCGGCGGCGAAGTCGCGCACGAACTTCTCCTTGGCGTCGTCGCTCGCGTAGACCTCTGCCAGCGCCCGCAGCTCGGAGTTCGAGCCGAAGACCAGGTCGGCGCGGGTGCCGGTCCACTTGACCGCGCCGCTCGCGTCGCGGGCCTCGAACTCGTCCTGCGCCGAGGACGTCGACTTCCACTCCGTCCCCAGGTCGAGGAGGTTGACGAAGAAGTCGTTGGTCAGCGTGCCCGGCTTGTCGGTGAGGACGCCGTGCTTCGACTGCCCGTGGTTGGCGCCCAGGACGCGCAGACCGCCGACGAGGACGGTCAGCTCGGGGGCGCTCACCGTGAGCAGGTTCGCCTTGTCGAGCAGCAGGTACTCGGCCGGGAGGCGGTTGCCCTTGCCGGTGTAGTTGCGGAAGCCGTCGGCGGCGGGCTCCAGGGCGTCGAACGACTCGACGTCCGTCTGCTCCTGCGTGGCGTCGACACGGCCCGGCGAGAACGGCACCTGGACCTCGACGCCGCCGTCCTTGGCCGCCTTCTCGACGGCCGCGGTGCCCGCGAGGACGATCAGGTCGGCCAGCGACACCTGCTTGCCGCCCGCGGAGTCGAAGGCCTCCTTGATGCCTTCGAGCGTGCGGAGGACCTGGGCGAGCTCGTCCGGGTTGTTGACCTCCCAGTTGCGCTGCGGCTCCAGGCGGATGCGGGCGCCGTTGGCGCCGCCGCGCTTGTCGCTGCCGCGGAAGGACGAGGCCGCGGCCCAGGCGGTGGAGACCAGCTGGGAGACGGTGAGGCCGGAGCCGAGCACCCGCTCCTTGAGGTCGGCGATGTCGGCGGCGTCGATGACCTCACCGGTGCGCGCGGGCAGCGGGTCCTGCCACAGCAGTTCCTCGGCGGGGACCTCCGGGCCGAGGTAGCGGACGACCGGGCCCATGTCACGGTGCGTCAGCTTGTACCAGGCGCGGGCGAAGGCGTCCGCGAACTCCTCCGGGTTCTCGTAGAAGCGGCGCGAGATCGGCTCGTAGATCGGGTCGAAGCGCAGCGAGAGGTCCGTGGTGAGCATCGTCGGGAGGTGCTTCTTCGACGAGTCGAAGGCGTCCGGGATGATCGCCTCGGCGTTCTTCGCCACCCACTGGTTCGCGCCGGCCGGGCTCTGGGTGAGCTCGTACTCGTACTCGAAGAGGTTCTTGAAGAAGAGGTTGCTCCACTGCGTCGGCGTCTCGGTCCAGGTGACCTCGAGGCCCGACGTGATCGCGTCCTTGCCGACGCCCGTGTTGTACGTGCTCTTCCAGCCGAGGCCCTGCTGCTCCATCGGGGCGGCCTCGGGGTCATCGCCGACGTTGTCCGCGGGGCCCGCGCCGTGGGTCTTGCCGAAGGTGTGGCCACCGGCGATGAGGGCGACGGTCTCCTCGTCGTTCATCGCCATGCGGCGGAACGTCTCCCGGATGTCGCGGGCCGCGGCGATCGGGTCCGGGTTGCCGTTGGGGCCCTCGGGGTTGACGTAGATGAGGCCCATCTGGACCGCGCCGAGCGGGTTCTCCAGCTCGCGGTCACCGGTGTAGCGGGCGTCGCCGAGCCACTCGGTCTCGGGGCCCCAGTAGACGTCCTCCTCCGGCTCCCACACGTCCTCGCGGCCGCCGGCGAAGCCGAAGGTCTTGAAGCCCATCGTCTCCAGGGCGACATTGCCGGTGAGGACCATCAGGTCGGCCCAGGAGATGCTCTTGCCGTACTTCTTCTTGACCGGCCACAGCAGTCGGCGCGCCTTGTCGAGGCTGGCGTTGTCCGGCCAGCTGTTGAGCGGCGCGAACCGCTGCTGGCCGGCGCCGGCGCCGCCGCGGCCGTCGCTGATGCGGTACGTGCCCGCGCTGTGCCAGGCCATGCGGATCATCAGCGGGCCGTAGTTGCCGAAGTCGGCGGGCCACCAGTCCTGCGAGGTGGTGAGCACGTCGGCGATGTCCCGTTTGACGGCCGGCAGGTCGAGGGAGCTGAACGCCTCGGCGTAGTCGAAGTCCTCACCGAGCGGGTTGGCCACGGCGGGGTTCTTGGCGAGGATCTTCAGATTCAGCCGTTCCGCCCACCACTGTCGGTTGCCGCCGCCCTGCGTGGGGTGCGGTGCTCGGCCATGGGCGACCGGGCAGCCTCCGCCCTCCTCGAGCTTCGCGTCGGTGACGATTGCGTCCGGGTTCTCAGCCATGGGAAGCCTTTCGAACTGAGTGAATCGTGGTGCTGGAGGAGTGCGCGCGAGGAACGGTGACCGCCGGACGAGGTCTGGCGGGGGAGGTGGGGCCGATCGAACCGGACCGTCCCGCTCCCTTGGTCATCGTAGGAACCCGATCCTACGATGGACGCTGTCCAGGTCAAGAAGCTCAACTGATTCATATTGATTCAGAATCCGTACGGCTGCCGGTAAACTCGGCGTACGCCACCGAGCCTGAATGGGTGAACCGATATGAGCGACCTGCTGGAGCGACTGCGAGGGCGTGGCTGGCGGGTGACCTCTCAGCGGCGTGTCGTCGCGGAGGTCCTCGACGGCGACCACGTGCACCTGACGGCCGACGAAGTGCACGCGCGCGCGGCGCACCTGCTGCCGGAGATCTCCCGGGCGACGGTCTACAACACCCTGGGCGAGATGGTCTCCCTCGGCGAGGTCATGGAGGTCTCCACCGACGGCCGTGCCAAGCGGTACGACCCCAACGCCCACCACCCCCACCAGCACCTGGTGTGCTCCCACTGCGGTGCCATCCGCGACGTCCACCCGAGCGGCGACCCCCTCGCCGACCTGCCGCAGGAACAGCGCTTCGGCTTCACGGTGTCGCAGGTCGAGGTCACCTACCGCGGGCTCTGCCCCACCTGCGCCTGACGCCTGCGCACTGTGGCCGGAATTGTCGTCTGACGAGTGTTCAGTTCCGGCTGATACTCAAGGCTCGGGCGATCCGTCCCGCGTTCCCCACGTCCGGAGGCCGCTGATGCACCACACCAGTGTTCCGACCACCGCCGTGCTCACCGCCTGGCTGTCGGGCGCCGAGAGCGCCTACGGCCAGGCGAACCCCGCCGGGCCGCTGTACGTCGGCGGCACCGCCGCCGAGGCCGCGCTCACCGATCCGAGTGACTCCCTCTACGGCTTCTGCTCCAGCCCGAGCGGTTCCCACGGCAGTTGGTGCTGCTGACCCGACGAGCGGGCGTGGGGGATCGCGCGTGACGTCGCGTGCCCGGACTTGTCGCGTGGTTCCTCGCGCCCTGCGGTCGGCGCTCCGCGGTCTCTGCTGAGCCTGCGGCGACCGAGCCTTTCCGCGCTTGTTCGCAGTGTCTGGGTGGCGGTCTTCGGACAGGGGGATGGTGGACGGTGAGCGGACCGGCGGCGGGACACAGACCTGGGGAGCGGAGCGGGGAGCAGCGGCACGAGGCGGACTGGTTCGCCCAGCCGGTACGCGCCATCGCCCGCCCCTGGCACGACGAGCTGGCCCGGCGCCTCGCCGCCGTGGACGGGCTCGGCCGCGCCGAGCGGGACGTGGTCCTCGACGCCGGGCACACCTCCCTGCTGCGGTCCTTGCACGCCAAGCTGTCCCGCCTCTTCCTGATCGAGCTGCACGCGCTGCGCATGGCGGCCGCCGGTGTGCGCGCCGGCGAGGGCACCGGGTCCGGGTCCGACACGCGGACCTGGGTCGCGTTCATCGAGCAGGCCTGCCAGGAGGGTTACGTCGACCGGCTCGCCGAGCGCTATCCGACACTCGGCGCGCGGATCGCTGCGGTGGCACGGCTCTCCGTGGCCGCGACGGCCTCCTTCGCCGAACGGCTCGGCGCCGACCGCGAACGGCTGCGGCCCCTGCTCGGCGCGCCCGCGGGGGAGTTACGGGCCCTCGCGTTCGGCGCGGGCGACAGCCACCGGGGCGGCCTGACCGTCAGCCGGGCCGACTTCGCCACCGGAAGCGTCATGTACAAGCCGCGACCGTCCGGCACCGATGTCGCCCTCGGCGCCCTGCTGGACGAGCTGTTCACGGACTTCCCCGACGCCCCGGCGCCGGAGCGCCGCATCCGGGTGCCGCGCACCCTCGCGCGCGAGGGCTACGGCTGGGCCGAGTTCGTCCGCCACCGCTACTGCGCCGACGACGCCGAGCTCGCCGCGTTCTACCGGAACGTCGGCCACTGGCTGGCCGTGCTGCGCCTCACCGGCGGCACCGACATGCACGCCGAGAACATGATCGCCGCGGGTCCGGTGCCGGTGATCGTGGACGGCGAGACGCTGTTCGACACCCCCGCCCCCTTCCCGCCCAGCGGCCAGGGTGACGCGGTCGACGTGGCGGCCGCCGCGATCCGCCGCACCGTCCTGCGCACCGGACTGCTGCCCGTGCGCGGCACCGGCTTTGCGCTCGCGGGCGTGGACATCTCCGGCGTCGGGGCGCTGCCCGGCCAACAGCCGCTGATCCCGAACCCCGTGATCGCCGACGGCGGCACCGCGGCGGCCCGCTTCGAGGTGGACCTGGTCGCGATGCCCACGGCGGGCAACCACCCGAGCCCCACCCCCGTACTGAGCGCGTACTGGGACCGGATCCTGGCCGGGTTCCGGGAGATGACCGCGCACCTGCGCCGGCCCGGCACCGACCCGCACCGGCTCCTTCGCCGGTTCGAGGGCACCCGGGCGCGGCGCATCCTGCGGCCCACGCAGGCCTACGTCGACATCGGCCGGATGCTCTGGCACCCGGCCTCCCTGCACGACGAGACGGCGGCCGTCGAGCGCGCCCGGGACATCCTGCGCCGCAACGCCGACGTGCTGCCCGGCGCGCCGACGGACCGCGTGGCCATCGCCGCCGAGATCGCCGACCTGCTGGTCGGGGACGTGCCGATGTTCAGCTTCACCGTGGACGCGGCCGCCGTCGGTGCCACCGTCGCGGACTGGCGCGGCGCCGATCTCGCCTTCGAGGAGTCGGTGATCCAGGACGCGCTGGTGGGCGCGTACCTCAATGAGCGTTCGCTGCCCGCGCGGGTGCAGGCGGCCGCCCACGAGCCGCACGCCCGGGACCGGGAGAGGCGCCGTCGGGCCCTGGCCGCGCGGATGGTGCGGCGGCTGTGCGACGGGGCGGTGCGCGGCGATGACGGCACGTTCACGTGGATCAGCCCGGTGTTCACGCCCGCGGGTTGGTCGATCAGGGTGCTGCCCGCCGACCTCTACACCGGGCAGGGAGGGGTGGCGCTGACGCTCGCGGAGTACGGGAGCGAGGTGCGGGCGGGGCGGGCGGATCCGGTGCCGGAAGTCGGCGAGGTGTTCGAGGGGGCGCTGCGGGTCCTGGTCGGCACGGAGGACCGGACGGCCACGCCGTCGGCGGGGGCGTTCAGCGGCGCGGCGTCGCAGGTGTGGACGTGGCTGGCGCTGCACCGCGTCCTCGGCGACGACTGGCTCCTGGAGCGGGCCGCGGCGCGGGCCGAACTGCTCGCGCCGTCGGGGCGGTTGGTCGAGGACGACGTCGAGGTGGACCTCCTGAACGGGGTCGCGGGCGCGGTCGTGCCGCTGCTCGGCCTGGCCGCGGCGACGGGGCAGGACCGGTGGCTGGCCGCCGCCGCGCACATCGGGCGCCGCCTGGAGGGCCTGGCCACGGTCGAGGAGGGCGGGGCCCGCTGGGCGACGCGGCTCAACCCCGAGGGCATCGGCGGCTTCGCGCACGGCGCCACCGGCATCGGCTGGGCGCTGACCAGGCTCGCCCTCAGCGACGCGGGCACGGCGGCCGACCGGGGCGGGTGGCGGCGGCTGGCCGAGCGGGCCTTCGCGTTCCAGGAGTCCCTGTACCGGCCCGAGGACGGCAACTGGCTCGACGTGCGCGTCGGCGCCGAGGAGGACTTCTTCACCAGTTGGTGCCACGGCAGCACCGGAATCGGCGTCGGCATGCTCGACCTGCACCGGCGCACGGGTGATCCGGTGCACCTGGACATGGTCCGCCGTGCCGCGTGTGCCGGCGCGGCGGAGGGCTTCGGCTGGAGCCACACGCTGTGCCACGGCGACCTCGGCCTCTGGGAATTCCTCACGTCCCTGGACCTCGACGGTGCGTCCGACGTGGACTTCGGCAGTGCGTCCGACCTCGACGGGGAAATCCTCACCGGTCTCGAACAGCGCGGGCCGGTCGGCGGTTTGGCACGTGAAGCGTTCTCGCCGAGCCTCATGTCGGGCCTTTCGGGCGTCGTGCACACACTGCTGCGCATGCACCATGGTGCGGCACTGCCGAACCCTCTTCTCCTTGACTGACCAAGCGGTTTCGAGGGCCTTCCAGGGAAAGATTTGACTTGTGATCCATGTCACATCTCACCCGTAAAAGATCTTGGTCCGGCATATCCACACAGCTGTTTGGTTGTGGCACGATGCCAACGGATTGCTCATGGTCCAAGTAACCGATTGCGAAACTCTCGACGTAGATCCTGTCTTGCTGGGAACGACTTGTTGATGGTGTTGGCTTGACGTAATTCGGGGGATGCAAGAGTGCCGTCTATCATTGTTGTTGGATACCGTGACGACCTTGACCGCGCGGTGCGGAGTCGCGGTTTTGATCCCTACTACCTCGTACAGGCACCGATGAGCCCGCCGCCGGGGCGGAGGTTCACGAGCGTCGCCGACATGGAGAACGCCCAGGAATTGCTGAGAGCGGTGCTCTCCGCGCGCCTCGACGATGTGGCGGGTGTGCTGAGCGTGCATGAGATGGGTGTGTTCGGGGCGGCCTATCTGCGGCAGCAGTTGGACCTTCCCGGAAACAGGGACTCGAAGGCGACCCTCTATTTCCGGGACAAGTACCTGCAGAAGAGCGGACTTCCGGACAGCGTCAGACGGGCGCGGTGCCGTTATGTCGCGCCAGGGACTTCTTTTGCCGACCTCGCCGCCGAGTTGGGTGACGTGTTCGTCGTCAAACCCGCGACCGGAGCGGGTTCACTGCGTACGGAAATCGTGCGCACTCCTGACGAATACGAGCGAGCGCTCCAGGAGCTGCCTGGGCACTCGGATGTGGGTGTGGTCGCCGAGTCCTTCATCGAGGCCCCGGAGGTCTACACGGACGGCATCTGGGAGGGCGGCGAGCTTCGCTGGTCGTCCATGAGCAGCAATCACATCGCGCCCCTCAGTGCCGTGAAGGGCGGTGTCCTCGCCGCGCACGTCCTGGACAGAAGGCGGCACCCGGACCTGTTCCGACAGGCGGAGGAACTCGCCGGGCAGGTGCTCACCAGCCTGGGCGCACCGGATTGCGTCTTCCACATGGAGACGTTCGTCGAGGAATCGGGGCTGACCCTGGGCGAATGCGCGATCCGGCTGCCGGGAGCGCTGTCCCCGGACGTCAACAGACTGACGTACGGCGTCGACCTCTTCGACGCCGAGATCAGCCTCGCGCTCGGGGAGAAGATCATTCAGGAGCTGGACGGCGGAACACCGGGCCGCTTCTACGGCTACATCCTGCTGCGTCGCTCCCAGGCCCTGACGCAGGAGGACTTCGAGCGCGCCTTCACCTTCGACGAGATCGACTACCCCTCGTCGCCCGATGCGCCGCTTGGCCCCTACGGCCGCGTCGGGCAGGCCGTCGTGTCCGACGAGGACGAGCTGCAACTGCAGAAAACGATCGAGGACATCGTGCGTTTCAACGAGCTCGGCTGAGCCTGGCGGATCCGTCAGGCCCGGCCGGCAGAAGCATCGAGGCAGGCTGCATTCGGGGGAGACAAGAATGCCGACAATGATCGTCATCGGGTACCGGGAGGATCTGCACCGGGCGTTGCGGCGCCGGGGCCTGGATCCCCACTACATCGTGCAGGCCCCGGCGAGCCCGCCAGCGGGGCGCAGGTGCACGCGCGTCGCCGACATGGAGAACGTCCAGGAGGTGCTGCGGGCCGTGCTCTCCGCGCGCCTCGACGATGTGGCGGGTGCGCTGAGCGTGCACGAGATGGGTGTGTTCGGGGCTGCCTGTCTGCGGCAGCAGTTGGACCTTCCGGGAAACAGGGACTCGAAGGCGACCCTTTATTTCCGGGACAAGTATCTGCAGAAGAGCGAACTGCCGCCGCAGATCAAGCGGGCCCGCTGCCGTTATGTCACCCAGGACACCTCCCACGCCGACCTAGTCGGCGAACTGGGAGACGTCTTCGTCGTCAAACCGGCGACCGGCGCCGGATCCGTGCGGACAAATGTCGTGCGTTCCCCCGAAGAGTTCACGCGAGCCGTCGGCGTGCTTCCGGGCGAGTCGGACGTGCAGATCGTCGCCGAGTCCTTCATCGACGCGCCGGAAGTTTATATGGACGGCATCTGGAGCGACGGCGATCTCCTGTGGTCGTCGATGACCCGCTATCACCACTCACCGCTGAGCGCGGCACACGGCGCCGTGCTCGCCGCGCACATCCTCGACAAGAGACGGCACGCGGCGCTCTTCCAGCAGACGGAGGACATCACCAGACAGACGCTTTCCCACTTGGGCGCGCCCGACTGCGTCTTCCACCTGGAAGTGTTCGCGGCGGAATCCGGGCTGACCTTCGGTGAATGCGCGATCCGGCTGCCCGGGGCACTTTCCCCGGACGTCAACAAATTGACGTTCGGCGTCGACCTCTTCGACGTCGAGATCAGCCTCGCGCTCGGAGAGCGGATACAGCAGCCTTCGGGTGACAGCGCACCGGAGCGATTCTACGGATACCTCCTGCTGCGCCGCCCCGACGGAAACACCTTGACCCAAGAGGACTTCGAGCGGCGATTCGTCTTCGACGAGATCCAGTACTCGTCGTCACCCGAAACGCCACTCGGTCCCTACGGCCGCGTCGGACAGGCAATCGTGTCCGACCCGGACGAGCTGAAGCTGCGGCAGAAGATCGAGGACATCGTGCGATTCAACGAGCTCGGCTGACCCATGAGCTTCGCCACCCGCCCTCGATCACCCGAGTACGTCACGAAGCCATCCGGCCGTGACGGCTGACAAGAGGTCATCCGGGCACCACACACGCCCTCCCGAAACACCGCAACACCGAAGCACGGGGACGCCCGGGCGCGCATGAGCGCCCCCGCCTCTCCCCGCACGGCATCGCCATTCCACAACACCCCATCGTGATGGAACTCAGGGCCGTTTTCCGACCCTTCTGATCGGAGGTCTTCGCCCCCATGCCGGACCACATATCCGCCTCGACGCTTCCGCACTTGCTGGAGAGCGCCGCACGGGACACCACCCGAGGCATCACCTTCATCGGCGGCTCGTTCCTGTCCTACGCCGAACTGCGGGACAGCGCCCGCCGGATCACCCGAGGGCTGCGCGGCCAGGGCGCCGCCCCGGGAGACCGCGTACTGATCGCCGCGGGCGACCCCGAGTCCTTCTTCCGCGCCTTCTGGGGCTGTGTCCTCGGCGGCCTCGTCCCGTGCCCCGTCGCGCCGCCCGCCGACCCCTCCCGGTGGCAGCCACAACTGGAGCACCTGCGCACCCTGTTGGACGACCCGCTGGTCGTCGCCTCCAAGGCCACCCACGGAGACCTGCCCGACATCGGTCTGCGCACCGTGACGGTGGAGGAACTGAGCCACGCCGAGCCCGACCCCACCGCCACCCACACCCCCGACCCCGGCGACCTCACCCTCCTCATGCTCACCTCCGGGTCCACCGGATCCAGCAAGGCGGTCCGGCTCACCCACGCCAACCTGATCGCCGCCCAGGCGGGCAAGGCCGGAGCCCTCGGACTCGGCCCCACCGACACCTCGTTGAACTGGATCTCCACCGACCACATCGCCGCGATCGAGGCGCACCTGCTGCCGATGTTCAACGGCGCCGACCAGGTCATGGCCACGCCCGCGACGGTCCTCGCCGACCCGGTGGAGTTCCTCAGGCTGCTCGCGGCGCACCGGGTGCGCGTGACCTTCACACCGAACTTCCTCTTCGGGCAAATCAACCAGGCGCTCGCCGGGCGGCCCCCCGCCCGGGACGAAGTGGACCTGTCGCACGTGCGGCACATCATCTCCGGCGGCGAGGCCACCGTGACCGCGACCGTGCGGGACTTCCTGGCCGCACTGGCCCCCTACGGGCTGCGCCAGGACGTCGTCGTGCCCGCGTTCGGGATGACCGAGACCTGCGCGGGCAGCGTGTTCAACCGCGACTTCGCCGCGCGCGACCTGCGGACCGAGTTCCCCCCACTGGGGCGGCCGGTAGGCGGCCTGCGCATCCGGATCACCGACGGTGAGGGGCGGGTGGTGGCCGCCACCGACCAGCCGGGGCCGGCGGACGCGGGCGAGGTGCAGCTGCGCGGCCCGATGGTCACCGCCGGGTACTTCGGCAACGACGAGGCCACCGCGGCGGCTTTCACGGCCGACGGCTGGTTCCGCACCGGCGACCTGGGATCCCTCGACGCCGACGGCCGTCTGACCCTGGTCGGACGGACCAAGGACTCCATCATCGTCAACGGCGTCAACTACTACAGCCACGACCTGGAAGCGGCCCTCGACGAGCTGGACGACGTGCGGCGGGGGCAGGTGGCGGCCTTCCCGACCCGGCCCGACGGCGCCGACTCCGAGCAGCTCGCCGTCGCGTTCGTCCCGGCGGGCGACGCCGCCGACGACACGGCGGTGTACCGGGCGATCGTGGCCATCCGCAGCTCCACGGTGATGCACTGGGGATTCAGGCCCCAGCTGATCCTCCCCGTCACCGAGGAGCAGATACCCCGCAGCAACCTCGGGAAGATCCAGCGCACCCGGCTGCGCGCGGCCGTCGAAGCGGGCGGCCTGGACGCGGCGGCCCACCGGGCGAGCGAGGTGAGCACCCGCTTCCTCGGCGCCCACGTGCCACCCGAGGGAGCGGCCGAGACCGCGCTCGCCGGCATCTACGCCCGCGTCCTGAACGTCGAGGCGGTGCCGGTCACCGCGAGCTTCTTCGACCTGGGCGGCACTTCCCTGGACGTGCTGCGGCTCAAGCTGGAGATCCAGACCGGGTTCGGCATCGACGACGTACCGATGGCGACCCTCCTTCAGGCCCCGACCGTACGGGCCCTTGCCGGACGCCTCACCGGCGGGCGGAGCGCCCACGGCGACGCCGCCTACGACCCGCTGGTGCCCCTCCAGGTCACTGGGGACGGAACGCCGTTGTTCTGCGTGCACCCCGGTCTGGGGGAGGTGCTCGTGTTCGTGAACCTCGCCAAGTACTTCACCGGCGAGCGCCCGTTCTACGCGCTGCGGGCCCGGGGCTTCGGTCAGGGCGAGAGCCACTTCGCGTCGTTCGACGAGATGGTGTCCACGTACGTCGACGCGATGCGGCGGACGCAGCCCAGCGGGCCCTACGCCGTCGCGGGCTATTCCTATGGCGCGGCGGTCGCCTTCGAGATGGCCAAGCGGCTCGAGGCGGACGGCGAGGAGGTGAGGTTCGTCGGCGTCTTCAATCTGCCGCCGAGCATCTCCGGCCGCATGAACGAGATCACCTTCACCGACGGAGCCATCAACCTCGCCCTGTTCCTCGAACTCATCGCCGCGGCCGACGTCGAAGGGCTCACCACCAGGCTCCGCGGCCTGCCCGACGCCGACCAGCTCGCGTATCTGATCGACCAGGCACCACAGCGCCGCCTCACCGAACTCGACCTCACCGTCGAGCGGTTCACCGCCTGGGTGAACCTCGCCCAGAGCATGGTGCACCTCGGCCGCACCTACGAACCCTCCGGCTCTGTCGCGCGCACGCAGGTCTTCTACTGCACCCCGCTGCGCGGCACCAAGGAGGAGTGGCTGAACGACCAGCTCCGCCACTGGGACGACTTCACCCGTGCCACCAACCGGTACATCGAGGTCGACGGCGAGCACTACACCCTCATGAGCCCGCAGCACGTACAGACCTTCCAGGCGACCCTGCGGCGCGAACTGGGACGCGCACTCGCGGGACAGACCGCAGACAGCGCCGACATCGCAGACAGCGCCGACATCGCCGACACGGCCAAGAGCCACTGACCACGCACACCACCAGGAGCCACTGACCATGCAAGGCAAGAAGATCCTGATCACCGGCGGCACCGGCCAGGTCGCGCGGCCCGTCGCCGAGGCGCTCGCCGCCGACAACGAAGTGTGGTGCCTCGGCCGCTTCGGCGACCTCACCGCCCGCAAGGCCCTTGAGGAACAGGGCGCCCGCACCTTCACCTGGGACATGGCCGACGGCGACCTGGAGGACCTGCCGCGCGACTTCACCCACGTCCTGCACTCCGCGGTGCACCGCGGGGACAAGACGGACTTCGACGCGACCGCGCGCGTCAACGCCGTCGGCACGGCGCGGCTCATGACGCACTGCGCCACCGCGGAGGCGTTCCTGTACGTGTCGTCCGGCGTCGTCTACAACCGGGCCGACGGCACCCACCGCTACCGGGAGGGCGACCCCCTCGGCGGCACCGCGCCCTGGCTGCCGACCTACCCCGTCGCCAAGCTCTCCGCCGAAGGAGTCGTGCGGGGCCTGGCCGAGGCGCTCGGGCTGCCCTCGGTGATCGCCCGGCTCAACATCGCCTACGGCCCGTACGGCCACGGCGGCGTCCCCATGATCCTCTTCAACGAGATGCGCCGGGGCGAGCCGTGCGCGGTGCCGCGCGAGGGCCAGAACTACTGCAACCTCCTGCACACCGACGACGTCGTCCGGCAGGTGCCGCTTCTGTGGGAGGCGGCGCGCACGCCCGCGCAGGTCGTGAACTGGGGCGGTGACGAGGAGGTCGGCGTCACCGACCTGCTGGAGTACATGTCCGCGCTCACCGGAGTGCCGGTCCTCCTGGAGCGGGGCGACTTCAGCCGCGAGACCGCGATCTTCGACCACAGCGTCCGCCGCGGCCTGATCGGCGACTGCTCGGTCGCCTGGAAGACCGGCATCGCCCGCACTCTGGCGGAGCTGTTCGAGGAGTACCAGGAACGCATCGGGGAGTACTTCGACACCCGGCTCGACAGCGGACGGAGCTAGCATGCGCAGGCCCTCAGATCTCGACGCGCTCCAGCAGGTCCTGTGCGCCGCCCTCGGCTCCGCGGAACCCGTGGCCCCGTTGGCCCGACTCGACCAGGACACCCCGGCGTTCGCCACGCTCGACCCCGCGGTCCTGGAACGCCCCACCCTCATCGGCGGCGGCTCCCTGTACAGCCCGACGAGCCCCGTCCCCGCCCCGCACGCCCTGGCGGATCTTGCCCGCCGCGCCGAGGCGCTGGACGTGCGCCAGATCCTCGTGCCCGGGGTGCGCCGCAGCGACGACACCGGCGCGCTGCGGGCGGCGGGCCTCGTGCCGGTTCCCGCCGACCCCGAGTGTGTCGTGCGGCTGACCGGGGAGGTGGACGACGTGCTGCGGACCCGCGTCGGCGCCGACCGGCTCCGCGACGTCCGGCGCCGTCACCATGCCGTGTCCCAGGAAGCCACGTGGCAGCGGATACGGCTCCGCGACCTCGACGGGAAGCCGTGGGCGCGGGAGGCCTTCGCGGACCTCCACAGGCGCCAGGCGGAGCGGAGGCGTCCGGCGGAGCACGGGCATGAGGCCGGGAGCGGGCGTGCGACGGAGCACGGGCATGAGGGCGACGGTCGGCGTGAGCGCGACGGCCGCCACCTCCCGTACAACGCCGACGCCCTCGACGCCCTCGCCCATGGCGCGCTGGCCGACCGCACCGAGATGTTCGTACGCCGGCGCGGCGACACCGTCGTCCAGGCC
This sequence comes from Streptomyces alboflavus, assembly GCF_000716675.1. Lineage (GTDB taxonomy): Bacteria > Actinomycetota > Actinomycetes > Streptomycetales > Streptomycetaceae > Streptomyces > Streptomyces alboflavus. The sequence goes on from NZ_JNXT01000002.1 coordinate 357,695, forward strand.
GGGCTGACGATCACGTCCCACAACGGCCGGGGCGTCTACTGCCTCACGCAGGCCATCGACCACGAGGACGCCGCCGTGCGCGACGACCTGTACGCGGCCACCCTCTACCAGTTGTACGTCGACGCCAGGACGTCCGGGCTGGAGTGGGTGCACCTCGGCCGCGGTGACGCCGAGCGCATGCGGTGCCTCGGGGCCGACCTGTTCGTGCCCGTCGACCACTGGCTGCGTGCCCCGGAGGTCACGGTCCCGCAGGACGGGCGGCAGGAACCGGAGCTGTCGCGGTTCACGGCCCCGCCCGTCACGACGGTGCCGGTGCCGGGCCCGGCCCGCTTCCGCCACCAGCCGCGGTTCGACACGGTCGACCTGACGAGCAACACCAACCCGTTCCTCGGACCCGAGAGCCAGTACCCCCACCTCGACACGGCCGAGCTCGCCCACACCTACCTGCGCACCATCGCGGCGCTGCCCGGCCATGCGGGCGTCGACGCCCTGACCACCGACCATGTGCTGTTCACCAGCGGGGCGGTGGACGGCGTCATGCTGCTCCTCGCGGCGCTGGCCTCGCCCGGCGAGAGCGTCTGCGTCACGCCCCCGACGTTCCCGCTCTACACCCACTTCGCGCGCGTCCTGCGGCTGCCGCTCGTGGAGGTGCCGCTGCGCGGCGACGACCTCTCCGAGCTGGACACCGAACGCGTCCTGGCGGCGGACCCGCGGGTCACCATCCTGTGCGACCCGAACAATCCCGTCGGCACCAGGCTCGACCCGGAGGAGGTGCACGCCCTCATCACGGGCACCAGCGGGGTCGTGGTCATCGACGAGGCGTACGTGGAGTTCAGCGAGAACCCCTCGTACGCGGCCCTGGTCGCCCGGCACGACAACCTCATCGTGCTCCGCACCCTCTCCAAGGCCTGGGGTCTTGCCGGGGCACGGTGCGGGGTCGCCCTCGCGCAGCCCGGCATCATCGAGGCCCTGCGCCGCCTCCAGGTGCCCTTCGGGTTCACCGACGCCTCGCAGCGCGCCGTGCGGGACCGGCTGACCAACGCGGGCCCGGCGCTCGCGAGCATCAAGCTCATCCGCGCCGAGCGCAGACGGCTGGCCGCGGCACTGGCCGAACACCCCGCGGTGGACCGGGTGTTCCCCTCGCAGACCAACTTCCTCCTTGTCCGCCTCCACAAGCACGACCTGGTGATGGAGCGGTTGCGGGACGCGGGGATCGCCGTCGCCGACACGGGGCATGTCATCCCCGCCACGTGCCGGATCTCCATCGGTAACCAGCGCGCGAACGACGCCCTCCTGGAGGCACTGTCCTTCGCCCTGTGAGCCGACCGACTCACGCGGCTTGAGCCAGGCGCCGCCACTGCGCAGACCACCCCGACATCCCTCGGAAAGGACCCGTCTCGTGGGCACCGAGTCACACCCCGCCCCTTCGAGCCCGCCCCTGACCAGCACGGTCGTGGCCAAGAACTTCGACCGCTGGAGCCCGCCGCTGTTCAAGGACTTCGAAGACAACGACCACAACGGCCGCGTCGGCCAGACCCTGCTCAAGGAGACCGAGACGCTGCGGGTCTGGGAGACCACGCTCCAGCCGGGCGAGCGCGTCCCGGTCCACCGCCACGTCCTCGACTACACGTGGATCGCCCTCACGGACGGCCGCGCCCGCCAGCACGCGGGCGACGGAGCCTCACGCGAGATCACGTACGTACGCGGACAGACGCTCCACTTTCAGTTCGAGGCGGGGCAGCACCATCTGCACGACCTGAGGAACATCGGGGAGGACGTCCTGTCCTTCCTGGTCGTGGAGACGAAGGACGGGGTGAACGAGCCCATTGAGCTTCTGTAGCCGGACAGGGGCAAGGACGGTTGTCTGTGGCGGGTGGCCGGTGGCCGGTAGCTAGCGGCCGGTGGTCACAGACCGCGGCCGGCCACGTCCCCGCCAGGGTCGTCGGCGAGCGTGATCGCCGTGGTGATCCGCTTGCCGACGGGCTCTCGTCGCACGTGCAGGCTCTGGCACACAGCCATGACGATCTCCAGGCCGTGCTGACCGACCCGGTCCGGATCGGCGGGCAGGACCGCGGGCAGCGCGGGTTCGCTGTCCCACACCGTGACGTTGACGGATCCGCCCTGCGCCTCCAGCGTCAGCAGACACGGCCCCGGCGCGTACTTGCGGGCGTTGGTGACCAGCTCGCTGACCACCAGCTGCACGGTGCTCAGGACGCGCACGGAGACGGGCAGCCCGTGCACGGCTTGAATGTCGGTGAGGAAGGACCGCGCCAGGTCCCGGGCGGCGCCGATCTCCTCGCTGCCCTCGAAGGCACGGGACACCGACAGGTCGACGCCGACCAGCGACGACGCGTCGCTCTCCGCCGCAACCTGATCCATTTGGTCCGTCCCGCCCGTCATGAAGCCTTGTCTCACAGGAACGCCTCTACCCCGAAAACGTGCCGGAACGCGGCTGGATTTCGCCGGTCCTTGCCGCGCAGCGAAGAGGGCTGGGGAGAGGGGGTGCCTGCTGCTGCCCTTGGTCTCTGCTCGACCGTCTCACCCCTTCCTGCTCTCTGCTCTTCCTGCTCTCTCCCTCACGCACGTGACGCGCACACGCCATAATCCGGAGGTGGGGCGCGCCGACGGCCCGCCCGTGCCGGGTGTCCGGGCAGGGGGTTTCCGTGGCCGCGTCGCTGGCGGAGAGCCGAGAGGGGTGTCGTGGTCGGGGGACGCATCGGGGCGTATGTGATCGTGCGCGAGCTGGGGAGCGGCGGCATGGGGTCGGTCTATCTGGGCCGTTCGCGTGCGGGGCGGGCGGTCGCCCTCAAGGTGATCAGGGCGGAGTACGCGGCGGATCCGGAGTTCAGGAGGCGCTTTCGCGAAGAGGTCGCCGCCGCCCGCAAGGTGGGCGGCTTCCACACGGCGGCGGTCGTCGACGCGGACCCCGACGCCCCGCAGCCGTGGATGGCCAGCGCCTACATCGAGGGCCCGACCCTGGCCGAGGAGATCGCCCGGCGCGGCCCGCTCGACGAGCGGCGGCTCTGGGCCCTTGCCGCCGCGCTCGCGGAGGCCCTGCAGGCCGTCCACGCCTGCGGCCTGGTCCACCGCGACCTCAAGCCGGGCAACATCGTGCTCGCCGTCGACGGGCCCCGCGTCCTGGACTTCGGCATCGCCCGCGCCGCGGAGGCCACGCGGGTGACCGTCGGGCAGATGGCCGTGGGGACGCCCGGGTTCATCGCGCCCGAGCAGGCACAGGGGCACGAGGTCACCGGCGCGTGCGACGTGTTCGCGCTGGGCGCGGTGCTGGTCGCGGCGGCGGGCGGCAGCGCGTTCGGGCAGGGGCAGGCGTACGGACTCCTGTACCGGGCGGTGCACGAGGAGGCGGACGTGTCCGCGCTGCCGGGGGCGCTGCGCCCCCTCGCCGCCGCCTGCCTGCGCAAGGAGCCGCACCGGCGGCCCACACCGGAGCAGGTGCTCGTGCTGTGCGCCGACCACCTGGACATGACCGCCCCGGAGCCCGCCGAGCCCACGCAGCCGCGGCCCACCCCCTCGGAACCGGTCCGGACCCGCCCGGCTCCACCCCCACCCCGACCGCGGCGGGCCGCCGCACACCCTCCTCGTCCCGAGGCGGCACCGGACACCGGTCAGATCGCCCCGTACCCCCGCAGCAGACGCAGCCGGGCCCTGCTGCTCCTGCGCGTCGTCCTGCTCACGCTCGCGCTGGCCGCGATCGCGTGGCGCGGCGACGTGATCCATGCCTCTGAGGGGCTGCGCGTCATCGCCGGGGTCCTGGCGTTCCTGATGGTGTTGGTCGTCCTCGGCACGGTGACCCTGAGCGACGGGCTCGTCCTGAACGACCTGGGCATCGGCATCGCATCGCCCAGGAGCGTGGCGGTGCTGCGCTGGAGCGAGGTGGTGTCCGTCGAGCTGGGCCGGAAGGCGCGGCACACCGTGCTCACCGTGCGGATGCCCGAGGGCCACCGACTGCCGGTGTCCTTCACGAAGCCGTGGTGGGTGCGGAGGTACAAGGACGGCACCTTCCGCATCCGCACCGCCCAACTGACCCCCGGCGGCGGTGCCGGACCCCTCGTCGACACGCTCCGCTCCTTCGCCGCCCGCCACGGTGTCCCCGTCACCGACGTCCGCGACGGCTAGGGCCTGTCCGATGGGTCGCCGCGACGCCGCGCCGACCCATCGGACAGGCCCTAGTGCTGCGTTCCTCAAAGGACGTACTCATAGCGGCGCCGTCGTGTGCGGGTGGGAGGGGCCGGTCGGCCCCAGACCCAGGGCTGGGCGCGGG
>NZ_JNXT01000003.1 GCF_000716675.1 Streptomyces alboflavus
GAGAGGGAGGGGCGGGGGTGTGACGCGGGGGCCCGGCGTGGTGCCGGGATGCGGAAGGGGTCGGGGGAGCGGGGGCGTCCGGGGGCCGTCGTGGAGGGGCTTCCGGAGACGGGGCCCGGGCCCCGGGAGGTTGGGCCCCGGGAGGCTGGGCCCCGGGCGGTGCCGATGTGGCCGCCAGGAAGTCGGGGGCGCCGAAGTTGCCGGACTTGAGCAGCAGCGCGATGCCGGGGCCGGACGTGGGACGGAGCCACGGCACGCCAGGGGCGGCGGCCCGGCCGATCCAGGCGCCCGTGATGCCGAGCGCCGCCACCACGGAGCCCGACGTCTCACCGCCCGCCGCGACGACACGTCGTACGCCGCGTGCCACGAGCCCGGCGGCGATGCGGCCGGTGGCTTCTTCCAGGACGGCCGCGGCGCGCTCGGCACCCAAGGCCCCCTGGACGGCGCGGAGTTCGCCGGGACCGACGGACGAGTGGATGACGGGTGCCCCGGCGGGCGAGCCGGGCGGCAGCGCGTCGTACCAGTCGAGCGCCCGCCCGGCCAGCGCCGCCGGGTCGGGCTCGGCGACGGGGTCGAGCCGGTACACGGGCCGGCCTTGGGCGCGCAGGACGTCGAGCTGTTGCAGGGTGCGCGCGGAGCAGCTTCCGCTGAGGACGGCCGCGGGCCAGGCGGCCAGCGGGTCCTTCTCCTCGTACGTGTCGAGGGCGCTGCCCGGGGCCGCGTGCGCGAGGCCGCCCGCGAGCCCGGCCGCGCCCGCGGTGAGCGCCGCGTCGGCCGCCGCGTGGCCGAGGGTGCGCAGGTCGTCCACGTCGAGGGCGTCGGCCAGCAGATAGCGGACTCCGCGCGCGGCGGCCTCGGCGATCGCCGCGCGGACGGCGTCGGCGCCCGCGCGCACGGTGCCCCACCGGACGAGCTCCACCGGCCGGTCCGTCTGGGCCCGGAGCAGCCTCGGCAGCGACGAGTCCGTCATCGGCGTCACCGGGTGGTGCCGCATGGGCGACTCGGCCAACGGCACGCCGTTCACAAAGAGTTGGCCCTCGTACTGGGTGCGTCCGTGCTCCGGCGAGCTGGGCGTCAGGAGCACGGCCGGGGCGTCGAGGGCGTCGGCGAGCGCGTCGAGGACCGGGCCGATGTTGCCGTCGGCGGTGGAGTCGAAGGTCGAGCAGAACTTGAAGTACACCTGCCGCACGCCGTGTTCCCGCAGACGGCGCAGGGCCCCCAGTGACTCGGCGACGGCGTGCGGCGGCGGTGCCATCCGGCTCTTGAGCGCGACGACGACCGCCTCGCACCCGTCCGTCGGCGCCACGTCCGCGTCCGGCACCCCGAAGTACAGGACGGTCCGCAGCCCGCTCGCACGCAGGGCCAGGGCCACATCACTCGCCCCGGTCACGTCGTCGGCGATCACTCCGAGCATGACGGATCCCCTTCTGTCGCTGATGAACTGTTCGTGGCTATTGCCTCATCTGCCCCACTTGGGGTGGTCGCCGTGTCCTCACCGGTCGCGAGGCGCAGCGCACGGGCCGCGCTGTGCGGCCCGGTGTGGACGGGCAGCCCGAGCGCGGCGGCCAGGTCCTCGGCGTGCGGGGCCAGTGAGTACTGCGCCAGGAGGGCCGCGTCCGCGCCGCCCGGATCCGGGAGTTCCCCCGGGACGATCACCCGACCGACCGCCTCCACGGGCGAGCCGGCGGCCCGCGCCGCGGCGCGGAATCGCTCCAGGGAGTCCTCCAACGCCCCGGCGAAGGAGGCGAGGACGAGAATCCGGCGATGGCCTCCGGCAAGCGCCTCGGCGAAGGCGGCGGAGTCCGCGGCGAGTACGGGGACGGGCGGGTCGGCGCGTTCGGCCGAAGGCCCGTGGCGCGAGTCGGCCGCCGAGCCTGGGCGCGAGTCCGCCGACGGCCCGCGGACCGACTCGGCCACCGGCCCGTAGAGCGAGCACGTCAGCAGGACGCCCTGGGCGCCGCCCTCGACGGCGTACGCGATGAGCCGCCGCATCCGGTCGGTGAGCGCCGGAGTGAGCCCGCCCTGCGCCTCGGCGTCGGGGAGCAGCGTGTCGTCGAGCAGATTCCAGGGCTCGGCCTCGGGGAAGGCGGCGGCGAGCCCGGCGACGGCGGGACCGATCGCGGCCGGGGTGGCGCTGATGAGAGCGATGCGGGGGCGGGCGCGCGGCGGCAGGGGGCCGGGGTGCGGGCGGGCGGAGGCGGTCACGCGCTCACCTCGGAGACCCAACCGAGCCCGGCGACCGTGCCGTGCGCGGGTCGGTACTCGCAGCCGATCCAGCCCGCGTACCCGCCCGTGTGCAGCGCATCGAAGACGCGCGGCCACCGGATCTCGCCGCTGCCCGGCTCGCTGCGGTCGGGCGGGTCGGCGATCTGGAGGTGCGCGGCGAACGGCAGCGAGGCGCCCAGGGTCCGGACGAGGTCTCCCTCCGTGACCTGGGCGTGGTACAGGTCGAGGAGCAGTCCGGCCCGGTCGGGGCCGACCGCTTCCACCACGTCCTTCGCCTGCTCCTGGGTGCGCAGGAAGTAGCCGGGCGCGTCCCGCTGGTTCTGCGCCTCGACGACGACGCGCACCCCGGTGCCGTGCGCGCGCTCGGCGGCCCAGGCGATGTTCGTGACGTACGTGGCGAAGGCCCGCTCGGGGCGTATGTCCGGGGGTGTGACCCCGGCGAGGACGTGCAGGAGCCCGGCGCCAAGATCGGTGGCGTACTCAAGGGCGCGCTCGATCCCGGCGTGGAAGTCGGCGGTGCGGCCCGGGTGGCAGGCGAGACCTCTCCGCTCCGGCGAACCCGCCGCACCGGCGGGCGAGTTGATGAGCACCTGCCGCAGCCCCGCGTCCCGCAGCAGGCCGCGCAGCCGCGCCGGGGGATACGGGTACGGGTCGGCGTACTCGACCCCCGCGAAGCCCGCCCCGGCCGCCGCGTCGAAGCGCCGCTCGAAGGGCAGCTCCGTGAACAGCCACGTGAGGTTCGCGGCGAGGGGCGGGCCGCCCGGTATGCGCAGGGCTTCGGGGGGCGTGGGTGCTCCGGAACGTACCGGTACTCCGGAAGGCACGGGTGCTCCGGGAGGCACGGGTGCTCCGGGAGGCACGGGTGCTCCGGGAGGCACGGCTGCTCCGGCGGGTGCGGGGGCCGACTTTGCCGGTAGTGTCCCCGGCACCTCGTCGCCCGCCATCACCGCACCTCCGCGCGCGCCGCGGCCCACTCCGGATTCACCACGTGCGCGGGATCCCGCCCCGAAAGCACGTCGATCACCTGCCGAGCGGCCGCCAGGCTGGAGCGCGACCGGGCCTGTGCCGTCGCGCCCGCGATGTGTCCCGTCACCAGGACGCCGCCGAACGCCCGGAGCCTGGAGTCCGCAGGCAGCGGCTCCTGCTCCGTCACGTCCAGCGCGGCGCCCGCGAGCCGCCCCTCGGCGATGGCGTCGGCGAGGGCCTCCTCGTCGACGATGCCGCCCCGCGCGGTGTTGATGAGGTACGCGCCGGGCCGCATCCGGCGCAGCGCGGCGGCGTCGACGAGGTGCCGGGTGGAGTCGTCGAGGGCCAGGTGCAGGGTCACGAAGTCGGCCTGGCCGAGCACCTCTTCCAGGGACAGCGCGGCCACCCCGGTCTCCGCGTGGAACGCCGGGTCCAGCCGCGGATCGTGCCCCACGACGCGCATGCCGATGGCCAGGCCGAGGCGCGCCACGGTCCGCCCGATCGAGCCGAGCCCGACGACCCCGAGCGTCGCACCCGCCAACTCCCGCCCGCTGGGCTGCGACCAGCCGCCCGCCCGTACGTCGGCGACGTTCTGCGGAATGCCCCGCGCGCAGCTCACCATCAGGCCGAGCACGTGCTCGGCGACGGACCGGCGGTTGGCGCCGGGGGTGTGGGTGACGGCGACGCCGCGGTGCGTCGCGGCGGCCACGTCCACGTTGTCGTACCCGGCGCCGCAGCGGGCGACAACCCGCAGCGCGGGGGAGGCGTCCAGCACTGCGGCCGGGAACGGGTCGGTCCCCGCGACGATGCCCGCGGCGCCCGCTTCGGCGACGGCCGCGGCCAGGGACCGGCCCGTCGCACGCCGGTCCGCGGGGCGCGCGAAGACCGTATGCAGTCCGGCCTCCCGCAACAGCCGGTCGACCTCTCCGCCGGGTTCCAGATACGCCGTGGTCACGAGCACCCGCGTGGCAGGCATGGGAGTCCTCCTCGATCGCTGGCTATACTATAGCGATGAGCAAAATAGTATAGGATCTGGCCGTGATCAAGAGTGGGGACGGCTGCGCTAGGGTCGAGCGCGAAGGAGGCATGATGGCTACGACGCGCCCGCCCGCCCGGCAACCCCTGGCCGACCAGATGTACGAGGTCCTGCTCGGGCAGTTCATGGACGGGCTGTGGTCACCGGGGCAGTCCCTCAACATCGGGGCCCTGACCCGGGAGCTGAACGTCAGCCAGACGCCGCTCCGCGAGGCGCTCGCCCGCCTGGAGCACACGGGCCTGGTGCGCCGCGAGGCCCTGAAGGGCTACCGGGTCGCGCCCCTCTTCACCGAGCGCGAACTCATCAAGCTGATGGACGCGCGGCTCGTCCTGGAACCGGCGATGGTCCAGGAGGCGGCGCGCCGCACCACGCCGGAGTTCCTGGACGAGCTGAAGGAGAGCATCGAGGAGCTGAGGCGCTGCGCGGCGGCGCCGCGGTCGGCGTCGGTGCGTCCGTACTGGGCCGCCGACGAGCGCTTCCACCTGCGCATCGCCGCCCAGTGCGACAACCCGTTCCTGGAGACCGCCTACCGCTCCCTCGGCGGCCACGTCCAGCGCTTCCGCCTCTTCACCGAACTCGGCTCCTCCGAGGCCGAGTCCCCCGCACGCGAACACACCGCTGTATACGAGGCGATGGCGGCGGGCGACGCGGTCGGCGCCGCGAAGACGATGCGGCGGCACATCGAGAACGCCAAGGCGCGGGCCCTGACGGACCGCCAGGCGGTGGCGGAGGCCTGACGGTCCGGGTCCGAGGGTCAGTGCCGCCGCACCTCCACGACCTGATCGCCGTCGGGTACGTCCGTGACCGTCACCGTGTCCGTCGGCACGCCGAGGCCCCGAGCCACCGCCGCCGTCAGCCCCGCGAAGTCCCGGCCCGTGGGCACGGGGACCTCCTCGCCCTCGCCGTAGCTCTCGATCGCCTTGGTGAAGTACGCCGGATGCCAGGCCCCGACCGCGCCCCTGACCTCCACGGACGCCACCTCGCGCGTACCCACCAGGGCCTTGACCCGGTCCAGGATCTGGTCCGAGCGCAGCTCGCCCGGGACCTGGAAGAGGCTCGCGTGCGCGCCGACCGCGCCGCCCGAGCGGAGGTGGACGGTGACGGTCAGACAGCTGGTGACGCTGGGGTACAGGAGCGTCCCGCCGGGTGCCGCCTCCTTGACCTGGCCCTCCGTCACCACGGTCGTCGCCGCTGCGACGCTGCCGGCGGCGGACGGCGCCGCCGCAACCCGGTGGCCGACGGGCCCGGCGCCCTCGGCCGCGTGCGCCGGGACGGCGCCCGCGAGACAGGCCACGGCCACCGAACCGGCCACCACGGCCGCCGCGGACAGCCGCCGGGCACGCCCGACCGCCGCCGTGCCGACGTACGCGGACCCGGCGGACGCCCGCGACTTCACATGCTCACGTGAGGACAAGGGAACAACTCCTGGCTGAGAGAACCGTGGCGCCCGGCGTCGGCCGGGCGCCACCGAGAGGTGACCGACGAACAAGAGCCCGCGGCACACTCGGCCGCGGGCTGCGACCGATCACTCTATGTCCTGCTATGCCATGCGCCGAGTCCACCACCGCGCCGTCCCCGACGTGTCCCGCAGGGCGTTCGTCGCACAGTGCACCTCGCCGCCGGCCAGGTGCGCCCAGGCGAAGTTCTCCACCCAGTGCACGCGCACCCCACCGGTGGCCAGCGCCTTCTCGGCCGCGTCGCGGAACAGGTCGCGGCCGCGGAAGCGGGGACCGTGGGGGTCGGGTGCGGCGTAGTCACGGCTGGTCAGGGACAGGCCGTTGGGGATGCTGGGGGAGAGGGCGACCGCGCCCTCGGGGATCTCGGGGTGGACGGTGGCCATGGTGTAGAGCACGGGCAGGCGCACCAGGTCGCGCTCGCTGAGGCCGGTCTGCCGCAGCAGGGCACGGATCTGGCCGTCGATGTGGCCCGCGGCCTTCGCGTTGTCGGCGAGGAACTTCTCGTCGGCCAGGAGCTCGTCGACGGTCGGCTTGTCGGGCATGCTCGTCGCGGCGAACATCCGCTGCCCGCCCTGGCCCGCGCTCTGGGTGCGTCGCAGCAGGCCGAGGGCCTGGCGCGGGTCGGCGACGGCGAGCGTCCAGCCGCGTGCGTTGTCCGCCCGCACCACGTGCACGGTCTCGTCCACGTGGCCGACGAGCAGCCAGGAGGTGTCGATGGTGACGGAGGGCTGTTGGGCCTGTGCCTCGATCATCTTCACGTACGACGCGTCCGGCTGCCGGAGCGGATCGGTGCCGTACAGGACCCGCCCCTGCGGATGGCCCGGAGAGGGCGGCAGGGACTCGAAGTTGCCGGTGGCGTTCTGCAGGTCCATGCCGTCCGGCTCGCGGCCGGGAGCGAACTGCTGCACGACGCCGACGTCCGGACCGCGGAAGTCGCGGAACAGCAGCCGGCCCGACCGGCTGAGGGTCGTCTCGCCGCCGTCGGGGGAGAGCCACTTCATGGGGCTGCGCAGCAGGACGCGCATGGTGTGCACCCGGCCGCCGGGCGCGGGCACGCTCGCGACGGTGGGCTCGACCATGTCCTGCCGCCAGATTTCGCGCCACCACTGCCGGGTGCCGGCCGTGAACGTCACGTCCCGGTCGGCGAGGCCCGCGGCGCGCGCGGCCCGGCGCAGCGAGGAGGCGAACGGTTTCCACTCGCGCGGCCGGTAGCCCGCGCCGACGCCCCCGGGGACGGCACCGCTGCCGGGGCCCGGCTTCGCGGCGAAGACGCTCTGCGCGCGCTGGAGGTCGTTCTGGAAGAGGACGGGCGCCACCTTCAGACGCACGCGGTCGGAGCTTCGGTGCCCCTGGCCGCGCACGGTGAGCGCCACGTCGACCAGGCCGTTCCAGCGGCGCGGGTCGCGGACGATGTCGCGGCCCTCCAGGGCCAGTTCGACCCCGGCGCGCAGCTCGGCGGCGGTGAGGGGGCCGCGCAGCACGCGCAGCCGGCCGTCGCGCCTGACGAAGAGGCGGACGTACGGGCGCTGGGCCGAGGGCACCGTGACGTGGCCCGTCGCGTCGTCGCCCACCTCGGTGGGCGCGATGCGCAGCGGCGCCAGATCGGCCGCGTCGCGCCGCCCGTTGACCTTCTCGTCGGCCGCGTCGTGGCAGGCGGCGAGGCGGGTGTCCACGGCCGGGTCGATCCGGTCCAGGTCGCCGGGGCGCGTCCGGCAGCGCCGCGAGTCGTCGTCGACGTTGGCGAGGAACACCGCGCCGCGCCCCGGCCGCCAGGAGTCCTCACCGGCCTCGTCCGAGCCGCCGGTGACGTCCACGCGGCCGTCCTGGTTCACGTCGGCGCGCAGGTCGGCGCTCGGCGGGTGGTCGTCGGCGGCGGCCGGTGGCCCGGTCAGGGCGGTGGCGGCAAGCAGGGTGACGGCGACGGCCGTGGTGGTGCGCTGCGTCCGTGATCTCGATGCCTTGGGCACGACGGGGTCTCCTCGAGGCGGCGGGGGCGAACAGGTGCGGGCAGGTACGGGCAGGTACGAGAGGGGTACGTGCGGGGGTGTGCGGTGGGGAGAATGTCCGTATTCCATGCTCGTCCCCGCCGAGGGGCCGTTCATCGTGCCGAGTGCGGAGCGCGCCGGTACATCGATGGGGCCAGCGTTCCGGCGCGCCGTCCTCCTACGGGTGGGGACCCGGCCCTCGTCCGCAGTCCCCGCCGGTGCGGCCGTGGGGCGGTCCGGCCGCGGCGGTGAAAGTGCCGTGAAGATCCGCACAACCGTTCCCGCACGTCACGGGTCTTGGGGGTGCCATCTACTTACTTCCCAGAGGGGGAACGGACGTGCGTAGCCACATCCGTCGCGCGATCGTGGTCGCCGCGGCGGCCACGACGGTCATGACACTCACCGGGGGGCTGCCGGGCCTCACCGGCACCCAGGCGGCCCAGGCCGCTCCCGCGGGCCCCGCGCCCACCCGGTACGCCGACGACTTCAACGGCGACGGGTACCGCGACCTCGCGATCGGCGCCCCGGACGGCGGCCTGGACGTCCCAGGCGCGGACGGCGGCACCACCCGGGCCCTGAACGCGGGCTACGTGACCGTCTCGTACGGCTCGAAGAACGGCGCCCAGAAGACCGGCCTGAAGGCCGTCACCCAGAACAGCCCCGGTGTGCCGGGCGACGCGAAGCAGAACCAGGTGTTCGGCCGGACGCTCGCGAACGGCGACTTCAACGCCGACGGCTACGCGGACCTCGCCGTCGCGTCCCGCTCCGAGGGCCGCGACGTGGTCACGCTGCTCTGGGGCAGCCGCACCGGCCTCAAGGGCGGCACCACGATGCCCGGCAGCGAGTTCGGACCCGGGTTCGGCACGGTCCTCAAGGCCGGTGACTTCACCGGGGACGGCAAGACCGACCTGATCGTCGGCTACTCCACGGCGCTGCGCCTGCACAAGGGGCCCTTCAAGGCGGACGGCTCGCCCGCGTCGGCCAAGACAGTGGACGTCGGCGCCGGGTTCAGGTACACCGACGCCCAGAAGCGGCTGGCCGTCGGCCGGATCAACAAGGGCGCCATCGACGACCTCGTGGTCCTCGGCGACGAACGCAGGCCGGGCCGGGTGCTGCTCGGCGGTGCGTCCGGGCTCCGCAAGACGGCGGCCACCGTCCGCGGTGGCAACAGCGTCACGGTCGGCGACTTCGACAAGGACGGGTACGGCGACATCGCGGTGGGCGACTCGACGTACGTACGGGAGACCGAGCGTCACGCGGGCCGCGTCCTGGTCCAGTACGGCTCCTCCGGGGGCGTGGACGAGAACCGCGCCGCCAAGGTGCTCACCGAGGACAGCCCCGGAGTCCCGGGCGGTGTGGAGGCGGGCGACAGCTTCGGCATCGACGTCGCCGCGGGCGACCTCAACAAGGACGGCTACGCCGACCTGGTCGTCGGCGCTCCCGGTGAGCGGCACGCCACCTGCGAGCACTGCTACATCAGCGGGGGCGGCCTGTACGTGCTCAAGGGCACGAAGAAGGGCGTGACCGGCACCGGCGCCCTGTTCACCAGCTACAACGCGCCTGGCCTGCCCCGTCCCGCGGGCGTCTACCGCATCCCCCAGCAGCTCAAGATGACGGACCTGAACGGGGACAAGCAGCCCGAGATCACCGTTCCCGTCCGGGCGAACGTGTCGGAGGTGTGGTCGGTCGGAACGAAGGGCGGCAAGATCGCCGGGACCGCGCCCACCCGCGTGGTGAAGCCGCCGACGGCCTCCGAGGTCCCGTGGCCCGGCGGGGAGTTCGGCGTGCTCGCCCGCTGAGCCGCCCGCGATTTCTGAGGACTCAGGGGCCCTGTCGCTCGACACTCGTCGGCGACAGTGCCCCTGAGGCGTTCCGGCGCCCGTGGCCCGGGTGTTCGCGGCGCGCGGCGCCGGACGCCGGGCCCCGGACGTGGCCCGATGAAGCGTCAGGCCCGGCTCGGTCCTTCGGTGAAGTGCGGCAGGATCATGTCGATCAGGGCGTCGACGTCGCGCTCGACCATCGGCTCGCCGGTCATGCCCATCCGGTGCAGCAGGACTCCGACGACGACGTCGATGAAGAACAGGACCCGGTTCTCCGGCTCGTCGAGCGCCTCTTGGAGCGCGATCCGGTACGGGTCCTGCAACCGCGTGGACAGGATCTCGCGCAGGGCCGGGTCGCTGACGGCGTCGCTGAACACTCCGGCGAACGCGTCGCCCACCCCGGGCTCGCCGACCTTCGCCGCGACCCAGCGGATCGTCGAGGTCATGAGCTCGGCCCGGCTGCCGCCCGCGAGCGGCGCCGGGCCGAACGCGTCCAGGAGGCAGTCCACGATCAGCGCGCCCTTCGTCGGCCAGCGCCGATAGACCGTCGACTTCGCGACGCCCGCCGCGCCGGCGATGCGTTCGACGGTGGCGCGCGCGTATCCGACCTCCTGGACCGTGCTCAAAGTGGCGGCGAAGACCGCCGCGTTGACGCCGGCGCGCGGGCGGCCCGGCGGCCTGGCGGATGTGGGCGATGTCATATCCACACCCTACCTCTTTTCGCTACCTTGAGTATCGATACCTGGAGTCGCGAAACTCCGGGTGATGACCGACTCTGGGCAAGGAGAAGAAACATGAGCGACATCACTGCCGCGCAGCGCCCGCAGGAGCCCGACTGGGCGACGATCACGGCCGAGGAACTGGTCGCCTACCGCGAGGCGGAGAACCGCTTCCGGGCGTCGAGCGCGGCACGGCCGTTCCTGGGCGAGCCGGACCCCGGCGCCACCGTCCAGTGGGAGACGGTGGCGCTGCCCGGACGTGAACTCCCGGTCCGGGTCTACCGTCCGGCCCCGGGGCATGACGACGGGAGCGCCGGGCGCACCGGCCTGCCGCTCGTACTCCACGTGCACGGGGGCGGGTTCGTGGGGACGGCGGCGCAGTGCGACTGGGTCACCAGCCATGTCGCGGCCCGGCTGCCCGCCGTCGTGGTGTCGGTGGAGCACCGCCTCGTCGACCAGGACCACCCCCTCGCGGACGCTGTCGACGACGGCTGGGACGTGCTCACGCACGTGCTGAGCGAGGCCGGGCGCTGGGGTGTCGACCCGGCGCGGACCGCTGTCTTCGGCGAGAGCTGCGGTGCGCTGATCTGCGCCCTGACGGCGATCCGGGCCAGGCGGGCCGGTGTGGGCCTGCGGGCGCAGGTGCTCGTCAACCCCGCCGTCGACGTCACCGGCACGATGTTCGCGTACCCCTCGATCACCGAGCACGCGCACACCCCGACCCTCGCCCTGCCGGTCCTGCGCCTGCTCCAGCGGCTCGCCGTGCCGGAGGGGACCGACCCCCGCGCGCTCTCGCCGCTGTACGCCGACGACTTGGGCGGGCTGCCCCCGGCGCTCGTGGTGGTGCCGACCCACGACCCGCTGGCCGATCACGGCCGCCGCTACGCCGAAGGGCTGCGCGCGGCCGGGACGTCCGTGCGGCTCACCGAACACGCCGAAGCCCCGCACGCGTTCCTGAGCCTGCCGGGCGTGGTCCCGCAGGCCGAGCCCGCGCGGGCGGAGATCCTCGACTTCCTCCGCGCTTCCCTCGCCGGGTGAGGCGACGGAGCATGGGCCCCGATCAGCACGCGGAGGAGAGGGAGACATGGTGAAGCGCATCGGCGTGATCGGGGTCGGCGAGATCGGACGGGCGGTCGTGACGGGCCTGTGCGAGGGGGAGGCGGGCGGGGGCGAGGGGGCGCCGGAGGTGTTCCTCTCGCCCCGAGGGGCCCGCGCGGCCGCAGAGTTGTCGGCGCGTTACGAGAGCGTGCGGACCTGCGCGGACAATCAGGAGGTGGTGGACCGCTCGGACGTGGTGTTCATCGCTGTGCGCCGCCAGGACCAGCGGGCGGCGCTCGCCGGGTTGTGGGTGGACGACGGCAAGGTCGTGGTCAATGTGATGGCCGGCGTCGGCAACGACGAGTTGCGCCGCACACTCGCCACGGAAGCTCCGTTGACACGAGCCATCCCCCTGCCCGCCATCCGCGAACGCCGTTCCGTCACGGTCACGTATCCGTCGCATCCGGTCGTGGACGCGCTCTTCGAGCGCCTCGGCGGGGCGCTCCCGGTCGCGGACGAGGCCGCCTTCGACGTCTTCTCCGCGCTGACAGGGACGCTCACGACCCACTACGCGTATCTCGCCACGCTCGCGTCGTGGGCTGCCGACCAGGGCATCGCCCCCGAGGACGCCGAGCGTTACGTCCGGGGGCTCTTCGAGGGCGTCGGCCGCTCCCTGGGCGACGCGAGCCGCTCCCTGGACCGGCTCGCCGCCGACCACGAGACCCCGCGCGGCAACAACGAGCGCATCCGCACCACTTGGTTCGACCGGGCCAACTCCGCGGCTCTGTGCGGTGCGCTCGACGGCCTCGTCGCCGATCTGAGGCGGGCCCCGCGGGACTGCGGTGCGTGAGCGACCGGGTGCGTTGTGAGATGGGCCACGATGATCATCTAAGGGCCCGATACGGGCGGGAAACGGGCAGCCCTGGTGGCCAAACGGGCACGGTCGCCTGCCTGGATGTGCGTTCCCGGGAGTGGAGAACGACGCCTCGCGGGTGTCGGTCCCGGGTATCGCGGATGCGAACCGGGCAGGGCTGACGCCCAGGTGGCAAGGTCGGCGACTCTTCGCTCAGGCATATAAATGGGGCGTTCGGTGTGCGCGGCGACTGATCTTACGCAGGAGTAAGGAAGTGTGGTCGCGCCACCGATAGCCACAAAAGGTCAGGGTGGTACGGGCAAAGGGGCGTCCGATACTGTTGCCGTAGGCGCAACGCGGTGACATCGCATTCATCTGACCGGTGAGCGAGACAGCCGCGTACCCCCATTGGGCCTCCCGGAGAGTCGTTCCCCCGACTTCCCGCAGTGAGCCCGATGCTCATGTGGAGTCCAGGTAAAGGGAGACTGAGGTCCGGTGACCCGCGAAGCAGGTTCTGGTTCTTCCCGGCGCGCCCTGCCGACCGCCCTGCGGAGACCATTCCGGGCCGTTGTCCATGCCTAAAGCCAAGTAGACCCCCGGCGTCCCGTGCCACTCGGTCCCGCATGGTTCATGGATGGCGAACCCCGATGTATTTCATGCCTCGACGTATTGCATGCCTCTATCTCACTCGTGTTCTTTCGAAAGCGGAACCAGGGGTTTCTCCTTCCATTCCCGCGCGTCCCGAAGACCGTGAGATCGCCGATCGCCACGCTTTCCTGTCCCGGCGCTCCGCCGACGGCTGACACGCGCCACTACGTCCCTGTCCGGCCAGGCGGCGCCAAGGCCGCCTGAGCCCGCGCCCCCGGCCCCCCTCCGGGTGGTGCTGACGCGCCCTTCCCGTACCGCCCTCCGGCGGGTCCGCGTGGCCAACGCCACCGGCGCGACCGTCATCCCAGTTCACGGCCGCGCCGTGCCCCGGCATGCGGGGCATTGCCGACCCGTGATCGCCCCGGCCTGGGCGTTCCGGGCCGTCGCGGTGCCACGCCGATACCGCGTCAGCATCCGCGCCGCCGCCATGCCTTGAGCGCCGCGCGGGTGTTTCCCGGGGTTACACCACCGGTCCGCTCGGCGTCTTCTTTTCGTCATGCGAGTGGCGTTTCGACGCGAATATGGGAAGGCGTTTACCTGTTATGGAGCTTCGCGTGACCCGAGGCTGACAGTCGCATGACAGGGACATGTCCACGCGTGCACCAGATGTTTCAGCCTCGTCACATCCTCGGCTGTCTCTCCGGTCGCCTCGCATGGTATGAGCTGGGGTTTTCCTTGCGCTGGAGGGCAACTACCCCGGTAAATTCCCGAGGTCGGCCCCGTAAATTTCACGAGTCAGGGCGCGCCGACTGGCGTCTGTGTGGCGATGGTGTGTATTCCTCGCGCGGGCGCGATACCCGCAGGTTCAAATCCCGCCAGCGATGGTTGAGACCGGAAATAGTCGTCGGTCGACTTGAAATGGACGTCAGTTGACAATTTCTGGAGCCCTGGTCTTGACTTGCGCCAGTTGTCGGGACCGATTGGCAGAGAAGTCTTCGAAGTCAATTCGGGCCAATCAAGTGTGTGTTCTTTAGTGGACGATTGACGAGGGCAGAGGCTGCCATGTGCGAATTGGCACGAGTGGACATCGGCACTGTCGCCGTCATCGGAGTCGCCCCCGCGGCACCGGTGCGGACCGAGCCGGATCCCGCTGTGTGGGCCGAGTTGACCGGTGCGACACCGCCGGCGGACCGGACCGCCGCCGTGGAGTCGGCGTGGACGGCCTGTGAGGACGCGGGCGTCGGCGACGACCGGGCGGGCATCGGCGTCTACCTGACCGCCGACGGCGCGGATGCAGGTGACGCCGACGAGTTAGCGGACGCGCTCGGCCTCCGCGGCCCGCGCCGTACCGGACCCGACGCCCTGGCCGAGGCCCTCGCCGCCGTGCGTTCCGGCGCGTGCGACCTGGCGCTCGTCGGCGCCGACGGCGCCCACGCCGTGCTCGTGCCGGGCGACGACGCCAGGACCGCGACGTTCGGCTACCGCGTCGGCCCCGACCACACCTGGCCTGACAACGTTTCTGCACTCGTCGAGGCCGCCCTGCACTCGGGCCGCCCCGCCCCCGGCCGCGAAGCGACGCCCGGCCCCGCCGTCCCGATCGCACTCTCGGCCCACAGCCAGGACGCCCTGCGGGCGCGCGCCGCCGACCTGTGCGTACTCCTCGACGCCGAGCCGGAACTGCCGCTCGCTGACGTCGCCCTGTCCCTCGCCACCACCCGCCCCGCGCTCGCCGAGCGCGCCGTCTTCGTCGGCGCCGACCGGGCCCGCCTCACCGACGAGTTGGCCGCCTTCAGCAAGGGCGGATTACCCGTCCCGGGACTCGCCACCGGCGGCCCCGCCCCGGCCGCCGCGGACGGCCTCGCCTTCGTGTTCCCCGGACACGGACCCCAATGGCCGGGCATGGCCGACGAGTTGACGGACCGCTTCCCGGTGTTCGCCGAGCACCTGCGGGCCTGCGCGGACGCCCTTACGCCGCACGTGGACTGGCCCGTCATGGACGTACTGCGCGGCTGCACGGACACCCCGTCGCTCGACCGGCCGGACGTGGGACAGCCCGCGCTCTGGGCGATGATGGTGTCCCTGGCCGCCCTGTGGCGGTCCTGGGGCGTGGTGCCCGACGCCGTGATCGGCTCCAGCGCCGGCGAGCTCCCGGCCGCGACGGTCGCGGGCGCGCTGTCCGTCGAGGACGGCGCGCGGGCCGTGGCCCTGTTCGGCCAGGCACAAGTGCACCTGCTCGAAGGCGGCGTGATGCTGTCCGTCCTCGCGTCCGCCGACGAGGTACGCGAACGCCTGACCCGCTACGACGGGCTCGACCTCGCCGCCGTGCACGCCCCCGGCTCGGTCCTGGTCTCCGGCGTCGAGGCCGAGGCCGACGCACTCCTCGCCGAACTCGCCGCGGACGGCGTCAAGGCCAGGGCCATCGACATCCGCATCGCGGCGCACGGCCGCCAGGTCGACGCGGTCCTCGACGGGCTGCGCGCCGACCTCGCCCCGATCGAGCCCCGCCCGACGGACGTGCCGATCTACCTGGGCACCACGGGCGAGCGGGTCGACCCGCTCACGCTCACCGCGGACCACTGGTGCCGCAACATGCGCCACACCGCCGACTTCGAGGGCGCCACCCGCGCCGCACTGGCCGCGGGCCACCGCCTGCTCGTCGAGTCGAGCCCGCACCCCGTCCTCACCAGGGCCGTGCAGGAGACCGCCGAGGACGCCGCCGTCGACGCCGTCGTCCTCGGGACGCTGCGCCGGGGCCCGGGCAGCGCCGACCACCTGACCGCCGCCCTCGCCACCCTGCACGCGCACGGCGTACTCCCCGACTGGGACGCGGTGTTCGCGGGCCGGGACGCCCGCACGGTACCGCTGCCCGCCTACCCGCTGGACGCGGCGCCCGCAGCCACCCCCGCCCCGTCCCTCACCGACCGGCTCGCGGCCGCCCCCGACCGCCACGAACTCCTCCTCGACCTGGTCCGCGCGCAGGTCGCCGCGGTCGCAGGCGGGGACGCCGCGCTCTTGGGCGACGTGGACGCGCCGCTCCTGGAACTGGGCGTCGACTCGGCGGGCGCGGTGTCGCTGCGCAACCTCCTGAACGTCGCCACCGGCCTGAAGCTGCCCGTGTCCGCGGTGTTCGACAACCCGACGTGCCGAGGCCTCGCCACGCACATCGACCGGGTCCTGCTCGGCACGGCCGACGAGGACGACGAGCCCCTGGCCCCCATGAGGGCCGGCGACGACGACCCGATCGCCGTCGTCGCGATGAGCTGCCGCCTGCCCGGCGGCGTACAGAGCCCCGAGGACCTGTGGGAGCTGCTGTCCGCGGGCGGCGACGGCGTCACCGCGTTCCCCGCCGACCGCGGCTGGGACCTGGACGGACGCTACGACGAGGACGCCGAGCGGGCGGGCGGCTACTACCAGCGCGAAGCCGGATTCCTGCACGAGGCCACCGAGTTCGACCCGGAGTTCTTCGGGATCTCACCGCGCGAGGCCCTCGGCATGGACCCGCAGCAGCGGCTGCTCCTGGAGATCTCCTGGGAGGCGATCGAGCGCGCGGGCATCGACCCGGCCAGGCTGCGGGGCAGCCGCGCGGGCGTGTTCGTGGGCGCGATGACAATGGACTACGGACCGCGACTGCACGAGGCACCCGCGGACCTGGAGGGCTACCTCCTCACCGGCAACACCGCGAGCGTCGCGTCCGGCAGGCTCTCCTACACGTTCGGCTTCTCAGGCCCCGCCGTCACCGTCGACACGGCATGCTCGTCGTCGCTGGCCGCCCTGCACCTGGCCGTGCAGTCGCTGCGCCGCGGCGAGTGCACGGTCGCGCTCGCGGGCGGCGTCACGGTCATGCCGTCGCAGGGCCTGTTCGTGGAGTTCAGCCGCCAGCGCGCGCTGGCCCCCGACGGCCGCAGCAAGGCGTTCTCGGCCAGCGCGGACGGGTTCGGCCTCGCCGAGGGCGCCACCATGGTGCTCCTGGAGCGGCTCTCCGACGCGCGCCGCAACGGACACCCCGTGCTCGCCCTCGTCAAGGGCACCGCCATCAACCAGGACGGCGCCTCCAACGGCCTCACCGCCCCCAGCGGCCCCGCCCAGCGCCGCGTGATCCGGCAGGCCCTCGCCGACGCGGGCGTGTCCGCCGCCGAGGTCGACGCCGTCGAGGCGCACGGCACCGGCACGAAGCTCGGCGACCCGATCGAGGCCGACGCGCTGCTCGCCACCTACGGCCAGGAGCACCCGGCCGACCGGCCGCTGCTGCTCGGCTCGGTGAAGTCGAACATCGGCCACACACAGGCCGCGTCCGGCGTCGCGGGCCTGATCAAGATGGTCCTCGCGCTGCAGCACGGCGAGCTGCCCAAGAGCCTGCACATCACCGAGCCCACCCCGCACGTGGACTGGACGACGGGCGCGGTGTCCCTGGTCACCGAGAACACGCCCTGGCCGGAGGTCGAGCGCCCCCGGCGGGCCGGTGTGTCCTCGTTCGGCATCAGCGGCACCAACGCCCACGCCGTCCTGGAGCAGGCGCCCGACGAGGTTCCGGCCGACCCGGAGCCGTCGTCCGCGTCCGTGCCGCTGGTGTTCTCCGCGCGCTCGGAGGACGCCCTGCGCGCCCACGCCGCCCGACTCGCCGCTGTCGTGGAGCAGTTGACGCCCGCCGACATGGCGGCCGGTCTGCTGTCCCGCTCGGTCTTCGAGCACCGGGCCGTGGTGGTGGCGGGCGGCGCCGACGCGCTGACAGCGGTGGCCCAGGGGGCCGAGTCGGCGCGGGTGGCGATCGGCGTGGCGCGGCCCGCGGGGAAGGTGGCGTTCGTGTTCCCCGGCCAGGGTTCCCAGTGGCTGGGGATGGGGGCTGAGCTGGCTGAGTCGTCGCCGGTGTTCCGGGCGTCGATGGAGGCGTGTGCTGAGGCGTTGGCGCCGTATGTGGAGTGGTCGTTGTGGGACGTGCTTGGCGATGCGGAAGCGCTGGAGCGGGTGGATGTCGTGCAGCCCGTGCTGTTCTCGGTGATGGTGTCGCTGGCGGCGTTGTGGCGTTCGTACGGTGTGGAGCCGGAGGCGGTCGTCGGGCACAGTCAGGGTGAGATCGCCGCCGCGCACGTCGCGGGCGCGCTCTCGCTCGCCGACGCCGCCAGGATCGTCGTGCTGCGGAGCAAGGCCATCCTCGCGTTGTCGGGTCAGGGCGGCATGGTGTCGCTCGCGGCGACGGTCGACGACGCCCGGGAGTGGATCGCGCCGTGGGACGAGCGGATCTCGGTCGCCGCCGTCAACGGTCCGGGTTCGGTGGTGGTCGCGGGTGACGCGGACGCCCTGGACGAGCTGGTCGAGGCCTGCGCCGCCGACGGCAGGCGGGCCCGGCGGATCCCCGTCGACTACGCGTCCCACTCGCCGCACGTCGAGCGCATCGAGGACGAGCTGGCGCGCGTGCTGGCGGGGGTGGAGCCTCAGGCCGCGGATGTGCCGATGCTGTCCACGGTCACCGGGGAGTGGCTGACCGGCACCGAGGTGGGCGCCGATTACTGGTACCAGAACCTGCGGCACACCGTGCGCTTCGAGGAGGCGACTCGCGGCCTGATCGACCACGGTGTCGGCGCGTTCGTCGAGTGCAGCCCGCACCCCGTGCTCACCATCGGTGTCCGCGAGACCGTGGACGCGACCGGAGGCGACGCCATCGTCGTCGGCACCCTGCGCCGCACCGACGGCGACCTCGACCGGTTCCTGCTCTCCGCCGCCGAGGCGTACGTGGAGGGCCTGTCCTTCGACTGGCGTGCCGTCGTGCCCGCCGGGCGGCACGTGGACCTGCCGACGTACCCGTTCCGGCGCAGGCGGTTCTGGCTCGACGAGACGTCCCGCCCCGCGGCGGGCGGCGACGACCCCGCGTTCGCGGAGTTCTGGGCCGCGGTGGAGCGCGGCGACCTCGCCACCACGCTCGACGTGCCCGCCGACGCGCCCCTGACCGACGTCCTGCCCAGCCTCGCCGACTGGCGGCGCCGCAGCCAGGAGCGGACCGCCGTCGACTCCTGGCGCCACCGGATCACCTGGCGCCCGCTCGGCACCGCCGCCACCCCCACCCTGACCGGGACCTGGCTCCTGGTCGGCCCGCCGTCCGACGCGGAGCACCCGTGGCGGACGGCGGCCGCCACCGCGCTGCGCGCCCACGGCGCCGACGTCCTGCACGTCGACGGCACAGCCGAGTCGCTGAGCGCCCTGGACGTCGTACCCAGTGGCGTGCTGTCCCTGCTCGCCCTCGACGAGCGGCCGGACCCCGCGGCGCCGACCGTCCCCGGTGGCCTCTCCGGCACGCTGGCGCTGGTCCGGGCGCTCGGCGACGCCGGGATCGGCGCGCCCCTGTGGCTGGCCACGACCGGCGCGGTGTCCGTCGGGCGCTCCGACCCGCTGACCCACCCGGCGCAGAGCCAGGTGTGGGGCCTCGGCCTCGCCGTCGGCCTGGAGCACCCGGAGCGCTGGGGCGGCCTCGTCGACCTCCCCGTGACCCCCGACGCCAGGACCGGCACCCGGCTCGCCGCCGTCCTCGCCGGGCAGACCGACGAGGACCAACTGGCCGTCCGCGCCTCCGGCGTGAGTGTGCGGCGGCTCGTACCGGCGCCCGCACCTGCGGCGGCACCCGCCTGGCGCACCAGCGGCACCGCGCTGATCACCGGCGGCACCGGCGCCATCGGCGGGCACGTCGCCCGCTGGCTGGCGGCAAGCGGCGCCGACCACATCGTGCTGACCAGCCGCAGCGGCCCGGACGCCCCCGGCGTCCAGGACCTGGTGGCCGAACTGACCGCGCTCGGCGCCCGGACCACCGTCGCCGCCTGCGACGCCGCCGACCGCACCGCCCTCGCCGACCTGTTCGCCCGGCTCGACGCCGACGGCACCCCCGTCCGCTCCGTCTTCCACGCGGCCGGCACCGTCCCGTCCCTGCCCCTCTCCGACACCACCACCTCGGACCTCGCCCACGCCGTCGGCGCCAAGGCCGTCGGCGCGGCCCACCTCGACGAGCTGTGCGCCGGACGCGAGTTGGACGCGTTCGTGCTGTTCTCCTCCGGTTCCGCGGTGTGGGGCAGCAGCGAACTGGGGGCGTACGGCGCCGCCAACGCCTTCCTCGACGGCCTCGCACAGCGCCGCCACGCCGACGGACTGCCCGCCACCTCGGTCTCCTGGGGCATGTGGGCGGGCGGCGGCATGGTCACGGGTGACCTGGACGACCAGCTGCGCCGCCGGGGTCTGCGCCCCATGCGGCCGGAGCTCGCGGTCGGCGCGCTCGCCACCGCCCTCGCGGCGGGCGAGACCACCCTCACGGTCGCGGACTTCGACTGGGCCCGCTTCGCCCCCGGCTTCACGGCCGCCCGCTCCCGCCCCCTGATCAGCGAGATACCCGACGTCGTCGCGCTCGCCGAGCAGGACGCGGCGGAGCAGCCCGCCGCCGGTGGCGCGCTCGCCGACCGCCTCGCCGGGCTCACCGACGCCGACCGGCGCCGGCTCCTGCTCGACCTGGTCCGCGGCCACGCCGCCGCGGTGCTCGGCCACGAAGGACCCGACACCGTCACGCCCGACCGAGCCTTCCGCGAGCTGGGCTTCGACTCCCTGACCGCCATCGAGCTCCGCAAGCGCCTCAACACGGCGACCGGCGTACGACTGCCCGCGACCGTCGTGTTCGACCACCCGACCCCCACGGCCCTCGCCGCCGAACTGCACACCGTCGTGCTCGGCGCACAGCAGACCGCCGCCCCGACCCCGACCACCACGACCGGGGCCGCCGACGATCCGATCGCCGTGGTGGCGATGAGCTGCCGCTACCCCGGCGGCGTCCGCGGACCCGAGGACCTGTGGTCGCTCGTCATGGCCGGACACGACGCCGTCGGGGCGTTCCCCGACGACCGGGGCTGGGACACCGACCGGCTGTACCCGGCCGACGCCGCGGCCCAGGGCCGCAGCCGCACCCTGGAAGGAGCCTTCCTCGACGACGCGGGCGGCTTCGACGCGGGCTTCTTCGGCATCGCCCCGCGCGAGGCCCTCGCGATGGACCCGCAGCAGCGGCAGGTGCTCGAACTGGCCTGGGAGGCCTTCGAACGGGCGGGCATCGACCCGTCCTCCGTGCACGACAGCCTCACCGGCGTGTTCGTCGGCGCCTCGCCGCAGAGCTACTCGGGCGCCATGGAGCAGGCGACGCCCGAGATGGACGGCTACCGCCTGACCGGCGACGCCCTGAGCGTCGTGTCGGGCCGCGTCGCCTACTCCCTCGGCCTGCGCGGCCCCGCCGTCACCGTGGACACCGCCTGCTCGTCCTCGCTGGTCGCCCTGCACCTCGCCGTGCAGGCGCTGCGGTCGGGGGAGTGCTCGATGGCCCTGGCGGGCGGCACCGCGATCATGGTGACGCCGATGCCCTTCGCCGAGTTCAGCCTGCAGGGCGGCCTGGCCCCCGACGGCCGGTGCAAGCCCTTCGCCGACGCCGCCGACGGCGTCGGCTGGGGCGAGGGCGCGGGCCTGATCCTGCTGGAACGCCTCTCCGACGCCCGGGCCAACGGCCACGAAGTGCTCGCCGTCGTCCGCGGCTCCGCCATCAACCAGGACGGCGCCTCCAACGGCCTCTCCGCGCCCAACGGGCCCGCACAGCAGCAGGTCATCCGCGCGGCGCTCGCGAGCGCGGGCCTGTCCGCCGCGGACGTGGACGCCGTCGAGGGCCACGGCACGGGCACCCGGCTCGGCGACCCCATCGAGGCCCAGGCACTCCTCGCCACGTACGGCCAGGAACGGCCCGCCGACCGGCCGCTGCTGCTCGGCGCGCTGAAGTCCAACATCGGCCACACCCAGGCGGCCTCGGGCATCGCGGGCGTCATCAAGATGGTGCAGGCGCTGCGCCACGGCGTGCTGCCGCGCACCCTGCACCTGGACCGCCCGTCCCAGCACGTGGACTGGACGACCGGCGCCGTGGAACTCCTCGCCGACGACCGGCCGTGGCCCGAGGCCGACCGGCCCCGGCGGGCCGCCGTGTCCGCGTTCGGGGTCAGCGGCACCAACGGACACGTCATCCTCGAACAGGCCGACGCCCAGGCCGAGTCCGTACCCGCGGCCCCGACCGCCGAGCCCGAAGGACGGACCCTGGCGTGGGCGCTGTCCGCCCGCGACACCGCCGCGCTGCGCGACCAGGCGGCCCGCCTTGCCGCCACCGTCGACGAGCGGCCCGGCCTGTCCCCGGTGGACGTCGCCACGACGCTCACCACCGGACGCGCCGCGCTCGACCACCGCGCCGTCGTCCTCGGCACCGACACCTCCGAACTGCGCGTCGGACTCGACGCGCTGACCGTCGGCGGCGACGACCCGGCGGTGGTGCGCGGCACCCCCGACGGCGGCACGCTCGCCGTGCTGTTCTCCGGCCAGGGCTCCCAGCGCATCGGCATGGGCAGCGGCCTGTACGCGGCGCACCCCGTGTTCGCCGACGCCCTCGACGAGGCGTTCGCCCACCTCGACCCGCACCTCGCGCTGCCGCTGCGCGACGTCGTCTTCGGCGACGACCAAGCACTCCTCGACCGCACCGAGTACGCCCAGCCCGCGCTGTTCGCCGTCGAGGTCGCCCTCTACCGCCTGTGGGAGTCCTGGGGCCTTCAGCCCGACGCGCTCGCGGGCCACTCCATCGGCGAACTCACCGCCGCCCACGTCGCCGGGGTCTTCTCGCTGGCCGACGCCTGCGCGATCGTCGCCGCCCGCGGCGCGCTCATGCAGGAACTGCCCGCCGGTGGCGTCATGGTCGCCGTGCAGGCCGCCGAGGACGAGATCGCGCCGGAGCTCTCCGAGCACGTCGGCATCGCCGCCATCAACGGCCCGAACTCCCTGGTCCTGTCCGGCAGCGAACGCGAGGTGCTCGACCTCGCCGACCGCCTCAAGGCACAGGGCCGCAAGGTGACCAGGCTGCGTGTCAGCCACGCGTTCCACTCGCCGCTCATGGAGCCGATGCTGGCCGCGTTCCGCCGTGTCGTGGCGGGCGCCACCGCCCATCCGCCGACGCTGCCCATCGTGTCCACGCTGACCGGCGCGCCGGTCGGCGCCGACGAACTGGCCTCGCCCGACCACTGGGTGCGACACGTGCGCCGGCCCGTGCGGTTCGCCGACGGCGTCACGGCACTCGTCGCGCAGGGCGTGACGACGATGGTGGAGGTCGGGCCCGGCACCGTGCTCGCCGCGATGGGCCAGGACAGCGCCCCCGACACGGTGTTCGTGCCGACGCTGCGCTCCGACCGGCCCGAACCGGACGCGCTCACCCTCGCCGCCGCGCACCTGTACGTCCGCGGCGCGACGCTGGATGCCGCCGCCGCGCTCGGCGGCCCGGGCCGCCGGGTCGACCTGCCCACCTACGCCTTCCAGCACGACCGCTACTGGCTGACCGCCGCCGTCGCCCCCGCCGGTGACGGGGCGACAGCGGCCCTCGGTGTCGCCGCGGGCGAGCACCCGCTGCTGCGCGCCGCGGTCGCGCTGCCCGAAGCCGACGGCGTCGTCTTCACCGGCAGGCTCTCCACCCGGACCCATCCGTGGCTCGCCGACCACGGCGTCGGCGGCCGGGTGCTGTTCCCCGGCACCGGCTTCCTCGACCTCGCCCTGCACGCCGCGAGCCACTGCGGCCTCGACACCGTCGACGAACTGACCCTGCAGGCCCCGATGGCCCTGCCCGAGCGTGGCGACCTCGCCCTGCGCGTCACGGTGGGCGCGGAGAACGACGGCACGCGGAGCATCCGCGTGCACTCACGGGCCGACGACGCCGACCGGGACGCGCCGTGGACCGAGCACGCCACCGGCCTGCTCACCACGGGCGACGTGCAGGAGACCGACCTCGCGGCGTGGCCGCCGCGAGGCGCGACAGCGATGGACGTCGACGGCGTCTACGACCGCCTCGACGAACTCGGCTACGGCTACGGGCCCGTGTTCCGCGCGCTGCGCGCGGCCTGGAGCCTCGACCGTGACGTGTACGTCGAGGTGGCCCTGCCGGACGGGACCGCCGGCGACGGCTTCAGCGTGCACCCCGCCCTGCTCGACGCCGCGCTGCACGCACCCGTGCTGCGCGCCCTCGACGAGGTCGGCGCGGGCCCCCGGCTGCCGTTCAGCTTCAGGGGAGTGCGGCTGCACGCCGTCGGCGCCTCGGCGCTGCGGGTGCGCTGGTCGCCGACGGGGCAGGGGATGGACGAGATGTCGCTGTCCGTCGCGGACCCCGCAGGGCGGCCGGTGGCGACCGTCGAGTCACTGGTGATGCGACCGGCGGACCTCCGCGGGACCGGCTCCCGGACCACCGACGCCCTGCTCGAAGTGCAGTGGCCGCCGCTTGCCGCGGGCGGGCAGAGGCCGGTCGGGCTCGCCGTGCTCGGGACGGACGCGCTCGGGGCGGACGGCCTCGGCGTGCTCGGGACGGACGGGCTCGGGGCGGACGCGCTCGGGGCGGACGGCCTCGGCGTGGACGGCCTCGGCCCGGACGCGGCCGACTTCGGCCCCGGCACCCCGACCGTCTCCGACTTCGCCGCCCTCGACGGCGTGAGCGACCTGCTCGTCCGCTGCCCCCGGGCGTCCGGCGCGGACGGGACGGCGGCCCGGGACACGGTGTCCTGGGCGCTCGCCCTGGCCCAGGCCTGGCTCGCCGACGAGCGGACCACGGGCACGCGCCTGGTGTTCGTGACCCACAGCGCCGTCGACACCGATCTCACCGACGCGGCGCAGGCCGCCGTGTGGGGCCTGATCCGATCGGCACAGACCGAGAACCCCGGCCGGTTCGTGCTCGTCGACCTCGACGGCACCGCCGAGTCCGCCCTCGCCGTGCCCGCCGCGCTGGCCTCCGACGAGCCCCAACTGGCCGTACGCGCAGGCAGGGTGACCGTGCCCAGGCTCGCCCGCACCACCGCCGACCGGGTGCTCACCCCGCCCGCCGACGGCCCGTGGCGCCTCGACGTCCAGCCGCACGGCTCCCTGGACGGCCTCGCCCTGGTGCCGCACCCGGACGCCACCGCGCCCCTCGCACCCGGCGAGGTACGCGTAGCCGTCCGCGCGGCAGGACTGAACCTCCGCGACGCGCTGCTCGCCCTCGACGCCCACCCCGACGCCGCCGAACCGGGCAGCGAGATCGCGGGCGTGGTCACCGGGACCGGCTCGGCGGTGACCGGCCTGACCGTGGGCGACCACGTGCTCGGCCTGGCCGGCCAGGGCTTCGGACCGCTCGCGGTCACCGACCACAGGCTCCTCGCCCCGGTGCCCGCGGGCTGGTCCTTCGCGGACGCCGCCACGGTGCCGCTGGCCTTCCTCACCGCGTACCACGCCCTGCGCGACCTGGCGGACCTGCGCCGCGGCGAGTCCGTCCTCGTCCACGGGGCGGCGAGCGACGTCGGCCTGGCCGCCGTACAACTCGCCCGGCACTGGGGCGCGGAGGTGTTCGCGACCGCGCGCCCCGAGGAGTGGGACGTCGTACGGGCGGCGGGTGTGCCCGATGCGCGCCTGGCGTCGTCGGACGACACCGACTTTGCGGCGAAGTTCGCCGTGGAGACCGGCGGGCGCGGCGTGCACGTGGTCCTGAACCCGCAGGCGCGGGAGTCCGCGGCGGCTGCCACGGAAGCGCGGGAGCACGCGGACACCTCCCCGGCGGCAAGGGAGTTCACCGACGCCTTCCTGGAACTGCTGCCCGACGGCGGACGGTTCGTCGAGCCGGGCAGGGCCGAAGGCCACGAGCCCGACGCGCTGCCGCCCGGCGTCACGTACGCCGCGTTCGACCAGCAGCAGCCGGACCCCGACCGCTGCCAGGAGATGCTCGCCGACATCCTCGCGCTCTGCGAGGCGGGCGTGCTGACCTCCCTGCCGGTGCGCGCCTGGGACGTCCGCCGCGCACCCGAGGCGTTCCGTCACGTCGCCGAGGCCCGGCTCACCGGCAAGGCAGTGCTGACCGTGCCCGCACCGATCGACGCGGACCGCCCGGTCCTGGTGACCGGCGGCCTCGGCACGCTCGGCGCGATCGTGGCCCGGCACCTCGTCGCCGAACGAGGCGTCCGCAACCTCGTCCTCGTAGGCCGCAAGGGCCTGGCGACCGAGGGCGCCGAGGAACTGCGCGACGAACTGGCCGCGCTGGGCGCCGAGGTGGCCGTGGCGGCCTGCGACGTGGCCGACCGGGACGCGGTAGCGGCGCTCCTCGCCTCGCTGGACCGGCCGCTCGGCGCGGTCGTGCACACCGCGGGTGTCGTCGACGACGGCGTACTGGAGTCGCTGACACCCGAACGCGTCGACCGCGTCTTCGGCCCGAAGGTCGACGGCCTGCTGCACCTGGACGAGCTGACCAGGGACGCCGACCTGTCCGCGTTCGTGGTGTTCTCCTCGGCGGCCGGAGTCCTCGGCAGCGCGGGCCAGGGCAGCTACGCGGCCGCCAACGCGGCGCTCGACGCGCTCGTGCGGCGCCGTCACGCGCTCGGCCTGCCCGGCGTCTCCGTGGCGTGGGGCCTGTGGGCCGCCGCGAGCGGCATGACGGCGGGGCTCGACGAGGGCGACCGGGCCCGCCTAGGCCGCTCCGGTGTCCTCGAACTGCCCACCGACGACGCGCTCGCGCTGTTCGACGCCGCGACGCGCGACGACCGCGCGGCACTCGTGCCGGTCCTCCTCGACACCGCCGCACTGCGCGGTCAGGCGGCCGACGGCACCCTGCCCCCGCTGCTGCGCGGCCTGGTCCGCGCCCCCGCCCGCCGCGCCACGCCGACGGCCCCTGTCGCGGCCGCGACGTTCGCCGACACCCTCGCGGGCCGGCCCGCCGAGGAACGCGAGCAGACGGTCCTCGACCTGGTCTGCACGCAGGTCGGGGCGGTGCTCGGCCACGCGCCCGGCACCGAGGTCGACCCCGGCCGCGCGCTCGGCGACCTCGGGTTCGACTCGCTGACCTCGGTGGAACTGCGCAACCGACTGACCGCCGCCACCGGCCTGCGGCTCGCCTCGACCTTCGTCTTCGACCACCCGTCGGCCGCCGCGATCACCCGGCACCTGCTCACGCTGCTCCCGAGCGACGAGCCCGACCCGGGGACCGGCGTACTCGACCAGCTCGACCAACTGGAGAGCGCGCTGCTCGCGCTCACCGACGACGGCACCGCCACCAAGGTGGACCTTCGGCTGCGCGCCCTGCTCGCCACCTGGAGCGAAACCCGGGCCGACGACGCCGAGGACGACGCGGAGGCCGGCTTCGACGCGGCCACCGACGACGAACTCTTCGGCTACCTCGACAACGAACTTGAGACCTCGTGAACCGGTCGGACCGAGACGCACACGTCCGCACCGCCGTAAGGAGTACACGCCAGATGGAGAACGAGGACAAGCTCCGCGATTACCTCAAGCGGGCCACCACCGATCTGCGCAACACGCGCCGACGCCTGCGCGAGGTAGAGGACCGGGAGCACGAGCCCATCGCGATCATCGGGATGAGCTGCCGCTACCCCGGCGGCGTGGCCTCGCCCGAGGACCTGTGGCAGCTCGTCGCCGACGGCGGGGACGCCGTGGTGGAGTTCCCGGCCGACCGCGGCTGGGACGCCGACACGCTCTACGACCCCGACCCGGACCACGCGGGCACGTCCATCACCCGGCACGGCGGCTTCCTCCAGGACGCCGCGGGCTTCGACCCGGCGTTCTTCGGGGTCAGCCCGCGCGAGGCCGCGGCGATGGACCCGCAACAGCGACTGCTCCTGGAGACGTCGTGGGAGGCGTTCGAGCGCGCGGGCATCGACCCCGTACAGGCCAAGGACACCAGGACCGGTGTCTTCGCGGGCGTCATGTACAACGACTACGCGACGCGGCTGCCGCAGGCGCCCGAAGGCTTCGAGGGCTTCCTCGCCAACGGCAGCGCGGGCAGCATCGCGTCCGGCCGCATCGCCTACACCCTCGGCCTCGTCGGGCCCGCGGTGACGGTGGACACGGCGTGCTCCTCGTCGCTGGTCGCCCTGCACCTCGCGATGGTGGCGCTGCGTCGTGAGGAGTGCTCCCTCGCCCTGGCGGGCGGCGCCACGTTCATGGCCACGCCGCGCACGTTCGTCGAGTACAGCAGGCAGCGCGCCCTGTCCGTGGACGGCCGCTGCAAGGCGTTCTCCGACAGCGCGGACGGCACCGGCTGGGGCGAGGGCGTCGGCATGCTCCTCGTGGAGCGCCTGTCCGACGCCCGCCGCAACGGCCACCCGATCCTCGCGGTGGTCCGCGGCTCCGCGGTCAACCAGGACGGCGCGTCCCACGGCCTCACCGCGCCCAACGGCCCCTCCCAGCAGACAGTCATCAACCAGGCCCTGGCGAGCGCGCGACTCACCCCGGCCCAGGTCGACGCCGTCGAGGCGCACGGCACCGGCACCACCCTCGGCGACCCCATCGAGGCACACGCCCTCATCGCCACCTACGGCGCCGAGCGCACCGCCGAACGCCCCCTGTGGCTCGGCTCCCTGAAGTCGAACATCGGCCACGCCCAGGCGGCGGCCGGTGTCGGCGGCATCATCAAGATGGTCATGGCGATGCGGCACGGCACGCTGCCCAAGACCCTGCACGTCGACGAGCCGAGCAGCCACGTCGACTGGTCGGCCGGCACCGTGGCCCTGCTCACCGAGGCACAGCCGTGGCCGGAGACCGGCGAGCCGCGCCGCGCCGGTGTGTCCTCGTTCGGCGTCAGCGGCACGAACACCCACGTCATCCTGGAGCAGGCACCCGCCGCCCAGGAGGAGACGCCCGCCACCGACCCGCGGCCCACGACGGACACCGACGCGTCGGCCGTCGCCGTCACACCCTGGGCGCTGTCCGCCCGCACTCCCGACGCGCTGCGCGCACAGGCCGACCGACTCCGGTCCGCCGTGGCGGCCGCCACCGACTTCGACCCGGCGGGCACCGGCTTCTCCCTGGCCACGACCCGCTCCCTGTTCGAGCACCGCGCCGTGCTTGTGGCGGAGGACCGCGCCACCACCCTCGACAGGCTCAGCGCGCTCGCCGAAGGGCGTGGCGGCCCGGGCGTCGTCGTCGGTGAAGCCGCGTCGCACCGGCTGGGTTTCCTGTTCTCGGGGCAGGGGTCGCAGCGGCTCGACATGGGGCGTGAACTGGCCGCTCGTTTCCCGGTGTTCGCGGACGCGCTGGACGAGGTCCTTGCCGCCTTTGATCCTTCGGTACGTGGCGTTCTGTTCGGCGAGGACGCCGACGCCCTGAACGAGACGGGGGTGACGCAGCCCGCGTTGTTCGCGGTCGAGGTGGCGTTGTTCCGTCTCCTTGAGTCGTGGGGTGTGCGCCCCGACCTGCTGGCGGGCCACTCGATCGGTGAGCTGGCGGCCGCGCACGTGGCCGGGGTCTGGTCGCTTTCGGATGCGGTGAAGGTGGTGTCGGCGCGTGGTGCGTTGATGCAGGCGCTCCCGACCGGTGGCGCCATGGTTGCCATCCAGGCGTCCGAGGCCGAGGTGATTGATGAGGGCTTGCCGGAGACGGTGGGTATTGCGGCGGTTAATGGTCCTCACTCAGTCGTCGTCTCTGGTGTGGCCGCCGATGTCGAGGCGGTTGCCGAGCGCTGGCGTGCGGAGGGCCGCAAGGCGACCCGTCTGAAGGTGAGTCACGCGTTCCACTCGCCGTTGATGGACCCGATGCTGGACGACTTCCGCACGGTCCTTCAGGGCGTGTCGTACGGAGAGCCGTCGCTCCCGATCGTGTCGACGCTGACCGGGCAGCTCGCCTCGGCCGAGGAGCTGGCATCGCCGGACTACTGGGTGCGGCACGTGCGCGAGTCCGTGCGCTTCGCCGACGCCGTCGTGACGCTGCGCGAGCAGGGCGCCGACGTGTTCGTCGAGGTCGGCCCCGGCGGAGTGCTGTCCGGTCTCGGGCAGCTCACGGCGCCGGAGGCCGCCTTCGTACCCGCGCTGCGCGGTGATCGCCCCGAGCCGCCGATCTCGCCCGCACGCTGGGCGTGTCGTCGGACGATCCGCTGAGTGCGGTGCTGCCTCGGTTGTCGGCGTGGCGCAGGAAGCAGCGGGACCGGTCTGTCGCCGATGCGTGGCGGTACGGGGTCGAGTGGCGGCCGGTAGCCGCTGCGAGCCGTGAACTGGACGGTGTGTGGCTGGTCGTGGCGCCGATGGGCGAGGACCGTGCGGAGTGGGTGCGTGCGGCGCTTGCCCGGGGCGGAGCCGACGTTCACACCCTGGATGTGGACCCGGAGGCAGTCGACTGGGCGGAGCAGTTGAGCGAGCTGCCCGCGCTCGACGGGGTCGTCTCGCTGCTCGGGCTCGCCGATGTGGGCGAGTCGGCGGTGCCCACGGGTGTCGCGGCCACGATCGGTCTGTTACGCGCCCTGGGTGACGCGGACGTGTCCGCGCCGTTGTGGTGCCTCACGTCGGGCGCGGTGGCAGCGGCCGAGGGCGACGCGGTCCCCGGAATCGAGCAGTCGATGCTGTGGGGCCTCGGCCGGGTTGCCGCCCTGGAGCACCCTGACCGCTGGGGTGGACTGGTCGACGTACCCGCGGCGCCGGACGGGACGACAGGGGGCCTGCTGGCCAAGGCGCTCGCGGACACGGGCGGCGAGGACCAACTCGCCGTGCGGGGCGACGTGATCCTCGGCCGCAGGCTGGTGCCCGCGCCGCTCGGCGCTGCCGCCGCAGAGGGCTGGTCGCCGCGCGGGACGGTCCTGGTGACCGGCGGCACCGGCGCCCTGGGCGGCCATGTGGCGCGCTGGGTCGCGGCACACGGCGCCGAGCACGTCGTCCTGGTGAGCCGTCGCGGTGCCGCGGCCGAAGGCGCCGCCGCCCTGGAGGCGGAACTCGTCGAGCTGGGCGCGCGCGCCACGTTCGCCGCCTGCGACATGGCGGACCGGGACGCTGTCGCGGCGCTCCTGGAGAGCGTCCCCGCGCTCACCGCCGTGGTCCACACGGCCGGCATCGAGCGCTCCGCCGCCCTCGCCGACCTCGACCCGGGCGACCTCGCCGCATTCGGCGACGTGCTTGCGGCGAAGGCCGACGGCGCGCGGAACCTGCACGAACTCCTGGGCGACACGCCGTTGGACGCCTTCGTGCTGTTCTCGTCCATCGCCGGAGTCTGGGGCAGCGGCGGTCAGGCCGCCTACGGCGCCGCGAACGCCTACCTCGACGCCCTGGCCGAGCACCGCAGGGCCGCGGGCCTGCCCGCCACCGCCGTCGCCTGGGGCCCGTGGGCCGACGGCGGCATGGTCGAGGACGCCGGTGCGGACGTGGCCGCGCGACTGCACCGCAGGGGCCTGACGACGATGGCCCCCGACGCGGCGCTCGCCGGTCTCGGCGCGGCCGTCGGCCACGGCGACGGACAGATCACCGTCGCCGACGTCGACTGGTCCCGGTTCGCGGGCACCTTCATGGCGCAGCGCCCCAGCCCGCTCCTCGGTGAACTCCCCGACGTACAGGCCGCGTTCGCCACCGCCCCGGCCGAGCAGGCCACCTCGGCGCTCGCCCAGCGCCTGGCCGGACTGGACGAGGCCGAGCAGGAGCGGCAGCTCACCGAACTGGTCCGGTACGAGGCCGCCGCAGTCCTCGGCCATGCGTCCGGCGACGCCTTCTCGGCCACCCGCGCCTTCCGCGACCTCGGCTTCGACTCCCTGACGGCCGTCGAACTGCGCGCCCGCCTCAGCGAGGCGACGGGCGTGGCCCTGCCCGCCGCCGTGGTCTTCGACTACCCGACGGCCGCCGCCCTGGCCACCTATCTGCGTACCGAACTGTCCGGAGCTGCCGCCGCTACCCCCACGGCCGCCGCGGCTGCCGCGGGTGTGAGCGACGAGCCGATCGCGATCGTGGCGATGTCGTGCCGGTTCCCCGGCGGCGTGTCCAGCCCCGAGGACCTGTGGCAGGTGCTGCGGTCGGGCGTGGACGCGGTGACCGACTTCCCGACCGACCGCGGCTGGGACGTCGAGTCGCTGTACGACCCGGAGGGCGCGGGCGTCGGCACGTCGTACTCCCGCAGGGGTGCCTTCCTCGATCGCGTGGCGGACTTCGACCCCGCGCTCTTCGGGATCTCGCCGCGCGAGGCCTTGGCGATGGACCCGCAGCAGCGGCTGCTCCTGGAGACCTCCTGGGAGGCGTTCGAGCGGGCGGGCATCGATCCGCAGTCGCTGCGCGGCAGCCGGTCGGGTGTGTTCGTCGGCACCAACGGCCAGGACTACACACGGCTGATGACGGCCGCTCAGGACACCGTCGACGGCTACTTCGGCACCGGCAGCGCGGCGAGCGTCATCTCCGGCCGGCTCTCGTACACGTTCGGCCTCGAAGGCCCCGCGGTGACGGTGGACACGGCGTGCTCCTCGTCGCTCGTCGCGCTGCACCTGGCCGTGCAGGCCCTGCAGAAGGGCGAGTGCGATCTCGCGCTCGCGGGCGGTGTGACGGTGATGTCGACGCCCGCCGCGTTCGTGGAGTTCAGCCGCCAGCGCGGGCTCTCGGTGGACGGCCGGTGCAAGGCGTTCGGCGCGGACGCCGACGGCACCGGCTGGGGCGAGGGCGTCGGCATGCTGCTCGTCGAGCGTCTTTCCGACGCGCAGCGCAACGGCCACCAGGTGCTCGCCGTCGTGCGCGGCTCGGCGGTCAACCAGGACGGCGCGTCCAACGGCCTCACCGCCCCGAACGGCCCCTCGCAGCAGCGCGTCATCCGCGCCGCTCTTGCTGCCGCCGGCCTGGAGCCGTCCGACGTGGACGCGGTCGAGGCGCACGGCACGGGCACGAAGCTCGGCGACCCGATCGAGGCCCAGGCGCTCCTCGCCGCCTACGGCCAGGACCGTGCGGGTGAGCCGCTGTGGCTCGGCTCGATCAAGTCGAACATCGGTCACACCCAGGCCGCCGCCGGAGTCGCCGGTGTGATCAAGATGGTGCTTGCGATGCGACACGGCGTGCTGCCGCGGACGCTGCACGCGGACGAGCCGTCGCCGCACGTGGACTGGTCCGCCGGCGCGGTCGAGGTGCTGTCGGAGGCCCGGCCGTGGCCTGCTGCGGACCGGCCGTGGCGTGCCGGTGTGTCGTCGTTCGGGTTCAGCGGGACCAACGCGCACGCCATCATCGAGCAGGCCCCCGTGGTCGTGGGGGAGGACGTCCCGGAGCCGCTGCCGGTCGGCGCGGTCGTGCCGTGGCTCCTCTCGGCCAAGACCCCCGAGGCGCTGCGGGAGCAGGCCGGGCGGCTCACGTCCTTCGTGGAAGCGGCGCCTGAGCTGTCGGTGCCGGACGTGGGCCGCGCGCTGGTGTTCTCGCGGGCGGTCCTCGAGCACCGAGCCGTGGTCGTCGCCGCTGATGCCGCCGACTTCCGGTCGGGCCTGGCCGCGCTCGCCGAGGGGCGTGGCGGTCCGGGTGTCGCGGTGGGGGAGGCGGCGCCGCACCGGCTGGGCTTCCTGTTCTCGGGGCAGGGGTCGCAGCGCCTGGGGATGGGCCGTGAACTGGAGGCTCGTTTCCCGGTGTTCGCCGAGGCGCTGCACGAGGTGCTCGCGGGGTTCGATCCGTCGGTGCGGGAGGTGCTGTTCGGTGCGGATGCCGAGGCGCTGAACGAGACGGGGGTGACGCAGCCCGCGCTGTTCGCGGTCGAGGTGGCGCTGTTCCGGCTCCTTGAGTCGTGGGGTGTCCGTCCGGATGTGCTGGCTGGTCACTCGATCGGTGAGTTGGCTGCGGCGCATGTGGCTGGTGTGTGGTCGCTGGCCGACGCCGTCAAGGTCGTGGCGGCTCGTGGTGCGCTCATGCAGGCGCTGCCGTCCGGTGGCGCGATGGTCGCGATCCAGGCCACGGAGGCCGAGGTCACGGCCGAGGGCTTGCCGGAGACGGTGGGTGTAGCGGCGGTTAATGGTCCTCACTCGGTCGTCGTCTCCGGTGTGGCCGCCGATGTCGAGGCGGTCGCGGAGCGCTGGCGTGCGGAGGGCCGCAAGGTGTCCCGCCTGAAGGTGAGCCACGCGTTCCACTCGCCGCTCATGGACCCGATGCTGGACGACTTCCGTGCAGTGGTCGAGGGAGTCGCGTGCGGCGAACCCGAGATCCCGATCGTGTCGACGCTGACCGGACAGCTCGCCACGGCCGAGGAGCTGGCATCGCCGGACTACTGGGTGCGGCACGTCCGCGAGTCCGTGCGCGCCGATCTCGCCCGCACGCTGGGCGTGTCGTCGGACGATCCGCTGAGTGCGGTGCTGCCTCGGTTGTCGGCGTGGCGCAGGAAGCAGCGGGACCGGTCCGTCGCCGACGGGTGGCGGTACGGGGTCGAGTGGCGGCCGGTAGCCGCTGCGAGCCGTCAACTGGACGGTGTGTGGCTGGTCGTTGCGCCGATGGGCGAGGATCGTGCGGAGTGGGTGCGTGCGGCGCTTGCCCGGGGCGGAGCGGACGTCCACGCCCTGGACGTGGACCCGGAGGCAGTCGACTGGGCGGAGCAGTTGAGCGAACTGCCCGCGCTCGACGGGGTCGTCTCGCTGCTGGGGCTCGCCGATGTGGGCGCGTCGGCGGTGCCCACGGGTGTCGCGGGCACGGTCGACCTGCTGCGGGCGCTCGGTCGCTCGGGCGTGGAGGCGCCGTTGTGGTGCCTGACGTCCGGTGCGGTCGCGGCGGCCGAGGACGACGTCGTCGCCGGGTTCGAGCAGTCGATGCTGTGGGGTCTGGGCCGCGTGGCCGCCCTGGAGCAGGCCGGCCGTTGGGGCGGTCTGGTCGACGTACCCGAGGCGCCGGACGAGGCGACCGGCGGCCTGCTGGCCTCCGTCCTCGCCGGGACGAGCGGCGAGGACCAGGTCGCGCTGCGCGGCGACGTGATCCTCGGCCGCAGGCTGGTGCCCGCGCCGCTCGGCGCGGCCCGCTCCGGCTCCGGCTGGTCGCCGCGCGGCACGGTCCTGGTGACCGGCGGCACCGGCGCCCTGGGCGGCCATGTGGCGCGCTGGCTTGCGGCGAGCGGCGCCGAGCACGTCGTACTGGCGGGGCGTCGCGGCCCGGACGCCGAGGGCGCCGAGGAACTGGAGGCGGAGCTCGTCGAGCTGGGCGCGCGCGTCACCGTCGCCGCCTGCGACGTGACGGACAAGGAGTCGGTCCGGGCGCTCCTGGAGAGCGTCCCTTCGCTCACCGCCGTCGTCCACACGGCGGGCATCGAGCGCTCGGCCACCCTCGCGGAGCTGGACCGGGACGACCTGGCCGGTGTGCTCGCGGCGAAGGTCGACGGTGCGCGGAACCTGCACGAACTCCTGGGCGACACGCCGCTGGAAGCGTTCGTGCTGTTCTCGTCCATCGCCGGAGTCTGGGGCAGCAGCGGGCAGGGCGCGTACGCGGCCGCCAACGCCTACCTGGATTCCCTGGCCGAGCACCGCAGGGCAGCGGGCCTGCCCGCCACGGCGGTCGCCTGGGGGCCGTGGGGCGGCGGCGGCATGGTCGCCACCGCCGAGCAGACCGCGCTGCTGCGGCGCTGGGGCCTGTCGACGCTGGTTCCGGCGGTCGCGATCGCCGGTCTGGCCACGGCCTTGGAGCGCGGTGACGGCAACGTCGTCGTCGCCGATGTCGACTGGTCCCGGTTCGCGGGCACCTTCATGGCGCAGCGCCCCAGCCCGTTGCTGAGTGAACTGCCCGACGTGCAGGCCGCGTTCGGGTCCTCCTCGGCCGAGCAGGGTACGTCGGAGCTCGCGCGGCGTCTGGCCGGTCTGGACGAGGCGGAGCAGGAGCGGCAGCTCACTGAGTTGGTGCGGTACGAGGCCGCCGCCGTCCTCGGCCATGTGTCCGGGGACGCCTTCTCCGCGACCCGTGCCTTCCGTGACCTGGGCTTCGACTCGCTGACGGCCGTCGAACTGCGCGCCCGCCTCAGCGACGCCACCGGTCTCGCCCTGCCCGCGACCCTGGTCTTCGACTACCCGACGGCCGCTGTCCTGGCCGCCTACCTGCGTACCGAACTGTGCGGCGCCAGTGCGGCACCCACGGACTCGGCTCCGGTCGCGGTCTCCGGCGTGAGCGACGAGCCGATCGCGATCGTGTCGATGTCGTGCCGGTACCCCGGAGGCGTCTCCAGCCCGGAGGACCTGTGGAACGTTCTCCTGTCCGGCGGCGACGCGGTCACGGAGTTCCCTGCCGATCGCGGCTGGGACGTGGAGGCGCTGTACGACCCCGACCCGGACGCGGTCGGGACCACCTATCTCACGTCGGGCGCGTTCCTGTCGGACGTGAGCGGCTTCGACGCGGGGTTCTTCGGGATCTCGCCGCGCGAGGCCCTGGCCATGGACCCGCAGCAGCGGCTCCTCCTGGAGACCTCCTGGGAACTTCTCGAGCAGGCCGGGGTCGACCCGGCGGCGCTGCGCGGTGAGAGCGTCGGCGTGTTCGTGGGCTCGAACGCGCAGGACTACGGCCTCGTGCTCGGCGAGGCCGCCGAGGACGTCGGCGGCTACATGGCGACCGGCAACGCGGCCAGCGTCTCGTCCGGCCGCCTGTCGTACACGTTCGGCTTCGAGGGCCCGGCCGTCACCGTCGACACGGCGTGCTCCTCGTCGCTGGTCGCGCTGCACCTGGCGGTGCAGGCGCTGCGGTCGGGCGAGTGCGACCTCGCGCTCGCGGGCGGCGTGACCGTGATGTCCACACCCGGTGCGTTCATCGAGTTCAGCCGCCAGCGCGGCCTTTCGCAGGACGGCCGCTGCAAGGCTTTCGCTGCCGCCGCCGACGGCACCAGCTGGGGCGAGGGCGTCGGCATGCTCTTCGTCGAACGCCTCTCGGACGCCCGGCGCAACGGGCACCCCGTCCTCGCGGTGATCCGCGGCTCGGCGGTCAACCAGGACGGCGCGTCGAACGGCCTCACCGCGCCCAACGGCCCCTCCCAGCAGCGCGTCATCCGCCAGGCCCTCGCGAGCGCCGGACTCCAGGCGTCCGACGTGGACGCCGTCGAGGCCCACGGCACCGGCACGAAGCTCGGCGACCCCATCGAGGCCCAGGCGCTCCTCGCCACCTACGGCCAGGACCGCGCAGGTGAGCCCCTGTTGCTCGGCTCCGTGAAGTCCAACATCGGGCACACCCAGGCCGCCGCAGGTGTCGCCGGTGTGATCAAGATGGTCATGGCGATGCGGCACGGCGTCCTGCCGCGAACCCTGCACGTCGACGAGCCGTCGCCGCACGTCGACTGGTCCGCGGGCGCCGTGGAACTGCTCACCGACGAGCGTGCGTGGCCCGCCGTCGACCGGCCGTGGCGTGCCGGTGTGTCGTCCTTCGGGTTCAGCGGCACCAACGCGCACGCCATCATCGAGCAGGCACCCGCGCCGACGCCCGCCGAGGCGACGAAGCCGACGGAGCCGACGGAGCCCACGGAGCCCGGCGTCCTGCCGTGGGTCCTCTCGGCCCGGTCCGGCGAGGCGCTGCGGCAGCAGGCGGCCCGGCTCCGGGACGAGCTCGGCCACAAGGCGGACGTGCCGGTCGCCGACGTCGCCCACACACTGCGGTCCCGGCCGGCCTTCGACCACCGCGCCGTGCTGGTGGGCGTCGACCGCGAGGACTTCCTCAGCGGCCTCACCGCCCTCGCCGACGGCCGCGAGGCACCGAACGTCGTCACCGGCGCGGCCGGCGACCACGGCACCGGCACGGTGTTCGTGTTCCCCGGCCACGGCACGCAGTGGGTCGGCATGGCCCTCGAACTCCTGGAGTCCTCGCCGGTGTTCCGCGCGCGGATGCGGGAGTGCGCCGAGGCCCTCGGCGAGCACGTCGACTGGTCGCTCCTCGACGCCGTCCAGGACCCCGCCCTGATGGAGCGCTTGGACGTCGTCCAACCCGCCCTCTTCGCCGTGATGGTGTCGCTGGCCGCCACCTGGCGGTCGTGGGGCGTCGAACCGAGCGCCGTCCTCGGGCACTCGCAGGGCGAGATCGCGGCGGCCTGCGTCGCGGGCGCCCTGCCCCTGAAGGACGCGGCGCGCCTCGTCGTCCTGCGCAGCAAGGCGCTGACCGCGCTCGCCGGACAGGGTGGCATGGTGTCCGTCGCGCTCGACGTCGACGCCGTACGGGACCTCGTCGCGCCCTGGGACGGGCAGCTCGACATCGGCGTGGTGAACGGCCCCGCCTCCGTCGTCGTGTCCGGCGACGCCGCCGCGCTGGACGAACTGGTGGACCTCTGCGCCGAGAAGGGCGTGTGGGCGCGGCGGGTCCAGGCGGACTACGCCCCGCACTCCCACCACGTCGAGCGCATCGAGGCGGAACTCCTCGCGGGCATCGCGGACGTGACGCCGCGCTCCGCGGACGTGCCGTACTTCTCACCGCTGACCGGCGCCTGGCTGGATACCCGCGAGCTGGACGCCGCGTACTGGTACCGCAGCCTGCGCCGGACCGTGCAGTTCGCCGACTCCGTCTCCGCGCTGGTGGCAGCGGGCTTCAGCAGCTTCGTCGAGGTCAGCCCGCACCCGGTCCTCGTGGCCGGTCTCGGCGAACTGGTCGGCGCCGACGGCGTGGTCGTCGGCTCGCTGCGGCGCGGCGACGGGAGCCCGGCCCGGCTCATGACCTCGGCGGCCACGCTGTTCACACGCGGCGGCCGGGTGGAGTGGCCGCTCCCCGCGGCACAGCGCGTCGACCTGCCGACGTACCCGTTCCAGCGCGAGCGCTTCTGGCCCACGGCGGCACACACCGCGTCCGGCGACGTGACCTCGGCCGGCCTCGGCCGCGTGGACCACTCCGTGCTCGTCGCCGTCACCGAACTCGCCGACTCCGAAGGCCTCGTGTTCAGCGGCAGGCTGTCCGCGCGCACCCACCCGTGGCTCACCGACTACCGCGTCCTCGGCACCCCCGTGCTCCCCGGCGCGGCCTACGTGGACCTCGCGCTGCGCGCCGGCGACCACGTCGGCTGCGCGTCCCTGGACGACCTCGTCCTGGAGGCGCCCCTGGTGCTGCCCGAGCGGGACGGCGTCCAGGTGCGGCTCAGCGTCGACGGGCCGGACGCGGCGGGCCGCCGGGCGTTCACCGTGGACTCCCGAGGAGACGCGGGCGGCGCCTGGACCCGCCACGCCACCGGCACCCTCGCGGCCGACGCCGAACCCGTCACCGACGACCTCGTCGCCTGGCCGCCGACCGAGGCCGAACCGGTCGATGTCGACGACCACTACGCCACCGTCGCCGCCTCGGGCCTCGACCACGGCCCCGCCTTCCAGGGCCTGCGCGCCGCCTGGCGCAAGGGCGACGAGGTGTTCGCCGAAGTGGTGCTTCCGGACGGCCTCACGGGCGAGGGCTTCGGCCTGCACCCGGCCCTCCTGGACGCCGCGCTGCACACGGCCGGGCTCGGGGTGAGCTCGGACGGGCTCCCGTTCTCGTGGGCCGGGGTGCGGCTGCTCGCGACCGGCGCGACGGTGCTGCGGGTGCGGCTGACGCCCGTCGGCGTGGACGCCGTGGCGGTGCTCGTCGCCGACGGCTCCGGTGAACCCGTTGCCGCCGTCGACCAGTTGAGCCTGCGGCCCCTCTCGGCCGACCAGCTCGACCTCGCCCGGTCCGCCCACCGCGACTCGCTGTTCGAGGTGAAGTGGGTCCCCGTACGGGACGCCGCTCCCGACACCGGCACGTGGGCGGTGCTCGGCGGCGACACCGCCCGCCTCACCCACGCGCTCACCGCGGCGGGCGAGCCGGTCGACGAGCACCGCGATCTGGCCGCGCTCGTCGCCGCCGTCGACGGGGGCGCGCCCGTGCCCCGGCGCGTGGCCGTGACGCCCGGCGAGGGCGCGACGACCCCGCGCGCGGCGACACGCGACACCCTCGACCTGCTCCAGAAGTGGCTCGCCGACGACAGGTTCGCCGACGCGCAGCTCGTGCTCCTCACGCGCGGCGCGGTGGCGGCAGGGCCCGACGAGGACGTCCCTGACCTGGTCCGCGCTCCCGCATGGGGCCTGGTCCGGTCGGCACAGTCGGAACACCCGGAGCGGTTCGTCCTCGTCGACGTCGACGAGGACGAGAAGTCGCTGCGCGGGCTGCCCGCCGCGGTGGCCGCTGGGGAGCCGCAGCTCGCGATCAGGAACGGCGCCGCCTCCGTGGCCAGGCTGGCACGGCTCGCGACTCCTGCCGACGCGGCGGAGCCCGGCCACACCCCCGAGCCCGCGGCGTTCACCGCCGACAGCACGGTCCTCGTCACCGGCGGCCTCGGCGTGCTCGGCGGCCTCACCGCACGCCACCTCGTCACCCGCCACGGCGTCGGCAACCTGGTCCTCACCGGCCGCCGCGGCCCGGCGACGCCGGGCGCGGAGGAACTGCGCCGGGAACTTCAGGAGGCGGGCGCACGGGTCACGATCGCCGCGTGCGATGTGAGCGACCGCGACGCGGTGGCGGCGCTCCTGGCCGAGCACCCCGTGACCGCCGTCGTGCACACCGCCGGTGTCCTGGACGACAGCGTGATCGAGTCCCTGAGCCCGGAGCACGTCGACGCGGTGTTCGGCCCCAAGGGCGACGCCGCGCAGCACCTGCACGAGCTGACCCGCGACGCGGACCTGTCGGCGTTCGTCCTGTTCTCCGCCGTCGCCGGTGTGTTCGGCAGCCCGGGCCAGGGCAACTACGCGGCGGCGAACAGCTACCTGGACGCGCTCGCCCAGCACCGCAGGGCCGCCGGACTGCCCGCGACATCGCTCGCCTGGGGCCTGTGGGCCGAGGCCAGCGGCATCACCGGGCACCTCGACGACGCCGACGTCCAGCGGATGGCGCGCGGCGGCATGGCCCCGCTGTCCTCCGCCGACGGCATGGCACTCTTCGACGTGGCGCGCGCGACCGGCGCCGCGACGGCGGTGCCCGCCGCGATCGACCTGGCGGCGCTGCGGGCCCACCCGGAGCAGGTGCGGCCGCTGCTGCGCGGCCTGGTGCCCACACCCGCCCGCAGGGCCGCGCGGTCCGGCGACGG
The DNA here is from genome assembly GCF_000716675.1 of Streptomyces alboflavus. Classification (GTDB taxonomy): domain Bacteria; phylum Actinomycetota; class Actinomycetes; order Streptomycetales; family Streptomycetaceae; genus Streptomyces; species Streptomyces alboflavus. The sequence continues at coordinate 40,463 of NZ_JNXT01000003.1, forward strand.
TCCCGGCACGGTCTCGCTCGCCCAGCGGCTCGCGGGCCTCACCGAGGCGGAGCGGGACCGCACCCTCGTCCACCTCGTCCGCACCCACACGGCGGCCGTGCTCGGCTTCGCCGGACCGGAGGCCGTCGAGGCGGAACGGGCCTTCAAGGAACTCGGATTCGACTCGCTCACCGGCGTGGAGCTGCGCAACAGGCTCGACGCCGAGGTCGGCACGCGACTGCCCGCGACCCTGGTCTTCGACCACCCGACCCCGGCGGCACTCGCGGCCCACCTGCGGACGACGGTGCTCGCCGACGACCGCACACCCGCCGCGGAGGTGCTCGGCGAGCTGAACAAGCTGACGGTCACCATCTCCAAGCTCGACCCGAACGACGCGCTGGTCGGCGACATCCGGCTGCGGCTCCGGTCACTCCTGTCCACCTGGGACGACAAGGAGCCGGAGAGCGCGGCGGGCGACCTCGACTCGGCAACGCTCGACGACGTGTTCAACATCATCGACGAGGAACTTGAGTCCTGAACCGCAGGTCCGGACTCTCACCAAAAGGGGTAACAAAGCACATGTCGAACGACGACAAGGTCCTCGACTACCTGAAGCGCGTCACCACGGATCTGCGGCAGACCAAGCAACGGCTGCGCGAGGTCGAGGAGAAGGCCGCCGAGCCGATCGCGATCGTCGGCATGAGCTGCCGGTTCCCCGGCGGCGTCGAGTCGCCCGAGGACCTGTGGCGTCTGGTCGAGTCCGGCACGGACGCGGTGTCGGACTTCCCGACCGACCGCGGCTGGGACGTGGAGTCCCTCTACGACCCGGACCCCGACCGCTCCGGCACCACCTACAGCCGCAAGGGCGCCTTCCTTGACCGCGCCGCGGACTTCGACTCCGGCTTCTTCGGGATCTCGCCGCGCGAGGCCCTCGCCATGGACCCGCAGCAGCGGCTGCTCCTGGAGACCGCGTGGGAGGCGTTCGAGCGGGCGGGCATCGACCCGCAGTCGCTGCGCGGCAGCCGGTCGGGTGTGTTCGTCGGCACCAACGGCCAGGACTACGCCGCCCTGTTGATGGCCGCGATGGAGACCGTCGAGGGCTACGCGGGCACCGGCATCTCGGCGAGCGTCATCTCAGGACGCCTCTCGTACACGTTCGGCCTCGAGGGCCCGGCCGTCACCGTGGACACGGCCTGCTCGTCCTCGCTGGTCGCCCTGCACCTCGCGGCGCAGGCCCTGCACAAGGGCGAGTGCGACATGGCGCTCGTCGGCGGCGTGACGGTGATGTCGACACCCGGCTCCTTCGTGGAGTTCAGCCGTCAGCGCGGCCTCTCCGTGGACGGCCGGTGCAAGGCGTTCGCCGAGGCCGCCGACGGCACCGGCTGGGGCGAGGGCGCCGGCATGCTCCTCGTCGAGCGCCTGTCGGACGCCCAGCGGCGCGGCCACAAGATCCTCGCGGTCGTGCGTGGCTCCGCGGTCAACCAGGACGGCGCGTCCAACGGCCTCACCGCCCCCAACGGCCCCTCGCAGCAGCGCGTCATCCGCCAGGCCCTGGAGAGCGCGGGCCTCGCCCCGACCGACGTCGACGCCGTGGAGGCGCACGGCACCGGCACCACCCTGGGCGACCCGATCGAGGCCCAGGCACTCCTCGCCACCTACGGCCAGGGCCGCAGCGCCGAGCCGCTGTGGCTCGGCTCCGTGAAGTCCAACGTCGGCCACACCCAGGCCGCCGCCGGTGTCGCGGGCGTGATCAAGATGGTCATGGCGATGCGCCATGGCGTACTGCCGCAGACGCTGCACGTGGACCGGCCCTCGACGCACGTCGACTGGTCGGCGGGCGGCGTCGAACTCCTCACGGAGGCCCGGCCGTGGCCGGAGACCGGCCACCTGCGCCGCGCCGGTGTGTCGTCCTTCGGCGTGAGCGGCACCAACGCGCACGCCATCATCGAGCAGGCTCCCGCCGTCGAGCAGGAGGAGGCCCAGGAGCCGGTACGCGACGGCCTGGTGCCCTGGGTCCTCTCGGCCCGGAGCCCCGAGGCGCTGCGCGTCCAGGCCGAGCGGCTCCGCTCCCACGTCGCCGGCCTCCACCCCCAGGACGTCGGCTTCTCGCTCGCCACCACACGGGCGGCGCTGGAACACCGTGCCGTCGTCGTCGCGGACGACCACGGGTCCCGCCTGACCGCCCTGACGGCACTGGCCGAGGGCAGGCAGACCCCGGGCCTGGTGACGGGCACCACCGGCAGCGGCCTGCTGGGCTTCCTGTTCTCGGGTCAGGGCTCGCAGCGCCTCGGCGCGGGGCGTGAACTCGCGTCCCGTTTCCCGGTGTTCGCCGAAGCCCTGGACGAGGTCCTCGCGGCGTTCGACCCGTCGGTACGTGGCGTGCTGTTCGGCGAGGACGCCGACGCCCTGAACGAGACCGGGGTGACGCAGCCCGCGCTCTTCGCCGTCGAGGTCGCGCTGTTCCGCCTCCTTGAGTCCTGGGGTGTGCGCCCCGACCTGCTGGCCGGTCACTCCATCGGTGAGCTGGCGGCCGCGCACGTGGCTGGTGTCTGGTCGTTGGCGGATGCCGTGAAGGTGGTGTCGGCGCGTGGTGCGTTGATGCAGGCGCTGCCGTCCGGTGGTGCGATGGTGGCGATTCAGGCGTCCGAGGCTGAGGTGATTGATGAGGGCTTGCCGGAGACGGTGGGTATTGCGGCGGTTAATGGTCCTCACTCGGTGGTCGTCTCCGGTGTGGCCGCCGACGTGGAGGCGGTGGCGGAGCGCTGGCGCGGGGCTGGCCGTAAGGCGACCCGCCTGAAGGTGAGTCACGCGTTCCACTCACCGCTCATGGACCCGATGCTGGACGACTTCCGCGCGGTCCTTGAGGGCGTCTCGTTCGCGGAGCCGTCGCTCCCCATCGTGTCGACGCTCACCGGTCGGCCGGCCACGGCTGAGGAGCTGGCGTCCCCGGACTACTGGGTGCGGCACGTGCGTGAGTCCGTGCGCTTCGCCGACGCCGTCGTGACGCTGCGCGAGCAGGGTGTCGACGCGTTCGTGGAGGTCGGCCCCGGCGGCACGCTGTGCGCTCTCGGCCTGGGCAGTGCGCCCGAGGCGGTGTTCCTGCCCGCGCTGCGTACGGACCGGCCCGAGGAGAACGCGTTCCTCACCACGGTCGCCGCGCTGCACACGCACGGCGTGGCGGTCGACTGGACCGCTTGCTTCCACGGCAGCGGCGCCCGGCAGGTCGAGCTGCCGACGTACGCGTTCCAGCGCGAGCGCTTCTGGCTCGACGTGCCCGCCGACGCGCGCACCGAGCGCATGTCGCCGGTGGAGGCGCGGTTCTGGGAGGCCATCGCGGAGGGCGACCTCGCCGACCTGGCCCGCATGCTGAACGTGTCGTCGGACGACCCGCTGAGCGACGTGCTGCCCATGCTGTCCGCCTGGCGCACGGAGCAGCAGGGGCGGGCCACCGTGGACGGCTGGCGCTACCGGATCGACTGGAGCCCGGTAACCGCCGCGAGCCGTCAACTGGACGGTGCCTGGCTGGTCGTTGCGCCGATGGGCGAGGACCGTGCGGAGTGGGTGCGTGCGGCGCTTGCCCGGGGCGGAGCGGACGTCCACACCCTGGACGTGGACCCGGAGGCGGTCGACTGGGCGGAGCAGTTGAGCGAACTGCCCGCGCTCGGCGGCGTCGTCTCGCTGCTCGGGCTTGCGGACAGTGGCGATTCGGCGGTGCCCACGGGTGTCGCGGCCACGATCGGTCTGTTACGCGCCCTGGGTGACGCGGACGTGTCCGCGCCGTTGTGGTGCCTCACGTCCGGTGCGGTCGCGGCGGCCGACGGCGACGCGGTCGCCGGGTTCGAGCAGTCGTTGGTATGGGGTCTCGGCCGGGTGGCCGCGCTGGAGCAGCCGGGCCGCTGGGGTGGTCTGGTGGACCTGCCCGCGGCGCCCGACGAGGCGACCGGTGACCTCCTGGCCGCGGTGCTCGCCGGTACGGGGGGCGAGGACCAGGTCGCGCTGCGCGGCGAGGGGATACTCGGCCGCAGGCTGGCGCCCGCGCCGCTCGGCGGTGCCGCGCCCGAGGGCTGGTCGCCGCGCGGGACGGTCCTGGTGAGCGGCGGCACCGGCGCGCTCGGCGCGCACGTCGCCCGGTGGCTGGTGGCGAAGGGCGCCGAGCACCTGCTCCTCACGAGCAGGCGCGGCGCCGCGGCCGAAGGCGCCGAGGAACTGCGTGCGGAGCTGACCACGCTCGGGGCGCGCGTCACCATCGCGGCCTGCGACGCCGCCGACCGGGACGCGCTGGCCGACGTAATCGCCTCCGTGCCCGCCGAGTTCCCGCTCACCGCCGTCGTGCACGCGGCCGGCATCGAGCGCACGGCTCCGCTCGCGGAGCTGGACGAGGACGACCTGGCCGGTGTGCTTGCGGCGAAGGTCGACGGTGCGCGGAACCTGCACGAGCTCCTGGGCGACACGCCGTTGGACGCGTTCGTGCTGTTCTCGTCCATCGCCGGTGTGTGGGGGAGCGGTGCGCAGGGCGCGTACGCGGCTGCCAACGCCTACCTCGACGCCCTGGCCGAGCACCGCAGGGCAGCGGGCCTGCCCGCCACCGCCGTCGCCTGGGGTCCGTGGGCCGACGGCGGCATGGTCGCCAACTCCGGTGCGGACTCGGCGGCACAGCTGCGCCGCCGGGGCCTGAACTCGATGGCTCCCGTCGTGGCGATCGCCGGTCTGGCCACGGCCTTGGAGCGCGGTGACGGGAACGTCGTCGTCGCCGACATGGACTGGGAGCGGTTCGCGGGCACCTTCATGGCGCAGCGCCCGAGCCCGTTGCTGAGTGAACTCCCCGACGTGCAGGCCGCGTTCGCCACCGCCCCGGCCGAGCAGGGCACGTCGGCGCTCGCGCGGCGTCTGGCCGGTCTGGACGAGGCGGAGCAGGAGCGGCAGCTCACCGAGCTGGTGCGGTACGAGGCCGCCGCCGTCCTCGGCCATGTGTCCGGGGACGCGTTCTCGGCGACCCGTGCCTTCCGTGACCTGGGCTTCGACTCGCTGACGGCCGTCGAACTGCGCGCCCGCCTCACCGAGGCGACAGGTCTCGCCCTGCCCGCGACCCTGGTCTTCGACTACCCGACGGCCGCCGTCCTGGCCGCCTACCTGCGTACCGAACTGTCCGGTGCGGACATCGCGGCCGCTCCGGTCGCCGCCGCCTCCGTCGCGGCCGACGACCCGATCGCGATCGTCGGCATGAGCTGCCGGTTCCCCGGGGGTGTGGCCAGCCCGGAGGACCTGTGGCAGCTGCTCCTCTCCGGCGGCGACGCGGTCACGGAGTTCCCTGCCGATCGTGGCTGGGACGTGGAGGCCTTGTACGACCCTGACCCGGACGCGGTCGGGACCACCTATCTGAAGTCGGGCGCGTTCCTGTCGGACGTGAGCGGCTTCGACGCGGGGTTCTTCGGCATCTCGCCGCGCGAGGCCTTGGCGATGGACCCGCAGCAGCGGCTCCTCCTCGAAACCTCCTGGGAGGTCTTCGAGCGTGCCGGAATCGACCCGGCGTCGCTGCGCGGCGAGAGCGTCGGCGTGTTCGTGGGCTCGAACATGCATGACTACGCGTACGTCCTCGGCGGCGCCGCCGAGGACACCGGCGGCTACGCGGCGACCGGCAACGCGTCCAGCGTCGCCTCCGGCCGTCTGTCCTACACGTACGGCTTCGAGGGCCCGGCTGTCACCGTCGACACGGCCTGCTCGTCCTCGCTGGTCGCCCTGCACCTGGCCATCCAGGCCCTGCGGTCGGGCGAGTGCTCACTGGCCCTCGCGGGCGGCGTGACCGTGATGGCGACGCCGGGCTCGTTCATCGAGTTCAGCCGCCAGCGCGGCCTTTCGCAGGACGGCCGCTGCAAGGCCTTCGCGGCGGCCGCCGACGGCACGGGCTGGGGCGAGGGCGTCGGCATGCTCTTCGTCGAGCGTCTCTCGGACGCCCAGCGCAACGGGCACCCCGTCCTCGCGGTCGTGCGCGGCTCCGCGGTCAACCAGGACGGTGCGTCCAACGGCCTCACCGCCCCGAACGGCCCCTCGCAGCAGCGCGTCATCCGCCAGGCCCTGGCGAGTTCCGGCCTGGCCGCCGCCGACGTGGACGCCGTGGAGGCACACGGCACGGGCACGACCCTCGGCGACCCGATCGAGGCCCAGGCGCTCCTCGCCACCTACGGCCAGAACCGTGCCGACGAGCGGCCGCTGTGGCTCGGCTCTGTGAAGTCGAACATCGGCCACACGCAGGCCGCCGCGGGCGTCGCGGGCATCATCAAGATGGTCATGGCGATGCGGCACGGCGTGCTGCCCCGGACGCTGCACGTGGACGAGCCGTCGCCGCACGTCGACTGGTCCGCGGGCGCGGTGGAACTCCTCGCGGAGACCCGCTCGTGGCCCGCCGTCGACCGGCCCTGGCGTGCCGGTGTGTCGTCCTTCGGGTTCAGCGGCACCAACGCGCACGTCATCGTCGAGCAGCCCCCCGCCGTGGCGCCCGAGGAAGCTCAGGAGCCGGTGGCCGACGGGCCTCTTCCGTGGGTGCTCTCGGCACGCGGCGAGGACGCCCTGCGCGGGCAGGCCGAGCGCCTCACGTCCCTTGTCGACGAGCACACGCTCGCCGACGTCGGCTACTCGCTCGCCACGACGCGGTCGGCCCTGGATCACCGTGCGGTGGTCGTCGCCGGTGACCGGGACGAGTTCCTGACGGCTCTGGCGGCGGTGGCCGATGGCAAGTCGAGCGGTGCCGTGGTCGCGGGTGTCGCCGCTGAGCCCGGCCGGGTGGGTTTCCTGTTCTCGGGGCAGGGGTCGCAGCGGCTCGGCATGGGGCGTGAACTGGCGGAGCGTTTCCCGGTGTTCGCGGAGGCGCTGGACGCTGTCCTCGGTGAGTTCGACCCGTCGGTACGTGGCGTGCTGTTCGGCGAGGACGCCGACGCCCTGAACGAGACCGGGGTGACGCAGCCCGCGCTGTTCGCGGTCGAGGTGGCGTTGTTCCGTCTCCTTGAGTCGTGGGGTGTGCGCCCCGACCTGCTGGCGGGCCACTCCATCGGTGAGCTGGCGGCCGCGCACGTGGCTGGTGTGTGGTCGTTGGCGGATGCCGTGAAGGTGGTGTCGGCGCGTGGTGCGTTGATGCAGGCGCTGCCCGAGGGCGGCGCCATGGTCGCCATCCAGGCGTCCGAGGCTGAGGTCACTGATGAGGGCTTGCCGCAGACGGTGGGTATCGCGGCGGTTAATGGTCCTCACTCAGTCGTCGTCTCTGGTGTGGCCGCTGACGTGGAGGCGGTGGCGGAGCGTTGGCGTGCGGAGGGCCGTAAGGCGACCCGTCTGAAGGTGAGCCATGCGTTCCACTCGCCGTTGATGGACCCGATGCTGGATGACTTCCGCACGGTCCTTCAGGGCGTGTCGTACGGAGAGCCGTCGCTCCCGATCGTGTCGACGCTGACCGGACAGCTCGCCACGGCCGAGGAGCTGGCCTCTGCGGACTACTGGGTGCGGCACGTGCGCGAGGCCGTGCGCTTCGCCGACGCCGTGGGCGCTCTGGCCGCCGAGGGAGTGGCGACGTTCGTCGAGGTCGGCCCCGGCGGGGCGCTGTCGGCGCTGGGCCAGGAGTCCGCCCCGGACGCGGTCTTCGTACCCCTGCTGCGTGCTGATCGGCCGGAAGCGACCGCCGCCACCACGGCGGCCGGACAGCTGCACGTGCGTGGTGTCCAGGTCGAGTGGGCGGCGTTCTTCGCAGGGCGCGGCGCGCGCCGCGTGGCGCTGCCGACGTACGCCTTCCAGCACGAGCGCTACTGGCCCGAGGCGTCGGCGCTGACGGGCGACGTCACCGCGGCCGGACTCGGTTCGGCGGAACACCCGCTGCTGGGCGCGGCTGTTGCTGTGGGCGGCACGGACGGTGTGCTGCTGACGGGTCGGCTCTCGGTTCGGACGCATCCGTGGCTGGGTGAGTACGTCGTCCAGGGTGCGGCGTCGCTGCCCGGTGCGGCGTTCGTCGAGCTGGCGGTGCGCGCCGGGGACCAGGTCGGGTGCGATCTGGTGGAGGAGCTGACTCTTGAGGCGCCGCTCGTCCTGCCTTCGGACGGCTCGGTGCGCGTGCAGGTGTGGGTCGGTGCGTCGGACGAGGCGGGCAGGCGTGAGCTGACGTTCTACTCCAGTGCGGGTGACGTCGAGGACGGACGGTCCTGGACCCGGCATGCCGTCGGTGTGCTGCGCGAGGGCGGCCGCGCCGAGGGGGTCTCCCTGGAGGTGTGGCCTCCTGCGGGATCCGAGGTCGTGGACCTGGAGGGGTTCTACGACGAGCGGGCTGACGCCGGGTTCGGCTACGGGCCGGTGTTCCAGGGCCTGACGGCCGCGTGGCGCAAGGACGGCGAGGTGTACGCCGAGGTCGCGCTGCCCGACGGCGTGAAGCCGGACGGCTTCGGGCTGCACCCGGCGCTGCTCGACGCGACACTGCACACCGTCGGCCTCACGGACAGCGAGGACGCCGACGACAGGCTGCCGTTCGTGTGGTCGGGTGTGCGGCTGCACGCCTCCGGCGCGACGGCGCTGCGGGTGCGCCTCGCCCCCGCCGGAGCGGACGCGGTGACGCTGACGCTCGCCGACGGCGCGGGCGCCCCCGTCGCGACGGTGGACTCCCTCGTCCTGCGTCCCGTGACGGAGACGCTGTCGAGGCACGACGCGGAGTCGCTGTTCGGCGAATCGCTGTTCGGCGTCGACTGGGTGCCCGTGCCCCTGTCCGACGGCGACGCCCCGACGGCCGAACGGGCCGACCTGGAAGCGCTCACCGAGTCGCTGCCCATGGAACTGCCCGGCTTCGTGGTCCTGTCCTGCCCCGACACCTCGGCGTCCGACCCGGCCGTCGGCGCGCACGACGCCGCGCACTGGGCGCTGACCACGGTCCAGGACTGGCTGGCCGACGAGCGCTCCGACACGGCCCGCCTGACCGTCGTGACCAGGGGTGCCGTCGCCACCTCGGCCGACGAGGCGGTACAGGACGTCGCGCAGGCCGCCGTGTGGGGCCTGGTGCGGTCCGCCCAGTCGGAGAACCCCGACCGGATCGTCCTGGTCGACCTCGACGACGAGACGGCCTCGCTGGACGCGCTGCCGTCCGCGCTCGCCACCGGCGAGCCGCAGTTGGCGCTCCGCTCGGGCACCGCACGCGCCCCGCGCCTGGCCAGGGTCAGCCCGTCCGTGGTGGACGACCCCGGCTTCGGGTCGGGCGCGGTGCTGGTCACCGGTGCCACGGGCACCCTGGGCGGCCTCGTCGCCCGGCACCTGGTCGCCGAGCGCGGCGTACGCGATCTGCTCCTGGTGAGCAGGCGCGGCGCCGCCGCCGAAGGCGCCGAGGAACTGCGGGCCGAACTGGCCGCGCAGGGCGCCGAAGTGGTGCTCGCCGCCTGCGACGTGGCCGACCGCGAGGCTGTCGCCGCGCTGCTGGCCGAGCACGACGTCTCTGCGGTCGTCCACACCGCGGGCGTCCTCGACGACGGCGTGATCAGCTCGCTCACCCCGGAACGTATCGACACCGTCTTCCACCCGAAGGTCGACGCGGCCTGGCACCTGCACGACCTGACCCGCGACCTGGACCTGTCCGCGTTCGTCCTGTTCTCCTCGGTCTCGGGCACGCTGGGCGCCCCCGGCCAGGGCAACTACGCCGCGGCGAACGCGTTCCTCGACGCGCTCGCGCAGCACCGCCGCGCGGCCGGGCTGCCCGCCACCTCGCTGGCCTGGGGCCTGTGGGCCGAGGCCAGCGGCATGACCGGCGACCTCGGCGCGGCCGACATGAAGCGGATGGGCCGGGGCGGCCTGCTCCCGCTCCGCACGGCCGAGGGCCTCGCCCTGTTCGACGCGGCGGGCTCGACCGGCCGCGCCGCGCTCGTGCCGGTGCCCCTGGACCTGGCCGTGCTGCGCCGCGAGGCCCGCACCCGCCCCGTTCCGCACCTCCTGCGCGGCCTGGTGCGCGGTACCGCGCGCAGGACCGCCGAGTCCGGCCCCGGCGCGAGTTCGGCGCTGGCCCGCTCGCTCGCCGGCCTGAGTCTCGCGGACCGCGAGAAGGCACTCCTCGACCTGGTGCTCGGCCACGTGGCCGTGGTGCTCGGCCACAGCTCGGCGGGCGCCGTCGCACCCGGCCGCGCGTTCAAGGACCTCGGCTTCGACTCGCTCAGCTCCGTCGAACTGCGCAACCACCTCAACGCGGCGACCGAACTGGCCCTGCCCGCCACCCTCGTCTTCGACTACCCGACGCCCGCGGCGCTCGCCGCACACCTCGGCGCCGAACTCGCGGGCGTCACCGTGGTCGAGACGGTCACCGGCACGGCCATGGCCACGACCGACGAGCCGATCGCGATCGTCGGCATGAGCTGCCGCTTCCCCGGCGGCGTCGAGTCACCCGAGGACCTGTGGCGGCTCGTCGAGTCCGGTGCGGACGCGCTGTCCGGCTTCCCCACCGACCGCGGCTGGGACGTGGAGTCCCTCTACGACCCGGACCCCGACCACGCGGGCACGACCTACGCGCGTGAAGGCGGATTCCTGCACAACGTCGGGGAGTTCGACGCGGACTTCTTCGGGATATCGCCGCGCGAGGCCTTGGCGATGGACCCGCAGCAGCGGCTGCTCCTGGAGACGTCCTGGGAGGCGTTCGAGCGGGCCGGGATCGACCCGCACGCGGTGCGCGGCAGCCGCTCGGGCGTGTTCGTCGGCACCAACGGCCAGGACTACGCGGCGCTGTTGATGGCCGCGCGGGAGAGCGCCGAAGGGTACGCGGGCACGGGCAGCGCGGCGAGCGTCATCTCGGGCCGCCTCTCGTACACATTCGGCCTCGAAGGCCCGGCCGTCACCGTGGACACCGCGTGCTCCTCGTCGCTGGTCGCCCTGCACCTCGCGGGCCAGGCGCTGAACAAGGGCGAGTGCGATCTCGCTCTGGTCGGCGGTGTGACGGTGATGTCGACGCCGGGTGCGTTCATCGAGTTCAGCCGCCAGCGCGGGCTCGCGGAGGACGGCCGGTGCAAGGCGTTCGCCGAGGGCGCGGACGGCACCGGCTGGGGCGAGGGCGTCGGCATGCTCCTCGTGGAGCGGCTGTCGGACGCCCGCCGCAACGGCCACAAGGTCCTCGCCGTCGTACGGGGTTCGGCGGTCAATCAGGACGGCGCGTCCAACGGCCTCACCGCCCCGAACGGCCCCTCCCAGCAGCGCGTGATCCGCCAGGCGCTCGCGAGCGCCGGCCTGGCACCGTCCGACGTGGACGCCGTCGAGGCGCACGGCACCGGCACGAAGCTCGGCGACCCGATCGAGGCGCAGGCGCTGCTCGCCACGTACGGGCAGAACCGTGCGGGTGACCCGCTGTGGCTCGGCTCGGTGAAGTCGAACGTCGGCCACACGCAGGCCGCCGCCGGTGTGGCCGGTGTGATCAAGATGGTCATGGCGATGCGTCAGGGTGTGCTCCCGCGCACGCTGCACGTGGACGCGCCGTCGTCGCACGTCGACTGGTCGGCGGGCGCCGTCAAGCTCCTCACGGAGACCCAGCCGTGGCCGGAGACCGGCCATCTGCGCCGGGCCGGTGTGTCGTCGTTCGGCGTGAGCGGCACCAACGCCCACGCCATCATCGAACAGGCCCCGGTGGGGGAGGAGCCTGCCGCAGACGCGGCGCCGGTGCCCGACGGCATCGCGCCGTGGGTCCTCTCGGCCCGGAGCGCCGAAGCGCTGCGGGCGCAGGCCGCGCGGCTGAAGTCCCTCGTGGACTCGGCCCCCGAGCTGACCGTGCCGGACGTGGGGCGTGCCCTGGTGTCGTCGCGGGCGGTCCTCGAGCACCGTGCGGTGGTCGTCGGCGGTGAGCGGGACGAGTTCCTGACGGCTCTGGCGGCGGTGGCCGAGCTGAACGAGACGGGGGTGACGCAGCCTGCGCTGTTCGCGGTCGAGGTGGCGCTGTTCAGGTTGCTGGAGTCGTGGGGTGTCCGTCCGGATGTGCTGGCCGGTCACTCGATCGGTGAGCTGGCTGCGGCGCATGTGGCTGGTGTGTGGTCGCTGTCGGATGCGGTGAAGGTGGTGTCGGCGCGGGGTGCGTTGATGCAGGCGCTGCCGTCCGGTGGTGCGATGGTCGCGATCCAGGCGTCCGAGGCGGAGGTCGCTGATGAGGGCTTGCCGGAGACGGTGGGTATTGCGGCGGTTAATGGTTCTCACTCAGTTGTCGTCTCCGGTGTGGCCGCCGATGTCGAGGCGGTTGCCGAGCGTTGGCGTGCGGAGGACCGTAAGGCGACCCGCCTGAAGGTGAGCCATGCGTTCCACTCGCCGTTGATGGATCCGATGCTGGACGACTTCCGCGCGGTCCTCGAGGGCGTGTCGTACGGAGAGCCGTCGCTCCCTATCGTGTCGACGCTGACCGGTGCCCGGGCGTCTGCCGAGGAGTTGGCCTCGCCCGAGTACTGGGTGCGGCACGTCCGTGAGGCGGTGCGGTTCGCCGACGCCGTGAGCGCTCTGGCCGCCGAGGGTGTGGCGATGTTCGTCGAGGTGGGCCCCGGTGGGGCGCTGTCGGCGCTTGGCCAGGAGTCCGCCCCGGACGCGGTCTTCGTACCGATGCTGCGCGGCGACCGCCCCGAGGACGTCGCCGCCACGACCGCCGCCGGACAACTGCACGTGCGCGGCGTCCAGGTCGCCTGGGAGGCGTTCTTCGACGGCAGTGGCACGCGCCGCGTCGACCTGCCGACGTACGCCTTCCAGCGCGAGTACTACTGGCTGGACGCCTCGTACTCGACCGGCGACGCCGCGGCGATCGGCCTCGGCTCGGCGGAACACCCCTTGCTGGGGGCGGCTGTTGCCGTCGGCGGCACGGACGGTGTGCTCCTGACCGGGCGGGTCTCGGTCCAGACGCACCCGTGGCTGGCCCAGTACGTGGTCCATGGCTCGGCACTGCTGCCGGGCGCCGCGGTCGCCGAGCTGGCGGTGCGCGCCGGGGACCAGGTCGGCTGCGGCCTGGTCGAGGAGCTGACGCTCGAAGCGCCGCTCGTCCTGACCGAGTCCGGCTCGGTGCGGATGCAGGTGTGGGTCGGCGCGTCGGACGAGTCGGGTCGGCGCGAGCTGACGTTCTACTCCAGCGAGGGTGATGTCGAGGACGGTCGTGCGTGGACCCGGCACGCGGTCGGTGTGCTGCGCGAGGGCGGCCGCGCCGAGGGGGTTTCCCTGGAGGTGTGGCCTCCCGCGGGGGCCGAGGTCGTGGACCTGGACGGCTTCTACGACGAGCGGGCTGACGCCGGGTTCGGCTACGGCCCGGTGTTCCAGGGCCTGAAGGCCGCCTGGCGCAAGGACGGCGAGGTGTTCGCCGAGGTCGCGCTGCCCGACGGCGTGAAGGCGGACGGCTTCGGGCTGCACCCGGCGCTGCTCGACGCGGCCCTGCACGCCATCGGCCTCACCGACGGCACGGACCCCGACCAGCTGCCGTTCTCGTGGTGGGGCATGCGCCTGCACGCCTCGGGCGCGACCGTGCTGCGGGTGCGCCTCACGCCCACGGACACGGCGGACGGCGTGACACTGGTGATCGCGGACGGGGCGGGCGCCCCGGTGGCCACGATCGACTCGCTGATGCTGCGCCCGGTCCAGGCCGACCAGCTCGCCCGCGACGAGCGCGGCGACGCACTCTTCGGCGTCGACTGGACATCCGCCCCGCTGCCCGACGGCGAGGCACCGACGACCCGGCGGACCGACCTGTCCGACCTGGAGGAACTGGCCGGGGCGACGGAACTCCCCGACTTCGCCGTCCTGTCGTGCCCGACCGCCTCCACGCCCGACCCCGTCGCCGCCGCGCACGAAGCGGCGCACTGGGCCCTGACCACGGTCCAGGCCTGGCTGTCCGACGAGCGTTTCGAGGCGGCCCGCCTGGTCGTCGTGACCAAGGGCGCGGTCGCCACCACGGACGACGAGGACGTACGGAACGTCGCCGACGCCGCCGTGTGGGGCCTGGTGCGCACGGCCCAGTCGGAGAACCCGGACCGGATCGTCCTGGTCGACCTCGACGAGGAGGCGGCCTCGCTCGACGCGCTGCCCGCCGCACTCGCCACCGGCGAACCCCAACTCGCCCTCCGGTCCGGCGACATCCGCGTCCCACGCCTCACCAGGGTCAGCCCCTCCGTGGTGGACGACCCGGGCTTCGGCTCCGGCGCGGTGCTGGTCACCGGCGCCACCGGCACGCTGGGCGGCCTCGTCGCCCGGCACCTGGTCACGGAGCGCGGCGTACGCGACCTGCTGCTCGTGAGCAGGCGTGGCGCCGCCGCCGAGGGCGCCGAGGACCTGCGTACCGAACTGGTCGCGCTGGGCGCCGAAGTGACGTACGCGGCCTGTGACGTCTCCGACCGCGACGCCGTCGCGGCGCTCCTGGCCGAGCACCCTGTGACCGCCGTCGTCCACACCGCCGGTGTCCTCGACGACGGCACGATCGGCTCGCTCACCCCGGAACGGATCGACACCGTCTTCCGGCCCAAGGCCGACGCGGCCTGGCACCTGCACGAGCTGACCCGCGACCTGGACCTGTCGGCGTTCGTGCTGTTCTCGTCCGTCGCCGGCGTGTTCGGCGGCCCGGGGCAGGGCAACTACGCGGCGGCGAACGCGTTCCTGGATGCCCTCGCGCAGCACCGCCGCGCGGCCGGGCTGCCCGCGACCTCCCTGGCCTGGGGCCTGTGGGCGGACGCGAGCGGCATGAGCGGACAGCTCGACGAGGCCGACGTGAAGCGGATGAGCAGGGGCGGTGTCATCCCGCTCCGCTCGGCCCAGGGTCTGGCGCTGTTCGACGCGGCGGGCACCACAGGCCGCGCCGTCCTCGCGCCGGTCCCGCTCGACCTGCCCGCCCTGCACCGGCAGGCACGCACCAACCCCGTACCGCACCTGCTGCGCGGCCTGGTGCGCACCGCCGCGCGCAGGACCGCCGAGTCCGGTGCCGCCGCCGGATCCGCGCTGGCCCGGTCGCTGGCAGGGCTGACGGGGGCCGAGCGGGAGAAGGCGCTCCTCGACGTGGTCCTGGAGCACGTGGCCGTGGTCCTCGGCCACGGCTCGGCGCACACTATCGTGCCCGACCGCGCGTTCAAGGAGCTGGGCTTCGACTCGCTCACCGCCGTCGAACTGCGCAACCGCCTCGGCGCCGCCACCGAGCTGCGCCTGTCCGCGACCCTGGTCTTCGACCACCCGAGCCCCGCGGCCCTCGCCGCGCACCTCGGCACCGAACTCACCGGCGCTCCCGCCGTCGTGACGGCCACCCGCACGGTGGCATCGGTGAGCGACGACCCGATCGCGATCGTCGCCATGAGCTGCCGCTTCCCCGGCGGCGTCAACTCGCCCGAGGACCTGTGGCGGCTCGTCCACGACGGCGTCGACGCCGTCGGCGAGTTCCCCGGGAACCGCGGCTGGGACCTGGCGAACGTGTACAACCCCGACCCGGACCACGCGGGCACCTCGTACGCACGGGAAGGAGCCTTCCTGTACGACGCGGACCAGTTCGACCCGACGTTCTTCGGGATATCGCCCCGCGAGGCCCTCGCCATGGACCCGCAGCAGCGCCTCCTCCTGGAGACGTCATGGGAGGCGTTCGAGCGCGCCGGGATCGACCCGAGCGCGGTGCGGGGGCGCGACATCGGCGTCTTCACCGGCTCGAACGTGCAGGACTACACCCTGCTTCTCGCGAACAGCGACGAGACCGTCGAAGGGTTCATCGGCACGGGCAATGCGGCCAGTGTCGTCTCCGGGCGCGTCGCCTACGCCTTCGGGCTCGAAGGACCCGCGGTCACGGTCGACACCGCCTGCTCCTCCTCGCTCGTCGCGCTGCACATGGCGGTGCAGGCGCTGCGCACCGGCGACTGCTCGATGGCGCTCGCGGGCGGCGTGACGGTGATGTCGACGCCGGGCTCGTTCATCGAGTTCAGCCGCCAGCGGGGCCTGTCCACCGACGGCCGGTGCAGGCCGTTCTCGTCGGACGCCGACGGCACCGGCTGGGGCGAAGGCGTCGGCACGGTCGTCCTGGAACGGCTCTCCGACGCCCAGCGCAACGGGCACCAAGTGCTCGCGGTCGTCCGGGGATCCGCCATCAACCAGGACGGCGCGTCCAACGGCCTCACCGCCCCCAACGGCCCCTCGCAGCAGCGGGTCATCCGCCAGGCCCTCGCGAGCGCCGGACTCCGGGCGTCCGACGTGGACGCCGTCGAGGCCCACGGCACGGGTACGAAGCTCGGCGACCCCATCGAGGCCCAGGCGCTGCTCGCCACCTACGGACAGGACCGCGAGGGCGAGCCCCTGTGGCTCGGCTCGGTCAAGTCCAACATCGGGCACACGCAGGGCGCGGCCGGGGTCGCGGGCATCATCAAGATGGTCATGGCGATGCGGCACGGCGTGCTGCCCAAGACCCTGCACGTCGCCGAGCCCACGTCGGAAGTCGACTGGTCGACCGGTGACGTCGCGCTCCTCACCGAGGTGCACGACTGGCCGGACACCGACCGGCCGCGCCGGTTCGGCGTGTCGTCGTTCGGGTTCAGCGGCACCAACGCGCACGCCATCATCGAGCAGGCACCCGCCACCGAATCCACCGACCAGCGCGCCGAACCGGACACGTCCGTGGTGCCGCTGCTCGTCTCGGCCAAGGACGACGAGGCGCTGCGCGCGGGAGCCGACCGGCTGCGCGCCCACCTCGCGGCGCACCCCGACCTCGACCCGCGCGACGTCGCCGCGACGCTCGCCGTGTCGCGGTCGGCCTTCGACAGCCGCGCGGTCGTCGTCGGCCAGGACCGTGACGGACTGCTCGCCGGTCTCGCCGCGGTCGTCGAGGGACCCACGGCGGTCGCCCGGGGCGTCGAGTCGGCGCGGGTGGCGACGGGCGTCGCCGGACCTGCGGGCAAGGTGGCGTTCGTGTTCCCCGGCCAGGGCTCGCAGTGGCTGGGCATGGGGGCTGAGCTGGCTGAGTCGTCGCCGGTGTTCCGGGCGTCGATGGAGGCGTGTGCTGAGGCGCTGGCGCCGTATGTGGACTGGTCGCTGTGGGACGTGCTTGCTGATGCGGAAGCGCTGGAGCGGGTGGATGTCGTGCAGCCCGCGCTGTTCTCGGTGATGGTGTCGCTGGCGGCGCTGTGGCGTTCGTACGGTGTGGAGCCGGAGGCGGTCGTCGGGCACAGTCAGGGTGAGATCGCCGCCGCGCACGTCGCGGGCGCCCTTTCGCTCGCCGACGCCGCGAAGATCGCCGCGCTGCGGAGCAAGGCCATCCTCGCGTTGTCGGGTCAGGGCGGCATGGTGTCGCTCGCGGCGACGGTCGACGAGGCCCGCGCGTACATCGAGAAGTGGCACGGACGGATCTCGATCGCCGCGGTCAACGGCCCCGGCTCGGTGGTCGTGTCGGGTGACGCGGACGCCCTGGACGAGCTGGTCGAGGCCGGCGCCGCCGACGGCACCCGCGCCCGGCGCATCCCCGTCGACTACGCCTCCCACTCGGCGCATGTCGAGCGCCTCCAGGACGAACTGGCGGCCGTGCTCGCCGGAGTGGAAGCCCTGCCCGCGCGCGTACCGATGCTGTCCACGGTCACCGGGGAGTGGCTGACCGGCACCGAGGTGGGCGCGGACTACTGGTACCAGAACCTGCGGCACACCGTGCGCTTCGAGGAGGCCACCCGCGGCCTGATCGATCACGGCGTCGGCGCGTTCGTCGAGTGCAGCCCGCACCCCGTGCTGACCTTCGGGGTACGCGAGACGCTGGACGCGGCCGACACCCGGGCCGTCGTCGTGGGCACCCTGCGCCGCGACGACGGTGACATCGGCCGGTTCCTCGCCTCCGTCGCCGAGGCCTACGTGGCGGGCCTGCCCTTCGACTGGCACCAGCTGGTGCCCGAAGGACGGCACGTGGACCTGCCCACCTACGCCTTCCGGCGCGGGCGGATCTGGCCGAACATGGCCGCCGCGCCCACGGGCGACGACAGCAGCGGAACCGTCGACGCCCAGTTCTGGGCGGCCGTCGCCGACGGCGACCTCGGCGACCTCGCGGACGAACTCGACGTGTCCCTCGACGACCCGATCGGCACGGTCCTGCCCCGCCTCGCCTCGTGGCGGCAGGCACAGTCCGAGAACTCCGAGATCGACGGCTGGCGCTACCGCGTCAGCTGGCTGCCGGTGCCCGAGCCCGTCGCCGCCCTCAAGGGCACCTGGCTCGTGGTGAGCCGGGACGGCGCCGGTGAGGAATCCGTCGCCGCCGCGCTGAGCAGGCACGGCGCGCGCGTGGTGCCGATCCGGGCGGGCGAAGCAGTGGACCGGGACGCGCTCACGGCGCGGCTCGCCGTCGACGAACCCGTCGCGGGCGTCCTGTCGCTGTTCGCCCTCGATCCCGAACTGCCGTCGGGCGGCGTGTACGCGACGCTCGCCCTCGTCCAGGCACTCGGCGACGCCGAACTCGTCGCGCCGCTGTGGCACGCCACGCGCGGCGGCGTCATGGTCGGCCGCTCCGACACGGCCGTCAGCCCCGAACAGGCCATGGTCTGGGGCATGGGCCGCGTCGTCGGGCGCGAACAGCCCGAGCGCTGGGGCGGCCTCGTCGACCTGCCCGACTCCCTGGACGACCGCGCCGCCGCCCGCCTCGCCGGCATCCTGTCCGGCACCCGGGACGAGGACCAGGTCGCCATCAGGTCCGGCGGTGTGTTCGCCCGCAGGCTCGTGCAGGCACCCGTGGGACACCTCGGCGACTGGGACCCCACCGGCACCGTCCTCGTCACTGGCGGCACCGGCGGCATCGGCGCGCACGTCGCCAGGTGGCTCGTCGCGAAGGGCGCCGAACACCTGCTGCTCACCAGCAGGCGCGGACCTGACGCCGACGGCGCGGAGGAACTGCGCGCCGAACTGACCGCGCTCGGCGCCCAGGTGACGATCGCCGCCTGCGACGTCGCCGACCGGGACGCCCTGGCGGGGCTCCTCGCGTCGGTGCCGGAGGAGTTCCCGCTCACCGCCGTCATGCACACGGCAGGGGTCCTGGACGACGGCGTCCTCACCGCGCTCACCCCGGAGCGGCTCGCCACCGTGCTGCGGCCGAAGGTCGACGCCGCGGTCAACCTGGACGAGCTGACCCGGGACCTCGACCTGTCGGCGTTCGTGATGTTCTCCTCGATCTCCGGCACGTTCGGCGCGGTGGCCCAGGGCAGCTACGCGGCCGCCAACGCCTTCCTCGACGCCTTCGCCGAACGGCGCGTGGCCGAGGGCCGCGCCGCCACCTCGGTGGCGTGGGGGCCGTGGGGCGGCGGCGGCATGGTCGGCGAGCAGCTCGCCGACATCCTGCGCAGCAAGGGCACCGCCCCGTTCGAGCCCGAACTGGCCGTCGCGGCCCTCGACCGGGCCCTGCGCCAGGACGACCCGACGGTCCTCGTGGTGGCGGACATCGACTGGGACGTGTACGCGCCCACGCTCCCCGCGACGCTGCTGCGGGAGCTGCCCGCCGCGCGCCGGGCCCCGGCCCCCGCCGAGGCGGCGGCGCCGCTCGACCTGTCGGCCGAGCTCGCCGCCCTGCCCGCGCAGGACCGCGAGCGCGTGGTCCTCGACCTGGTGCGGGAGCAGGTCGCCGCCGTCCTCGGCTACGACAGCACCACGGCCGTCGAACCCGGCCGGGCGTTCAAGGACCTGGGCTTCGACTCGCTCACCGCCGTCGAGTTCCGCAACGTCTTCAACACGGCCACCGGGCTGAGCCTGCCCTCGACGCTCGTCTTCGACCATCCCACCCCGTCGGCGCTCGCCGCCCACGTGCTGGAAGAGATGCTCGGCATGGGCGAGCCCACCATCGACGCAGAACTGGACCGGCTCGAGGCCGCGCTGTCCGTCCTGACACCGGACCCCGAGCAGACCACCGCCGTGGGCGACCGCCTCCGCGCGCTCCTGGCCCGGTGGGACGAGGCGCACACCGCCACCGAACCCGCCAAGTCCGGACCCGACGCACGCACCGCCTCTGCGGACGAACTTCTCGCACTCCTTGACGAACAACTCGGTTCCTGAACCGTTGAACTCGCTTGAAAGGTCGCAACACATGTCGAACGAGGAGAAGTACCTCGACTACCTCCGGCGAGCCACGGTGGACCTCCAAGAGGCGCGTGGCAAGCTCCGCGAGGCCGAGGAGCGCGAGGTCGAGCCGATCGCGATAGTCGCCATGAGCTGCCGGTTCCCGGGCGGAGTCAACTCGCCCGAGGACCTGTGGCAGCTCCTGGCGGACGGCAGGGACGCCGTCTCCGGATTCCCCACCAACCGCGGCTGGGACCTGGACGCGCTCTACGACCAGGACCCCGAGCGGCAGGGCACCAGCTACACGCGCGAGGGCGCCTTCCTGCACGACGCCGACCAGTTCGACCCGGCGTTCTTCGGGATCTCGCCGCGCGAGGCCGCGGCGATGGACCCCCAGCAGCGACTGCTCCTGGAGACGTCCTGGGAGGCGTTCGAGCGCGCGGGCATCGACCCGCACTCGACGCGCGGCAGCAGGACCGGTGTCTTCATCGGCACCAACGGCCAGGGCTACCTGGCCCGCCTGGCCAAGGGCGGCGTGCCCGACGGCTACGAGGGCTACTTCCTCACCGGCAACGCGGCCAGCGTCGTCTCCGGCCGCATCTCCTACGTCCTCGGCTTAGAGGGCCCCGCCCTCACCATCGACACCGCCTGCTCGTCCTCCCTGGTCGCCCTGCACCTCGCCGTGCACGCGCTGCGGCACAGCGAGTGCGGGCTCGCCCTCGCGGGCGGCGTCACCGTGATGTCGACGCCGGACACCTTCGTCGAGTTCAGCCGCCAGCGCGGCCTCGCCGAGAACGGCCGCTGCAAGCCCTTCGCCGACGCCGCCGACGGCACCGGCTGGGGCGAGGGCGCGGGCCTGCTGCTCCTGGAGCGCCTCTCGGACGCCCAGCGCAACGGCCACCCCGTCCTCGGCGTGATCCGCGGCTCCGCGGTCAACCAGGACGGCGCCTCCAACGGCCTCACCGCCCCCAACGGCCCTTCCCAGCAGCGCGTCATCCGCCAGGCCCTGGCCCACTCGGGCCTCGTGCCCTCCGACGTCGACGCCGTCGAGGCGCACGGCACCGGCACGACCCTGGGCGACCCGATCGAGGCCCAGGCGCTGCTCGCCACGTACGGCCAGAACAGGGCGGCCGACCGGCCGCTGTGGCTGGGCGCCCTGAAGTCGAACATCGGCCACACCCAGGCCGTTTCCGGTGTCGCCGGTGTGATGAAGATGGTCCTGGCGATGCGGCACGGCACGCTGCCGAAGACCCTGCACGTCGACAAGCCGTCCTCGCACGTGGACTGGTCGGCGGGCGCGGTGGAGCTGCTGACCGAGGCGCGGCCGTGGCCGGAGACCGGCAGGCCGTGGCGCGCGGGCGTGTCGTCGTTCGGCGTCAGCGGTACGAACGCGCACGTCATCGTCGAACAGGCCCCGGTGGCCGAGCCGGAGGAAGCGGCGCAGGACGCGCCCGAGCCGGTGCGCGGCGGCGTGGTGCCGTGGGTCGTCTCGGCACGTGACGCGGACGCCCTGCGGGAACAGGCCGAACGCCTCCTTGCCGCGGTCGCCGACCAGCCGGTCGCCGACGTCGGCTACTCCCTCGCGACGTCCCGCGCGATGCTGGAGCACCGCGCGGTGGTCGTGGCCGCCGAGCGGACGGAGCTCCTGGAGGCGCTGGCGGCGGTGGCCGCCGGAGAGGTGACCGGTGCGGCGGTCACGGGGGTCGTCGGTGAACCGGGACAGGTCGGTTTCCTGTTCTCGGGTCAGGGGTCGCAGCGGCTCGGCATGGGGCGTGAACTCGCCTCTCGTTTCCCGGTGTTCGCCGAAGCCCTGGATGAGGTCCTCGCGGCGTTCGACCCGTCGGTACGTGAGGTGCTGTTCGGCGAGGACGCCGACGCCCTGAACGAGACGGGGACGACGCAGCCCGCGCTGTTCGCGGTCGAGGTGGCGTTGTTCCGTCTCCTTGAGTCGTGGGGTGTGCGGCCCGACGTGCTTGCGGGCCACTCGATCGGTGAGCTGGCTGCGGCCAAGGCGACCGCCGCGGAACTGGCCTCCCCGGACTACTGGGTGCGCCACGTCCGCGAGGCCGTGCGCTTCGCCGACGCCGTGTCTTCGTACCGATGCTGCGCGGCGACCGCCCCGAGGACGCCGCCGCCACGACCGCCGCCGGACAACTGCACGTGCGCGGCGTCCAGGTCGCCTGGGAGGCGTTCTTCGCCGGTCGAGGCGCGCGCCGCGTCGACCTGCCGACGTACGCCTTCCAGCACCAGCGCCACTGGCTCGACGCGCGGCCCGCCGTCGGCGACGTGACGGCCGCCGGACTCGGCGCCGCCGACCACCCGCTGCTCGGCGCGGCCGTCACCGTGGGCGGCACCGACGGCGTGCTGCTCACCGGCCGCCTGTCCGTCCAGACCCACCCGTGGCTTGCCGACTACGTGGTCCACGGCTCGGTCCTGCTGCCCGGCACGGCGTTCCTGGAGCTGGCGGTCCGCGCCGGCGACCAGGTCGGGTGCGACCTCGTCGACGAACTGACGCTGGAGGCACCCCTCGTGGTGCCCGAGCACGGCGCTGTCCGCGTACAGGTGTGGGTCGGCGCCGAGGACGAGTCGGGCAGCCGTGAGCTGACCCTGTACTCCAGCACGGGCGACACCGACGACGACCGGCCGTGGACCCGGCACGCCACCGGTGTGCTGCGCGCGGCCCAACGGAGCGACGCCACCTCCCTGGTGGAGTGGCCGCCCGCGAGCGCCAAGGTCGTCGACCTGGCCGGGTTCTACGACCGGGCGGCCGACGCCGGCCTCGGCTACGGGCCGGTGTTCCAGGGCCTGCGGGCCGTGTGGCGGCGCGGCGACGAGGTGTTCGCCGAGGTCGTACTGCCCGAGGAGGCGGGCGCGGACGGCTTCGGCCTGCATCCCGCGCTCCTCGACGCCGCGCTGCACGCCATCGGTCTGTCCGGCGGCGCCGACGAGGCAGGACAGGTGCCGTTCGCGTGGTCGGGCGTGCGGCTGCACGCCTCGGGCGCCACGGTGCTGCGGGTGCGCCTCGCGCCCACGGGCGGGGACGGGTTCTCGCTGGCGGTCGCGGACGGGGCGGGTGCTCCGGTCGCGACCGTGGACGCCCTCGAACTGCGCCCGGTCACGCCGGACGAGGTCGCCGGAGAGGACCGCGACGACGCGCTGTTCGGCGTCGACTGGGTGACCGTCGCGCCGTCCGGCGACGCGGCACCGACGACCGAGTTCACCGACCTGGCGGCCCTCACGGAGCCGCGGTCGGGCTACGTGGTCGTGTCGTGCCCCGTCACGTCCGGGTCCGACCCGGCGGCCTCGGCGCACCAGGCGGCGCACTGGGCCCTCGATCTGGTCCAGACGTGGCTCGCGGACGAGCGGTTCGACGCGGCCCGCCTGGCCGTCGTGACCAGGGGCGCGGTCGCCGCGTCGGCCGACGAGCAGGTGCGGGACGTCGCGCAGGCGGCGGTGTGGGGCATGGTGCGGTCCGCCCAGCTGGAGAACCCGGACCGGTTCGTCCTCGTCGACCTCGACGACGACGCGGCCTCCCTGGACGCGCTGGCGTCCGGACTGGCCATCGGCGAGACGCAGTTGGCGGTGCGCTCCGGCGACCTCCGGGTGCCGCGGCTCGCCAGGGTCCAGCGGTCCGCCGCCGACGACCCCGGCTTCGGCTCGGGCGCGGTCCTCGTCACCGGCGCAACGGGCACCCTGGGCGCCCAGGTCGCACGGCATCTGGCCGCGGAGCGGGGCGTACGGAACCTGCTCCTGGTCAGCAGGCGCGGTGCCGCGGCCGAAGGCGCCGAGGAACTGCGGGCCGAACTGGTCGCGCTCGGCGCCGAAGTCGCCCTGGTGGCCTGCGACGTGGCCGACCGCGACGCCGTCGCGGCGCTCCTTTCCGCGCACGAGGTCTCCGCCGTCGTGCACACCGCCGGTGTCCTCGACGACGGCGTGATCGGCTCGTTGACGCCGGAGCGCGTGGACACGGTGTTCCGGCCGAAGGTCGACGCCGCGTGGAACCTGCACGAGCTGACCCGCGACCTGGACCTGTCCGCGTTCGTCCTGTTCTCCTCGGTGGCGGGCATCCTCGGCGCCCCCGGCCAGGGCAACTACGCCGCCGCCAACACCTTCCTCGACGCGCTCGCGCAGCACCGCCACGACGCCGGACTGCCCGCCACGTCCCTCGCGTGGGGCCTGTGGGCCGAGGCCAGCGGCATGACCGGCGCGCTCGACGACGCCGACGTGAAGCGGATGGGCCGCGGCGGCCTGCTCCCGCTCCGTACGGCCGACGGGCTCGCCCTGTTCGACGCGGCGGCATCGACCGGCCGCGCCCTGCTCGCGCCTGTCCCGCTCGACCTGCCCGCGCTCAACCGGCAGGCGCGCTCCCACCCCGTGGCGCCCGTCCTGCGCGGCCTGGTGCGCACCACCGCGCGCCGGACCGCCGAGGCCGGTGCCACGGCCCGGTCGAGTTGGGCGCAGTCGCTGGCGGGCATGACCGCCGCCGACCGCGAGAAGGCACTCGTCGAACTGGTGCAGAGCCACGTCGCCGTGGTCCTCGGCCACGGCTCGGCGCAGGCCGTCGCACCCGACCGCGCCTTCAAGGAACTCGGCTTCGACTCGCTCAGCGCCGTCGAACTCCGCAACAACCTCACCGCGGTCACCGAACTGCGCCTGCCCGCGACGCTGATCTACGACTACCCGACGCCCGCCGCCCTCGCCGCGTTCCTCGACACCGAACTCGTGGGCGCACCCGTCGAGGCGGCGACCACGCACACCACGGTCGCCGTCGACGAGGCCATCGCCATCGTCGGCATGAGCTGCCGCTTCCCCGGCGGTGTGAACTCGCCGGAGGACCTGTGGCGGCTCCTCGCCGGCGGCACCGACGCCGTCGTGGAGTTCCCCACCGACCGCGGCTGGGACGTGGACGCGCTCTACGACCCGGAGCTGGCGAGCCCCGGCACGTCGTACACCGACAAGGGTGCCTTCCTCGACCGCGTCGCCGAGTTCGACCCGGCGTTCTTCGGGATCTCGCCGCGCGAGGCCATGGCCATGGACCCGCAGCAGCGCCTCCTCCTGGAGACCACCTGGGAGGTGTACGAGCGGGCGGGCATCGACCCGCACTCCGTGCGCGGCAGCCGGTCCGGCGTGTTCATCGGCACCAACGGCCAGGACTACCCGACGCTCCTGATGGCCGCGCCGGACAGCATGCGTGAGGTCGAGGGGTACATGGGCACCGGCAGTGCCGCGAGTGTCATCTCCGGCCGTCTGTCCTACACGTTCGGCCTCGAGGGCCCCGCCGTCACCGTCGACACGGCCTGCTCGTCGTCGCTGGTCGCCCTGCACATGGCGGTGCAGGCACTGCGCTCAGGGGAGTGCTCGACGGCCCTGGTCGGCGGCGTCACCGTGATGTCGACACCCGGCGTGTTCATCGACTTCAGCCGCCAGCGCGGCCTGGCCGACGACGGCCGCTGCAAGGCCTTCTCCGACAGCGCCGACGGCACCGGCTGGGGCGAGGGCGTCGGCATGCTGCTCGTCGAGCGCCTGTCGGACGCCCAGCGCAACGGACGCCAGATCCTGGCGGTGGTGCGGGGCTCCGCGATCAACCAGGACGGCGCGTCGAACGGTCTGACGGCACCCAACGGCCCCTCCCAGCAGCGGGTCATCCGCCAGGCCCTCGCGAGCGCGGGCCTCGCCCCGTCCGACGTGGACGCCGTGGAGGCCCACGGCACCGGCACGACCCTCGGCGACCCGATCGAGGCCCAGGCCCTGCTCGCCACCTACGGGCGGGACCGCACCGGTGAGCCCCTGTGGCTCGGCTCGGTCAAGTCGAACATCGGGCACACGCAGGCCGCCGCCGGTGTGGCCGGTGTGATCAAGATGGTGATGGCGCTGCGGCAGGGAGTCCTGCCCGAGACCCTGCACGTCACCGACCCCTCGTCGCACGTGGACTGGTCCGCGGGCGCGGTGGAACTGCTGACCGAGTCGCGGCCCTGGCCGCAGACCGGCAGGCCCTGGCGCGCAGGCGTGTCCTCGTTCGGCGTCAGCGGCACCAACGCCCACACGATCATCGAGCAGGCCCCGGCGGCCGAGCCGGAGAACGCTCCGGAGGACGCGCCGGAGCCGGTGCGCGACGGTCTCGTGCCGTGGACCCTGTCGGCCCAGACCCCCGAGGCACTCCGAGAGCAGGCCGCCCGCCTCAGGTCCTTCGTCACCGACGACCCCGAGCTGACCGTCGCGGACGTGGGCCACGCCCTGGTGTCGTCGCGGGCGGTCCTTGAGCACCGCGCGGTGGTCGTCGGCGGCGAGCGGGACGAGTTCCTGGCCGCGCTGGCAGCCGTGGCAGACGGCCGGATGACCGGTGCGGCGGTCACGGGCGTCGCCGGTGAACCGGGACAGGTCGGTTTCCTGTTCTCGGGGCAGGGGGCGCAGCGGCTCGGCATGGGGCGTGAACTGGCGGCTCGCTTCCCGGTGTTCGCCGAAGCCCTGGACGAGGTCCTCGCGGCGTTCGACCCGTCGGTACGTGAGGTGCTGTTCGGCGAGGACGCCGACGTCCTGAACGAGACCGGGGTGACGCAGCCCGCGCTGTTCGCGGTCGAGGTGGCGTTGTTCCGGCTCCTTGAGTCGTGGGGTGTGCGGCCCGACGTTCTTGCGGGGCACTCGATCGGTGAGCTGGCTGCGGCCCACGTGGCCGGGGTCTGGTCCCTGGCTGATGCGGTCAAGGTCGTGTCGGCGCGGGGCGCGCTCATGCAGGCGCTCCCGACCGGTGGCGCGATGGTCGCGATCCAGGCGTCCGAGGCCGGGGTCACTGATGAGGGCTTGCCGGAGACGGTGTGGACGAGGGCGTGACGACGTTCGTCGAGGTCGGCCCCGGCGGCGCACTGTCCGCCCTGGGCCAGGAGTCCGCCCCGGACGCGGTCTTCGTACCGATGCTGCGCGGCGACCGCCCCGAGGACGCCGCGGCCACGACCGCCGTCGGCCACCTGCACGTGTGCGGCGTGCAGGTGGACTGGCGGCCCTTCTTCGACGGCCGGGGCCCGCGCCGCGTGGACCTGCCGACGTACGCCTTCCAGCACCAGCGCTACTGGCCCCACGTGATGCCCGCGATGGGCGACGTGACGGCGGCCGGGCTCGGCGCCGCCGACCACCCGCTGCTGGGTGCGACGGTCGTCCTCGGCGGCACCGACGGCGTGCTGCTCACCGGCCGCCTGTCCGTGCGCACGCACCCGTGGCTGGCCGATCACGCCGTGCTCGGCTCGATCCTGCTGCCCGGTACGGCGTTCCTGGAGCTGGCGATCCGCGCCGGTGACCAGGTCGGCTGCGACGTGGTCGAGGAACTGACGCTGGAGGCGCCCCTTGTGGTGCCCGAGAACGGCACGGTGCGGGTCCAGGTGTGGGTCGGCGCCGAGGACGAGTCCGGCAGGCGGGAGCTGACGCTCCACTCCAGCGCGGGCGACACCGACGACGGCCGGCCGTGGACCCGGCACGCCATCGGTGTGCTCCAGGCCGGTGGCCGGGCCCGCGGCGGCGCCGCCCTGACCGAGTGGCCGCCGACCGGCGCCGAGGCCGTCGACCTGGGCGGCTTCTACGACCACATGGTCCAGGGCGGCTTCGGCTACGGGCCGGTGTTCCAGGGCCTGAAGGCCGCCTGGCGCGACGGCGGCGAGGTGTACGCCGAGGTCGCGCTGCCCGACGGCGTGAAGGCCGAAGGGTTCGGGCTGCACCCGGCGCTGCTCGACGCGGCCCTGCACGCCATCAGCCTGTCCGGTGAGGCCGACGGGGTCGGCCGGCTGCCGTTCGCGTGGTCGGGGGTGCGGCTGCACGCCTCCGGCGCGGAACTGCTGCGGGTGCGCCTGACCTCCTCCGGACCCGACCGGGTGGCGCTGGCGATCGCGGACGGGGCGGGCGCCCCGGTGGCCACGGTCGACTCGCTGGTGATCCGGCCCGTCTCGCAGGAACAGCTGGCCGGTGACGAACTCAGCGACGCGCTGTTCGGCGTGGACTGGTCGCCCGTACCGCTGACCGACGGCGACGTCCCGACGACCGAGTGGACCGACTCGCTCACGCCGTCGGCGGAACTGCCCGACTACGTGGTCGTGTCGAGCCCGGACCCGTCCGCGTCCGACCCCGTGGCCTCGGCGCACGAGGCGGCACACTGGGCCCTCGACCTGGTCCAGACGTGGCTGACGGACGAGAGCTTCGACGCGGCCCGCCTGGTCGTCGTGACCAAGGGCGCGGTCGCCACCACGGACGACGAGGACGTACGGCACCTCGCGCACGCCGCCGTGTGGGGCCTGGTGCGCACGGCCCAGTCGGAGAACCCCGACCGGATCGTCCTGGTCGACCTCGACGAGGAGGCGGCCTCGCTCGACGCGCTGCCCGCCGCACTCGCCACCGGCGAGACCCAACTCGCCCTGCGCGCCGGTCGTGCCAGCGTGCCGCGCCTGGCCAGGGCCGCGCGCTCCGCCGTGGACGACCCGGGCTTCGGCTCCGGTGCGGTGCTGGTCACCGGCGCCACCGGCACACTGGGCGGCCTCGTCGCCCGGCACTTGGTCGCCGAGCGAGACGTTCGCAACCTGCTCCTGGTCAGCAGGCGTGGCATCGCTGCCGAGGGCGCCGAGGACCTGCGCGACGAACTGGTAGCGCTGGGCGCCGAAGTGACGTACGCGGCCTGCGACGTCTCCGACCGCGACGCCCTCGCGGCGCTCCTGGCCGAGCACCCCGTGACCGCCGTCGTCCACACCGCCGGTGTCCTCGACGACGCCACGATCGGCTCGCTCACCCCGGACCGCATCGACACCGTGTTCCGGCCCAAGGCCGACGCGGCCTGGCACCTGCACGAGCTGACCCGCGACCTGGACCTGTCGGCGTTCGTCCTGTTCTCCTCCGCCTCCGGCGTGTTCGGCGGCCCGGGGCAGGGCAACTACGCGGCCGCGAACACCTTCCTCGACGCCCTCGCGCAGCACCGCCGCGCGGCCGGGCTGCCCGCGACCTCCCTGGCCTGGGGCCTGTGGGCCGAGGCCAGCGGCATGAGCGGACAGCTCGACGAGGCCGACGTGAAGCGGATGAGCAGGGGCGGCCTGATCCCGCTGCGCACGGCCCAGGGGCTCGCTCTGTTCGACGCGGCGGGCACCACAGGCCGCGCCGTCCTCGCGCCGGTCCCGCTCGACCTGCCCGCCCTGCACCGGCAGGCACGCTCCCACCCCGTGGCGGTCGTCCTGCGCGGCCTGGTGCGCACCGCCGTGCGCAGGACCGTCGAGCGTGCCGCCGTCGCGGGTTCGGCGCTGGCCGAGTCCCTGGTGGGCCTGACCGACGCGGAGCGGGAGAAGACCCTCCTGACCCTCGTCCAGGAGCACGTGGCCATGGTCCTCGGCCACAGCTCGGCGCACGCCGTCGCACCCGACCGCGCCTTCCGCGAAGTGGGCTTCGACTCACTCAGCGCCGTCGAACTGCGGAACAACCTCAACGCGGTCACCGAACTGCGCCTGCCCGCGACCCTGGTCTTCGACCACCCGACCCCCGCGGCGGTCGCCGCCTTCCTCGGCTCCGAACTCGCGGGCTCCCCGGTCGCCACGGCGACCACCCGCACGGTGGCCGCGATCACCGACGAGCCGATCGCGATCGTCGGCATGAGCTGCCGCTACCCGGGCGGCGTCAACTCGCCCGAGGACCTGTGGCAGCTCGTCCACGACGGCACCGACGCCATCGGCGACTTCCCCGACAACCGCGGCTGGGACCTGGCACGGCTCTACCACCCGGACCCGGACCACATCGGCACCTCGTACGCCCGCGAAGGCGGCTTCCTCTACGACGCCGACGAGTTCGACCCGGGCTTCTTCGGCATCTCGCCCCGCGAGGCCCTCGCCATGGACCCGCAGCAGCGCCTGCTCCTCGAAGCGTCCTGGGAGGCGTTCGAGCGGGCCGGGATCGCCCCGGAGTCGGTGCGGGGCAGCGCCACCGGTGTGTACGCGGGCCTGATGTACCACGACTACGCGGCGCGGCTGCGTTCCGTGCCGGAGGACGTCGAGGGCTATCTGGGCACCGGCGCGTCCGGCAGTGTCGCGTCCGGCCGCGTCGCCTACATGATGGGCCTCGAAGGCCCCGCGGTCACCGTCGACACCGCGTGCTCCTCGTCGCTCGTCGCGCTGCACATGGCGGTGCAGGCGCTGCGGTCGGGAGAGTGCGATCTCGCGCTCGCGGGCGGTGTCGCGGTAATGGCCACCGCGGGCACGTTCGTGGACTTCAGCCGTCAACGCGGCCTCGCCGCCGACGGCCGCTGCAAGTCGTTCTCCGACAGCGCGGACGGCACGGGCTGGGGCGAGGGCGTCGGCATGCTGCTGGTGGAGCGGCTGTCGGACGCCCGCCGCAACGGTCACAAGGTCCTTGCGGTCGTGCGGGGTTCGGCCGTGAACCAGGACGGCGCGTCCAACGGCCTCACCGCCCCCAACGGCCCCTCCCAGCAGCGCGTCATCCGGCAGTCGCTGGCGAGCGCGGGCCTGTCCACGTCCGACGTGGACGCGGTCGAGGCACACGGCACGGGTACGACGCTCGGCGACCCGATCGAGGCCCAGGCACTCCTCGCCACCTACGGCCAGGACCGCGCCGGTGAACCGCTGTGGCTCGGCTCGATCAAGTCGAACATCGGGCACACCCAGGCCGCCGCCGGTGTCTCCGGCATCATCAAGATGGTCATGGCGATGCGGCACGGCGTGCTGCCGCCGACCCTCCACGTCGGTGAGCCCACCTCACAGGTGGACTGGTCCGCCGGTGACGTCGAGCTGCTGACGCAGGCCCGTTCGTGGCCGGAGACCGGCCGCCCGCGCCGCGCCGGCGTGTCGTCGTTCGGTGTGAGCGGCACCAACGCGCACACCATCATCGAGCAGGTCCCGAGCGACGACCACGTCCCGGCACCGGCAGACGGCGCCGTGCCGTGGCTCCTCTCGGCCAAGAACGCGGAGGCACTGCGCGAGCAGGCACGGCGACTCCGGGACCACGTCGCGGGCGAGCCCGGGACCGGCGTCCTGGACGTCGCCTACTCGCTGGCCGTGACCCGGTCCGCCTTCGACCACCGCGCCGCCGTCGTGGCGGAGGACCGCGCGGCGCTCCTCGACGGGCTCGCTGCGCTGGCGGAGGAGCGCCCGTTCCCCGGCCTGCACACGGGGTCCGTCGCCGTGGGCGGTGTGGGCTTCCTGTTCTCGGGCCAGGGGTCGCAGCGGCTCGGCATGGGGCGTGAACTGGCCGCCCGTTTCCCGGTGTTCGCGGAGGCGCTGGAGGCGGTCCTTGGTGAGTGCGACCCGGCTGTAACGGACGTGCTGTTCGGTGCGGATGTTGATGCGCTGAACGAGACGGGGGTGACGCAGCCTGCGCTGTTCGCGGTCGAGGTGGCGTTGTTCCGTCTCCTTGAGTCGTGGGGTGTGCGGCCCGACGTGCTTGCGGGCCACTCGATCGGTGAGCTGGCTGCGCGTCTCCGGTGTGGCCGCTGACGTCGACGCGATCGCGGAGCGTTGGCGCGAGGCTGGGCGCAAGGCGACCCGTCTCAAGGTGAGCCACGCGTTCCACTCGCCGCTGATGGACCCGATGCTGGACGACTTCCGCACGGTCCTGGAAGGCGTGTCGTACGAGGCGCCCGCGATCCCGATCGTGTCGACGCTGACCGGTACGAACGCGACGGCCGAGGAGCTGGCCTCGCCCGAGTACTGGGTGCGGCACGTGCGCGAGGCCGTGCGCTTCGCCGACGCCGTCGACACGCTCGTGGCCCAGGGCATGGTCACCTTCGTCGAGGTCGGGCCCGGTGGCGTCCTCTCGGCGCTGGGCCAGGAGTGCGCGGCGGACGCGGCCTTCGTACCCGCGCTGCGGGGCGACGGTCCGGAGGAGACCGCGCTGACGACTGCCGTGGCCCAACTGTCCACGCACGGTGTGCGGGTGGACTGGGAGGCGTTCTTCGCCGGCCGGGGCGCGCGGCGCGTGGACCTGCCGACGTACGCGTTCCAGCGGAAGCGCTACTGGCTCGACGCCGGAGTCTCCGCGGGCGACCTCGACGCGGCGGGTCTCGGCGCGGCCGACCACCCGCTGCTCAGCGCGATCGTCGACACTCCCGACTCGGACGGGCAGTTCTTCACCGGCAGGCTGTCGGTGGAGACCCACCCCTGGCTGGCCGATCACGCGATCCAGGGCTCGATTCTGCTGCCGGGTACGGCGTTCCTGGAGCTGGCGGTGCATGCCGGTGATCAGGTCGGGTGCGATGTGGTGGAGGAGTTGACGCTGGAGGCGCCGTTGGTGGTGCCTGAGCGTGGCGGCGTGCGGGTGCAGGTGCGGGTCGGTGCGCCGGACGAGTCCGGTCGGCGTCCTGTGACCGTCCACGCTCGTGAGGACGACGGTGAAGTGTGGGTCCGGCACGCGAGCGGTGCCTTGACGGGTGGCGCGGAGATGCCGATCGTCGATGCCGGTGTCTGGCCGCCTGCCGGGGCGGAGGTCGTGGACCTGGACGGGCTCTATGACCGGATGTCCGATGGCGGGTTCGGCTACGGGCCGGTGTTCCAGGGTCTGCGGGCTGCTTGGCGCAAGGGTGAGGAGGTCTTCGCCGAGGTCGCTCTGCCGGACGACGTGGGTGTGGACGGATTCGGCCTGCATCCGGCCCTGTTGGACGCGTCGCTGCACGCGATCGGCCTGATGGGTGCGGCGGACGGTCCTGGGAAGTTGCCGTTCTCGTGGTCGGGTGTGCGGCTGCACGCCTCCGGCGCCACCGCGGTGCGCGTCCGGCTGGCGCCCGCGGGGGCCGACGGTGTGGCGCTGACCGTCACGGACGGAGCGGGCGCTGCGGTCGTCTCGATCGACTCGCTCGTCCTGCGTCCTGTCACGGCCGCACTGTCCCGGCAGGGCCGGGAGTCGCTGTTCCACCTGGACTGGCTGCCCGCCCCGGCACCGGCCGGGAACCCCGGCTCGGTGGCGGAGTTCGCGGACTGGGCCGCCGTACGGTCGGAGCTGGACGCGGCGGAGACGCTGCCGGACACCGTCGTGGTGCGGTGCGCCGAGTCCGACGACGTGGCTGCGGTACGTGAACACGTCCTGGCCGTCCTGGAGTTGGTGCGGGACTGGCTCGCCGACGACCGCTGCGCGACCTCGCGCCTGGTCCTCGTGACCAAGGGCGCCGTGGCCGTCGGAGCGGACGAGGACGTGCCGGACCTGGCCGCGGCCGCCGTCTGGGGCCTGGTGCGTACGGCACAGGCGGAGAACCCCGGCCGCATCGTGCTCGTCGACGCGGACACCGCGGACGACAGCGCCTGGAAGCCGGTGCTGACCACCGGCGAGCCCCAGATCGCCGTACGGGACGGGCAGGCGTACGTGGCCCGCCTCGCGCGGGTGCGGCCGGAGCCCGGCACGGACCCGGCGTTCGGGCCGGACAGCTCGGTCCTGGTGACGGGCGCGTCCGGTGCCCTGGGCGGCCTCGTCGCCCGGCACCTCGTCGCCGGTCACGGAGTCGGCCGCCTCGTCCTCGCCAGCAGGCGTGGCATCGCGGCCGAGGGCGCCGAGGAACTGCGTACCGAACTCGTCGCACAGGGCGCCGAAGTGACGTACGCGGCCTGCGACGTCTCCGACCGGGAAGCCCTCGCGGCGCTCCTGGCCGAGCACCCCGTGACGGCCGTCGTGCACACCGCCGGTGTCCTCGCCGACGGCACCATCGGCTCGCTCACCCCGGAGCAGATCGACACCGTGTTCCGGCCCAAGGTCGACGCGGCCCGGCACCTGCACGAGCTGACCCGCGACCTGGACCTGACGGCGTTCGTGCTGTTCTCGTCCGTGGCGGGCACGCTGGGCGGGCCCGGGCAGGGCAACTACTCCGCGGCCAACGCGTTCCTCGACGCCCTGGCCCGGCAGCGGCACGCCCAGGGCCTGCCCGCGACCTCACTCGCGTGGGGCCTGTGGGCCGACGGCATGGGCGCCCGCGTGGCACAGTCCGCCGCGACCGGCCTGTCCGCGGACGAGGGCGTCGCGCTGTTCGACGCCGCGGTCTCCGGCACCGAGCCCGTCGTCGTACCGATGCGGCTCGACCTGCGTGCCGTACGCGAACTCCCGCACGTGCCCCCGGTGTTCAGCGGACTCGTGCGCACGACGACCCGCAGGGCGGCGGGAAGCGGCACCGACCCGGCCGCCGCGCTCCGCGACCGGCTCGCGCCCCTGGCCGAGGACGAGCGCGAGCGGGTGCTCCTGGACCTCGTCCGCACCCAGGCCGCCGTGGTGCTCGGCCACGCCGGACCGGAGGAGGTCGCGGCAGGACAGGCGTTCACGGAGCTGGGCTTCGACTCGCTGACCGCCGTCGACCTGCGCAACCGGCTCGGCACCGCCACGGGCCTCCGGCTGCCCGCCACACTGATCTTCGACTACCCGACTCCCGCGGCGATCGCCGCGTTCGTCGGCGTCGAACTCGCCGGGGCGCCCGTCGCCGCACCGGCCACCGGCACGGTCGCCGTCGCGGCCGCGACCGACGAGCCGATCGCGATCGTCGGCATGAGCTGCCGCTACCCCGGCGGGGTCACCACCCCGGAGGACCTGTGGCGCCTGCTCGTCGACGAGGCCGAGGGCATCACGCCGTTCCCGACCGGCCGCGGCTGGGACATGGAGTCCCTGTACGACCCCGCGGGCGAGCGGGCCGGCAGCTCCTACACCCGTGAGGGCGGCTTCCTGCACGACGCGGACCAGTTCGACCCGGGCTTCTTCGGGATATCGCCGCGCGAGGCCCTCGCCATGGACCCGCAGCAGCGCCTGCTCCTCGAGACCTCCTGGGAGGCCTTCGAGCGGGCGGGCATCGACCCCAAGTCGGTGCGCGGCACCGCGACCGGCGTGTTCGCGGGCGTCATGTACCACGACTACGCCTCCCAGCTGCACGGCGTGCCCGAGAGCGTCGAGAGCTTCCTCGGCACGGGCAACGCGGGCAGCGTCGCGTCCGGCCGCGTGTCGTACGTGTTCGGGATGGAAGGGCCCGCGATGACCGTGGACACGGCCTGCTCGTCGTCCCTGGTCGCCCTGCACCTGGCCGCTCAGGCGCTGCGCTCCGGCGAGTGCGATCTCGCGCTCGCGGGCGGTGTCACCGTGATGGCGACTCCGTCCGCCTTCATCGACTTCACCCGCCAGCAGGGCCTCTCGCCGGACGGCCGCTGCCGCTCGTTCTCCACGGACGCCAACGGCACCGGCTGGGGCGAAGGCGTCGGCATGCTCGTCCTGGAACGCCTCTCGGACGCACGCCGCAATGGTCACCAGGTGCTCGCGGTGGTCCGCGGCTCTGCGGTCAACCAGGACGGCGCGTCCAACGGCCTCACCGCGCCCAACGGCCCCTCGCAGCAGCGGGTGATCCGGCAGGCACTGGCGAGCGCGGGTCTGGCCGCGTCCGACGTCGACGCGGTCGAGGCGCACGGCACCGGCACCACCCTCGGCGACCCCATCGAGGCCCAGGCCCTGCTCGCCACCTACGGGCGGGACCGCGCCGGTGACCCGCTGTGGCTGGGTTCCCTGAAGTCCAACATCGGCCACACCCAGGCCGCCGCCGGAGTCGGCGGCGTCATCAAGACGGTCATGGCGATGCGGCACGGACTGCTGCCGAAGACCCTGCACGTCGGCGAGCCCTCACCGCACATCGACTGGTCCGCGGGCGCCGTGGAACTCCTCACCGAGGCACGGCCCTGGCCGCACGCCGACCGGCCCCGCCGGGCCGGCGTGTCGTCCTTCGGCTTCAGCGGCACCAACGCGCACGTCATCATCGAGTCCGCGCCGGACGCCGACGAGCCGCAGACCGCCGAGGCCGCACCGCTCGGCCCCTGGCTGGTCTCCGGCCGCACCGAGAGCGCGCTGCACGACCAGGCGGTCCGGCTGCGCGACCACCTGACCGCGCGGCCCGACCTCGCCCCGGCGGACGTCGCCCGCGCCCTCGCGACCTCGCGAGCCGGGTTCGAACACCGGCTCGCCGTCGTCGGCCGCGACTCCGCCGACCTCCTCGCCGGACTCACCGATGCCGTCGAGGGACGGCTCACCAACGCGGTCGTACGCGGTGTCGCCTACGAGCGCCGGGTCGGCTTCCTGTTCTCGGGGCAGGGGGCGCAGCGCCTTGGCATGGGTCGTGAACTGGCGGCTCGTTTCCCGGTGTTCGCGGAGGCGCTGGAGGCTGTGCTCGCGGAGTTCGACCCGCGGGTGCGGGAGGTGTTGTTCGGTGCGGATGCCGAGGCGCTGAACGAGTCCGGTGTGGCCGCCGACGTCGACACGATCGCGGAGCACTGGCGTGCGGAGGGCCGCAAGGCGACCCGCCTGAAGGTCAGCCACGCGTTCCACTCCCCGCTCATGGACCCGATGCTCGACGACTTCCGCACGGTCCTCGACAGCGTGTCGTACGAGACGCCCACGATCCCGATCGTGTCCACGCTGACCGGCAAGCCGGTCTCCGGCGCGGAGTTGGGATCGGCGGACTACTGGGTGCGGCACGTGCGCGAGTCCGTGCGCTTCGCCGACGCCGTGGTCGACATGGGCGCGGACGTCCTCGTCGAGATCGGACCCGGTGGCGTACTGTCCGCGCTCGGACAGGAGTCCCTGCCGGACGCGGCCTTCGTGCCCGTCCTGCGCGGCGACCGGCCGGAGGACAACGCGGTCATGACCGCGCTCGCCGAGCTGGACGTACGCGGCGTGCGCGTCGACTGGGACGCCTACTACGCGGGCAGCGGCTACACCGTCGACCTGCCGACGTACGCCTTCCAGTACCAGCGGTTCTGGCCCGACACGAGCCTGCGGCCCGCCACCGACGCCACCGGGCTCGGCCTCGGCTCCGCCGACCACCCGCTGCTCGGCGCCGCGGTCGCGCCTGCGGACGAGGACACCGTCCTGTTCACGGGCCGCCTCTCCAGGGGAACCCACCCGTGGCTGGCCGATCACGCGATCCAGGGTTCGGTCCTGCTGCCCGGCACGGCCTTCCTCGAACTGGCGGTGCGTGCCGGTGATCAGGTCGGGTGCGATGTGGTGGAGGAGTTGACGCTGGAGGCGCCGTTGGTGGTGCCCGAGCGTGGTGGCGTACGGGTGCAGGTGCGGGTCGGTGCGCCGGACGAGTCCGGTCGGCGTCCTGTGACCGTCCACGCTCGTGAGGACGACGGCGATGTGTGGGTCCGGCACGCGAGCGGCGCCCTCACGGGCGGCGCGGAGACGCCTATGGTCGATGCCGGTGTCTGGCCTCCTGCCGGGGCGGAGGCCGTGGACCTGGACGGGCTCTACGACCGCATGGCTGATGGCGGGTTCGGCTACGGCCCGGTGTTCCAAGGCTTGCGCGCCGCTTGGCGCAAGGGTGAGGAGGTCTTCGCCGAGGTCGCCCTGCCGGACGGCGTCGACGCAGGCGGATTCGGCCTGCACCCGGCCCTCCTGGACGCGTCGCTCCATGCCATCGGCCTGATGGGCGGGGGAGACGATCCCGGCAGGCTGCCGTTCTCGTGGTCGGGCGCGCGGCTGCACGCCTCCGGCGCGACCGCGGTGCGCGTCCGGCTGGCGCCCGCGGGCACCGACGGCGTGGCGCTGACCGTCACGGACGGAGCGGGCGCTCCGGTCGTCTCGATCGACTCGCTCGTCCTGCGTCCGGTCACGGCCGCGCTGACCCGGCGCGGCTGGGAGTCGCTGTTCCGCCTCGACTGGACAGCCGCCACGGCTTCCTCCGGCGGGAGCGTCGGCTCGGTGGCGGAGTTCGCGGACTGGGCCGCCGTACGGTCGGAGCTGGACGCGGGCGAGTTGCTGCCCGACAACGTCGTGGTGCGGTGCGCCGAGTCCGACGCGACCGATGACGCGGCCGCGGTACGCCCCGGGGTCCTGGCCGTCCTGGAGCTGGTGCAGGGCTGGCTGGCCGACGAGCGGTGCGAGACCTCGCGCCTGGTCCTCGTGACGAGGGGCGCCGTGGCCGTCGGAGCGGACGAGGACGTGCCGGACCTGGCCGCGGCCGCCGTCTGGGGTCTGGTGCGTACGGCGCAGTCGGAGCACCCCGACCGCGTCGTGCTCGTCGACGTCGACGACGAGAACGGCTGGAAGCCCGCCCTCACCAGGTCCGAACCCGAGCTTGCGGTGCGCGGCGGCGAGTCGTTCGTGCCGAGGCTCGCACGGGTCAGGCCCGCCGATACAGAGGAGGAGGCTTCGTCCTTCGGCACCGGTGCGGTCCTCGTGACCGGTGCGAGCGGCATGCTCGGCGGGTTGGTGGCGCGGCACCTGGTGCGACGCCATGGCGTACGACGGCTCGTCCTTGCGAGCAGGCGTGGTCACGTCGGTGAGCTGTACGACGAGTTGGTGGGCCTCGGCGCCGAAGTCGCCGCCGTCGCCTGCGACGTGGCCGACCGGCGACCTGGACCTGACGGCGTTCGTGCTGTTCTCGTCCGCCGCGGGCACCCTGGGCAACCCCGGCCAGGGCAACTACGCGGCGGCCAACGCCTTCCTCGACGCGCTCGCCCAGCACCGGCGCGCCCAGGGCCTGCCCGCGACCTCACTCGCGTGGGGCCTGTGGTCCGGCGGGGACGGCATGGGCGCCCGGATGGCCGACGCCGGCACCGCGGGCCTCACCCCCGAGGAAGGCCTGGAGCTGTTCGACGCGGTGGCCCTCGGGGCGGACCCGGTCGTCGTACCGATGCGGCTCGACCTGCGTGCCGTACGTGAACTCCCGCACGTGCCCCCGGTGTTCGGCGGACTCGTGCGCACGACGACCCGCAGGGCCGCGGAGACCGGGCTCGACCCGGCCGCCGCGCTCCGGGAGCGGCTCGCGGCGCTGCCCGCGTCCGAGCGTCCGTCGGCCCTGGTGGACCTCGTGTGCGCCCACGTCGCCGCCGTCCTCGCACTGACCGGCGCGGCGGAAGTGGACGAACGGCGCGCCTTCACGGAGCTGGGCTTCGACTCGCTCACCGCGGTCGAGCTGCGCAACCGGCTCGGCGCGGCCACGGGGCTCCGGCTGCCCGCCACCCTCATCTTCGACTACCCGACCCCGCTCGACCTGGTCGAACTGCTCGAGGAGGGGCTCGTCATCGAGGAGCCCGGCGCGGTGGCGCCGCTGCTCGCCGAACTGAACCGCATCGAGGCGAGCCTCGCCGCGGTCAAGCCCGGCGACGACGAGGACGACCAGGTCGGCGCCCGCCTGACGGCGCTCCTCGCCGCGTGGCGCGACAGCCGTGCCGACGTCGAAGCGGCGGCGTCCGACGACCTCGACGACGCGACGGACGACGAGGTCTTCGAACTGCTCGGCAAGGAGTTCGGCATCTCCTGACCCGCCCGGCCACCCCACTTGCTCGAACGTTTCCTGGAGTAGAGACCGCATGAACAACGAAGAGAAGCTCCGCCACTATTTGAAGCGGGTCACCGCCGACCTGCGCGAGACGAGTCGGCGGCTGCGCGAGGTCGAGGAGGGCGAGCAGGAGCCGATCGCGATCATCGGCATGAGCTGCCGCTACCCCGGTGGCGTGCGCTCGCCCGAGGACCTGTGGGAGCTCGTCGCGAACGGCCGGGACGGCGTGACGGCGTTCCCCGCCGACCGGGGCTGGGGCGACGTCGAACTGACCGACCCCGAGGACCCCAGCCGGGAGTTCCGCAGGGAAGGCGGATTCCTGCACGACGCCGCCGAGTTCGACCCCGGCCTCTTCGGGATATCGCCGCGCGAGGCCCTCGCCATGGACCCGCAGCAGCGCCTGCTCCTGGAGACGTCGTGGGAGGCCTTCGAGCGCGCCGGGATCGACGCGGCCACACTGCGCGGCAGCAGGACCGGCGTGTTCGCCGGGGTGATGTACCACGACTACGCGTCCCGGCTGCGGTCGGTGCCGGAGGAAGTGGCCGGCTTCCTCGGCACCGGCAGCTTCGGCAGCGTCGCCTCCGGGCGCGTGTCGTACACGTTCGCGCTCGAGGGGCCCGCCGTCACGGTGGACACCGCCTGCTCGTCCTCGCTCGTCACCATGCACCTGGCGGCCCAGGCACTGCGGTCGGGCGAGTGCGGGCTCGCCCTCGCGGGCGGCGTCACCGTGATGGCGACGCCGGACACCTTCATCGGCTTCAGCCAGCAGCGCGGCCTCGCCGCCGACGGCCGGTGCAAGTCGTTCTCCGAGAGCGCCGACGGCACCGGCTGGGGCGAGGGCGCCGGCATGCTGCTCCTGGAGCGCCTCTCCGACGCCCGCCGCAACGGCCACCGGGTCCTGGGCGTCGTCCGCGGCTCGGCGGTGAACCAGGACGGCGCGTCCAACGGCCTCACCGCGCCCAACGGCCCCTCCCAGCAGCGCGTCATCCGCCAGGCCCTCGACAGCGCCGGACTCACCGCCGCCCAGGTCGACGCGGTCGAGGCGCACGGCACCGGCACCACCCTCGGCGACCCCATCGAGGCACAGGCCCTGCTCGCCACGTACGGCAAGGAGCGCGGCGGCGAACCGCTGTGGCTCGGCTCGGTGAAGTCCAACATCGGCCACACCCAGGCCGCCGCCGGTGTCGCCGGAGTCATCAAGTCCGTCATGGCGATGCGGCACGGCGTACTCCCGCCGACCCTGCACGTCGGCGAGCGCTCCCGGCACGTCGACTGGTCGGCGGGAGCCGTGGAACTCCTCACCGAGGCACGGCCCTGGCCCGAGACCGGACAGCCGCGCCGCACGGCCGTGTCGTCGTTCGGCATCAGCGGCACCAACGCCCACGTCGTCCTCGAACAGGCCCCGGACCAGGACCCCGACGACGAACCTGCCGAGGCACCCGTCGACCCGGTCCGCGCCGACGCCCTGCCGTGGGTCCTGTCCGGCAACGACCCCGCCGCGCTGCGCGAGCGCGCCGCCGCCCTCCTCACCCACCTGGACGGCACGGACGTACCGGCGGTCGACGTCGGCTACTCCCTCGCCGTGACCAGGACCGCCCTCGAACACCGGGCCGCCGTCGTCGGCACCGACCGCGCCGAGTTGCTGCGCGGCCTCGAAGCCCTCGCCGCCGACGGCGAGGCGCCGCACCTGGTGCGCGGCACGGTCGGCACGCGCGGCAAGCTCGCGTTCCTGTTCAGCGGGCAGGGCAGCCAGCGCGTAGGCATGGGCCGCGAGCTGTACGGGGAGTTCCCCGTGTTCGCGAAGGCCCTCGACGAGGTCTGCGCGGGCCTGGACCCGCATCTGGACCGGCCGCTGCGGGACGTGCTGTTCGCCGAGCCCGGCAGCGAGACCGCCGACCTGCTCGACCAGACCACGTACACGCAGCCCGCGCTGTTCGCGATCGAGGTGGCCCTGTTCCGCCTCGTCACCCAGTGGGGCCTCGCCCCGCAGTTCCTCGCCGGGCACTCCATCGGGGAACTGGCGGCCGCCCACGTCTCGGGCGTGTTCTCCCTCGCCGACGCCTGCAAGCTGGTCGCCGCCCGCGGCAGGCTGATGGGCGCGCTGCCCGAGGGCGGGGTGATGCTGTCGCTGCGCGCCGACGAGGACACCGTCCGCGCGCTGGTCGCCGAGCACGGCGGCACCGTGGACGTCGCCGCGGTCAACGGACCCGAGTCCACGGTTGTCGCGGGCGACGCCGACGCGGTCGCCGCGATCGACGCCGCCTGGCGGGAGCGCGGCGGCAAGACCCGCTACCTGAAGGTCAGCCACGCCTTCCACTCCCCGCACGTCGACGCCGTCCTCGCGGACTTCCGCGCCGTCGCCCGCACCGTCGACTACGGCACGCCGACCATCCCCGTCGTGTCCACCCTCACCGGCGCCGTCCTCACCCCGGAGCAGGCGCGCGACCCCGAGCACTGGGTGCGCCACGTCCGCGAGGCCGTGCGGTTCCTCGACGGCGTGCGGACCCTGACGGGGCACGGCGTCACGCACTTCCTTGAGCTCGGCCCCGACGCCGTCCTCGCCGCGGCCGGCCGCGACTGCGCCGACGAGGGCGCGCTGCTCGTGGCCGCGTCCCGCGCGAACCGGCCCGAGGGCGCCACGCTCACCTCGGCGGTCGCCGCCCTGCACGTGCGGGGCGTCACCGTCGACTGGCAGGCGGTGTTCGCGGGCCGCGGCGCCCGCAGGACCGACCTGCCCACCTACCCGTTCCAGCGCGCCCGCTACTGGCTGGACGCGGGCACGCACTCCGGCGACGTCGCCTCGGTGGGCCTCCGCCCCGCCGACCACCCGCTCCTCGGCGCCGCCGTCACCCTCGCCGACGAGGAGGGCGCCCTGCTCACCGGCAGGCTCTCCCTCGCCACCCACCCCTGGCTCGCCGACCACACCGTCGGCGGCGTCGTCCTCGTGCCGGGCGCCGCCTTCGTGGAACTGGCGATCAGGGCGGGCGACCAGGTCGGCCTCGACCACGTCGAGGAGCTGACGCTGGCGGCGCCCCTGGTCCTGCCGGAGGACGGCGCGGTGCGGCTCCAGGTGTCCGTCGGGGCACCGGACGAGTCCGGGCGCCGCGCGGTCGGCGTCCACTCCCGGGCCGACGACGCGCCCGACGACGAGCCGGACAGCGAGCCGTGGACGCGGCACGCCTTCGGCACGCTCACCGCGGGCGAGGCCGCCCCGGCGTCCGGCGTCCCGTCGTCCGGGGAGGCCTGGCCGCCCGCGGGGGCCGAACGCGTCGACCTCGAAGGCCGCTACGACGACCTCGCCGCGGCGGGGCTCGGCTACGGCCCCGCGTTCCGCGGCCTGCGCGCCGCCTGGCGCCGGGACGACGAGGTGTTCGTCGAGGTGGAGCTGCCCGAGCAGGACGCCGCGGGCTCCTTCGGGCTGCACCCCGCGCTCCTCGACTCCGCGCTGCACGCCATCGGGCTCGGCACCTTCGTCGCGGACACCGAGCGGCTGCACCTGCCGTACTCCTGGAGCGGCGTGCGGCTGCACAGCGGCGGCGCGACCGCGCTGCGCGGGCGGCTTTCCCCGGCGGGCACCGCGGGTGTCGCCATCGACCTCACCGACGCCACGGGCGCCCCCGTCGCCTCGGTCGAGGCCCTGTCCCTGCGGCCGCTGTCGACGGACGGCCTCACCGGCGGCCGACTCGACTCGCTGTTCCGCGTCGACTGGACGCGTGTGCGGCCCGCCGCGACCCCGGTGAGCTGGGCCGTCCTCGGACGCGGCTTCGCCCAGGCGGAGTTCACCGAGCCGGTTGACGCCCACCCGGACCTCGCCACGCTGGCCGAGGAGGACGTGCCGGACCTCGTGTTCGCCCCCGTGCCCCCGGCCGCGAACCCCGGGGAGGCCGCGCACTGGGCCCTCGCCCTGGTGCAGGAATGGCTCGCCGACGACCGGTTCGCCTCGGCGCGGCTGGTGTTCGTCACCGGCGGCGCGGTGGCCGCAGGGCCCGACGAGGACGCCCCCGACCTGGCCAACGCCCCCGTGTGGGGCCTCGTGCGCACGGCCCAGGCCGAACACCCCGGCCGCTTCGCCCTCGTCGACGTCGACCTGCTCGCAGCCTCCGCCCACGCGCTGCCCACCGCGGTCGCTACCGGCGAACCCCAACTGGCGCTGCGCGCCGGTGAACTCCTCGCCCCGAGGCTCGTTCGGGCTCGCCCCGAGGGGTCGGAGGCCCCGTCCTTCGGCGCTGGTGCCGATGCCGGTGCGGTGCTCGTGACCGGTGCGAGCGGCACGCTCGGCGGGTTGGTGGCGCGGCACCTGGTGCGACGCCATGGCGTACGACGACTGGTCCTTGCGAGCAGGCGTGGTCACGTCGGTGAGCTGTACGACGAGTTGGTGGGCCTCGGCGCCGAAGTCGCCGCCGTCGCCTGCGACGTGGCCGACCGGACGTTCGGCAACCCCGGCCAGGCCAACTATGCCGCGGCCAACGCCTACCTCGACGCCCTCGCCCAGCACCGCCACGCCCAGGGCCTGCCCGCCACCTCACTCGCGTGGGGCCTGTGGGCGGACGCGAGCGGCATGACCGAAGAGCTGGCCGAGACCGACCGCGGCCGCCTCGCCCGGGCCGGCGCCACCGCGCTGTCCGCCGACGAGGGCCTGCGCCTCTTCGACGCCGCCCTCACGCTGCCGGTACCCGTGGCCGTCCCCGTGCGCCTCGACCTGGCCCCGCTGCGCGCACGTCCCGACACCGTCCCGCCGCTGCTGCGCGCCCTCGTCCGCACGGCCCGCCCCGAGGCCGCCAAGGCCGAAGGGGGCCTCGCGGCACGCATCGCGGACCTGCCGGACAACGAACGCCTCCCGGCGCTCCTCGACGTCGTCCGCACCGCCGTCGCCGCCGTGCTCGGCCACGCCTCCGCCGCCGAGGTGGAGCCGGAGCGGTCCTTCGGCGACCTCGGATTCGACTCGCTCACCGCCGTCGAACTGCGCAACCGGCTCGACGCCGCCACCGGACTGCGCCTGCCCGCGACCCTCGTCTTCGACTACCCGACGCCCCTCGCGCTCGCGGGCCGCCTGCGCTCCCGGCTGCTCGGCGACCAGGACGCGGGCGCGGCGGTCGTCCGCAGCGCCGTCGCCGACGACGAGCCGATCGCGATCATCGGCATGAGCTGCCGCTACCCCGGCGGCGTCAACTCGCCCGAGGACCTGTGGCGCCTGGTCGCCGACGGCCGCGACGTGATCTCCGACTTCCCCGACAACCGGGGCTGGGACGTGGAGTCGCTCTACGACCCGGACCC
Source organism: Streptomyces alboflavus (assembly GCF_000716675.1). GTDB lineage: Bacteria > Actinomycetota > Actinomycetes > Streptomycetales > Streptomycetaceae > Streptomyces > Streptomyces alboflavus. The sequence goes on from NZ_JNXT01000003.1 coordinate 84,948, forward strand.
CGACAACACCGGCACCAGCACCGTCCGCACGGGCGGCTTCCTGCACGACGCCGCCGAGTTCGACCCGGCCTTCTTCGGCATGTCGCCGCGCGAGGCCCTGGCGGTCGACCCGCAGCAGCGCCTGCTCCTTGAGACCTCCTGGGAGGCGTTCGAGCGGGCCGGCATCGAACCGAGGTCGCTGCGCGGCAGCACGACGGGCGTGTTCGCGGGCGTGATGTACAACGACTACGCCGCCCGCCTCACCCGGTCCCCGGAAGGCCTCGAAGGTCAGCTCGGGTTCGGCAGCTCCGGCAGCGTCGCCTCCGGCCGCCTCTCGTACACGTTCGGCCTCGAAGGGCCCGCCGTGAGCGTGGACACGGCCTGCTCGTCGTCGCTGGTGGCCATGCACCTGGCCGCGCAGGCCCTGCGCTCCGGCGAGTGCGATCTTGCCCTCGCGGGCGGCGTGACCGTGATGGCGAGCCCGGGGGCCTTCATCGAGTTCAGCCGCCAGCGCGGCCTGGCACCGGACAGTCGCTGCAAGGCGTTCTCCGCCGCCGCGGACGGCACAGGACTGGGCGAGGGCGTCGGCATGCTCGTCCTCGAACGGCTCTCCGACGCCCGCCGCAACGGCCACAAGGTCCTCGCGGTCGTACGGGGTTCGGCCGTGAACCAGGACGGCGCGTCCAACGGCCTCACCGCCCCGAACGGCCCCTCCCAGGAACGCGTCATCCGCCAGGCACTCGCCCACGCGGGCCTGTCCACGTCCGACGTGGACGCCGTCGAGGCGCACGGCACCGGCACCTCACTCGGCGACCCGATCGAGGCCCAGGCGCTCCTCGCCACCTACGGCCAGGACCGGGCCGGTGAACCGCTGTGGCTCGGCTCGCTGAAGTCGAACATCGGCCACTCCCAGGCCGCCGCCGGTGTCGCCGGAGTGATCAAGATGGTGATGGCGCTGCGCCACGCCGAACTGCCCCGCACCCTCCACGTCGACCAGCTCTCGCCCCACGTCGACTGGACCGCGGGCGCGGTCGAGGTCCTGACGCAGCCCCGGTCGTGGCCGGAGACCGGTCGCCCGCGCCGCGCGGGCGTGTCGTCGTTCGGCGTGAGCGGCACCAACGCGCACACCATCATCGAACAGGCCCCGGAGCCCGAGGCGCCCGCTCCCGCCGCCGCACCGGACGGTCCGGTGCCGGTGATCCTCTCGGCCCAGAGCGACCAGGCGTTGCGGGCGCAGGCGCTCCGGCTGCGGGAGCACCTCGCGGACGAGCCGCGGGCCGGGGTGACGGATGTCGCCTACTCACTGGTGACGACGCGGTCGGCCCTCGACCGCCGGGCCGCCGTCGTGGCGGAGGACCGTGCGGCGCTCCTCGACGGGCTCGCCGCGCTGGCGGAGGAGCGCCCGTTCCCCGGCCTGCACACGGGGTCCGTCGCCGTGGGCGGTGTGGGCTTCCTGTTCTCAGGTCAGGGTTCGCAGCGGCTCGGCATGGGGCGTGAACTGGCGGCTCGTTTCCCGGTGTTCGCGGAGGCGTTGGAGGAGGTCCTTGGTGAGTGCGACCCGGCTGTAACGGACGTGCTGTTCGGTGCGGATGTCGATGCGCTGAACGAGACGGGGGTGACGCAGCCCGCGCTGTTCGCGGTTGAGGTGGCGCTGTTCAGGTTGCTGGAGTCGTGGGGTGTGCGGCCTGACGTGCTTGCGGGTCACTCGATCGGTGAGCTGGCGGCGGCCCACGTGGCTGGTGTCTGGTCGCTGGCGGATGCCGTGAAGGTGGTGTCGGCGCGTGGCGCGTTGATGCAGGCGTTGCCGTCCGGTGGTGCGATGGTCGCGATTCAGGCGTCCGAGGCCGAGGTCACTGATGAGGGCTTGCCGGAGACGGTGGGTATAGCGGCGGTTAATGGCTCTCACTCCGTGGTCATCTCCGGTGCTGCCGCCGACGTTGAGGAGGTCGGGGAGAAGTGGCGTGAGGCGGGCCGCAAGGTCACCCGGCTCAAGGTGAGCCACGCGTTCCACTCGCCCCTGATGGACCCGATGCTGGACGACTTCCGCGCCGTCCTGGAAGGCGTGTCGTACGAGGCGCCCGCGATCCCGATCGTGTCCACGCTGACCGGCGCGAAGGCGACCGCCGAGGAGCTGGCCTCGCCGGACTACTGGGTGCGCCACGTCCGCGAGGCCGTGCGCTTCGGCGCCGCCGTCGACACCCTCGTCGCCCAAGGCGTGACCACGTTCGTCGAGGTCGGCCCGGGCAGGACGCTGTCGGCACTGGGCCTGGAGTCCGCGCCCGACGCGGCGTTCGTGCCGGTGCTCCGCGGCGATCGCGCGGAGGACGCCACGCTGGTCTCCGCGGTGGGGGAGCTGAGCACGCGCGGGGTGCGCGTGGACTGGGAGGCGTTCTTCGCCGGTCGCGGCGTGCGGCGCGTCGACCTGCCCACGTACGCCTTCCAGCACACGTCCTACTGGCTGGACGCCCCCCGCGATCTGCGGCTCGACGAGGCGGCCGGCGGGCTCGGCCTCGCGGGCGCGGACCACCCGCTGCTCGGCGCCGTCGTGGAACTCGCCGACGGACAGGGCCTGGTGTGCACCGGCAGGCTCGGCACGGACACCCACCCGTGGCTCGCCGACCACGCCGTCGGGCGCACGACCCTCCTTCCGGGTACGGCCTTCGTCGAGGTCGCCCTCGCCGCGGGCGGCAGGCTCGGCCTGGACGAGGTGGAGGAACTGGCCCTCGCCGCACCGCTGGTGCTGCCCGAACGCGGCGGCGCCCGGCTGCGCGTGACCGTCGGCGGCGACGACGGCTCCGGCCGCCGGACGCTGAGCATCGACTCCTGCCCCGACGACCCGGCCACCGGCACCGACTGGATCCGGCACGCCACGGGCTTCCTCACCGCTGGAGCCGCTGGAGCCGCCGGAGCCGCCGGAGCCACCCCCGACCCGGCCCCGGCCGCCGACTGGCTGCCCGCCGACGCCGAACCCGTCGACCTCGACGGCCTCTACGAAGGCCTGGAACAGACCGGGCTCTTCTACGGCCCCGCCTTCCAGGGCCTGAAGTCGGCGTGGCGCGGCACGGATGCCGTGTACGCCGAGATCGAGCTCGACGAAGACCAGCACGGGGACGCCGCGTCCTTCGGGCTGCACCCGGCGCTCTTCGACGCCGCGCTGCACGCCTGCATGCTCGGCGGCCTCGTCGAAGACGCCGGTCGGCCCCGGCTCCCGTTCTCCTGGAGCGGGATCCGTCGGCACACGACCGGTGCCACAGCGGCGCGCGTCCGGCTCACCCCGGCCGGTACCGACGCCGTCTCCCTGGAACTGACCGACGCCCAGGGGCACCCCCTGGCGACGGTCGCATCCCTCGTCCTGCGGCCGATCGCCGCGGAACAATGGGGTGCGCGCCACCGCGACGCGCTGTTCCGGCTGGAGTGGGTGGCCGCACCGACCCGTGCGGCCACCCACGCTCCCGCCCGCGCGCTCGCCGTCGTCGGCCCGGACGACCTGAAGGCCGGTGCGGGCCTCGCGGCGTCCGGCGTCACCGTCGAGGAGCACGCCGACCTGGCGGCCCTCGCCGGGGCCGGGGTGCCGGAGGTGGTCGTCGTCCCGTTCGCGCAGGACGACGCGGAGCCGGTCTCCGGCGCCCGCGCCGCCGCCCTGCGCGCGCTGCGCCTGGCCCAGGAGTGGCTGGCCGACGACCGGTTCCTCGACTCCCGCCTGGTCTTCGTGACCAGCGGGGCCGTGGCGACCGGACCCGACGAGGACGTGCCCGACGTCGCCGCCGCGGCGGTGTGGGGTCTGCTCCGGTCGGCGCAGTCCGAGACCCCCGACCGGTTCGCGCTGGTCGACGTGGACGGGCACGACGCGTCCTGGGCCGCGCTGCCCGCCGTCCTCACCGGCGCCGAGCCGCAGGCCGCGGTGCGCGCCGGTGCTGCGCTGGTGCCGCGGCTCGCCCGCTCGCGGCCGTCCGGGACGGAGGCCCCGCTCGCGTTCGCGCCCGGCGGCACCGTCCTGGTGACCGGCGCCACCGGCATGATCGGCGGCCTCGTCACCCGGCGCCTGGTGACCGAGCACGGCGTGCGCCACCTGGTCCTCGTCAGCCGCCGCGGCGCCGCGGCGCCCGGCGCCGACGAACTGCACGCGGAACTGACCGGCCTCGGCGCGCACGTCACCCTCGCCGCCTGCGACGTCACCGACCCCGGCGCGCTCGCGGACCTGCTCGCCGCGGTGTCCCTGGACCACCCGCTGACCGGCGTGGTGCACTCCGCGGGCGTCCTCGACGACGCCACCATCGGCTCCCTGACGCCCGACCAGATCGACGGCGTGTTCCGGCCCAAGGTCGACGCGGCCTGGCACCTGCACGACCTGACCCGCGACCTCGGCCTGTCGGCGTTCGTCCTCTTCTCCTCGGTGTCGGGCATCCTCGGCGGCCCCGGCCAGGGCAACTACGCGGCGGCCAACGCGTTCCTCGACGCGCTCGCCCAGCACCGGCGCGCCCAGGGCCTGCCCGCCACCTCCCTGGCGTGGGGCCTGTGGGAGACGGCGAGCGCGATGACCGGGCACCTCGCGGACAGCGGCGTCGCACGGATGTCCCGCTCCGCAGTCGCGGGCCTCACCGAGGAGCAGGGCCTCGCCCTGTTCGACCTCGGCTGCGCCGCCGACGAGGCCGTCGTCGTGCCGATGCGGCTCGACGACGGCGCCCTGCGCGGCGGCCCCGACGCCGTGCCGCAGCTGCTGCGCGGCCTCGTGCGCCCGCGTGCCGCCAAGGCGGCCGCCGTGGACGAGGAGCCGCTGACGCGGCGCCTCGCCGGGCTCACGGAGGAGGAGCAGGAGGGCGAACTGCTGCGCCTCGTCCGGGACCAGGTGGCGGCCGTCCTCGGCTATGCGCCGGAGGGCCTCGACGTCTCCGGCACCCTCACCCAGCTCGGCCTGGACTCCCTGACCGCGCTGCAACTGCGCAACCAGCTCGCGGCCGTGACCGGCCTTCGCCTGCCCACCACCGTCGTCTTCGACCAGCCGACCGGACCGGCACTCGCCGGATACCTGCGGCGCGAACTCGCCTCGGTGGTCGGCGACGCCCCCGCCGCCCCGGCCTCGTCGGGCCTTGAGGACTCCCTCACGGGCCTGTACCGGCAGGCGTACGACCTCGGCCTGGAGGACGAGGCGTGGGAGATGGTGAACGCCGCCGCCCGGCTGCGGCAGGTGTTCGAGGAGCCGGCGGACCAGCCCGCGCTGCCGCCGGTCACCCTGGCGAAGGGCCCCGGCATCCCGCTGCTGTGCTTCCCGCCGACGATGGCGCCCTCGGGGCCGCACTACTACGCCCGGTTCGCCCCCGTCTTCGCGGGCGAGCGGGACGTGACCGTGCTGCCCAACCCCGGCTTCGGCGCGGGTGAGTTGCTGCCCGCGACGCGGGACGCGGTCGTACGCCACCAGGCTGAGGCCGTCCGCAGGGCGGCCGGTGACCGGCCGTTCGTGCTCGCCGGATACTCGTCGGGCGGCTGGATGGTCAACGCCGTCGCCGCGCTGCTCGAACGGCAGGGCCACGCCCCGGTGGCGGCGGTGCTCGTGGACACGTACACGGCGACGAACTCCTTCGAGGACCGGCTGTACGCGGCGCTGCAGGCCCGCGGCACCACCACCGAGGCGTTCGCGATGATGAACGGCGCGCAACTGACCGGGCAGGGCGGCTACTTGCGGGTGTTCAGCGACTGGGAGCCCGAGCCGGTCGAGATCCCCACGCTGTACGTGCACGCGACCTTCCCGCCGGGGGAGTCGGAGGCCATGGAGACCGAGGACGACTGGCAGCCCGACTGGCCGTTCCCGCACGAGGACGCCTACGTCCCCGGCGACCACTTCACGCTCATGGAGGACCGCTCGGACTCCACCGCGCTCGCCGTGCGAGCCTGGCTGGAGGAGGGCCCGGCCGCCAACTCCCGCTAGACCGGGGCGAGAACACCTCTCCCGTACGACAACGACAGCAGAATGGACGAAGAACATGACAGTTGCCGACGGCAGCGACCTCTGGCTCCGCCGGTTCCACCCCGCAGCGGACGCACCGGTGCGCCTCGTGTGCTTCCCGCACGCGGGCGGATCGGCGAGCTTCTACTTCCCCGTCTCGGCCGCGCTCGCCGACGGCTGTGACGTGAGCGCCCTGCAGTACCCCGGCCGCCAGGACCGGCGGCACGAGCCGAACGTGGACGACATCGGTGTGCTCGCCGACCGGATCGCCCCGGTCCTGGAGCCGCTGTTCGACCGGCCGGTGGTGTTCTTCGGGCACAGCATGGGCGCGGTCCTCGCGTTCGAGGTCGCGCGCAGGCTGGAGGCCCGCGGCCACAAGCCCGCGCTCCTGTTCGCCTCCGGCAGGCGCGCGCCGTCGACGGTGCGCGAGGAGAACGTCCACCAGCGGGACGACGACGGGATCGTGGCCGAGATGAAGGCCATGAGCGGCACCGACGCCCAGGTCCTCGGCGACGAGGAACTGCTGCGGATGGTGCTCCCCGCCCTCCGCAGCGACTACCGGGCCATCGAGACGTACGGCCCCGTGGACACGACCGTCGCCTGCCCGATCACCGTTCTGACGGGCGACGACGACCCGAAGACGACCCTCCCGGAGGCCGAGCAGTGGCGCGCCCACACCACCGGCGCGTTCCACCTCCAGGTGTTCCGCGGCGGTCACTTCTACCTCAGCCCGCGCGCGGCGGAGGTGATCGCGACGGTGCGTGAGGCGCTGCGCGGCGCCGTGGCCGTCGGCTAGACAGGATCGAACGAGGGGGGGCTGGACGGGGAATCCGTCCAGCCCCTTCGCTTGCTCGGATACGTGCTCAGGGGTACGAGACGACCTTGGACGGGACATCCAGGTGCACCTCGCGTCAAGGGAAGTGACCAGAGTTCCTTGACTTGTTGAAGGCGGGGACCTGTAGTGCCGAGCCCCAAGGGACTTGTCGCAAAAGGCGGTTGTCAGGGCCGCCGCACCTGCGTACAGAATGGTCCAGACCAAGATGCCCCGTTTGGGCATGCGGGCTGACGCAAGCTCACGCAGTCGGCCCCCGGCCCCGCGCGCGGGCTTCCGGGTTCCCTTCGCGCCGCGCCCGTCCGGGCAGGTGATGGAAGGTCAAGTCGCAACAGTGAACTGCGAAACAGATCCCAAGTAGCCCTAGGGGCCGCTATGGCGAAGGAATTTCGGCGGTCAACCTCTTGCGGCCTCCGTGACTCCTCTGCCACATTCACCCCAGCCGAGCATGGCATGCACGCGCCAGGGGAAACCCGCCTTCCGCGTGTGCGCTCCACCCGCATACCTATGCGGTCGCGTCCTCATCACAGGACGCTTCATCCCCCACACAATGGAGACGAACGTGCGAATATCCAGACTCGTCCCCGCGCTCGCGGCCGCCGCCCTCGCCGTCCTGGGGCTCGCCCCCACGGCCGTGGCGCAGACGGCCCCGTCCGCGGGCGCGCCCACCGTGGCGTCCGGCACCTCCGCCCAGCCCATCATCGGCGGCGGCTACGCCAGCAACGCGCCCTGGGCGGCCCGCCTGTTCTCCAACGGCCGGCAGACCTGCAGCGCCACGATCATCGCCCCGACCTGGATCCTCACCGCGAAGCACTGTGTCAGCGGCGGCGGCCTGTCGTTCCGCATCGGCAGCCTCGACCAGACCTCGGGCGGCACCACGGCCAACGGCGTCAGCGTCCACAACCACGCCGGCTCCGACCTCTCCCTGGTCAAGCTCGACCGCTCCGTGGCGGGCACCTACGCGCGCCTCGGCAGCCCGGGCTCCGTGCAGGTGAACCAGACCGTGCAGGTGTACGGCTGGGGCGCCACCTCCCAGTGCGGCCAGGAGATCAACTGCCAGTCGCAGCTCCTGAAGGTCGCCAACGTCGTCGTGACCGGCGGCTGCCGCGACTACTTCCAGGGCCAGGCGATCTGCGCCCGGCGCGGCAACGGCATCACCGCGGGCGGCGACTCGGGCGGTCCGATGATGGCCAACGGCCTCCAGGTGGGCGTGGCGTCCACCAGCGACCGCCAGACCACGACCGCGTACACGAACGTGACGGCGTACCGCTCCTGGATCCAGAGCATCGCGGGCGTCTGACCGCTGTGCCGCCTTCCCCGCACGGCTGAGCACCACCGAACCGGCGCACAGCCGATCAGCATGAAGCCAGTCCCGTCGCCTCCGTGCGGTCGCCGCGCGGAGGCGACGCCGGGCCCACCCGCCCCGGCCGTCCGCCCGCCCCTGCCCACCAGAGTTCGGAGACCCGCACGTTGCGTTCCCGCCCGCGCGCCCTGACCGCCGCAGCCCTCGCCGCCACTCTGGCCCTCGGCCTCGCCCCCGCCGCCGACGCGGCGCGACCGGACCACGGGCCGCCGCCGGCGCACGCGGCACGGCAGGACCCCGCACGGGACGCCACCCCGGCGCCGGACCCCCGCGCCACGGGCACCCTCTCCTCGTACGCGAACGTCCTCGACCTGCGAGGCGTCCCGACCGCCGCGCAGCCCGGCGAGTTCAATCCGGTCAACGTCTTCGCCGACCGCGGCGCCTGGCACGCCTACGCCCTGCCGAAGGCCGACGACCCGGCCACGTACGGAGGGTTCACCGGGCCGCTGCACATCGCCCAGGAGTACCCCTGGTGGCTGAGCAAGTCCTTCAGCCGGATCCGGCTCACCGAAGCGGGCAAAGCCCTCGATCTCGGCGCGGGCGGCGCACCCCGCCTCACCTCACTGCCCGGGGCGCTGCGCCAGACCTACCGCCTCGACGGCCTGCGCCTCACCCTGGACCTGCGCTTCGCCACCGACAGGACCGCTCTCGTCCGGGCCAGGATCCACAACACCGGCCGGACGCCGCGCACCCTCGGCGCGGCCTGGACCGGCACCCTGCTGCGCCCCGACGCGCCGCCGCAGCGCGACGCGCCCGCCCTGGCCGCCACCGCCCGCGGTGTCGCCGTCGGCTTCGCCCGGGTCCGCGAGAAGTGGGACTACCTCACCGCAGGCACCGAGCGCTTCGAGGTCACCCACCGCGCGCCCGTCCGCACCACCGTCACGGGCGACACCTACCGCAGCGACCTCACCGCGCCCCTCACGCTCGCCCCCGGAGCGGCCCGCAGCCTCGACTGGACCGAGAGCTACACGTTCACCGCCGCCGAACGGACCCGCGAAGCCTCAGCGGTACGCCGCGTCCTCGCCCACCCCGCCGCCCACGCGCGGTCCGGTGACGCGCGTTGGCGCCGCTACGTCACCGACGTCACCCGGGGCGTCCCCGCCGACCGGCGCCGCCTCGCCGTGAAGTCCCTTCAGACCCTCGTCACCAACTGGCGCTCCGCCGCCGGGCGGATCCGGCACGACGCCATCAGCCCCTCCATCTCCTACAAGTGGTTCACCGGCGGCATCTGGGCCTGGGACACCTGGAAACAGGCCGTCGGCACCGCGCGCTTCGACCCTCGGCTCGCCCAGTCCCAGATCCGCGCCATGTTCGACCACCAGATCCGGCCCACATCGGCGACCCGGCCGCAGGACGCCGGCATGATCCCCGACGCCGTCTTCTACAACGACCAGACCGACGGCGGCGGCAACTGGAACGAGCGCAACAGCAAACCCCCGCTGGCCGCCTGGGCCGTGTGGGAGGTCTACCGACACGGCGGCGACCGTGCCTTCCTGCGCGAGATGTACCCGAAGCTGGCCGCGTACCAGGCCTGGTGGTACCGCAACCGCGACCACGACCGCGACGGGCTCGCCGAGTACGGCGCGACCGTCGACCCGGCCAACGACAGCGCCGAGCAGCGCAGGCTCGCCGCGGCCTGGGAGAGCGGCATGGACAACGCGCCGCGCTTCGACGCCGCCCTCGGCACCTCCGTCGTCACCAACCGCGACGCCTCCGGCGCCGTCACCGGCTACTCCCTCACCCAGGAGTCCGTCGACCTCAACGCCTATCTCGCCGCCGACCAGGACCACCTCGCCGACATCGCCCGCGCGACCGGGGACCGCGCGGGGGAGCGGCGCTGGCGCGACCGGGCAGCGGCCACGCACCGGGCGGTGCGGACGCGGATGTACGACCCCGGGGACGGCTGGTTCCACGACATCGCCCTCGACGGCGGCCAGCGGCTCACCGCGCGCGGCCGTGGCATCGAGGGCGCCGTCCCGCTGTGGACCGGCACGGCCTCACGCGCCCAGGCCGCCGCCGTCCGCGACCGCCTCACCGACCCGCGCGAGTTCGCCACCCCCGTCCCCTTCCCGACCGTCGCCCGCAGCTCCCCCTACTTCGCCCCGCAGCGCTACTGGCGCGGCCCCGTCTGGCTCGACCAGGCCTACTTCGCCCAGGCGGGCCTGCGACGCTACGGCCACACGGCACCGGCCCGCACCCTCACCGACCGCCTCCTGACCGCGGCCCAGGGCCTCTCGGCCCGCGGCCCCGTCATGGAGAACTACGACCCCCTGACCGGCGCACCCCTGAACTCGCCCAACTTCAGCTGGTCGGCGGCGGTGCTGTTGCCGATGCTGAGTCAGCGCTGACGCTCCGGGCGGGGGCGGAGGCGGACCGAACTCCGGGTCAGGGCTTCCAACGGTGCCCGTACCCCTCACGCAAGGGGCCGCCGAGCAGGCCGAGCACGTGCTCCGCCACCGCGGCGCGCCGTGCAGGGCGCTCAGCAGATGCGTGGCCTCGTGCAGGACGTGGTCGGCGACGGACAACTGCCTGCGGGGCGTGGCTGGGTCGGCGCCGATCGCGTCGCCCGTGTGGACCATGTAGTCCAGGTCGTCCACGTAGCAGGTCGGTGTGTACCGGTCGTACTCCCGCTCCTTTGGGCTGAGCGGCGTGAGCCCGGACGCCGGCGTCTGCCGGGCCAGTGCGCGGGTCGGCCAGGGGCAGGCCCCGGTCGTAGAGGAAGAGCACGGTGCCGCGGCGGCGGGCGCGGTCCCACGCGAAGAACTCCGGCAGGTCCGCGACGGTGTTGAGGAACAGCTCGGCGACGCGGCCCTCGTGCCGGACCACCTCCCGGCCGCTGTGCTCCCGGTCCGGCAGGAGCACCGCCACGTCCAGGTCGCTGCTCGCCGTCGCGCGGCCCCGCGCGGCCGAACCGCCGAGGAGGGCACCCAGGGCGTGCGGATAGCGCGCAGCGACCAACCGTGAGGCCGACGCCCGGAACGCGTCCCGATGCTGTGTGTGATCAGTCATGGGAGCAGCAGCGCCTCCGCCTCGGGGCGGCCGCGCGCAGCGCCCGCGGGTACGCGGGGCGGGGCAGCGTGCCGCGCAGGACCTGGTTGACGGTGAGTTCGGCGACGACCAGGTAGCTGGGGACGCCCGCGAGGTGGAAAGTCAACGGCTCCCAGCGGAACCGGCCTTCGCGGGCCTCGGCGAGTTCGTGCTCGACCACGTCGGGGAAGCGGTCGTCGTAGATCCCGAAGCGCGGACCACCGGTCCCGCGCAGCCACTCCCAGCCGCCCTCCACCGCCCGCGCGGCCTCAGGGCCGACGTCCCACAGCCCCGTCTCGTCGGCGTACCAGGCGTCGCGCAACCGCGGCAGCCGCTCCTGGGGTGGCACCTCCCCGAGCCACGACGAGTCGGCGATCAGCACGGTGATGTCGAGGCCCATGGCAGTGAGCGTAGTGACGGGGGCCGCCCGCGCCCGGACGCCCCCCCCGTCCCGCCGCCCTCAGTGCTGGTAGCTGGTGTACGTGGCGTAGCCCGTTGCGCCGCCCTGGTACCAGGTGTCGGGGTCGGCGGTGCGCAGCGGCAGGTCCGCGCGGAAGCGTTCCACGAGGTCGGGGTTGGCGAGGAAGGCACGGCCGTAGCTGATGAGGTCGGCGCCCTGGGCGAGCCAGTGCTCGCCGGCGGCCCGGTCGCCCTCCCGCGGGCCGATCTGGCCGCCGGGGTTGACGATGTAGGCGCCCGGCCACGCCTTGCGGAGCGCGACGAGGGTGTCCTCGTCGGTGCCGGTGAGGACGTGCAGATAGGCCAGGCCGAGGGGGGCCAGGGCCGCGATGAGGGCGGCGTACAGCTCGGGCACGTCGTCCTCGGCGATGCCCCAGACGCTGCCGCCGGGGGACAGGCGCAGCCCCACCCGGTCGGCGCCGATCGCGTCGGCCGCCGCCTCGGCCGCCTCGACGGCGAAGCGGATGCGGCCGGTGACCGATCCGCCGTAGGCGTCGGTGCGGCGGTTGGTGTTGGCGGACAGGAACTGCTGGATGAGATAGCCGTTGGCGCCGTGGAGTTCGACGCCGTCGAAGCCCGCGTCGACGGCGCGCCGCGCGGCGTCCGCGAAGACCCGTATCTCGCCGCCGACCTCGGCGGTGGTGAGGGCGCGTGGCACCGGGGCGGCCTGGCGGCCCTTGGGCCCGGTGTACAGGGTCGCGTCGAGGGCGATGGCGGAGGGCGCGACGGGGTGGTGCCCGGTGACGTCGGGGTGGCCGACCCGCCCCGCGTGCATGAGCTGGGCGAAGACGCGGCCGCTGTTGGTGTGGACGGCGTCGGTCACCGGCCGCCAGGCGGCGACCTGCGCGTCGGTGTGCAGGCCCGGGGTGTGGGGGTTGGACTGGCCCGTGAGGCTGGGCTGCACGCCCTCGGTGACGAGGAGCCCGGCGGTGGCGCGCTGCGCGTAGTACGTCGCCGTGAGCTCACCGGGGATGCCGTCGGCGGTGGCGCGGGCGCGGGTCATGGGGGCCATGACAAGGCGGTTGGGGAGCGTCAGGCTCCCGATCGTGAAGCTGTCGAACAGGCTGGTCACAGTCGTGCCCTTCGCGTGGTACCGGCGAGTGCGGGGTGGTGCGTCGGCTACGCTAAAACCTGACGTTGACGTCAGAGGCAAGTGTTGACGGCGACGGGCCGGGACGAAGAATGGACGGCGGCGCGCGGCCGGTGGGCGCGCGCGAGCGGAGGAGGGGTTCTGTGCGGATCGGTGAACTCGCGGCTGCGACCGGCGTGAGCGTGCGGGCGCTGCGGTACTACGAGGAGCAGGACCTGCTGGTCGCGAACCGCAGCCCCAGCGGCCAACGCCACTATCCGGACACGGCTGTCGAGCGCGTCCAGCTGATCCAGCAGCTGTACGCGGCCGGGCTCGCGAGCAAAACCGTCGTGAAGGTGCTGCCCTGCATCGAGACCGAAGAGGTGGCCCCGCAGATCCTGGAACTGCTGCGCGCCGAACGTGCCCGCATCGACGAGCAGATCACCGGCATGCTGGAGACCAGGGACCGCCTCGACGCGGCCATCACCGCGGCGAGTGAGGCCCGGGGCGACGGCCGCTCCTGCCCGCGCTGAGGACGCGCCGGGTCCTCGCGGGGCCGGTGCGCGTGCCGGGCGCACGGGCGCCTCTCAGGTGCCGAGCACCCGAAGCGACACCCACAGCGCGAGGGTGGACACAAGGAGGGCGGCGGGGACGGTCAGAAGCCCGAGAACGGTGAACTCCCTGAGCCGGACGTCGTGCTCGTGGTGATGGGTGATGCGGCGCCAGAGCAGCGTGGCGAGGGAGCCCGCGTAGGTGAGGTTGGGGCCGATGTTGACCCCGATGAGGACGGCGAGGACCGCGCCGGGGCCGGAGGCGGCGGCGATCGGGGTGAGCGCGAGCACGGCGGGCAGGTTGTTGATGAGGTTCGCGAGGACGGCGGCGAGCGCGGCGGTGCCGAGGAGCGCGGGCAGGGACGTGCCGTCGGGCAGGGCGTGGCCGAGCGCGTCGCCGAGGCCGTTGTCGACGACGGCACGGACGACGACCCCGAGGGCCAGGACGAACGCCAGGAACGGCAGGCCCGCGGAGCGGACGATCGCCGTCGGCGTGGTGTGCCGCCGGGCCAGCGCGCGCACCGCCATCACGGCGGCGCCGGCCGCCGCCGCCCAGGCCGGATCGACGTCGGCCGCGGAGGCCACGGCGAACCCGGCGAGCGTCGCGGCGACGGTCACCAGCGCGAACAGCGGCACCTCCGGGCGCTCGTCGGCCCCGTCGTCGGCGGTGGGCGCGTCCAGGTCGGCCGCGAAGTAGCGGCGGAACACGACGTACTCGACGGCGATCGCGGCCACCCAGGGAAGCAGCATCAGGAGCGCGAAGCGGGTGAACGACAGGCCCGTCGCGGTGAACGCGAGCAGGTTCGTCAGGTTCGACACCGGGAGCAGCAGGGACGCCGTGTTCGACAGGTGCGCGCAGGCGTAGGCGTGCGGCCTCGCGGAGGTGCCCATGCGGGTGGCCGTGGCGAACACCACCGGGGTCAGCAGGACCACCGTCGCGTCCAGGCTGAGCGCGGCGGTCACGACCGACGCGAGGGCGAACACCGAGCCGAGCAGCCGCCGCGGCCGATGCCGGGCCCAGCGGGCCGTCCAGGTGCCGCACGCCCGGAACAGCCCCTCGTCGTCGCACAGCTTGGCGAGCACGAGGACCGCGGCGAGGAAGCCGATCACCGGCCCGAGCCGGGCCGCCTCGTCGCGCACGTCGTCCAGCGGGATCGCCCCCGTGACGACGACGAGTGCGGCGGCGGGCACGGCGAACACCGCCTCCGGCCGCCCGAAGGGACGGACCACTGCGCACACCAGGACGACGATCAGGGCGGCGACGGACAGGGACTCGAGGAGCATGACCTCGATCATTCACGGTCCCCGGGCCGGACCCGGACACCACCCCGGAGTAAGTAGAGCGCTCGATTCAGTCGAGGCCTCGTTCCTGCCGGAAGCGTGCAAGACCCTCCGCGAGGTCGACGACCGGCTCGGGGTAGTCGAACCGGGCCCGGTCCAGGCCGGTGAGCTTCCACGGCTCGTGCACCGCGGCGCCGTCGAGCTCCGCAAGCTCGGGAACCCAGCGGCGTACGTACGTCCCGTCCGGGTCGTGGCGCTTGCCCTGGAGCACAGGGTTGAGGACGCGGTTCGGGCGGGTGTCGTTGCCGGTGCCCGCCGTCTACTGCCAGTTGAGCTGGTTCGCGGCGATGTCGCCGTCGACCAGGTGGCGCAGGAAGTGGCGGGAGCACCTGGTGGTGGAAGTCCCGCCAGCACAACTGGCGTACGAACGCGTCCGGACCCGGCCCGTCCTTCTTCCCCACGCGGTGGACGAGTTCCACGGCCGAGAGCGTGCCGAAGTGCAGATGCGGGGAGAGCCGTGAGGTCAGGTCGCCCGCCAGATCGTCGTGGCCGTCCGCGTAGCTCGCGACCGCCGAACGCAGCCACGCCGTGAGCCCGGCCCGCGCCACGGCCTCACCGCCGGGCGGCACACCCGGCGACACCTCCCGTACGTCGGCGCGCGCCGGCACCCGCTCGGAGGCGAGGCCGGACGGGACGCGGACGGTGCGCGGGGCGGCGACGACATCCCGCACACCCTGCTGCGACCAGCGCCTGAAATAGGGCGTGAACACGGCGAAGTGGTCGCCTCCCGCCGGAGTCACCGCGCCCGGCGCGACGGCCGTCACCACACAGTCGTGGACGGTGAGGGCACAGCCGCGCTCCGCGAGGGCGGCCCGCAGCCGCCGCTCCCTGGCCTGCGCGAAGCCTGTGGCCCCCGCCGCCATGTGCACCGACCCGGCGCCCGTCTCCGCGACCACGGCTCCGACCTGCTCCACCACGTCCCCGGACCGCACGACCAGGTGCCCGCCGCGCTCGCGCAGGGCCTCGTCCAGTGCCGTCAGGCTGTCGGCCAGGAAGGCGAGGCGGTTGGGCGCGGCGAACCCCGCGGCGTCGACGCGGTCGTCCCGCACGAACAGCGGCACCACCTCGTCCGCCTCGTTGAGCGCGGCGCGCAGCGGGGGATGGTCGTGCAGCCGGAGGTCGGACGTGAACAGCACGATCGAGGCGTTCATGGCGCTACTCCTGGGAGGGCGGTACATCGGGCGGTACTTCGGGCGGGGCGCGGCAGCGGGCGCTGACGGCGTACGATCACCTGCCGCTCAGTCTCTCCGCAAAGGTCCTCGCCCGTGCCCTCCGCCATACCGAGTCCCGCGACGCGACGTCCCGCGACGCAATCCGGCCTGCCCTCTCCGGAGAGGGGCCTGTTGGCTCCGGAGACGCGTACGAGGGATGAAGACGGGGAGCGGCTGCGGGCGTTGTTGTGGCGTGCCGGGCCGGGCTGGCGGATGGTCAGCAGCGCCGTCCTCGGCGGCGGCATCGGGGAGCGCTCCTGGGTGCTCAACGCGCAGGTCTCGCACGGCTATCGGCGCACCGACCCGGAGCGGCACCTCGCGGAACTCGCGCGCGCGGCGGGAGCCGAAGGGCCCGGCGTCGGCCTGATGACCGCCGCCGACGTGTCCGCCTTCGCCCACGCCGACGACGGCGGTGTCGAGGCCGTCGTGACCGCGGGCATCAGGGTGCGCGGCTGGGCGGCCGCCCCGGACGAGGGGTCCCTGGTCCTGGCGCGGCCCGGCACGATCAACATCGTCGTGGCGCTGCCGGTGGCCCTGACCGACGCGGCGCTCGTGAACGCCGTCGCCACCGCCACGGAGGCCAAGGTGCAGGCACTCCTTGACGCCTCCCACGACTGCTCGGGCACACCCACGGACGCGGTGTGCGTGGCCGCGCGCGTGCCGCGTGCCGGGGACGAGACGCACGCCTTCGCCGGGCCGAGGTCGCTGTGGGGCGCACGGCTCGCCCGGGCCGTCCACCGGGCTGTGCTCACCGCGAGCTGCTCGCCGGGGGCGCCCCAGTCCCGCCCCTTCCCGAACTGGGGCTCCGCCCCAGACCCCGCTCCTCAATCTCCCCCAAGCTCTTAAGGAGCAGGGGGGACCCCATGAGGGGCTGGATATGTCGCCGCTGCGGCACCGTTTTAGCCCGTCCGGCGATTGAGGACGAGGCGCGAAGCGCCGATACGGGGTCCGGGGCGGAGCCCCGGTTTCGGGAAGGGGCGGGACTGGGGAATGCCCCGCAGGGCCCTCAACCCCCGCCGCAACCTCAAAGTCCCCGCCCCGCCTCCCCGCCGATGTCAGTACCCCCTGCGAACGTGGACGCATGACCACCACCACGCGCGCCGCACCCGGCGACCTGGTCGCGGCCCTGCGACTGCCGGTGTGGAACACCCTGTCCGCACGCGCCGAAGCCCTGCGCCGGGACCTGCCGCCCCGCCCCGCCGCCCCGGCCGGACACTTCGCGTGGCTGCGTTCCCTCACCCCGGAGCAGGCCAGGGACGCGGCTCTCCTGGACCATCTCGACGCCCTCTGCGGACACCTCGACGGAAAGCCCGCCCTCGGCTACGCCCCCGACGATCCCCTGCCGGAGGCCGCCCTGGAGGCAGCCGAGGGCTTCAACCCGCAGCTGACCGCGCTCATCACCCGCTTTCGGGCGGCCCGCGACGCCGAGTCCGCCGACCGCTCCGCGCGGGCGGAGGGGCCGTAATCCGTGGCTCGATTGGCTCGAATGGAGTGGAACTGGCCCACGGGGTGGAGGTTTTCTGGTGGGGCGGCTGCAGGAGGAGGAAATCCGGCCATGAGCATGACGAAAATACCGGGACCCGAGCCCCGGCCGGACGGTGGCGTGGGCGCCGTCACGGAGGCGGGCGGGCTGCACGCGTACCAACTGCGGCTGCACGCCGAGTACGGCCCCGTGGTGCGGTTCCAGCTGCCCGGCGCGGAGACGGCCGTGTCCGTCGCCGACCCCGTGCTCCTCGAAGCCACCGCGCACCTCAACGAACGCCCTGACCGGCTGTTCGAGTTCCTCGCCCCGCTCTGCGAGGCCGACAACCTCCAGGTACTCCCGGCCGCCCAGCACACACCGTGGCGACGGATCCTGCTCTCGGTGTTCGCCGGACGCCCCTCCCACGAACGGCACTTCGCGACCTTCACCGAGCTGACGGCCGACCTCGCCGACGACTGGGCCGCGCGGGCCGACGGCGAGCCCGTCGAACTCCAGAAGGACCTCACCGCCCTGACCCTGCGGATGATCTGCGCGTACGCCCTCGGGGGCAGCGGCGCCGCCGACCCCGACAGCGTCATCACCGCGTTCGAGGACGTCCTCACCGAGTACCTGGGACGGCTCTACGAAGTCCCGGTCCCCGGCACCCAGGAGGAGCGCGCCGAGCGGGCCGAGGCGGCCCTGGCGCAGCTGCGCACGACGGTCGACCAGGTGGTCGCGGCGCACCGCTCCGACAGCCGCGCCGACCGCAGCGATCTGATCGGGGCGCTCCTCGAGGCCGGCGAACCGCCCGCGCGGATCCGTGACACCGTCATGGTGACCCTCCTCGCCGCCCACCACACCACGGGCGTGGCCGTCTCCTGGACCCTGCACCTGCTCGCACGCCACCCCGACGTGACCGCGCGCGTCACCGACGAACTGGACCACGTGCTCGGCGACCGCGCCGCGCCCGACTACGCCGACCTGCGCCGGCTCACGTACCTGGACATGGTCCTCAAGGAGTCGATGCGGCTCTATCCGCCAGGGCCCTACGGCGCGCGCGAGACCACCGACGCCCTCGTCGTCGGCGACTACGAGATCCCCGCCGGGGCGACGGTCTTCTACCCCTTCTGGGCCGTCCACATGAACCCCGGGCACTGGCCCGAGCCGGAGCGGTTCGACCCCGGGCGGTTCACGCCCGAGGAGATCGCGAAGCGGCCGCGGCTCGCCCACATTCCCTTCGGCATCGGCCCGCGCAGCTGCGAGGGCGCGAACCTGGCCGTGGTCGAGGCCCAACTGATCCTCGCCGTCCTGCTCAAACGCTTCCGGTTCCGGCCCGTGCCGGGCCACGAGGTGACGCCGGTCGAGCGGTTCGTGCTCTGGGCGGCCGACGACATCCGGATGCTGGTGAGCCCGCGCGTCCCGGCGTAGGACGGGGAACATTCGTCCAAGACGAGCCGGCGCGAACCGGCCAGGGTGGGGGCATGTACGGCGACGACTCCGAAGGCGGCGGTGACCTCGAAGGCGGCTGGGACACCGTCCTGCCCGTCGGCGGAACCGCGGTGCGCGGGGTGCACGTGGCCGGGTACCACTCCCACCCGGGCGGACGCCTCGACATGCGCGTGCTCCCGCAGCCGTTCGTGACCGTCGTCCTCGGCTTCGGCGACGCCCTGCTGCACATCGAGGGCGGCTCGGGCCGGGCGGCCCTGCCCGGCCTCGTCGCCGGTCCCGTGCCCGGGCCGACCCGCATCCGCTCCGGGCGGTTCTCCTGCGTCGAGCTGCGCCTCTCGCCCCTGGCCGCCTACGCGCTCATGGACACCGCGCCCGCCGACCTCCAGGGGGCCGTGACCGGCCTGGAGGCGCCGTGGGGAGCGCCGGGGCGGCGGCTCGGCGAACGGATCGCCGGCGCCGGGGACTGGCCGGAGCGGTTCGCCCTCGTCGACCGGTTCCTCGTCGAACGGGCGGCGCGGGCGCCGACGGCGGACGCTGAGGTGGCCGCGAGCTGGGCGGCCATCGTCGCCCGGCAGGGCCGGGTGCGGATCGGCGACCTGGCGGTCGCGTGCGGGTGGAGCCGCAAGCGGCTGTGGGCCAGATTCACCGCCCAGGTCGGCCTCACCCCCAAACGCGCGGCGATGCTCGTCCGCTTCCACGGCGCGGCCCGCCGCCTGCGCGCGGGCGCGGACGTCGCCGAGGCCGCGCTGGCGTGCGGATACGTCGACCAGTCCCACCTCCACCGCGAGGTGCGCGAGTTCACCGGGTGCACCCCGGGTGCGCTGGTACGGCTGGCCACCTCCGCCGACGTCGACGTCGACGTCGATGTCGATGTCGATGTCGACGGTGACGGTGACGCTCCTGCGCGAGCCGCTCACCGGGTCGACACCGGCACACATCCCGGGACACAGCCGACCCACCTGGCGAAGCAGCCGACCCAGCCGGCCAAGCAACCGACCCACCCTGGCCAAGCACCCGACTCATCCGGCTCAGCAGCGACCCACCTGGCGAAAGGAAAGACACAGTGACGAACGACGAGGCCCGGCAGGCCCTGCCCGACGACGCGCGCTTGGTCATCGAGTACGCCTTCGGCGGCGTGGCGGCGCAGACGATGCGCGCGGCCCTGCGGCTCCGCGTGGTCGAGCTGATCGGCGGCAAGGAGATGACGGCGGACGACGTGGCCGCCGAGGTGGCCGCGGCCCCGCAGTCCATGGCGAGGCTGCTGCGCGCCCTGGCCAGCATGGGCCTGCTGAAGGAACGCGCCGCGGGCACCTTCGCCGTCACGCCCGCAGGAGCCCTGCTCGACCCCGCGCGCCCCGGCTCCCTCGCGTCCATCGCCCGGATGTTCACCGACCCGATGATGCTGCGGGGCTGGGAGCAGCTGGACGACAGCGTCCGCACCGGCGAGGTCGCCTTCGACAAGGTCTTCGGGACGGACTTCTTCGGTCATCTGAAGCAACACCCCGACCTGTCGGCCGAGTTCAACACGGCGATGAGCCAGGGCACCCGGCAGACAGCCGCGGCACTGCCGGGCGCCGTCGACTTCGGACGGTTCAAGACGGTCATGGACATCGGCGGCGGTGACGGCACGCTGCTCAGCGCCGTGCTGCGGGAGCACCCGGCCGTCACCGGCGTCATCTACGACACCGAGGAGGGCCTGGCGCAGGCCCCGGCGACCCTGAGCAAGGACGGTCTCACCGACCGATGTTCGCTGGTGGCAGGGGACTTCTTCCGCTCGGTGCCCGAGGGCGCCGACCTGCACATGATGAAGAGCATCGTCCACGACTGGTCGGACGACCAGGTGGTGACGATCCTGAGCCACTGCCGCGCGGCCCTTCCGCCCGGCGGCCGCGTCCTGATCGTGGAGCCCGTCCTCTCCGAGATCGTCGACCCGGAGACCGCCGGGCGCATCTACCTGAGCGACCTGAACATGCTGGTGAACGTCGGCGGCAGGGAGCGCACCCGCGCGGAGTTCGAGGAGGTGTGCCGCCGCGCCGGACTCGCGGTCACGTCCGTCACACCGCTGCCGCAGGCCCCGCCGTTCCACGCCATCGAGGCCGAGGTCGCCGCGGACTGACGACGCGGCAGGTCCGGCGGGTCAGGCAGGCCTGGCTGGGCAGGCCCGGCTGGTCGGGCAGATGCGGCCGGGCGGACGGATTCGGCGGCCCGGTCGAGCCGTGTCGCAGGCTGTGACGGCCACCGGAGCCTCCCGCGGGTCCGCCCCTTCGGTGGACCCACCGGGTACGTGGGGTCCGCGGGGTGCCGCGGACCCCTTGGCTCCACCCGGCAGGCCGGGCGCACCGGCCCCGCCTCGGCCGCGTGGCCCGTGAACTAGCGGACGGGGAGCGGCAGGCGTCGCTCGCTCTCCGTCCGTGGGCCGAAGATGCGCCGCTCCGCCTCGCTGATCGGCACGTCGTTGATGCTGGCCTCGCGGCGTGCCATGAGCCCTTCCGCCGTGAACTCCCACAGCTCGTTGCCGTAGCTGCGCCACCACTGGCCGTCGAGGGTCTGGCACTCGTACTGGAAACGCACGGCGATCCGCGGCCCGTGGAAGTCCCACAGCTCCTTGCGCAGCGCGTACTCGCCTTCGCGGGACCACTTGTCGCGCAGGAACGCGGTGATCTCGTCCCGGCCGACGAGGAAGCGGTCCCTGTTCCGCCAGACCGAGTCCACGGTGTACGCGAGTGCGACGCGCTCGGGGTCGCGGGTGTTCCAGGCGTCCTCGGCGGCCTGGACCTTCAACTGTGCCGTCTCCTCGTCGAACGGGGGGAACGGAGGGCGTGACGTCATGTCGACTCCTTCATGTGCTCAAGCTGACCCTGGCGGCCATGCTGACCAGGAGGTGGAGAACGTTCGTTCTCCGCCTGGTCGGCTATCGTAGAGAACGATCGTTCTCGTGGGTAGTCGAGTTGCCTCCGAGACAAACCGAGGGAGGTCGTGGCCCGATGGACACCGCAGACGCAGACGCCGCAGCCGCCGCTGCCGAACGTGCCCTTGACGCGGCCGAGCGGCTCTTCTACCAGCGGGGCATCCAGTCCGTCGGCATGGACCGGATCCGCACCGAGTCCGGCCTGTCCCTGAAGCGCCTCTACCAGCTCTTCCCCGCGAAGGAACGCCTTGTCGAGGCCTATCTGGAGCGCCGCGACGAGCGCTGGCGCCGCGACCTCGCCGAGCACGTCGAGCGGCACGAGGACCCCGAGCGGCGCATCCTGGCGATCTTCGACTGGCTGGGGGAGTGGTTCGCCGCCCCCGACTTCAACGGCTGCGCCTGGATCAACGCGTACGGGGAGCTGGGCGCCACCTCGGACCCGGTCGCCCGCCAAGTCCGCCTGCACAAAACGGCGTTCAAGGAGTACGTGACGGACCTGGCGGCCCGCGCGGACCTCCCCGAAAGCCTGGGCGAGCAGGTCTTCCTCCTCGCGGAGGGCGCGATGGCGACAGCAGCGATCACCGGCACCCCGACCCCGGCAGCCCAGGCGTCCCAGGCCGCACACCTCCTGATCACGGCCACCCGCCGGCCCTGACCGGACACGACGCTCGACCGGACGCTCCCTGAGTCCCCCCGCGCCCTGCCGTGCCCAACATCTCAGGAGTGACTGGGCCACCTGAGCCACCTGAGGCGGCGGAGCCCGCACCCCGCTCGACGCGCGGGGAAATACCGTGCCGCATCCCCCGAGCCGTGGAATCATCGGGCGGCCCGAGTGGGTATGAGGGTCCGCCGGGCGCCAGGGAGACAGGGATGGGACGGGCGTGGTCGACGGCTGGGAATGGGACGAGACCTTGTTCTCGGGGACGGCTGCCTACTATGCGCGGGGGCGGCTGCCGTACGCGCCCGGGCTCGCGCAGGCGCTCAGCGATGTCCTGCGGCTCGACGGGCAGGGGCGCCTGCTAGACGTGGGATGCGGCCCGGGCACGGTCGCGCTGACCCTGGTGGGGCTGTTCCGTGAGGTCGTGGGCGTGGACCCGGACGGCGGGATGATCGCCGAGGCCGGGCGGCAGGCGGTGCGGGCGGGCGTGGCCGGGAAGGCGCGTTGGGTGCGGGCCCGGGCGGAGGAACTGCCCGCGGGGCTCGGCACGTTCACGGCGGTCAGTTTCGCCCAGTCGTTCCACTGGATGGACCGGGACCTGGTCGCGGCGACCGTACGGGACATGCTCCGCCCCGGCGGCGTACTCCTGCACATCTCGGACCTGAGGACGACACCTCCCGCCGCGGCGGACCTGCCCCACCCGGCGCCGCCGCGCGCCGCGATCGACGAGCTGGTCAGGAAGTACCTCGGCCCGGTCAGACGAGCGGGCCGGGGCACCCTCCCGCAGGGCACGCCCGGCGACGAGGCGACGGTGTTCACCCGCGCCGGATTCACGGGCCCGGACCGCCACGTCGTCCCGGGTGGCGAGCCCCTGACCCGCGACTGCGACGACCTGGTGGCCGAGGTGTTCTCGATGTCTTTCTCGGCCCCGCACCTGTTCGGACCGCACCTCCCCGCCTTCGAGGCGGACCTGCGCCGTGTGCTCCAGGACGCTTCCCCGTCGGGCCGGTTCTCGGTGCGGCAGCCGGGCACGGAGGTCTTCGTCTGGCACCAGGGCCAGGCCGCCGCGCCCCGGACCGCGACCTGACCCGTGCCGTGCGCCGACCGGTCAGGCGCCGATGCCCTGGCCGAAACCGCCGTCCACGGGCAGTTCCACGCCGGTGGTGAAGGTGGCATCGACGGCCAGGTACAGCGCGGCGGCGGCGACTTCCTCCACGGTGCCTCCCCGGCCCATCGGCGTGGAGGCGTTGCCCTGCTCGACGAACTCGGCGCGCTGCTCCTCGGTCAGCTCGGCGACGCCCATGGTGGGGGTGAGGATGAAGCCGGGGGCGAGGGCGTTGACGCGGATCCTGCGGGGGAGCAGTTCGGCGGCGAGCACCTTGGAGAAGGCGGCGACGGCCTCCTTCGCCCCGGAGTAGGCGCTGAGTCCGGGGAAGATCTGGTCGTTGGAGACGGTGGTGAACACGATCGCACCGCCCTCGGACATCAACGGCGCAAGCCGCTGCACGGTGAAGAAGGCGCCCTTGGTGTTCACGTCGAAGATGCGGTCCCACGACTCCTCGGTGACCTCTTCGAGCGTCTGGAACTCGGCGATGCCCTGATTCACGAACAGGTAGTCGATCTTGCCGAAGCGGTCCGCGACCTGCTCCCCGAGGGCGGCGATGGCGCCGGCGTCCGTGGCGTCGGAGCGCACCGGGTGGGCCAGCGGGGTGTCGAGCGCCGCCTGGGCCTCGGCGAGTCGCCGGTCGCTGCGTCCGGTGTAGAGCACTTCGGCGCCGCGGTCGGTCAGGGCCTGGACGATGGCGCGGCCCATGCCGATGGTGCCGCCGGTGACGACGGCCTTCTTGCCCTCCAGGGACTTCGGGGCGATGGCGGAAGAGTGCTGGGTGCTGGTGTGCGTTGTCATGGCGGTTACGCTAAACATTGACGTTGACGTCAGAGTCAATCTTCTGTGCCGGGGGTCACATGTTCATCGGTGAACTGTCGAGGCGTACGGGCGTCAGCACCAGGGGACTTCGGTACTACGAGGAGCAGGGGCTGCTGCGTCCGCAGCGACGGGCCAGCGGCTACCGCGAGTTCGAGGAATCCGATGTGGCCACCGTGCGCCGGATCCGGATCCTGCTCGAGGCCGGGCTGAACACCGACCTGATCCGCGAGGTACTGCCCTGCATGGCCGACGAAGGCGCCATCCTCGCGCCCACCTGCGAGGAGATGGCCCAGGACCTCAAGCGCGAACGCGAGCGTCTGGGCAGCTCCATCGAGCAGCTCCAAGCCGCGCACACCATGCTCGGCTCGATCATTCACGCGGGCGAGGCGATCACCGCCGGGGCGAGCCGCGACGGGTAGGCATGCCCGCGCGCGCCACTCCGGCGGCCGTGAGCGTCCCCGCCGCCACCGTCGCGGCAGCGGTGAGCGCGACGACCAGCCAAACACCCCCGACGGGAGCGTTGGTCTGCGGCGCGGCGAACCCACCAGGGACCGCGTACACCACGATCCGGTCACCCGCCTTGGCGTGGGCGGGGCATGCCTCACCCAGGGGCAGGAAGTCCGACTCGCTGAGGGGCCGTTCGAGCCTCGTGCCGTCGAGGCGTGCCAGCGAGCACTCCCACCAGGTTCCGGTGACCTGCCCCGTCGGCGAGTTCCGCTCGTGCTGAACGGCCTCGGTGACCACGGTCTCCTGCCGCTCGCCCCAGACGTCGAGCACGGCCTGGTCGAGGAACGCGAGCAACCCCACGGCCAGCAGGCCCTCCACGATCGCGGCCACGCCGAAGTGCCACGGATCGAGGTGGATGAAGCACAGCCCGATCAGCGCGAACGCCGCGCCGAGGACCACGAGCACCGCGACGGCGACCACGACCGGGTGGTGCCACCACGAGGGCACGATCACCGCGGCGACCACGGCGAGTCCGCACGTCACCGCCGAGACGGCCACCCCCGTCAGCGCACCGGCCACCCGCAGCCGCCGTGTCCCGACCACCGCCACCTCCCCGTCCCGCGGCATCCCCAAGCGTTCCCTAGCCGGTGTGCCGCAAAGCCCGCAGCAGCCGTTCCAGCGCCGCCCACGTCTCGGCCGGGTCCGCCGGGCCGGAGGGGGAGGCCAGCCACAGGGCGGCCTCGTTCATGGCGCCGGACAGGAGGTGGGTGAGGGGTTCCACGGGCTGCGGGGGGAGCGTTCCCTCGGCGACGAGGGCGGCGAGGGCGTCGCCCAGGTGCTGGGCCGACGATGCCTCGTCCAGGGCGCGCCAGGCGCTCCAGCCCAGGACGGCGGGACCGTCCACGAGCATGATCCGCTGGATGTCGGGCTCGGCGGTCACGGCGAGGAACGCACGGCAGCCCGCCGTCAGTTGATCCCAGCGGTCGGCGTGCGCCTCGGCCGCCGCGGCCACACGTCGGCCCACCTCCCGCTGCACCTCCTCGAGGACGGCGCCGAAGAGATCGGCCTTGCTGTCGAAGTGGTGGTAGAGCGCGCCCTTGGTCACCCCCGCGGCCTCGACGATCTGCGCCAGACCCACCGCGCCGTAGCCCTGGGCGGCGAACAGCTGTCTGCTCTCCCGCAGCAACGCCCGCCTCGTCTGCTCCCGCTGCTGCGCCCGGACGCCCGGCTGGTTCATCGCGCTCCACTCGATCGACGGTTGACATACCAATGGTACGCGACTAACTTTTCACATACCACCGGTATGTTAATGAGGGGCGAGCATGAAACTGACCGGTTTCTATCCCGTGATCTGCACCGCCCGGCTGACGGAGTCCCGGGACTTCTACACCCGGCTGCTCGGCTTCGAGACCACCTTCGAGGCCGACTGGTACGTGAGCCTGCGCCGCCCGGGCGACTCCCCGTACGAGCTGGCCCTCCTCGACCACACCCACCCGACCATCCCGGAGGCCTACCGCCGCCCCGCCCAGGGCCTGCTGCTCAACCTGGAGGTCGAGGACGTCGACGCGGAGTGGGAACGGCTCGTCGTCCGCGAAGGACTCACCCCCGCCCTGGAGTTGCGCAGCGAGGACTTCGGGCAGCGGCACTTCATCGTGGCCGACCCCTCGGGGGTGCTGGTCGACGTCATCACCCCCATACCGCCGAGCGGGGAGTTCGCCGGTCAGTACGTGGAGGGGTGAGCCGACGCGTCAACGGCTCGGCGGTCCGCGGAACGCTCCATGGGGCGGTGTCAGATCAGCCGCCACAGATGGTCCGCCGTGCCGTTGTCCTCGTACTGCACGACCTGAGCGCTGTTCGACGTCGACATGCCGTCCACCCCGAGGACCTTCCCGCTGTGGCGGTTGCGGAGCAGGAACCAGCCGTCACCCTGGTCGACCCGCTCCCAGCGCAGATGCGCGGCGCCGTCGTCGGTGTCCTGCACGCACCGGGCGCTGTTGGCGGTCGACGCGCCCTCGACGCCGAGAACCTTCCCGCTGTGCCCGTTGCGCAGGGTGAGACCGCCCGCGCCGCGGTCGATGAGCTGCCACGCGTGGTCGCCCGTGCCGGAGTTGTCGAACTGCACCACGCGCCCGCCGTCCTCCAGTGACATGCCGTCGACGGCCAGGACCTTGCCGCTGTGCCGGTTCCCGATCCGGTGGTAGGCGGGCTCGGGCGTCCAGGGGCGGCCGTCGGGCGCCGCGGTGGGGAACGCGGTGACGCGCAGGCGTGCCGCGCCCATCGGGACGAGCGTCACCTGCTCCCGCGGGGTGTCGGCGCGGGCCGTGCCGGACTGGAGCGGGGCCACCACGTGTTCGTCGTCGGCGACCCATTCCTTCAGGCGCCGGGCGCGGCCCCGAATCCGTACCGGGGTGCCCTCGTGCGTGAAGGGGTCGCCGGTCAGCGGCCCCGCCTCGGCGGTGAAGGAGAGGTCCTGCTCCGGGTCGGGCGCGAGCGCGTAGTTCCAGGGGGTGGTGGCGTGCACCGCCAGGTGCGGGAAGTCGTCCGTACCCGCGTACCGCTCGTAGGTCTCGCCGACGCGCAGCGAGTAGGTGAGGGGCCCGTGGTCGACGCTGACCGCTCCGCTCTTCCAGGTGCGCACGGTGGTGCGCTGCGGCAGCCGCAGGGTGACGCGGTCGCCGCTGCGCCAGGTGCGCTCGACCTCGGCGAAGGCGGGTCCGGCCGGGGCCCGCAGCCGCTTGCCGTTGACGGCGAGGTGGGGCCGTGCGCACCAGCCGGGTACGCGCAGGCGCAGCGGGAAGCGCGTGGGCCTGTCCAGGGTCAGGGTGAGGGTGACGGTCTCCTTGAAGGGGTAGTCGGTGTCCTCGGTGACGGTGACGGAGGTGCCGTCGCCGACTCTCGCGGTCACCCGGCACGGCGCGTACATGGCCGCCGCGAGGCCCCGGTCCGGGGTGGCGAGCCACAGCTCCTCGGTGAAGTAGGGCCAGCCCATGCCGTAGTTGTGCGGACAGCAGCGGTACTGGTCGACGCCGGGCTGGAACGCCTGCATCGCGAACCCGTTCTGGAACTGGCCCTGGGTCTTGCGACGGTTGTCGAGGTCGACGCTGTTGGCACTGGTGACGTAGTGGACGCCCGACCCGGAGGGGTCCGTCGCGGCGGGCAGCAGGTTGAAGGCCAGCTCCTCGCAGAGATCGGCCCACACCGGGTCGCCGGTGATCCGCGTGAGCAGTTCATGGCTGGCCATGAACTCGACGATCCCGCAGGTCTCGAAGCCCTGCCGCGGGTCGCCGAAGCCGGGCCTGGCGTTCTCGTCGCCCGCGAAGCCGCCACCGGGGAACTGGCCGTACGTCCCGATCGCGGTGGCATAGTTGCGGTACGCGGCCCGGGTGTGCGCGTCCTTGCCGGAGCGCAGCGCGTACTGGGCGGGCTCGCGGAAGCCCTGCGCCACATTGACGTTGTGCCAGTCGGCGACGCCCGCCGACCAGTCGACGCCATGGGTGTGCATCTTGTCGGCGAGGTCCAGGAGGAAGGGTTCCCTCGTGCGGTGGTAGAGCCAGAAGGCGACGTCGAGGCCGTCGCCCCAACGTTTCGACACCCAGCCGGAGTTGTACGCGTCGGGCCCCTGGGCGTTCATGAACCGCAAGAAGCGCGACATGAACGGCACGATCCGCTCGTCCCCGGTGAACTCCTCGTGCGAGCGCAGCGCTTGCAGGAGCGGCAGGTACGGCCAGAAGTCCGGGCCGCCCTTGTGCTGGGTGCGCAGCCTTCGGGGCCCGAAGAATCCGTCCGGCTCCTGGGTCGCGACGATCGCGTCGATCCATCTGCGGCTCGCCGCGAGGGCGGCGCGGTCCCCGGTCAGGGCGGCGAGGTCCACGTATCCCCGCAGCCAGTAGGGCACTTCCTCCCACCCGTCCTTGTCCGGGTGCACCCAGCCGGACTCGTCGAAGACGAGGAAGTGCGAGACCTCCGCGTACCTCCCGAACAGGCCGCCGAGCAGCAGGTCCAGCTGACCGCGCAACCAACCGCGCGCGGTGACGCTGCCCAGGGGGAGTCGCTGGAAGGCCGTAGGCGCCAGGGGCGCGACGTTCGGGCCGTAGAGGCCCGCGCGTGGCGAGGGGGCCGCTTGCGCGAGGGCGCCGGGCGCGGCGCTCATCCCGCCGGCCGCGCCCAGGGTGATCGCGCCGGAGCGCAGGAGGAAGTGCCGTCGCCCGAGCTGCGTCATGGCTACCGTCCCGGTGTTGTCCGTGCTCGCTGGTGGGGGCGTGCGGTGCGCTGTGCGGACGGGGGAGAGTGGGGGACGGCTTCGCGGCGGCGGTCGCGTCCGACTCTCTTGCAACGTTGGAAACGGGGGTTTCCGGCATCTCAGCACCGCGTGCCGGCGTTGTCCAGAGGGCGGGCGGATTCTGAGCCCGCGCCCCGGTGGTGCCCCCGCTCCACCGGGGCACCACCGAGACACGACGCCGGGTCAGCCGTAGCGGACGGAGACGACGGCCATGTCGGCGATGTTCACGTTGGCCGGTGCCGTGACGGTGAAGGCCACCGCCTCGGCGATGTCCTGTGCCGACAGGGGGCGCAGGCTGTCGCGCATCTGCGTGAGGGCGGCGCGCATGTCGTCGTCGCTCATGTCGCTGCCCAGTTCGGTGGCGGTGACGGCGGGCTCGATGTTGTGCACGCGTACGTCGCGCGGCCCGAGTTCGGCCCTGAGGTTGCGGGTGAGCTGGGCGACCGCCGCCTTGGTCGCGCCGTACACGGACCAGTTGGGGTAGAGCATGTGACTGGCGACCGAGCCGATGTGCACGAGGTCGGCGGGGCCGTTCTCCGCGGCGGCTGTCAGATCACCGATGAAGGCACGCCCCGTGTGGATGAGCCCGCGCACGTTGACGTCGAGCATGCGGTCCCACTCGCCGGTGTCGGCGGTCTCGAAGGGGGCGCCGAGCATCGTGCCCGCGTTGGCCACGACGAGGTCCACGGGGCCGAGTTCGGCGCGGACGGCGGTCGCCGCACGGGTGAGGGCCTCGGGGTCGGTGAGGTCCACGGCGATCGGCAGGGCCTTGCCGTGGCCGGCGGTGCGCAGTTCGTCGGCGAGGGCGTCGAGCCGGTGCTCGCGGCGGCCCATGAGGGCGACGTGGGCGCCGCCGAGGGCGAGACGGCGGGCGGTGGCGGCTCCGATGCCGCTGGTGGCGCCGGTGATGACGGCGACCCGTCCGGCGAGGGAGCCGCCGGGCCAGGAGCCGGGGCCGGAACCGGTGGTCGCGGTCGCATGCGTGGCAGGAGTTGTCATGCCTCGACCTTCGTCCGGACCGCCGTCCCTCACCAGGCAGCGCTTGGTCCAGGAGTCCCCGGCCCAGGTGCGGCACACCCCCTCTCCGCAGCCGAGTCCGGCATGGAATCGCAGAGCGCGGAAATCTCCTCGAATCTGGGGTGTCTACCCCGAACTCGTCGAGGCCGCGGTGCGCGTCGGCCGCCTCCAGGAAGCCGCGGACGCGGTGGACCTCCTGGAGAGACAACCGCAGGCCGACCCCGCCCCCTGGGCCGTCGCCGAATGGCTGGACGGCGAAGGCCGCCGAGCGGAGGCCCGTGTCGAACGGGGGGCCGCCCGGGGGATGTTGTCCGCCGGGCGAGCGCCGGGGCCCGGCCGCGTTCACCGACGGGCGGCCAGCACGGCCGCGAAGCCCTCTCGCAGGTCCCTGACGAAGAAATCGGGAACCTCCAGCGACGGGAAATGCCCCCCGACATCGGGCTCCCGCCATCGGACGAGCTGCCGGAACCGCTCCTCCGCCCAGGGCCGCGGGCACCGCTCGATGTCGCGGGGATACACAGTGATCGCCGACGGGACGTCGACCCTGAGGTCGGGATCGAGCGAATTGTGGCTCTCGTAGTAGATGCGGGCCGCCGACGCGCCGGTCCGCGTCAGCCAGTACAGCGTGACGTCGTCGAGGACGCGGTCCCTGGAGATCAGCTCGAACGGGCTGTCCTCGATGTCCGACCACGCGGCGAACTTGTCGAGGATCCAGGCGAGAAGCCCGACCGGCGAGTCGACGAGCGCGTAGCCGACGGTCTGCGGCCGGGTCGCCTGCTGCTTCGCGTACGCCGCGTGGTGGCGCCAGAAGTCGCGGGTCCCCTCGGCCCAGGTGCGCTCGGCCGCGGTCAGCCGGTCCGTCGTCAACCCGGGCGGTGCCTGCGCGGTCGTGGTGTGGATGCCGAGGACGTGCTCCGGGTACCTGCCGCCGAGGATCGTGGTGATCACGCCTCCCCAGTCGCCGCCCTGGGCCAGGAACCTGTCGTAGCCGAGCCTCCCCATCAGTTCCACCCAGGCGGCCGCGATCCTCTCGATGCCCCACCCGGTGGCGGCCGGCCTGTCGCTGTACCCGAAGCCCGGCAGCGACGGGGCCACGACGTGGAACGCGGGCGCGGCCGGGTCCTCGGGATCCGCCAGCTCGTCCACCACGTCGATGAACTCGGCGACGCTGCCCGGCCAGCCGTGCGTCAGGATCAGCGGGGTCGCGTCCGCGCGCGCGGACCGGCGGTGCAGGAAGTGGACGCCGAGACCGTCGACGGTCGTCCGGAACTGGCCGATCCGGTCGAGGCGCGCCTCGAACGCCCGCCAGTCGTACCCGGTGCGCCAGTACTCCACGACGTCGACGAGGTCGGCGAGCGGGACGCCCTGGTCCCAGCGGCCAGGGCCGGGCGCGGCGTGCCGGACCGTCTCTGCCTCCGGCAGGCGCGCCGCGGCCAGTCTCGCGCGGAGATCGTCGAGGTCGGCGTCCGTCACGTGGGCTTGGAACGGGTGCACGTCGTTCGTCGGGCGGGGCATGGGACCTCCTGGCCATCGCGGAACCGGCTAAGACGGTTCTAACAGCCGTCGGCGCCGTGCCGCAACCGGCTAAGGTGGTTCCATGCCCGCTGAGTTCCCTGACTTCCGCCTCGGTACCGTGTTGGCCACGAGCTTCACGGGGACGCTCTCGGAGCGTCACGGCGACTCCGTGGAGCGGATTCCCGTGCCGCACCGACTCGTCGACTGGCTGGCGGTGTACGGCCTCGTGGTGGACTCCTGCACTGCCGGGCAGCTCGACCTCGCCCGGGAGTTGAGGGAGTCGATTCACGCGGCGGCGACGGCGGCCGCGCTCCAGGCGTCCCTGCCCGCGCCGGCCCTCCAGGTCATCAACGACCGCAGTGCGGAGGGCCGGGCCGCGGCGGTCCTGACGCCCGAGGGGGCGCGGCAGTGGCGACTCGGCCCGGCTTCCCGCGTGGAGGACGCCCTCGGCGTGATCGCCGCCGACGCGATCAGCGTCATCGCGGGCGAACGCGACGGAAGGCTGGCCCTGTGCGCGTCGCCGACCTGCCGAGCCGCCTTCTTCGACACCAGTCAGAGTCGCACCCGCAAGTGGTGCGACATGAACACGTGCGGGAATCGCCAGAAGAAGGCGCGCTTCCATGCCGGTCGG
This sequence comes from Streptomyces alboflavus, assembly GCF_000716675.1. GTDB lineage: Bacteria > Actinomycetota > Actinomycetes > Streptomycetales > Streptomycetaceae > Streptomyces > Streptomyces alboflavus. The sequence goes on from NZ_JNXT01000003.1 coordinate 117,014, forward strand.
CGCGGAACGCCCGCACCGGCGGAGTGAGCGCCGGGAGTCGTGGCGTGCGGCGCGCGACGGCAACGGCGGCGCCCAGCCCATTCCTCGGCGGTGCTGGGTGGGTGCGCGGGGCCCACCCCGAACGGCGCCCGCTGTCCTAGCGTCGAGTGATGAGCGACGAACAAGTGATCGCGGACCTGCACAGCCGATGGGTGTTCGGATGGGAGCGCGGCGAGGGGGACGCGCCGTTCGACTTCCGGCGCACGTTCGACGAGTTCTACGACTTCGACTCTCCGGACGTCCGCCTCTACGACGACTTCGACCCCGAGCAGCGGGTGGCGACGACAGCCGTCGCGTACGGGGCGATCTGGGAGCCCGCCTTCCGGAAGATGATCTCCGCGCGCCATGCCGTCGACGACGGACCGCACGTCGTCGTCGGCGGTGAACTGGCCGCGTCCACCCTCGCCTTCGTCGCGCGGATCACCATGCCCGACGCCCGCACCGATATGCGCACCACGACCTCGCTGGTCTGGCACCGAACGCCGAAGGGCTGGCGGATCGTGCGCGAACACAACTCGAGCAAGGAACTGCCGACGGGAGCCCTCGACGGCATGCGTGCGCGCACGCGGACCTAGCGCGCACTCAGATGTAGCCCGCACGCAGCGCGTAGGCCACCACGTGGGAACGGTTGCACAGTTGGAGGCGGGACGTCAGGTCCTGGAGGTCGTATTTCACGGCCCGTTCGGAGGAGGACGGTGTCGAGGACGCACGGGCACACGCCCGCCGACCGCTCCTCGCGCCGCACTCGGCGTGCTGTGCCGTCACCGACATCCACCGCAACCTCACCGACGGCCGGCTCAAGGGCGTGGCCGGCCTCGGCGGAGTGGTGACTGCCCCGCAGGACCGGGTGGCCCGGGACCGGACCGGGTGGCCCCGGTGCGGGCCGCGCCCCGGCGGTGCCGACCGTCAGCGTTCCGCCACCAGCTCGTGGGCCAGGCGGAGCAGGTCCGGGATCGCCGGGTGGGCCGGGGCGCCGCGGTGCCAGGCGAGGACCAGGGGGACCGGCGGGGCGTCGGTGAGGGGGCGGTAGGCGATCGCCGGGTGTGTGTGCATGCGGGGCGTCGCCGAGGTGGAGATGCCCACGGCGCGACCCGCCGCGATGGCCGTCAGCCACTCGTCCGTGTTGGTGACCTCGATCACCGTCCGGGGGCGCGCGGCGGCAGGCCACAGGTCGAGGGTCGTCGTGCCCGCCACCGTGTTGAGGGCGATCGGCCAGGGCGTGAGGTCGGCCAGCGCGAGCTCGTCGCGGTCGGCGAGGTCGCTGTCCGCGGGCACCACCGCCACGCGCTCTTCCCGCAACAGCAGCTCCGTGACCAGGTCCGGAGACCTCAGCTCGCCCCGCAGCAGCGCCACGTCGACCTTGCCCTGCGCGAGCCCCGCCGTGCGGTCGTCGACGCGGCGCAGCTCCAGCGGCACGCCCGGGTGCTCCTCGTCCCAGCGGCGCAGCAGCGGCAGGGTCAGGTCGCCGAGTGCGGCCCAGGGGTGCCCGAGGCGCAGCGGCAGGGCGGCCAGCGAACGGGGGTCGAAGGCGGTGTCCACGGCGGCCAGCGCGGCTGCGGCCCGGTCGCGGAACGCCCGGCCCGCGGCCGTGAGTTCGAGGTGGTGTGTGGAGCGGTCGACCAGGCGCACCCCGAGATGCGTCTCGAGCTGGCGCAGCGTGCGGGACAGCGCGGGCTGGCCCGTGTGCAGCCGGGTCGCGGCGCGCGTGATGGTGCCCTCCTCGGCGATGGCGAGGAAGGCCCGCAGGTGACGCAGCTCCATGGTCATGCCTCGCAAGCATAACCACGGCTCGGACGGCATTTCACACGGAGCGCGGGGCTTTCTAGCGTGGGGGCATGACAAACACGAGGGTTCAGGTGGGGACCGCGGCGGGCAGCGCCGCGGTGGCTGGGGCCGGGGCGGCCGGGACCGGGGCGACAGGTCCCACGGGGGCAGGGAGCGTGAGCCCCACGGGGGCGGCGGCCACGACCGGCCGCGGCACACCCGCCACCGGCGGGATACGTAAGGCGGCCGCCCCCGCCAGCGCGGGCAGCCTCGGCGGCATCGGCCTGGTGCTCGCCGGGGTCCTCTCGGTGCAGTTCGGCTCCGCCGCGGCGGCCCTGCTCTTCCCGCGCGCGGGCGCGCTCGGCGTGGTGGCGCTCAGGGTGACGATCGCGGCCGTCCTGCTCCTTGTCGTCTGCCGCCCCCGGCTGCGCGGCCACAGCCGTACGGACTGGGCGGTCGTCGGCGCCTTCGGGCTCGCCCTCGGCGGCATGAACGTCCTCTTCTACCAGGCGATCGACCGCATCCCGCTGGGCCCTGCCGTCACCCTGGAGGTGCTCGGCCCGCTGCTCCTGTCCGTCGTCACCGCGCGGCGCGCCGCGAGCCTCGTGTGGGCCGGGATGGCGTTCGCGGGCGTGTTCCTGCTCGGGCAGGGCAGCTTCGGCGAACTCAGCCTGGCGGGCGCCGCGTTCGCGCTCGGGGCGGGCGCCATGTGGGCGGCGTACATCGTCTTCAGCTCCCGGGCCGGGGCCCGCTTTCCGCGCCTGGACGGGCTGGCCCTCGCGATGGGTGTGGCCGCCCTGGTGAGCCTGCCGCTGGGGATCGGCGCCGCGGGCACCACCCTGCTCGAACCCGAGGTCCTCGGGATCGGCCTGGCCGTGGCACTTCTCTCGTCCGGCGTCCCGTACACCCTGGAACTGCTCGCGCTGCGCCGTCTGCCCGCGGCCACCTTCGCGGTCCTGATGAGCCTGGCCCCGGCGGTCGCCGCGCTGGCCGGGTTCCTGGTCCTCGGCCAGACGCTCTCGGCGCTCCAGTGCGTGGCGATCGCCCTGGTGGTCGGGGCCAGCGCGGGCGCGGTACGGGCTGGGGGAGCGGGCCGGAAGTGAGGCGCGGGGCGGGGCCCTTCACCTGCCCCGTCCGGGCTCCCGGCCCCTGGGGGCGCTGATCAACTGCGGGCTAGGATGCGGCGCATGGACATAGTGATCCCGCTCTTCGACCGTTTCGAGCCGCTCGACGCGATCGGACCGTACGAGATCCTCGCCCACGTGCCCGGCGCCACCGTGCGCTTCGTGGCGCCCGAACCCGGTCTGGTGCAGGACGTGCTCGGCTCCCTGCCGGTGCACGTCCCGACCCGGTACTCCGAGGTGGAGCGCTGCGACGTCCTGCTGATCCCCGGTGGTGGGGGCGCCTGGACGGTGGCGGACGACCCCGAGTTCCTCGACTGGGTCCGCCGCGTGCACGAAGGCACCCGCTTCACCACCTCGGTCTGCACCGGCGCCCTGGTCCTCGCGGCGGCCGGCCTCCTGGACGGCCTGACCGTCACCAGCCACTGGGGCGTCATCGACGAGCTGGCGTCGTACGGCGCCCGCTACACCCCCGAGCGGATCGTCCGCCACGACCGCGTCATCACCTCGGCCGGAGTGTCCGCGGGCATCGACATGGCCATCCGGCTGGCCGCCCTGCTCAGCGACGACACCACCGCCCAGGCGATCCAGCTCTACACCGAGTACGACCCGCAGCCCCCGTTCGACACCGGCTCCGTGGCGAAGGCCCCGGCCGAGGTCCTGGAACGGGCCCGCAACCTGACCTGAGGCCCGTCCCGTTGTGCGGGACACCGGGACGCCGTCCGGATCTTGCTCGGTGACGTCCGCGGGAAGTCGGTCCTCGACCTCGCGTCCGGCACAGGCTTCTACGGCAGGGAGGTCAAGCGGCGCGGCTCCCGCGAGGTCTTCGGCGTCGACCCGTGCAACTGCTCAACTACGCGCCGGACATCGCCGCCATGGAGCGGATGTGCCGCAACGTGCACCGGAGCCTGAAGCCCGGCGGCGACTTCTTCGTGCTCGCCCAGACGCCCGAATTCCGGTTCGACGGGCCGTCGTTGGCGGAGTACGGCTTCCCTGCGAGGCGACTGGGGAGGAGATCGAGACCGGCCCGCGCGTACGGATCACGGCGCTGCTCGACCCGCCGATCTCCTTCATCGGTGCCTGCCCGCGCCGCGAGGTCTACGAGGGGTGTCTGCGGTCCGCCGGTTTCGGCGCGGTGACGTGGGTCCCGCTCCAGGTGTCGGAGGCGGGCCTGCGCGCGTTCGGCGCGTGCGTCTTGACCATGGTCACCCCCAGGTGCAGCCGCCGGAGGCCGCCGCGCCCTCCCCGGGCCGGAAGTGCCGTCCCCCTGGCGGGCCGGAAGTCGGGCGGCCGATCGGATGGTTTCGACTTTGGATACGGCGCCGAGGACCGATGGCTGATGAGCGGGACCCCGCCCGACGCCGAGGCTGGAGACGTTCCGGAAGATGTCGCGCAGACGCGCCGGGACACGACCTGTTGGCGACCGTGGGAGTGCTCGATGCGCAAGGAAACAATGACGAGAGGGACGTTCCTGACGGGGGCGGCGGCGGTCGGCGCGGGGGCCCTCGTGGGCACGGCGTTGACCGGGCAGGCGGGCGCCGCGACCAGCCCGCGGGCGGGTACGCACCCGGCTCCCGCGACGGACCCGCGGGCAGGTGGCCGCCCAGGGGCCGCCCTGGCCGACGCGCGCACGACGAGCGGCCGCGGCCTGGTCCACCGCGGCGTCATGTACGAGTGCGAGGACGGCGAGAGGCGGCACACGGGCTGGAACCGCGCCCGGATGCGGTCCGACATGCGGGCCATCAGGCAGGACCTGCACGCGAACTCGGTGGTCGCCTTCGGCACCGGCGTCGAGCGTCTGACCGCCACCGCCAGGGAAGCGGCCGAGCACGGGATGCACGTGTGGTTCCAGCCGCGCATGGCCGACGTCCCCGAGCGCGAGATCCTCGACCACCTGGCCGAGACCGGCAGTCAGGCCGAGCTCCTGCGCCGCCAGGGCGCGCGGGTGTACCTGAGCGTGGGGTGCGAGTTCATCCTGTTCGTGCCGGGCATCGTCCCCGGGGCGAACGCGGTCGAGCGGATCGAGAACATGCTGAAGGGCAATTGGGACCCGGCGGCGGCGCAGCGCAAGCTCAAGCGGTTCATCGGCCTGGCCGCGAAGACCGGCCGCCGCGTGTTCCACGGCCCGCTGACCTACGGCTCCGCACACGGCGACCAGGTCGACTGGGACCTCTTCGACCTCGTCAGCGTCAACTACTACTCGTACTTCGCCGACCCGCGGGGCTACGCCAAGGAGCTGACGCCGTACCGGAAGTGGGGCAAGCCCGTCGCCATCACGGAGTGCGGCACCTGCACCTTCGAAGGCGCGCCCGAGGCGGGCGGCATGGGCTGGGACATCGTCGACTACAGCAAGCCCAAGCCGGAGGTCCGCAAGGGCGTGCGGCGCAGCGAGCACACCCAGGCCCAGTACCTCGGGCAGGTCCTGAACGTGTTCGAGCAGTTGGACCTGCACGCGGCCATGGTCTACCAGTTCGTCACCTCCGACGCCCCGCACCGGCGCGCCCGCCGCCACGACCTCGACATCGCCAGCTACAGCCTGACCAAGGCCATCTGGAAGACGGAGGACCACCCGACGGCGCGGTGGCACTGGGAGCCGAAGGAGTCGTTCCACGCCGTGGCGCGGCACTTCGCCCACGCCGAGCGCAGGGACCGCGTGCGGGCGGGCGGCGGGGCGTAGCGGAGCGGGGGCGGGGCGGGCCGTGTCAGACGGCCGGGGGCGCGCCGGGCGGTGTCAGGCCGAGTCAGGGCATGTCCGCCGCCGCGTGGGCGAGCAGGATCTCCGCCGCCGCCCGCGCGTGCTGCCCGTAGTCCGCCTCGCCCAGGACCATCGCGCGGCTCGCCGCCCCGTCCGCGAGGGTGACCAACTGCTCGGCGAGCGCGGCGGGTTCCCGGACGCCCAGCTCCGCCACCAGCGCCGTGACCAGATCCACCATCCGCAGCTTCTGCTCGCGGGCGTAGGAGTGGACCGCGTTCCGCGGGTCGGGAAACTCCGCCGCGGCGTCGATGAAGGGGCACCCGCGGACCGGGGGCGCGTCCGCCGGATCCGCGTCCGCCGCGGCCCCGGCCGTCGGGGGCGGGTCGAACAGCCCGAGGATCCGCTCCCTCGGCGGGACGTCCTCACGGGTCAGCACGCTCTCCAGGGTGGCCCCCGACGACGCGAGGTCCTGGAGGTGCGCGATCACCAGATCGCCCTTGGTCCGGAAGTGCGCGTAGAGCGTGCGCTTGGAGACCGGCGCCTCCTCCGCGACCTGCTCCATGCCGGTCGCGTTGATCCCCTGGATCGCGAAGAGCCGGGCGGCGGCGACCAGGATCCGTTCCCGTCCGCCGCGCCCCCGCCCCTGAGGTGCCGTAGCCGTCGATGCCGCCGTCGTCGTACCCATCCGCAAAGTATACGTCTGCGTTTACTTCGAAGGGAGTCGCTTGCTAGGGTCGGTGATGTAAACGATCCCGTTTACATCAGTCGCCGTAGAGGAGCGAGACATGAGCGCGTTGGCCCCCACCGAGCTGAGCGGCAGCGCGGAGAAGCTGATCCGCGGACGGCGCGCGACCCGCGCCTTCCGTCCGGACGCCGTGCCCGAGGACACCATCCGCGCGATCTTCTCGCTGGCCGGCGTCGCGCCGTCCAACTCCAACGCGCAGCCGTGGCAGGTGGAGGTGGCGAGCGGCGCGGCACGCCTGCGCCTGGCGGACGCCCTGCGGGCGGCCCACGCCGCGGGGCGCACCTCGATCGACGTTCCGTACTCCGAGGACATCTACACGGAGGTGCACCAGGAGCGCCGGGCGGCGTTCGGCGCCGAGCTGTACGGAGCGCTGGGCATCGGCCCCGACGACCACGCGGCCCGCGCGGCCTACGACGCCCGGAGCCTCGGCTTCTACGACGCCCCGCACGCCGCGTTCCTGTTCGTCACCGGTGACGGCGGACCGCGCCTGGCCGCGGACGTCGGCGCCTATCTGCAGACCCTGCTCCTGGCGATGGCCGCGTACGGCGTGGCGAGCTGCCCGCAAGGGCTACTGAGCTTCTACGCCGACACGATCCGCGGCGAACTCGGCGTCACCGGAGGCAAGTTGCTCGTCGGCGTCTCCTTCGGCTACGCGGACGAGGCCGCGCCGGTGAACCGCGTCACGACCGCACGGGCCGCGCTCGAAACGGTCACGACCTTCCACCAGTAGGCCGTCGCCGGTACGGACGGGGCGCCACCCGCACCACGGACGGTCCGGTCCGGCGACGGCTCACCCGGGTGTGTAGACGTACCGCTGCCCCGGCGGCCACCCCGCGCTGCGCCCCGCGTCCGTCACCAGGACGTGCTGGTACTGGGGCGCGGTCACCTGGCTCTGGGCCAGGGACGGGCACATGGTGGCGCAGCTCACCGAGGACTGGGTGCCGAGCCGCCACCCGTTGGTGTCGAAGAAGACGTACTCCACGTCGCCCGGCGCCCGCGAGGTGTCGACGGACACCCCGGCGGAGACCGGCGTCGGCAGCCGGAACAGCACCCCGTCCACCCCGGCAGCGCGCAGCCGCCCGGCCCCGATGCCGAGCGTGCTCCACCGCGGCGCCGGGGACGGCACGTCGAGCAGGACGACGCGCAGGGCGCCGGGGCCGGGGCCCCGCAGCGCCACTCGGGGTGCCCGCGCGAGCAGCGAGGCGACCTCGGCGCTGTCGGGCCGCGCGTCCGTCCCGCCGTCGCCGCCCCGGTCGTCCTCCTCGTCCGTCGGGGAGGACGACCGGGCCGCCGGTGAGTCCTTGGGCGCCGGTGACGTCCGCGGGGGCGGCTTCTTGGGCGCCGGGGACGACGCGGACGACTTGGGGCTCGCACGGTCCGTCCGGCCCACGCAGATCTTGACGTCGCCGACGCAGAGGATGTTGTCGCCGCTCTCGTTGGTCTGGATGATCGGGCTCGGGGCGGACTTGCCGTCGCCGTCGTCGCCGTTCACCGTGATGAGGGCCGCGATGATCATCCCCGCGACGCCGATCAGCGCCGCGACGACGCCCGCTGCCATGCCCCTGGATCCCATCGCGCCCCCCGCTGCGCCCCCCGACCGGCGTGCACGGAGGCATCGCCCGTGCGCCGGGCCGCCAGCGTAGGCGCGCGACCGACCCCGTCGAAGGGGGACACCGCACAGCTACGCCAGACGGCCCGGCGGCGGTTCCGGAGAAGGGAGGGGGAGGGCTACGCGCGCCCGGCCCGAGCCGGTGGGATCAGCCCTGCACGACCGTGACCGCGACGCCCGTGGACGCGATCGCGTCGAGGTGTTCCGCGGGCGCGGCGGCGTCGGTGACCAGGCAGTGCACGTCGGCCGCCGGGCAGATCTTGGCGAACGTGGTCCTGCCGATCTTGGAGTGGTCGGCGACCACGACGGTCCGGCCGCTGTGCCGGGCGAAGGCGCGGTCGGTGGCCGCCTCCAACTGGTCGTGGGTGGTGCATCCGTGAGCCGCGCTGATGCCGTCGACGCCGAGGAAGGCGATGTCGGTGTGGTGGTCGGCGAGGGTCTTCTCGGCGATGGGGCCGACCAGTTCGTAACTCTCGCTGCGGGCGGTGCCGCCGATCACGATCAGGTCGACGGTGGGGCGCAGGACGAGGGCGGCGGCGATGTTGACGGCGTTGGTGACGAGGGTGACGGGACCTCGGTCGGCGAGGATCCGGGCCACCTCCGTCGTCGTGCTGCCGCCGGTCAGGCCGACCACGGCGCCCTCGGGCACGAGGTCGGCGGCGGCCCGGGCGATGGCCTGCTTCTGCGGGGAGCGCTGGTCCGCCCGGTGCTGGAGCGGCAGTTCGATGCTCAGGCCGCCGGGCAGCGCCCCGCCGTGCGTGCGCTCGAGGAGCCGCTGGTCGCTCAGGTGGCGCAGGTCGCGGCGCACGGTGGCCGGTGAGACCCCGAGCAACCGGGACAACTGCGTCACGTCGGCGCTGCCCTGCGCGGCGACGTGGTCGAGTATCCGCACATGGCGGTCGCTTCTCAGCACGCGGCGAGCATAGCTCCGGACGGCGCGTTCGCTCATCGATCGAGCACCAGGTGAGCGCTGCTCTGCGTGTTCAAGCACGAGTTCGGTCAAAACCGATCCCTTGACATGGTCGAACCCGCTCGCTTTACTCCCTGGCAACGCCGATGACGAGCCCTCGGCGCAGAGGTACGCCTAGCCGGTAGTTGGCCCTCGGCCATGAGCCCGGACTGAGTCGCCAGGACCACTGCGGGTCCGAGGCGGGGACGTGCCCTCCCACAGCTGGAGCTCACCGATGAGCCTCAATCGTGTTCTGCGCGGGTGTACGACCGCGACCGCCGCCCTCGCCGCCACCGCGGCGGCCTGCCTGCTCGCCCCCGCGCCCGCGACCGCCTCCACCCCCGGAAGCGGGGTCGCCCTGCCCCCGCCCCACGCTGGCTTCGACTACCAGATCGGCGGCGCCTACATCCCGCCCGCCGGGGTCCGGGTCGTCAGCCGCGACCACGCCGCCGCTCCCGCCCCCGGCCTGTACAACCTCTGCTACGTCAACGCCTTCCAGGCCCAGCCCGGCGCCGAGAAGGAGTGGGACGAGGACCTGCTCCTGCGGGACGGAGACGGCGACGTCGTGTACGACGGAGAGTGGGGCGAGGCCGTCCTCGACATCCGCACCGCGAACAAGCGGCAGCGGATCGCGGCGAAGGTCAACGGGTGGATCGACGGCTGCGCGGACAAGGGCTTCCAGGCCGTCGAGCCGGACAACTACGACACGTACACCCGCTTCCCCGACCTGTTGCAGGCGAGCCACGCCAAGGCCTTCATCAAGCTGCTCTCCGCCCACGCGCACCGCGAGGGCCTCGCCGTCGCGCAGAAGAACACGCCGGACCTGGCCGCGTCCCGCGCGGAGACCGGCCTCGACTTCGCCGTCGCCGAGGAGTGCGGCGAGTGGAACGAATGCGGCGTCTACACCGACGCGTTCGGCGCCCACGTCCTCGTCGTCGAGTACTCCGCGAAGGGCCTGCGCACGGCCTGCTCGGGCTGGGGCGACCGGCTGAGCATCGTCCGCCGCGACGTCGGCGTCTCACCCGCGGGCAGCGCGGAGTACCTGCGCCAGACCTGCTAGCGGATCCCCCTTGATCCGTCGACGGGCGGGAACCCCCCTCGACCTGTCGACGGGACCGCCGTGTTCCGGCCGTCCGGAACACGGCGGTCACGGCCCGCCTGCCCCTTCTCCACCCCGTATCGCCTCGTGACCCCCGCATCCCCTCATGTGTTCCCTCCGCTCGCCCTGCCCGCGGCGGCGTGGGCGGGGCGAGGGGCGCCCGACCCTCCTGGAGGCAGAGATGACCGCAGAACCCCGAGCGCCGGGTCCGCCGTCACGGCGCGGTGTGCTGCGAGCCGGCGGCGCCGGGGCCGTCGCGGCGGCGGCCGGCGGCGTGCTGGCAGGCTGCGCCCCGGGCGCCGGTGACGGGGTCGGCTCCGACGGCCGCGTCACCATCCAGATGTGGCACGGCCAGACCGACCTCGCCGCCAAGGTCATCAAGAGCCTGGCCGCCGAGTTCGAGCGCGGCCACCCGGACATCCGCGTCGACCTGGGCGGCGGGGTGCTCGCCGACGCCATGCTGCAGAAGGTCACCGCCGCGCTCGCCGCGGGCTCCTACCCCGACATCGCCTACGTCTTCGGCTCCGACCTCGCGAGCGTCGCCCGCAGCCCGCAGGTCGTCGACCTCACCGCGCACGTGCGCCGGGGCCCGACGCCGTGGAAGAACTACTGGGCGCCCGCCCGGGACGCCGTCACCGTCAACGGCCGGGTGCGGGCGCTGCCCGCGCTCCTGGACTGCCTGGCCGTGGTCTGCAACAAGAAGCTGTTCGCCGACGCCGGGCTCGACCTGCCCGAAGCGGGCTGGACCTGGCGGGAGTTCACCGACACCGCGCGCCGCCTCACCGACCCGGGCAAGGGCCGCTTCGGCACCGGCTGGCCAGGCACCGGCGACGAGGACACCGTGTGGCGGCTGTGGCCGCTGGTGTGGGACCTGGGTGGCGACGTGATCGCCGACGACGGCCGGAGCATCGGCTTCGTGAAGGCGGGCGTCCGCGCCCTGGAGGTCGTCCAGGACCTGGCGCGCGACAAGAGCGTCTACCTCGACCCCAAGCCGGGCAGCGAGCAGATGTACCAGGTCTTCCTGTCCGGACGGATGGGCATGGTGGTGACCGCGCCCTGGCAACTGCCCGACATCCGGCAGGCGAAGATGGACTACCACGTCGTCCCGCTGCCCAGCTTCAGCCGCCGCCCCATGACCATCTCGGGCCCCGACACCTGGACGCTCTTCGACAACGGCGAGGCCCGCACCAAGGCCGCACGGACCTTCGTGACCTGGCTGACCCAGCCCGCCCAGGACAGCCGCTGGGACGTCGAGGCGGGCAGCCTCCCGCTGAGCCGCCGCAGCGAGGACCGCCCGGCCTGGCGCGCCCACGCCACCCGTACACCCGGCCTGTCGGTGTTCACCGAAGCCGTCTCGTCCGCCCGCGTCCGCCCCGTGCACCCGGCCTACCCCCGCGTCTCCCGCGCCCTCGGCCAAGCCATCGTCTCCGTGCTGCTCGGCCGCTCAAGCCCCGCCGACGCCGTGCGCCGCTGCGCCGACGAGTCCAACGCCGCCCTGCTCATCCCGCGTTGAGGACCCCACATGCCCCGACTTCCCACCCCGCTGACCCTGCCACCGGAGCGCCGAGGACCACGGACGCTGCGCCGCCGGCGCCGCCGAGAGGCCGCCACGGCCTGGGCGTTCGTCTCACCCGCCGTGCTCGTCATCCTCGGCCTGAGCGTCCTGCCCGTCGTCTGGTCGCTGCTCCTCTCCTTCCAGGCCAACGACCTGGTCACGCCCAGCCGCTGGGTCGGACTCGACAACTACCGCGCCCTGCGCCAGGACCCCAACTTCCACCAGGCGGTGAAGAACACCGCCGTCTACACCGTGCTGTACGTGCCCCTGAGCATCGCCGTCGGCCTCGCCCTCGCCCTCGTCCTGAACCGGCGGATCCGCTTCGTCGGCCTGTACCGGACTCTGTTCTTCGTGCCGTTCGTCATCTCCGCCACGGCGCAGGGCGTGCTGTTCTCCTTCATCCTCGACCCGGAGTTCGGCGCCGCCAACTCCGTCCTGCACCGCCTCGGCATCTCACCGCAGGGCTTCCTCACCGACCCCTCCCAGGCCCTGCTCGTCCTGGTCGCCATCACCCTGTGGAGCGGCACAGGACTGTGCACCGTCATCTACCTGGCCGCCCTCCAGGACGTCCAGCAGTCCCTCGTCGAGGCCGCCCGCCTCGACGGCGCGGGACGGCTGCAACTCCTGCGCCATGTGACGCTGCCCGCGCTCACACCGGTGAGCGTCTTCCTGCTGCTGTGGCAGACCATCCAGGCCCTGCAGGTCTTCGACCTGGTCTATGTGACCACCAAGGGCGGGCCGCTCGGCTCCACCACCGTGATCGTCTACTTCATCTGGGAGCAGGCGTTCAAGGAGTTCACCGCCGGATACGGGGCCGCGGCCGCGTACGTCCTCGCGCTCGCGCTGTTCGTCGTCGCGGCCCTGCTGCGCGTGGTCCGCGGACGCACCCCTCGTACCGAGGCGGCCGCCCCATGACCGCGACCCGTCGCAGGAAGGCAGCCGCCTCATGACCGTCACCACGACCGGCCGGACCCGAGTCGGTGCCCGTCCGGCCGCGTCGCCCGCCGCCCGGCGACGCCCGCGCCTCCCGTTCAGCCCGTGGCACCTGCTGCTCGCGCCGCTGGCCGCGCTGTTCGCCGTACCCCTGCTGTGGCTGCTGCTCAGCTCCTTCATGAGCAACGCGGAGATCAACCGCTTCCCGCCCGCGCTGTGGCCGTCCGGCGTCGACCTCGGCGGCTACCGCTACGTCCTCGGCAACGCCATGTTCCCGCGCTGGCTCCTCAACTCGGCGATCGTGTCCGCCGTCGCGGTCGCGTCGAACCTCGTGTTCGGCACGCTCGGCGGGTACGCCTTCGCCCGGATGCGCTTCGCCGGATCGCGGGTGCTGCTCGTCCTGATGCTGGCGACGATGGTGGTCCCCTTCCAGCTCACGATGATCCCCACCTTCCTGGTGATGAAGAAGCTCGGGCTCATCGACACCCTCGGCGCGCTCATCGTGCCCGCGCTCGTCACGCCGTTCGCGGTGTTCCTGCTGCGGCAGTTCTTCCTGTCCCTGCCGAGGGAACTGGAGGAGGCCGCCTGGATCGACGGCTGTTCACGGCTGCGGGTGCTGTACGCGATCGTGCTGCCGCTGGCCCGGCCCGCGCTCGCCACCGTGGCGGTCCTGACGTTCCTCACCACGTGGAACGACCTGACCTGGCCGCTCATCGCGATCAACCACGACACCCAGTACACGCTCCCCTTGGGCCTGACCACCTTCCAGGGCCAGCACCACACGCGCTGGTCCGCGGTGATGGCGGGCAACGTGATCACGGTCCTTCCGGTACTGCTCGCGTTCCTCTTCGCACAGAAGGCCTTCATCCGCTCGATCACCTCCAGCGGCCTCAAGGGCTGACCCCACCTCGTCCCGCCACCCGTCCGCCGCACGACCCGAAGGACCGCGATGCCGCCCGCGTACGACCTGCTCGTCATCGGGGACGCCAACCCCGATGTGATCCTCGGCCCGCTCACCGGGCCCCTCGCCTTCGGCCAGCGCGAACAGCTCACCGAGACCGGCTCCCTCGTCCTCGGCGGCTCCGCCGCGATCATGGCCTGCGGAGCGGCCCGCCTCGGCCTGAGAGTGGCCTTCGCCGGGCGCGTCGGAGACGACGACGCGGGCCGCTACGTCCGCGACACCCTCACCGCCCACGGCGTCGACACCCGCGCCCTGACCCTCGACACCAGCCGCCCCACCCCGCTCACCGTCGTCCTCACCCGCGGCGACGACCGCGCCGTCGTGACCTCGCCCGGCACCCTCGCCACCACCTCCGGCAGCGACGTGCCGCCGGACCTGCTCGCCGACACCCGACACGTCCACACTGCCTCGTACTTCCTCCAGCCCCGGCTCGCCGACGACCTGCCGGACCTGCTGCGCACCGCGCGCTCGCACGGCGCCACCACGTCCCTGGACACCCAGGACGACCCGTCCGGCACCTGGGGCGGGGCCGCCCTCGACGCGGTGCTCGCCGAGACCGACATCCTGCTGCCCAATGCCCAGGAAGCCGTGTCCCTGGCCGGGGCCCTGAGCCCGGCCGGGCCCGCGGTCGTGACCCCGGAGCGGGCGGCCGCGCTCCTCGCCACCCGCGTCCCGCTGGTGGTCGTCAAGAACGGCGCCGCCGGAGCCCTGTGCCACGACGGCCGGGCGCTGATGTCGGCGCCGGGCCTCGCCGTGACGCCCAAGGACACCGTCGGCGCCGGAGACAGCTTCGACGCCGGATTCGTCGCCGCCACGCTCCACCGCCAACCTCCGCACCAGGCGCTGCGGTTCGCCGCCGTCTGCGGAGCCCTGTCCACGAGGGCCCGCGGGGGCACCGCGGCTCAGCCCAGCTGGTACGAGACCCTCATCCACGCCACTCCCACCGGAGCGCACTGATCATGACGCACCCCAGAATCGTCTTCGTCGGCGCCGGCAGCGTCGAGTTCACCCAGGGACTGCTCGCCGACCTCTTCGCCTTCCCCGAGCTGCGGAGCGCCCACATCGCCCTGCACGACATCGACCCCGAACGCCTCGCCACCGCAGAGGCTGCCGCCCGCCACATCGCCCGCGTCCGCGGGGCCGACGCCCGCATCACCGCCCACGCCGACCGGCGCACGGCCCTGACCGGCGCCGACTTCGTCATCAACATCGTCCAGATCGGCATGGGCGAGGCGACCCGCACCGACTTCGACATCCCCGCCCGCCACGGGCTGCGCCAGACGATCGGCGACACCCTCGGCGTCGGCGGCATCTTCCGCGCGCTGCGCACCTTCCCTTTCCTGAAGGAGCTCGGCGAGGACATCGCGCGGCTCTGCCCCGATGCCTGGCTGCTCAACTACACCAACCCCATGGCCATGAACATCCAGTACTTCACCCAGGCCACCGGCCTCACCCGGGTCGTCGGCCTGTGCCACTCCGTGTACTGGACCATGCAGGACCTGGCCAAGCTCGTCGACGTCCCCTACGCCGAGATCACCTACCGCGCCGCGGGCGTCAACCACCAGGCGTGGGTGCTCCGCTTCGAGCACCAGGGCCGCGACCTCTACCCCCGCCTCGACGAACTCATCGCCGGGGACGAGCAGTTGCGGCGCCGCGTACGCGTCGACATGTACCGGCGGCTCGGCTACTACCCGACCGAGACCAGCGAGCACTCCTCCGAGTACGTCCCCTGGTACCTGCGCCACGACAGCGAGATCGACCGGCTGCGGCTGCCGATCGGTGCCTACCTCGACATCGTCGACGAGAACGTCGCCACGTACCATCGCACCCGCGACGCCCTCGCCGCAGGCGCGCCCCTCACCGTCGAGGGCACCATGGAGTACGCCCCGCAGATCATCCACAGCGTGGTCACCGGCACCCCGCGCACCGTCTACGGCAACGTCCCGAACCACGGCCTCATCGACAACCTCCCGGCCCACGGCGTGGTCGAGGTGCCCTGCCTCGTCGACGCCACCGGCATCCAGCCGACCCGCGCCGGCACCCTGCCCCCGCAGCTCGCCGCCCTCAACCGCGCCTACCTCAGCACGAACGACCTCGTCGTCCGCGCCGCCCTCGACGACGAGCCGCGGCACATCCGGCACGCGGCCATGACCGACCCGGCGACCGCGGCGACGCTGACGGTGGATCAGATCTGGCGGCTGTGCGACGAGATGGCGCACGCGCACGCGGACCGGCTGCAGCCGTCGCTGCGGGTGGGACCGGCGGACGTGTGAGCCGGACGGGTCAGCAGGAGCGACGACTTCGCGCAGGGTGTGCGGATCAGAAGACGGACAGTCCCGTGAGCGTGGTGAAGCGGTCCAGTGCGGCGACCCCCGCCACGGAGTTGCCGCGCTGGTCGAGGCCGGGGCTCCAGACGCAGACGGTGCAGCGGCCGGGGACGACCGCGATGATGCCGCCGCCGACCCCGCTCTTGCCGGGCAGGCCCACGCGGTGGGCGAAGTCGCCCGCGGCGTCGTAGGTGCCGCAGGTCAGCATGACCGCGTTGACCTGCTTGGCCTGGCTGCGGGTGAGGAGCGTGGAGCCGTCGGACCGTATGCCGTGCCGGGCCAGGAAGCCGGCGGCGAGGGCCAGGTCGGCGCAGGACGCCTCGATGGAGCACTGCCGGAAGTACTGGTCGAGGAGCGTGGGCACGGGATTGGTGATGTTGCCGTACGACGCCATGAAGTGGGCGAGGGCCGCGTTGCGGTCGCCGTGCGCGGTCTCGGAGGCGAGCACCGCCTCGTCGAAGTCGAGCCGGTCGTTGCCGGACTCGGCGCGCAGGAACGCGCGGAGCGTCCCGGCCGCGTCGCCGGTGAGGGCGTGCAGGCGGTCGGTGACGACGAGCGCGCCCGCGTTGATGAACGGATTGCGGGGGATGCCGTTCTCGTACTCCAGCTGCACCAGGGAGTTGAACGGGTTGCCCGACGGCTCCCGGCCGACGTGCTCCCACAGCAGCTCGCCGTCGAGCGAGAGGTCGAGGGCCAGCGTGAAGGCCTTGGTGATGGACTGGGCGGAGAAGGGCCGCTGCCAGTCGCCGACGCCGTACACCGTGCCGTCCAGCTCGGCGACGGCCATCCCGAAGTGCCGCGGGTCGGCCGAGGCGAGCGCCGGGATGTAGTCGGCGGGGCGGCCACGGCCCGGCAGGGCCTGGATCTCGGTGGCGATGCGGTCCAGGACGGGCTGGAGGGACGACGGCACGGGCACTTGCTCCGGTTTCGCGCGGTATACGGGGGTGTCCGCAGTACCTTAAGGCAGACGGGCCGCGCCGCCGCTCCGGGCCCGGGGTGACGCGGCGCGACGCCCCGCCACCCGAGGGGCGGCGGGGCGTCGCGCGGGAGTCAGCGGGTGCGCGCACCCGGGACTACTTGTGGTCGACGAACCACTTCGTGCAGCCCTTGCCCCCCGAGACGGGGAAGACGCAGCTGCGCACGGCGTAGGACTTGTTGCCGCCGATCTGGAGCTTCACGGTCTTCGTGACCATCCAGTCGCGCACGTTCGCGTCGAACCAGCTCGCCTTCTTGCTGCAGCTCTTGTAGCCGCCCTTCTTCTCCTTGATGTACTTCGTCGAGGGGTGCTGCACGTGGTTCTTCATCTTGAACGGCTTGATGCTGCGCTGGACCTGGACCTTGTCGCCCTTCACGATGTCCTCGGCGTAGGCGCGGGCCTTCTTGTCGCGGAGGCTCTCCGTGTCGATGCTGGTGAAGCGCCCCTTGTATGTGCGGTGCCCGCTGTCCCGGTAGATCCCGACGCCGGGACCGGAGCAGAACGCCCTGGCCTCCTGGGCGTTGGACGTCCCCGTCGCGGTGCGGGCCTCCCCGGTGCCGGAGTCGGCGGCGGCCGGCAGGCCGGTCGCCCCGAGTGCGCCCGCCGCGAGGAGCAGCGAGGCGACGCCGATGGTGGTCGTGCGGTTCTTGGTCATGAGATCTCCCCGTTGTCGTCTCTTGAACCGGCCACCATGTTCGCGGCCTCCGTCCGACCGGCTCCAGGTGTTTCGGCCGGGTCCGAAACACGGGGAAACGCTGGACGGCGGGGCGCGTCAGCGAGGGCGGAGCCGCTCCCTGGCGAGGGTGAGCGCGGCCTCCGTCGGGGGCACACCGGAGCGCCGCGCGCGTTCGATGACCGTGGCCACGCGTGCGCCGACCTGACGGACCCGCTGCTCGGCCCGGGCGTCGTCGTGGCAGCGGAGCCGTTCCTCCAGGAAGATCAGGCCGCCCGCGTTCACGCAGAAGTCGGGCGCGTAGAGGATGCCGCGGGCCTCGAGCGCTGCGGCGTGCTCCGGGGCGGCCAGCACGTTGTTCGCGCCGCCCGCGATGATCCGGCAGCGCAGCTCCGGCAGCGTACGGTCGTCGACGACACCCCCGAGGGCACAGGGCGCGAGCACGTCGCACGCGGTGGCCGCCGCGGTCGCGGGGTCGACGACGCGCGCGCCGACGCTCCGGGCGACGGCATCGGCACGGCGAGCGTCGATGTCGGACACCAGGAGCTCCGCGCCCTCCGCCGCCAGGAGCCGGGCGAGGGCGGCGCCCACGTTCCCCGCGCCCTGCACGCACACCCGGACGCCCCGCATGCTCCCGTCGCCGCCGGTGGCGCGCAGACAGGCCCGTATCCCTTCGAGGACGCCGAGGGCCGTCATGGGGGAGGGGTCGCCGTCGGCACAGACCGGCGAGGCCTCGGTGCCGATCACCGCCAGGTCGGCCTGCGTGGTGCCGACGTCGTTGACGGGGATGAAGCGTCCGCCGAGGGTGGCGACGAAGCGGCCGTGGGCACGCAGCAGCGCCTCGGACTTGTCGCGCGCCGGGTCGCCGAGGACGACGCTCCAACCCCCGCCGAGATCGAGCCCAGCGGCCGCGGCCTTGAGGGTCATGGCCCGGGCGAGGCGCAGGCCGTCGTCGAGGGCGGCGGTCTCGTTCGCGTACGCGTGCATGCGGACGCCGCCGAGCGCGGGGCCGAGGGTGGTGTCGTGCAGGACGACGAGGGACCGCAGCCCGGTTCGGGCGTCCTGATGGAAGAGTGCCTGCTCGAAGCCGCCGGACCGAAGCCGGTCGAAGATCGTGGAGGTCATCCGGCCATCGTGGCAGCGGCCACTGACAGGGCGGGGCCATCGGGAACCTCGCGGTCCTCATCGCCGCCTCGGAGGCCGCGGGCCGCGCGTGACGGCGGTGACAAGTGGGAAGGCTGACCGCCGGACATCGAATCCGGGGCACACCGCGCCCAGGTACGCCGGGACACGGGGGCACATCATGGCGACGACGACACCACCGGCACGCGGGCGACGGGCGCGGCCCGCGCATCGACGGTCCACGCGATCGACGGATCCATGGGCGACCCGCCTGACGAGTCCACGGGCGACCCGCCGGGCGGATCCATGGGCGACCCACCTGACGAGTCCACAGGCCATCCGCCGGACGGATCTACGGGCGACCCGCCGGACGAGTCCACGGGCGACCCGCTGGGCGGCGACCCTGGTCCTCGCCGCGCTGGCCCCCCTGACGGTGACCGCCTGCGGCGGCTCGGACGACGCCGACGACAAGCCCGGATCCCACGGGCGGACCTCGAAGTCCCCCTCCGCGCAGGCCTCCTCCGGGAAGCCCTCGGCCGCGCCGTCGGTGTCGGCCGCCGACGGGCGTGACGTCGGCGCCTGCGCGGACGGCGACTGCGAGATCGCGGTGTCCGAGAAGGTGACCTTCCGCTTCAAGGGCCCGCGGGGCCCCGCGACCCTGTCCGTGACCGAGGTCGGCCCGAACAAGGTCGCGTACACGGTGAAGTCGGGCAGCGGCCGGGCGAAGGGCGGCGCGACCGGCCCCGGCCAGGGCTGCATCACGGTCCTCCGTACCAACGGCAGCGGCAACTCCTGCGGCGGGCTCGGCGACGCCACCCGGCCGAGCCCCCAGCCCGACGCCGTGGTCATCCAGGCGGCGACCGGCGAGGGCGGGACGGCGATCCTCCACATCGTGTCCCGCTGACACCCTGGCGGGCGGCGCCGGGGCGGAGCACGCTGGAGCAAGGGTGTCGAGGTCGAAGCCGACGCCGACGCGGTGTCGTGGACGGTTGTCCGGTACGGGGGCCGCGGTCCGCACACGCCCGCCAGCGAGGAGCACAGTGCCGTGACCGAGTCCAGCCGTCCCCTCCACACGCTGTTCCGCGCGCTCACCAACGTCGTCTCCGTCGGGTACCTCGCCGCCTGCGTCCTCCTCCTCGCCTGGGCCCACTCGGTGAGTTCCGGCGACACCCCCGACGCCTCGCTGGCCGGAGTGTGGCCGTTGTTCGCCACCCTGCCAGTCAGCTTCGTCCTGTTCCTCACGCCCGGTCTGCCGGGCGGCCCCGGCGGGCTCGTCCTGGCCGTCTGCGTCGGCGCGCTGGCGAACGCGATCGTCACCGGCGCGACCTTGGAAGCCTTCCGCAGCGACCGCCGACGCGCCGGACCGACGGCCTGAGCGCACCGCCGCGCCAGGCGGTGTCGTCGTCGACACGGCCGCGCAGCCCCGAGGACCTTCCGCCCTCCGGCCTGCTCACCGATACCGCTGATACCTGGCTGACACACAACCGCGCGCCGGTGGATGCACGGCCCTGACCGGCCGGATGCGGTGCTCTCCGAGGCTGGCGGAGCACGCGGGAGAGCCCGCGTGCTCCGGGCGTGGAGAGGCGGTCGTCGGTGAGGGTGCGTCGGGTACGGGTTGCCGGGGTGGGCGAGGCGCTGCGGCGGGGGCCGCACCGGGGCAGGGCGCTGTGCGCGGCCGCCGCCGTGCTGGTCGTGGCGGGGGCGGGCGGCTGGATGGTCCTGCCCGGTGGTGAGAGCGGCGGTGGGGGTGCGGACGGCCGGGGGCTCGGCTCCGTCGGGTCGCTGGGCCTGCCGTGGCCCGACGAGGGGCAGACGAGCATCGAGGTGCGGGGCGTCGGCAGCCTCGGCAGCAGGGGCGGCCGGGAGCCGGTGCCGATCGCGAGCGTCACGAAGGTGATGACCGCGTACGTGATCCTCAAGGAACACCCTCTCGACCCGGAGGAGCAGGGGCCCCGGATCACCGTCGACGCGGACGCCGCACAGGAGTCGCACTCGCTCAGCGAATCCACCGTGGAACTCCGCGAGGGCCGCCGCCACACCCAGCGCGAACTCCTGGAACTGCTCCTGCTCCCTTCCGGCAACAACGTCGCCCGCCTCCTCGCCCGTTGGGACGCCGGAAGCCAGCAGGCGTTCGTCGCGAAGATGAACCGCGCCGCCGACGAGCTCGGCATGACCCGCACCACGTACACCGGAGCGAGCGGCTTCGAGTCCAGCACCAAGAGCACCGCCGACGACCAGCTGAAGCTCGCCCGGCAGGCCATGAAGCAGCCCGCGCTCCGTGAGGTGGTCGCCCTGCGCGACACCACGGTGCCCGGCGTGCCCGGCACCGTCACCAACACCAACCGGCTGTTGGCGAAGCCCGGCGTCATCGGCCTGAAGACCGGGTCGAGCACCCCCGCGGGCGGCAACCTCATGTGGGCCGCCGAGGCGAAGTCCGGCGCCGAGCGGCACCTCGTCCTCGGAGTCGTCCTCGGGCAGCGCGCCCACACCACGCCCACCGAGGGCCTCGCGGCGGCGATCGACAGGAGCGGCGCCCTGATCGACGCCGTCCAGCGGAACCTTCCCGGCGCCCTGCGCGCCAAGGAGCAGGTGGGGTCATGACGTCCTTGCACGACGGGCTCACGGAGCGCACGGCCGGTACGGACGGGCCTCTGCTCGCGGCGGCGTGGACCTCCGGGGCGGCCGCGCCGACCGGGGACCCCGGGGTGCCCGCCGGGAAACCCGGGGTGCCCGCCGGGAAACCGGGAGCGGACCGCACCGACGGCGGCCCCTGGCGCCGTGGCCGCCTCGTCGCCGCGGCCGCCGGGCTCCTCGCTCTGGTCATGCTCGGCCACACCTGGGTGCCCCACCGGTTCGGCAACCCCGGCAGCCTCCTTGAGACCTTCCTGCCCTGGCTGGGCGGCGGCGTGCCCCTGCTCCTGGTGCTCGCCGCCGTGCGCCGCTCCGCGACCGCCGCGCTCGCCGTGCTGCTCCCGGCCGTCGTCTGGTGCTCCCTGTTCGGCGGCATGGTCATGGACAAGCGCTCCGACGGCGGCGACCTCACCGTCGTCAGCCACAACGTCCACGACCAGAACCCCGACCCGGACGGCACCGCCCGCGCCCTCGTGGCCTCCGGCGCGGACCTGGTCGCCCTGGAGGAACTGTCCCCGGGCACGGCACCGGAGTACGGGCGCGTCCTGGACGGCCGCTACCCGCACCATGTGGTGCAGGGCACGGTCGGGCTGTGGAGCAAGTACCCGCTGCGGGGCGTGGAGCCGATCCCGATCATGCCGTGGACGCGCGCGCTGCGGGCCACCGTCGAGACCCCGAAGGGCCCGCTCGCCCTGTACACCGCGCACCTCGCGTCCGTGCGTGTGCACCCGGGCGCGGGCTTCGCCACGGCCACCCGCGACGAGGCCGCCGAGAAGCTCGCCGCCGCCGTCCGCGCCGAACGGCTGCCCCGCGTCGTGGTGGTCGGGGACCTCAACGGCACGACCGACGACACGGCCCTGCGCCCGCTGACCGGACAGCTGCGGTCGGCGCAGCAGGAGGCGGGCGACGGCTTCGGGTTCACCTGGCCCGCGTCGTTCCCGGTCGCCCGGATCGACCAGATCCTCGTCAAAGGTGTCACCCCGGCCTCGTCCTGGACCCTGCCGCGCACCGGCAGCGACCACCTGCCCGTCGCGGCCGCCCTGACCCTGTGACCACGGCGGGAGCGGATACCGTCGTGATCAGCGGGTCAGGACCCCGTACGCAACGACCCTCAGGTGACGAGATGCCACAGCTCCCCTACGAACCGGCGGGACGCCCCGCACCCCGGGAAGGCGGCCCCGCCGCCCCCGTGCGCGTCCTGCTGATCGAGGACGACGACACGATCCGCAAGTCCGTGGGCATGGCCCTGGAGCGCTACGGCTACGAGGTGGCCACGGCCCCCGACGGGCTCACGGGCCTGGAGATGTTCCGGGAAGGACGGCACGACCTGCTCCTGGTCGACGTCATGCTGCCCCACCTCGACGGCATCGGCCTGTCCTGCCGGGTCCGCGAGACGAGCCAGGCCCCCATCCTGATGATGTCCGCGCGCGGCGACGCCCTGGACGTCGTCGCGGGCCTGGAGGCGGGCGCCGACGACTACATCGTCAAACCCGTCGACACCACGGTCCTCGTCGCCCGCATCCGCACCCTGCTGCGCCGCGCCACCTTCACCGCACCCGCCACGGCCGACGCCCCGGCGCCCGACGGCGGCGGCCTGCTCACCTTCCGCGACCTCACCGTCGACACCCGCGGCCTCGAAGTCCGCGCGGACGGCCGCCTCCTCGCGCTCACCCCCACCGAACTCCGCCTGCTCCTTGAGTTCGTGGCCGCGCCCGGCATCGTCCTGGAGCGCCAGACCCTGCTGCGCAAGGTGTGGGACTACGGCTGGGAGGGCGACAGCCGGGTCGTCGACCTGACCGTGCAGCGACTGCGCAAGAAGATCGGCGCCGATCACATCGAGACGGTGCGCGGTTTCGGCTACAAGTTCCGGCGCTGACATGGGACGTACGACAGCTGACGAGGGCCGCACCTCCGTCCCGCAGTTCCTGCGCCGCCTCGCCGACCCCCGCTCCCTCCGCTGGAAGATCGCCGCGGGCGTGGCCGCGGCCGCCTGCGCGATGGCCGTGGGCATCGGCCTCCTGGTGCACGAGAGAACCGAGTCACGGTCCATGAGCATCGGCCATGGCACCGCGCTGCGCGAACTGGAGGTGGCCGAGTTCGAGTACCGCGACGGCAGGTCCGCGAGCCGGAACCCCTCACAGACTCCCGGCTATTTCGCCGGCGACCAGGTGCCGGACGAGCTGCGCCGCCGACTCGCCACCGACCCCGGCCCCCTCACCTGGTACGACACGAGCAAGCCGCTGCAGGGCCCGTTCATGTGGGCGGCGAGCCGCGTCGACGGGACCGATGTGGCCGTCCGCATGGACATGGGCGCCGAGAAGCGCAGCCTGCAGGCGCTCGACCGGCACATCCGGTACGCGGCCATCGCCACCCTCGCCGTCGTCGTCCCCCTCACACTGCTCGCCGCCGAACTGGTGCTGCGGCGCCTGCGCCGGGTCGCGGGCACCGCCCGGCGGATCAGGAACGGCTCCCTGGACGCGCGTACCGCGAGCCGCGGACACGACGAGATCAGCGAGATCTCCTCGGCCGTCGACCACATGGCCGACGCCCTCCAGGAGCGCCTGCGGGGCGAACAGCGCTTCACCGCCGACGTCGCCCACGAACTGCGCACCCCGCTCGCGGGCCTCGTCACCTCCGCCTCCCTGCTGCCGGAGAGCGAGGCCACCGACCTGGTCCAGGACCGGGTGCGGGTGCTGCGGGCGCTGGTGGACGACCTGCTCGAGATCTCCCGCCTCGACGCGGGCGCAGAGCACGCCGACGCGCAGCCCGTGCCGCTCGGCGACCTGGTCACGGAGTCCGTGCGCCGCACCGGCCTCGACACCCGGATCACCGTCGTCGGTGACCCGACCGTCGAGACCGACCCGCGCCGCGTCGACCGCATCGTCACCAACCTGGTCCTGAACGCCCACCGCCACGGCGGCGCACCGGTGGAGGTCACCGTCGACGCCACCACCGCTCACGCCGTCACGGTCGTCGTGCGCGACCACGGCCCCGGCTTCCCCGCCGACCTCCTCGACCACGGCCCCCAGCGCTTCCGCACCGGCGCCGCCGAACGCGGCCACGGCCACGGCCTGGGGCTGACCATCGCCCTGGGCCAGGCCCACGTCATCGGGGCCCGCGTCATGCTCGCGAACGCCGAGCCGCACGGCGCCGTCGCCACCCTGAGCCTGCCTCGTCGGCTCACCTGATCCGGGAGCGGCGCACGGAGGAGGTGGGCCCCGGCGCGGCTACGCCGCCACCCAGCTCCCGTGGAAGCCGAGCGGCACCCGGCCCGGCAGCTGGACGCGGGCGAGCGGGCGGCCCGTGAAGTCCTGTGCCGCCAGGATCACCAGGTCGGTCGCGCCCCGGTCGGGATCGTTGACGTACGACACGATGTAGCCGTCGTCCTCGTCCCGTGCGCCGCGCCGGGGCACGAACACGGGCTCGCTCGCCGCCGCGCCCTTCGGGAAGCGGTGCACCTGCCGCGTACCGCGCAGGAAGTCGTGCTTCACCAGGCAGTTGGTGAACTTGGTGTCCGGCGGCACCCCGTCGACCGTCTCGTACGCCGTCCACATGGCGGCCGCGCTGGCCGTGTAGCCGTAGCGGTGCCGGCGCGCGATCAGGGACTCGTTGACGCGGGGGAACTCCTGCGGGCGGTCGTCGACGCGGGAGCTGCGGACCCGGCCCGCGCGCAGGTCGATCGTCCAGCGGTCGAGGGCAGGGGACCCGGTCGCGGAGGGTCCGCCGTTGCCGCGGCCCGCGGCGTAGAACGGGGCGGGCATGGAGGTGAAGTCGACGATCACCGAGTCGCCCTGGTCGTAGGCGTTCAGGGTGTGCGAGTAGTACACGGGGTCGACCTCGAACCAGCGCGCGGAGCCGCCGGCACGGGGCAGCACACCCACCCGCATCGGGCGTTCGTCGTTCCAGATGTACGGCACCAGCGCGCCCGCCTCCGCGGCCTCCGCGTCGAACGTGATCGGGACGTCCACGATCACCACGTACTTCTCGGTGAGCGCGAAGTCGTGCATCATCGGCGCGTCCGGCACCGGGACCCTGGTGGTCCTCGCGACGCGGCCGGTCCGGTCGATCATGATGTGCCGGACGTGGTCCCAGGTCGGGTAGTACGCCACCGCGTGCAGTTCGTCGGCGGCCGCGTCGTACTTGGTGTGCGCGGTGAACGCGCCCTTGAGGGTGGAGCGGAAGTCGTGCGGGCGCAGGGTGTTGAGCTCGCCGTCCAGTTCGTAAGGCAGCGGCCCGCCTTCCTGGAGCGCGAGGATCCGCCCCTTGTACGGGATCACATGTGTGTTGCAGGCGAAGTCGTCCGGCGGCACCTCGCCCGGGTAGGTCTCGCCCAGCTTCTTCGCCACCTGCGAGGAGCGCACCCACCGGTTGCGGTACCACTCCGCGCGCCCGCCGCGCAGCCGCACCCCGTGCACCATGCCGTCGCCGAGCATCCAGTGGTGCGCCCGCGGGTCCTCGACGCCGAGCGCGTTCGGCCCGGTGCGCAGGAACCGGCCGTCCAGGTCGCGCGGCACCCGCCCGACGACCTTCAGGTCGAACGCGGTGAGTTCGTCGGTGACGGGGGCGAAGGCGCCCTCCAGGAACGGATTCGCCCCCGCGGCCGCTGCCGTGCCCGTCCCCGCGTGGGCCGGGCCCGGCGTCGCGGCCCGTGCCGCCGGGGCGTGCCCGCCGAGCCCGAGGCCCCCCGCCACTCCGGCCGCCGCCGCGAACGTCGCGCCCCGGAGGATCCCGCGCCGTGTGTGACCGGGCGTCTGACTGGTCATCGTGCAACCCCGTTCGTGTCGGGGCCCCGGCGCTCGCGCCGGGGCCGTCGCTGGTGACACGGAGAATCCTGCTCCGGTACGGGGCGGGAGTCAGGAGGCCTGGGGCCCGGGCGTGGGTGGCGTCAGCACCACCCCCGCCGCCGGGTCCGGGAGCCACCGTCGGCGGGCGGGACGGCGCCGCGCTTCATCGCCGTGCCTCTTGGCGCTCGGGGACGGACGCGCCGGAGACGTCGCGGGGACGGTCGGGGTTCAGGAACCACTTGCGCGCCGAGACGAGCCACCAGGTGCCGCAGAAGGCGACGACCACACCGACCGCGACGGGCGCGTAGTTGAAGGTGTCCCGGGTGACGGGCGAGCTCTGCGGCAGCATGAACAGGACCGTGATCACTGCGACCCAGGCGATCGCGATGGTGCCGACGATCGTGGACCAGGAGCCGAGGTGCCAGGGGCCGCGTTCGAAGCGGTCGCCCTGGCGCAGGCGGAGGTAGGTGGGGATGACGTAGGCGATGTAGAGGCCGATGGTGGCGATGGAGGTGACGGCCGCGTACGCGGTGCTGTTCCACAGGTAGGGCAGGCCGAGGGCGAAGGCGCCGCCGGTGGCGAGCCAGACGGCGTTGGTGGGGGTGCGGGTGGTCGGGTTGAGCTTGTGCCACGTCCGGGAGAAGGGCAGCGCGCCGTCGCGCGAGAAGGCGTAGATCATCCGGGAGTTCGCCGTCACGGAGGCCATGCCGCAGAAGAGCTGGGCGACGATGATGACGAGCAGCATCCACTTGCTGGCCGTCGTGCCGAGCGCGTCCATGAGGATCTGCGCCGGGGGCACCCCGGTGTCCGAGTCGAGGGCGCCGGAGTACGACTGGATGGCGAAGGTGAAGCCGAAGAGGAGGACGAACCCGGCCACGAGCGAGACGATGATCGAGCGGACGATGCCCTTGGGCCCCGCGGTGGCCGCGTCGATGGTCTCCTCCGTCATGTGCGCGGACGCGTCGTAGCCGGTGAACGTGTACTGCGCCATCAGCAGGCCGATGGCCACCACGTAGATGCTCGACGAGAAGCCGGTGTTGTTGACGAACTCGCCCAGGACGAAGCTGGTCGACTGGTGGTCGTCGGGGACGATCGCCAGAGCGCCGCAGATCACGACGACACCGATGACGTGCCACCAG
Source organism: Streptomyces alboflavus (assembly GCF_000716675.1). Classification (GTDB taxonomy): domain Bacteria; phylum Actinomycetota; class Actinomycetes; order Streptomycetales; family Streptomycetaceae; genus Streptomyces; species Streptomyces alboflavus. The sequence goes on from NZ_JNXT01000003.1 coordinate 144,136, forward strand.
ATCGACACCTCGTTGAGGAACGCGACGATGCGCACGCCGAAGGTGTTCAGGGCCCCGTGCAGGGCCAGGATGCAGCCGAACAGGATGATCGTGTGCTCCGGCGTGGCCTCGAAGCCGAACTGCAGGTCCAGCAGGGCGTTGAGGAACGTCGCCGCGCCGAAGTCGATGCCCGCGGTCACGGCGATCTGGCCGAGCGTGTTGAACCAGCCGGTGAACCACGCCCAGGCCGCCCGCGAGCGTTCCGGCGCCATCCGATGGGCCCAGAAGTACAGCCCCGCGCTGGTCGGGTACGAGGAGCACACCTCCGCCATGGCGAGGCCGACGAAGAGCGTCATGACGCCGACGAACAGCCAGCCCCACATGATGACCGCCGGGCCGCCGGTGTTCAGGCCGTAGCCGTACAGGGTCATGCAGCCGGACAGGATGGAGATGATCGTGAAGCTGACGCCGAAGTTGGCGCGGCCCGACATGGAGCGGGAGAGCGTCTGCTGGTAGCCGAGTTGCTTCAGGCGTTCCTCGTCGGAGACGCGGGATACATCAAGAGGCACGGGTCGTCTGTCCTTGGTCTGTGAAAGGGGGCGGGGAGCGGGCGGTGCTAGCGGCGTCGGCCGCGCGGCGGGTCGTGGGCCCAGGCGCGGTGGCGCTTGAACAGCTCGGTGGCGGGGCCGCAGTAGGACCACGGCACGGTCGTGGCGTACGGCCCGATCGCGTCGAAGACCTCCTGGGCCTCGTGGTGGCGGTTCGCGAACGACAGGGCGTGGGCGAGGTAGTTGGCGTCATCGGCGAAGCAGGCGTGCGGGTGGGGCGCGCGATGGCGCCACCAGCGGTCTAGGACCAGGTCGGTCGTCGGGCACTCCACCCAGGGGTGGATCGTCAGGCCGTACCCGTCCTGGGCCCGCTCCTGCCGCGACCGGTGCGCCTCGGCGAGGACCACCAGGGGCAGGACCGCCAGCGGCAGCCCCGGCGGGGCGACGGCCGCCTGCTCCTCGGCCCACCACATGGCCTCGCCCTCCTCGCCGTGGTTGCGGGCGAAGAGATACGTCACCACCTCGTGGTGGGCCTCGCGGTTCCAGGGATCGCGTTGCTTGATCTCCTCCCACACGTGCCCCAGCGTGTAGCGGTCGGGGGCGTGGGTGCGCAGCAGCGCGAGCATGACGAGCAGGGGTGCCACGTCCTCGGGCCACAGCCGCTGCACGTCGGCGCAGGTGTGCCAGGCGTCCTCCATCAGCGTCCTGCCCTCGTCGCGGCCGGCGATCATCGCGCGCAGGGCCTGCACGTTGGCGAGCAGGGCCAGGGCGTGCGGGGAGCGCGGCTCCGCCTCGGCCCAGGTGTCGGCGAACCGCAGCCGCGCGCCCGCCTCGGCGAGTACCTGGAGCTGGAAGATCCTGCGGTCCCAGTTCGCGCCGGTGGCCGTGAGGAGGTCGCGTGGGCCTTCCCAACGGCCCATCGAGGCGTCTTCGAGCACCTGGCGCAGGGCCGTGTCGTCGCGTGCCGGGTGCGTGTCGAGTGCCCGTCCGACCGCGTTCCTTCGCGCTCCCAGGCGACGCCCGGACGTCATGCGTGCCGTGTGCGGGGGTCGTTGGCGTTCATGTGCCGGTCGTTGGCGTCCATAGGCAGGTTCTTCGCACCCCAAGCTCGGTCAGATGGCTCAGCTGGCTCTGTCGCGGTGGTGCTGTGCCGTGCGGTGCTCGGGCGCGGTGGCGCACCGGCGAATGGCGCCGCATGGTGCTCGGCCGGGCGCGGCGGTACGTCGCGCAGGTCACGCGCGGTCCGCCCGGAGCTGCCCGGAACGACGCGGTCCTACTGTGGTCAGCGGGCCCGGCGCCCGACAGTGTTTCTCCGTTGCGCAACAGGGGGCAGCGATGAACGCGGCCCGGACTGGGCACACTTCATCCCTGTTCGACCTGCTCGACCCGCTCGGCTGCCTCAGTCACCTCAGCCGCCTCTGCCTCCCCGGGCTCGTGCGGCGGCCAGTCCCGCGCGGTGCCCACGTACCAGCCGACCAGCCGACGCAGGGCCTCCTGGCACGCGGTCGCCGACTCCTCCTCGGCGGCGCGCTCGGCGGCGTAGTCCCGCAGCAGGTCGTGGCGGAGGTAGCGGTCGGGCCCCGTCTCCTCGAGGAGGTGCACGGCGGCCAGGACCTCCAGGAGGCGCCGGGTGTGGCCGAGGGGCCGGTCCACGAGGGCGGCCGCGGCGGCCGCACCGATCGTTGCTCCGGGGAACAGGCCGAGGAACCGGAAGGTCCGGGCGGCCTCGGCGTCCAGGGCGCGGTACGAGGACGACAGGGCCGCGCGCACCGCGAGGTGCGGGTCGTCGATGTCGGTGAGGACGTTCAACCGGTGCTGCCGGTCGGCGAGTTCGGCGACGGCGTCGGCGATGGACCGGTGCGGGAACGTGGCGAGGCGCTCGGCGGCGATGCGCAGGGCCAGCGGCAGGTGCGCGCAGCGCCTCGCCAGGTCCGCCGTCGCCGTCGGCTCGGCCGCGACCCGCTCCGGTCCTGCGACGGCGCTCAGGAGGTCGGCGGACTCCGACTGGTCCATCGGCCGCACCGAGAGCCGGTGGGCGCCCGCCTTGACGGCGAGCCCGGTCAGACGGCGTCTGCTGGTGACGAGGGCGACGCAGCCGCGCGCGCCGACGAGCAGGGGTTCGACGTGCCGTGAGCCCGCGGCGTTGTCCAGGATCACGAGGATGGGGCGCCGCACGGCGATGCTGCGGAAGACCGCGGCCCGCTCGGCCTCGTCCGCGGGAACGGCGGCGGCGGGAAGGCCGAACGCGGTCAGGAACTGTTCGAGTACGTCGGCCGCGGCGAGCGGCCGTGCTTCGGGGGAGTTGCCCTGGAGGTCGGTGAACAGCACGCCGCCGGGGAACCGGTCGGCGATCTCGTAGGCCCACCGGAGCGCCACCGTGCTCTTGCCGACGCCCGCGGGACCGTCGAGGGCGACCGTCAGGACGCTCTCTCTTCGATTTGCATCCGCGAGGAGTACGTCCAGTTCCTTGAGGAGGGCCCGACGGCCCACGAAGGCGGACGCTCCCGGCGGCAGCTGCGCGGGCCGGAGCAGTCCGACGGGGCCGCTCCGGTCGGCCCGGGCGAGCGCGATCAACTCGCCGTCGAGGGCGAGCAGTTCGTCGCAGGCGCGGGCCAACTCGTCGGTGGGGATGGCCCGCCCGTTCTCCACCCGGCTGATCCAGCCGGGGCTGTAGTGCAGGAGCCGCGCCATCTGGCGCAGCGACATACCCCGACTTTCCCGCCGTTGTCGCAGCACCGCCCCTAACCGGGGCTGCCCTCCCCGCCCGGTGATGATGCCGTCCCCCCGCATGCGTCCTCCCAGACTCGCCTCGGGTCGGTCAGATCATGTGCGCAGGCGAACGATACGGAGTCTGGGGCCCGCTGGGGAGTTGGCGGACCGGAGCAATGCGAGAAGCAGCCACGCGCAGGGGCGGCGGAACGCTGGTTCGGGCCGGACCGGACGGCCGGACGCGCCTACTTCACGTCCACGTCGGCGTACACGGGGTGGTGGTCCGAGTACGCGCTGGGGCGCACGCTCTGTTCGAGCGGGGCGATGTCCCGCAGGAAGATGTAGTCGAACTTGAGCTGCCAGTCCGTGGTCGGCTCGCAGGTGCCGCTCCCGGTGAGCGAGGGACGGCACTGGGGGTCCGCGTCGGTGGCGAGCGGCCACATCTTGCCGAGTTCTGGGGTGTCCGGCACCGCGTTGAAGTCGCCGAGGACGATGGCGCGGTCGTGCCGGGCGACGGCGGCGGCGAGGACGTCGACCTGCTTCTCGCGGAACTCGGGCTGCTGTCGCTGGGCGAGGTGGGTGTTGAAGACCCGGATGTTCCGGCCGCCCACCTTCGTGGTGACGGCCATGTACCCGCGGTCCTCGGACCCGCCTTCGGGGTACTCCACGTGCACGCGGTCCGTCATCGGCGCCGCCGAGAGGATCGCCTGCCCGAAGCCACCGGGGCTCCACGGCCAGCCGCCGCACCGGCTCCGGTTGCGCAGCACCGACCCGTACTCGACGTGGTAGACCAGCCCGTGCAGGTGCCGCAGATAGTCCCGGATCCGCTCGACGTCCCGCACGCACGCCTCCTGCATCCCGATGACCTGCGGCGCGTACTTGGCGATCTCCGCCGCCCTGCCGACGTTGTTCTCGTCGCCGCAGGGGTTGCAGATGTTCCACGTCATGACCCGGTTGGGCACGATGTCCTTGACCGGCTCGACGGGCGGTGCCCCGGCGAAGTGGGCACCGCTCGGCGTACTGGGGCCGATGAGCATCAGACAGGCCAGCGTCATGGCGCCCGCCAGCAACCGCGTGGCCCTTCCGAGCACCGCCGCCTCCTCCACATGGCCACACGCCGCATCCGGCGTCTCCCAGCATGAGGTTATGGGACGGGGAGATCGGCGACGCACGCGGTGTGCCGTATCGCGCCGCGTGCCACCCGCCTGCCGCGCGACGGTCCGCACAGCACGCAGCCCCGGGCGCGGGGCTGCTCCGGGGCTGTGCGTGGGGGACTGTCCTGTTGTCGAGCGGTGGCTTCGGCGGCGGGTGGGCGCCGCCGTGTCACTGGCCGGAGGCCCAGCGTTCGTGGGCCGACGGTTCGCGGCCGAGGAGGGCCATCGATCTGGTCTGCGCCGTGGAGCGCGGCACGCCCATCGCCTTGGCCAGGCCGCCGTAGGAGCCGCCGAGTTCGCGGTAGCGGCGGACGGCGGCGTCCCTGACGCCCTCGAGCGCCGGGATGAGCCGCTGGTCCAGGGCGCGGACGAGGGAGTGCAGGCGGTTCAGGTCCTCCTCGGGGACGCGGTCGCGGCCGTCCCGCTCCAGGGTGCGAAGGAGCAGCAACGCCCACTCCAGGGTGCGGGCGAACTCCCCGACCTGGTCGGTTCCGCCGGACAGGTCGCAGGCCTCGTGCGAACTGGCCACGATGATGTCCGGGATGCGCTGTTCGTCTTCGTACGGCTCTCGAAGCTCGGCACGCACGACCACATCATTCATGGCAATCCCCTTTGGGGTTCCGTATACGGCGCGTGTCGCTGATTGCCGGTGCCCCGGGCGGGAGTCAGCAGCTGTTGACATCCCGGGAGCGTGCCAAATGTACCGGACAACGAGGTTGGGATTTACGGTTTCTTAACGACGTCTGGACGGGACGCTCGGGCGGGGTGTCCGTTTCGGTCATGAGTTCATCGACCGCATCTGGTCCATACCGGACACCATGCACTCCAGGCCGTCACGGAAGCGCTGGCCCGTGCTGCTGGAGGCGCTGCGCTTGACGTAGTCGGTGAGGGATTCCGGATGGTCCTGCGTGGCCGTGCTGAGGTAGGGCCCGAGGCGGCTCGCCCACTCCTCCTCGCTCTCGGCGCTCTGCCGGGCCATGGCCTGCCAGGAGGCCTCGGAGAGGGCCGCGCCCACGGTGTAGTAGTAGATCGCGGAGAGCGCCGAGTCCAGCTGGCGGGGGGAGAAGCGGGCCTGCTCCAGGATCTGGATGATGGCGCTGGTGTGGGCGAGGGCCCGGGGTCCCACCGGAGGGTGACCGCCCATCAGTTCGATCATCCACGAGTGCTCGAGCAGCACGTCGAACAGGTCCGTCGCACAGGTCTGGATGTCGGCGCGCCAGTTCCCCGAGCCGGACGGCGTGGGTGGGTCGGGGAAGACGGCGTCGATGGCCAGTTCCAGCAGGTCGTCCTTGGTCGGTACGTGCCAGTAGAGCGACATCGGCGCCGAGTTCAGTGAGTCGGCGAGCTGGCGCATGCGCAGGTTGCGCACCCCTCCTTCGTCCAGGAGCCGCACTGCGGCCCGCACGATCTGCTCCCGGCTCAGCGGCTGCTTCGCCGGCCGCTGTTTGAGCTCCCGCAGCCAGATCGAGCCAGGTGGGCCGTTCGGTGTCGTGTCTCGTCCAGAAGTTTCAGTCACGTCTCTATGCTAACGCAGACTCGTACGCCGTACGATAGATGGTATGCCGTACGGGAACACAGTCGACGGAATCCCGAAGGAGGCCGGCCATGGATGGCGTGGTGGACGACAGGCAAGGCGGGGACAAGGGAGGGGGCGGCGAAGTCCCCGGGGCGAAGAACCGGTGGGCGGTGCTCGGGGTTCTCTCTCTGAGCCTGCTGGTCGTCGCCCTTGACCTGACCGTGCTGAACGTGGCGCTGCCCACGCTCAGCACCGAACTCGAGCCGTCGTCGGTGCAGTTGCTCTGGATCGTCGACGTCTACTCGCTCGTGGTGGCGGGGCTGCTGATCAGCTGCGGCACCCTCGGCGACCGCCTCGGCCGCAAGCGGTTCCTGTGCCTGGGCTTCGTCGTCTTCGGCGCCGCATCGGCCGCCGCGGCCTGGGCGAACGGGCCCGAGATGCTGATCGCGGCCCGCGCGCTGCTCGGCATCGGCGCCGCGATCATCATGCCGTCGACGCTGTCGATCATTCGCAATGTCTTCACAGATCGCAAAGAGCGCACCGTGGCGCTCGCCGTGTGGGCCACCATGTCCGCGGCCGGCGCCGCGGTCGGACCCGTGGTCGGCGGCGTCATGATCGAGCACTTCTGGTGGGGCTCGGTCTTCCTCATCAACGTGCCGATCATGATCTTCGCGCTGTTCGCCGCGGTGACCCTGGTGCCGGAGTCCAAGCACCCCAACCCGCCGCGCTGGGACACCATCGGCGCGGTCCTGTCCATCACCGGCCTGATCTCGCTGGTGTACGCCATCCAGCACGGCGGCGCGGAGGGCCTGGAGGCCCAGACGATTGTCACGGGCGTCCTCGGCCTCGTCCTGCTCACCGCCCTCGTGCTGCGGGTGCTCCGGGTGCCCGATCCGCTCTTCGATCCGGCGCTGTTCCGCAACCGCGCCTTCTCCGTGGCGGTCGTGAGCGTGGTCCTCGCCATGTTCGGCATGGGCGGCCTGATGCTCCTGCTCACCCAGCACTGGCAGTTCATCGGCGGCGCCTCGCCGATGGAGTCGGGCCTCAGGCTGTTGCCGCTCCTTCTCGCCACCATGATCGGCGCTCCGATCATGTCGGTCATCGTGCCGAGGTACGGCACGCGGTACGCGATGATGATCGGGATGGGCCTGATCGGCGGGGCGTTCTTCGTCCTGATGAACGTCAAGCCCGACACCGAGTACTGGGTCTTCGCCATCGCCCTCGCGGGCATCGGCGCCGGGGCGGGCTGCGCCATGACGGCCGCGTCCGACGCCATCATGTCGACGGCCGAGGCGGAGACCGCGGGCGGCGCCGCCGGCATCGAGGAGACCTCCTACGAACTCGGCAACGGGCTCAGCGTCGCCATCATGGGCAGTGTGGCGTCCGCGCTGTTCCGCAGGGAGATGGACACCTCCGTCCCCGGCGTGGACGAGAAGTCCATGGACGCGGCGCGGGAAGGCATCGCCGATGCCGTCGGGGTGGCCAAAGCGCTGCCGGGCTCCGGGGGCGACGCGTTGGAGCGGCAGGCCGACAACGCGTTCGCGGACGCCTTCGGGTTCACGTCGCTGTGCACCGGCATCCTTCTCGTCCTGGTGGCGATCGCCGTGTTCCTGTTCATCCCGCGCGAGGCCGGGCGGCTCACCCCGGCGGCCGAGGACGCGGGTGGCGACCCCGAGGGGAGCGTGGACCTGGTGAAGCAGGCGCCGGGGGAGTCGGTGGAGAACCGGACCGAGTCCGCGGACCGGGCCTGAGCGCAGGCGCTCGGCGCCTCGCAGCCGTACGCCGCCCGCGCGTCGCAGCCGCCCGGTCCATGGGCGGGTGCGGCGCGCGGACCGTGCCGGTGAGTGGTGCCCGGCACGCGGGTGGGAGCTACGCGCTGGGCGTGCCGGCCGTGGCGGGGAACGATCGGTGAGGCGCATGGGGGAGTCCCGCGCGGGGCGCACGTCGAGACAGCCGGGGCCCGTCACGGGTCCCGGCTGTCCTGCGTCGGTGTTCACGCCCGTGCGCGCGGCTCTCTCGACGGGCCGGCGCACGGTCGCCTCAGGACGCGCGCTTGCGGCGCTCGACGAGTTCCAGAATCTTGTCGAGCCGCTCCAGCTCCACCACCTCGTCGTCACTGATCTCGATGCCGAGCCCCTTCTCCAGGGCCAGGGCGAACTCGACCGAGGCCAGGGAGTCCAGGCCCAGGTCCTCCAGCGTGGACTCCGGGGCGATCTGATCCTCGGAGATGTCGAATTCCTGGGTGAGCAGGGTCTTGACCGTTTCGTACACCGTTTCCTCCCGGGAGCGCAGTGTCGGTGGGGCCGGCGCGGGGCCGCGCCGGGAGAACCTCACCCGCGATAGGTGTGGGCCGCGAAGGCCGTCACGTCCGGCCAGGTCAGCGAAGCCGCGCCCCAGGCGAGCCCGCCGCCGAACGCCGCGAGCAGCACCCGGTCGTGCGGGCGCAGCCTGCCCTGGGTCGCGGAGTCGGCGAGCAGCAACGGCAGCGACGCGGCCGAGGTGTTGCCGACGTGCTCGATGTTGGACAGGACCCGGTCGCGCGGCACGCCCAGCTCGTCGGCGACGGCCTCGCTGATGCGCGCGTTGGCCTGGTGGGTCGCGAGCCGGTCCACGTCCTCGACGCTCCAGCCGGAGCGCTCCAGGACGTCGAGCGCCGCCTGGGTCATGCGCTCCTTGGCGTGCCGGTAGACCTTGCGGCCCTGCATCTGCAGATGGTGGTCGGCGGCCTCGGGCACGGTGCCGGAGGAGCGCTGCCGGGCGCCGCCCGCGGGGATCTGGATCAGGTCGCTGTACTGGCCGTCGCTGCCGAGCCGGACCGGGCCGATGGCGCCGGGCTCGTCCGGGTCCCCGGCGCGCAGCACGACGGCCCCCGCGGCGTCGCCGAAGATGACGGCCGTGTTGCGGTCCTTGGGGTCGACGATGGCGGAGAACGTCTCGGCGCCGATGACGAGGACGTGGTCGGCGAAGCCCGCGGCGATCGCCCCGACCCCGGTCGACAGGGCGTAGAGGAACCCGGCGCACACGGCGGAGATGTCGTGGGCCGCGACGGGGCCGAGCCCGAGGGCGGCGGCGACCTCGGGCGCGGTGGCCGGGCAGAGGCGGTCCGGGGTCGCCGTCGCGAGGACGACGGAGTCGACGCTGTCGCGGCCCGCCGACTTGAGGGCCAACTGTCCGGCCTCGACGGCCAGTTCACGCGTGGCGGTGCCCGGAGGGACGGTGTGCCGCTCGGCGATGCCGGTGCGGCTGCGGATCCATTCGTCGGTGGTGTCGAGCCGGGCCTCGAGCTCGGCGTTGGTGACGGTGCCGGGCGGCACATAACCGGCGACGCCCGTCAGGACGGCCGCGCGGGTGCGGTGCTTGTCCATCTCCTTGGCCTCAGGCCTTCCCCAGCAGAATCGCGCTGCTGACCATGCCGACGGTGTAGTTGAAGGACAGCGCGTGCTCCACGCGCAGCGGCCGGGCGGTGGTGCCCGGCACCGGGTCGAACAGGCAGGCGTCGTCGGGGTCGACACAGCCCGCCGTCGGGAACACCTGGTCGCGCTGGATCATCAGCGACGTGGCCGCCACGCCGAGGCCGCCGAGCGGCCCGCCGTTGTGCCCGAAGCAGGCCTCCTGCACGGTCACGGGCATGCGCGTCGCACGGTCCCCGAAGAGGGTGTGCACGATGTTCGACTCCGTCTCGTGGAAGACGCGGTCGCCCTCGGCGCCGCCGTTGACGTAGTCGATCCGGTCCGGTTCGACCAGGCCCGCCATGGCGTCCCGGGCGGCCTGGACCATGCCGACACCCGCCCGGTCGATGGCGAAGGCGCTGTGCTGCGGGCTGCGCCGGGTGCGCTGCGACAGCATCCGGGCGTAGGGCGTCGCGCCGCGCCGCTCGGCGTGCGCGCGGCTCTCCACGACGATCGTGATGGAGCCGTTGCCCATGTTGGAGCCCGGGGAGTTCTTGTCGTACGGGCGCATCTGCGCGCCCATCGCCAGGGCCGCGTCCTCCATCGCGTCGACGGTGACGCCCTCCTCGACGCTCAGCTCGGCGTAGCGGTCGAGCAGGTCGGCGTAGTGCCGCAGGAAGTCGAGGCCGAACACGTCGGCGCCGGTGACCACCGCGACGTCCACCTCGCCGCTCGCGATCATCCGCTGCGCCATGCCGAGCAGCACCGCCGACGACGTACAGCCGTTGGAGACGGTGAAGTTGGGTCCTGTCCCGGCGACGACGGACACCTGGACGTTGGCCACGTCCATGGGGATGCCGGTGAGGGCGAGCCGGGTGCCGAGCTCGTTGATCTCGTCCTTGGTGGCCTTGGCGCGGTCGGTGGCGAGGATGTCGGCGTACTGGGCCGACCAGCAGTCACCGCCGTCGCGGGCGGCGAGGATCGCCGCTTCGGACAGCGCGCCCGCACGCCAGTCGAGCCCGGCGTCGACACAGGCCTCCGCCATGGAGGTGAGGCCGAGCAACTGCACCGGGGAATAGAGTTTCAGTGCCTTGACGGGAAGTTCGGGATAACGCTCCTTCACATCCGCGACATCGGTGCGCACTTGGCCGAAGAAGACACCGTTGTTTTCCACGTGGCAGGCGCCGGTGGAGACGATTTCCAGGAATTCCGCGGAAGTCGCACACAGTCCGCCAGGGCCTGGCAGTGCGAATCCCATGCCCGTGATCAATGTGTCGCGACCGGAATCCTGCTGCTGGTCCGCCATGAGACTCCCTGTGTTGCGTGCCACTGTCGACAGGTCGCCCGCACGCAGTGGGCGCATGCTGATGCACCGTGCTGTGCCGGTGACGGCTGCCGACGTTAGGCGCCGAAGGTGTGGGGGCGTAACCGGCCCCCGGTACCCGGTTCTCGCCCGCGGCAGGTATCGGAAGTACCGCAATCAATAATTGGTACTTCAAGTACCGGCGGTGAATGGTGCCGGGTACCTGCGGACCGATGTCGCACGGGAAGCCGCCGGATAGTTTTCCCGCATGGCTGAACTGGCTGGATCCGCTGGACGGAAAGACCGCCGGGGCTCGGTACTGGTCACCGGTATCGGCGTCATGCTCCCCGGCGCGACCCACGTCAATGAATTCTGGCAGGACGTGCGCGACGGCAATTCCCGGATCGGCCGTCTGACCCGCGTCGATCCGGAACGGGCCGGTGTCGGCGCGGCCGGCGAGCTGCGCGATTTCGACCACCGGAAGTTCCTGCCGGAGCTGAACGAGAAGTTCGCCGCCCGGTACACCCGGGACGCCCTGGTCACCATGTCGGCCGTGGAGGAGGCCCGCCGCGACGCGGGACTCGGGTCCGACGACATCGACCCCCGGCGGCTGTCCCTCATCGCCTCGTCGTCGCGCGGCCCCCTGGAGTGGGTCAGCGAGGCACTGACGGCGGACGGCGGCGAGGCCCAGGAACCGGTCGGCACGGACCACTTCGGCGACAGCGGCGCCATGCTGCGCGGCATGCCCGGTGCCCCGGCCACCCTGTCCGCCATCTACGGCGACGTGCGCGGGTTCGTCACCACGCTGAGCAGCGCCTGCGTGGGCGGACACCACGCCATCTCCTTCGCCGCCGACCTGATCCGCGCGGGCACCGCCGACGCCGTGGTCGTCGTGGGCTACGAATTCCCCCTGACGCCCCTGGTCTTCCAGTCCTTCCAGGCGATGGGCAACCGCGTCCTTTCGACCGAGTCGGACGACCCCCGGCGCGCCATCCGCCCCTACACCCGCGACCGCGAGGGCTTCGCCTTCGGTGAGGGCGCCGTCGCCCTGTGCCTGGAGCGGGAGAGCCACGCCCGCGCCCGCGGCGCCGCCGGCTACGCCCGCTTCCTGTCCCACCGGGCCCTGAACGAGGCCACCCACCCCTTCGGCATGGACATGAGCGGGCAGGTCACGGCATCGGCCGTCACCGAAGCGCTGCACGACGCGGGCCGCACCCCGCGGGACGTCGACTGGTTCTGCGCGCACGGCACCGCCACCCCCAAGAACGACGTGGCGGAGAGCCGGATGCTCGCCGCGCTGTACGAGGGCCGGCCGCGGTCCGCCTGGCCGCCCCTCAGCTCCGTGAAGCCCGTCTACGGCCACCTCCTGGGCGCGGCCTCGATGGTCAACGCCGCCGCCACCTCCCTGGCCCTGCACCACCAGTGCCTGTGCTCGACCGCCAACTACGCGGGCGCCGTCCCCGACCCCGAGTGCGACCACGACCACGTCGCCGAGGGCCCCCGCCCGACCCGCACCGACCTCGCGGTGTCCCTGGCCTTCGCCATCGGCAGCCAGACCTCGGTGCTCGCCCTGGGCGCCGCGTGACGGTTGCGCCGCTCCCGCGGACCGAAACCCTGAAGGAGACCATGAGCACGCACAGCGGCACGGTGTCCCGCCCCGCCGTCGTCCCCGACGTCGACTCCCTGGTGTCCCGGTACGTGACGCCCGGCATGCATCTGCACCTGGCGATGACCATGGCCCGGCCCAACGCCATGGTCTACGCCCTCGCGCGACAGTTCGCGGGCCGGGGCGAGTTCACCGTCAGCACCTCCGCGACGCACACCGCGATGCACGCGCTGACCATGTCGGGCGCCGTGAAGCACCTGATCACGTGCTTCCTCGGCGACACCTACCCGACGCCGCGCCCCAACCCGCTCTACCGCGACCTGGTCCGCGGCACCCCGTTCAGCTGCGAGCTGTGGTCCCTGCTCAGCTTCACGCAGCGCCTGATGGCCGGGGCCACCGGCCTGCCGTACGCCGTGACGTCCTCGCTCGTCGGCAGCGACCTGGAGCGCGGGCTCACCGCCGACGCCCCGGACGCGCGGCCCGACGCCGGGGCGAAGTACCTGCGGGTCGGCGAACCCACCCCGGGGCAGCGGCCGTTCGCCCTGGTGGAGCGGCTGCGTCCGGACCTCACCCTGGTGCACGGCGCCTGCGCGGACCGGCGCGGCAACATCGTGCTCGTGCCGCCCGCTGGCGAGGGCCCCTGGGCCGCGTACGCCGCCGAACAGGGCGTGATCGCCACGGTGGAGCGCATCGTGCCGGACGACTTCGTCGACGCGCACCCCGAGCGGGTCGTCATCCCCGGACAGCGCGTCATCGCCCTGTGCGAGGCTCCGCTCGGCGCCCACCCGCAGTCCCTGCGCGGCCTGGCCACCGGCGACGACAGCGGCGACCTGGCGGGCTACCGCGACGACTACGTCTTCCTCACCGAGCTGGTCGAGCGCCTCGCCACCGAGGACGGGGCCAAGGAGTGGTACCGCGAGTGGGTCGAGGAGCCCGCGGGACACGCCGCGTACGTGCGCAAGCTCGGTGCCGAGCGACGCTCCGAACTGACCCTCGCCACCCAGCCGTTGACCCCGCGCGAGCCCACGGCCCCGCCGCCGCTGCCCGCGACCGCCGAGCCGGTGACCCGCGCGGAGCGCACCGTCGTCCTCGGGGCACGCGCCATCGTCGAGCGGGTCACCAGCGGCGACTACGACACCCTGCTCGCCGGGATCGGCGTGTCCCACCTGGCCGCCTGGCTGGCCGCCGCGCTGCTGCGCGAGCGGGGCATCCGGGTGCCGGTCTGCGCCGAACTCGGCTTCTACGCCACGGACCCCGAGCCCGGTGACGTCTTCCTCTTCAGCCAGCTGCACGCGACGCGCTCCCAGCAGCTCGGCGGCATCCCCGAGATCCTCGGCGGCATGGTGTCGGCGAACCCGCGCTGCCTCGGTGTCCTCGCTGCCGGCGAGGTCGACGCGGACGGCAACGTCAACACCAGTCTGCTCGCCGACGGCCGCTGGCTGACCGGCTCCGGCGGCGCCAACGACATCGCCACGAGCACCGACTGCCTGGTCCTCTCCACGGCGTCGCCGCGCAAGTTCGTCGAGCGCGTCGCCTATGTGACCAGCCCCGGCACCCGCGTGCGCGAAGTGGTCAGCCACTTCGGCCGGTTCCGGCGCACGGAGGACAAGGCGGGCACGGACGTACCCGGGCCCTTCCGGCTCGCCACCTGGCTGCCGCCCGGCGGCGACGGGCCCACCCGGCCCGAGGACGCCGTGGCGACGCTGACCCGATGGCCTGTGAGCAGCGCGGGCTGCACCGCGGAACCGGAGGTCACCGAGGCGGAGATCGCCTGGCTGCGCAGTCTCGACCCGCAGGGTCACTACAGGTGAGGAGCACGGTGTGAGCGGTGGCATCTGGATGGGCAAGGGCCTGTCCTTCCGAGGCTTCGGGCACTACTTCCCGCGGCACTGCGAGGAGATCCCGGCGGACCTGCCCGAGGCCCCCGAGATGGAGGCGGCGGTCCTCGGCCCCGACCTCGGCGTCGAGCGGCGGCACCTGTCCGACGACGTCGAGACCGTGCCGTACATGGCCGTGGAGGCCGGACGACACGCCCTGCGCAATGCCGGACTCGAAGCAACCGACCTCGACCTGGTGGTCTTCTCCTCCTGGTCGCAGCGCAGGTACGCGCCCGAGGACGCGCCCCGGATCGCGATGCGGCTCGGCGCGGGGCGGGCCCTGGCCTTCGACGTGTGCGCGGCCTGCGTCGGCTTCGTGCACTCCGTGCAGACGGCCGCGGCGATGCTGACCAGCCACCAGTGGCGGCGCGCGCTCGTGGTCTGCTCCGACCAGTTCTCGCAGCGGCTCAAGCCAGGACGGCGCGGCAGTTACGTCGGCGGGGACGGGGCGGGCGCGGCGGTGATCGAGGCCGGGCCGCCGGACGACTCCCGGCTGCGGGACTCCGTCGTGCTCAGCTACGGCGAGCACGCGGGCGTCTCCAAGGCCCGCGGCAAGGACGGCTGGACGGTGAGCCTGCCCTCGATCGCGCAGGTGGCGGCGGCGACCGCGGGCGAGGCCACGGATCTGGTGCTGCGGCGCGGCGGGCTGACGATGGCCGACGTGGACTGGGTGGTGCCGCACCCCGGGTCGACCCGGATCAGCGAGGAGCTGATCCGGCGCATCGGCGCCGATCCCGCGATGGTCCTGACGAACCTGCGCACCCGCGGCCAGACGACCAGCGCGACCATCCCGAGCGCGCTGTCGGAGTTCACCGAGTCCGGCGAACTGCGCAAGGGCGACGTGATCCTGTCGCCCGCGGCCGGCGCCGGCTGGTTCTCGGGAGCCCTGCTCTACCAGCTCTGAGACGCCGACTCCGAGACCCCGGTGCTGAGACCCCAGTTCTGAGACTCCGGCTCCGGGACGAGACAGCACGCACACGACGGGAAGACGAGGAAAGGACCTCCCCCATGTCCGAAACCCAGTCACCGCTCGACAACGGCGGTCCGCCGGTCGTGCTCAGCGGCGTCGGCCACTATTTCCCCGGGGAGCCGGTCACCAACGACCACTTCGCCCGACTGCCCGGCCTCGACGTCGACGACGCCTGGATCACCAAGTACACGGGCGTCCGCACCCGCCACTGGGCAGGCCCGGAGGAGCGGTTCGCCGAGATGGGCGTCAAGGCGGCACGGGCCGCCCTCGACGACGCGGGCCTCGACATCTCCGACGTGGACGTGATCGTCGGCAGCAGCGCGACCGCGCGGCCCCGCGCCAATCCGTCCTCGATCGGCAACAACTACATGGACATCTCCCTGCCGGTGCAACGGCAGTTGGGCGCCCGCGACGCGTTCGCCTTCGACGTGACCGCGGTGGCCTGCGCGGGGTTCCTGTACGCGAGCGTGGTGGCCCGCGGCCTCCTCGCGACGACCGGTGCGCGGACCGCCCTCGTGGTGTGCGCCGAGAGCCCCCGCGCCATCCTGAACTTCGACTTCAAGAACTCCGCGCTGTTCGGCGCGGGCGCCGCGGCGGCGGTGTGGCGGCGCGGCGACTCCGTGGGCGGCGGCGCCGACGGACTGCCCACCCGCAGCGGGCTGATCGACGTCGTCCTGCGCGCCGACGGCCGCTACTACGACGCCTTCGACATCGACGAGAACGACAAGATGGTGATGCGCGGAGGAGTGCTCTCCGAGGTCACCCCGGACATGCTCGTCGACGCCGGACAGACGGTACTCAAGCGCAACGGCCTGTCAGCGGAACAGATTTCCTGGTGCATTCCTCATCAGGCCAACACCAATCTCCTGCACCCGATGGCGGACCGTCTCGGTATTCCGCGCGAACGCATGCTCCTGAACCTGCCGCGGCGCGGAAACACCTCCAGCGTCGGCATGCCGAGCGCGCTCTCCGAATACGTGCGCGACGGCACGGTGAAACCCGGCGAACTGCTCCTCGGCGTCAGTATCGGGCGCGGAATCAGCTGGGGCGCCATGGTTTTCCGGTACCAGTGAATCGTCGTACCAGCGAATCGCCGTACCCATGAGGCGCGATGCCGGAGAGCGCCGGACCGCGGCTGAACCCGAGAGCGAGAGGTGAACGGTCTTGTCCGATTCCAGGAACGCGCTGGTGACCGGGGGCACCCGGGGCCTGGGCCTGGCCGTCGGCCGGATGCTGGCCGAGCGGGGGTGGCGCACCACGGTCCTCGGCCTCGACCCGGGCCGCCTCGAGAAGGTGCGGGCCATGGCCGAGGCCGAGGGCCTCGACCTGCGGGCGGTGCGCGCCGACGTCACGTCGGAGGAGTCCGTCCGGGAGGTCTTCGCCGAGCTGACGGCGGATCAGCCCCTGCATCTGTGCGTGAACAACGCGGGCCGCAACCTGTCCCGCCTGCTGCTGCGCAAGCCGCGCGACGAGAGCGCCGCCGAGCTGCTCACGCATCCGCTGGACGACTGGGAGAAGACGCTGCGGCTGTGCCTGACGGGGGTGTTCCTCGTCGGGCGCGAGGCCGCGGCGAGCATGGTCCGGCACCAGGTGGCGGGCGCCATCGTCAATGTCTCGTCCGGCCTCGCGGCCGGCGCCTACGGACAGTCCGCGTACACCGCCGCGAAGGCGGGCGTGGAGGCGCTGACCCGTACCTGGTCCTACGAACTCGGCCCCTACGGCATCAGGGTGGCGGCCGTCGCGCCGGGCGTCATGGACGGCGAGGCGCTGCGGGAGAAAAGCACCGCCTTCCCGCGCCACGCCCACTACATGGACGGCCTCAAGCGCTTTGTGCCGCTGGGCCGTTGGGGCGCCGAGGAAGAGATCGCGGACGCGGTGTGCTTCGCCGCGGAAAACCCCTACGTCACCGGTTCCGTGATTCGAGTCGACGGCGGCGGGCCGCCCGGCTGGGTGCCCTGACGAAAGAGGCCGGGCCGGGCGAGTGCGGCCATGAGTGGGGTACGTCGAGTACCCGCGGAATGAATCATCGAGTACTGGAGGCCAGATGCAGTCGAATGCCGACGCCACTAGTTTTCCGTCCATGACGACAGGCCACCACGGCATCTGGGAAGACGCCGGAATACGTTTCACCGGATTCGGCCACTATTTCGGCTCCGAGGAAATACACAACGAGGGCGTGGAGGACGCCACGACGAGCGTCGTGGAGGACCGCGTCATCGGCGGGGTCGGCGTCCGCACCCGCTATCGGGCCAGTGAGCGGGAGACGCCCGTCCTCATGGCGGCGGAGGCCTCCCGGCAGGCCCTGGAGGAGGCCGGGGTCGACGCCGACGACATCGACGTGGTGGTCGTCAGCCACTGGACGGACCGCAACTACGTCCACGAGGTGGGCGCGCTGACCGCCGCGGAGCTCGGCATGAAGGGCTCCATGGCCTTCGAGGTGTGCGGCTCCTGCGCCGGGTTCATCCAGGCGGTGCACACCGCGGCCTCGTTCCTCACCTCACCGACCGGCTACCGCAAGGCACTCGTGGCGACCACCGAGCGCGTCACCCGGCGGGTGCGGCCCGGCTCCAAGGGCTCGATGCTCGTCTCCGACGGCGCCGGTGCCGTCGTCCTGGAGGCGACCCCCGGCGCCGCGCCCGGCCTGATCGACTCCGTGTTCCACACCGACGGCAGCCTCGCCAACATGTCCGCGGCGGGCGGGGACAAGGGCTGGGTCAAGAGCCACCCGGACCTCAACGACGTCGCCCTCGCGCACATCGCCGACACCGTCGAGGAGATCCTCGGCCGCAACAAGCTGACCATCGGCGACATCGACTGGCTCATCCCGCACTCCGGGACCGAGCCGCTCGCCAAGGGCATCCAGCACAACCTGGGCGCGGACCCGGCACGCGTCCTGACCAACCTCTCCTTCCGCGGCAACGTCTCCAGCGCCTCGATCCCCACCACGGTCTCCGAGCTGCGCGAGCGCGGCGTCGTGAAATCCGGCGACCTGGTCCTGTCCCCGTCCATCGGCGGCGGGGTCTGGTGCTGGGGCAGCCTCCTCTACCGGATCTGAGCGCACCGAGCGAGCTGGGGATACGTGGCGAATCCGATCAAAGGGGTCCGAGCGGTGACCACGACCAAGAGCCCCCGGGACGCACTCGTCACCGGCATGGGCTTCTGTCTGCCGGGGCGCGGGGCGCCGACGGCGACACCGGAGCAGTTCTGGACGGCCGTCGCGCACGGCGACTCGTTCCTGGCACAGGACGACGGCACGTACTTCGGCAGCGTTCCGCTCGACCCGGAGTCCGTCGTCGCCCGGCTGCCGGAGATCCCGCCGCGCTTCCTCGCGAAGTACTCCGACATCCACCTCTACGGACTCCTCGCCCTCCTGGAGGCGTGCGAGGACGCCACGCTCGACTGGCGCACGGGCGCTCTCCGCGAGGCCGCGGTGCTCGCGGGCCGCAACGCCACGGCCGACGCCATCGTCGACACGTACCTGCCGGTGCTCCTCGCCGACACCCGGCACATCAGCCCGCGCGAGGCCCGCGCGGTGCTGTTCCGCAACGTCCTCAACGCGGTGATGTCGGACGTCGAGACCACCCAGGCCGGCCTCGTGGGCGCCACCGGACCCAGCTACACGCTGTCGTGCGGATGCGCCTCGTCCGCCGTCCTGATCGGCAACGCGGCCCGGATGATCGCGGCGGGCGAGACGGACATCGCCGTCGTCACCGGCGCCGACTACTGGCGCGAGAGCCGGCTGCGCCAGTACGCCGAGCTCGAGGCCCGGTCGGTCATGGGCTCCGAACCCCAGACCGCCACCCTCATCGACGAACCCATGCGCCCCTACGACGAGCGGGCCGCCGGCCTCAACTACGGCAACGGCGCCGCCACGCTGATCCTGGAGAGCCGCGAGCACGCCCGCCGCAGGGGAGCGCGCAGCTACGGCCGGATCCTCGGCCAGACCACCACCCGCAACGCCCAGCCGAACCTGGCCCTCGACACCGACGGCGCCGGGGCGGTGCGCGCCGCGCGCTCCTGCATGGCGGGCCGCGCCTCGCCGGACGAGATCGACTACGTCAACGGCGCCGCGACCGGGGACCGGGCGTTCAACCTCATGGAGGGCAACATCATGCCCGCGATCTTCGGGGAGCGGACGGCCGGGCTGCCCGTCACCGTCCAGGAGGCCGTGTTCGGTCACAGCGGGGCGCCGCTCGGCGTGATCGGGGTGGCGGCGACGCTCCAGATGATGGGCCACGGCCACATCGCCCCGACCGCCAACTGCGAGAAGCCCGCCGAGGTGTGCACCTTCGACCCGGTGCCCGGGACCGAGGGCAGGACCGCGCGCGTCGACCTCGCCCTCAGCCTCAACTACACGATCGGCTCCGTCGCCAGCGCCATCCTCGTGGGAGGCTCCGATGACTGAACAGCGGACGACGACTGAAGAGCGCACGGCCGAGTCGACTGAGCAGCGCACGGCCGAGTCGGCCCCCGCGCCGCGCCTCGAGACGGACTCCCTCGCCCCCGTCGGCCGCCACGTCCTCCTCGAATCCACCCCCGGGGCCGTCCACACCCGCGCGGTCAAGGAGGCCTGGGAGCGCCTCGGCTTCCACGTCACCGCCGTCAACGGCGCGGACACCCCCGAACCGCCCGACGTGTACTGCGTCGTGGCCCTCGGCAACGAAGCGCTCGGCAGCCGCGCCTCGGCGTCGCTGCGCCGCGCGCACGTGGCCCGCGTCCTGGAGGCCATGGCCCGCCGGGGCGACGGCCGCGCCGTCCTGGTCACCGACGCGGGCCCGCACGTCCACGACGACGCGGAGCCCGAGTGCGCGGCGGAGCGGGCGGCCGACCACGCCTGGTGGCAGCACCTCGCCAAGCGGTGCGCCACCCAAGGCGTACTCGCGAACACCGTGCGCGTCGGCTACGCCCCGTTCCTCGGGCACGAGCTGACCGCAGAGGCCGAGGGCGAACTGCTCCGCCACCTGGTCACCCGCCGCCCCGTCACCCCGCCCGAACTCACCGGGGCCTTACGCCTGGTGGCCTCCCGCGGCTTCGGCAGCGTGGCGGGGGAGACCCTGCCCCTGGACGGCGGACTCGACGCGGGCATCGTGCCCATGCCGTCGGCGCGCCCGCCGCGTCCCGTCCCGGCCGCCGCCGACACCGAGGGGGCCGATCCGTTCCGGCTCACCGGGCACGTCGTGATGGTCACCGGGGCCAGCAGCGGCATCGGCGCCGGCATCGCCCGGGAGAGCGCGGCCCGCGGCGCCGACGTCGTCCTCGTCGCCCGCCGCCGCCCCGAGCTGGAGAAGCTCGCCGCCGAGGTCCGCGAACTGGGCCGCAGGGCCTGGGTGGTGACCGCCGACCTGTCCGACCCGGCGCGGGTGGCCGGCCTGGTGCACGAGGCCTGGGAGCGCACCGGGGGCGTCGACGCCCTCGCCTACGCCGCGGGCGCCGTATCCTTCGACGGCACCGGCGACAACGCCGACAACCGGCAGCGGCTCCTCGCCCTCAACTCCCTTTCGTACGCCGGTACGTGCGACGCGCTGCTCAAGCACTGGGCGGCGTCCCGCAGGGGCGGCGCGGTGGCCGTGGTCTCCTCGCTCGCCGCGGTGAGCGCACCGGTGGCGAACCTGGCGAGCTACGGCCTGAGCAAGGCCGCGACCGCCCAATTCACCAGCCACTTCGCCACCTCGGCCGCCCGGTACAAGGTGCGGGCCAACAGCGTGCTCCCCGGCTTCGTCCGCACCCCGATGACGGACGTCACCAACCCCGCGTTCCTCGACGCGACCAACCGGCTCGTGCCCACGGGCCGGATGAGCGAGCCCACGGAGGTCGCGGCGCTCGTCTGCTACCTCATCAGCCCCGCGGCGGCCGGTCTGACCGGAGCGAAGCTGCGCGTGGACGGCGGCGGCCACTGCCTGGCCGGACTGCCGCACCTGGACCCGTCCGAGCACCCCCTAGAGGAAGGACCACGGCAGTGACGCCCTCCGTGCCGCGCCCCCACCCCACCGTGCCGGAAGGAGACCGCAGGTGATCGACGACAGGCCTCTGAAGGGCAAGGTGGCGCTGGTCGCGGGCGCCTCCTCCGGGATCGGGGCGAGCATCGCCCGCTCGCTCGCACAGGCGGGTGCCTCCGTCGCGCTCGTGGCCCGCCGGGGGGAGCAGCTCGCCGCCGTGGAGCAGGACGTGGCGGGCCACGAGGTGCCCGCCGTCACCCTCGTCGCCGACCTGGCGGCCGACGGCGCCCCCAAGGACACGGTGGCCGCCGCCGAGCGGGCGCTCGGCCCCATCGACATCATGGTGAACAACGCCGCCCTCGCCCGCACCGGACCCATCCACGACACCCACCCCCGGCACTGGCGGCAGGCCTTCCACCTCAACCTGGACGTGCCGTTCCTGCTGGCCCGCGCCGTGCTGCCCGGCATGCGTGAACGCGGCCACGGCTGGATCGTCAACATCAGCTCCGAGGGCAGCCTGCTGCAGGCCGACTGGTCGGCCCCGTACTCCATCACCAAACGCGCCCTGAACGCGCTCACCGCCCAGATCGACCTGGAGAACCGGCACTTGGGTGTGCGCGCCGTCGCCGTGCTGCCGGGCTGGGTGCGCACCGACCTGGCGCAGGACCCCGAGACCCTCGGCGTGGAGGTCAGGGACCTCCTCGACCCCGCGGACATCGCCGACGTCGTGCTGTGGGCCGTCACCCGCCCGCCCGCGGTCAGCATCGGCCCGCTGATACCCGTGCGCCCCGTCAGCAGGAACGCGCAGACCCTCGTCAACTGGGAGCAGTACCTGCGGACGCTGCGCCACTACGACACCTCCGGCGGCCACATGGTCGACGTACCCGGGATCCCGGAATGACCGGCGCCACGACCGCCCCCGGCCCGGCCGCGGCGACGAAGCAGGCCGAGCAGGAGGCCGAACGCCTCGTCGAGATCCTGCCGCCCGGCGACCCCCGGGTGCCCGACGCCGCACACTGCGTGACGGGCGACCTGCTCGCCGCCCGCGCCCAGGCCCACCCCGACCGCGTGTACGCCGTGTTCGACAACGACGCTGCCGCCGCCGACGGCGGCGACAGCACCGAGTGGACGTACGGCCAGGCCTACGACGACGCGCGGGCCACCGCCGCCGCTCTGTACCGGCTGGGCGTGCGCCAGGGCGACACCGTGCTGTGCTGGCTGCCCAACGGCCGGGACGCGCTGCGCGTCTGGTACGGCGTCAACCTCCTGGGCGCCGTCCACGTCCCCGTCAACACCGCCTACCGGGGCAGCCTGCTCGGGCACGTGCTCGCCAACTCCGGCGCCCGCGTCCTGGTCGCCCACGCGCTGCTCGTCGACCGGCTCCAGCACACCGACGGCGCCCAGCTCCAGGAGGTCGTCGTCATCGGCGGCGGCCCCGACGACCCGTGGCCCGACGCCCTGCCCGGCGCCCCGCGCGTCCACGGCCCGTCGGCGCTGCGCGGACGGCCGGAGGACTTCGTGCCGCCGGAGCGGCCGGTCGCCCCCTGGGACACCATGGCGGTGATCTACACCTCGGGCACCACGGGACCGTCCAAGGGCGTCCTGGTCTCCTACGTCCACCACTACTCGACGGTGACGGCGCTGCTCGACGACGACATCACCGAGCACGACCGGTACCTGCTCAACCTGCCGCTGTGCCACGGCGGCGGCACCGAAGTGGCGTACTGCATGCTCCTGTTCGGCGGTTCGATGGTCGTCACCGAGGGCTTCAGGACAGCCGAGTTCTGGGAGGTGGTCCGGCGGCACGAGGTCACCATGTGCACCCTCCTCGGCGCCATGGTGGACTTCCTGCTCGGCCTGCCGCCCCGCCCGGGCGACACCGACCATCCGCTGCGGGCCGCGTGCGTGATCCCGCTGACGCGCCAGGCCCTCGACTTCGGCCGCCGCTTCGGCGTGGACGTCTACACCGGCTTCAACATGTCCGAGACGTCGGCGCCGCTGGTGTCCCCGCTCAACCCGCAGCGCACCGGCAGCTGCGGGCGGCCGCGCCCCGGCGTGCAGTGCCGGGTCGTCGACGAGCACGGCATCGACGTACCGGACGGCACGGTGGGGGAGCTGGTGCTGCGCGCCGACCGGCCGTGGTCGCTGTTCCACGGCTACCACGGCATGCCGGAGGCCACCGCGGCGGCGTGGCGGCACGGCTGGTTCCACACCGGGGACGCCGTCCTTCGTGAACAGGGCGGCGACTACTTCTTCGTGGACCGCATCAAGGACGCCATCCGGCGCCGGGGCGAGAACGTCTCCTCCGCCGAGGTCGAGGCCGAACTCCTCAGCCACCCGGCCGTCGCCCTCGCCGCGGCCGTGGCGGTGCCCAGCGACCAGTCCGAGGACGAGATACTCGCCGCCCTCGTGCTGCGGGCCGGGGTCCGCTTCGACCCGGAGCAGTTCCTCGCCCACTTACGGCCGCGCATGGCCCACTTCATGGTGCCGCGCTATCTGCGGGTCGTCGCCGAGCTGCCCGTGACGGAGACCGGCAAGGTCCGCAAGGAGACACTGCGCGCCCAGGGCGTCACCCCCGACACCTGGGACCGGGTGGCCGCAGGGATCGAGGTCACCCGTGACCGCATCCGCTGAACCGGGCGCCGCGCACCGCGTGATCGACGTGTGCGCGCTGGCCCTGGACCGGGAGTGCTGGCGCACGTACTTCCAGGGGCTCGGCGCGGTGGCACCGACGTATCTGCGGGCCTTCGGCCGCCACGCCACGGCGGTCTTCGGCGCCGAGTACCCCCGCTTCCGGGCCCGCCTGGACGCGGGCGACCAGGACGGCGCCGTCGACCTGCTGGTGGCGGGCCGGCCGGAGCGCGTGGACACCGAGGCGCTGCTCTCGACCATGGACGACAACGGCGTCGTCCACCAGGTCCTGATGAGCTGCGGCGGCGCCACGGCCGACGGCGACGACGTCAACAGCCGCGTCGCCGCCGTCGCCGCCAAGGCCCCCGACCGGCTGCAGGCCTGGGCGGGCATCGACCTCACCGACCCCGACCTGGCCGTCGCCGAGCTGGAACGCTGCCACGGCCTCGGCATGCGCGGCTTCGCCGTGACCCCGTTCTGGCAGGGCGTCGACCCCCGCGACGCGGCGTACGACCCGGTCTACGCCCGGGCGCAGGAGCTCGGCATGCCGCTGTGGCTGCACACCGGGCACCACTTCTCGCGGCACGCCGCCGAGCTGTGCCACCCCCGCAACGTCGACTGGATCGCCCTGCGCCACCCCGGCCTGCCCATCGTGGCGGGGCACGCGGCCTGGCCCTGGGTGCTCGACCTGGTCTCCGTCGCCCAGCGCCATCGCCACGTCTACCTCGACATCTCCTCCCACCGGCCGCCGTGGATGGCCCGCCCCGGATCGGGCTGGGAGCCACTGCTCACCTACGGCAGCACCGCGCTGCGCGGCCGCGTCCTGTTCGGCTCGGCGACCTGGGTCAACGCCGACCCGGTCGCCGCGCTCGCCCGGCAGGTGGCCGACCTCGGCCTCGGCGACGAGGTCACCGACGCCTGGCTGTACGGCAACGCGGCCCGGCTGCTCGGGCTCGGACCGGGCTGACGCCCGTGCGCCGACCCGCGCCGCCGACGCCCCAAGGCCCACCCGCACCGGCGACACCTCCCGCCCCACCCGCACCCCACCCCCATCCCACACCCCCGACCACCGTCAGCGAGCGCACCCAGCAGAACCCAGCAGAGAAGAGAAAGGGACCTATCGTGATCGACCCCGCCGACTACGCCCTGTGGAACAGCGGCGTGCCGCGCCCCTACCTCAAGGCGCTGTCCTCCGACGACCTGCTCGCCGAGTCCGACGGTGTGCGTGTCCGTGACTCCGGCGGACGCTGGTACCTGGACGGCCGCTCCGGACTGTGGAACGTGACGCTCGGATACGGCAACACACGCGTCAAGGAAGCCATCAAGCAGCAGGTCGACAAGCTGCCGTTCGCCAACAGCTACGGCTACGGCAGGCCCGCCCAGGTCACCGTGGACTGCGCCGAGGCCCTCGTCGGGCACCTGCCCGAGGGCATCAACCACGTGCGGTTCGCCAGCAACGGCGCCCAGGCGGTGGAGATGGCCCTGCAGCTCTCCCGCTTCCTTCGGCTGCGCGCCGGACAGCCCGAGCGCATGGCCGTGTTCGCCATGTGGGACGGCTTCCACGGGCAGGGCCCCGGCGCCGGCATGGTGACCGGCGTCCCCTATCTGCACCACCAGACCGGCCCCATGCTCCCCGAGGTGCACCACGCCCCGGGCCCGTTCTCCCACGGCGCGACGCCCGGCGTCAGCGACATGGAGCGGCTGATCCGCGAGTTCGGCCCCGAGCGGGTGACCGCGGTGATCGTGGAGCCCGTCGTCGGCGAGGGCGGGCACATCCTGTCCCCGGAGTACCTGGGCTCCCTCGGCCGGTTCTGCCGGGAGCACGACATCCACCTGATCTTCGACGAGGTCGTCACCGGCATGGGCCGCGTCGGCGACTTCACCCGCGCCGGGCAACTGCCCGACGTCACGCCCGACATCATCACCCTGGGCAAGGGCATCACCTCCGGGTACGTACCGATGTCGGCCGTCGCCATCCACGACCGGCTCTACGAGCAGCTGCACGAGCGCACCACGGGCGACACCGCGCTGAGCGTCGGCTCGACCAACGACGGGCACGCGGTGGCCGCGGCGGCGGCCCTCGCCGTGATCGGGGCCCTCACCGAGGACGGCGTCCTGGAGAACGTGCGCCGACGCGAGGCGGACCTCCTCGCCGCCCTGGGCAAGCTGCAGGCCCAGCACCCCGAGCTGACCGGCTTCCGCTGCCTCGGCCTGTTCTGCGGCCTGGAACTCGGCGAGCCCGGCGGCCCCTCGTGGTCGCCCGGCAAGGTCAACAAGCTGCGCATGGCCCTGGAGGCCCGGGGCGTGCTCAGCTCCAGCCTGCGCGTGGTGCCGAACCTGATGCTCATGCCGCCGCTCGTCATCACCGAGGACGACGTGGCGGAGATAGCCGGCGCGCTCGACGGCGCGCTCACCGATGTGAAGTCGGGCCGCCTTCCCGAGTCCGGCTTCGCCAAGGCCATGGGATGACGTCCCAGGGCCACGGCGTGACAACGGGATTTTTCCACGTGATGAGAGGTGAGTGACGAGATGGCCAGTCAGCACACCGGTCGCAAGACCAGCAAGCAGTGGCAGGAAGAGGCGGCGGAGGAGTGGGACCGCTACGCCGACATCTGGGACAGCTGGACGCCCGACGACAGCCGGGACGACGCGGAGGAGGCCGCGGACTTCCTCGCGGCGCTCGCCAAGGACGGCACGGCCCTCGAACTGGGCATCGGCACCGGCCGCGTGGCCCTGCCGCTTGCGCAGCGCGGCGTGCGGGTGGCGGGCATCGACGCGTCCCCGAAGATGCTGCAGAAGCTCAAGGAGAAGCCCGGCGGGGACCAGATCGAGGCCATCGAGGGCAACTTCGCCGACGTCGACGTCGAGGAGAAGTACGACGTCGTCTTCATCGCCCTGGCCACGCTGTTCGTCCTGCCCGACCAGGACGAGCAGGCACGCTGCCTCGCCAACAGCGCCAAGGCGCTCAAGCCCGGCGGGCGGGTCGTCGTCCAGAACATCGTGCCGGACATGACGTACTACCAGCGCGGGCGGCAGAACGACTACGGCATGACCGAGCCGTTCCGCATCTCCGGGCGCCTCGCCGGGCACCCCCGGCTCGCCTGGTTCGAGATGAACCACGTCGACCCGACGACGCAGATGGTCAAGCGCACGGACGTCATCATGAGCGAGAAGGGCAACAAGATCATCGCGGCGACCATGCGGTTCGTGTGGCCGTCGGAGCAGGACCTGATGGCCCGCCTGGGCGGTCTGGAGCTGGAGGACCGCTGGGGCGGCTGGCGCAAGGAGCCGTTCCACTACGACAGCAGGGACGCGGTCTCGGTCTACCGCAAGCAGCAGTAGCCGTCCCGACCGATGCGGGCCCGCGCAGCGCGCGGGCCCGCACTCGTCTGCCCGTCAGGCCCGCGCGGGCCGCCGCGCCGCGAAGGGGTTCTTGCCCTCCGGGTCGAGGGCAAGACGCCGCTCGGGGTCGGTGACGCCGAGACCGGGCTCGGGCGCCAGGCACAGCACGCCCACCTTGCCGAGGTGTTCGTTGCGCTGCACCAGGGCGGCCGCCTCGCCGACCTTCTCCAGCGGATAGACGTCGGAGAGGACCGGGGTCAGGCGGCCGAGCTGGAACAGCCGGTTGCACTCCCACTGCTCCTGCAGATTGGCGGCGTGGCTGCCCACGATGCGCTTGAGGTTCATCCACAGGTAGCGGTTGTCGAAGTGGTGGTCGTAGCCGGTGCTCGAACCGCAGGTGACCACGGTGCCGCCGCGCCGGACCACGAAGACGGAGAGCCCGAACGTCGCCTTGCCGACGTAGTCGAAGACGACGTGCGGATCCTCGCCGAGCGCGTCCCTGACGGCCCGCCCGAGCCGCTTGCCGAGCTCGATGGTCTGCTCCGGCGTGGGGTCGTTCGCCGCGTCCAGACCGAGTTCGGCGCGGTTGATGACGACGTCGCAGCCGAGTTGCCGCAGCGCCTCGGCCTTGCGCTCGGAGCCGACGACGCCCACAGCGATGCCCCCGGCGTTCTTCACCATCTGCAGGGCGTAGCCGCCGAGTCCGCCCGCAGCGCCCCAGATCAGCACGATGTCGCCCTGCTTGATCCGGGCCCCCTTGTCGCTCACCAGCATGCGGTACGACGTGGCCGCGGTCAGGAGCACGGACGCGGCCTCCTCCCACGTCAGGTGCGTGGGCTTGGGCAGCAGTTGGCTGGCCCGCACCACGGCGTAGTGGGCGAGGCCCCCGAAGTTCGTCTCGTAGCCCCAGATGCGCTGCTCGGCGCCCATCATGCCGTCGGCGTGCGTGGCCGGCTCCTGGTCGTCCACCTGGACGCAGCTCACCACGACGTGGTCTCCCGCGGCCCAGCGGCGCACGCCCGCGCCCGCGCGCACGACCACGCCCGCCGCGTCGGATCCGACGACGTGGTACGGCTGGTCATGGCGGCTCGCGAACCCGCCCTGGCGGCCGAGGCGTTGCAGGAACGAGAACGTGGGCACGGGCTCGAACGTCGCCGACCACACGGTGTTGTAGTTGATGGAGCTTGCCATGACCGCCACCAGGACCTCGTCCGGGGCGAGTTCGGGCATGGGGACCGTGTCGACGTGCAAAGTGGTGCGGACGTCGCGTTCCTCGCCGGGAGCGAACCGGTCCATGTCCTCGGCCCGCAGATGTGCCGCCAGATAGGAGGAGGGCGGCGAAAGGCCCTCCCACTCGCTGGTCGGCGTATCGGCCTGCAGGGCCTCCGTCAGGGCGTCCATGGCAAACCTCTCCCTCGTCGGGCGGTATCGGGGGACGACCCCCCGTCCCGCATAGGGATTGCACGTGTGCGCGGGCGTGCCCGTACAGTCATCGGGGGTACTCAAACGGGCGTCAGGACGAGTACTTCCAGGGCGTAGGTGGCCGCCGCGGCCCCCACTACGCTGACTGGTCAAACCCCCGTAACACGCCGATTCAGGGTGGGCAGAGGTGTGACCGGAGAGAACGGGCAGGGCCGCGCGGCCGAGGCGGACGGCGGCCGCGGAGCGGACCGGGCCGACGGTGGCGGCGCCCCCGGGAGCGCTGCCGATGTACTGGTCGAGCGGCGCGGCCCGGTCCTGGTGGTGCGGCTGAACCGGCCCCGGGTGCGCAACGCGCTGACCCGTGCGATGGCGGAGGAACTGGCGCGCGCCTTCGCGGAGTTGGACGCTCGTGAGGAGCTGCGGGTGGGCGTGCTCACGGGCACTCCGCCGGCGTTCTGCGCCGGGATGGACCTCGCCGCCTTCGCCCGCGGTGAGCGCGCCTCCCTGCCGGATCGCGGCTTCGGAGGTCTCACGGAGCGGCCGCCTGCCAAGCCGCTGATCGCCGCCGTGGAGGGGGCCGCCGTCGGCGGTGGCTTCGAGATGGTGCTCGCCTGCGACATGGTGGTGGCGTCGGCGGACGCGAGGTTCGCGCTGCCCGAGGTGCGCCGGGGGCTTGTGGCCGCGGCCGGCGGTCTGTTGCGGCTGCCACGCGCGATCGCGCCCGTCGTGGCGATGGAGATGGCTCTGACCGGCGAACCGATCGACGCGCGGCGCGCCTTCGAGCTGGGTCTGGTCAACCGTGTGGTGCCCGCGGGCACGGCCGTGGCGGCGGCCTGTGAGCTGGGCGAGAGGATCGCCGCGCACGCGGACCACGCCGTCCGCGCGAGCAAGGCCGTGCTGGCCCGGGCGCGCGACGGGGAGCTGGCCGACGAGTACCGCTCGCATCGTGAGTTGCTGGCCGACATCATCGATTCCCCCGGTGCGCGCGTCGGGGCCCGCGACTTCGTCCAGGGGCGTTCGAGGGGAGGCGGATGACAGCTGCGCGGGACGACATGTGCGGGGGCGCTCCGGGTCAGCCCCTGGCTCCGGTGGGCACGCCCGCCTGGAAGGAGTACTTGCGGAACAGCTCGCGGCGACCGCTCACACCCAGCTTCCGCAGCGCGCTGCTGACCTGATTCTTTATGGTCTGCGGGGCCAGGGAGAGTTCACCGGCTATCTCCTCGTTGGTGTACCGCCGCAGGACGAGGCTCAGCACTTCCTCCTCCCTGCGGGTGATGGCGGGCAGCCCGTCGGACGTGACGCTCCGCACGTCTATGTGGTCGCGTTCGTTCTTGCCGAGTATCCACATGCGCTGGCCGAGGTGGGTGCGTACCACCGCGTCCACCAGCTCCGCGCTGCCGACGCTCTTGTGCAGGAAGCTGTCGGCCCCGGCCGATATCGCCGCGACCACGGCGCCGGGCGAGGTGTCCCCGGTGAAGACCACGACCCGGGGCGAGTTGTCCATCGCCTTCACCTGCTGGCACAGGTCGGCGCCGCTGGTCGCGCCCTCCAGCTCCAGTTCGAGGACGACGACACCCGGGCAGGAGTTCCTGACGACGTGCCAGGCCTCGTCGCTCGTCGCCGCCTCCGCGGTCCACGCCACTCTGGTGTCCAGCAGGGATGAGAGGGCGTACCTGATGACGGGATGCCGGTCCACGACGAGGACACCTAACGCTTGCATGAAGAACTCCTCACACAGTGAGTGCAGCGGATGCTGGTCGGGTCTGCGGTGCTCCGAGTGGCAGCGGCCACGCTCCGGGCGCCGTCCCGAGGGCGGCGTGTGAAGGAGAGGCGGGCTCTGCTGCCGTGTGGGGCCGATGAGGCCGTCTGCGGCTGACTCCCGCGGGCTGGTCAGGCCGGGACTCGGAGCCATGCACCATCACTTAATCAATCGTGAGACAACACCCCGTTGGCAGTCCGAGACCGGAATCTGTGGTTCCTCGACACCCCGTTGGACAATCCGCGATCGGATTGAGTCGTTCCTTCCTGGCCGTTCGACAAAAGCCAGCCGACTGGCTAGAGACTGCCACGGACGCACGGTTCATCGGCAGCCTCTCGTCGTACCGTGTACGAGAAACCGTACGGTACCGCGAGTACCGGTGGTGTCCATATCGGTGAACTGGCGGAGACTTGCGCAGGTCGGCGACTGCGGAGACAGCGCGTCCGCAGCACGGAGTACCCGTTCGCGCGCGTCACGAACGGGCTGTTTCTCGACAGGAGTGTCCGGTGTGCCGATTCGGGCCAGGCGTCGCGGTACCGGGCGAGGAGACGGTCAGCGGGCGCGCGCGGTCGGCCCGCGTCCCGGCCGGGGCTCTGTGTGAGGACCGTCAATTCGCCGGTGGCGATGTCGAGTTCGTAGAGGTCGAAGTCGACCGCGTTCCGCATGTTCAGATGCGTGAACGCCTTGCCCGGACGTGAGCTCAGGTGGAGTGCTCAGAGATCCAGGTGCAGTTCGGGAGTGAGGGCGCGCGAGACGCACGCGTACATGCGCCCGGCGGGGGCGCCGATGTCGTCGCGGTGTTCGGGGTTGCCGGAGAGCACGGTGAGTTCGCAGCTGCCGCAGACGCCCTCGCGGCAGCCGGAGGCCACCGGGTACCCGGCGCGCTTCAGGGCGTCCAGGAGCGATTGGTCGGCGGCGACCGGGACGGTGCGGCCGGAGCGGGCGCACACCGCGTCGAAGGGCGTGTTCGGGGCGAAGGTCCGGGCGGCAGGGCGAAACCGTTCGGTGTGCAGCCGCTCGGCGGGGAAGACGGCCTGCGCCGCGGCGATCATCGGCGCGGGGCCGCAGCAGTAGACCAGCGCGTCTGGCGCGAGGGACTCGGCCAGGGTCCCGAGGTCCGGCCGGCCGTCCTCGCTGGTGGCGACGAGCCGCACCCGGTCGCCGTACCGCGCGCGCAGCCCCTCGGCGAAGGGCATGGTCGACGTCGACCGTCCCACGTAGACGAGGGTGGCCGGGATGTCCGCAGCGACGGCCGCGGCCAGCATCGGCAGCAGCGGGGTGATGCCGATGCCGCCGGCGAGGAAGAGGTAGCGCGGCGCGGGCAGGAGCGGGAAGTGGTTGCGGGGCGGCGACACTTCCAGGGCGCGGCCCGGGCGGAAGTAGTGGTGGATGTACTCCGAGCCGCCCCGGCTGAGCGGGTCGTGGCGCACCGCGACGCGATAGCGTTCCTGGTCGTCGGGGTCCCCGCACAGCGAGTACGAGCGGGTCAACCAGTTCGGCAGCGTCAGGTCGATGTGCGCGCCGGGCTCCCAGGGTGCAAGGGGTCCGGTGGCGGCGCGCAGGACGAGCGAGACGACGTCCTCGGCCACCTGGTCGACGCGGTCGATGACGGTGTGCTGCGCCTGCATCGCTGATTCACCTCGGGGCGGATCGGTGGGGCTGATAGGGCTGATGCCCATGACATGGCCGATGTGGCTGATTTGGCTGACGTGGCCGATGTGGCTGACGTGGCGTCAGTAGAGCGTGTGGTACGCGTCTTCAAGGCCCTCGTCGACGACCTTCGGGTCGACGTCCCAGCCCAGCTGTGAGGTGACGAGTTCGCCGGCCGTGGGCATCTCGTCGGCCAGCGCCTGGCTCGCGGGGTCCCACAGACGGGAGCGGACGAGGGCGCGGCCGCAGTGGAAGTAGGCCTGCTCCACCTCGATGATCAGGGCCATTTCGGCCTCGCGGCCCTCGGTGTGCATCCGGGCGAGGACGTCGGGTTCGTCGGTGGCGTACGCGCTGCCGTTGACCCGCAGCGTCTCGCGGACTCCGGGGACGAGGAAGCACAGGCCGACGCCGTCGTTCTCCGCGAGGTTCCGGAACGAGTCGGCGATCTTGTTGCCGGGGCGGTCGGGCATCGCGAGGGTGTGCTCGTCGAGCACCTTCACGAACCCCGGGTAGTCGCCGCGGGGTGAGCAGTCGGCGCGGCCCGCCGCGTCGGCCGTCGCCAGGGAGAGGAAGGGGGAGTGGGCGATGAAGCGGCGGAAGTGCTCGTCTATCCGGTCGAGGATCTTCGCCTCGACCAGGGCGTCGGGCGGTCCGAGCCGCTCACGGACTTCGGCCAGGGAAAGCCGCCGGGGGCGGACACCGGTCTGCGTCACGAAGGCTCCTTGGGGCTGGGTGGGGCTGGGCTGGGCCGGCGGTCGGTCGGTCCGGTGGGCCTGGGGGAGCTCGGCCCGACGCACCCGCCCGTGGCGGCTGTGCACCGCTCACCCGCAGGTCGTGGCACCATTGTGAGCAATTACTCGCATCCTGCGCTACTCGCTTTCGGGGCGCGCGAAGGAGGGTGGCATGGCGACGGATCCGCACTCGCTCCGAGCACGTAAACAACCGCGTCAGGCGCGGGCCGAGCTGACCCGGCAGCGGATCCTCGCCGCGGCTGCTCACGTTTTCGCCGAGTACGGGTACGCGGCGGGGACCACGAACCGGATCGCGGAGCGGGCGCGGATCTCGATCGGTTCGCTGTATCAGTACTACCCGAACAAGGACGCGATCCTGCTTGAGCTGGTGAACCGGCACCTCGACGCCGGGGCGGTCGCGCTCAGGGAACGTCAGGACGGCGACCCGTCCGACTCCCTCGAAGCGATCATGCGCGGATTCGTGCGCGCCGTGATCGACAACCACCTGGACGACCCGAAGTTGTTGCAGGTCATGATGGAGCAGACGCCGCACGCCCCCGAGCTGACCGAGCGGATGGCCCGGCACGAGTGGGAACGGGTCGCGTACACGCGGGAGTTGCTCGCGAGCCACCCCGAAGTCCGCGTCACCGACATCGAGGTCGCCGCGCATCTCGTCGTGTCCGCGGTCGAGATGGTCGTGCATCGACTCGTCGCCGCGCCGCTCTCGGTGGACGCCCGCCGCCTGGAGGACGAACTCGTCGCCATGCTCACGCGGTACCTGACGGCGGCCTGACCGGCGTCGGACCGGACGCCCGGCGCAAGCCCGGCGCAAATCCGGCACAAGCCCGGCACAAGTCCGGAACCGGGTCGGTGCCAGGGCGGCGCCCGACGCGCGCCCCCGCACGTGGCCCGAAATCGCCCTTGACCGTGACCTGCCAAAGTCTATGGTCCAGACTAATCGGCAGCCGCGAACATCAGGCCCCACTGTCCACACCGGCCTGCCGCGACCCCACCCCCCACGAGCCCCAAGAGCACTTCACGTCACCCCCCCATGAAGCAATGCCGTGAAGGAGTACGCATGGACAAGAAGCGGAAGATAGCCGCCGTGATCGGCGCCGGTCTGGCACCGGTCCTCGCCCTCACCCTGCCGACCGGCTCGGCCAGCGCGCACGGCTACGTCAACGCACCCGCGAGCCGCCAGGCGCAGTGCGCCCAGGGCACGGTCTCGTGCGGCGAGATCAAGTGGGAACCGCAGAGCGTCGAGGGCCCCAAGGGCCTGCGCAGCTGCAGCGGCGGCAACGCCAGGTTCGCGGAGCTCGACGACGACAACAAGGGCTGGCGGGTCCACGACGTCAGCAGGACGCAGACGTTCACCTGGACGTTCACCGCCCGGCACCGCACCCTGAACTACGAGTACTTCGTCGACGGCACCAAGGTGGCCACCATCGACGGCGGCAACCAGCAGCCCCCCGCGACCGTCTCGCACCAGGTGAACCTCGGCAGCGCCACCGGCCGCCACAAGGTCCTCGCGGTCTGGAACATCGGCGACACGGCCAACGCGTTCTACGCGTGCATCGACGTCAACATCCGCTGAGGTCGGCGTCGGCCGGCGTGGACATCCACTGGCGTCGACAGCCGCCGAGCGGAAGCGTGACATGACGGACGGCCCGGCACCCCTTGGCGTGCCGGGCCGTCACCGTCCAACGGCGGCGGACCTCGTCGTGGCCCAGACCGCCTCGCACGGGCGCGCGGCCAGCCTCGGCAGCGCCTCGGGGAGTGTCGGTGAGGAACGGCTGGCGGTCGACCGCGGGCGACCAGGGTTGTGCATCCGGCCAACGGATGCCTACGTTTCTGTGGGGATCGGCCAAGTGGTCGGATGCCTCGGGGGAGCACCCTGGGCTGCCAGGGCGGGCAGACCTGCCCGGACCGAGGCCGACGCGACGAGGAGCACCCATGGACGCCTGCACGCTCGGGGACCTGGTGGACGTCGTCGGCAGCTCGTCGTTGCGGCTGCGGACCGCGCCCGCCGGGTCGGCCACTCCGGTCACCGAGGTGCTGCTGTACGACGCGTACGTTCCGCTGCCGCACGCGCCCGGAGCGCTGCTGCTCGCGGTCGGCGTGTCGGCGGACGCGGCCGAGGCGCTGGTGCGGGACGTGGCGGAGGCCGGGATGGCCGGTGTCGTGGTGCGGGGTGCGAAGGGGCCGGTCGGTGCGGCCGAGGCGTGCGGTGTGGCGCTCCTGACGGTCGACGACGAGGCGGCCTGGCACCACGTGCACCTGATGCTGGCCTCGGCGGTCGACGGCCGGAACACCCACGGCGGCGGCCTCGGGGACCTGTTCGCGCTGGCCGACGCGATCGCGGCGGCGACCGGCGGTGCGACGTCGGTGGAGGATCCGCGCGGGCGGATCCTGGCCTACTCCACGGTGCCGGGACAGCCCGTCGACGAGGACCGCCGCCAGGGCATCCTCGGCCTGCAGGTCCCGGGCAGCCTGGACAACGCGGAACAGGTCCGCCGGGTGTTCGCCGCCGACAAGCCGGTGCGGCTGCCCCCGCTCAAGGAGGGCGGCCTGTCGAGACTCGCCACCGTCGTCCGGGCGGGCGGCGAGGCACTCGGCTCGGTCTGGGTCGTCGACGACGGCACGCTCGCCCCGGACGCCGAGCAGACCCTGGCGCAGGGCGCGTCCACGGCCGCGCTGCTCCTGCTGCGCGCCCGCGCGGCCCAGGAGCTGGCGCGCCATCAGAACACCGACCTGCTGCGCCGCTTGCTCGACGGTTCGGCGGACGCCTCGACGGCCGCCCACCGCCTGGGCCTCGACTCGGCGCGTGTGGCCGCGTTCGTGCTGGACTCGGCGGCGAGCGTGCCGGACGCCGAGCGGACGTCGCTGCGCCTGCTCGACGTCGTACGCCTGCAGTGCGAGGCACGCTACGGACGGCACGCGTGCGTGCTGCTGGACGGGGTGGTGTACGCGCTGCTGCCCGCGTCGGGGGAGCCGGACGCCGCCCACGTACCGCAGGAGCGGGCGGTGGGCGACCTGCGGCACCGGCGGCTCGCGGAGGACATCGTGCGCCGGGCCGGACGGTCGCTGCGGGTGCCGGTGCGGGCCGCGCTCGGCGCGGTGGTGCCCGACCTCGGCGGGGTGGCGGACTCACGCGCGGACGCGGATCTCGTCCTGCGGCTGCTCGACGACGCGCTGCCGGTGGCGACGGTCGACGAGGTGCGTCCCCGGGTGACGCTGCTTCGGCTCTCCGAAGTGATGCGCGAGCGCCGGGAGTTGGCCGAGGGGGCCTGGCGGAGGGTGCTCGCGGCGGACGCCGAGCACGGCACCGACTACGCCCACACCCTGGTGGCCTGGTTCGACGCGGGCTGCGACGTGGCGAGCGCGGCCAAGGAGCTCTCCGTCCACCCCAACACCTGCCGCTACCGCCTCAAGCAGGCCGGACGCCAGCTCGGCATCGACCTGGAGAACCCCGACGAACGACTGGTCCTCTGGCTGCAGTTGAGGACGCTCGCGGGGATCGGCGGTGCCGCCGGGGCCGGGTCCGCCGACGTGCCGGGGTGACGCTCCGGCGGCGGCGCGCTCCCGTGCCGCGCGCCGCCGCCGGAACCCCGAGGCCGCCACCCGGTCAGCGCAGATTGCGGATGAGCCCGTTCAGCACGGAGTCCACCTTCTTCTCGTCGAACGACTCCGACCCGATCAGCAGCGTCACGGCCCGCCTGCCGTCGTCGGTGACGGCGTTCCTGAGCTTGTGGCCGCTCTCCATGTAGCCGCTGTGCCCCCAGGCGACGAGGCCCGGGCCGGGCTCGTAGCGCTCGACGCCGAGGCCGTAGCGGGAACCCGCGGAGTCATCCGGAATCGTCCGCTTCATCTCGGCCAGCTGCGCGGGAGCGAGCAGCTTCCCGGACATCAGCGCCGTCCAGAAGGCCGTCACGTCCGCGCCGGAGGAGACGAGCGCACCCGACGCGTCGGCAGCGGAGACGTTCCACTCGGTCTTGTCCACGAGGGTGCCGTCGCGCTCCACGTAGCCGCGCAGGTCCGGCTTGCGGAGCGTGACGCGGTCACCGGGCCAGTAGGTCTCGCGCAGGCCGAGGGGCTTGATGATCCGCTGCTTGATCTCGGTGCCGATGCTCCGCCCCGTGACCTTCGTGACGATCAGACCGGCCAGGTTGTAGTTGGTGTTGGAGTACGAGAAGCCGTCCGGAGTCCTGTCGTCGGGCGGGGGCAGCTTCAGCGCCTGCTTGACCGTCAGCAGGGGCTCGGTGTGATCCCAGCGGTGCTTCTCGTCGTCCTCCCAGTAAGGCGCTTCCAGATAGTCGGGCAGTCCGCTGGTGTGCTGGAGCAGCTGCCGGATCGTGATCTTGCGGCCGTCGTAGTGCTCGGTGCGGATCAGGCCGGGCAGGTAGTCGTCGACCTTGCCGTCGAGCTTGATCCTGCCCTCGCCGACCAGCTGCAGCACGACCGTCGCCACCCACGTCTTCGTGTTGCTGGCGATACGGCTGTGCTCGTTGCCGACCGCCTTGCGGCCCGTCCTGAGGTCGGCGAGGCCGACACCGCTCTTCCGCACACCGCAGTGCGGACTCTTCACCGTCACGCTGATCCCCGAGGCGCCGGCACCGCGCAGTGCCTTGAGCGCCTTCTGGAGGGGCTTGGAGTCGCACCGCGGTGACCCGGTGGGCCCGTCGGACACGGGCGAGACCGCCGACGCGGCCGGAGCCGTCATCAAGGAAGCCGTGAATGCCAGGGCCACGGCAGCGCTTGTCCTGCGTCGCATGGGTGTCTCCTTCTGCGTACGTGCGGTGGTGACCGAAGAGGCCACGTGGGTGCAGGGGGGTGGTGGTTCGCCACTCTAAAGACCGCTCCGCGCCCCGGACTTGTCCGCACGCCCAAGCATCGACCTGCTGGTTTGTCCTGTTGAACCAAGATCCCAGGGCTTCGTCGTGCGTACGTTGTGTCCCGTACGCCCGCATCGTTCCGTGCCGCCGCCCTCCGGCGAGGTGCCGCCGGGCCGCCCCGCTCCCCGCCACGCGAAAGGTTCCGTCGTGTCTCTGGGCCTCCACCACCGCGCCGTCGTCGCCGATGCCCACAACGACCTCCTCATGGCCGTCTCCGCCCGGCCCCCGCAGCGGTGGGGCAGCTTCTTCCGGGAGCGGTGGCTGCCGCAGCTGCGCGAGGGCGGCGTCGACATCCAGGTCCTGCCGGTGTTCATCGACGAGCAGTACCGCCCCGAAGGAGCGCTCCGGCAGACCCTCCGCATGATCGAGTGCGGCCACGTCATCGCCGAGGCCAACGCCGAGCACGTCGCCCTGTGCCGCGACGGCGCGGACATCGACCGGACCCTCGCCGACGACAAGATCGCCCTCGTCCTCGCCCTGGAGAGCGCGCCCGGCGTCGACGCTTCCGTCGAACTGTTCGCCACCCTGCACCGGCTCGGCGTACGCATCGCCTCGATCGCCCACTGGGGACGTACGCCGCTCGCCGACGGCAGCCGGGAGAACGCCACCGGCAGCCGCCTGACCGCCCCCGGCGTCGAGGCGCTGCGCGAGATGGAACGCCTCGGCATGCTCTTCGACATCTCCCACCTGGGAGACAGCGGCGTCGCCCATGTCCTGGAGCTGGCCACCCGTCCGCTGATCGCCACCCACTCCTGCGCCCGCGCCCTGCGGGACCACCACCGCAACCTCACCGACGAGCAGATCCGTGGCGTGGCCGGCACCGGCGGCGTGGTGTGCGTGAACTTCGTGGCGGACTTCCTCACCGACGACGAGTCGAAGGTGAGCGTCGACCGGGTCGTCGACCACATCGAGCA
The DNA here is from genome assembly GCF_000716675.1 of Streptomyces alboflavus. Taxonomy (GTDB): domain Bacteria; phylum Actinomycetota; class Actinomycetes; order Streptomycetales; family Streptomycetaceae; genus Streptomyces; species Streptomyces alboflavus. Next base: position 182,464 of record NZ_JNXT01000003.1, read on the forward strand.
CGTCGTCTCGGTGGCCGGGATCGACCACGTCGGCCTCGGGGCCGACTTCCTCGAAGAGATCATCGCGGACCTCACCCCGCCCTGCTGCGAGAACGCCGACGACGAGGACCCGATGTTCCGCTTCCCCGGCCTGGAAGGTCCGGCCGACCTGCCCCGGGTCACCGAGGCGATGGTCCGCCGGGGTCTGCCCGAGGAGGACATCCTCCGGATCCTCGGCGGGAACGTGCGACGGCTCATGAGCGAGTGCATGGGCTGAGCGAGCACATGAGCTGAACGAACGCGTGGGCTCAACGAACACGTGAGCCGAGCGCCCGCCCCGGACGGAGCGCCCGGCCCGAGCCCCCGGCCCGAGCCCCCGGCCCGAGCGCCCGGACCGAACAAGCGCCCCTGGCCTGACGCCGAATCAGGCCGTCACCCCACCACGCCTGCGGCACCCGCCGCCCGTCCCGCGTGGTGGCCGATCCACCCTGGAGGACCCACCCGTGCCGCACGACGACGAAAGCCCGTCCGCGAAGCCGGAGCCACAGCCGCAGCCACAGCCACAGCCGGACCATCAGCCGGGCCCCGTGCCGAGCCTGGACGCCATGCTCGCCGACCTGGAAGAACTCGTCACCTGCGAGTCCTACTCGGCCGACCACGCCGCCGTCGGCCGCAGCGCCCAGGTGGTCGCGGCGCAGGGCCGCCGACTGCTCGGCGCCTCGCCCCGCACCCTGGTCACCGAGGGCATCACCCACGTGCTCTGGACCTTCGGAACGCCGCGGATCCTGCTCCTCGGCCATCACGACACCGTCTGGCCGACCGGCTCCCTCGCCACCCACCCCTGGTCGGTGGAGCAGGGCGTCGCCCGCGGCCCCGGGGTCTTCGACATGAAGGCCGGACTGGTCCAGATGTTCCACGGCCTCGCCTCGCTGCCCTCCCTCGACGGCCTCTGCGTCCTGGTCACCGGGGACGAGGAGACCGGCTCGGACACCTCCCGCGGGCTCATCGAGGATCTCGCGCGCCGGTGCGCGGCCACCTTCGTCCTGGAGCCCTCGGCACCGGGAGGCGCGCTGAAGACCAGCCGCAAGGGCGTGTCCCTCTACGACATCACCGTCCACGGCCGCGCCGCCCACTCCGGCCTCGAACCGGAGAAGGGCGTCAACGCGGCCACCGAACTCGCCCACCAACTCCTCGCCCTGCAGGGCGTCGCCGAGGCCGTCACCGCCTCCACCGGGCCCGGCACGACCGTGACGCCGACGGTGCTGCGCGCCGGAACCACGAGCAACACCGTGCCCGCGCGTGCCGAGCTGAGCGTGGACGTCCGGGTGCCCACCGCGGCGGCGCAGGAAGCCGTCGACCGGCTCGTCAAGGGCCTGGAGCCGCAGAACCCCGCTGCCCGCCTGCAGATCGACGGCGGCCCCAACCGGCCGCCCCTGGCGGCCGACGCCTCCCGGAAGCTGTTCGCCCTGGCCGCCGAGGAAGCCGTGTGGCTCGGCCTGGGCCCGCTGTCGCAGACCGCGGTCGGCGGAGCCTCCGACGGCAACTACACCGCAGGCGCCGGCTGCCCCACCCTCGACGGCCTCGGCGCGGTCGGCGACGGCGCGCACGCCGACCACGAACACGTGCTCACCGCCACCATGCCGCACCGCGCCCGGCTCCTGGCCCGCCTCGTCGGAGCGGTGCGATGACCGGATCGCCCGTCCCGAACACCCCACGCCTCCCGGACACGTCGCCCCTCCCGGACGCCTCGACGCTCCTGAACGAGACGGCCCAGGCGCACGCGTCGACCCTCCTCGCCGCATCGCCCGTCGCGAACGGACCGGCCATCCGGGAACTCCACGACATGGCCGACTTCGAGGCGGTCAGCCTCCTCTACGCCGACATCTGGGGCAGCGAACCCGGCCAGTCACCCCTCTCGGCCGAGGCCATGCGGGCCCTCTCCCACGCGGGCAACTACGTGGCGGGGGCGTACGAGGACGGCCGTCTGGTCGGGGCCTCCGTCGCCTTCTTCGGCGAACCCATAGGCGCCAGCCTGCACTCGCACATCACCGGCGCCGTCATGGGCCGCGGCGTGGGCCTCGCCCTCAAGACGCACCAGCGGCAGTGGGCGCTCGCCCGCGGCCTGACGCGCATCACCTGGACCTACGACCCGCTCATCCGCCGCAACGCCTACTTCAACCTCGTCAAGCTCGGCGCCCGGCCCGAGGAGTATCTGACCTCCTTCTACGGCGCGATGGACGACGCCATCAACGGCGGCGACGAGTCCGACCGCGTCCTCGCCGCCTGGGACCTCACCGCACCCGCCCCGCCGGAGCCGATCGAGCCGCCCGTCGGCGCCGCCCACGCCCTGCGCGATCGCGGCGGCCGCCCGGAGACCGTCGCGACCGACGCCGACACCGTCCTCATCGACCTGCCCGACGACATCGAGGCCCTGCGCCGCACGGACCCCGGCGCCGCCCGGGCCTGGCGGCTCGCCGTACGGCACACCCTGGGCGGCCTCCTCGCCGACGGCGCCCGCGTCACCGGCTTCCACGAACGCCGCCGCTACGTGGTGCGACGCACCCCGCCCCGTTCCTGACGCCCGCCCGCTGCCCGCCTGATTCCCGACCACCGCCTGAAAGAGAGCCACCAGCCATGAAGAACAAGATCTCCGGCGTCGAACTGCGCCGCATCGCGATGCCCCTCGTCGCCCCGTTCCGCACCTCCTTCGGCGTGGAGACCAGTCGCGACGTGCTCCTGGTCCGCGTCGTCACCGCCGACGGCGAGGGCTGGGCCGAGTGCGCGGCCATGTCCGAGCCCCGCTACTGCTCCGAGTACGTCGACGGAGCCCAGCACGTCCTGCGGGAGTTCCTGATCCCCGCCCTGCCGAAGGACGGCCTCGACGTGCAGGCCGTGGGCCGGATCCTGGACCCCTTCACCGGCCACCGGATGGCGAAGTCCGCGCTGGAGACGGCCCTCCTGGACGCCCAACTGCGCGCCGCCGACGAGTCGTTCGGCTCCTACCTGGGTGCCGCCAGGGACCGGGTCCCGTGCGGGGTCTCCGTCGGCATCATGGACTCCGTCCCCGAACTCCTCGACGCGGTCGAGGCGTACATCGCCGAGGGCTACGTCCGGATCAAGCTGAAGATCGAACCGGGCTGGGACGTCGAGCCCGTACGCGCGGTGCGCGAGCGCTTCGGCGACGACCTGCTCCTCCAGGTCGACGCCAACGCCGCCTACACCCTGGCGGACGCCCAGCACCTCACCGGCCTCGACGACCTCGGCCTGCTGCTGATCGAACAGCCCCTGGCCAACGACGACCTGGTGCAGCACGCCGCCCTGGCCAAGCAGCTGCGCACCCCGGTGTGCCTGGACGAGTCCATCGAGTCCGCCGCACACGCGGCCGCGGCCATCTCGCTCGGCGCCTGCTCCGTCATCAACATCAAGCCCGCCCGGGTCGGCGGCTATCTCGAGGCCCGCCGCATCCACGACCTCGCGAGCGCCCACGGCATCCCCGTCTGGTGCGGCGGCATGCTGGAGACCGGCATCGGCCGCGCCGCCAACGTCGCCCTGGCCGCCCTGCCCGGCTTCACCCTGCCCGGCGACACCTCCGGCTCCCACCGCTACTTCGCCACCGACATCACGGAGCCCTTCGTCCTCGCCGACGGCCACCTCGACGTCCCCACCGGCCCCGGCCTCGGCGTCGTACCGCTGCCCGGCGTCCTCGACGAGGTCACGACCTCCCGCGAGTGGATAGCCCTGTAACAGGCGCCGCTCGCCGAAGCATCGGTGGGCCGGAAGGGGAGGCCCGCCTATCCTGTGGCCATGGATGCCGCAGCCGCGGGGGCGGCCGTGCTCATGGCAGCGCTCAACGAAGCGGTGCGCGACTTTCAGTCCTACGGATACGCCCAGTTCCTCGCCCACCAGGACGCCGTGAGGCCGCGCTACGGCGGGATCATGCCGCCCGCGGTCGAGGCCCACCTCTCCGTCGGCGTCTCGTTCGACCTGGTGGGAGAGGAGTGGCGCGGCGACCGGCGCGAGGCCCGCGTGGACGTGGTGGTGGACCTGCGCGACGGGGTGTTCGTCGTGACGGGCGAGGCGGGCGCCGACCCCGACCCCGGGGACGGCGACGAACTCTGGGAGGTGCTGCGGGAACTGCCCGAGATGGAGGCACGGGACCTGGACGAGTGCGTGGCCCTGATCCGCGACTACACCGCCCGACTGTGCGCCTACACCGACTTCCTGGACGACCTCGGCGCCCCCCGCACCCCATGAGACCCCGCCCGCGTCCCTGACCCTGCCCCGCCACGACCAGCCGCACGGCCCCGCTGGGCCCCCTTGGTCCTCGGCTGGCTGGGATCGGGCCCGCTCTTCGCGTGGAGCGCCTGGAGGCTGCTGTTCACGTCCTACGTCGCGTCGGCGCGGCCCGCCGGTACGCAGCTGCCGGAGGACCTTGCCGTCGCGGCCGTGGTGTACGCGGCCGCGGTGGCGGCAGGCGCGGTCATGCTCTCGGCGTTCGTGCGGCCGCGCGGGTCCGTCGCGGCACCCGGCGCCGTCAACACCTCCGTGCGCGACGGCACTTCGGCGTGACGACGGGCGCCGCGGCCGCCCCTCACGCCCACTTCTGGTGCCGCGTGGACGTACAGCGCAACGCCCGCAGACCCGGGCGGCTGTGGTCGGTGAGGCACCTTCCCGTGACCGTGTTCCGCACCCCCACCGCCTCGTCGGCTCCCGCGACGAACAGCCACCTCTGGGACGGCGCGGCACCGCACGGCACCGTACGCAGTCCCTTCCCGCCGTCGGCGAGGCACTTCCCCGTGGCGTGGTTGCGGAGCTGACGGCCGCCGTCGGCCGACCGGTTGACGGTCCACCACTGGTACGGCATCCCGTTGCACGCGTAGGAGCGCAGGCCCTTGTCGAGGCTGTCGTCCAGGCAGTTGCCCGTGGCCCGGCTGACGAGGATCCGCGTCGCCTCCGGCGGCTTCGGGGCGCCGGCCGAGGCCTCGTCGGCGCGCACGCTGCCCTCCGCGACCGGGACCCGTCCCGTGGAACCGGCGGCCGCCCCGGCACCCGCCGCGGGACCCGGCGGCGCGGACTGGAGCGTCAGCACGGCGACGACGACCCCGGCGAGCAGCCCGGCCACGGCGCCCGCCGTCGCGAACGCCCAGCGGCCGGTCAGGCGGGCCCGCACGACAGCGAACCGGCCGGCAGCGGGCGACGACGAAGCCGCGGGCTCCGACGGAGGCTCGGGCCGACTGCGGTCGGCCGCCTCCCACAGCGCCCGGAACTCCGTGGGGTCGCCGCCGAGCGCCCGGCACACGTCACGGACCACCGGCCAGGGCGGCACGGTGTCGCCCCGGAAGTAGCGCGAGAGCGACGAGTCACTGATCCGTACCTGCTCCTCCAGGCTCCGCAACGTACGTCCCGAACGCTGCTGGAGCGCCCGTAGGGCCGCGCCCAACTGCCGTGGCGCGGCGGGGTGGTCGCGTCCTCCGGGAGCCGGGGGGTGCTCGCGTCCTCCGTGGTCGGTCATCGAGAACAGCCCCCTTGGATGGCCGGCGACGGCGTCCCGCCCCCGCTGCTTCCTGTCCCGGGACGGGCACGTCCCAGCAGGTCAGGAATGTATTTGTCCCGAGATGCGGGAAACAAGCGGGACGCGGTGGTGCGCGGAGGCCGACCCCCGCAAACTCAGGCCACCGGCCCGGCGATTCACCTCTGCGGGTGACCGCTCACCGCCGCGGGTGACCGCGCCGGTCGACGGACGCGTCGGCAGGACCGCACCGGCGCGGCACGCCGCCGGGCGGCCCCACTCATCCCGAAGGGAACCTCCTCATGCATCGCGCACGCTTCGCCCTGCCCGCGCTCACGGCGGCCACCGTGACGGTCTTCGGCCTCGGCCTCGCCGCGTCCGTGCCCGCCGTCAGCCCCCTGGCCGGAACTCCGCAGCGCACGACGGCCGCCGACCGGGCGCACATGGCGGCGGACGACGGCCTCGACGTCTCCCGCGGCATGTACGTGGCTCTGGGCAGCCGACTGTGGAACCTGTGGACCCACCACTGACCGCGCGTGCTCACGGCACCTCGACGTCGCCCACGACCGGTCGGCCGTCCACGAAGCTCAGGCCCGCGAGGTACATGGCCCGCTGTGTGTAGTTGGCGTTCCAGCCGTGGAAGACGATGCGGTCCCGGCCGTCCGGACCTTTCACCACGTCCTGGCCGCCGGGCCCGCGGACGGCGCCCGAGAAGCCGCCCGTCGTCATGAGCGGGCCGGGCGCCTTCACATACGGGCCGGTCAGCTTGTCCGCCACCGCGTACGCGGTCAGGTACTGGTCGCCGCGGTAGAAGTGCGCCGAGTAGAACAGCACATGGCGGCCGTCGCGCCGCACGAGCGTGGGGGCCTCCACGAGCGGGCCCTCCCACTCCTGGTCCCGCTCGGCCAGCGGCACCGGATCCCCCGTGACACGGGTGCCGTCCCACGAGGTGGGCTGGAGGTACAGCCGGGTCCCCAGGCCACAGCAGTTGCCGTCGTTCTTCCACAGCACATACCGCCGGCCGTCCTCGGTGTGGCTCGAGGCGTCGATCGCGCCGCCCTGCGCCGCCGGACAGATCAGCGGCCTGTCGCCGACCGGCCGGAACGGCCCGTCCGGCGAGCCGGACAGGGCGACGCCCACGCACTGCCTGTCGCTCGCGCGGTCGTGGGCGGTGTAGTGCATCGTGTAGCCGTCGCCGTTGTCGTACACCTCCGGCGCCCACACCAGGTCGCGCCTGGGCAGCGCCCACGCCCCGAGCACCGGCAGCACGTCGCCGCTGTCGGGCTTCCAGTGCCTGAGGTCGGTGGACGTGGCGTGCTGGACGTTCTGCGTGGCGCCGTGGGTCGCGTACGCGTGGTACGTGCGGCCCGCCTTGACGATGTCCGGGTCGGCGAAGTCCTGGTCGAGGACGGGGGCCACGGCGGGCGGAGGAACGGGGGCCACGGCAGGGGCGGGCGCCTGACCGAGGGTCAGGGGGATGGTCAGGGCTGCGAGGAGGAGCAGGGTCCTTCCGGCAGGACGCCTGCGGGGATGAGCGCGCATCGGGCTGGGTTCTCGTCTCTCGTCTCGCGGGACCGACAAGGTCACCCGGCCAACGTGCGAGACGGCCCGCCGATACGGGCACGGCCCGGCCGCGTTCCTCGGGGCGCCCGCCCGGCGGTCCCGGCCTGGTCGCCGTGCCGTGCGCCGCAATCCGGCCACCCGCCGTGCGCGGAGGAGTCAGCGGCCGGTCGCGCCGTCGATCAGCTCGCGCAGGATGTCCGCGTGACCGGCGTGCCGTCCGGTCTCCTCGATCATGTGGGTGAGGGCCCAGCGGACGCTGGGGGCGGGCTTTCCCGGGCGCGGCCGGGGGACCGGCGCGCCGAGGTCGGCGCATCCGTCGAGCACGTCGTCGGCGCGGGCGACCGCCTCTCGGTAGCGGGCGACGACGTCGGCCACGCTGTCCGTCGGCGCGGCACGGAACGTCGCCTGCCAGTCGGAGACCTGGTCCCCGAGGAAGATCGCGCGTTCGACGAAGGTCAGGTGCTGGAGCAGGCCGAGCAGGTTCGTGCCCGAAGGCACCGCGGCGGTACGGACCTGCGGCTCGGGCGCGCCGTCGACCTTCGCCGCCATCGACGTCCGCAGATAGTCGAGGAAGCCGCGCAGGACGTCGGCCTCGCTGCTGCCGGTGCGGGGCGGAGGGGTGTCGGTGCGGCGGGGGCGGCGGGATGTGGTGGGCATGGTGGTGGTCCTTCGGGAGAGCGGGGGCTGAGGCCGGTTCGGGAGAGCGGGGGCTGAGGCGGAGGGGAGGGGCGACGGCGCCGGTCGGTCGGCGCGACGGTCCTGGGCCGGTTGTGCGGAGGGGGCGGGCCGGGTCGGTGGAGGCGGTGGGATCGGCTCCGTGGAGGCGCCGGGTCGGTGGCGCGGTGACGCCGGGTGGGGCTGCGTGGAGCGGCCGGGTCAGGCGGTGCGGCGGACGAGCAGGATGTGGTCGGTGACCTCGGCGGTGCGCCCGTCCGGTCCGGTCGCCGTCCTGCGCGGTGCGTCGGCCCGCTCGACCGTCCACGTCACCGGGTCGAGGCCGATGCCCGCGGCGACTTCCGCAGGGGTGGGGTAGTGGACGTCGGGGTCCTGGTTCCACGACCACGGCGCGGCCGAGCCGTGGTCGACGACCAGCAGCCGCCCGCCCGGACGCAGCGCGTGCGCGGCCCTCCGCAGGACCGTCGCCCGGTCCAGGGCGAAGGGGGTCTGGAGGTAGTGGGCGCAGATCAGGTCGTACGTTCCCCGGGGGAAGGACTCCTGGAGGTCGTGCCGCGCGGTGACGACCCGGTCGCCGAGGCCGCGTGCGCGGGCGAGGCCGGACAGCCGCTCGACCGCCACGGCCGCGATGTCGACGGCGCTGACCCGCCACCCCTGGCGGGCGAGCCACAGTGCGTCGCCGCCGTCGCCGCAGCCCAGGTCCAGCGCGTCACCGGGCGGAAAGCCCGCGGCGATCTGGGCGAGCCGCTGGTTCGGCCGCGGGTCGGTGGCCGCCTGCCGACCGCCGTAGACGTCTTCCCAGAATGTGACCGCGTCGTTGGTGCTCATCGAGGCTCCTTGTGTCGGGATGCGCTCAGTGTCGGCAGGCCCGGTGGAACCTGGCACGCAATCTTGCGGTTCCGGCAAGATGGCCCTGTGGACCGTGGAACGGAAGACGTACTCGACGCGGTGGGGCCGCGGCTGCGGGCGCTGCGGCGCGAGCGCGGCATCACGCTCGCTGATCTCGCGGCGGTGACCGGGGTGTCGGAGAGCACCCTGTCCCGGTTGGAGAGCGGACAGCGCCGGGCGAGCCTGGAACTGCTGTTGCCCCTTGCCCGGATCTACGACGTGCCGCTGGACGACCTCGTCGGCGCCCCGCGCACGGGCGACCCGCGGATCCACCTGAAGCCGATCGAGCGGTTCGGGATGGTCTTTCTGCCGCTGTCCCGGCGGCCGGGCGGCGTGCACGCCTTCAAAATGATCATTCCGGCGCGGCCGCAGCCGCTGGAACCGACCCCGCAGACCCACGAGGGCTACGAATGGCTGTACGTCCTCAGCGGCCGCCTGCGCCTGGTGCTCGGCGAGCGTGACATGACGCTGCCGGCCGGTGAGGCGGCCGAGTTCGACACGGCCATGCCGCACTGGCTGGGCAGCGCCGACGGGGGCGCGGTCGAACTGCTCATCCTGTTCGGCCTGCAGGGCGTACGGGCGCATGTCCGCGCCGGTCCCCACCGGGCGTCGGACGGCGCGGCCGGGGGCTGAGCCCGGCGGCCTCGCCGAGGGCGACATGACCCCCGAGGCCATCAGCGAGCTCAACGAGGCCCTGGACGCCGCGGGTGTCGGCTACGCCACCGAGATCTACCCCGACACCGTCCCACGGCTTCACGATGGCCGACACGGCGGCCTTCAGCCCTGCTGGGCGCCGGCAGCACTGGGACCGGCTGCTCCCGCTCCTCAGCCGCACCCTGGAGGCGCGACGGCCGCGCTGACGTGGCATCGGGAACGGCTAGCGGCCGTTCCCGACCTCCCCGGCCCCACCCGTCCACGCCAGCAGCTCGTCGACGCCCCACGCCGTGACCACGCGCTCCACCGGCACCTCGCACTCCTCGGCCCGCGCGCACCCGACGATCTGCCAGTCGAGCTGGCCGGGCGCGTGGGCGTCGGTGTCGACGGCGAACAGGGTGCCCGCGGCGACCGCCCGGCGCAGGAGCCGTCTCGGCGGGTCCTTGCGTTCGGGCCTGCTGTTGATCTCCACGGCCGTCCCGGACTCGGCGCAGGCGGCGAACACCGCGTCGGCGTCGAAGGCCGACTCGGGCCGGCCCCGCTCGCCGAGGAGGCGGCCGGTGCAGTGGCCGAGGATGTCGGCGTGCGGGTTGCGTACGGCCTTCAGCATGCGGCGGGTCATGGCGGGCGCGTCCATGCGCAGCTTGGAGTGGACGGAGACGACCACGACGTCGAGCCGGGCGAGGAGTTCGGGCTCCTGGTCGAGCGTGCCGTCCGGCAGGATGTCGCACTCGATGCCGGTGAGCAGCCGGAACGGCGCCCACTTCGCGTTGAGTTCGGCCACGACGCCCAGCTGCTCGCGCAACCGGTCCGGCGAGAGTCCGCGCGCGATGGTCAGGCGCGGCGAGTGATCGGTGAGCACGGCCCACTCGTGGCCGAGGGCGGCGGCGGTCCTGCCCATCTCCTCGATGCCGCTGCCGCCGTCGGACCAGTCGGAGTGCAGATGGCAGTCGCCGCGCAGCAGGGAACGCAGCCGCGTGCCGCCGTCGGCCACCAGCGGCTCGCGGGACGCCTCCTCCAAGTCGGCGAGATACGCCGGTACTTCACCGCGCAGCGCCTCCCGCACCACCTGCCCCGTCTTCGGGCCGACACCCTTGAGCGCCTCAAGGGTCCCCGTCCGCACCCGTTCGGCGAGATCGTCCGGCGGCAGGGCGGCGACGGCGGCCGCGGCGGTGCGGAAGGCCCGCACCCGGTAGGTGGGGGACTGGGCGCGTTCGAGGAGGAAGGCGATCCTGCTCAGCGCCTCGACGGGATCCATCCGCAGCACCTCCCGGCCGCGCCGCGCCTCAGGCGCCGAACCACACCGTGGTGGCGTTGCAGAACTCCTTGATGCCGTGGCCCGCCAGCTCACGGCCGTACCCGGAGCGCCTGACGCCGCCGAACGGGAACGCCGGGTGCGAGGCGGTCATGCCGTTGAAGAAGACGCCTCCTGCCTGGAGATCGCGTACGAAACGCTCCTGTTCGGCCGGGTCGTCGGTCCAGGCGTTGGAACTCAGGCCGAAGGACGTGTCGTTGGCGACGGACACCGCCTCGTCCAGGTCCGCGACCCGGTAGACGGTGGCCACGGGGCCGAAGGTCTCCTCGCGGTGGATCCGCATGTCGGGGGTGATGCCGGACAGCACGGTCGGCTCGTAGAAGTATCCCTCGCTCATCCGCTGGTCGAGCCCCTTGGGCCGCTGTCCGCCGCAGTGCGTGACGGCGCCACGGCGCACGGCGTCCTCGACAAGTTCCTCCAGGTCGGCCCGGCCCTGCGCGCTGGACAGCGGGCCCACGTCGGTGCCCTCGGCCAGCGGGTCGCCGACGGTCAGCTCCCGCATGCCCGCGGTGAACCGGTCGAGGAACGCGTCGTGGACGTCGGTATGCACGATGAACCGCTTGGCGGCGATGCAGGACTGGCCCGCGTTCTGCACGCGCGCCGTGACGGCGGTACGCGCGGCGGCGTCCACGTCGGCCGACGGCATCACGACGAACGGATCGCTGCCGCCAAGCTCCAGGACGGTCTTCTTGATCTCGTCCCCGGCGACCGAGGCGACGGCCCGGCCCGCGCCCTCGCTGCCGGTGAGCGTGGCGGCGGCGACACGCGGATCGCGCAGGACGTCCTCGACGGCGCCGGAACCGATGAGCAGCGTCTGGAAGCAGCCCTCGTCGAAGCCCGCGCGGCGGAAGAGGTCGGCCAGGTACAAGGCGGTCTGCGGCACGTTCGAGGCGTGTTTGAGCAGTCCGACGTTGCCCGCCATCAGGGCGGGTGCGGCGAACCGCACGACCTGCCAGAGCGGGAAGTTCCACGGCATCACGGCGAGGACCACACCGACCGGCCGGTAGCGCACGAACACCTTGGCCGCGCCGGAGTCGCGCACGTCCTCGTCGTCGGGGTACTCGTCGGCCAGCAGCTCCTCGGCGTGGTCGGCGTACCAGCGCATGGTCTTGGCGCACTTCCCGGCCTCGGCGCGGGCGGCCGCGATTGGCTTGCCCATCTCCGTGGTCATGGTGCGCGCGACGGCGTCCGTGTCCTCGTCGAGGAGGTCGGCGGCGCGGCGCAGGAGGGCGGCGCGGTCGGCGAAGGAGGTGGTGCGGTAGTGCTCGAAGGTCACCGCCGCCCGGGCGAGGCACACTTCGACGTCCTCGGTATCCAGTGGTGCGAAGGTCCGCTCGGTCTCACCGGTCGCCGGATTCACCGTTGCGATGGGCATACGCCTGCCCTCCTGGTAGGTCTCACCCGATGCTTCGACCTTGTCGCGTCGGGCGTGCGGGCGCAACGCGGAGGGCGCGGCGGGCCCGGGGCGGCCCGCGGGGTCAGGGTCTCCCGGGGGTGTCCGGAGCGAGGAGTCTCAGCAGCCCGGAGTGGAGGGCCGCGGTGGCGTCGTCGGCGGGTACGCGGCCGGCCCGGATCTCCTCCACCGTGGCATGGCTCAGTGCGATCACGGCCGCCACCTGCCAGGAGAGCGCGGGCTCCGGGTCGAACTCGCCGCCGGCACGCCCGCGTCGAAGGACGCGCGCGATCCGGTCGGCGATCGGCCGGTGGCGAGCCCGGTCCTCCTCGGGCGGCGCCGGACGGGCTCCGAGGTGCACCAGCGCCGGGTACGCCCCGGCGGTGCGCCGGGCCGCGTCGAGCAGCCGGACGAGCGCGTCCGGCGCCGGGCCCTCGTCGGCGCGCACGGCGTCCATCGCCTCCGCCACCCGCTCCGTCACGCGGTCGACGACCGCCGTGAGCAGGTCGTCCCGGGAGGAGAAGTGGGCGTAGACGGTCTGCCGGGTGACTCCGGCGGCGGTCGCGACGGCGGCCATGCCCGCGTCGGGGCGCTCGCCGAGGAGCTGGACGGCCGCGTCGAGGACGGCGGCACGACTGCGTTCGGCGTCGGCGCGGCGCCGTGGAGGAGAACTCAACTCTTACACCTTGTCAAAGTTGCCGGGCGCTTCATATCTTACAGGCTGTAAGAGTTGGCGGGGTGGTGGTGCGCGGGCCGCCCTGCCGTGCCGCGCCCGGAGGAGGCGCCCTGCCGCGCATCCGGGGAGGACAACCGTGAAGCCGCTGGCCGAGAGTACGCCCGAGCAGTTCATCACCGACTTCTTCACCACGTTCCACGAGCAGGTCGTGCGGGGCGACCACGACCCGGCCCCGGCCATGGCCCGCTTCTACGCGCCCGACATCGTGATGGTGAGCGACGGCATCCGCCTGGACTGGGACAAGCTCCTCGCCCATATCCGCCCCGTGCGCAAGAACCTGGCGCCGGACGACGAGGCCCGGTTCGAGGTGCACGAGGCCATCGCGGACGGCGACCGGATCGCGGCACGCCTCACCATCCACGCGGCGACGCGCAAGAAGCGGATCGCGACGGAGGTCGTGGCGTTCTACACCTTCACGCCGGACGGCCGGATGGCCGAGTCCCACGGCTGCACCCGGATCGTCGCCGACACGCCGACGGCTCCTGAACCCGAGCGGCGGGAGTAGCCGGAGGGGGGCGAGGGTGCGCCCGCCGCCGGGGAACCGGCTGCGGGCGCTCGCGCTGTCCGTGTGCGGGCGTCAGACGCGGTAGATGTACAACGCGTACTGGTTGTGCGCGGTCTGGGAGCAGGTGTAGTTGGACGCTCCGGCGTTCTGGACCGCCCACTGGCCCGCGTGGTGGCAACTGGCCGGATCCGCGTACGTACCCCAGGGGATCCACGCCGTCGGACGGATGGTCGCGGCCGACACCGTGTCGGCCTGGGCCGCCGGAGCGGCCAGTACTCCGGCGCCGGCGATGGCCGCGGCGGCGCCCGCGGTGGCGAGCAGCTTGCGCAGGGGCATGACGGTGAGCCCTCCCTTTGTGGTCAGGTGCCGACGGGGCCCGTGCACCGTCGGCTGAAGGGAGACTGGTCCAGACCTGTTGGGCCGGGCAACGGGAAGTGCGTATTCCGTGGTGAATTGACTGATATCCGGATATCGCGGCTGATTATGTGCGCATCACGTGAAGGGGTACGGGGCGTCTCGCGCCGGACAGGGGTCGCGGGTGCCACGGCAGGCCGCCGTCGGCGTGTGATTCCGGTCAGGTCTGGACCATCCCACACCGGGGGTGGTGGTCGGGAGGGCCCCGACCGATGAGTTCCGCGGCACCGAGCCGTCTGCATGGTGGGCACGTCCCCTCGCGCCTGCGGCAGGGGGGGAGGACGAGACGACAAGGAGCGTGCACACCATGGCCGAGGAGAACGTGAGCGCCACCCTCACGATCGCCGTGCCGATCGCGGGGGTGTTCGCGGTCCTCGCGGACCCGACGACCCATGCCGCGATCGACGGCACCGGCTGGGTCCAGGAACCCGTCGACCGGGCGCGGTTGAGCGAGGTGGGGCAGATCTTCCGGATGGACATGTACCACCCCGGCCACCCCGACGGCGACTACCAGGTGGCCAACAAGGTCCACGTCCTCGACCCGCCGCACGCCATCGGCTGGCTGACGGGGTACGACCCCAAGGGCGACGGCCACCTGGAGTTCGGGGGCTGGTTCTGGCGCTACGACCTGACGCCGCTTCGCCCGTCCGCGACCGAGGTCACGCTCACCTACGACTGGTCGGCGGTCCCGCAGTCCGTCCGCGAGTACCTCGAGTTCCCGCCGTTCGGCCCCGAACACCTCACCAACTCGCTGGCCCACCTGGCCGAGCTCGCGTCCGTATCGGGGCGAAACGGGGCATAAGGATGGCGCATGCTGTCCCGGACACGTCCCGGACAGATCATCCCGTGCCTCAAGGCGCCCTTCCCTCCAGCCTGATGGCAGCGCCCCCTCCCCGGGGTGCGCACCCCACCATCACGGCGCACCAGAGGGAGGCATCCGCATGGCCCGAACGCTCCGGCCGCACCGCGCGGTGCTGGACGAGATCGCGGGACTGTGGCACGTTCCGGCGCTGCGGTCCGCCGGGCCGCCGCGATTACGGGCGGGCCTTCGGGCCCTGCACCTCGGCGGCGTGTGGGTCGCGGCCCTGGCGTGCCCACCGACCAGTTTCGCCCGCACCGTGCGGCTCATCCACCGCTACGACCCCCAGGTCTGCCACGTGCTCCACATGCGCAGAGGCCAGGCCACCCTCGACACCGGGCGGCGCCGCACCCGCGTCGGCGCCGGGCAGATGGTGCTGATGGACAGCTCCCGGCCCTACAGCGGGCAGTTCGACGGCCCCACCGGAGCCCATTCCTTCGTGATCGTCCAATTCTCGCGCGCCGTCCTGCAGTTGCCGCCGCGCAGCGTGCAGCGGCTCCACGTCGCTCCCGTCCCCCTCGGTCCCGGCATGGGCGTCGCGCTGTCGCGCTGGCTGTCCGACATCACGGCCCGCGCGCACGAATTCGCCCAGGCCGACGGCCCGTTCCTCACCGACGTCACCACGAGCCTGATCGCCTCCGTGCTCCGCGGCGCCGCCAGCCCCGACGACGCCCTGCTCCCCGAGGACCGCAGACAAGCCCTCCGCACGCAGATCCGGCAGTTCGTCCGACGCCACCTCGCCGACCCCCTCACCCCCGACGACATCGCGGCGGCCCACCAGATGTCCCGGCGCACCCTCTACAGCCTCTTCGAGGAGGACGGCCTCACCGTGGCCGCCTGGATCCGGCAGGAACGGCTCGAACGGTGCCGGCGTGACCTCGCCGACCCGCGGCTCGCGGGGCAGCCGATCCACTCCATCGCCGCACGCTGGGGCTTCCCCGACAAGGCGCACTTCAGCCGGGCGTTCCGGTCCGCGTACGGCACCGCGCCGCGCGACTTCCGGCGCCGGGCGACGTCGCACGCATCGACAACCACCCTGCGCCCGGGAACAACGACAGCCCCGTAGCCGTGCCCGCACTCTCGTGGCAGGGGCATCTGCACGGTGCCCCACGACCCCTAAGGAGCGAGACATGTTCCGAAAGCTCGAAGGGCTGGGCAGCAGGATGCTGGACCGCCTGGTGCCCACGGTGGAGGCGTCCGCCGCGGAGGCCGCGTGCACGTGTCGCGAGTGTGTGCAGGGCGGCCCCACGTCCGGCTGCGCGTCGACCGGGCACCGCTGGTACAGGAAGCGGCCGTGCGGCGGCGGCCCCTGGATCTTCGACCGCTGCGCCAACTGCACCCCCGGCTCAGGGACGTGCGCCTGACATCGGGCTGTCCCGTCGTGACCGCCGTGCGGTGGGTGCCCGCCCACCGCACGGCTCCCTCCCGCCACGCGAGCCCCGCGCCCACGACGCCGTGGCCACCGGCTCGCCCGACCCCCGCGCCCTCGGAGGACGACCCATGGAGTACCTGATCGCGGGAGCCCGCGCACTGCTGGGGCTGGTGTTCCTGGTGTCCGTCGTCGGCAAGGTCGCCGGCGGGGCGAAGGACGGGGCGAAGGACGGGGCGAAGGACGGGGCGAAGGACGGGGCGAAGGACGGGGCGCGGGGCGGGGCGAAGGGCCGGGCGCGGCGTGGGGGCAAGGACGGGGCGACACGGAGTGGGGCCAGAGGCGCCGCCTTCGCCGCCTTCCTCGCCTCCGTCCGGTCCCTCCGCGTCGTGCCGCCCGCCCTCGTCCGCCCGGTCGCCGTGACCGTCATCGCCGGGGAAGCGGCCGTGTGCGTGCTCCTTGCCGCACCGGCGCGGGGCGCCACGACGGCCGGACTCCTCGTCGCCGCCGCCCTCTTGGCGGCCTTCACCGTGGGCGTCGCGGCGGCCCTGCGCCGGGGAGTCACCGCCCCCTGCCGCTGCTTCGGCGCTTCCTCGACCCCGCTCGGCACCCTCCACCTCGTACGCAACACCGTGCTCTGCGCCCTCGCGCTGGCCGGGGCACTCGCCGCACCGACGGCAGAGAGCGTTCCGCCGGGCGGTGCGCTGGTGGCCGGGGGCGCGGGGCTCGTCGCCGGAGCCCTCGTCACCCAGCTCGACCACCTCCTCGCCCTCTTCCGGCCACTGCCCGCGACCCCGCGCACCGCGGGCTCGCACGCCCACTGAGCCGACCCGCACGCCCGCCGCCCCCGCACGCCCACCAAGGAGCCAAGGAGCCGTCATGCCCGTCCTGTCCGCCGCTGTGACCCTCGTCGGAATCCTCTGCGCGCTGAACCTGGTCCTCACCCTCGGTGTCGTCAAACGGCTGCGGGAGCACACCCAGTTGCTCGCCGCCGCGCGGGGAGAGCCGTCCCAGCTCGAAGTGGGCGAAGAGGTGGGAGAGTTCGACACGACGAGCACCCTCGGGGAACCCCTGGTGCGCGACCTGCTTTCCGGTCCCGTCCTGTTCGGCTTCTTCTCCCCGACCTGCGAGCCCTGCCGGGACAAGCTGCCCCGCTTCGTCGAGTACGCGCGGCAGGAGCCGGGCGGCCGCTCCTCGGTGATCGCCACCGTCGTCGGCGACGCCGACGGGGCCGCCGCGTTCGTGGCCGAGCTGAGCGGCGTCGCACACGTCGTCGTCGAGGAGTCCGGCGGCGCCCTCGCCACCGCGTTCCGGATCCGGGCCCTGCCGAGCGTCCTGCGCGCCGACCGTGACGCCGAGGGCCGGTACGCCGTCGTGGACGACGACGTGACGCTGGCCCGCCCGGCCGACCTGCCCGCGTGACCGGATCCACGCTCCCCGCCCCCGGCACGGAGCGGGCGGGCCGCATGCGCCTTCCCCGGTACGCGGCGGCGGCCGTCGCCCTTGCGGCACGGTCGGCACCCGCGGTCTTCACCGGCCACGTCCTCCTGACGCTCGCCGCGGGCGCGCTGCCCGTGGCGGGCGCGTGGCTGACCAAGCTCGCCCTGGACGGCCTCACGGACGGCGGCGCGTCGACGGCCGCGCTCGTCGGCCTCGCGGCGGGACTCGCGGGCGTCGGCGTGGTGACCGCGGTGACCGGGCACGTCAACCAGTACCTGCGGGCCCAACTCGACCGCGCCATCGGCCTCCTGACACAGGCCCGCCTGTCCACGGCCGTCAACGGATTCGTGGGGCTCGAACGGTTCGAGAGCCCCGCCTTCCTCGACCGGCTGCGCCTCGCCCAGTACGCGAGCAGCACCGGACCAGGACAGGCGGTCAACGGCATCCTCGGCCTGGTCCAGTCCGCGCTCACGGTCACCGGCTTCCTCGGCTCGCTCTTCGTCCTCAGCCCCACCATGACCGCGCTGGTGCTCCTCGCGGGAGCGCCCGCGCTCGTCGCCGAACTGCTCCTGTCCCGCCAACGGGTGCGCCTGCACTGGGACATGGGGCCCACGGAACGACGGGAGGTCTTCTACAGCCAGCTCCTCTCGACCGTCGAAGCCGCCAAGGAGGTCCGGCTCTTCGGCATCGGCGCCTTCCTCCAGGGCAGGATGCTCACGGACCGCCGCACGGTCAACGCGGCCAACGCGCACCTCGACCGGCGGGAAGCACTCGTCCAGTCCGGGCTCGCGCTGCTCGCCGCGCTGGTCTCCGGCGGGGGAGTGGTGTGGGCCGTCCTGGCGGCGCGCTCGGGGCACCTCTCCGTGGGCGACATCGCGATCTTCATCGCGGCGGTGGCCGGGGTGCAGGCGGCGCTCACCGCCGTCGCGGGACACGTCGCGGGCTGCCACGAGGCCCTGATGCTGTTCGAGCACTATCTGGACATCGTCGGCTGCGCCCCGGACCTGCCGGTGGCCGCCGCCCCGGCCCCGCTGCCCGCGCTGCGTCAGGGCGTCGAGTTCCGCGACGTGTGGTTCCGGTACTCCGACGAACACCCCTGGGTGCTGCGCGGGGTCAGCTTCCGGCTCCGGCACGGCGAGTCCCTCGCGCTCGTGGGACTGAACGGCTCCGGCAAGTCCACCCTGGTCAAGCTCCTGTGCCGGTTCTACGACCCGACGTGCGGGACGATCCTCTGGGACGGCGTCGACCTGCGCGACGCCGACCCGGCGCAGCTGCGCACGCGGATCGGCGCGGCGTTCCAGGACTACATGGCGTACGACATGACGGCCGCCGAGAACATCGGCCTCGGCGACCTGGACGCCTTCGACGACACCGGACGGATCCAGGGGGCGGCCGCGCGGGCCGGGATCCACCGCAAGTTGTCCACGCTGCCCCGGCAGTACGACACCCTGCTGTCCCGGCGCTTCCCCACGCTGTCGGAGGACGGTGAGGCGGCCACCGGCGTCGTGCTCTCGGGCGGCCAGTGGCAGCGCCTCGCGCTGGCCCGCGCGTTCCTGCGGGACGAGCGGGACCTGATGGTCCTCGACGAACCGGCGTCCGGCCTCGACGCGCAGGCGGAGGCGGAGATCCAGGAGGCGCTGCGGGCGCACCGCCGCGGCCGGACCAGCCTGCTGATCTCCCACCGCCTCGGCTCCGTCAGGGAGGCCGACGTGATCGTGGTCCTGGCCGGGGGACAGGTCGTCGAACAGGGCAGCCACACCGACCTCATGGCGGCGTGCGGGGAGTACGCGCGGCTGTTCACCCTGCAGGCGTCGGGCTACCGGACCGCGGAGAGCGGGCCCGCCGTCGAGGAAGCGGTCCACCGATGACCCCCCGCGGCTACCGGGCCGCGTCCGCCGCCGCCCTCGGCCTCGCGGGCGTCGCGGTGCTGCTGCGGCACGCAGTGGTCCGGGTGACCGTGCGCGGCAGCAGCATGGAGCCGGTGTACGAGGACGGAACCCGGGTCCTCGTACACCGCGGCGGCAGCATCACGGTGGGGCGGGTGGTCGTGCTCGCGGACCACTCACCGCGTGGGAGCGGGCGCCCGGCAGCGGTGGATCACGCGGTGCCGGACGGACGGTGGATCATCAAACGCGTGGCCGCCGTCCCCGGCGACCCGGCCCCGCTGGACCGCGTCCCGGGCCTGGACCCGGCGGCAGGCCCCCTCGTGCCGCCCGGCCGCCTCGTGCTCCTCGGCGACAACCCGGAGCACAGCTACGACTCGCGCCACGCGGGCTACTTCGCCGTGGAACGCGTCCTCGGCACGGTGGTCGGAGGCCGCACCCCACCCCCGCGCCCCCGCAGCCAACGACAGCGCGGCCGCACCCCGGATGCTGTCCCGGAGTCGACGCAGCGGGTTGCCCGCACGCGGCGTGCGAGGCGACTATGGCGGCCATGGGGGAGAAGGGTGACTCAGGTCCTCAACAGGCCACCACCGCCGAGGAGTTCGTCGCGGCCCTGCGGGACCTCAAGGAGCGGTCGGGCCTGACGTACCGACAGCTGGAGGAGCGGGCTGCCGAACGGGGCGAGGTGCTGGCGCGCAGCACGCTCGCGGAGGTGCTCGGTGGACGGCGTGCGCCCCGCCCCGAGTTGCTGGGCGCGTTCGTGCGGGCGTGCGGGGACGCCGGGCGCGCGGACGAGTGGATCGAGGCGTGGGAGGCCCTCGCGCGAAAGGGGGCCGGGCCCACGGCAGTCGACGAGCGGGCCAGGTTCCCTGTGAACGTGTTGGTGAACATACTGCGGCTGCGTGTCCCGTCCCGCGTCGTGGTGGTCGCGATGGCGGTGGCGGCCCTCACGGCGGCCGTCACCGCCTGGTCGGTCCTTTCCACCGGGGACGCCGGTGGCGGAGGCAAGGCGGGGAACGGGGGAGACGGCGGCCCGGCGGCGGCGAGCGCGAGCGTCTGGCCGCGCCTGCCGGGAGGACGGGTGCAGATCCGTCCCGTCGTCGCCGACGGGATGTGCGTCACGGACGGCCGGGTGCGCGGGTACGAACCGCTGGTGGCCGTCCAGCGCCCCTGCGGCGAAACGGCCCCGCAGGAGACCCTGCTGGAACCGCTGGGCGGGAGCAACTACCGGATCCGCTGGTACCACCCCGATCACGGTCGCGCGTGCCTGAAGGCCCTGGACGGCACGGCTGTCGCCGGACTGCTGGAGCCGTGGGAGGCCTGCGACCAGGCCAGCCGCTTCCACATCGAACCCACCGGTGCGGACGGCAGCCGCCGGTACACCCTGCGGGTGGAGGGCCAAGGGTGCATGGCCGTCAAGGGGGCCGCGAAGACGGCGAACACCGCCGTGGTGATGCGGCCGTGCGAGGCCAAGCCCCACCACGTCTTCGTCATCGAGCCGGCGCCCTGAGCCCTTCACCGCAGGACCCCGGAGACGGGCTCAGCGGTCCTGCGCCCCCTCCCGCTCCCACGTCGATGCGTCCTGCCAGCTGTACGAGGGGCGTCCCTCCTTGCTGCTGGTGCGGAACGGCTTGCCCTGGTCGTCGACGCGCAGAACGCTGTGCCGGTCGCCGCTGGACCACTCCAGCTCCAGGTACCAGCGCACGTCGTGCAGTTTCGTGCTCGCCCTGACGCGGAACACCTCGCGGTCGCTCGCGCTGACCTTGTACGGGAAGTCGCGCTGGCCCGCCCTGGTCGTGACACGCGGGGCCGCCTCGTCGAGGTCGACGGCGAAGGACCGGGTGGACGCCTCGCCCCCGCAGCCGGACCCCATCCGGTAGGCGTTCCAGTCCAGCGGCGCGCCCGTGCCCTGCACGCGGACGTTCATGTCCTGCAGGACGACGGTCTCCTTGCCCAGGCCCTGCACGGTGACCTCGACGTACTGGTCGCCTGCGGGCACGGCGCCGAGGTCGCCCACCCAGCCCGGCGCGTCCTGCTCGACGGGCGGCTGCGGCACCTCGTCCGGCTTCCGGTTCACCAGGAAGCCGGGCGCGCAGCCGTCCTCGTACGCGTACGGCTCGGTGCGGGCGGTCAGCGGCGCGCCGGAGTCCTCGCTCCGCACGCGACCGGCTGCGGCGCCCTTGTCGTCGTCACCGCCGCCGTTCATGAGGAGGGCGGCGGAGCCGATGCCGAGTACCGTGGCGACGGTTGCCGCGAGGACGAGGGTCCGGCGGCGTCTGCGTACGGGGGGCGGGGGCGAGGGGGCGGTCGGGGGGCTGGGGCTCGACACGGGCGCGGGCTGGGGTTCGGCCTCGGGGGCGGCTTCCGTCTCCTGAGGAGGCTCGGCCTTGGGCTCGGGCTCCTTCATCGGCTCCGGCTCCGACTGTGGCGCCGGCTCCGGTTTCTTCGTCGGCGCGGGTGCCGGGGCGCCGGCCGCCGGAGGTTCCGTCTTGCGCCCCCGGTCCGCGTCCGCGAGGATCCACCGCCGGTGGACCTCCACCAGCTCCTCCGGCGTCGCCCCGCAGAGCCGGGCGAACCGCTCCACCGGCCCGAAGTCGGTGGGCACCGCGTCCCCGTTGCAGTACCGGTGCAACGTGGACGTACTCATCTGGAGCCGCTTGGCCAGCACTCCGTAGCTGAGCCCGGACCGCTCCTTGAACTCCCGAAGCAGCTCCGCGAGCGACGCCATCTCCACCTGCCTCATTCCAGTCCTGTGCTCAGGTCCCGGGTCCGAGACGCTGAAAGCATCAATCACGGTTCCGTTTGTGTGCGAAATCCCGCAGTCCGTCACTACAACCGGTCTGCTGTGCGCGACAGCCCGTGAGGGCACCGCAATCGGCCCTACAGTCGCAGCAGTTGACGGGAAGGGCACATCGCATGATCCATGACCTGGGCGAACTCGGCCGCGTGGGCCGGGCGCTGAACGAGGCTCTGGAGCTGTTCGAGGGCGAGCGGAGACGACTGGAGGAACTGCACGGCCCGGCACCGTACGGGGACAGCTCAGCGGGCAGCCCCATGCAGACCATGCACGGGATCGGTGAACTCTCCCGGGGTGTGCAGGACGCGCTCAAGTACCTCGCTCTGGGCGCCGGATACATCGCGTTCGGCCTGGACAAGCGGGCCGACCACGCGGTGTCGATGGCCCGCCGGACGCCGGTGGGCGTGCCCTCCGGGGTGGACCGCATGAAGCGTCCGCTCGGTGAGGGCACCGTGCGGGGCCTCGAGATGATCCGCGATCTCGACGACTTCTTCTCCGACGACATCGGTCTCGCCGTGGAGGTGGCCCTCTCCGCACCGGAGGCCACATATCCGCCGAGCGACTGGTCGGTGTACCACCGGGAACGCCCGTCCTGAGGGGACGGGACAGGACGAGACCGGATCGCTGCGGCCGGGCGGGCGACGTGCACGCCCGCCCGGCCGTAATTCGATTGACCCGGCCACGGCGTGACGTTGCACTGAGGCGCGACACCACGGGCAGTGGTGCGCGTATCCCCGGGAGGCAACGACAGCCATGGACATCCGCCCCACGACCGACCAGGACTTCGACGTCTTCGTCGACACCATGCTCGCCGCGTTCGGGCGGTTTCGGGATGCCATGCCCGGCGGCGGCCTCTGGTGGGCGGCCCTCGAGATGGACCGCGGCCTGTTCGCCGTGGCGAAGGACGGACGCCCTGTCGGCACCGCCGCCGCGTACTCCTTCGACCTGACCCTGCCCGGAGAGGTCCTCGTCCCGGCCGCCGGGGTCACCTGCGTCGGCGTCCTGCCCTCGCACCGACGCCAGGGCGTGCTCAGCGCACTGATGCGGCACCAGCTCACCGAGCTGCGGGCCGGAGGCGATTTCCTCTCGGTGCTGCTCGCGTCCGAGGCCGTGATCTACCGCAGGTTCGGCTACGGACCCGCGACCCGCACGCAGCGCCTCACGGTGCCGCGCCACAAGGCCGCTCTCGCCCGGCCCCGTGCGCACGGAACGGCCGCGTCCGCGGCGACCGGCGCGGACACCGGCTCCGTCGAGGTGCTGCGGCGCAGCGAGTGCGGCGAGATCCTCGAAGAGGTCTACGACCGCTACCGCCGCGCCCAGCCCGGCGCCCTGTCCCGGCCGCACCGCTGGTGGGCCCTGGGCGCGGGACAGCCCCCGGTCTCCCCGGCGCCCCGGTACGTCGCCGTGCACCGCGACGCCGACGGCGTCCCGGACGGCTACGCCAGCTACGCGCTCGGCGACCCCGCCACCACCTTGACGGTCGACGAGACCATCGCCGTCGACGACGCCGCCGCCACGGCCCTGGACGGGTTCGTCCTGGGCCACGACCTGATCACCCAGGTCGTGTTCAAGAACGTCCCGCCCGAGCACCCCCTGCGCTGGCGGCTCGCGGACTTCCGGGCCGGTCAGGTGAGCGACGACACCGACGGGCTCTGGGTACGGCTCCTGGACATCCCCCGCGCGCTCACCGCCCGCGGCTGGTTCGAGGACGGCGAGCTCGTCCTCGACGTCGACGACCCCTTCCTCGGCGAGCGGAGCCGCCATCTCCTGACCGTCAGGGACGGCAAGGCCGACTGCGTCCCGACGGACCGGGAGCCCGACCTGTCCCTGGACGTGAGCGACCTGGCCTCGCTCTACCTCGGCGGCACCGCCCCGAGCACGCTCGTACGAGCCGGGCACATCCGGGCTCACCACCCGGGCGCGGCCACCCGCGCCGACGCCCTGTTCCGCACCGACCGCGCCCCGTACTGCCTGCACTGGTTCTGACCGCGCACCACGTCCCCGCGCATCACCGTCGCGCACACCACCACGCCGTTCTCCACGGCCCCGTTCCCCACCGTCGCGTTCCCCGGCGGCCAGGGTAGGACCGGCAGTCCCAGGAAGGTCTCTCCCTTACCCCCGACGCGCGGCCGTCACAGGCTTGTTCCCGGCAACGGATCAAGCACAGGAGGACACGATGCCGCTCACTCTCGACACCTACCGGCTCCTCGGCCGCTCCGGGCTGCGGGTCTCACCGCTGGCGCTCGGTGCGGCGACCTTCGGCACCGAGTGGGGCTGGGGCGCCGAGCAGGACGAGGCCCGCAAGCTGTTCGACCTCTACGTCGAGCGCGGCGGCAACTTCATCGACACCGCGAGCACCTACACCGAGGGCAGCTCCGAGCGGCTGCTGGGCGAATTCGCCCACGGCCGCCGCGAGAGCCTGGTCCTCGCGACGAAGTACTCGACCCTGCGTCACCCCGGCGACCCCAACTCGGGGGGCGGCCACCGCAAGAACCTGTTCGCCTCGGTGGAGACCAGCCTGCGCCGGCTGCGGACGGACTACGTCGACCTGCTCTATCTGCACCTGTGGGACGCCGTGACGCCGGTCGAGGAGATCCTGCGCGGCCTGGACGACCTGGTCTGCCAGGGCAAGGTCCTGTACGTGGCGATCTCCAACGCCCCGGCCTGGCAGGTGGCGCGCATGCAGACGGTCGCCGACCTGCGCGGCTGGTCGCCGCTGGTCGCGCTGCAGATCGAATACAGCCTGATCGAGCGGGCCGGGGAACGCGACCTGATCCCCATGGCGCGCGAGCTCGGCCTGGGCGTCGTCCCGTGGTCACCGCTCGGCGGCGGGGTGCTCACCGGCAAGTACAGCCGCGAGGACCTGACCGCGACGGACGCCGCCGCCGACGGCACCCGCAAGAGCGTCACCGTCGCGGGCGGCGCGCTCAACGAGCGCAATTTCGCGATCGTCGACGTGGTGAAGGAGGTCGCCGCGGAGCTGGGCCGCACGCCCGCCCAGGTCGGCCTCGCCTGGACCCTGCGGAACCCGGCCGTGACGGCACCCGTCATCGGCGCCCGCACCCCCGCCCAACTGGAGAGCAACCTCGGCGCCCTGGAGGTCGACTTCACCGCCGCCCAACTGGACCGCCTCGAGGCGGCGAGCGCGATCGACCTCGGATTCCCGCACGCCCTGCTCGCCGGTGACTTCGTCCGCACGCTGCTCCACGGCGACATGAAGGTCGAAGCCCGCCGCTGATCCTCGGGCGACGCCCCGCGGGCCGCGCGACGCGGCCCGCGGGACACTCGGCTCAGTGGTTGTTCGCGCCGTTGCCGGAGAGCGCGGAGATGTCCTCGAGGATGTGCGACCCCGGCTCGTCGCCCTTGCCCTGCGTGGAGTTCTCGGCGCACTGCTGGTTCTGCGGGGCCGAGAGGACCGGGATGTCCTGGACCGCGACCGGGACGAGGATGCCGACGATGGCGCCCGCGTTCGCCTTGACGGGCACGCCGAGGCAGAGCTTGTTCAACGAGCCCTGGACCGCGGCCCCCTGCGCGCTCAGGTTCCCCTTGGTGACGTTGTTGCCGAACGCCTGCTCGGCGCCGTTGCCACTCAGGCTGGAGGTGCCCTCGTCGTCACCGATGGCGGCGGCGCTCCCGGTGGCCCCGGTGAGGGCGATGGCGGCGACGCTGAGGGCGTAGGGGAGGTTACGGATGTGCATGTCACTCCAGTGCAGAGCTTCGGTCAGGGAGACATGAATCAATACATCCTCCGATGCCCTGAGTTGGGGGATATTCGCCCATTGGCAGGATGTCGGCGTGGTGGGGATGACGACGATCACCCCATGTGATGAGGCCGAACGGCTGACGCGGCACGGGAAGGGGCGCCGGGCCGCGGCGGCCTCCCGGCGCGTGGTCAGTCCTGCTCGGCGGCTGCGGTCAGGGGCGACACGGGCCGCTCGAAGAACGTCTCCAGGACCACCGTCGCCTGCGTGCCGCTGACCCCGTCGATCGCGTACAACCGCCGCAGCACGTCCTGCAGTTGCTGTGTGGTCGCGGTCCTGACCTTCACCAGGACGGACGCGCTGCCCGCGATGACGTGCGCCTCCAGGACCTCGGGGAGCGCGGCGAAGCTCTCCGCGGCGTCGCCCATCCAGGAGGTCGAGTCGACCGTCACGAAGGCCAGTACGCCGCCGCCGACCGCCGCCGGGTCCACCTCGGCCGCGGTGCGCAGGATCACGCCGCGCTCGCGCAGCTTCCGTACCCGCTCGTGGGCGGCACCGGCGGAGAGGCCCACGGCCTGGCCGAGGGCGGCATAGGACTGGGTGGCGTCCTGCTGGAGCCGCTCCAGCAGAGCACGGTCGATGTGATCCATTGCATTCCATTCATTGAAGACTGTCAGTGACCATACGTCATTCTGCGATCTATGCTCATGGCTGAAGATGCTTCGGTTCCTCTGGGTGTCACTGTGGAAGGGGGAGGCGCCATGAGCAGCGAGCGCCCCGCGTTGTACGAGATGTTCGACGACCGGTTCCGTACCGGGCGGTGCATGAACGGCGACGACGGGCTCGAGGTCCTGTACACCGGCTGCCGCTGGGCGGAGGGGCCCCTCTATGTGCCCGCCTGGCGGCAGGTGATCTGGAGCGACATCCCCAACGACCGCATGCTGCGGTGGGACGAGGAGACCGGCGCGGTCGGCGTCTTCCGCCGGTCCGCCGGGCACACGAACGGCAACACCCTCGATCGCGAGGGCCGCCTGATCACCTGCGAGCAGGGCAACCGGCGGGTGACCCGCACCGAGCACGACGGCACGATCACGGTGCTCGCCGACCGCTGGCAGGGCAAGCGGCTGAACAGCCCGAACGACGCCACGGTGAAGTCCGACGGGTCGATCTGGTTCTCCGACCCGGACTTCGGCATCACCAGTGACTACGAGGGCTACCGCGCGCAGAGCGAGATCGGCGCCAACAACGTCTACCGCGTCGATCCGGGCACGGGCGAAGTGCGGCTGGTCGCGGACTGCTTCGGCGCCCCGAACGGCCTGGTGTTCTCGGCGGACGAGCGGCGCCTGTTCGTCTCCGACACCCGGGCGGGCCTCATCCGGGTCTTCGACGTACGGGACGACGGCACGCTGTCCGACGGCGAGGTCTTCGCCGCGGCCGCCGCCCGCGAGGCCGCCCGCTTCGACAACCTCCGCTTCGACGACGGCGGCCGGCTGTGGGCCGCCGCGATGGGCGACGGCGTGCACTGCTACGACCCCGACGGCACGCTGATCGGGCGGCTGAACGTCCCCGAGGCGGTCGCCAACATCTCCTGGGGCGGCGCCAAGCGCAACCGCCTCTTCATCACGGCGGAGACCAGCCTCTACTCGGTGGTCATGGGTGTCACCGGAATCCACCCGACCGGACCGGGGCGCCGCCCTTGGCTCGACGCGGCGCCCCGGTGACCGCCAGGGCGACGAGGAGCCCCAGAGCGGTGACTCCCGCTGCCGGTACGCCGAGCCACGCGGGCGAGACCGCCTGCTGCGCGAGCCCGCCGAGCGCTCCGCCGAGGGCGACGCCGACGTAGATCGCCGAGGCGTTGAGGCCGAGGAGCACCGGTGTGGCCGCCGGGGCGTGGGCGATGAGCCGGGCCTGCTGCGGGACCACGGGTATGCCCGCGCACAGGCCCAGTGCCGCCGTCCACACGAAGGCGGTCCCGAGCGTCTCCACGGCGGCGCGGCCGGTGGCGAGCACGACGACGGCGGCGGCGAGGCTCCCGAGCAGGACCTGCTCGGGCCGGTGCCGGTCGGAGAGCCGCCCGGCGAGCAGGTTGCCGCCGAGGACCCCGAGCCCGAAGACGAAGAGCACGGCGGTGAGCGTGGGCTCGGAGCCGTTCGTCACCTCGGCGAGGGCGGGCGCGATGTAGGTGTAGAGCAGGTAGGTCCCGGTGAGGGCGAGCATGGTGACGGTCAGGACCCCGAGGACCCACCGGTCCTTGAGGGGAGCGAGCCGGGCCCGGAACGTGGTGGCGGGCAGCGTGATCCGCGGAATGCCGAACGCGATGCCGAGCGCGGCCACGGCTCCCAGCGCGGCGACGGCCCACAGCGTCAGGTGCCAGTCGCCGCGCCCGATGAGGGTGCCCAGCGGGAGGCCGATCGCGCTGGAGAGCGTGAGCCCGCCGAGCACGAACGCGAGGGCCCGGCCCCGGCGTTCCGGGGGCGCGACGGCCGCCGCCGCGCTGGAGGCGGTGGAGGAGATGATCCCGGCTCCGGCCGCGGTCACGACGCGGGCGGTCATGACGGCGCCGTACGAGGTGGCGAGCGCCGTGGCGGCGTTGCCGACGACGAAGACCCCGAGCGCCAGGAGCAGGGCGGTGCGGCGGTCGAGGGCGCTGGTGGCCCAGCCGAGGACCGGGGCGGCGACCGCGAGGGTCAGCGCGAAGACCGTGACGAGCTGTCCGGCCGTGGGCACGCTGACGTCCAGGTCGTCGGCGATGGCGGGGAGGAGTCCGGCGATGACGAAGCCGTCGGTGCCGACGGCGAACGTCGCGAGGGCGAGGGGCAACAGGCGTCTGTACATGGGCCATCCATTCCGCGGCACGGTGCGTCGGGGCGGTTCGACGCGCCACAACGTAACCAATGCATGGATGCTTGTCCATGTATCAATGTGTGGGCTAGTCTGACGGCCGTGCAGCCACGGACAGGACGACGGACAGGGCAGGCGGACCGGTCATGCGTGCGGTGACCCAGCCGGCGAAGGACGAGATCAAGCTCGTCGAGATCCTCCACGCGCTGGCGGATCCGGTCCGCCTCGCGATCCTGGCCCGCCTCGCCGAGAGCGGCCGGGAGAGCTGCTCGGGCATCAGCGAGACCATCGACGTCCACCAGACGACGATGTCCCACCACTACCGCGTGCTCCGCGAGGCCGGACTCACCTGGACCACGGTGGAGGGCCGGTCACGGTATGTCAGCCTGCGCCGCGACGACTTGAACGACCGCTTCCCCGGCCTGCTCGACGCGGTGCTCATCCAGCTCCGGTCGGGCTGACGCACGTCCGGGCGTTCGCGAAGGAAGACAGGCCGAAGGCCCCTCATGTGCGGCGACCGAGACGGCCCCCCGCTGCTTCGGGGTGGACCGCCTCACTTGCAGAGCGCCGTCCGGACAGCCGCCTTCATGTCGGCGCTCTGCGCGTCCGTGCCACCCGGGTCGACGTTCACCATGACCGTCGCCTGCCTGCCGCCGGCCGTGGCCCCGGCCACCGTCTCGTAGCCGAACATGTCGCCGCTGTGCCCCCAGTAGAGGCCGCCGCACGGCAGTGGCCTGCTCTCCAGGCCCAGGCCGTACGCCCGGCCGTCCGGGTTGCCCGTCGGGCGGGTCCGCATCATCTCGCGGAGCTGGGCCGGGCGGAGCAGCTTGCCGCGCAGGAGTGCGTTCAGGAACCGGTTGACGTCGGCACCGCTGGAGATCATCTCGCCGCCCGCCCCGGCGACGGAGGGGTTGAGGGCGGTGAGGTCGATGAGCGGCGCGTCCTCGCCCGGCCGTACGTACCCGCGCGGGTGCGGTCCGGGGATCTCCGACGCGTCCCCCGGGACGTAGGTCGCGTGCAGGCCGACCGGATCGATGACGCGCCGCTGGATCTCGTCGCCGTAGGGCCGTCCCGTGACCCGCTCGATGATCATGCCTGCCAGGAGGTAGCCCGTGCTGGAGTAGCTCCAGCCCGTGCCCGGCTTGAAGGTCGGGGGATGGGCGAGCGCGGTCTTCACGAGGTCGCGGGTGTCGTGATGGGCGAGCGGGTTCTTGATGATCTCCTGTGGGTCCAGGTGGTCGAGGATGTCGGGCAGGCCGCTGGTGTGCTGGAGGATCTGACGCACCGTCATGCGGCGGCCGTCGTTGCCGTGTCCGCGTACGACACCGGGCAGGTAGCGCTCCACCGGCGCGTCCAGGATCACGCGTCCCTCTCCGACCAGCTGCAGCATGACCGTCGCCACGAACGTCTTGGTCATGCTGCCGATCCGGAACCTGCTGTCGCCGCGCACCGGGGCGTGACTCCGCACGTCCGCGACACCGCTGGTCAGCACCGTGCTGCCGCGCCGGTCGCGCATCGCGAGGAGCGCGCCCGGCCCGCCGTCGACCGTGGTCAGTCGCCGCAGGAGAGCACGCAGCCGCGCCTGGTCGGCGGTGCCGGTGGTCGTGGAGGCGTTCGTGCGAGCGGCGGACTCGGCCGGGGCGGTGGTGTCCTTCCGCGGCAGGTCGGCGGCCGTCAGCGTGCCCATCGCGACGCCGACCGCGACGACCAGCGTGACTCCGCCTCGCCACACACGCCTGTGCTTGCTCACTTCTGCTCCCTGAGTCGTCGTGAGGACGGACACGGAGGGCGCGCGGTGCGTGCGCTCCGTGTGCCCGCGGGTCCCACGATGTCCCCGGAAGGGGAGCCGCCGCGATGAGGCGGCCCTCCGGAACCGTGCGGGGGCTAACCCCCGTCGGCCTGCTCGCGGAGTGCGTCGACGAGCGTCGTGAGGTGAGGGCTTTCGTGACGGCGGTCGAGCGTGGCGACGCCGATGTGCCGTGCCGGAGCGGGCGGTTGGACCGGGACGGCGCGCAGACCCGGCACCGGCGGGGCGAGCGCGATGGAGGGGACCAGCGAGATACCCAGGCCTGCCGCGACGAGCGAACGGGCGAAGAAGTAGTCGGTGGTGGTGCCCCGCACGTCCGGTTCGAAGCCCGCCTGCTCGGCGTAACGGCGCAGGTGAGTCTCGGTCTTGAGGCAGCCGAGCACCCAGGGCTCCGCCGCCAGTTCGCTGATGCCGAGCGACGCGCGGTCTGCGAAGCGGTGCCCTTCAGGCAGGACGACGTGCAGGGGATCCTCCATGAGCGGGGTCCACCGCAGGCCTGCAGAGGCGGGCCCGAGGGGCAGCGGGCCGTCGAAGTGGTAGGCGAGCGCGAGGTCGACGGCACCCTGGCGGACCAGCGGCAGGGTGACCTCGGGCTCGCCCTCCCTGATGTGGAGCTGGGTGTGGGGGTGGGCCGCCGTCAGCCGGGGGAGCACGCCGGGCAGCAGGTGCCTGCCGCCGCTGCTGAAGGTGGCGACGGTGAGCTGCACGCGGCCCGTGCTCAGCCGCTCGACCTGCTGCCTGGCCTGTTCCAGCTCGGCCGCGACGGATTCGGCGGCCCCGACCATGATCTGGCCTGCCTGAGTGAGCGTGACGCCGCGCGTGCTGCGCGCCACGACCTGGGTGCCGAGGCTGCGTTCGAGGACCGCCACGTGCTGGGAGACGGCGGAGGGGGTGAGGCGGAGGGCCGCGGCGGCCTTGCTGAAGCTG
The DNA here is from genome assembly GCF_000716675.1 of Streptomyces alboflavus. GTDB lineage: Bacteria > Actinomycetota > Actinomycetes > Streptomycetales > Streptomycetaceae > Streptomyces > Streptomyces alboflavus. Next base: position 213,719 of record NZ_JNXT01000003.1, read on the forward strand.
CCGTGGTCCGCCACCGCCCGCAGGACGCGGAGCCGCTGCACATCGATCAACAGTTTTCCTTAAAGCGAATTCAGCAAGCCACCACTTCTGCTGATGACAGTAGGTGTCCAGAGTGGAGTCATGCAACGGATCTGCGTCATCGGCGGAAGCCGCTACTTCGGAAAGCTCCTGGTCGAACGCCTGCGGACGGACGGCCACCAGGTCACCGTGATCAACCGCGGCTCCGCCAGGGCGCCCGCCGGGGTCGAGCACCTCGTCGTCGACCGCGACGACGAGGCCGCCCTGGTCGCCGCGCTCGGCTCCCGCACCTTCGACACGGTCGTCGACCAGGTCTGCTACACCCCCGTGCAGGCCGCGATCGCCGCCCGCGCCTTCGCCGACCGCACCCGGCGCTACGTCATGACCTCCACGATCGAGGTCTACGACCCGGCGACCGCCGCGCTGCCGACGGTGCCGGCGGGCACCCCCGTGCCCGAGGCGACCGTCGACCCGCGCGCCTGGCAGGTGGCCATGGACCTGCCCTGGCACGACGAGGCCTACCTGGAGGCCCACTACGCGGAGGGCAAGCGCCAGGCGGAGGCCGTCCTCACCCGGGCGGGCGGCTTCGCGTTCACCGCTGTGCGCGGCGCGCACGTACTGGGCGGCGAGCGGGAGTTCACCGGCCGACTGGCGTACTACACCGAGCGCATCGCCCGAGGCGACGCCGTCGCCGTGTACGCGGACGCGCTGCCGACGGTGTTCATCCACCACGAGGAACTGGCCGACCTGCTGCGGTGGGCGGCCACCGCCACCGACTTCACCGGTCCCGTCAACGCCTGCTCCGACGGGCTGCTCGACGTGCACGACCTGACCGCGACCGTCGCCGCGCGGACCGGCCGCGAGCCCGTCCACGAGACCGTCGCACCGGGCGAAGCCGCCTCACCGTTCTCCTTCGACCGCCACTACGCCATGAGCAACTCCCGCGCGAAACAGCTGGGCTTCGCCTTCTCCCGTACGACCGACTGGCTGCCCGGCGCCGTCGCCGAAGCCCTCACCGCGTCCGCCGTCCCCACTGCCTGAGGATCCCGAACCGTCATGCGACACCGTTACATCGGAGACACCGCCGTCAGCGCCATCGGCCTGGGCGCCATGCCGCTGTCCATCGAGCACCGCCCGGACGAGACACGCGCCCTCGCCACCGTCCACGCCGCCCTCGACGCCGGCGTCACGTTCATCGACACCGCCGACAGCTACCACTGGCACGCCGACGAGGCGGGCCACAACGAACTCCTCATCGCCCGCGCCCTCGCCCGCTACGGCGGTGACACCTCCGACGTCCTCATCGGGACCAAGGGCGGACGCGGGCGGCCCGGAGACGGCAGCTGGACCGTGACCGGCACCCCGGCGCACCTCAAGCGTGCCGCCGAGGCCTCCGCCAAGCGCCTCGGGGTCGACGCGATCGGCCTGTACCAGCTGCACAAGCCGGACCCCGCCGTGCCCTGGGCGGAGTCCGTCGGCGCCTTGCGCGAGTTGCTCGACGCGGGCACCGTCCGCGCCGCCGGCATCTCGAACGTGACCGTCGGCCAGATCCGCGAGGCGCGGCAGATCCTCGGCGACGGACTGGTCTCCGTGCAGAACCAGTACTCGCCCGCCGTCCGGGACAGCGAGGCCGAACTGGAGCTGAGCGCGGAGCTGGGCCTGGCGTTCCTGCCGTGGAGCCCCCTCGGCGGCATCTCCCGCAGCTCCCTCGACGGCCCCTCCGGCCCGTCCTCCATCGGCACCGCCTTCCATCGCGTCGCGGCCGAGCACGGCGTCAGCCCGCAGCAGGTCGCCCTGGCCTGGCTCCTGAGCCGGTCCCCGGCGGTGATCCCGGTGCCGGGGGCGAGCCGTCCGGCGTCGATCAGCGACTCGGCTCGGGCCACGGAACTCGTGCTGAGCGCAGGAGAGTTGGAGCTGCTGGGGGAGGTGCTGCCGGGCTGACCTCCCGTTCGGGCGCCGGGCGGTCGCGCGCGGCCGGTCGGCGCCCCGCGTCCGGATGGCTCGCTCATGGCCGTCTTTTCACGGGCGGCCGATGGGTCCTGCGCGGTCCGGCCGCCTACCGCTGTCGACGATGGGACAGCCCGGATCGGCTGTCAACGCCGTTACCACAAAGGCTTGTTGCCGCCTCCGGACGGTCGCCGTGCCGCCTCCGGGCTGCCTCCGCGCTGTCTCCGGACTGCCCCCGCGCTGCGTCCGGACTGCCCCGCCCCCCGTGGATCTGACTCCGACGATCAGTACGGGGAAGCCGAGTTCAGCTCCGCCCATTTCCTCTCGGCGTCGGAGCCTCCCGGCGGCGGCACAATGCCGTTGATCATCCAGAGGTCCTCGCTGGTCTCGTCGGCGTGGAACTCCCAGTGCAGCCCCGGGTGCCGTTCGAGGGCCGGCTGCAGCATGCCCTTGATCCACTGGGCGGTGCGGCGGCGGGCCTCCTGGTCGGGGTTGCGTCGGGCGATGTGGTCGATGGTGACGCGGACCCCGGCCGGGGTGGGCTCCCCGCCGACGTAGAAGTCGTCGGGCCGGGTTTCGTGGAAGAGCGTGACGACGTAGAAGCGGGGCAGCCCGACCGCTTCGTAGTGGTCGGCGACGCGCGCGGCGAGGTGGTGCTTCTCGTCGTCGGTGAAGACTTCGGGGGTATGGTGAATGGTCCACAGGGGCATGGTGGTTCGGTGCTCCTCGTGTGCTGGGGCGGGGTGGCGGGGCGTCAGGCGGCCGGGATGGTCAGGTGCTCCACGGGGCCGGAAAGCGCTGCTTTGACGCCGACGGTGACGTCGTCGGCGAGCACCTCCGTGTGCCCGGCCTCGACTCCGTCGACGATCCGGGCGGCGATCTGGGCGGGGGAGGCCTTCGGCCGGTCGAGGGCGGAGACCATGTCGGTGTCGATGAATCCGGAGTGCACGCCCACGACCTGGGTGTGCTGGGCGGCCAGTTCGACGCGGAGGGAGTTGGTGACCGACCACGCCGCGGCCTTGGACGCTCCGTAGGCGCCGCTGCCTGCCAGCCAGGACAGCACTGAGTGCATGTGGACGAGCGCGCCCCCGCCGCCCGCGGCCAGGACCGGCGCGAACGCCCGCGCCACCCGCAGGGGCCCGAAGACGTTCACGTCGAAGGTCTCCGTGGCGCTGTCGAGGTCACCCGTCAGGAGTGCGGCCGGCAGCAGGACGCCGGCGTTGTTGAACACGATCTCGGCGTCGGCGGCCACCTCCGCCAGGGCGGCGACCGACTCCGCCGAGCGGACCTCGAGCTCGGCGGTGACCACCCCGGGGCGGTCGTCGACGTACGCCGAGCGCGCGGTGGCGTACACCTTCCGCGCCCCGCGCGCCAGCAACTCGTCCACCAGCGCCGCCCCGAGGCCGCGTCGGCCGCCGGTCACCACGGCCACCTTGCCCGCTACTGCAACCACAGCATCCTCCATCTGACTAACGATGACGTTAGTGAGATGCAAGCACGCGCCCCCTGGGTAATGCAAGCGTTAGTTACCATGGCGTCATGGCGATGGAGTTCGAGGAGCGGCTGCGGGACCGGGACGCCTGGTCGATCGGCGACGGGTGCTCGGCGGAGCGGGTGCTCGGCCTGCTCAGCACCAGGACGGTGTTCCTGGTGGTCCGCGAGTGCTTCTACGGGACCAGGAGGTTCGAGGACTTCGTGGCGCGGGTCGGGACCTCCGCGCCCGCGGTGTCGCGAGCGCTCAAGCAGTTGGAGGCCGCGCGGGTCGTCGCGCGCGTTCCCTATCAGGAGCCGGGCAGGCGGGCCCGCGACGAGTACCGGCTGACCGAGGCCGGTGAGGATCTGCTGCCGGTGTTCCTGTCGCTGATGCAGTGGGGCGACAGGCATCTGCAGGACGGCCGCCCGCCGCTGTCGTTCGTCGAGACCGGCACGGGCCGGGCGATGGGCGTCCGTGTGACCGCCGAGCCGGTCCAGGAGGCGACGTCGGACGGCATCGAGATCCGGCTGAACCCCGGCCGACGGCGCGGCCGGGGCGTGTCTGACGCTTAGGCGTGTCTTGTGGATCAGGCCGGGCCCGCGCCACAAGACACGCCCTGGTCCCTCAGTCCCCGCACATCTCCCACGGATCCGGCGTCCCGTGGGACAGGACGAGGCCGTAGGACTCGACCAGCTCGCAGTCGTTCTGCTCGGTCCACTGGTAGGCCAGGAGGGACCAGATCCCGATCGCGATCACCGCCGCGATGCCCGGCCAGCTCCAGCGGGACTGTCCTCCGGGGCCGCCGCCGTCGTTCCGGGGCGGCCCCGGTGGTTCCTTGGGTGGCTCCCAACCCGGCCCGTCGTATCCGGGTGGCCGCCACCCGCCCTCGTTGTTTGGCATGGCCACGATTATCGCTGGGGTGGGCGGGGATGTCCGGCTGTTCGCGCGGAGCGGGACCGTACGCGTACCCCTGCAAGTGCCGCTGTACGACCGTCAGGTGCGGAAGGGCCCGGTGACCTCGTAGGTGATGCCGCCCGACGAACTGCCCGACGTGCCGCGCTGGCTGGAGAAGTACAGGCGGGAGCCGTTGGGCGAGAAGGCCGGGCCGGTGATCTCCGAGCCGGACTGGCCGTTGATCCGCAGGAACGGCGCGACGATGTCGTCCGGGGTGATGACGCAGATCTCCATGGTGCCGCCGTCCTCGGCGACGAACAGGTCGCCGGAGGAGGAGCCGGTGACGTTGTCGACGCCGGTCAGGGGAGCGGGGCCCGGGTTGACCAGATGGTCGTCGTAGGCCAGTTCGTAGGTGCTGTTCGTGAGGTTGAGCTGCCAGACGCGGTTGTCGCCCTTGGTGGTGAACCAGACGGTGTCGCCCGCGTAGTGGCAGCCCTCGCCGCCGTTGAACCGCTTGGCGCCGGAGACCTGGTTGCGGGTCGCGGTGGGGGAGCCGTCCGGGTCGGGCACGTTCGCCCAGGTGAAGGAGCCCGAGGTGCCGGAGCCCGCCACCAGGACCTGCAGGGTGCCTGCGGACAGGTTGCCCCAGGTGGTCGGCCGGAAGCGGTAGAAGCAGCCGTCGCCCTCGTCCTCGGTGAGGTAGACCGCCTGGCGGCCCGGGTCCGCGGCCGCGGCCTCGTGTTTGAAGCGGCCCATGGCGTCCCGCCGGGTGGCCGCGTTCACACCCCACGGGTCGGTCTCGTAGACGTAGCCGAGGGACACCTCCTCGCAGGACAGCCAGGTGTTCCACGGGGTGGCGCCGCCCGCGCAGTTCTGCCGGGTGCCGGAGAGGACGCGGTGGGCGCCGGTGACGGTGCCCGAGGAGTTGAACTTCACGGCGCCCGCGCCGCCGCCCGGGTTGATCTCCGAGTTGGAGACGTAGATCCAGCCCGTGCCGTCGGCGAAACACGCGCCGCCGTCGGGGGCGTTGTGCCAGGTGTAGGACGTACCGGGGACGACCTGGGTGGAGCGGGCGATGACCCGGCTGGTGAAGCCGCTGGGCAGTCGGATGCCGTTCGCGTCGGCGGCGCCGAGCGCGCCGTACGGGCCGGGCCCGTTCTGGGCCGGGGCCGCGTAGGCGGCGCCGTGCATCAGGGTGCCGCCGAACGCGGCGGCCGAGCTCCCGATGACGGCTCCGCGCAGGAAGGTACGACGTTCCACAACTACTCCTTCGTCGATGAAGGGCGGACAACGCTCTGTTGAGCACCAAGCCGACTGGTCATCGAGGAGAACCTAGAGGTCGCCGTACCCGGACGATGAGGCCCCCGCAGGCGAACTCTTCCTGGCCGAAGGGTGAGCAGGACCCGGCGGGAAGGGAGTGGGCGGGGCGAGCCGGTGCGGGTCGTGGGCGACGTGCGGGGGTGCGGCCTCAGGCGCCCTCGGCCAGCCGCTCGCGGAGCCACTGCTCGACCTCGCCGACGTGGACCGCCGCCGCGACCCGTGCCGCCTCCGGGTCCCGGGCGACCAACGCCCGGTGGATGCGGGCGTGTTCGCGGCGGGTGCGCTCGATGGCGCCCTCTTCCTGGTAGCCGCGCCAGACCCGGGTGTGGAAGGTGCGCGAGGAGAGGCCTTCGAGGACGGCCGCCATGGTGTCGTTGCCCGCGGCTTCGTTGATGGCCCGGTGGAACGCCACGTCGTGGGCGAGGATCTCCTCGGTGTCGTCGGTGGTGTCCATGGCCCTCAAGTGCCGCTCGACCTCCGCTAGTTGGTCGGCGTCGATGCGGGCGGCGGCCAGTGCGGCCGCGGTGGACTCCAACACCTTGCGGAGTTCGAGGAGTTCGACCATCTGTGGCCCCCGGGAGAGGTCGGCGACGACGCCGAAGGACTCCAGGAGGTCGCCGGCGGCGAGCTGGGTGACGTACACCCCGGACCCGTGCCGCGCCTCCAGGACGCCCATGAAGGTCAGCGCGCGTACGGCCTCGCGCATCGAGCTGCGCGACACTCCGAGCTGCACGGCCAAGTCCCGCTCGGTGGGCAGTCGTTGGCCCGGGCCGAGCAGCCCGTCGGCGATCATCGCCTTGATCTGGTCGATGGCGCGCTGTGTCACCGTGCCCTTCGGCGGGGCGGTGCGCACGTCCAGATCTTCCACAGCTGCTCCTCCAAGTCCCTTGCGGCCGAGTCTAACCACGAGGGTGATCAGACCAATTACCAGGGCCATGACGAAGATCAGTACCTCTGAGCCATTGACTCCGCCGAGTGATCCGATGAACATTCAGAGCCACCGACGCCGGGATGTCGGAACCCCTCACTCTCATCACTTGTATGGAGCCGATACGTGGCCAGAACAACCCTCGGGATCAGAGCACGGGCCGTGCGTGTGGCGGCAGTCGGCGCCAGCGCCACCCTGATGCTCTCGGCCTGTGGCAGCACGGACGACAATGCCGGATCCGGTGGCGGGGGCGGTGGGGAGGGCAAGGTCGGTGTGATCCTGCCGCTGCTGACCTCGCCGTTCTGGCAGTCGTACAACGACTACGTGCCGAAGATGGCGAAGTCCGAGGACGTCGACGCGTTGAAGACCGTCAACTCCAACAGCGACCCGGCGCAGCAGATCACGGACATCAACAACCAGCTCAACCAGGGGGTGAAGGGTCTGGTCGTCGCGCCGATCGACAGTGCCGCGATATCCGCGGGGCTCGACCAGGCGGAGCGCAAGGGCGTGCCCGTGGTCGCGGTCGACGTGGCGCCGGAGAAGGGCAAGGTCGCGATGGTCGTGCGCGCGAACAACGTCGCGTACGGACAGAAGGCCTGTGACTACCTCGGCGACGAGATCAAGAGCGGGAAGGTCGTCCAGATCATGGGCGATCTCGCGTCGGTGAACGGCCGGGACCGGTCCAAGGCCTTCCGCCAGTGCATGAAGGAGAAGTACCCGAAGGTCAAGGTCCTGGAGATCCCCGCGAAGTGGGAGTCGGACACGGCCGCGTCCAAGCTGGACACCCTGCTCAACTCGAACCCGGACATCGAGGGCATCTACATGCAGGCGGGCGGCGTCTATCTCGCGCCCACCCTCCAGACCCTCAAGGCGAAGGGCATGCTGAAGCAGGCGGGGGCGAAGGGGCACATCACGATCGTGTCGAACGACGGGATCCCGCAGGAGTTCGAGGCCATCCGCAAGGGTCAGATCGACGCGACCGTCTCGCAGCCCGCCGACGCGTACGCGAAGTACGGCATGTTCTACATCAAGGCCGCGATGAACGGGGAGAAGTTCAAGCCCGGGCCCACCGACCACGGCTCGACCATCGTCCGGCTGCCCAACGGCATGCTCGAGGACCAGCTGTCCGCGCCTCTGGTGACCAAGGAGAACGTGGGGCTGTTCCACGACAGCGATGACTAGTGAGCGCTGAGCGCTGAGCAGTGAGCAGTGCGCGGTGACGCCACTCCTGTTTTCTGTTATCCCGCCCCCGCCCTCGGGTCTCCCAGGTGTCGGACGGAAAATGCGGGGGACAGGGAAAGGACGTGGGCGGCTGTGACAGCGACTGAGGAGCACCTTGCCGCGGTGGTCGAGGCGGCGCGGCAAGGTGCCCTGTGGGCGCAGGACGAGCTGGTCACCGAGTATCTGCCGCTGGTGTACAACATCGTGGGCCGGGCGCTGAACGGGCACGCGGACGTCGACGACGTGGTGCAGGAGACGATGATCCGCGCGCTCGGCGCGCTCGGCTCGCTCCAGGACCCGCGCAGCTTCCGGTCCTGGCTGGTGGCCATCGCGATGAACCAGATCCGCGGGCACTGGCACAAGCAGCGGGCCGCACCCACCGGCTCCGGGCTCCAGGACGCGTACGACGTGGCCGATCCCGGCGCCGACTTCGTGGACCTGACCATCCTGCGCCTGGGTCTCGAGGGGCAGCGACGGGAGGCGGCCGAAGCCACCCGCTGGCTCGACACCGACGACCGCGCGCTCCTTTCGCTGTGGTGGCTGGAGGCGGCCGGGGAGCTGAGCCGCAGCGACGTGGCCACCGCCATGTGTCTGTCGCCGCAGCACACGGCGGTGCGGGTGCAGCGCATGAAGGCGCAGCTTGAGACCGCTCGCCTGGTCGTACGGGCGCTGTCCGCGCAGCCGTCGTGCGCCGGGCTCGCCTCGGTGCTCGGCGCGTGGGACGGGCAGCCGTCCGGGCTCTGGCGCAAGCGGATCGCCCGGCATGTACGGGATTGCACGGCCTGCTCCGGGTACGAGGCGGGGCTGGTGCCGGCCGAGGGGCTGCTGGTCGGCCTCGGTCTGGTGCCGGTGGCGCTGGCCGGGCTCGCGGGGCTTGCCGCGCTGGGGCGGGGTGGCGGGTCGGGGGCGGGCCTCGGTCACGCCGCGGATGCCGCGTACGGTGCGGATCTGGGTCCTGGCTCGGAGTTCGCCGAAGGGGCCGACTGGGCCCATGGCTCGGATTTCGCCCAGGGGGCCGACTGGGCCCATGGCCCGGATTTCGCCCAGGGGTACGACCGGGCCCATGGCTCCGATTTCGCTCACGGCACGGACGTGGGCCAGGGGCCGGGATCGGCCCACGGCTCCGACTCCGCCCCGGCCGGACACGACGGCTTCGCGGGCGGACCCCTCGGCCCGGACGCCCGCCTGGACCACGTCCCCCCGTCGCCCGGCACCCCCGCCGGTGACGCCTCCGTCCTCGCCACCGTGGGCGACGCCCCGCCCCCCGGCCGCCGCAGCCACCGCCGCCCGGGCCGCATAGCCGAGCGGCGGCGCGCCACCGTGCTCGCGGCCGCCGCCGCCGTACTCGTCACCGGAGGCACGATGGCGGGCCTGAACCTGCTGCCGGGCGACGCGGAGGACGACAAGTCGACCTCCGCGGCCGACGCGCCGCCCGAGACGTCCGCCGCCCCCGACGACTCGCCCTCGCCCACCGCCTCGCCCTCGCCGTCGCGCAAGCCGAAGGCGAAGCCCAGCAAGTCGGCCGCGCCCGAGCCCAAGCCCTCGCGCACGAAGAAGCCCGCCCCGAAGCCGACCAGGACCGAGACGCCGAAGCCCCGGCCCACCGCGCCGACCGCACCCACGGCCGCCCCCGCGAACACCACGGCAGGGAAGGTCCTGGCCATCGTCAACGACGAGCGGGCCAAGGCCGGTTGCCGTCCCGTGAAGCTCGACGACCGGCTCTCCCGCGCCGCCCAGCTCCACAGCGAGGACATGTCCGAGAACGGCTACTTCGACCACACCAGCCAGGACGGCCGCTCCTTCGCCGACCGGGCCACGGCCCAGGGCTACCCCTCGCCCGGCGCCGAGAACATCGCCCGCGGCCAGAGCTCCCCGGACTCCGTCATGCAGACGTGGATGAACTCCCAGGGCCACCGCGAGAACATCCTCAACTGCGACCTGACCACCATGGGCGTCGGCGTGGTCGAGAAGGACTGGACGTGGACGCAGGTGTTCGGAAGGTAGCCGGGGTCCGGTGCCCGCCGCGAAGCCCGGCCCGAACGTGGTCCGAAGCCCGGCCCGAAGCCCGGCCCGAAGCCCGGCCCGAAGCCCGGCCCGAAGCCCGGCTCGTACGCGGCCTGAAGCCTGGCCCGAAGCCCGGCCTGAAGCCCGGCCTGAAGCCCGGCCCGAAGCGCGGCCCGAAGACCGCGCAGAACCCCGGACGCCCGGCCCCCTCGCCCGGCAGGATGGACGCCATGCCGAGACTCCGGACCGCCGCGCCCGCCCTCCTCCTCGCCGCCTTGCTGCTGGGCTGCGACTCCGCCTCGGACGAGCCGGAGGGCCTGGCGAAGGTCCTGGACACCTGTGAGGCCAGGACCGCCGACTCCCTCAAGGCCTTCACCGACAAACTGAAGGCGGACCAGTTCTTCGACCTCTCGGCCGACGGCGACACGCTCCGCGTCGTCACGCCCGCGCCCATGAGCAACGCGGTGACCAGGTCCGAGGCGCTCAACGCCGCGCAGTGCGTGTTCCGCGAGGCGGGGGCGGACCCGCGCCTGGCCGAGCAGCTCGGTGTGCCCGCGACCGGTGAGCAGCGGGCCAGGTGGAAGGGATACGCGGGGACGTGGGAGTCGGACGACCAGCGCGGGTACCGGGCGCGCGTGGTGGCCGAACACTGAGTGGTCGGACTCCTGTGTCCCGGTGCGGCTCCGGCCTCAACTGCGCAGCGGAAGCCGCGGGGCGGCCTGTCAGAGGGGGCAAGTAGCCTCGGGCGCCATGGGAATTGAGATCAACGCAGTGGCGAGTTACCCGATCAACGACGAGGTGGAGAGGGTGCTCGGGTTGGCCGAGGCGGTCGGCGAGCCTGTCACCGTCACGTTCGTGTGGGAGGGGAGCGACAAGGGGGAGCGCTCGGTGCTGGTGCCCGCGGCCACGCTGGCGCTCTGGGAGCACTGGGCGCCGACCGCCTACCCCGCGAGTGAAGCGGGGGAGGAGCACGGGCCTGCGGCGGAAGGGCCGGAGCTGGCTCACCCGGTCGCATACGGCGCGTTCACGCTCTTCCGCCGTCGCGCGGGAGGGCGCACCGCGGTCGCGCGCGACGGCGTGGTGGTCGCCGAGCTGCTGAACCCCGACGAGGCGCACTGGCTTCAGGAGAAGGCCAGGAACGTCCGCCAAGGGTTCATGGACCCCAAGCAGAAGGCGGCGTTCGAGGAGTTCCTTGCCCGGCAGGCGCCCGTGGGCGAGCAGTGACGCGCCGACCACCTCCTCCCCGCCCAAAGATATTCCTTGACACGAATATTCGTCTAGGTGAATACTGCTGTCCATGGACGCAGACGCACTCCTCACCGCACTGGCCGACCCGGCCCGCTGGCGGCTCGTGGCCCTCCTGGCCGAGCGGCCCCGCCCGGTCGGCGTCCTCGCGCAGCTCGCCGGGGCGCGTCAACCGCAGACGACCAAGCACCTGCAGCACCTGGAGCGCGCGGGCGTCGTCACCTCGCAGCGCACGGGCCAGCGCCGCATCTACGCCCTGAAGTCCACCCCTCTGCGGGACCTCGCGGCCGTGCTCGGCGGGCTCGCCGACACCGCGGACCAGGCCGGCGGCCCGCGCGAGACGTACGACCGGTACGGACGGAGCCTCGACACGGAGCGCGGCGCCGCGGAGCAGCCGGGGTGGGCCGACGGCCGCACGTTCGACTTCCACCGGACCCTGGCCGGGAGCCCCGACCTGGTCTGGCGCCACCTGACCGAGCCGCCCCTGCTCACCCGGTGGTGGACGCCCGACGACCTGCGCGTCTCCGAGCTCGTCTTCGAGGCGCGCCCGGAAGGCCGGATCGTCCTGCAGTACCGCGACACCGACGACGCCGACGGCTCCGACCAGGTCGCGGGGCACGGCGAGGGAGTCGTCCTCGACGTACGCCCCGGCGAACGCCTCGCCTACCGCCTCTCCCCGCACCTTCCCGACGGCAGCCCCGCCTTCACCGCCCACGTCGACTTCGACCTCCGGCCCACCGGCACCGGCACGGACCTCGACGTCCAGTACCGGATCACCGGCAGCACGGTCGACTCCGCGGACTTCATCGCGGGCATCGAGATCGGCTTCGGCCAGAGCCTCGACAAGCTCGCCGCCGCCGTCCGCACACCCCGGTGAACGAACCAGCCACCTCACACAAGAACGACGAGCAAGACACCTCACGCCAAGAACGACGAACCAGGCACCTCACGCCAAGAACAACGCACCAGGCACCTCACACCCACGAACCAGGCACCTCGTGCCGAGGAACGGAAAGAGGAATCACCGCCATGACCGACTCCACCGCACGCAAGGTCACCGCGAACCTCGCCCTCACCCTCGACGGGCGCTACAGCGGACCCGGCGGACCCGCCGACATCGGCGCGATCGTCCGCTACGCGACCACCGAAGTCGCACGCGACCACCTCACCCGCATCTGGGAGGGCGCGACGACAGCCGTGCTCGGCCGGGTCAGCGCCGAGGGATTCCTGGGGTACTGGCCGACGGTCGCCGCGGACGAGAACGCCGACCCGCGTGATCGCGGCTACGCGAAGTGGCTGGTCGACACGGAGAAGGTGGTCCTCTCGACCACGCTGACCCAGGCCCCGTGGGACCGCGCCCGCGTCGTGAACGCCCCGGCCGCCGACGTCGTCGCCGAGCTGAGGTCCACCGGCGAGGGTGACATCCTCGTCAACAACAGCGCGAGCGTCATCAAGGCGCTGCTCGCCGCCGACCTGCTCGACCGGCTGTATCTGCTGGTCTGCCCCGAGATCGCCGGGGGAGGGGAGCGGCTGTTCGAGGACGGCCTGCCCGGTTCGCAGTGGAAGCTCATGCGGCAGGAGACCGGGGACCTCGGCGAGCTGTCCCTGATCTACGACCGGGTGCGCTGAGGCGGCCGGTCGGACGTCCACGGCCGCGGGCGGCCGTGGACGTGAGGGGCCGTGGACGTCAGGGGCGCAGCCCCAGCGCCTCCCGCCCCGCGTACCGCGCCTGCGCGCCCAGCTCCTCCTCGATCCGGAACAGCTGGTTGTACTTGGCGGTGCGGTCGGAGCGGGACAGGGAGCCGGTCTTGATCTGGCCGCAGCCCGTGGCGACGGCCAGGTCGGCGATGGTGGTGTCCTCGGTCTCGCCGGAGCGGTGGGACATCACGACGGTGTACCCGGCACGGTGCGCGGTGGAGACCGTGGCCAGGGTCTCGGTGAGCGTGCCGATCTGATTGACCTTCACCAGGATCGAGTTGGCGACGCCGTCACGGATACCGGCGCTCAGGAGCGCCTCGTTGGTGCAGAAGACGTCGTCGCCGGTGAGCTGGCAGCGGTCGCCGAGGCGGGCCGTCAGATCGCGCCAGCCGTCGTGGTCGTCCTCGGCCATCGGGTCCTCGATGGAGGCGACGGGGTAGCGGTCGACGAGGGCGGCGAGGTAGTCGGCGTGCTCGGCGGGGGTGCGGCGGACGCCCTCGCCCGCGTAGTCGTAGACCCCGTCGTGGAAGAACTCCGAGGTGGCCGGGTCCATGACGAGGGTGATGTCGGTGCCGGGCTTGTACCCGGTCTGCTCGATGGCGCGTACGACGAAGTCCAGGGCCTCGTCGGCGGTCCGCAGGTCGGGTGCGAAGCCGCCCTCGTCGCCGACGTTCACGCTGTGACCGGCGGAGACCAGGTTGCCGCGCAGGGTGTGGAAGACCTCGGAGCCCATCCGGACGGCCTCGGCGAAGGTCGCCGCGCCGATCGGGGCGATCATGAATTCCTGGAAGTCGAGCGGATTGTCCGCGTGCGCGCCGCCGTTGACGATGTTCATCATCGGCACGGGCAGTATGTGGGCGTCCACCCCGCCGACGTAACGGTAGAGCGGCAGCCGGTGGGCGGCCGCGGCGGCCTTGGCGGTGGCGAGGGAGACGCCGAGCAGGGCGTTGGCGCCGAGCCGCGACTTCGTGGCCGTACCGTCCAGATCGATCATGGTGCGGTCCACGGTCGCCTGGTCCTCGGCGTCGAGCCCGGTCACGGCGTCCGCGACGGACTCGTTCACGGCGTCGACGGCAGCCCGAACTCCCTTGCCGTGGTACCGGTTCGGGTCCCCGTCACGCAGCTCCACCGCCTCCCTGGCTCCGGTGGAGGCGCCCGAGGGAACGGCCGCCCGGCCGAGCGAGCCGTCCTTGAGCTCGACATCGACCTCGACGGTGGGATTGCCCCGGCTGTCGATGATCTCCCGTGCGACGACCCGGCTGATGGCGGTCACGGTGCAGCTCCTCACGCAGGGCCCGCGCGCGGCGGGCGGTAAGTTTCAAGCAGAAACAAAGTGGGTCCCGAAAAGGAACCTACTATGGGTCCATGAGGATGCACAACGCTGACGAGACCTGCGGCATCGCCCAGGCCGCCCTGGTCCTTGGGGACTGGTGGAACGTCCTTGTCCTGCGCGAGGTCGCCCGCGGCCACGTCCGCTTCGACGCGCTCGCCGCCGAACTCGGCCTTTCCCGCAAGGTCCTCACCGAGCGCCTCGGCCGCCTGGTCGCCCAGGGCGTGCTGCGCCGCAGCCTCTACCAACGGCGTCCCGTGCGGTACGAGTACGTGCTCACCGACGCCGGAGCCGCGCTGCTCCCGCTGCTCGTCGCCATGCAGGACTGGGGCGACCGGTGGGTCCTCGGTGACGGCAGCCTCACCGGGACCACCGAGGCGGACAGCGCCGAACACGCCCGCGTCCACGCCCTGACCGGCACCCGCGTGCCCGACGGCATCGATCTGACCGGCCCGGGGGGCGCCGACCTGCCCCTGCTGTCCCCGGACGCCGCCGCGACCGTCCTGTTCACCTACCCCGGCACGGGCATCGAGTGGGGCGAGCCACCGATCCCCGGGGCGGTCGGCTGCACCCTGGAGAACCGGCTCTTCCGCGACGCCTGGACCGACTTCCGCGCGGCGGGCGTCGACGTACGCGGCATCAGCACCCAACTCCCGCACGAACAAGCCGAGTTCGCGCGGGCGGAGCAGGTTCCCCACCTCCTTCTCTCCGACGCCGCCCACCAACTCGCCGCGGCCCTGCGCCTGCCGACCTTCCGCGGCGCGGGCAGGCTCCGCCACAAGCGCCTGATCCTGGTCGTCGACGCCGAACGGACCGTACGCCACACGCTGTTCCCGGTCGTCGACATCCCGTACGCGGTCGACGAGAGCCTGCGCCTGGCCACGGGGTGCGTCGAGGCCGCGGGAAATCGGTGAGAACGGCACGACGCGGCGATGAGTTTTCCCGGAGCGGCCGGTCTAACGTTCGTCAAGTGATCACCATGTGCGAAGCAAGAGGAGCGGTATGAGCCAGTTGCTGCGGGTCCAGAACTTCACCGTCTCGAGCGACGGGTTCGGCGCCGGTGACGGCCAGAGCCTCGAGAAGCCGTTCGGCCATGCCGATCCGGGGGCCATGTTCGCCTGGGCCATGGCCACCGACCACCCGCCCGTCAAGGGCGTCGAAGGCGGTGGCGGCCGAGGTCTGGACGACTACTTCACCCGGGACTACGGCCGGAACATCGGCGCCGAGATCATGGGTCGCAACAAGTTCGGGCCGCAGCGCGGGCCCTGGCAGGACCACGAGTGGCAGGGGTGGTGGGGAGAGGAGCCCCCGTTCCACACACCGGTGTTCGTCATGACGCACCACGAGCGCCCGTCCTTCACACTCTCCGACACCACGTTCCACTTCGTCGACGGCGACCCGGCCGCGGTGCTCGCCCGGGCGAAGGAGGCGGCGCGCGGCCGGGACGTCCGGCTCGGCGGTGGGGCCACGACCATCCGGCAGTTCCTCGAGGCCGACCTCGTGGACACCCTGCACGTGGTGGTCCTGCCGACGAAGCTCGGCTCCGGTGCCCGCCTGTGGGAGTCCCCCGACGAGCTGCTCGACCGGTTCCACCAGGACGTCGTGCCCAGCCCGAGCGGCGTGACGCACCACCTGCTCTGGCGGAAGTGAGGCGGAGGCGTCCCCGCCCCGGGGCCCGGAGGCACAGCACCGGGCCCCGCTCCGCGGCATCACGGGGGACGGGCGCCCGCCCGCTCAGGCCGCGCGCCGCCGGAACTGCTGGTCGGCGCCGTCGCCGCACGGCTGCTGCACGAGCCGCGCCCCGTCCTGCGTGGACCCGTCCGTGACGGTCAGGCACTTGCCGCTGTGCCGGGCCGCGAGGCGGTAGCTCCCGTCGCCCCGGTCCTGGAACTGCCACTGCTGGTGGGATCCGTTGCCGCAGCGGTACTGGTTCACGGGAGCGCCGTCCCCGGTGGACTCGTCGGCCACGTCCAGGCACTTGCCGCTGTGCTGGGCGAGCACGCGGGCGTAGCCGCCGCCCACGTCCTCGAGCCGCCACTGCTGGTTGAGGCCCGAGTCGCAGCCGTACTGGACGACCCTCGTGTTGTCGGCGGCGGAGTCGTCGGACACATCGAGGCACTTGCCGCTGTGCCGGGCCTGAAGGCCGAAGTGCGGGCCGCCCTCCACGCCCTTGAGGGTCCCGGCGGCGGCGTCGATGCTGACCTTCGGGTACCACGGCAGCGTCAGCCGGGTCCGCGTCGGGAACGACAGCGGCAGCCACACGTACTGCGAGTCGTTGACCGAGCCGCCCATGGAGTTGCCCCAGCGGTCACCCATGTACAGGTACGACGTCCCCGAACTCCCCTGCACGGGAAGGACGAAGGTCGTCTGGGAGTGGTAGCCGTTGTCGTTGCCCGCGTCCTTCATCTCGCTCCACGGGCCCGTGACGCTGGTCGCGGTGGCGTACTGCTGCTGGTTGGGCTGCCAGCCGCTGTTGCCGGAGGTGAGCATGAAGTACATGCCGTCCCGCTTGAACAGCGCGGGCGCCTCGCGGTACGTCCCCGCCCAGGGGTTGGCGACCAGCTTGTCGTAGCGGGTGTAGTCGGCGGTGAGCCGGTAGATGTGCAGGTCGGCGTTGTCCTTGGCGGACGTGATCTGGTACGCGGTGCCGTCGTCGTCCTGGAACAGGGTCATGTCCCTGGACGTGACGTCGCCCGGCGGGCGCATGCTGCCCTTCCAGGTGTAGTCGCCGTCGACGGTGTCGGACACGGCGACGGCCGCGCGGGCCTCGCTGTAGTCGCCGTTGCCCTTCTCCTTGTGCATCCACATGACGAACGTGCCGGTGGACTTGTTGTAGATGACCTTGGGGCGCTCGATGTTGGCGACCTTGAGGTCGGGGGCGGACTCCTGCGTCAGGACGTCCTTCCTGAACTCCCAGGTCTTGAGGTCGGTGGAGCGGTAGACGGACACGGCCTTGAAGTTGTTGCCGCCGTCGCGTTTCTCGCCGAACCAGTAGTAGGCGGAGCCGACCTTGAGGACCCCGCCGCCGTGGGCGTGGACCGGCGCGCCTGTGGTGTCGGTGAACTGCGTCCCGTTGGTGACGGTGACCGGGGCGGCCGGGGCGGTCTGGGAGGCCTGGGAGGGGGGAGCGGTGGCGAGGAGCGCGAGCACGCTCGCGCCGGCGGCCAGGAGGGAGGTGAGGGTGCGTCTCAACATGAAGGAACCTTCGTTGCGTTCTGAATTGTTGATTCGTGTGTGATTCTGTGGAACGGGACCGTAGGAGCGTGTGCGCGGTTCGTCAATACGTTCAACACGAGCCGTTCCACAGGGGCGTGACGGACCGCCGGACACGACGGCTCGGCGGCGGCCTCCGTGACGGCTTCGCGAGTGCGCCACGTCGGCCGCGCAACAGGGCGTACGGCCTGTGCGCGCGCCGCAGTTGTGGGGCCCGACGCCATGTCGCGGGGGCCGGGGCGCTCCTAGGGTGACCGGCACCTCGCCGCTCGCAGGAGGCCCCCATGGCATACGCAATCGCCCAACCACCCACCCGAGCCCGCCTGTTGACCCGTCAGGCACGGTGGCTCCGACGCCGGACGCGGAGGATCGGCACGCTGGCGGCGGCCCTCGGCCTCGCCTCCGGTGCGTCCCTGTTCGTCCCGGCCCCCGAGGCGCGCGCGGCGGTCGCCCTGGAGCGGGTGACCGACTTCGGGGCCAACCCGGGCGCCTTGAACATGTACGTGTACCGGCCGACGTCCCTGCACGCGAGTCCGGCCGTGGTGGTGGCCCTGCACGGCTGCACGCAGAGCGCCCAGCTCTACGCCGACAACTCGGGCCTGACGAAGTTCGCCGACCGGTACGGGTTCCTGCTGGTCTTCGCCGAGACCACGACGTCGAACAACCTCAACAAGTGCTTCAACTGGTTCCAGAGCGCCGACACCGGCCGCGGGCAGGGCGAGGTCGCCTCGATCCGGCAGATGGTCGCCAAGGCGGGCTCCG
This sequence comes from Streptomyces alboflavus, assembly GCF_000716675.1. Taxonomy (GTDB): domain Bacteria; phylum Actinomycetota; class Actinomycetes; order Streptomycetales; family Streptomycetaceae; genus Streptomyces; species Streptomyces alboflavus. Next base: position 231,773 of record NZ_JNXT01000003.1, read on the forward strand.
CGTACGGCGGCGACCCCTCGCGCACGTACGTGACGGGCCTCTCGGCGGGCGGCGCGATGACCTCGGCCCTGCTCGCGACCTACCCCGACGTCTTCCGGGCGGGAGCGGTCGTCGCCGGTGTGCCCTACCGCTGCGCCACCGACGTCCTCTCGGCGTTCACCTGCATGAACCCCGGTGTGACCCGGACCCCCGCGGCCTGGGCGAAGAGCGTGCGGGACGCCGTCCCGGGCCACACCGGGCCGTGGCCGCGCGTGGCCGTCTGGCACGGCGACCGCGACACCACGGTCGCGCCGAAGAACGCGGACGCCCTGCGCGACCAGTGGACGGCGGTCCACGGCCTGGAACAGACACCCGACCGCACGTCCACCATCGGGCCCAACGGCACCCGGCGCGAGCAGTACCTGTCCGCCGACGGGGGAGTCGCCGTCGAGGTCGACCGGGTGCCGGCCGTCGGCCACGGCACCCCGGTCGACCCCGGAAGCGGGGCGCAGCAGTGCGGGGCCACGGGCACGGCGCACTTCGTCGCGTCGATCTGCTCCAGCCGCTGGATCACCGAGTTCTTCGGCCTCCAGCGGTGAGCCGGTCCCCGGGCGGCAACCGCGTGCGCACCGCCGCCACCGGCGCGGCCCTTCTGCTCGCCCTCACCGCCACCCCGGGCGACGCCCGGACACCCGCCCCCGCGTCCGCGACCTGCGTGCGCCTCGACCAGCTGCACGTCCCCGGCGCCGAGCGCCAACGCGCCGCCTGTCTAGGTGAGTTGACCACCGCCGGAACCGTCGGCTCGGGCCACACCGTCCCGGCCGACTGGGCCGGGCTCACCCCGAAGGACCTGCCCACGCCCACCGGCGTCCCCGGCATCCAGATCGACGGCCACTTCCCCGACACCTCCCGGACCAACACGCACCACGGCTGGGACCACGACGCCCAGTTCGTCATCCGGCTGCCCGACCGCTGGAACGGCGGCCTGGTGGTCGCGGGCACCCCGGGCAACCGGGCGCAGTACGCCAACGACAGGGCCATCGGCGACTGGGTCCTCGCCCGGGGCTACGCCTACGCCGCCACGGACAAGGGCAACACCGGGACCGGGTTCCACCGCGACGGCCGAAGGCCCGCAGACGCCGTCGCCGAATGGAACCGGCGGGTCACCCAGCTCACCAGGGCCGCCCGCGCGGTCACCGCCCAGCGCTACGGGCGACCTGCCGCCCGCACCCTGGCCACGGGCATCTCCAACGGCGGCTACCTCGTGCGCTGGCAGCTGGAGAACCACCCCGAGCTGTACGACGGCGGCGTGGACTGGGAAGGCACCCTGTGGCGCGCCGACGGGCCGAACCCGCTCACGTCCCTGCCGACCGCGCTGCGCGCCTACCCCACGTACGCGGCGGGCGGCGCCGGGGCGGCCCACGCCCACCGGAAGATCCTCGCGGCGGGCTTCCCCGCGGGCTCGGAGTTCCTCTGGCCCTACCACCACCGCACCTACTGGGATCTGACCCAGCGCGTCTACCGCGAGGAGTTCGACCCCGGCTACGACGGGCCGACCGAGGCGGGCACCCCGTACTGCCGGCCCGGCACGCCCGGCTGCGACGCGGACTACGACTACGCGCACCGTCCGGCCGGGGTCCACCGCGCCGTCGACGGATCGAGCTGACCGGCAGGATCGGGAAACCGCTGATCACGGTGCAGGGCACCCTTGACGTGCTGCTGCCCGTCAGCCGTACCGCGGACGTCTACGCCCGGCTGGTCCGGGGCGCGGGCCGCGGCGACCTGTTCCGCTCGTACCGCGTCGAGGGCGGCACGCACACCGATGCGCTCTTCGATGCCTTCCCCGACCGGCTCCGTCCGCTCGTGCCCTGCCACCGCTCGGCGTTCACGGCCGTCGAGGACTGGCTCCGCACGGGCCACAGCCCGCCGCCCGGCCGTACCCTTGCGCGTCCCGCGGGGGCGGACCCGGCCACCCTGCTCACCAGGTGTCCGTTGAAGGGCTGACCCCGAGCCGCGCGCCCCCGGGTGGGTTCAGGACCTGCCCCGCAGGCCCTGAACCCACCTTTGCCCGGCGTGCTGCGGGGTCAGCGCTTGGTGGCGAAGTTCTGCACCCACCAAGGTCCGTTGGCCTTCAGGCTGACACCGGCGCCGAAGTCCTTGTAGGAGCAGTTGAGGATGTTCTTGCGGTGCCCGGCACTGCGCATCCAGTCGCGCATCGCGGTCTTGGGGCCCTTCGGGCCCTTGTGTATGTTCTCGCCCCAGGCCCCGGCGGAGTAGCCGGCCTTGCGCATCCGGTCCCCCGCGCTCACGCCCTCCGGGCTGGTGTGGTCGTAGTAGTTCCGGGCCGCCATGTCCTTGGCGTGTGCCATCGCGGCGGTCTGCACGCGGCGGTCCAGGCGCAGGGCACGGCAACCCGCCTTGGCCCGCTCCTTGTTCACGAGGACCAGGAGCTGCTTCGCGTACTTCGCGGACTTGCTCACCGCCGGGCGCTTCGGCGGGGTCTTGGCGCGCGGGGCGGCGTCGGCTGCCGCGTCCTCGCGCCGGTCGTCCGCACCGGAGGGGTTGGCCAGCGCGTACGTACCCACCGAGGCGACCACGGCGGCCGCCACGACGCCACCGGCCAGGACACGGACCCTGCGCCCGCGCGTGTTCCGCCCGTGACGGCCGCGCCGCTCGCCGTCGGCGGCCCCGGCCTCCGGGGCGGGGGTCCGGCTCTGCGTGTCGTCGTGATCCAGGTGCATGTCTGCTCCGCTCTATGGTGCCCGCCGGTCGGTCCGGCGTATAGGAGAGCGGCTGGGCGCCCGGAGACAACACTTTTTCGCGTACGAGAGTCCATGGGGCCGTACGCGAAAGTCCATCCCGCCCCGGCCGCACCCACGCCACCCTGACGGGCAGAGCCGATGCGCTGCCGTTCCATGCCGGGCCCGCCCGCCGAAGCGGCGCCAACCATCAGTACACGCACCGGAGTTGATGGCGCCCTCGACCGGCACGCGCGCGTAGTGTTCCCCCACGCCTACGCGCGCGTGCCTTCCACGGGTGAGCGGCGGACCTGTGTGCCCCGCCGTCGACGCCCCCTGGCGAAGTCGTCAGCGCCCCGCCGACGGAGCCCCCGTGCTCTCGCGCACCACGAGATGCGTCGGCACGAGCGTCGTCCCCTGCTCGCCGGACCCGGTGCGGATCTGCCGCAGGGCGCTCTCCACGAGGAGCTGGCCGACCTGGTCGAAGTCCTGGTGGATGGTGGTCAGGGGCGGGAAGAAGGAGGACGCGTCGGGGATGTCGTCGAAGCCGATGACGCTGACGTCCCCGGGGATCGAGCGGCCCTTCTCGTGCAGGGCGCGCATGACGCCGAGGGCCATCTGGTCGTTGGCGGCGAACACCGCGGTGCAGTCCGGCTGTTCGGCCAGCAGGAGCCCCGCACGGTAGCCCGACTCGGCGGTCCAGTCGCCGCGCAGGGCGGTCGGCACGTCGCGGCCCGCCGCCTCCAGGGTGGCGCGCCAGGCGCCCTCGCGGCCCTGGGCGGCGAACGACTCCTCGGGTCCCGCCAGGTGCCACACCGTCCGATGGCCGAGGGCGAGCAGATGGTCCACCGCGGTCCTGGCGCCGCCCGCCTGGTCGGTGTCCACCACGCTGTAGCGGTCGCCGGCGTGCGAATCGGCCACGACGACCCGGACGTTGGGCGGCGGGACCAGGGAGGACGCGTCCAGGAGGTGCACCTCCATGATGGCGATGATCGCGTCCACGGCCAGCTCGCCGAGGCGGGAGAAGGCGCCGCGCACCTCGTCCTGCGTGGGGACCGCGACCGGGAGCAGCGTGACCGCGTACCCCTCCTGGGCCGCGGAGCGCGCGATGGCGTCGAGCGTGTGGACGTTCCCCGTCGTCGACAGCGTGAACGTGACGACGCCGATGGTGCGGAACTCGCCGCGGCGCATGGCCCGCGCGGCGCTGTTGGGGCGGTATCCCAGCTCCGTCATCGCCTCCAGGACCCGCGCGCGGGTCTCCTCGGTGACGCCGGGGAAGCCGTTGGAGACCCGGGAGACGGTCTGGCCGGAGACGCCGGCCAGGCGCGCGACGTCGATCATGGACGCGCCCTGTTTGCGGCGAGGCGCCCCGCCGCGGCGGCCCGGCGTCCGACGCCCGCCCGCAGGTGTTCCACTGGTTGTCACTTGCACCCTTCCCCGCACTCAAAGTCGAGTCCCGCGCAGCCTCTTGACCCTCCGCTGCGGCGCAGTGTAGACATCTCCCACTCAATGTTTACGTAAACATAACACGACCAGCGGCCCTTTCCGGCCATTGATGTTTACGTAAACATCGCAAGGCGCGCCCCGGCGGGCGCGAGGCGAGCACGAGGGGACTTGTCATGGCAACACTGCAATCCGCGGCCGTCGGACGCGCGGGCCCACCCCCGCCGCGACGGCGGCGGTCCTGGACGGGATGGGGGTTCGTCGCCCCGTTCGCCCTGGTCTTCGCCCTGGTCTTCCTGGCCCCCATCGCCTACTCGATCTATCTGAGCCTCTTCCAGGACCGGCTGATCGGCGGCACCACCTTCGTGGGCCTGGACAACTACCAACGGGCCCTGGACGACCCGGAGTTCTGGGAGGGGCTCGGCCGGGTGGCGCTGTTCCTCGCCGTCCAGGTGCCGATCATGCTGGGGATCGCGCTGCTCGTGGCGCTCGCCCTGGACAGCGGCCGGCTCTACGGCAAGAGCTTCTTCCGGATATCGATCTTCCTGCCGTACGCCGTGCCCGCCGTGGTCGCCACCCTCATGTGGGGCTTCATGTACGGCACCCGGTTCGGACTCGTCGGCGACGTGAACGACGCCTTCGGCACCGAGCTGCCCGACCCGCTCTCACCGGACCTCGTGCTCGCCTCCATCGGCAACATCGTGACCTGGGAGTTCGTCGGCTACAACATGCTGATCTTCTACTCCGCGCTGCGCGTGGTCCCGCGCTCCCTGTACGAGGCCGCGGAGATCGACGGCGCCTCGCAGCTGCGCGTCATCACCGCCATCAAGATCCCCGCGATCCGCGGCGCGCTGGTCATCGCGACCATCTTCTCGATCATCGGCAGCTTCCAGCTCTTCAACGAGCCGAGCATCCTCCAGGACCTCGCGCCCAACGCCATCACCACCTCGTACACCCCCAACCTCTACACCTACTCGCTGTCGTTCAACGGACAGCAGCAGAACTACTCCGCGACGGTCGCGATCATCATGGGCCTGATCACCATGGTCATCGCGTACGTCGTCCAGCTCCGCGGCATGCGCAAGGGAGCGTGACCCATGGCCACCCCCACCAGAACCGCCGCCAGAGCCCCCCGCGCGAGGCACGCCCCGCCGCCGCGCCTGCGCCCCGCCCGGCGTCCCCGCCACAGCCTGGCCCGCCCCCGCCGCAGCGTCCCGCTGACCCTGCTCACCGGCCTGGTCGTGCTCTACACCCTCGTGCCCCTGCTGTGGCTCGTCATCAGCGCCACCAAGTCCCAGGAGGGCCTGGCCGATTCGTTCGGCCTGTGGTTCGGCGGCGACTTCTCCCTGTGGGACAACGTCAGGGAGACCTTCACCTACAACGACGGCGTCTTCACCCGCTGGCTCCTGAACACCCTGGTGTACGTCGTCCTCGGCGCCGGAGGAGCCACCGTCCTCGCCGTCCTCGGCGGCTACGCCCTCGCCAAGTTCGACTTCCCCGGCAAGCGCGTCGTCTTCGCCGTGGTCATCGGGGCGGTCGCCGTGCCCGGCACCGCCCTCGCGGTGCCCACCTTCCTGATGTTCGGCGAGCTGGGCCTGACCAACACCCCCTGGGCCGTCATCATCCCCTCGCTCATCTCGCCGTTCGGCCTCTATCTGATGTGGGTCTTCGCCACCGAGGCCATCCCCGCCGAGCTGCTCGAGGCCGCGCGCGTCGACGGCGCCGGGGAGCTGCGCACCTTCATCCAGGTGTGCCTGCCGCTGCTCGCGCCCGGGATGGTCACCGTCCTGCTGTTCACGATGGTGCAGACCTGGAACAACTACTTCCTGCCGCTGATCATGATCAAGGATCCCGACTGGTATCCGCTCACCCTGGGCCTCAACAGCTGGAACGCCCAGGCCTCGACGGCGGGCGGCGAGCCCGTCTTCCACCTGGTGATCACCGGTTCGCTCATCACCATCCTGCCGCTCATCGCCGCCTTCCTGCTGCTCCAGAAGTTCTGGCAGTCGGGCCTCGCCGCCGGAAGCGTCAAGGAATAGCGCTCCGCGCCCGACCCGGCCCCGCTCGCTCACTTCCGCACACCGATCCGCACGTCCAGCCAAGGGGAACTCGTCCATGCCGTTGCACACCCGCCGTGCCCTGCGCGGTCTCGCCGTCGTCTGCGCACTGACCCTGGGAGCGGCCGCCTGCGGCTCCTCCGACGACGGACAGAGCCCGAAGAACGTATCCGGAAAGGACATCGACGCGGCCCTGAAGAAGGGCGGAAAGATCACGGTGTGGGCCTGGGAGCCCACACTGAAGAAGGTCGCGGAGGACTTCGAGGAGGAGCACCCGGGCGTCGAGGTCGACCTCGTCAACGCGGGCACGAACGACAAGCAGTACACCGCCCTGGAGAACGCCATGTCCGCGGGCAAGGGCGTCCCCGACGTCGCACAGATCGAGTACTACGCCCTCGGCCAGTTCGCCCTGAAGGAGTCGATCACCGACCTGTCGGGCTTCGGCGCGGCCAAGCTCGCCAGCAGCTACTCCCGCGGCCCCTGGAGCGCCGTCAGCCAGGGCGGCGACAAGACGTACGCCCTGCCGATGGACTCCGGCCCGATGGCGCTCTTCTACAACAAGAAGCTCTTCGACAAGCACGACATCGCCGTGCCCACCACCTGGGACGAGTACGTCGACGCCGCCCGCGCCCTGCACAAGGCCGACCCCGAGGTGTACATCACCAACGACACCGGCGACGCGGGCCTGACCACCAGCCTGCTGTGGCAGGCGGGTTCACGGCCCTTCGACGTCAAGGACAAGACCGACGTCGGCATCAGCTTCAAGGACAAGGGCGCCGCCGCCTACACGAAGACGTGGCAGAAGCTGATCGACGACAAGCTCCTCGCGCCCGTCACGTCCTGGAGCGACGAGTGGTACCAGGGCATGGCCAAGGGCACCATCGCGACCCTGGCCATCGGCGCCTGGATGCCCGCCAACCTCGCCTCCGGCGTGAAATCCGGCGCGGGGGACTGGCGCGTGGCGCCGCTGCCGCAGTGGACCAAGGGCGGAAAGACCAGTGCGGAGAACGGCGGCAGCTCCCTGGCCCTGCCGACGGCCGGCAAGAACAAGGAACTCGCGTACGCCTTCGTCAAGTACGCCAACCACGGAGCCGGGGTCCAGACCCGCATCAAGGAGGGCTCCTTCCCCGCGACGAACACCGATCTGACGTCGGACAGGTTCCAGCAGACCAAGTTCCCCTACTTCGGCGGGCAGAAGGCCAACCAGGTCTTCGCCGAGTCGGCGGCGCGCGTCCCCGACGACTGGTCGTACCTGCCGTTCCAGGTCTACTCCAACTCCGTCTTCAACGACACCGCGGGCAAGGCGTACGTGTCGGGCACGCCGCTCGCCGACGGGCTGAAGTCCTGGCAGCGCAAGTTGGCCGAGTACGGCAAGCAGCAGGGGTTCACCGTCCACGAGTGACCCGGCCACGCTCCGAAAGCCGCTCCCACGACGCTCGAAGGACGAGAGTGACGATGAACCGTCGTACCACCCTGCCCCGCCTGCTGCCCGCACCGGACGGCGGCAGCCGCGCCCGGCTCGCCTACGGCGCCGACTACAACCCCGAGCAGTGGCCCCGGGAGGTGTGGCAGGAGGACGTCCGGCTGATGCGCCGGGCGGGGGTCAACCTCGTCTCCCTGGGGATCTTCTCCTGGGCGCGCGTCCAACCCGACGACGGCGTCTGGGACTTCGCGTGGCTCGACGAGCTGATGGACCTCCTGCACGCCCACGGCATCGCCGTCGACCTCGCCACCGCCACGGCGTCGCCCCCGCCGTGGCTGACCACGGCGCACCCGGAGATCCTGCCGGTCACGGCCGAGGGTGCGACGGTCTGGCCCGGCGCGCGGCAGCACTGGCGGCCGACGTCGCCGGTGTTCCGCGAGTACGCGCTCCGGCTGGTCTCCGCGATGGCGAAGCAGTACGCGGGCCATCCGGCCCTGGTGGCCTGGCACGTCAACAACGAGCTGGGCTGCCACAACGTCTACGACTACTCCGACGACGCCGCCCGCGCCTTCCGGCTCTGGCTGCGCGACCGGTACCAGAGCCTGGACCGGCTCAACCACGCCTGGGGCACGGCCTTCTGGTCCCAGCGCTACAGCGACTGGGACCAGATCCTGCCGCCCCGCCTCGCCGCGTCGCACCCCAACCCCACCCAGCAGCTGGACTTCAAGCGCTTCTCGTCCGACGCGCTGAAGGACTATCTGTGCGCCGAGCGGGACATCCTGCGCCGCCTCACCCCCGAGACGCCCGTGACCAGCAACTTCATGGTGATGGGCGGCACCAAGGGCATGAACTACGCCGACTGGGCCCGCGAGGTCGACTTCGTCTCCAACGACCACTACGTCCACCCCGGCCCCCAGGACCGCGACGAGCTGTCGTTCTCCGCGAACCTCGTCAGCGGCATCGCGGGCGGGCGGCCCTGGTACGTGATGGAGCACTCCACGAGCGCCGTCAACTGGCAGCCCGTCAACGTCGCGAAGCGCCCCGGCGACCTCGCCCGCGACTCGCTGCTGCACGTCGCCCACGGCGCCGACGGCATCTGCTTCTTCCAGTGGCGCCAGTCGGCGGCCGGAGCCGAGAAGTACCACTCGGCGATGGTCCCGCACGCGGGGGAGGACAGCGCTGTCTTCCGCGGCGTGACCGAACTCGGCGCCACACTCGTCGAGTTGGCGCCGGTCGCCGGTTCCGTGCGCGAACCGGCCGCCGTCGCGGTCCTCTTCGACTGGGAGTCGTGGTGGGCCGGCGAACAGGACTCCCACCCCACCTCCCGCCTGGACTACCGCCAGGAGGCACTCGACTGGTACTCCGCGCTGCTCGCGCTCGGGATCCGCGCCGACGTGATCACGACGGACGCCGACCTCGCCCCGTACCGGCTGCTCGTCGCGCCCGTCCTGCACGTGGTGCCCGGGGAGCTGGCCGCTCGGCTGACCCGGTACGCGGAGGGCGGCGGCCACCTGGTCACCACGTACTTCTCCGGCGTCGTCGACGAGAACGACCACGTGTGGCTGGGGGGTTATCCGGGGGCGCTGCGGGAGCTGCTCGGGGTCAGGGTGGAGGAGTTCGGGCCGCTCCTGGACGGGGATGCCGTGGCTGTGGACGGTGACGCCCTGTCTCTTGACGGTGATCTCACGGGCACGCTGTGGGCCGACCGCGTCGACGTCGTCGACCCCGCCGTGGAGGTCCTCGCCGAGTACCGGTCGGGTGAGCACGCCGGTCGACCGGTGGTGACCCGCCGGCGCGCCGGGAGCGGGACGGCCGCCTACGTCGGCACCCGCCTGGGCGCGGAGGGTCTTGCCGGGCTCCTGCCCCGGCTGCTCGACGCGGCCGAGGTCCGGAGCGAACTCCCCGCCGCCGCGCGCGGCCGGGTCGAGCTGACGGTCCGCCGGACCGAGGACCACCGGTACCTGTTCCTGGTCAACCGCACCGACGAGGCGGTGACCGTGACCGGCCTGGTCGGGGACGTGCTCATCGGTGCCCACGAAGACGTGCTCACCGGCACCCGCGAAGACGTCCCGCAGAGCCACCTCACCCTGCCCCCGCGCGGCGTCGCAGTCCTGCGCGAGCCCGCTCCCTGACAGCACGGCACCCCACCCGAAGTGACAACTCCAGAAGGGATCACGATGGCACACGGCACCCGCAAGCGACCGCTGCCGACCGTCCTCGGCGTCACCGCCCTGGCCGCGGTCACCGCACTCGCCGCCGCCCCACCGTCACCCGCGGCCGAGCACACGGCCGCCGACTCCGTCACCGTCAGCCCCGACCCCGTGAACGCGCAGCAGCGGTTCGAGGGGTGGGGCACCAGCCTGGTCTGGTTCGCCAACGCCACCGGCGGCTACCCCGACGAGATCCGCAACGAACTCGCCGAGCTGCTGTTCGGCGCCGACGGCCTCGCCCTCAACATCGCCCGCTACAACATCGGCGGCGGCAACGCCCCTGACGTCAAGGACTACCTCCGGGCCGGTGGCGCGGTCCAGGGGTGGTGGCAGGCACCCGAGGGCACGACCCGCGAGGACACCGAGTGGTGGGACCCCGCGAACCCCGCCCACTGGAAGGGCGACGCGGACAAGCCCCAGCGCTGGTGGGTCGACCGGATCAAGTCGCGGATCGACCACTGGGAGACGTTCAGCAATTCGCCCCCGTGGTTCATGACGAAGAGCGGTTACGTCTCAGGGGGCTTCGACGCCAACGAGGACCAGCTCAAGCCGGACTCCGTGGACGACTTCACCGCGTACCTCGCCGGCGCAACGCGGCGCCTGGAGAAGGCGCACGGCATCAAGGTGAAGACGCTCGACCCCTTCAACGAGCCCAACACCGACTACTGGAGCACCAGGCTCGGCCCCGACGGACAGCCCGTCGGCGGCCGCCAGGAGGGCGCGCACATGGGCCCGGGGCTCCAGAGCCAGGTCATCCGCTCGCTGGCCCCGGCGCTGCGGAAGTACACGTCCCGCACGAAGATCTCGGCGATGGACGAGACCAACCCCACCAAGTTCGCCGAGAACTGGAACTCCTACCCGGACGACGTGCGGCGCCTCGTCGACCAGCTCAACGTCCACACGTACGGCACCGGGGGCCGCACCACCGTGCGGGACCTGGCCGAGGCGGCGGGCAAGCCGCTGTGGATGAGCGAGGTCGAGGGGGAGTGGGACCCGGACGGGCAGGACTTCGAGGACATGAGGTCGGGCCTCGGCCTGGCCCAGCACATGGTCGACGACCTGCGCGAACTGGAGCCCACGGCCTGGGTGTTCTGGCAGCCCGTCGAGGACTACAACAACATGAAGCCCGGCGGTGAGAGCGCCAGGGGCGGCAACTGGGGCAGCATCCAGCTCCCCTTCGACTGCACCGCCGAGGACACCCTGAAGACCTGCCCCATCAGGACCAACACCAAGTTCGACACGGCCAGGAACTTCACCCACCACATCCGCCCGGGCGACCGTCTCATCACGGTGGACGAGCCCTCCAGCGCGGCGGCGCTCGACGCCGACGGCAAGGGCGCCACGGTCGTCCACGTCAACTCCACCGGGGCGGAGCGCTCGGTGACGGTGGACCTGTCGAAGTTCGCCTCCGTCGGCCCGGACGCGACCGTGACACCGGTCGTCACCAGCGCGGACGGCGCCCTGGAACGGCAGGACCCGGTCCGGGTCACCGACCGGCGGGCCACGGTCACCGTTCCCGCCGAGTCGGTCACCAGCCTCGTGGTCGAGGGGGTCTCCGGGCGCCGGTGAGACCGGGGGAGGGCCCTGACCTCCGAAGCAAGATCTAAGTTAGGTTAGCCTTTCCTAGGTTTCACTCAGGGGAGGGGATTCCATGCCGACTTGGAACACGGAGGCAGGGCGGGCTCGGTCGCCCTGGTCAGCCGGGCGACCGAAACCCCGGCCGGGCCGCGTCCGGGCGGAGCGGCCCGGACCGGCACCGCTGACGGGCGGTGCCGCATGAGCCTGATCGACCACCGGCACCGTCACCTGGAGCGGATCGCGGAGGTCCGCGCGGGCGAGCACGCCGAGAAGGTGGGCTACCCGATCGGCATCCGCCTGGTCGATGTCGTGGGCGTCACCATGGTCGGCTCGGGCCTGCTGCGGGTGACCCTGGGCGGTCCCGAGACCGAGGGGTTCGAGGCCCACGCGCCCGACGAACACGTCAAGTTGCTGTTCCCGGAGCCCGACGGCACGCTGCGGCTGCCCGAACCGAACGGGACCATGCTGCGCTGGCCGCGCCCCGTGCCCACCTCGCGCGAGTACACCGTGCGCCGCCACGACCCGGCCACGGGCGAGATCGACATCGACATCGCCCTGCACGAGGGCGGCCTCGCGTCGGATTGGGCGCACGGCGTCTACGTGGGCTCCGTCATCCACGTCGCCGGGCCGCCCGGCGGGCTGATCGTCCCGCACGTCTACGACCGCTATGTGCTCGCGGGCGACATCACGGCGCTGCCCGCCATCGCCCGCCGGCTCGAGGAACTGCCCAGGAGCGCCAAGGGCTGGGCGTTCGTCGAAGTCACCGACGCCGACCAGGAGATCGAGCTGTCCGCGCCCGACGGCGTCGAGGTGCGCTGGCTGCACCGCGGCGACCGCCCGCCCGGCACCGGCGACGCCCTCGCGCGCGCCGTGACCGCCGTGACCGTGCCCGAGGGCGAGCGCGTCTTCGTGTGGGCCGCGGGCGAGGCGGGACAGATCAAACCGCTGCGCCGCTGGGTCCGCGACGACCTGCGCCTCGCGAAGGGCGACCACGACATCACCGGCTACTGGAAGCGCGGCGTCGCCGACTTCGACGACGAGCACGAGCACGGCCATGACCACGGCCACGAGCACGTCGACCACCACTGACCCATCCGTCGAACGGGGGGCGGGGCGACGCCGCCGGACCAGGCGCGCCCTCCCGCAGAGCAAGGAGCAACGCATGTTCATCCGCAGATCGTCGGCCCTGGTCGGCGCCGTGGCGCTGGCCCTCGTCGTGACCGGGTGCGGGTCGTCCAAGGACGACTCGGACTCCGCGGGCAAGGGCAGGACCCGGGTGTTCGCCGCGGACAACGGCAAGATCACCATCCCGGCCGACCCGAAGCGCGTGGTGGCGACGGGCTACGCCGTGCCCGCCATGATCGAGGCCGACGCGTCGCTGGTCGGCATCTCCTCGTGGAAGCGCGGGGAGCCGCTGATGAGCAAGAAGGACCTCGCCACGTACAAGAAACTCCCCAAGGTGGCGGGCGAGCTGGCCAAGGAGACCAACTACGAGGCCATCGCCGAGGCCGAACCCGACCTGATCGTCATCGGCGTGCCCGCCCCGGTGCTCGGCGACATCGACGTCAAGCGCCTGGAGTCCATCGCACCGGTGGTGGCGATCGGCCCGACCGTGCCGTCCGCGTGGCGCAAGCTGACCCGCAAGCAGTCCGACGCCGCGGGCTCGCTGAAGAAGTTCGACGCCATGCAGGAGCAGTACGAGGCCAAGGCCGCGAAGCTCGCCAAGAAGTACAAGGGCGTGCTGCCGCAGCTCAAGCTCGGTCACGTCGGGGCGTACGGCGAGGTCGCCAAGGGCACCTTCCAGCGCGAGTTCGGCAACTCGTGGGGCACGAACATCGCCGAGGACATGGGCGCGAAGTACTACGGCAAGGTCAAGAAGCCAGGCCCCGGCTCGCACGCGGTCAGCGAGTACCCCTCCCTCGAGGAACTGCCCGCCTCGCTCCGCGACGCCGACGCCATCACGTACTCGGTCCAGGCCGACGGCAGCGTCCCCAAGGCGGTGCGGTACGTCATGGACTCGAAGCTGTGGAAGAACCTGCCCGCTGTCAAGGCCGGGAAGACCTTCCCGCTGCGCTACACCGAGGCCGCGACCTACGGGTCGGCCATGAAGACCCTGGACGCGATCGACAAGTCGTTCGCTCCGCTCCTGAAGCGGTGACGGCCGCGGGCCGCGCGTCCGGGGGGACGGCACAGGAGGGCCGCGCGTCCGGGGCGACGGAACAAGGGAGCCGCGTGTCCGGCGTGCAGGCGCCGGGGCGTGGCACCTCACGTGTCGCCCTGCTCGTCGGCGGACTCGTCCTCCTGGCGGTCGTCGCCGTGGTCAGCATCGGCATCGGCGCCCGTTCGGTGCCGCCCGCCGAAGTCGTCCGCGCGCTCCTCGACTTCCGGGGCACCGACGACCACGTGATCGTGCGGGACGTCCGGGCGCCGCGCGCGCTCCTCGCCGTCGCGGTGGGTGCCGCGCTCGCCGTGGCGGGTGCCCTCATCCAGACGCTGGCCCGCAATCCGCTGGCCGAGCCCGGCATCCTCGGCGTCACCGCGGGAGCCGGGTTCGCCATCACCCTCGGCTCGGCGCTCGGCCTGACCGGCGGCCAGGCGGGCGAACTGGGCTTCTCCGTCGTCGGCTCCGTGCTCGCGGCACTGCTCGTCGCCGCCGTCGGGCGCCGCTCGCCGCTGCGTCTCGTGCTCACCGGCGTGGCCCTGACCGCGGTCCTCAGCGGCGTCGCCATGGGGCTGCGGCTGATGGTCCCGGACGTCTTCGACGCGTACCGCTTCTGGTCGGTCGGCTCGCTCGCGGCCCGCGAACAGGCGCCGCTCGCTTGGCCGTTGACCGCGATCGGGGTGTGCCTGGTCGGCGCGCTGCTCCTGAGCCGGACCCTCAACGTCCTGGCCCTCGGCGAGAGCGTGGCCAACACGCTGGGCGCGAGCGTGGGCCGCGTGCGGATCGCCGCCCTGGCCCTGATCACCGTGCTCAGCGGCGCGGCGACGGCGGTGGCGGGGCCGATCCTGTTCGTCGGCCTGATCGTGCCGCACCTGGTGCGCAGGCCCGCCGGGGGCTCGGTGCCGTGGCTGATCACCTACACGATGGTCGTCGGCCCGATCCTGCTGCTCGTCGCTGACATCGGCTCACGGGTGCTGCTTCCCACGGGCGAGGTGCCGGTCGCGATCGTGACCGCGTTCCTCGGCGGGCCGATGCTGATCTGGGCCGTCCGCCGCCACGGGGCGGGGGCGCTGTGACCGGGCGCGAGGCCGTCGCCGCTCCCGCGCGGCGCCGCGGCCCCCTGACCGCACTCGGACTGCGGCCCGAGCGCCGCACGGTGATCCTCACCCTGGTCCTCACCGCCCTGATCCTCGGGCTCGGCCTGCTCGGACTCTGCTACGGCGCGTCCTGGAAGAGCCCCGGCGAGGTGTTCGCCGCGCTGAGCGGGGCAGAGCCCTCCGTCGTGATCCAGGACTGGCGGCTGCCGCGCGTGCTCGCCGCCCTGGTCTTCGGCGCCGCCCTCGGCGTCTCCGGCGCCCTCTTCCAGAACCTCACCCGCAACCCCATGGGCAGCCCGGACGTCATCGGCCTCGACGCCGGTGCCTACACCGGCGCCCTGGTCGCCCTGACCGTCCTCTCGGGCGCGTCCGTGCAACTGGCCGTCGGCTCCGTGCTCGGCGGGCTCGTCGTCGCGGCCGTGATCTACGTCCTCGCGTACGACCGGGGGTTCTCCGGGCTGCGCCTGGTGGTGATCGGCGTCGCCGTCAACGCGATGGTGACCGCCCTCAACTCGTGGATCGTGCTGCGCGCCGACCTGGAGGTCGCGATCGCGGCGGTCGGCTGGAGCGCGGGCTCGCTGAACGGCGTCGGCTGGGGCGACCTCGGCATCCCGTTCACGGTGATCGGCGTGCTCCTCGCCCTGATGGCCGCCCGCGCGCACGCCATGCACCAGGCGGCACTCGGCGACGCCGTCGCCGTGACCACCGGCGTGAGCCTCGACCGGCTGCGCCTCCTGATGGTCCTCGTCGGCGTCGGCTGCACGGCCACGGTGACCGCGGTCGCCGGACCGGTCGCGTTCATCGCGCTCGCCGCACCGCAGATCGGCCGCAGGCTCGCGGGCGCGGCGGGCGTACCGCTGCTGCCCGCCGCGCTCACCGGGGCCGTCCTGTTCCAGGGCGCCGACCTGATCGCGCAGATGCTCCTCGCCCCCGTCGCCCTGCCGGTCGGAGTGGTCAGCACCGCGATCGGCGGCTGCTATCTGATCTGGCTGCTCACCAAGGAGGTGGCGCGCGCGTGACCGCACGCCTGACCGCGCGGGACATCACCCTGCGCTATGGAGACCGGGTGGTGTCCACCCGGCTGAGCCTCGACGTGCCCGACGGCGCCTTCACCGCCATCGTCGGCCCCAACGCCTGCGGGAAGTCCACCCTGCTGCGCGCACTCGTCCGCCTCCTTCGCCCGGACACGGGGGAGGTGCGGCTCGACGGCCGCGGCATCGGCGCCTACGCCACCAAGGCACTGGCCAAGCAACTCGGCTTCCTGCCGCAGGACCCCCTCGCCCCCGACGACATCAAGGTCCGCCAACTCGTCGGCCGCGGCCGCTTCCCGCACCAGTCGCTCCTTGCCCTGTGGTCGCAGCAGGACGAGGACGCCGTCGTCGACGCGATGGCCGCCGCCGGCGTCGACGACCTCGCCGACCGGCCGGTGCAGGAGCTGTCCGGCGGTCAGCGCCAGCGGGTCTGGATGGCCATGGTCCTCGCCCAGGAGACGCCCTGCCTGCTCCTGGACGAGCCGACGTCGTTCCTGGACATCACGCACCAGTACCAACTCCTCGGCCTCCTCGCCGGGCTGCGCGACGAAGGCCGCACGATCGTCGCCGTGCTGCACGACATCAACCAGGCCTGCCGGTTCGCCGACCACCTGATCGCCATGAAGAGCGGCCGCGTGGTGGCCGAGGGCGAGCCCGGCACGGTCGTCGACGCCGCCCTGATCAAGGACGTCTTCGACCTGCCGAGCGTCGTCATCCCGGATCCGGTGACGGACACCCCGATGGTGGTTCCTACCGTGCAGGGGGCGCGAAGAAGTCGATGATCTCCTGCGGCGTGGGGTCGCGGGGGGCCACGGCGGCGGCCGCCGCGCTGCGCGGGAACAGCGCCTGCTCGTACGCCGCGAGGGCGGTCTCGACGTCGTCGGGGTGCGCGGCGAGGGCCAGGCCGAGGTCGGCGCCGTCCTGCATGGCCAGGTTGGCGCCCGCGCCGTCGGGGGGCGAGAGGTGGGCGGCGTCGCCGAGCAGGGTCACTCCCGGCACCCGGTCCCAGCGGTGCCCGACCGGCAGGGCGTAGAGGGGGCGCAGCGTCGGCCCGGACGCGGTGATCAGGGCGGTGAGTTCCGGCGCCCAGCCGTCGTACTCCCGCGCGATCCGCGCGGAGGCCGCGACGGGATCGGTGAAGTCGATGGCCGCGAACCAGTCCTGAGGTTTTGTCAGGGAGAGGTGGGCGTGCAGGGTCCCGTCCTTCTCCCGGTGGGCCACGAGCCACTTCCCGTGCCCGTCCGGGTCGAACGCGGCGAGCGTCCCGGCGCCCACCGCCTTCGAGGCGGCCGGATGGCGGGTGTCGGCGTCGTACAGGAAGGTCTCGACGAAGGACCGGCCGACGTAGGCGGGTACGGCGGTGGAGAGCAGCGGCCGGACGCGCGACCAGGCTCCGTCGGCGCCGACCAGCACGCTCGTGACGGCGGTGGTGCCGTCGGCGAACGTCACCTCGTGGCGGCCGCCGGGGAGTGCGCGGGCGCCGGTGGCCTTGTGGCCCCAGCGGACGGTGCCGTCGGGGAGCGCGTCGAGCAGGAGCCGGCGCAGTTCGCCGCGCTGCACCTCGGGGCTCGTGCCCGTGCCGTCGTCGGCCTGGTCGAACAGGACGGTCCCGGCCCGGTCCAGGAGCCGTGTCGCTTGGCGGCCCTCCAGGACGATGCCGCGGAACTCGTCCGTCAAGTCGGCCGCAGCGAGCGCGAGTTGGCCGCTGTGCTCGTGAATGTCGAGCATCCCGCCCTGCGTGCGTGACGTCGGTGAGGGCTCCGCCTCGTGGACCGTGGCCGGGATGCCGTGGACGTGCAGGACGCGGGCCAGTAAGAGGCCGCCGAGTCCGGCGCCGATGATGGTGACAGGGGTGTGCATGGTGCTCCTTGTGTGTCGCGGTGTGTCGCGTCAACGGCCGGGCGGGCCCGGCGGGATCGCTGGAGGGGAAGGCGAGGCGCCGGGCCCGCCCGGGCGGGTGACGGCTCAGACGACGATGACCCTGCGCCCTCGCGTGTGACCGGCCTGGCTGTCGGCGTGGGCCGCCGCGGCATCGGCGAGCGCGTACGTCTTCTCGACCGGGATGTGGAGCCTGCCCCGCTCGATGAGGCCGACGGCCTCCGCGAGGGCCTTCGGCACGTCCCCGGTCACGCCGGAGAACCGGGCGCCGAGGTCCGGCGCGCCGAGGTCGGCGATGGAGATCACCTTGCCCGGGTCCCCGGTCAGGCCGACGAGTTCGCGGATCACGCCCGAGCCCGCCAGGTCGAGCGCCGCGTCGACGCGGCCGAGCCCGCGCACCCGCCCGACCCAGCCCTCGCCGTACGTCGTGGCGAGCGCGCCGAGGCCGCGCAGATACTCCTGGTTCGCCGCACCGGCCGTGCCGATCACCGTGATGCCGCGGTCGCGGGCGATCTGCAGGACTGCCGAACCGACGCCCCCGGAGGCGCCGCTGACCAGCAGCGTCTCCCCGGGCCGCACACCGACCTGCTCGATGACGCGCAGCGCCGTCTCCACCACCGAGGGATACCCGGCGGCCTCCTCGAACGTCAGCCCCCGGGGCATCCGCGCCCAGGCCGCGAGCACGGCGTACTCGGCATAGGCGGCCGAGCCGCGCCCGAACACGCGGTCGCCGACCTCGACCCCCTCGACGCCCGCGCCGACCTCGTCCACCACCCCGGCGGCGTCCTGCCCGACTCCGGCAGGCAGCGCGACCGGGCGGACCTGCTGGAACTGCCCTTCCCTGATCCGCCAGTCGACGGGGTTCACGCCCGCCGCCCGCACGGCGACGCGTATCTGGCCGGGGCCCGCGTGGGGCTCCTCGGCATCCATGAGGTGCAGGACATCCGGACCGCCGAACTCGGCGAAGCTCACTCTCTTCATGCCGACGAACGTAACACTAACGGTTAGTGTTTTGGAACAGCTACGGTTTCGCACCTGATAGCGTCAGGGCATGACCGTGCCGACCGGACGCCGTGAGCGCAAGAAGGCCGCGACCCGCCAGAAGATCGCCGACACCGCTCTGCGGCTCTTCCTGGAGCGCGGGTACGACGAGGTGGGCATCCGTGACGTCGCCGCCGAGGCCGACGTGGCCGTCACGACGCTCTTCTCCCATTTCGCCTCCAAGGAGGCCCTCGTCTTCGAGCGGGACGACGACTTCGAGCAGCGCCTCACGCGGGCGGTCACCGACCGCGCCCCGGACGAACCGCTCGTCCCCGCGCTGCGCCGCGAGATCCACGCCATGGTCCTGCACTGCACGGCGGACGGCAGCGCCCCGATCTACCGCATGATCGACGAGTCACGTGCCCTGCGGGAGTACGAGGAGTCGATGAGGCTGCGCCACGCGGAGTCCCTCGCGACGGCCCTCGTCGCCGACCCCGGCCTGCCGCAGAGCGCGACGGCCTGCCGGACGCTCGCGAGGTTCGTGATCGACGCCTACGCGCTGGCCCGCGACGCGGCCGACCCGCAGGGTGCCGTGGACGAGATCTTCACGATGGTCGAGGCGGCCTGGGCGGCCGCCTGACCCGATCCGCGGCGAGCAACAGTTCGGGCCGCGTCAGTGATCCTCCGGCGCGAACGCCTGGGCGTCAGACGGAGTGGCGGCGCAGGACGCCGCTCATGAGGGGCCCGGCTTGAGGAGGCCCCTAAATCGTTCGCGTCCGTCGGCGGCCGAGTGGGACGATCCGCGGGGCATCGAGTGAGGCGACCCACGAGGCATACGGCGTTCCTTCTCGGTCCTTCTCGTTCCACCTCGTTCCTCCTCTCCTTCCCGACCTGCTTGCCCGACTCGCTTCCTTCCGAGAGGTGGCTGTGATGTCCGTTGCCGCGCCCCCGTCGTCCGGCTCCCACTCCGCTCCGCTGGTCCACACGGAGGCCGGGGCGGTGCGCGGCCGCAGCGAAGAGGGCGTGGCGGTGTTCCGGGGCATCCCGTTCGCCGAACCACCCGTCGGCGAGCTGCGGTTCGCCGCGCCCCGGCCGGCGCGCGGGTGGAACGGGGAGCGGACGGCCCTCGCCTACGGACCGCCGCCGCCCCAGGCGGGGGTGTTCGGGATGGACGGGCTCGCACAGGAGGCGCCCGGGGACGACTGGCTGACGGTGAACGTCTGGTCGCCCGACCCGGGCGCCGGACTGCCGGTGATGGTGTGGATCCAGGGCGGCGCCTATGTGATCGGCATGTCCGGGCTGCCCGAGTACGACGGCGGCCGCCTCGCGCGTGAGGGCGGCGTCGTGGTCGTGACGTTCAACTACCGCGTCGGCATCGAGGGCTTCGCGCAGATCGAAGGGGCGCCGGCCAACCGGGGCCTGCTCGACCAGGTCGCCGCGCTGGAGTGGGTGCGCGACAACATCCGGGCGTTCGGCGGGGACCCGGACCGGGTCACCGTCTTCGGGCAGTCGGCGGGCGGCGGCT
Source organism: Streptomyces alboflavus (assembly GCF_000716675.1). Classification (GTDB taxonomy): domain Bacteria; phylum Actinomycetota; class Actinomycetes; order Streptomycetales; family Streptomycetaceae; genus Streptomyces; species Streptomyces alboflavus. Next base: position 251,874 of record NZ_JNXT01000003.1, read on the forward strand.
CGGTCGCCGCCCTGCTGGCGATGGACCGGGCGAAGGGGCTGTTCCACCGGGCCGTCGCGCAGAGCGTCCAGGGCACCTGCTTCTCGCCGGAGATCGCCGCCGACGTGACGGCGGCCTGCGCCGCCGAGCTGACCCTCCGGCCCACGGTGGCGGACCTGGCCACCGTGGACCCTGCCCGGCTCTCCGCCACCGGCGACGCCGTCACCGCGAAGATCGCCCAGTGGGCGGAGCGCTGGGGCCGTCCCGCACACCGCACGATCCCGTTCGCGCCCGTCGTCGACGGCGACGTCCTGCCCGCCACGCCCTGGCAGGCGCTGGCCGAGGGCGCCGCCCGGGACATCGAGCTGATCGCCGGTCACACGCGCGACGAACAGCGGCTGTTCGGCGCGATCGACGGCACGCTCGGCCAGGTCACCGAGGAGCAGGCCGAGACCGCCCTGCGCGTCTTCGCCCCCGACCACGACGGCCCCCGCCGCTACCGCGAAGCGCTCCCCGACGCGGGCCCGGACGAGCTGTACGAACGCGTCCACGCGGACTGGCTGTTCCGCATGCCGTCCCTCCACCTCGCCGAGGCCCACATCCGGGCCGGTGGCCGCGCCCACGTCTACGAACTGACCTGGTCCGCGCCGGGCATGGGCGGCGCACTCGGGGCCTGCCACGGCCTCGACGTGCCGCTCGTCTTCGGCAACCTGACCCACGGTCAGACCGCCGCCCTCCTCGGCGAAGGCCCCTCCGCGGAGGCCGAGTCGGTCTCGGCGCACCTCCGGGGCGCCTGGACGGCGTTCGCCACCCACGGCGACCCGGGCTGGCCCGCGTACGACAGCGAGCGACGCCTCACCCGGCTCTTCGACACCCACCCGGCCGTCGCCCCCGACCCGGAGCAGACCTCCCGCCTGCTGTGGCAGGACCATCCCTTCGCTGCCCTGCCACTGCTCGGCCGGTGAGAGCCCGGCCGCGCGGCACTGGGTATTGTTCCGCCGGTGTTCGACCGGGCGGCGGGTTCGGTCAGGAGGGGGAGTCGTGGCCACAAGTGGTGAGCGTGCGCGGATAGTTCCGACGGAGGACGGGCATCGCGTCACACCCGCAGAGCTGTTCTTCGACCTGGTCTTCGTGTACGCCATCACACAGGTCACCGCGCTCATGGCGGCCGACCCGACCCCGCTGCGGCTGCTCGGCGCGGGCGTCGTGCTCGCGCTGCTGTGGTGGTGCTGGTGCTGTTTCGCCTGGCTGGGGAACGTGGTGCGAGCCGACTCCGGGGCGGTGTTCGGGGTGCTCGTCGCGGTGATGGCCGTGGTCATGGTCGTCTCGCTGACCGTGCCCGAGGTGTACACGGACGCCGCCGGCGGGCTGCCGGTGCCGCTCGTCTTCGTCCTGTGCTACGGGGCCGTGCGGGTGCTGCATCTCGTCACGTACTGGATGTCCGCCCCGGCCGACCCGGTGCTCCGGGCCACCTTGCGGCGGACCGCGCTGCTGTCCGTGGCGCCGCCGTTCGTCCTGCTCCTGGCCGGCAGCGCCTTCAGCGGCCGCACGCAAGTACTGCTCTGGCTCGGCGCCGTGGCGGTCGACTACTTCGGGATCTACCTCGTCGGCGGCTCCGGCTGGCGCGTGGCCTCACCCGAGCACTTCTCCGAACGGCACGGACTCATCGTCATCATCGCCCTCGGTGAGTCGATCGTCGCCATCGGAGTGGGTGTGTCCGGGTTCACCCTGACCTGGCCCGTACTGGGAGCGGCCGCGGTGGGGCTGCTCGTGGTGGCGGGGCTGTGGCGGGTCTACTTCGGGCGGGTGAGCGCCGCGGCCGAGCACCGGCTCGAGGCGTTGGACGGTGACGACCAGATCCGCTTCGCGCGTGACGTCTACACCTTCCTGCATCTGCCGCTCGTCGGTGGGGTCGTGCTCACCGCGCTGGGGATGAAGAAGGTCCTCAAGCAGGTCGCCGACACCGGGCACTACGACCTGTCGGAGCCGTTGCACGGGGTGGTGGCCTGGGCGCTTCCCGGCGGTGTGGGGGTGTTCCTGGCCGCCGCCGCGGCGATCTTGCTGCGCACTGCCGGGCAACGGTCTGTGCCGCTGATCGCCGGCGGCGCGCTCTGTCTCTGCGCGGGGGTGGTGGTCGCGGTGGTACCGGCGCTGGTCGCGCTGGTGATGCTGGCGGGGGTGGTGGCGGGGGTGCTGGCTCTGGAGGGGCGGCCGACCACGCCGAGCCCCCCACACCGATGAGGGTGTGAGGGGCCCTGGTGCGGAGGGCTACTGCGGCCTGAAGGAGCGGATCTGGTAGTTGCCCATCAGGTTTCCCTCCGTGTCGGCCGCAGTGGAGCCCACACGCTGGTTGTAGTTCGTGGCCTTGTAGTACTGCTTCCGGTGGGTGGTCTTGTTCGCCACCGACAGCACGTTCACCCCCCGTTGGATGAAGCCGCAGTCATCGGCCGTGTTGGCGCGCTGCGCACTCTGCCAGATACAGCGCTCGCCGGTGCCGTTCCAGCTGCTGTAGATGCAGAAGTACGCGGCGGGGCAGTTGTACGCCGCCGGGGCGGGGGCGGGGGCGGGGGTCGGGGACGCCGACGCGAGTGGAACGGTGCCGAGCGTGGCCGCCACGGCCATGGAGGCGACGAACAGCGAACGAGTCGCACGCACAGGAAACTTCCCTTCCTCGACTGTGGGTCGGGGTGCGGATCCGGATGTCGCGAGGCTCTGGTGCGCCGATGCTCCGGCGTAGGGACGGTCCGCACCTGGGCCCCACTGTGGCCCGGCCCGGCCGGGGAGTCCTCAGCAGTCAGCGCAGGAATCCTTCGCATCCAGCGCAAGCGCCCGCGCCTCGTTCGGAGGCAGTCCATAGGCGTTGCGGAACACACGGCTGAAGTCGGCGGGGCGGTGGAAGCCCCAGCGAGCGGCGATCTCGGTGATCGTGCGGCGTCGCTGATGAGGGTCGGTCAGGTCGGCGTGACAGCGCTCCAGGCGGCGGCGCCGGATCGTGGCGGCCACGGTGTCCGGCTCGTCGCGGAAGAGGAGGTGGAGGGTCCGTACGGAGATGTGGTGGTGGGCGGCGATGGCGGCGGGGCGTAACTCGGGGTCGCCGAGGTGGTCGTCGATGAACGCGTTGACGCGGGCAAGGAGCACCGATGTGCGGCTCTCGGCGGGGAGGCAGCCCTGCGCACCGAGCCGCCCCGCCAGCACGGCGGCCGCCAGGTCCACGCCGATGCGGCCGAGCCGGGCCCGCTCCTGCGGACCGCCTTCGCGGGCGGCGTCGGGCAGCCCCGCGAGGTAGGAGCCCAGCAGCCTCGCCGAACCGGCCCGGGTGGACAGGGGTTCGGCCAGCAACCGGTCCGCCTTGCCGCCCGCCAGCGGAAGCAGGGACCGGGACAGCCTCATCAGGGTGAGCCGGATCTGCCGGCCGCGGTCCAGAAAGTCGCACGCCAGCGGGTGCGAGGTGGAGAACAATGCCATGTCGCCCGGCCCGAGGCAGACCACGCCACGCTCCTGCTCGAGGCGGATCGGAGTGCCGTGCACCAGGACGAGGTAGTACACCTCGGGGTCGGAACGGCGGATCTGTACCGCGGAGCGACGGGCTGTCATCGGGGAGAACCCGAAGAACGCCACCTGGCTGTCGGGGAGTTCGACGGCGTTCGCCCGGCCCTGGAACACGGCCGCGTGCGCGCTGCGCACGGTCACGGGCATGACCTCGTTGCCGACCATCTCGGCCCACCAGTCGAACCGGTCAGGTGCCGGGACGCTGTCGGTGCTCACCTCCAGCACCGGTCCCGCCACGTCCCCCTGCCGCCCTGAGGTCTCATCGAGAGTGGACATCCCACGATGCTGCCTCGCCGGGCAACCAGGAAGCAGACGGTTCCGCCCAGAGGTCCGATTCTCGACCAGCAGAGCCCGCTCCACGGTGCCGGTGCCCGCCGCTCTCCGTCCCGCCTTCACCCCGCTCAGGCGGCCATTCGGCCCCGCTCCTCCCGCGTCCCCACCCGCTCCGGGGGACCGTACCCATGTCCGAGTTGTTCGCATGTGTACGTGAAGGAGCGCTTCCTTGGTCCCCGTCAGGTTCCTCGTCATCGGCGCCGTCGCCGCCCTCACCGCCACCTTGACCGCCGCCCCGAGCCCCGCGGCCCCCGGCCCCGCCGCCGCGCCGACGCCCGGCCTCCCCGGCCAACTCCGCTCGGGCGAGGTCACCTGGGCCGAGAACGCCTTCGGCGCGCTGTGCCGCCGCGGCACCGTCGCGGCCCCCGACCGGCGCGCCCTCCCGCTGTTCGACGGCAAGAGCGTCACCGCCCACGCGAAGAAGGTGACCCGCGACCGCGAGGGCACCCTGCTGTGGAGCGGGCACCTCGCCGGACACCCCGACCGGCCCGTCACGCTCGCGGTCGACGGCGCCTGCGCCGGAGGCAGGCCGCGGGTCGCCGGTGAGATCACGGCCGGCCAGGTGCGGTACGCGCTGGAAGCCGTGCGGCCCGGGGTGTCCCGCATCCGGTCCTTCGACACCGCGCGCCAGACACCCCTCGTACGCGACGGGCTGCGCCTGGAGCGGACGGTGCGGCCGGCGGCGCCACCCAGCAGACGTGCCGAGCCCGCGGATCCGGTCATCGACGTGCTCATCGGCTACACGCCCGCGACCGCCAAGGACACCGAGGGCGGCGCGGACGCCCTCGCGCTCCAGGCCAAGGCGGCCGTCGAGGGCACCAACCAGGCGTACGCCGACAGCCAGGTCAAGGCCCGGCTCAACCTGCTCGGCACCTTCGAGACGCCGGAGTGGTCGGGGAGCGCGGCCGACCTGGACGGCATGACGGGCGCCCTCGCCGATCCGGACGACCCGGAGTACGCCGACGAGTGGGCCGCCGGTGTCCGCGCCACCCGGGATGCCAAGGGCGCCGACCTCGTGCACGTCCTGTCCAGGTTCACCCCCGGCGCCGGGACGTACACGGCCGGAACCGGCATGACGCCCTCCCTGCCCCGGCTCGTCCCCGGCGACAACGCCCGGTACAGCACGGACGGCACCGGCTTCGGGGCGCAGCAGGCCGACACCTTCGGCACCCATCACCTCGCCCACGAGATCGGCCACAACTTCGGCCTCAACCACGACTACGTCACCGACCCCGTCGACCCGTCGGCCGCCGACTACCGGGCGGGCAACTACAACCCGTACTACCCCGACAACCACGGCTTCCTGCCCGAGGACCGCACCTGGGTCGACATCATGGGCTACGACATGAGCTGCGCCAGCGAGGACAAGTGCGAGAACAAGATGTGGTTCTCCAACCCCCGCCAGGACCACGACGGGAAGCCGCGCGGCGTGGCCCTCGGATCGCCGGAACCCGCCGACTCCACCCGCGTCATGAACCTCACGGGCCCGGTGCTCGCCAACTACCGTACGCCCGCCGACAGCACCGCCCCCGAGCGCCACGCCCTCACCGCGGTGCCGCAGGACGGCACGGGCGGCACCGTCACCACCGCGTCCACCGGTCTGTTCGCCGCCGGTGACCAGGTCACGATCACCGCGACGCCGGACTCCGGCCACAAGATCGACCGGTGGATCGTCGACGGCAAGGTGCAGCCGACCCGTGCGGCGTCCCTGAGCGTGACGATGGACAGCAACCACTACGTGGCCGTGAAGTTCATCAAGAGCACCGCGCCGCTCAGCCCGATCCCGGCCGCGCTCACCGCCGTGAGCCCCGACACCGGCTCTGTCGACGGCGGCTTCACCGTCACCCTCACCGGCGGCGGGCTCACCGGCACCACCCAGATCCTCGTGGGCACCCCGACCGCGGGCGGCTTCCGCGGGGTCGCGGCCACGAACGTACGGGTCGTCGACGACGCCCACGTCACGTTCACCGCGCCCGCGTACCCGGACGCCGGACCCGTTCAGATCGCCACCGCCCGCGGCAACGCGATGACGGCGTCCATCGGCTTCACTTACACCGACTGACGCACCCGCCGTCGGCGCTGCCGGGAGATCCCGCGCCCACGGGGATGTAACGCCCGTGCCCCCTCCGGCCAAGAACGGTCGTACGCACGATGGTTGAGGATCGAGCAGGCCGACGAGGAGAGTGATGGGGACAGAGAGCAGAAGCAGAGGCGGTCCTGCCGGAGGAGGGCTGCGGGATCCGCAGGTGTTCGAGGAGTTCTACCGGCGGCACGTGGACGCCGTCACGCGGTTCGTGGCGCGGCGGGTGAGTGATCCGCACACCGTCGCCGATCTGACCGCCGATGTGTTTCTCGCGGTGATCGACTCCGCGGACCGGTACCGTCCCGGGCTCGGCAGCGAGGCGGCGTGGCTGTTCGGGATAGGCCGCAACGTCGTCTCCGCCGAGTACCGGCGCAGTGCGCGGCAGGCCGGACTCGGGGCGCGGATCGCGGGGCGGCGGTTGCTCGACGACGACGACATCGCGCGCCTGGAGGAGAAGCTCGACGCCGAGCAGGGCGGGCGGCGCGCCCTGGAACTCCTCGCGGACCTGCCCGAGAGCGAGCGGGCCGTGCTCGAACTCGTCGCGGTCGACCAGCTGACGGTGAGCGAGGCCGCGGCGGCCCTGGGGACCACGCAGGTCGCCGCGCGCGTACGGCTGCACCGTGCGCGCAGGAAGCTGCGCGGCGCGGGTGAACTCGCGGCACCGCAGCCGGAATTCCGGCAGGCCGGGCACGGCAAGCCGGTCGCGCGCACGCGGCAGGACGAACGCACGGGGCACGTCGAGCACACGCGGCAGGCCGAGTCGCGTACCACCAACATCGTTTACGCGGGGGGAGAGTCATGAGCACCGAGACATTCGAGGACCGGCTCCTTGTGGAACTGCAGCACGAGGCACGGCTCCAGGCCGACGGGGCCGCACCGCGGCCCGTGGTGGTGCCGGTGCGCCGCAGGATCGTGACGCCGGTGCGGGCCGGCGCGGTCCTGGTGGCCTGCGCGGCGGCGACCGTGACGGCCATCGTCGTGCCGGGCGAGGAAGGGGGTTCGTCGGCGTACGCCGTGGAGCGGCTCTCCGGCGGTGCGGTGCGCGTCACCCTCAAGGACCTGACGCTGGACACCGGCGAGCAGGAGGCACTGGCCGACAAGCTGCGCGCGGCCGGCGTCCGGGTGTCGGTGGACGAGACGCCCAAGGGCAAGGCGTGCCGCATGCCGCGTGGCGAGATGATCGGCGACACCGTCATCAGCCTGCTCAACTCCGCCCAGGGGGGCGGCGGCGACAGCGCGGGCGGACAGACGGGCGAGAAGCAGCCCGACCAGGCCCAGAAGCGCCCGGGCAGGCCCGGCCCGAAGGGCAAGGTGTGGCAGCTGGTCTTCCACCGGGGCGACACCATGGTGATGGAGCGCGGCACCGGCTTCCGCCCCGGCAACGACATGCGCTTCACGAGCTTCTACGGCATCCGGGGCAAGGCCGCACCCTGCGCGCTGGTCCCGAGCCCGTGGGGCGAGAACTGACGGACAGTCGCCCGCTCCCGCCCGCTCCCGCTCGGTCCTGCACCGGGCGGGAGCGGCGCGCTCCCCCCGGCACGGCACGCGCGGTGCGTGGGCGCCTCAACGCAGCGCGATGAGCCCCGCGTCCGTCGGCCGGAATCCGCACGCGTCGAAGTAGAACCCGCGCAGCCGCTCGTCGAAATCGACGTGCAGCCACTCGCAGTGCGCCGCACGTGCCCCGCGCGCCGCGACCGCCACGAGCTCCGTCCCGACACCGGCCCGGCGCAGGTCCCGGACGACCATCGTGTCGAGCACGAACGCGTGCACACCCCCGTCCCAGGCGACGTTGACGAACCCCACAAGCGCCCCGCCCCGACGGGCACAGACCCATCCGAGACTGTGCCGCCGCACCTGCGCCAGCCAGTCGATGGGCAACACGGCGTGCTCGAAGGCCTCGGCGTGCAGCGCGTTGACGTCCGCGTTGTCGAAACCACCGCGCCACTCGTACGTGATCGTCATGGGCGCATCGTAGGTCGGGGAGGGCTCCGTAGGATTCCCGGATGGCAAGCACTGGATACCGCCTCCTGGGGCCGCGCACAGGCGTCCGCCACGTGCGCCGTGAGGACCACGCCGAGATCGCCGCGCTGGTACAGGCGAGCGCCGACATGCTTCAGCGCTGGCTGGGCGCTCGCGACCACACGGTCGCAGCCTTCGAGAGACAACTCGCCCGGTTCGAACAGCCCACCCACGAAGGCTTCGTGGTCTGCCTGCGCGACACCGGCGAGATCGTCGGCGGCGTCAACATCAACAACATCGTCCGGGGCTCCCTCCGGAGCGGAACGCTCGGGTACACCGCCTACGCGTCCACGACCGGCCGCGGCTACATGACGGAAGGCCTCGGACTCGTCGTCCGGATCGCCTTCGACCAACTCGAGTTGCACCGTCTCGAGGCGAACATCCAGCCGGACAACACCGCCTCGCTGAACCTCGTCCGACGCCTGGGCTTCCAGCGCGAGGGTTACTCGGCGGAGTTCCAGCTCATCAACGGCGAGTGGCGTGACCACGAGCGGTGGGCCATCACCGCCACGGGAACTAGGGCCTGTCCGATGGGTCGCCGCGACGCCGCGCCGACCCATCGGACAGGCCCTAGAGCGCGCCGGTGAAGGAGCGCCGGTACGACCGAGGCGGTACTCCCCGGCGGCGGACGAACTGTTCGCGCAGGACGGCCGCGCTGCCGTAGCCCACGCGGTGGGCGATCTCCTCGACGGGGAGGTCGGTGGTCTCCAGGAGTTCCTCGGCGCTGCTGAGGCGGAGGTTGCGGAGCCAGGCGTGCGGGGTGGTGCCGGTCGCGGCGGTGAAGCGGCGGGCGAAGGAGCGTTTGCTCATCATGGCTCGGCGGGCGAGGTCGGCGACGGGGAGCGGCTCGTGGAGGTGTTCGCGGGCCCAGGCGAGGACCTCGGCGAGGCGTTCGTCGTGGCAGTCCTCGGGGACGGGCGCGGCGAGGTACTGGGCCTGTCCGCCGTCGCGGTGGGACGGCAGCACCATGTCGCGGGCGATCGCGTTGGCCGCCGCCGCGCCGTACTCCCGGCGCAGCAGGTGCAGGCACATGTCGAAGCCCGCGGCCGCTCCCGCGCCCGTGACGATGTGCCCTTCGTCGATGTAGAGGGCGTCGGGTTCGACCGTCACGTCCGGGTGCCGACCCGCGAGGAGTTCCGCGAACCGCCAGTGCGTGGTCGCCCGGCGGCCGTCCAGGAGCCCGGCGGCCGCCAGCGCGAACGCGCCGACGCAGTGGGCCGCCACCAGGGCGCCGCGCGCGTGCGCGGCCGTCAGCGCGTCGAGCACGGCGGGCGGGGGAGGGGTGCGGAAGTCGGTGCCCGGCAGGGCGATCAGCAGGTCCGCGGAGGCGAACCGGTCCAGGCCGTGCTCGACGGTGAGCGGGACGTTCGAGTCCGTCGCCAGCCGGCCCGGCCGGTCGGCGCACAGGGCGAAGTCGAAGCGGGGGAAGCCCGACCCGCGAGGGGCGAACACCTCGCAGACGACGCCGACGGCGAGCATGCCGACTCCGGGCGGGGCGTAGGCGGCGATGCTCTGGAAGGGTGGCACCGCAGCAGTGTGCCACGGGCGGCAGGAATCCTGCGGTCGGCGGAAGATGTGCCACGCGTCGTGCGCCCGCTTGCACAGCACCTCGGCTGCGTAACGCTAGGAGACCTCGCGCAGCTTGAGGATGTACGCGGCGGTGAGCGCGATGGTCCGGTCCTCGTCCCGGGACAGGTCCGCGAGGGCACGCGACGCCGCGCTGCCCGGGATCTCCGCGAGGGCCTGTGTCAGGCGGAGCCGCGCGGACGCGTCGACGGCGCCGTCGGCCAGGAACGCGACCAGCCGGTCCGTGATCTGGTCCGCCGACGCGGGACCGCTCGCCAGCGCGCTCAGGGCCTCGGCCGCGTCGACGTCGTTCGCCTCCTCGACGACCATGTCGATGAGCGTCGGGACCGCGTCGGCGACTTCCCGGGCGCCGAGCGCCAGAGCCGCACATCTGCGGACCACGAGGTCGGTGTGCGCGAGGGCGTCCCGCAGGACCGCGGTGGCCTCGTCGTACGGGATCTCGGCGAGGGACTGCACGGCACGCCTGCGCACCTCGGCGACCGGTGAGCCGAGGCCCTCCGCGAGGAGCGGCACGCCGCCGTCGCCCGACTGCGCCAGCGCCCAGCGCAGGGCTCCGGCGACGTTCGTGTCCGCCTCGCCGAGTACCGCTTCGACCAGCGCCTCCACGGGCACAGGGACCTCGTCGACCGAGGACAGGGCGGCGCGCTGACGCCTGTCCGGGCTCTCCGACCCCAACGCCTGGAGGAGCGCGACGGTCTGGAGGACGTCCTCCCAGCCGGTGGGTTCCGCGGCGCCGATCCGGCGGAGCCGCGTGAGCAACGCCGTCTCACGGGCGATGCGTTCGCGTGTCTGGCGCATGAGGTCGTCGATGAGGGCGGAGGGCGTGAAGCCGGGGTCGTCGAGCGCGGACCCGACCTCGCGCAGCGAGAGGCCCAGCGCCCGCAGGCTCTCGATGTGGAAGATGCGCCGGATGTCCTCGTCGGCGTACTCCCGATAGCCGCCACCGGTACGCCCCGTCGGCCGCAGCAGCCCCAGCGACTCGTAGTGCCGGAGCATGCGGGCGCTGACCCCGGACCGCCGGGCCACGTCACCGATCAGCACTGCGCCTCACCCTCACTCCTCCTGGCCCGCCGCGCCCATGACCATGACGCGCTTGGCCTCCTCGATCGCGGACTCGAACCCGGCGTCCGGGTCGCGCGAAAGCCGCTCCGTGGCGATCGCGTGCTCACGCACGCGCGGGTCGGGGTCCGTCATCGCGGCGCGCAGGGGAGGCGAGTCCGCCGCACCGAGCGCGATGAGCGCCCGGCTGAGGCTGAGCCGCGTCTCGCGCCCGCCGCGCCCCAGCTGCGTCGCCAACACCGCCGCCAGCTCCGGCTCCACACCCTCCGGCACGAGGACGACCGCCGCCCGCCAGGCGCTGCGCGCCACTTCGTCGTCGGGGTCGGACAGCAGCTCCCGCGTGATGTCCGGCCACGCCCGCCGATCGCCGATCTTGGACAGCGTGTGCAGCGCCTGGCTCCGTGCCTGCGCCCGCTCCGAGCGGAGTTCGACGAGCAGCGCCGGGACCGTCGCCGACGCCGCGTGGCGCGTGAGGGCCCACGTCAGCATCTCGCGTACGGAGAACTCGGGCTCGACCGCGCACCGTTCGACGAGGGTGTCGAGGAAACGCGGGTCGGGCCTCGTGCCGACCGCGAGGGCCGCCCGCAGCCGCACGGACGCATGGCCGTCCTCCAGCCCCCGGAGGGCCCGCATCGCATCGGTGTCCTGTACTGGCAGGGTCATCGGGACCACCTCCTCGGCGCAGTGATGACCTTGACCGCAGTGAAGACCTTGTCACCGTGTCAAGGTCAAGCGCGCCGCGGGTGGGCCCGGTCGTGAAGGCGCGTGTAGGGGGCAACGCTTCGCGCAGGCAGCCGCCAGGACGTACGTACCGGAACGGGGCCGCGCGGTGGTCGTCGGTCACGCCCGCGTCTTGCTGTCCTGTCGGCGCACCAGTTCCGTGATCCAGACGGGGGCGTACGGGGACGTGCAGCCCGGGGACGTCGGGTAGTCCTTGAGCACCTCCAGGCGCTCGCCGATGGCGAGGGCGCGGGCGCGGTGCTCGGCGTGGTCGATGCCGATCTGGGCCAGGCAGTGGTTCATCGCCCACTGGAGCCGGTCGGGGGCGTCCTTCATCCGGGCCTCGATGACGTCGAGGAGCCCGGCGAGGTCGAGGCCGTCGGGCTTCTTCGTCACGCGTTCGGTCGTCAGGGCCCACCCGGCGCTCGCGACCACGGGGTCCTGATCGGCCGACCAGGCCAGGCGCAGCTCCTCGGCGTGCGGGCTCTTCTTCACCACGTAGTTCACGAGCCAGTCGTGCACCTTGGGAGTGCGCGCCTCACGCAGCATCGCGTCCAGTTCGTCGCGCGTGAACGCCTTCGGGCGGCACACGAGGAGGGCCAGGAGGCGCGCCGCGCTGTCGTCGGTCGCCCACAAGCCACGGGCGAGGTCCTGCTGCGTCTTGAGCCGCTTGGCGAGGGCGCGCAGCTTGCTGAGGTTCACGCCGTGGTCGTCGCCGTGCCTCTCGTTCACCGCGCGTGCCTTGGAGTCCTCCAGGTCCGCCAGCTCGGCAAGGACCTCGGCGACCGTCGTCTCGGTCGGCGTCGTGTCGGGCACGTCGGCCTCCTGTCCGTCGCGGGCTGGATTCACCCTACGACGGACGCCGGAGCCTCCCGCCGAACACGCCGGTCCGCCGGGCCCAGGCGCCGCCGCCCTCAGGAGAAGTCAAGGACCAACCGGCCCCGCAGCCCGCCCGACTCCAGCAGGCGGTGGGCCTTGGCCGCGTCCTCGGCGGGCAGCACCTCGGCCACGCGCAGCGTCAGGGTGCCGTCCTCGGCCTGGCGGCGCAGCCTGTCGAGGCCGGCGGTGTCGGCGATGCCGTCCGACACCATCACCGGGCGCACCCGGACGCCACGCTCCGCCGGGCCGGACCAGCCCCGCAGCTCGACCATCGCCCCGCCGTCGGCGACGGCGGGCACCGCCCCGGTGGTCTGCAGCGAACCGTCCACGAGACCGGGGACACCGCCCGGCACCAGCGCACGGATCCGGGCGGCCACATCGGCGCCGCGCTCGACGACGTGGTCGGCGCCGAACCCGCGCACCACCTCGACGTCCGGCCCGGCGGCATCGGCGATCACGGTCAGCCCGTCCGCCTTGGCCAGCTCGACCGCGTACCCGCCGACGGCACCCGCGGCACCCGTCACGGCGACGGTCCCGCCGCGCGGCACGGCCAGCGCGTCCAGGGCGAGGCGTGCGGTCATGGCGTTCATGAGGAGGGTGGACGCGGCGGGGAAGTCCGCGCTCTCGGGCGCCGGTACGACCGACGCGGCGGGTACGACGACCTGCGCGGCGTAGGCCCCGCCGTGCGGTCCGGTGAACAGGACCATGGCGACCACCCGTTGGCCCGCGGCGAGTCGGCCGTCGGATCCCGGCCCGAGCTGGTCGATCACCCCGGCGGCGTCCATGCCGGGCACGAACGGGGGCCGTCGGCCGGTCATGCGGACGGCGTGGGCTCCGGTGCGCAGCATCACGTCGGTGGGGTTGACCGCGGCCGCGTGCACCCGGATACGGACCTCTCCGGGGCCCGCCTGCGGCTCGGGCAGATCAAGGACCCGCAGTGCTTCCGGGCCGCCGAACTCATGGACGCCGATGGCTCTCATGCCGCCTGCAACTGCGGGTGCGCGGGCGGTATTCCGGGCGGAGGGCGGGTGCGCCGCCGTCACCGTGGCCGCGATACGCCCATGGCTCCGCCGGACACGCCCTGGTGCGGCCGATCGCAGAGGAAGCAGCCGTCCCAGAGCGGGAGCGCGCTGAGGACGCGGTGGCGCGCGCACGAGGCCGTCGCGGCCTCGTCCGGGCTGGGGAAGCCGCGCGCGGCGCCGCTGTCCGCGGGCGGGGTGAAGGACTCCACCATGGCCGCGAAGCGGTGCAGGTGGTCCTGGACGCGGGGCGGGTGGTAGCCCAGCTCGCTCCAGCGATGTCCGCTCGCCGCGAGCGCTGCGGCACGCAGCACGAAGTCCTTCGCGCGGGCGCGCTCCCGCTCCGTCGCACCCCAGTCGAACTCGGCCAGGTCGAACCCGACGGCACCGCGCCCCATGACGTCCTGGTCCTGGAGGCTCAGCAGCGCCGCGAAGCGGAAGTCCCAGCCCTCGGACGCGAGATCGGACACGGCGAGCATCAGCACGTCGACGAACACCGCGGTGGCGCCGTTGGACAGATCCAGGTCGCGGCCGCCGCCGGAGAAGATGTTGCTCACCGACCTATGATGCGATCCCGGCCAGTCACCTGCTTGGAGAAGGCGCATGACGGATGCGAGTACCGGCAAAGTGGTCGTGAACAGGGCGATGTCCCTGGACGGTTTCATCGCCGGACCCGGCCACACGATGGACTGGATCTTCGAGCACCTGACGTCGGCGACGTTCCCCGAGGTCATGGCGGCCACGGGCGCCATGCTCATCGGCCGGGGCACGTACGAGGTCGGCAAGCGGATGTCCGACGAGAGCGGCGGCTACGACGGCGGGGCGCAGTTCGTCCTCACCCACCGCCCGCCCGACGAGCCGGACCCCGACGTCACCTTCCTCACCTGCGACATCGAGGAGGCCGTGGCCACGGCGCGGCGCGCGGCCGGCGACAAGAACCTGGAGATCCTCGGCGCCGACGTGGCCGCCCAGTGCCTGCGGCGCGGCCTCGTCGACGAGATCCTGGTGTACGTGCTGCCGGTGCTGCTCGGCGACGGCGTCCGCTTCACGCCACCGGGCCTCGACCCGATCGACCTGGAGCTGTTCAGCACCATCCAGTCGGGCGGGGTCACGATGCTGCGCTTCCACGTGCACAAGTGACGTCCTGAGCGCCCCCGCCGTGCCCTAAGCGCCCGCCGTGCCCTCGGCGTCCGCCGCGTCCTCCGGCTCGGCCGTGAGGACCAGTACGGCGATCTGCACGCGGTTCTCGAGCCCGAGGCGCGTGAGGATCCGGTTGACCGTGCTCTTGACGGCCGGCTGCGCGAGGCCGAGCGCCGCCCCGATCCGCGCGTTCGACAGGCCCTGCGCCACGAGCCGGGCGACCTCCCGCTCCCGGGCGGTGAGGGCGCCGAGCGGGCCGTCCGCCCCCGTCCCCTGACCCGGGCCGGGGCAGGCGGCGCCGGGCAGCAGCGGGGGCGGCAGGTCGGAGAAGGCGCGGATGAGGCGCCGGGTCACCGTGGGCGCGAGCATCGCCTCACCGGCCGCCACCACGCCGATCGCCTCGAGAAGCGCCTGCGGCGTCGTGTTCTTCAGCAGGAACCCGCTCGCCCCGGCGCGCAGTGCGGCGTGCACGTACTCGTCCAGGTCGAACGTGGTGAGCATCAGCACGCGCGGCCGCGGGCCCGGGTGCGGCCAGCCGTCGAGGATCCGACGGGTCGCCTCCACCCCGGTCATGCCGGGCATCCGCACATCCATCAGGATCACGTCCGGGCGCAGCGCGAACGCCGCCTCGACGGCCCGCTCGCCGTCCGCCGCCTCGCCCACCACGTCCACCTCGGTGCGCCGGAGCATCGCCCGCAGCGCGGTCCTGACCAGCTCCTGGTCGTCCACCGTGAGGACCCGGACCGCCGCCCCCATCAGCCCGACCCCGTTCCGGTACGCTCCCGTGCCGCGTCCGGCGCCGCCGCGCGGAACGTCGCCACGACGCACCAGCCGCCGCCCTCGTCGGGCCCCGCGCGCAGCGTGCCCCGGAACAGCGCGGTGCGCTCGCGCATCCCGATCAGGCCGAGCCCGGAGCCGGGCAGCGGGGGCGGCGGGTCGGCGGCCGTCGGCGCCGCGTTGGCCACGGTGACCGTCAACAGGCCTTCCCGCCAGGTCACTTCGACGCGTACGCGCACCGCACCGGCGTGCTTGCGGACGTTGGACAGCGCCTCTTGGACCACGCGGTACGCGGACATCTGCACGGCGGGCGCCAGGCTCGCGACCGCTCCGGTCACCGTGAGGTCGACGGGGCAGCCCACGGCGGTGGACTCGGCCGCGAGCCGGTCCAGGTGGCGCAGGGAAGGCTCCGGCAGCGGGTCCCCGCCGAACTCCGGCGACAGCTCCCCGTGCGCGTCGGCCCCCGCGCCGGGGGCCGCCCCGTCGGCGGGCGGCGGTGGGTCGGCGAGCAGGCACACCAGGCCGCGCATCTCCTCCAGGGCGATGTCCGCGGCCTCGCCGATGGCCGTCACGCCCTGCCCGGCGGCGTGCGGGTCGTCGGGCAGGACGACGCCCGCGGCGCGCGCCTGGAGGGCGATCGCGCTGATGTGATGGGCCACCAGGTCGTGCAGTTCGCGGGCGATGCGGGTGCGCTCGGCCGTCACCGCACGGCGGGCGCTCACCTGTTGCTCGGCGCGCAGCCGGGCCGCCAGGTCCCGCAGCCGCTCCGCGTCCGCGTACAGCCGCCGCCGGGAGGCGCCGAGGAGCCAGACGGCCGTCGAGATCCCGGCGGCCACCACCATGTCGGCGAAGGCCAGCGGCACTTCGGGCGCGGGCGACGGCAGCAGGTGGAGGCGGTCGCCGATCCGCTCGGGGGCGAGGAAGGCCACGGTCATGGCGGCGGGGGCGAGGAGGCTCCGCGGGGCGGGTGTGCGGCGCGCCACCAGGTAGCAGGCCAGGAGTGGGGACTGCGCGTTGTCACCGGCCGGGTCGAGCAGTTCGCCGAGCAGATAGCAGACCACGCTCACGGCGAGGACGGGCCCCGGTCGCGTACGTCCCCACGCCAACGGCACGGACGCGCCGACCAGCAGCCCCACGACGAGCACCGACGCCCCGACACCGGCCGGCAGCGGGTGCTCCAGGCGCAGCAGCACCGCGAGGACGGTGAGCCCGGCCGCGAGCAGTACGTCGCCGGTGCGTCCGGAGAGCCTGCGCCGCAGTGGGGCGCAGTGCGCCCATGCTCCTGCCCATGCCTGTGTCCACGCGCCCTGCCTCCCCCCGTCCTCCTGGGCGCGCCGCCCCGCACGGACCGGCGGAACGGGCGAGTCCGCGCCACGCGGGGGAGCGGCCCCTTTGCCTGCCGACGCCATCCCTGTCTCCGTCACGAGCAGCCCCCGTCCTCCGCCCCGCGCGTCCGGAAGAGCGCGGCCAGAATCTCGCGTCAGCGTACGACCGGCCTCCCCACCTGGCACGCGAGGCCAACCAAAGTTGCCCGGCCGTCCCCTCCCCACGCAGGACGTGCCACCGCGGCCCCCGTCCGTAGCGTCAGCGACAGCCGACGGGGCGACCGGCAACGGCCGACGACGATCCCACGGCGCACCCATGACGATCCCACGACCCCACAGAGGACTCCGCATGCCCGCACACCCGCCCCGGAGCCGGACCACGACCCGGCGCCCCCGAGCGGCCCTCGCCGTCACGGCCACCCTCGCCGCGGCCGCCGTCGCGCTTCCGCCCACCCTCGCCTCGGCGAGCCCGGACGAGCCGCGACACTCCGGCCCTCAAGGCCCCACGCGCGGCGCGGACTCGGACTTCCAGCGCGACGCCGACGCCGTCCGCGCCACCGGAGCCGTCGGCGTCCAGGCCCGGGTCACCGGCGGACGCACCACCCCCGCGTCCGGGCCCCGCACCGTCACCAGCGGCACCGCCGACATCCGCACCGGCCGCGCGGTCCCCGCCGACGGCTACTTCCGCATCGCCAGCAACACCAAGACGTTCGTGGCCACCGTCGTCCTGCAGCTGTCCGCCGAGGGGAAGCTCGCGCTGGACGACACCGTGGAGCGCTGGCTGCCGGGCCTGGTGCGCGGCAACGGCAACGACGGCCGTCGCATCACCCTGCGCCACCTGCTCCAGCACACCAGCGGCATCCACGACGACTACCCCGGCTTCGACAGCGCGGCGCAGTACTACGCGAAGCGCTTCGACCCCTACACCCCGCGCCAACTCGTCGAGCGGGCCCTGCGGCACCGCCCCGACTTCCGGCCCGGCCAGGGCTGGGCGTACTCCAACGTCGGCTACATGCTGCTCGGCATGGTCATCGAGAAGGCGACCGGCCGCACCTGGCACGCCGAGGTGCGCGAGCGGCTCCTGAAGCCGCTCGGGCTGCGGCACACGTACCACCCGGGCGGCTCACCCTCCGTCAGGACGCCGCACGCCCGCGGCTACCAGCGCTTCGCCACCGCGCCCAAGCTGGTGGACGTCACGCTCCTGAAGGACGCCAACGCCTCGGGCGGCCTCATCGGCACCACCGCCGACCTGAACCGCTTCTTCCGCGCCCTGCTCTCCGGGAAGGTCCTGAAGCCCGCCCAGCTCAAGGAGATGAAGCGCACCGTCCCGCTGAACAAGGAGTTCCAGGTGCCCTATCCCGGGGCGCGCTACGGCCTCGGCCTGATGAAGAACAAGCTGCCGTGCGGGGGCTGGTACTGGAGCCACGGCGGGGACGAGATCGGCTACATGAGCCGCAACGCCGTCACCGACGACGGGCGTGCCGCCGTCACCGCCTCGATGTCCACCGAGTGGAGCACGTCCGCCGCGGACACCCTGCCCCAGCACCGGGCCGCGATCCGCATGGTCACCCGGGAACTCTGCGCCCGGCGCGATTTGCCGTACCGGCAACATTAGTTGTCGTCCCGGCCATGGTCGTCGCAATCTGGTGTCCGGCCGACGGGCCCTTGTACACCATCAGGAGGCAGGCGATGACCACCCGCGAAGAAATCGGATCCGCGCTCGGCACGGGCGGCGACGCGCCGCTCAACAACCGGGTCCACCACGTCCGTTCCGACGAGCTCGACGGCTACGCCGCCATCAGCGGCGGCACGGTCGGCTCGAAGAAGCTCTGGATGGGCCGGGTGGAGAACCCGCCGCTGAGCTCGACGGACAACCATCACCACGGCGCGTCGGAGGCGGGGATCTTCGTGGTCAGCGGCCACCCCGTGTTCGTCTTCCACGACGGCGCGCAGGAGGTGCGGATCACCGCCGACCCCGGCGACTTCGTGCTCGTGCCGCCGTTCGTCCCGCACCGGGAGGAGAACCCCGACCCGGTCGAGCCGGTGGTCGTCGTGATCGCGCGCACCACGCAGGAGCCGATCAAGGTCTCGGTGCCCGAGCTGTACCAGCACACCGGCGCGGAAGCGCAGTCGTAGCCCCGGACCACGGTGTCCATCCGGCTGGCCCCCGTTCTGTCAGGGGGTCGGCCGGATGGGCCGTGGCCTGCGCCGTTCCTAGCCTCGGGGCATGATCATTCGTCGTTTGTGGCTGTCGGTCGGCGCGTTGGCGCTGGCCGCTTCGGCCCTGCCGTCCGCCGCGGCCTCGGCCCTGCCCCGCCCCGCCGATGACCGGTCCGCGCAGCGCGACGCCGGTCCGCGCGAAGCCCTGCAACGGGACGCCGACGCCCTGCGCGACGCCGGGGTCACGGGCGTGGCCGTCCGCCTCGAAACCCCGCGCGGGACCGTCAAGGCCCGCTCCGGCGTGCGCGACCTGAAGAGCGGGCGGCCGGTCCCGCAGGACGGCCATCTGCGGCTCGGCAGCATCACGAAGACGTACGTCGCCACCGTCGTGCTGCAACTCGTGGGCGAGCGGCGTCTCTTGCTCGACCAGCCGGTGGCGGAACTCCTGCCCGGTGTCGTCTCCGGCAACGGAAACGACGGGCGGACCATCACCGTCCGCGATCTGCTGCGGCACACCAGCGGCCTGTACGACTACACGCGCGACGTCTTCCCCGACCCCAGCGCCCGGACGTACTTCGCCAAGCGGTGGCAGTCCTACCGTCCCGAGCAGCTGGTGGCCCTGGCCATGCGCCACAAGCCGGACTTCGCGGCGGGCAAGGGCTGGGCGTACTCCAACACCAACTACGTACTCGCCGGAATGATCATCGAGAAGCTGACGGGCCGGACCTGGGAGCAGCAGGTCGAGGACCGCATCCTGCGCCCCCTCGGACTGCGCCGCACCGACACCCGCGCCTCGCCGTTCCTGCCCGCCCCGCACACCGTGAACCACCAGCAGTTCACCGAGGGCGGCCCGCTGGTCGACACCACGATCCCCTACCGTCCCTTCGACAGCGGAGCCGACGGCGCGATGACCGGCACGGCACACGAGGCCAACCGCTTCTTCGCCGCCCTCGCCGAAGGACGGCTCCTGAAGCCCGCCGAGCTGGCCGCCATGCGGACCACCGTCCCCGTGCCGCGGGGGAGCGGCCACCCGGCGGGCACCGGGGACGGCCTCGGTCTCTTCGCCACCCCGCTGTCCTGCGGCGGGAGTTACCTCACGCACGGCGGCAGCGGCTTCGGCTACGTCATGCGGACCGCCACCACCGCCGACGGCGAACGCACCGTCACCGTCTCCGCGCACAGCCGCTCCGCCGACCCGAAGGCCGCGGCCCGCCACGAGGACCTCATGCGCGAGCTGGTCGACAACGCCCTGTGCCGCGACGCCGGGTGACGGGCCGAAGGCGGCGGCACGGAGGCACCAGGCGGCACGGGGGGCACCGGCGGCGCCGGCGGCTCACGGGAACGTGAGCGTCCCGTCGACCGGGATCACCAGGTACCAGCGCAGCGACGTGTCGTCGTACGGGCCGCAGGAGAGGACCCGGACGTCCACGGGGTCCGGCGCGAGCAGCGGGAAGTACATCGGACGGACGTCGTCGGACGGGTCCGGCTCCGGCGGGGCGGGCGCCGGGGTGTCCCAGAACGCGGCGACACCCGGCTCGGCGCGGACCGTGTCGACGACCTCGCCGAGGCGGGCGTTGTCCGGCCAGCGCTGCCAGGCCAGGCGCAGCCGGGTCAGGAGAGGCACGGCCCAGCGGCTCTCCCAGTCGCGCAGCTGATAGCGGGCCTCGTGCGAGAACGCCCAGGTCATGACGTTCGCGCCGGGGCGCACCAGCCAGGGGCAGTGGCGGGCGGCGACGGTGCCCGCGTCGACCACGTCCCAGGCCTGGTCGCAGAGGAAGCTGATGTGGCGCTGCTCCCGCATGAGCCGGCCGAGCGCGGGGTCGACGCCGACACCGTCGCCGCCCGTTCCCGGCCGCGCCGGGGGCTCGTGGCCGGTGCCCCGGTGCAGCGCGGCCGTCTGGCGCGGGGACAGGTCCAGGATCCGGGCGATCCCGGCGATCATCTCGCGGCCGTACCGCCGGTCCTCGCCCTTCTCCAGGGCCCGGTACCAGCGCTCGGAGACGCCGAGCAGCAGCGCCACGTCGAGCTGCGTCAGGTAGCTGCGATGGCCGCGCGTGGGGGCGATGCCGGGCACCTGCGCGGGGTCGCGGGCCATCCGCCAGGTGCGGAGCATGCGGCCGAGGTCCTCGCGTCGCGCGTTCGTCACGGGTAAAGACCTCGCAAAGATGACTGGGCTGATCAGGGGTTTCTCGGCGCCGATGGTGGATTCGCGGCCTTTCGGCGCAGGTGGCAGGATCGCATGCCGGACGCCCGCACCGGAACTTCCGGGTTCCGGAACGCCGGGGTTCCGATCTTGGGCGCGGTACGGCGTCCAGGGTGGGCCCGGTCGGCACGGCCGGCGGCGCCAACGACGCTCCGCCCCCGACCCCGCGCCCTGACCTACGGAGAGACCACGCGATGACCTACTTCCTGCCGGAGAACGACCCCGTCCTGACCGCCGCCCGCGGTCTCGCCCTCGTCCACCCCGACAAGGTCGAGGTCAACGCCGCTCCGCTGTTCCTGCGGGCGCGCGCCCCGCACCCTGACCGGCGGGTGGCGCTGGTGTCGGGCGGCGGCTCCGGGCACGAGCCGCTGCACACCGGTCTTCTCGGGCGCGGTGGCCTGGACGCGGTGTGCCCCGGCGAGGTGTTCGCATCGCCGCACAACCGGCAGATCTACGAGGCAGGCGTCGCCGCCGCGAAGAGCGAGGGCGTGCTCCTGGTCGTCAAGAACTACACGGGCGACGTGATCAACTTCCAGATCGCGGCCGAGCGGCTGCGGCACGACGGCATTCCGGTCGCGACCGTCCTCGTCGACGACGACCTGGCCACCGACGCCGCCGACAGCGCCACCGGCCGCCGCGGCACCGCCGCCACGGTCGTCGTGGAGAAGCTGCTCGGCGCCGCCGCCGACCGGGGCGCCTCCCTGGCGGAACTCCAGGAGCTCGGCACCCGCGTCGTGGCCCGGTCCCGCAGCATCGCCGTGGCGGCCCGCGCCCAGACCTCGCCCACGACGTCGGCCCCCGCCTTCACCCTGGACGCCGGGGTCCTGGACTACGGCGTCGGCATCCACGGCGAGCGCGGCACCCGCACCATCGCCAGGCCCCCGGTCGACGACCTCGTCCGGCGGATGACCGACGACCTCCTCGACGCGCTGCCGCCGGGCCCCGACGAGGTGCTCGCCCTCGTCAACGGTCTCGGCGCCACCACCGACCTCGAACTGCACGCCATCGGCGTCCTGCTGACCGAGCGGCTCGCCGAGCGCGGCCTGCGCCCCGCGGTGACCGTCGCCGGGACATACACCTCCGCCCTGGACATGTCCGGGTTCTCGCTCACCCTGACCCGCCTCGACGAGGGCTGGGTCGACCTGTGGCAGGCGCCCGCGGAGACGCCGCTCGTCCTGCCCCGGCCGATGAGCGCCGACAGCGCCGCCACGGCGGGAGACAGTGCGCCCGAGCGGCCCGCGACCGCCGCATCGGCCGCCGCGCCCGCCCTCGCCACCGGCAGCCGCGTGGTGCTCGACCGCTACGCGGACATCGTGGCGCAGGTCCGTGACAACCTCACCAAGCTCGACCAGCTCGTCGGCGACGGCGACTTCGGCGACAACCTCTCCGGCGGCGTCCGGCGCGCCGTGAAGCTCGCCGACGAGTCGGGCGCCGACGGCGTGGCCGCGCTCGCCGAGGCGTTCCTCAACGACGTCGGCGGCACCAGCGGCCCGCTGTTCGGCCTGCTCTTCAAGGACCTGGCGGCCGCCGGGACCGGCACGGAGCAGGCGCCGTCGATCGCGGCCCTCGCCGAGGCCACGGCCGGAGCGCAGGCCGCCATCCACCGCGTGGGCGGTGCGCGGGTCGGCGACTGCACGATCGTCGACGCGCTGGCACCCGCCGCCGAGTCGCTGGCCGCGGCGGCCGGGGCCGAGCCCGGTTCCGAGAGCGCGGAGGCCCCCCTCACCACCGCCGCGCAGGCCGCGATCCGGGGCGCCCTCTCGACCGCGTCCCTGCGCCCCCGGCGCGGCCGCGCGAGCTACGTCGGCGACCACGCGCTCGGCGTGCCGGACCCGGGCGCGCTCGCCGTCGCCCTGCTCTTCGTGGCCCTCGCCGACATCCACGAGCCGACGATGGCCACCCGCCTCCCGGCCCCGGGGTACGTGACCGTGCTCTGACCCGGCCCAGGCGGATACCGCACTGCCCAGGTGAGCCGTGTCTCACCTGGGCAGTGCCACTTGTCTATGCAACGAGTTGCATAGAAGGATTCGGGCATGGCGCTCGAGCACGCGATCCTCGTCTCCCTCCTCGAGAAGCCGGGCTCCGGCTATGAGCTGGCCCGGCGTTTCGACCGGTCGATCGGCTACTTCTGGGCCGCGACCCACCAGCAGATCTACCG
This sequence comes from Streptomyces alboflavus, assembly GCF_000716675.1. Classification (GTDB taxonomy): domain Bacteria; phylum Actinomycetota; class Actinomycetes; order Streptomycetales; family Streptomycetaceae; genus Streptomyces; species Streptomyces alboflavus. The sequence continues at coordinate 274,864 of NZ_JNXT01000003.1, forward strand.
CGTCCTCAAGCGCATGGAGGGCGACGGCTTGATCGACGTCCGCGAGGTCGCGCAGCCGGACCGGCCGGACAAGAAGGAGTACTCCGTCGCCGCGCCGGGCCGGACGGCGCTCTCGCGGTGGCTGCACGAGCCGATCGAGCCGGAGAGCGTCCGGCACGAGCTGGCCGTGAAGATCCGCGGCGCCGCCTTCGACGACCCCGTCGCCCTGATCGACGAGGTGGAGCGGCACCGCCGGGCGCACGCCGACCGGCTCGCGCACTATCTCGCGGGGGAGCGGCGCGACTTCACCGGACCCGAGGCCCCCGGGACGCCCGACGCCGGTCAGGAGCTCCAGCACGTCGTGCTGCGTGGCGGCATCGCGTACGAACGCATGACGCTCGCCTGGCTCGACGACGTGATCGCCACCCTCCAAAGGCTCGGCCCCGAGCGCTGAACCGGGCCCAGAGCCCTCCCTTGCCCGAAGCCCTCTCTCCCTCAACTCCCGAGCCGGAAAGGCGAATTGCCATGGCGGACCCGCTGCTGTTCAATCCGCGCACGTACGACCCGACCCACTTCGACGCTGAGACGCGCAGGCTCCTGCGCGCGACCGTCGACTGGTTCGAGGCGCGCGGCAAGCGCAAGCTGATCGAGGACTACCGCTCGCGCGCCTGGCTTGCGGACTTCCTCGCGTTCTCCGCGAAGGAGGGTCTCTTCGCGACCTTCCTCACCCCGGCGGCGGACGCCCAGGAGGGCCACGGCGACAAGCGCTGGGACACCGCCCGGATCGCCGCCCTCAACGAGATCTTCGGCTTCTACGGCCTCGACTACTGGTACGCCTGGCAGGTCACCATCCTCGGCCTCGGCCCGGTCTGGCAGAGCGACAACGCCGCCGCCCGCGCCCGCGCCGCCGAACTCCTCACCCAGGGCGAGGTGTTCGCGTTCGGCCTGTCCGAGAAGGCCCACGGCGCCGACATCTACTCGACCGACATGCTCCTGGAGCCGGACGGCGACGGCGGCTTTTGGGCCAGCGGCTCCAAGTACTACATCGGCAACGGCAACGCCGCCGGGCTCGTCTCCGTCTTCGGCCGCCGCACCGACGTCGAGGGTCCCGACGGCTACGTCTTCTTCGCCGCCGACAGCCGCCACGAGGCGTACCACCTGGTCAAGAACGTCGTCGACTCCTCGAAGTACGTCAGCGAGTTCCGCCTGGAGAACTACCCGGTCCGCGCCGAGGACGTGCTGCACACCGGCCGCGCCGCCTTCGACGCCGCCCTGAACACCGTCAACGTCGGCAAGTTCAACCTCTGCACCGGCGCGATCGGCATCTGCGAGCACGCGATGTACGAGGCCGTCACGCACGCCACGGGCCGCATCCTCTACGGCCGCCCCGTCACCGCGTTCCCGCACGTGCGCCGGGAGCTGACCGACGCCTACGTCCGTCTCGTCGGCATGAAGCTGTTCAGCGACCGTGCCGTGGACTACTTCCGCTCCGCCGGTCCCGACGACCGCCGCTACCTCCTCTTCAACCCCATGACGAAGATGAAGGTGACCACGGAGGGCGAGAAGGTCATCGACCTGATGTGGGACGTCATCGCCGCCAAGGGCTTCGAGAAGGACACCTACTTCGCCCAGGCCGCCACCGAGATCCGCGGCCTGCCGAAGCTGGAGGGCACGGTCCACGTCAACCTCGCCCTGATCCTGAAGTTCATGGGCAACCACCTCCTGAACCCGGCCGAGTACGCGCCCGTGCCCACCCGTCTGGACGCGACCGACGACGACTTCCTCTTCCGGCAGGGCCCCGCCCGCGGCCTCGGCGCCATCCGCTTCCACGACTGGCGCACCGCCTACGACGCGTACGCCGAGGTGCCGAACGTCGCCTGCTTCCGCGAACAGGCCGACGCGCTCTGCGAGTTCGTCACCACCGCGGCCCCCGACGAGAAGCAGAGCCGCGACCTCGACCTGCTGCTCGCCATCGGCCAGCTGTTCGCGCTCGTCGTGCACGGCCAGCTGATCCTGGAGCAGGCCCGCCTGACCGGTCTGGAGCAGGACGTCCTCGACGAACTGTTCGCCGTGCTCGTACGGGACTTCTCCGCGTACGCCGTCGAGCTGCACGGCAAGGACTCCGCCACCGAGGCGCAGCAGGCCTGGGCCCTCGGCGCGGTCCGCCGTCCGGTCGTCGACGAGGCCCGCTCGGCGCGGGTCTGGGAGCGCGTGGAGGCGCTTGCCGGGGCGTACGAGATGGCGCCGTAGCCGTCCTTCGGGCCGACGGCGAGGTGCCTGACCGTGCGTGCGCGCGGTCAGGCACCGTGGCGCTGTGCCGGTGCGGGGAGCTATGAGCCTTTGTGCCGACGGGAGTTGACTACCGCGCGTCGACCAGGGTGCGGCCGTCGGTCGGGACGCGCGATGCGGCGCCGTTGCGGTAGGCGGCCTCGACGCGGGCCTGCTCGGCCGCGTCGGGCACCGCGTTCTTGCAGCTCGTGCCGGCGCTTGAGCCCGACATCAGCTGGGAGCACGGGCCGGGCTTGGTGTCCGGCAGGCCCAGGTTGTGGCCGATCTCGTGGGCGGCGATGCGGGTCTTGTCATGGCCCTGCGTGACCGCCTGCTGGCCGAGCTGGACCTGGGCCCTGCCGCCGGGCCGTACCGGGCCGAGGGTGGCCTGCGGCCAGCCGCTGGTGGCCACGATCTGGATCTCCGCCCGGGTGCCGGGCGCGGCCTCGACGAGCTTGACGTTGTCGACGTTGGAGTTCCACGTGGCGACTCCGGCCGCGATGGCCGACTCCCAGCCGGCGGCGCGGCTGTCGTCGTAGCGGAGCGTCACGACGGCCGACGCTTGCTTCGCCGCGTCCTGTTCGGGCGCGGACAAGGCGTTCGCGGCGGGCGCCAGGGTCAGGGCGACCGCTGCGGCGGTGCCGGCTATTCCTAGCCGTATGTAGTGCACCATTGCTGTCCCTTCACTTGTGGGGGGCCTCGGTCCCGTGCGGGGCCGAGAGTGTGGGGAGAGGGTGCGGCGGCGGGTCTCAGGGCTTGCGCGCCACCGCCCCGTACATGGCGATGTCCCGGTCGCGGACGTCCCGTTGCCCGCTGCCCGGCCGCCACTTGTGGACTTGCGTCACGCCGGGCTCGACCAGGTCGAGCCCGGCGAAGAACGAGGTGGTGGTCGGCAGGTCGCGGAGCACCATGGGCATGTTCTGCCGGGCGTACTCCTCGGCGACCCGCCCGACCTCCTCGGGCGCGAAGTCGGCGGTGCCGATGGTCATCGCCAGGTAGCTGCCGGAGGGGAGCGGGTCGAGGAGGCGCCGCACCAACTGTCCGTCGGCGGGCGGCAGGATGAAGTGCAGCATGCCGATGACCATCAGGCCGACCGGCTGGTCCAGGTCGATGAGCGCGCGCATCTCCGGGCTGTCGAGGATGGCGTCGGGGTCGTGCATGTCGGCGTCTACGTACGCGGTCGCGCCCTCGGGGGAGCTCTGCAGCAGGGCGCGGGCGTGGGCGAGGACGATGGGGTCGTTGTCCACGTAGACCACGTGCGACTCCGGGGCCACTTCCTGCACCACCTCGTGCAGGTTCGGGGCGGTGGGCAGCCCGGTGCCGACGTCCAGGAACTGCCGGATGCCCTTCTCCCGCGCCAGGAAGCGCCCGGCGCGGTGCATGAACAGGCGGTTTTCCCGCATGTGCACCGGCAGGGACGGCCAGTGCCTGCACATGGCGTCGCCCGCCTCGATGTCCACGAGGTAGTGGTCCTTGCCGCCGAGGATGTAGTCGTACACCCGAGCGGAGTGCGCGGTAGAGGTGTCGACTCGATCCAGGGGGCTGGACATGCGGGGCTCCGTTCCTTGCTGCTGTGGGTCGTGCCAGACGGTACAGCGCTGAACCTCTGCGCGAACAGCGGCCCCACGGCCAACAAAGGCTCGGCTCCCGGAAGTTGTACGGAATGCGGGGTCGAGGACGCGCTCGGGTGCCGCCGGGGGATGCCGTCGGAGTCCTTGTCCCGCGTGTCCGGTTCGCGCGCTTGTCGATAAGTCGCCCTCTCGCCACGCTGGCCGTTTCCGCCAGGCAAGGGGGCATGTGACGATCTTCGACAAGCGGCCCGACATGACCGAACACCTCAACCGGATCGGCGTCGACCTCGCCGAGCTGCGGCAACGGGTCGACGACCAGCGCCACGCCGTCGACCAGGCACGCCAGGACGCCAACGCCGCCATCACCACCGGTCTCGCCGAGATCCGGGCCGTCGTCCGCGACGGCCTCAACCGCGGCCACGACCAGCTCCACGACCCGCTCGCGACCCTCGGCACGGAACTGGTCGCCATCCGCGCCGCGCTCAACGACATCGGCCGCGGGCGGCCGGGAGCCGCAGGGTCACCACCCGCCCACGAGGAACCGCCGTCCGTGGCCGAGGGGTCCGGGCGCAAGGAGGGAGAGCGCGTGCGTCACGACGAACCCGACCACGACCACCTCGACCTGCTCCGCAAGGCCGCCGGAATCTCCACCGCCCGGCTCACGGTGCACCGCGACACCTGGGCCTTCCTCGTCGAACACGCGGGGCAGGACCGGCACTTCCACATTCCCGGCGCCGTCACGGAGGACCAGGGCACCGTCGCGGTCGACGTCTCCGGCCTCAGCCTGGTCGCCGCCCTCACCAGCCTGCGCGGTGTCGAGCGCGCCCCAGGCGTCGACCCCGGCACTGCGGCCATCGCCCGCCACCTGTACGAGCGCGTCGCCGACACCGTGCGCTCCCTGACCGCTTCACCGCACCCCGGCGCCGAACCGGTCCACATCGTCATCGACGACCGCGCCGCACCCCCCACCGACGAGGACCGGCCACCGGAGGCGCCGCAGATCTGAAGGGGCCGCGGCCGTGATGCCCCCCCGCGGCCGTGACGCCCTGCGCGGCCGGGGCGCCGCCGCTCAGCCGCCGGAGCTGTTCGGCGTGTTGAGCCACGCGCCGATCGTGGGCAGGGCATCGGGTCCGCTGTCCTGCTCCACGGTGCCGACGAGGTCGGCGATGGAGACGCCCCGCAGGGACGCCTGCCAGGCCGCCTCGGCGGCAGCCATGGTGCGGGCGACGGGGCACGCCTTGGTGCAGTCCTGGGGCGGGGTCCCGAAGGGGCCCCGCTGACGGATCTCGGTGCACACGAACGCGGGGCCCGCCCCGTCGACCGCCTGCACCACGTCCAGGACCGTGATCTCGGCGGCGGGCCTGGTCAGTACGTATCCACCGGTCTTGCCCTGGACGGACTTGACGAGTCCCGCGCGGGACAGGGCCTGCATCTGCTTGGCCAGGTAGCTGGGCGAGACGTCGTGCAGCTGCGCGAGGCGCGCGGCCGGGACCGGTTCGCTCGCGGCGGTCAGCACCACGCAGCAGTGCACCGCCCACTCCACGCCGCCCGACATCTTCATGTGCTCTCCCCGTGTGACGCGCTCGCCCCGCTTGACTCGGACACAGGATATCCGAGTATTATCTCGGACATCAGATATCCGAGTTAGCTGCGTCGTGTGACAGGGGTGTGGCGCTCGGTTCACGGAAGGGCAGGATCATGAAGATCACCGTCATCGGCGGCACCGGCCTCATCGGTTCCCAGCTGGTCGCGAGGCTCCGCGAGGCCGGGCACGAGGTGGTCGCCTCGTCCCTGTCGACCGGGCTCGACCTGCTCACCGGCGCGAGTCTCGACGAGGCGCTCGACGGCGCGGACACGGTCGTCAACGTGTCGAACTCGCCCACGTTCGACGAGGCGTCCCCGGCGTTCTTCCGCACCACCATGGAGAACCTGCTGGCCGCGGGGGAGCGCGCGGGCGTCACCCACCAGGTCATCCTGTCCATCGTGGGCGTCGACCAGGTGCCGCAGCTGGACTACTACCGCGCGAAGGCGCTCCAGGAGGAGCTGCTGCGCGGCGGGCCCACGCCGTACTCGATCGTGCGCGCCACCCAGTTCTACGAGTTCATGGACGCGGTCATGTCCTGGACCTCCGACGGCGAGACCGTCCGCCTCCCCGCCACCCCCGTCCAGCCCATCGCCTCGGCCGACGTGGTCGCCGCCCTCGCCGACGTCGCCACCGCCCCGCCCCTGAACGGCACGCTGGACGTCGCGGGCCCGGACACCTTCTCGCTGGACGACCTCGGCCGCCTCACGCTGGAGCGCCAGAAGGACCCGCGCACCGTCGTCACCGACGACAAGGCGGGCATGTTCGCCGCCGTCGAGGGCGACGTCCTGGTCCCGCGCCCCGGCGCGCGCCTGGCCGCCACGCGCTACGAGGACTGGCTGAGCGCTTCTCGGTAGTCGGCGCCGCCCTGTGGTCGTGCCCGAGGCGGCGGACGACGTCGTCAGCCCTCGGCCTTGGACGGTTCGGCGTCGGCCTGGCGGATCTCGTCAAGGGAGTCCTGGAGCAGCGCTTTGGCGCGGGTGAACCAGTCGGCGAGTACGGCGATCTCGTCCGGGCCGTAGTCGGCGAACAGCAGGCCCAGGCGCTCGTAGAAGGGGCCGTAGACCTCCAGGACGCGGCTCTGCGCGGCCTCCTCCATGGTCACGTGGACGCGCCGGCGGTCCTTCGGGTCGGCCTCGCGCCGTACGTAGCCCGCCTTCTCCAGGCGGTTGAGGACACCGGTCACCGCCCCGGTGGTCAACCGTGCCCGCCCGGCGAGGTCGCCCGCCACCAGGGACTCGCCGGCGTTGGCCGCCTCGATGAGGAAGCCGAGACAGGTGAGGTCCGTGACGTTGAGGCCCATGCGCCGGGCGATGTCCTGCTGCCCGAACTGGGCCGTGGCGATCATCCGGTCCATCGCGTACAGCGCCTGGTCGGCCGTCGCCGCCGGACGCGTCTTGCCCTGCACCACAGATCCCCTTAGCATCTAAGTAAATTATCTCGCGAGATAAGAGATATTCGCGCGGGTGAGTCCCGATCACCCGTCACAGCATCCCATTTCCCTAGGAGACGGCCATGAGCATGCACGGAGACCACGACATGGGTCACACGGTCGCGGGCTGGACGGGCACCTGCGCGGCCGTGCTCGGCAGCGCGGTGACGGGGGTGGGGCTCGCCGCCGACTCGACCGGGGGACTGGTGGCGGGCGGTGCCGTCGTCGTGCTCGCCGCACTCGCCACCTGGGTCCTCCATCTCGCCGGGTGGGGCAAGCCCTCGGGGACGCGGCCGGTCGCGGAGCGGCCCTGGCGGGTCCGTGACACGGCGGCGCGCGGCGGCCACCCCGACTGCCTGGGCTGCCGCCTGGCGGGACGCGGGGGTGCCGCGGCGCCGGTCGTCGTCCCCGCCCTCGTGCCCGCTGCCGCTGCCGCGCCCGAACGCGCACCGGCGCCGCAGCGCTCGTGACCGCGGGAGCCGGGACGGACACCCCTGAGACCCAGTTGTTGCCGCCGGGACCCACTTGTGGCAACGGGCACTCAGCCGTAGCCGCCAGAGCCTGGGCGGGCGCGGCCCGACCGCGGGAAAATTCTCCGGTGTCCATCATCACCTGCGTGAACTGCGGCGAGCTCCTGACCGACATACTCAGCCAAGTCCCCTTCCCGCCCACCCCGGAGAAGTTCACGGGGGAGCGCCTGGGCCTGCCCCTGTTGCCGCAGGGGACCTACGCGATCAACCCTGAGACGGGGGCGATCACCCTGCACCCCGACGGTGCCCCGGGTACGCGCCAGCACCGCGGTCCCGGGCGGCAGAACGGCTGCTGCGAACCCGACGGCCTCGACGGCCCCAACCTGGTGTGCGCCGGCTGTGGCGCCGAGGTCGCGACGCGGCAGACGGACTGCTGGCAGGAACACCTCGTCGCCGTCATCCCGGAAGCCGTGGAGTTCTATCCGAAGAGCCCCTGAGTCCTCCCGGACCTTTCTGCCGCCGACCGGTCACACTTCCCCCAAGCCGGTGCCCGGCCGGGCGTTCACCGACCCCTGGAAGTAGGACGTCACCGGCCACAGCACCCGGGAGCGCGTGCTGTGGCCGGGACGAGGAGTCAGTGCCGGGACGAGGACCCGCTGCCGGGATCTAGGGACGCGCCCGGCACAGCTCCTCGTCCACGAGGGCGCGCATGGCCTTCTGGGTGTCCTTGCCGCCGTCACTGTTGACGTACACCACGGCGGTCCGTGAGCCGTCCCGGGAGACACCGCTCCATGAGTGATAGCCGAGCAGTTCGCCCGGGTGCCCGAAGTAGCTGCCGCCGCAGGGCAACGGCAGCTCGCCGAGCCCAAGTCCGTATCTCACACCCAGCTCGGGCGCGGGCACGGTGGCCGTCATCTGGTCCAACTGCGCCGGATCAAGGAGCCGGCCCCGGAGCAGGGCGCTGTAGAACCGCGTCAGGTCGCGCGCGGTGCTGATGATCGACCCGGAGCCGACGGCCATGCTCGGATTGAGCGTGGTGACGTCCATGCCGGTGCCGGTGCCGGTGCCGGTGCCGGTGCCGGTGCCGGTGCCGAACGAGGCGTAGGCCCGGGCGTGCGGGCCCAGGACGAAGGGGAAGACGCCGGGCGTACTGGTGTCCTTCAGGCCCAGCGGGCGGATGATCCGGGCGTTGACCTCCCGTGCCCAACTCCGGCCCGTGACCTTGTGAATGATCATCGCGGCGAGCACGTAGTTGGTGTTGGAGTACGACCAGCCCTTGCCCGGCCGGAACGCGGGCGACGTCCGCATCGCGAGCCCCACCAACTCCTTTGGGCTGTACGTGCGGAACCGCTCGGCCCGATACCCCTGCGCGCTGTTCAGCGCGGGAATCTCCGGCTGGGTGTCCCGGATGCCGCTGGTGTGCCGCAACAACTGCCGTACGGTGATGGCGTCGCCGTCGTACCCGTTGCCCTGGACCAGTCCCGGCAGCCAGTCCTCGACGGTGTCGTCCAGGGACAGGCGCCCCTCGCCGACGAGTTGCAGCACGACCGTGGCGGTGAACGTCTTGGCGGCGCTGCCGATCCGGAACCTGCCGTTCTGGGGCATCGGCTTCGTGGTGCCCCTCTCGGCGGTCCCGGCGCGCGCCTTGTCGCGCGTGCCCGATGCCGCCGTCTCGGCGAACACACCGACGGCCCCGCTGTCACGGATCGCGTTCACCCGCTCCTGCAGCGGATCGGTCCGCTGCGGCTTCGCCACCGCCGTCGGCCCGGTCGACGCGGCGACGAGGAGGGCGATCGAGCCGGTCAGTACGAGCAGGCCGCGCCGACGCCTTTGTAACCCATGCATGGTGATCCCCATCTCTGTTTCGCCCCCCGAGCCGGTGGTCGGCGACCATCCCACCAGCGGGGCGGGGAGCGGCCCATCCGGCTTTCCCCCGGACGCGTAGACCCGCTGTCCTCAGGGTGGTGGCGGGGGACAGCCCCCGTAGCTGCGCGCGGTGGTGAGCGACCGGCAGCGTCTGCACGCGACCGGCGCGGAACAACGAACCCGTCCTCACACGTGCACCGCGCCCCTAGGGCTTCCCGATGGACAGCCGGAGGAACCCGACGTCGCCGAGCGGCCCCGAGTACGCGACCGCACCACCCGTCCCGACCAACGTGACAGGCCTGAACGGGGAGTTCACCGACCCCCTCTGGCGCGCCCCCGTCCGCCTGAACCCCGTGGAAGCGGACCTGCTGCGCACGCGACCGCTCCGCCGCCTGCACTTCGTCACGCACGGCGGGAGCTCCACTCTCAGCACCCTTCAGACATACTCCCGGCTCGAACACAGCCTCGGCGTACTCTCGTTGGCCGCGCACTTCGCCCCCGACGACGCGGACCTCAGAGTCGCGGCGCTGCTGCACGACATCGGCCATCTGCCTTTGAGCCACACCTTCGAGGGCCTCGCCGGTCTCGATCACCACGAGATCGGGCTGAGGTTGGTGCGCTCCGACCCGATCAGGTCGGTGCTGCGCGACCACGGGATCGAAGCCGGGACCATCGTCGATCGACTCCGCGGCCGCCACCCCTCACCCCTCACCGGCCACCCCGGCCTCCTGAACCTCGACCACCTCGACTCCTACGTGCGCAGCGGGCGCTCCGCGGGCCGCCTCGACACCGATCCGGCCGTACTCCTGAGCCGCCTCGACCTCCACGACCACACGGTGTCCACGGACGCAGGGACGGCCGCAGCACTGGTCGCCCTGATCCGCGCGGAAGTCCGCCTGCACACCTCCTGGGACAACGTCGGCCCCGAGGGCGAGCCAGGCGATCACCTCGGGTGGCGGTTCTCCCTGCGCAAGATCTACAGCTCGGCGCCGCTGGTGGACGGCGAGAAGCTCGAACGCGCGGCGCCGGAGCTGGCCGCCGAGCTGAGCGCGCTGCACGCACTGCCCCTGGACTTCCGCGTCAGCTGGGATTGATTCCGCGTCAGCTGGGACTGATTCCGCGTCGACGGGGACGGAAGCCCGCGCGCCGGGGTCAGTCGGTCGCGTCGACCAGGTCGGCGACGAACTTGCGCAGGGTGCCGGAGCGGACGGGCGTGACACCGTGCAGGATCTGGGCGCCGTAGGCGAGGAAGACCCCGGGGGCGGCGTCGGTGGTCCAGCGGGTGCGCGGGGTGCGCGCGAGCCAGCTCGCCTCGTGGTTGTGCTCGTGCGTGTGGGGCAGCGCGTGGGTGAGCGGGGTGCCGGGGGCGAAGCCCTCGCGTTCCCCCGCCACGGCCCCGGTCCACAGGCGGGGGCTGCTGGTGGTCTCGACGTAGAAGTCGCCGCCCGCGTCCGCCTGTTCCAGCGTGACGGCGATCCTGGCCAGGCGTCGCAGCGGGGCGGCGGGGTCGGGTATGCCGTCGACGTGCGTGGCCACGTGCAGGCCGGCGCGCAGCTCCACGTACATCCAGGAGGCGGCCCGCCGGACGGAGGGCATGTGGCGCTGGATCGAGGGCAGGGCGCGCTCGAGGGCCGCGTCGAGGATGTCGCGGGCCAGAGCGGGGGCCGGGGTGACGGAGGAGTCGGGCCGCGGTTCGTTGTCGGCGATCTTGCGGAGCTGTCGCAGCTCCTCGGGGCTGAGGGCCTCCTCGACGGAGTGCAGGGCCAGGGTCTCGGACAGCTGGATCATGTGGTCTTCCTTCGGGACAGGGCGAGGCGCGCCAGTGCGACGGTCTCGGTCGGTGGAGGGGCGGTGTGCGGGGAGGATCCTCGAAGCCGTCCGTGAGAGTCGGCTCCGCGCGGCGGGGCGCTCCTGGCTGTCGGCGCGAGGCGCCGTGTCCGGGCCCCACACGGCCCGGTTGCCGACGCTAGGGCGGCCTGGGCCGAGGTGCGCGCGGGCGTCGGCTCTTCGGGTGACGCGGGCTGAATCCGCCGTGCACCGGGCTCCGCGGGCGGCGCTCCCTGCACGCGTACGCGGAACGCGGGCTCGGCACGCTTGCCCGGAATGCCGCACTCCGGGCGGTGTGCTTGCCTGGGCGAAGGCACGGCAAGCAGTCGGCGACACCCCCGGTGAGCGCCGCGACGGCGGAGGTTGGAAGTGCGGCTGCACGGCATCGACGGCCTCACCGCGGTGGTGACCGGCGCGGCCGGAGGCATCGGTTCAGCGATCGTGCTCGCGTTGGCGCGGGCGGGGGCCCAGGTGGTCGCCGTCGACCGTGCCGCCCCCGGCCGTCTGCGCGAGCGCGTCCCGGCGGAACTGCGCCCCCTGGTCCGCGAAAGGACGGCGGACGTCGCGGACCGGCACGCCGCCAGTGAACTCCTCGACGAGACCGAGCGCTCCCTCGGACCCGTCGGGCTGCTCGTGAGCGCGGCGGGCGTCCTGCGCCACGGACCCGCGGCCGACTGCACGGACCAGGACTGGCACGCGCTGCTCCACGCCAACGCGACGGGCGTCTTCGTCTGGGCGGGTGCCGCCGCCGAGCGCATGACGCGCCGCGGCCGCGGCTCCATCGTGACCGTCGCCTCGAACGCTGTCGGGGTGCCCCGGGCGGGCCTTGCCGCCTACGCCGCGTCCAAGGCCGCCGCCCACGCCTTCACCCTCGGCCTCGGTGTGGAGGTCGCCCCGCGCGGCGTGCGCTGCAACGTGGTGTGCCCCGGCTCGACGGACACCGCGATGCTCCGCGAGCTCACCGAAGGCCCCGACTTCCGCGCGGTCGTCGACGGGGACCCGGCAGCCTTCCGCACCGGCATCCCGCTGGGACGCGTCGCCGCCCCCGCCGACGTGGCCGACGCCGTGCTGTTCCTCGCCTCCGACCAGGCCCGCCACATCACACTCCACAGCCTGTACGTCGACGGCGGCGCCGCCCTGCGCGCCTGACCGCCCAGCCAGGAGCCGCCGTGTCCGACCACTCCACCTGGCCCCCCACCACCCCCGGGCGGGCCACCACCCGCTGGCTCCTGTCGACCCCGGGGCGCACACTCACCGCACACGACGGCACGCCGCTGCCCACCACGCCGGGCCCCGGCCAGTTCACCCGCCTCGCCCGCACCGCGGCGCGGCACCTGGCCGGCCACCCCGACGGGACGATCGTCGCCGGACTCGTCCCCTTCGACGAGGACACCCCCGCCCACCTCTGCCTCGCCCGGCCCGAGCGGTGGCCCCGCCACAGCGGCCACCCCACGGACAGCGGGAACGAGCCGCGCCACGGCAGCCCGACGCGCCCCGGGCTCCCGCACCTCCCGGACGCGGGGCCCGGCGTCCCCGAACCGCCGCCGGACGTCTACGCCGCGCTCGTCGAGGCCGCCCGCAGGGCAACGGCCGACGGGCCGTTGGCCAAGGTGGTCCTCGCCCGCACGCTGCGCATCCCCGTCGGCGCACCGCCCCTCGACGCCGCGCCCGCCCTCCTGTTCCGCCTCGCCGCACAGGACCGCCGGGCCCATCTCTTCGCGGCGACCCTGCCCGGCCACCCGGGCGGCGCGGGTCCCGACGTGCTCATCGGCGCCACACCGGAGACGCTGCTCACGCGCCGGGGTGACACCGTGGTCCTGCACCCCCTCGCCGGCACCGCCGCACGTCATCGCGACCCCGGGCGCGACCGGGCAGCCGCCCGCTCCCTGCTCGGCTCGGCCAAGGACCGCCACGAGCACCGGCTCGTCGTCGACGCGCTGCGCGCCCGCCTCGCCCCGCTCTGCAGCCGCCTGGAGGTTCCGCCGACGCCGACCCTCCACGCCACCACCCGCCTGTGGCACCTCGGTACCGTCATCCGGGCCCGCCTGCACCATCCGCCCCCCGACGCCCTGACCCTGGCGGCGCTGCTCCACCCGACCCCGGCCGTCTGCGGCACCCCCACGACGTACGCCCGTAGCCTGATCCGCCGTCTCGAGCCCGTGCCGCGCGACTACTACACCGGGCTCGTCGGGTGGATGGACCGAGCGGGCGACGGCCACTGGGTGATCGCTCTGCGCTGCGGCCGCCTCGATGCCACCCATCTGCGGCTCTACGCGGGCGCCGGGATCGTCGCGCAGTCCGACCCGGCTTCCGAACTCGCCGAGACCCAGGCCAAGTTCACCACCATGCTCGACGCCCTCACCGCCACGCACGACACCGCGCGGCTCTCGGCCGAGTCGCTTCGATGAGCCGGACGAGGTCCCGCCCTCAGGCCACGCCGGGCGAGGGGGCGCGGAGGCGCACAGTGAGGCCGCGGGCGGCCCCGATCCGAACGGGTTGCCTTCCTCGCGCCCTGCCCCGGAGCCAACCGTTTCCCAGGAAGCACGGGTCCCTGCCGATGAGAGGGAGGTTCGCATGACGCTGCGTACGGTACGGACCACATTGACCACCCTGGTCGCGGCGGCCGCGATGGTCGCCGCGGCCGGGCTGAGCGCCCCGTCCGCGGCGGCCGAGGCGGAGCACCCGTCGGCCCGGGGGCATGAGGCGACCCGGGCCGCGATGGACGCCGCGGTGAAGGCGGGAGTGCCCGGCGTCCTGGTGCGGGCGCACGATGCCCGGGGCGCGTGGCACGGGGGCGCGGGCGTCGCCGACCTGCGCACGGGGCGTCCACCGCTGTCGGCCGACCGGTTCCGGGCGGGCAGCATCTCCAAGGTGTTCATCGCCACGGTCCTGCTCCAACTGGAGGCCGAGGGCAGGCTGAGCATGTCGGACACCGTGGAGGACTGGCTGCCGGGCCTGGTCCGCGGCCACGGCCACGACGGCCGCAAGGTCAGCCTCCGCCAGCTCCTCAACCACACCAGCGGCATCTACGACTACACCGAGGACCCCGACCTGCACCTCGGAGGCAAGGTCTTCCTGGCCCACCGCTACGACACCTGGCAGCCCGAACAGCTCGTGGCACTCGCCATGCGCCACAAGCCCACGTTCGCGCCCGGGTCCGGCTGGAACTACACCACCACCGAGTACGTCCTCGCCGCGATGGTCGTCGAACGGGCCACGGGCCGCAGCTACGCCGCCGAGGCCGAGCGGCGGATCTTCGAGCCGCTTGGGCTGCACGCCACCAGCCTGCCCGGCACCGGCGTCCGGATTCCCGCGCCGAGCGGGCGGATGTACACCACGTTCCCCGACGACCCGCAGCACACCGTCCACGACATCACCGAGTTCAACCCTTCCTGGGGCTGGGCCGCCGGAGAGATCATCTCCAGCACAGGCGACCTCGACCGCTTCCTCACCGCCCTGATGCGCGGAGAACTGCTCCCCGAGGCCCAGCTCCAGAAGATGACGACCACCGTCCCCTCACCCGACTTCGGCGACGGCCAGGACGACGGCCTCGGAATCTTCCGCGCCAAGCTGCCCTGCGGAAAGGTGGTCTGGGGGCACACCGGCTTCCTGCCCGGTGCGCAGTCCATGGCGTACACCACCCGCGACGGACGCCACCGCCTGGTGGTCAACTTCAACACCGACCGGGCGGGCGACAGCGACGCGGCCGCGTACGTACTCCTCGCGGAATTCTGCGGGACGACCCCGCCCGCCACCCTCACCCGCTGAGCGCCGTCCGCCCCCCGCCCGGCCGCCCGGCGCCGGTCTGACACGATGACGCGATGGAACATGTGCGCCGGATCGTCAGCTCAGGTTCGCCGTTGGAGCCGCAGATCGGCTTCTCCCGCGCGGTGCGCTCGGGACCGTACGTCGTCGTCGCGGGAACGGCCCCGATCGGGGACGACGGCTCCACCGTCGGACCCGGTGACGTCTACGCCCAGACTGTGCGGTGCCTGGACATCGCCGAGCGGGCGCTGCGCGAAGCGGGGGCGTCGCTCGACGACGTGGTGCGCACGCGCCTCTTGCTGACGGACGTGACGCAGTGGAAGGAGGCCGCTCGCGCGCACGGCGAGCGGTTCGCCGCGATCCGTCCCGCCTGCACGGTCGTCGAGGTCTCCCGCTTCATCGACCCCGCTTGGCTCGTCGAGGTGGAGATCGACGCGGTACTCGGCCAGGAGACGGGCTGAGCGGCGGGGCAGTCGGCCTCTGGACGGGTATGCGGAGGAGAGGCGCCCGTCGCGCGTTCCGGTCCGCGGCAGCCGAAGGGGGAGACGTGATGAGTGGTGCGGCTTGGTTCGCCGTCGCCTTCCCCTCGGTCCTCGCCGCGGGAGCCGCCATCGGCGTCGCGTGGGTGGGCAAGGCCGCCCATCAGAACGGAGTTGAAGCCGCGGCCAGGGAAGCGGTCGAGATGCGCAGGTGGGAGGAGACGAACAGGAGGATCGAGGAACGGAACCGAATCGTGGGGAAGATCCGAACCGACAGCGGCAACTTGCTCCTCACCGTCGCACGGGCGCGCAACGATCTCGCGAAGGGGGCGGAGATCGACCTGGAGCACTTCATCGCCGCCACCGAGGGCTATCGGAGCGGCCTGTACGAAGCGATCGCCGAGGCCATCACCACACACGCGCTGATTCCCTCCGGGGCAGGCATGGCCGCACGAGATGACGCGGAGCTCGACGACCTTCCGACCTATGCCGCGCTCACCAAGGCCACGTACCAAGTGATCGATGTGGCACGACATCCGGAGACTCCAGATTCCGATCCACGACTCGTCGAGATCGCTGAGCTGCTCGCCGTGGCGGAGGAGACCCGGAAGCGCATCCTGGACGTCACCTTCGTGGAACTCACCCGCCCCGCATATCCTTCGCGTCCCGACAACACGTCCTCCTTCAACGGGCCCGGGTATCCCGGAAGTCAGTAGCTCCACGCATACGCTCAGACGTCCCTCCCCTTGAGCAGCACCCCGCCGAGAACCAGACCGCCCGCCGCGTATCCGGCGAGGACCACGAGGCCCTGCCACGGTCCGACGGGCAGCTGGTCCAGGTCCTTGGTGGCCTGGACCGCCAGGCCCGCGGATGCCGGGGACAGCCGCTCCAGGCGTTGGTGCCACGCGTCGTCGTGGACCATGCCGACAAGGAGCGGGAAGGCGTAGAGGAGTCCGGCCAGGAGCCACCATGTGCTGGGCAGGGTGCGGAGTGTGGTCCGCACCAAGCTCGGCCTGCGCGACCGTACTCAGGCGGTGGTGGCGGCGTACGAGTCGGGCCTGGTGGTGCCTCGGCCTCGATCAGGGTTCGGTCGGTGCCCGGGTGTCCGTGAGCCCGGCCTCGCCGCGCCACCGGGCGAGTGCGCGCAGAGTCCTGCGCGTGTCGTCGGCCTCGGGGCCGAGGACACGTTCCTGGTCACGGGCCACCGAGGCGAGGGCCTCCGCGGCCCCGGCGGTGTCCCCGGCCTCGCCCCGCCACCGGGCCAGGCCGTGGCGGAGGTCGAGGAGGTCCGGGTGGTCGGAGTCGGCGATGCGCTCGAATCGACCGAGCAGTTCCCTGAGGGCGGCCACCGCAGTGGCGGGATCTCCTGCCTTGCCGGTCCACCAGGCGAGCGCGTACCGCGATGCGAGGGCGTCGTAGCTGTCGATGCCCTGCACTCTTTCGCGGTCGGTCACGAGGGTGGTGAACATGGCCACCGCGGCGGCGGGGTCTCCCGCCTTGCCGGTCCACCAGGCGAACTCATGGCGAGTGTCCAGGGTTTGGGGGTGGCTGCTTCCCAGGATCCACCTCTTGAGCCGGAGGACCCGCTTGAGCGACTTCACAGCTCCGGCGACGTCTCCCGCGCGCCCGCGGAGAACGGCGAGAGAGTGCCAGGATCCGAGTGTCTCGGGTTCTGTCAGGCCGCAGACCCAGACCCTGGAGCGGCGCACCTTCTTCAGGGTCGCCACGGCCGTCGCGGGGTCCACCGTCCAGCCGAGCTGCCAAGCGAGGTCCTGCTGGGCGTCGAGCCTGTCGAAGCGATTGTGGGCGGCCGAGGCGAGATGACGGAAGTGGTCGACTGCGGCGGCGTCTTGTCCGCTCGCCGCCAGGCTGTGACCGGCCTCGAACAGAACCCGGTGCGTGCTGTCTTTGTGGAGTGCGTGTTCGGCGTGAGCGGTGAGCGCCGCGGTGTTGGCACGCAGAGTCCGGGACAGCGCGGTGTCGAAGTAGCTCCGGGACCAGGACGCCATGAGAGCGTCGGCGGCGGTGCGTGCGAGGAGGTCACGTCGGTGGGCGGTGCGGGTCTCCCGCACGGCTCGCTGTACGAGGCGGTGTACGCGAACGGTTTCGTGGGGGTTCTCGGGGTCGTGGTCGATGAGGCCGAGCCGGTGCAGGGCACGCAGGGCTTCCCGGGCTTGCTGCTCGGAGACGTCGCGCCGCGGCGACCGGGAGCGGAAGGGGCTCGACGCGAGTCGGCTGCGGTCGGCGGTGTGGGCGGCGAGATGCTGACGAGCCGCTTCGCCGGTCAGCACGGCTTCCGGGATTCCGTTGGGGTCGAGCATCGCGATCAGTCGCAGCATGCGGCGGGCCAGGCCGACGGGGCGGAGCTGGTCGGCCCGGTCGAGACACACCGACCATGCGGAGGTGACCGGGGTGGTCTGGTCGTCGCGGAGCCGGTCGGGCAGGCTCGCGTCGAGAGCCACGGTGTGGTCGGCCAGCAGGGTGCGGTAGGAGGCGCAGTCCAGACCGGAGTCGATCAGGTAGGCGGCGCTCTGGGACAGGGCGAGCGGCAGGTGGTCGACGTCTTCCGCCAGGGCGGCGAGTTCGTCGGGGCGGTCGTGTCGGTCGTGTGCGGCCAGCGTGGCGGTGAGGTAGGTGACGGCTTCGGCGGTGGTGAACAGGTCCACCGGCACGTGACGCCAGTCCGCGCCCGCAAGGGCCGCGTCCCTGCGGCGGGTGGTCAGCACCGTACGGCCGTGGGGGCTCGTCGGGGGCCACAGTTGGCGCAGGTCGGCCGGATCGGCCAGGTCGTCCAGCACGATCATCCAGCGGCACCGGTCCGCCCCGGGCTTCGGTTCCAGCCAGGCGAGGAACGAGGCGGCGGACCGATCCGGGGCACCCTGGTCACAGCCGAGGACCTGGGACGCGGCATGGGCGTAGGCGTCGACCACGTCGGTGCGGGTGGCCGCGGTGACCCACACCAGCAGATCCAGCTGCCCGGCGTCCCGCAGGACACGGGCCTGGTGGGCGGCGAGCTGTGTCTTGCCGACGCCGCCCATGCCGGTCAGGACCTGGAACGGCGCCGTTTCGGCTCCTGCTGCCACCGCCTGTGTGAATCGTTCCGCGGCGGCGGTGGTCTGGAAGTGCGCGAGCTTCTTGGGCATGGTGCCGATGTGGAGTGGCCAGAGGGTCGCCGGTCCGTTCAGCCCTGGGACGGATCCGGCACCTGAGGGCGGTCGATGTGAACGTCCCCGTTCAGGACTCCGACCCCGACCGAACCCCCGTCCGTGCGTATGTCCATCGAGCCGCTGACGGCCAGTCCGCCGGGACCCGAAGAGGCCGACCCCTGGCCTGTGTGCCGGGTCAGCAGGGCGCGCAAGTCCGCTGCGGCCCGGGCGCGTTCAGCGGCGTCGAGGTTCTCCAGGAGGGACTCGATGCGCGCCTGCCATGCCGCTTCCTGCCGGATACGCACCCGCTCGGCCACGGTCGTGCCCGCGACCTCCAGCTCACCCGCCGTCCGGTCGAGGCGCTCGAGCTCCGCCTGCTCGCGCTCGCTGTTCCCGCGGCCGAACCAGCGTGCCACGGCCTGCCGCAGACCCGTCCACGTGTCGGTCCCGGCGGCCTGCACGACCGCGGTGCCGCCCGCCTCCGCCAGCACCACCAACGCCTGTTCCAGCATCACTTGCCCCCGGTCCGCCGCCCTTGGTCGGCCTATTGGAACGTTAGCGCCGCCGACAGGGGCACGCGGCGTCGTTGCGGGAACACGCCGCCGCCGCGCTCCCGTTGGCACCCCACGCCGTTCAAGGCGCCACCCCGTCCACCTTCTTCACCACAGTGTCCTCAGGTCCGAGCCGACGCCCGTCGGCCGCATAGGTCTCAAGAGCGCGCAACGGGCGCCCGCTGCGGCGGTCCACCAGCTCCGAGTGCGGTTCGCCGGACTCGAAGAAGTGGCCTTCGCCCCACTGCCGCAGCGCCACGATGACGGGGAAGAGGTCCTTCCCCTTGGGGGTGAGGACGTACTCGTGGTACGCGCTGCCGTCGGATGCCGGTACGACGTCGAGGATGCCGCCCGCGACGAGGCCGCGCAGGCGGGTCGACAGGATGTTCTTCGCCACGCCCAGGCTGCGCTGGAACTCCCCGAAGCGGCGGCTGCCGTCGAACGCGTCCCGCACGATCAGCAGTGACCACCAGTCGCCGATCGCGTCGACCGACCGGGCGACCGGGCAGTCGCTCTCGTCCAAGCGGGTCCGTCTGACCACGGCAGCCTCCGTCCGACGTTCATGGTTGCAACATGCTACCAGCGAGGGCTACGTTTCCCATCTGGTAGCAAGATGCAACCACAGACCGAAAGGGATCCCGTGACCATCTGTGACGAAACGCCCCGGGCAGCCGAGGCGCCCGGGCGAGCGCCCGCGCTGTCCCGCCGCACCACCCTGCTTCTGGCCCTCGCCGGGGCGGTGGCGGTCGCCAACGTCTACTTCGCCCAGCCGCTCCTGGCCACCCTGAGCCAGGACTTCGGGATCAGCGAGGGCGCCGTCGGAGCCATCGTGACGCTGACGCAGATCGGCTACGGCCTGGGGCTGTTCTTCATGGTGCCGCTGGGTGACCTGGTCGATCGCAAGCGCCTCATCACCGTCCAACTCGTCCTGCTGGCCCTGGCGCTGACCGCTGTCGGCCTCTCGGGGACGGCCTCCGTCCTCCTGATCGGCATGACCCTGATGGGCTTCCTCGCGGTCGTGACCCAGTCCCTGGTGGTCTTCGCCGCGTCCCTCGCCGGACCGGCCCAGCGCGGGCGCGTCGTGGGCCTGGTGACCAGCGGCGTGGTCATCGGCATCCTGCTCGCCCGCACCGCCTCCGGGCTCCTCGCCGACCTCGCGAGCTGGCGGGCGGTCTACCTCGCGTCGGCGGTGCTCACCCTCGTCCTCACCCTGGCCCTCCACCACGAGCTGCCGCGCCGGACCACGCCCCGCCCCGAGCTCACCTACGGCCGGCTCCTCGCCTCGACGATCACCCTGTTCACCCGGGAACGCGTGTTCCGTGACCGCGCCCTGCTCGCCCTCCTCGTCTTCGCCGCCTTCAGCACCCTGTGGAGCTGCGTCGCCCTGCCGCTGAGCGAGCCTCCCCGGTCCCTCACGCACACCGCGATCGGGGCCTTCGGGCTCGTCGGCGCGGCGGGCGCCCTCGCCGCCGCCCCGGCCGGCCGCCTGCACGACCGCGGCTTCGCCCAGCGCACCACCGGCGTGGCCCTGGCCCTCCTCGTCGTCTCCTGGCTCCCCCTGGCCTTCACCCGCCAGTCCCTGTGGGCCCTGGCCATCGGCGCGATCGTCCTCGACCTCGCCGTCCAGGCCGTCCACGTCACCAACCAGAGCCTGATCTACGGCCTCCGCCCCGACGCCGGAGGCCGCCTGATCGGCGGCTACATGGTCTTCTACTCCGTCGGCAGCGCGACGGGGGCGGTCGGCTCGACGGCTGTCTATGCGGCTGCCGGGTGGGGAGCTGTCTGCCTTCTGGGGGCCGCGATCAGTGCGACCGCTCTGGTCCTGTGGGCGGTGACTCGGCGCGGCACGGGGGACTGAGCGAGAACGGCCCGGAGACCCTGGTGAGGGCTTGGTCTCCGGGCGTGCGGGGGCGTGCCACACGGCCGGGCCGACCAGTCACTTTGTGTTATCCTCAACCGTTTGTACGGTGGTGAAGGCTGGCGACTTACGCCAGGCCGGGCCGCTGCCTCTGCCGGTGGTCGCCACTCATCGCCCCCTGATCCCTGCCGGGCCTTCCTCGGTACGTCCCTCATACGGAAGGCTCGTCATGAACGACTCGGACCACCAGGACCGCGCCGACCACCAGGACCGCCCCGACGCCCCGCAGGGCGACCTCGTTGGGCCGGAGGCCGCCGCACCCCCGGTGACCTCCTTCACCGACCTCGACCTGCCCCCCGCGGTGCAGCGCACGCTCAGCGAGCTCGGCGTGACCGAGCCCTTCCCCATCCAGGCGGCCGCGCTGCCGAACGCCCTCGCGGGCCGTGACGTCCTGGGGCGCGGGCGCACCGGGTCGGGCAAGACGCTCGCCTTCGGCCTGCCCCTGCTCGTGCGGACGGCCGGGCGGCGCGCAGACGCCAAGCAGCCGCTCGCGCTGGTCTTGGTGCCGACGCGCGAGCTGGCTCAGCAGGTCACCGAGGCGCTCGCGCCGTACGCGGAGGCGCTGCGGCTGCGGATGGCCACGGTCGTCGGCGGCATGTCGATCGGCCGGCAGGCGGCCGCGCTGCGTGAGGGGGCCGAGGTCGTCGTCGCCACCCCGGGCCGCCTGCACGACCTCATCGAGCGCAAGGCCTGCCGCCTGGGCCGCGTGCGGATCACCGTCCTCGACGAGGCCGACCAGATGTGCGACATGGGCTTCCTGCCGCAGGTCACCGAGGCGCTCGACCAGGTGCACCCCGACGGCCAGCGCATGCTGTTCTCGGCCACGCTGGACCGCGACGTCGACCACCTGGTCCGCAGCTACCTGCACGACCCCACCGTGCACTCGGTCGACCCGGCCGCGGGCGCGGTCACGACGATGGACCACCACGTCCTGGTCGTGCACGGCCCCGACCGGTACGCCGTCACCACGGAGATCGCCGCCCGCGACGGCCGCGTCCTGCTGTTCCTCGACACCAAGCACGGCGTCGACCAGCTCACCCGGCACCTGCGGGCCAGCGGCGTGCACGCGGCGGCCCTGCACAGCGGCAAGTCCCAGCCGCAGCGCACCCGCACCCTCGCACAGTTCAAGAACGGCCAGATCACCGTCCTCGTGGCGACCAACGTCGCAGCGCGCGGGCTGCACATCGACGACCTCGACCTCGTCGTCAACGTCGACCCGCCCACCGACCCCAAGGACTACGTGCACCGCGCGGGCCGCACCGCCCGGGCCGGGGAGCGCGGCAGCGTCGTCACCCTGGTCCTCTCGGGCCAGCGCCGCGACATGAGCAAGCTGATGGCCGAGGCGGGCATCGAGGCCACGACCACGAAGGTCCGCTCGGGCGAGGCCGCGCTGAGCCGGATCACCGGCGCCAAGGCCCCCTCCGGCACCCCGCTCGACGGCGGGCCCGCCGCACCCCGGCCCAAGAACACCAACCTCCCCTTCCGCGGCCTCGGCACCAGCAAGGACGCCTCCCGCGGCACCGGCGGCACCGGAGGCAAGAGCGGCCGCAAGTCCGGCAAGTCCGGCGAGGCCCGCAAGCTCGCCGAGGCCCGTAAGGCGGCCCGGGTGCGCCGCGGCGGCTGACCCACTTCGGCAAGTCGGCCGGCAGCCGCGGCGGCTGACCCTCCTCGGCAGGTCGGCCGGCAGCGCGCCCGTCGACCCCCTGCGCGTGGGCGGCGGCGAGCGCCGACGGCGACGCGGCGGCCGTGTCCTGGCCACCAGGACGACCTCTGGGCCACCGAGGCGCTGTCCGGGTCGAGTTCACCGCGTACGCGCGGTCGTACGGGATGTGTCCGAAAGGGCATCGTGCGAGGCGCCCCGGCCGCTTCGTCCGCTGATCAAGCGGCTAGCCTCCGTACGCATGACCGATCTTCAAATTCCTGACCAACGTGCGGACAAGGGCGCGAGACCCCCGGCCCGCCGCGTCCTGTGGTTCGCCGCGGGCGCTACCGCGGCGATACTCCTCGCCGACCTCGGGACGCGTGCCTACAACCGGTACGACTCCATACCGACCATCCGCAAGCTGGTGAACGTCGACGTCGAGGCCAACTTGGCCACGTGGTGGAACAGCACGCTGATCCTGGCCGTGACGGGCGTGGCCCTGATGGCCGCGCTGCTCAGCGGACCCGACGCGCGCCCCGGGCGGCTGTCCTGGCTGGGCCTGGCCGCCGCGACCGCGCTGCTCAGCATCGACGAGTCGGTGTCGCTGCACGAACGCCTCGGCGAGGTCGGCAAGTCGTGGAAGGAGTGGGCCGGGGGGTCGCTGCCCACGCACGCCTGGGTGCTGCCCGGCGCGCTGCTCGCGGTGACGGGCACGGTGATCGCCGTGCTGTGGGCGCGGAAGCTCCCACGTGACCTGCGGAACGGGATCCTCGCCGCACTCGGGGTGTATCTGGGCGGGGCACTGCTGACGGAGGCGTTCAACGGCTGGGCGCTGGAGAACGGGCACAGCCTTGTGCTCATGCTCGGGACGCTTGTGGAGGAGGGGTTGGAGATGAGCGGCTGCATCGTCGCCCTCGCCGTCCTCAGCCGGTACGTGGTGTTCGAGCGTGACCCGGAGTCAGGTCGCGCGCTGGTCAGGCTGCGGGACAACTAGGGGGTTCCGTCCGGCTGTTCGGGGTGGGGCCGGGCCTTCAACGGCGGAGGGAATCGAGCCACTCGTCGCCGTTCCACAGGACGGGCATCGCCCCGACCGGTTCGAACCGGATGTCGGGGTCGTCGCTCTGGACCAGGGCGAAGAAGCGGCGCCGCCCCACCGCCGCACGGCGGGCGAGGACGGCGATGAGGTCGAGCACGCTGTGGGCGACCTCGGGGCACGCGGCGTCGAAGCGGTCGTAGCCGGTGAAGGACAGGACGAGTCCGGCGCCCGCGGGGGAGTCGTCGAACGTCCAGGAGAGGGCCACGTCGCCGAGGCAGTCGTTGAGCGCGGCCAGGTTGCGGCCGTAGTGGGAGGGGAACCGCAGGGCCGTGGCCAGGCCTTGGTGCATGTCCTGCGCGGTCGTCCAGCCGCTCGCCGCGATCCGGACGACGCGGAAGCCGTGGCCCTCGAGGCGCTGGGTGGCCTGGTCGAGGAGCTCGCGGCGCCAGAAGAGAGTGACGAACGTGCCGCTCATGTACGGGATGTCGGGGCGCCGCGCCCTCACGTCGTCCGGCGTGGGTTGCCGCGCCGGATCGTCCTTGAAGGCGTCCAGGAGCCGGAAGAACTCGTCGAGGGGTGTGGAGCCGGCCGGTGTGCGGCGTTCGATCTCCGCGGCCCAGGTGAGGGAGCTGTCGGTGCCGTAGTGCTCGTGGAGCCAGTCGGTGAAGTCCGTCTCCGGCCAGAAGGCGAAGGGCTCGCACGGGGCGTGTACG
Organism: Streptomyces alboflavus; assembly: GCF_000716675.1. Taxonomy (GTDB): domain Bacteria; phylum Actinomycetota; class Actinomycetes; order Streptomycetales; family Streptomycetaceae; genus Streptomyces; species Streptomyces alboflavus. The sequence goes on from NZ_JNXT01000003.1 coordinate 299,109, forward strand.
GCGAGTGCCGCGCCGTAGCCGATGAGGAGCGAGTGCAGGTGCCGCAGCGAGCCGCCCGGCAGCCACATGCCGGGCCGCAGGCGGATCTGCTCCAGGACGTCGTACACGTCGGAGCACTCCCGTACGTGGCGGAAGGCGGTCGTGGAGCTGTGCTCGGTCGGCATGGAGCCAGCCTACGGAGACGGGTCTTCGCGCCGTGCGGCAGGCCGGGGGCGCGCCCCGTGGCCGTGGCGTCGCGGACGGCCCACGGGCAGGCCGGTCCCCGCGGGGAGCGCCCGCGCCCCGCTCAACGACCACACCCCGGCACCCTTTTGTATCCTGCACGTATTTGCGCCCTGATCCGTACAGCCCCCGATCTGTACGGCCTCGATCCGTCACGACGAGAGGTCAGCACCGTTGAACACCGGCAGCTACTACGAGCCCGTCGACGCGCACCGCTACAAGCCCACCGCCCACGCCAGTGGTGCCTGGAGCGCGGACGAGCAGCACTTCAGCCCGCTCGGCGGCCTCATCGTGCACGCCATCGACCGCCACCTGGCCGACCGCCCGGGCAACGACCTCCTGCTGTCGCGGATCAGCTTCGACATCCTCGGGCGCCCCGCCCTCGACGAGTGCGAGATCCGCGTCGAGACCGTCCGGCCCGGCCGCACCATCGAACTCGTCGAAGCCGTCGTCCTCATCGGTGGCCGCCCCGTCGTCCGGGGCCGGGCCTGGCTGCTCGCCGCCCTCGACACGACCGCCGTCGAGGGCGGCACCGGTGACCGGCTGACTCCGCCCGACGCGCTCACGCCCTGGGAGATGAGCTCCGTGTGGCCCGGCGGATACATCGCCTCCGTGGACGTCCGCCCCCTGGCGCCCCCGCAGCCGGGACGCACCACCGCCTGGATCTCCACGGACCTCGACCTCGTCGCCGGACAGACCATCAGCCCGCTCGCGTCCTACCTCGCGCTCGTCGACACCGCCAACGGCATCGCCGTGCGCCAGCCGCCCACCGCCTGGATGTACCCCAACGTCGACCTGACCATCCATCTGCACCGGCAGCCCCGAGGCCGCTGGACCGGCCTCGACACCACCGTCGCCTTCGGCCCCACCGGGCAGGGCATCACCAGCACCGTCCTGCACGACCTCGACGGCCCGGTCGGCACCGCACAGCAGATGCTCACCGTCCGCCCCCTGTAGGGCTGTTCAGAAGCCGGGGACCGGTCCTCCGTCGGCGGACCGGGGCGGTGTCAGAGCCCGCTGGTAGCGTGCCGCGTCCGAATTGAAGGTCATGGGAGGGGACGGAAGCCGTGCGGGACGTGACACGCCACGAGGTGGGGGAGGAGCACCTCTCCCGGGCTGTCGACGACATCACCGGGCGCACCCGGGAGCGGTGGCGCTGGATGCGGTACGACGATCCGGCGCCCAGGAAGATGCGCGAGACGGGGGACGAACTCCTCGATCACGTCGCGGCCCGCACCGTGGCGGGCGGCGCGCTCGACGAGACCGCGCGTACGGCGCTGCGGACCGCCGCCGAGTGCTTCCTGGGGGAGTTGAGCGTCGGCTGTTTCCCCGGCGGGGACCAGGAGATCGTTCTTCCGCTCATCGACGAGGAACTCACCAGCGACGACATCGGGTTCGGCGACGTCGTCGCGTACGGCAGCGGGACCGGAGAGGGCCCCTCGGCCCGGACGTGGCTCGACACCTTCGCCGTGTGCGTGGTCAGCGGCCTCGTGTGGGACTGGCAGCGGGTGATCGGGCTGCTGTTGAGCAGCGACTACGCGCCCGCGATCCGTGACGGGGTGCCGTACTCGACGCTGCCTTCGAGGTCGGATCCGGCGGACCTCGCCGCGATGGGCGCGCTGTGCGGCTATCTGACCCGGGCACAGGGGCACCTCCCGCGCGACTGGCCCACGGTGCCGCTGTGCAAACCGGACGCCGACGAGCGCGCCGATGCCGCCCGGCAGTTGGACGGAGCCGGGGCGCTCGCACCGGACCACCGTCTCCTGCGCGTCCTCCTCGACGACGACCAGGACGCCTTCGAGGACGCCCTCGCGGCCCGGCTCACCGAGCACCGGGAGAGCGTCGGCGCCGACCCCGCCCCGAGGACCCTGCTGCCGCTCGGCCCCCTGGTCCTCGCCGCCCTCGCGGTCCAGGCGCACGGGTGGGAGCTGCGCGTGCGGTCCGGATATCTGCCGGGCGAGCTCGTGGGTTCCCCGGACGCCCTGCGGCAGGCGGGGGACGGCGCGGCGAACAACCTGGGGGAGTGGGCCGCGAAGTAGCGCGTGCGGGCGCCGACGTCCCACGCGCCCGTACGCCGTCGAGCCGTGTGCGAGCGCGTCCGCTCACCCGCGCGTTCTTACCTGTTCTTGTCATTGCTTTGCCGTTCCTCTGAAGTGGCCCGGCCACCTTGGTGCCCACAGGAGAGGAGCAACGATGACCTACCAGAACGCGGTGCGGCGGACGGTGCTGGCTGTGAGCATGATGGCCGTGCTGGCCTCGGCGACACCCCCGGCGGTGGCCGCGCCGACGACCGAGCGAGGCAGCGGCCCCACGTGGTGCCCCACCGTGGACGACCACCGGGTGGACTGCGGAACGATCACCCGCCCCCTCGTCGCCGGGAAGCCGAAGCTCGGCACGGTCGACGTGAGTTACGCGGTCGTACGGCACCGGGGCCCCGGCGCCGCCAAGGGCACCGTGGCCGTGAACCCGGGCGGACCCGGCGAGGTCGCCGTCGACCGGGCCCCCGAGTTCGCGACGGGGCTCAACAAGGTCCTGAAGGACCACGACGTGCTGCTCGTCGACCCGCGCGGCACCGGCAGGTCCGAGCGCATCCCGTGCGGGGTGACCGACGTCGAGTACCGCTACGGCACGCGGCAGCAGCAGCGCGACGCCGTCACGCGCTGCGCCCGGAACCTCGGCCCCAAGGCCGAGGGGTACACCACGGCGGCCACCGCCGACGACATCGACGCCGTCCGGGCCCGGCTCGGCGTGCAGAAGCTGACGCTGTACGGGCTCTCCTACGGCACGTACCTGATGCCGGTGTACGCGAGCCGGCACCGCGAACACGTGCGGTCCATCGTGCTGTCCGGGGCGTACCCTCTCGGGTTCGACCCGCTCGTCCGCCCCAGCGCGCAGGCCGTGTCGCTGGCCCTGCAACGGATCTGCGACCGCTCCGTCCCCGCGGCCTGCGACGGCAAGAAGGCCGTGCGGGACCTGCGCACCACGGCGGCGCGGCTGCGCGAGCGGCCCATGGACGTGCCGTTCAAGGCGTCCGGTGCCCAGCGCAAGCTGCGCTTCACCGAGGGGCAACTCGCCAATCTGCTCTTCGAGGCCGCCAGCAGCGGAGCGGGAGCGGTGCCGGGCGAGGCGTCGCTGCTCGGGAGCATGCCGCACGCCCTGGACCGCTTCGTCCACGACGACCCCGCGCCGCTGCGGCGCCTGATCAAGGACGAGGCGTCGGCGGTCGGCAAGGAGGACCAGGCACCGTACGTGGCGGTGGTCTGCAACGACTACCGCAGGGCGTGGTCCACGAAGGCGTCGCAGGCCGAGCGGTGGCGCCAGTACCGTGCCGCGCTCGCGGCGACCAGGCCCGGAGAGTACGGGGCGTTCAGCGCCAAGGGGTTCACCGAGGGCCCGACGGACGGCGGTGACGTGTGCGTCGGCTGGCCGAGGAAGAACACCGCGAGCCCGCAGCCCACGCACCCCGAGATGCCCGACGTACCGGTCCTCGTGATCTCCGGCGACCTCGACGCCAACACTCCCGACGCCAACGGCCGCATCGCCGCACGGCAGTTCACGAACAGCGAGTTCCACTCGGTCCGCAACGTCGGGCACGTGCCCGACCTCGAACAGAGCGGCTGCGTCACAGGAGTCACCGCACGCTTCATCCGGACGGGCACTTCCGGCGACACCTCCTGTCTGAAGGGCCTCCCGCCGATCGCCGTCGCCCCCGTGCGCCGCTGACGGGGCCACCGCCGTGACCACGCCCACCACCAGCGAAGATGTCCCCATGACGAACGCTGTCGAGTCCCACCGCACCGTGCTGGTCGTCGAGGACGACCCGGGGGTGCGCAGCACCCTGGAGCAGCTCCTGAGGTTCGAGGGCTACCACGTCCTCGTGGCCGCCGACGGGTTCAGCGCCCTGAGCGTCCTGGAGGAGCGGCGGCCGGACCTCGCCATGGTGGACGTGGTCATGCCGGGCCTCGACGGCCTCGAACTGTGCCGGATGCTCCGCAGGCGCGGCGAGCGCCTGCCCATCCTCGTGCTCACCGCCCGCCACCAGATCGGCGACCGCGTCGCGGGCCTGGACGCCGGTGCCGACGACTACCTGGCGAAGCCCTTCGCGACCGAGGAACTCCTGGCCCGCATACGCGCCTTGCTGCGCCGCACCGACCCGCCCGCGGACACGCGCCTCCTGCGGGCCGCCGACCTCACCCTCGACCCCACCGCACGGCGGGCCGAACGCGGTTCCGAGTCCCTGGACCTCACCAAGACCGAGTTCGACGTACTGGAACTGCTCCTCCGGCACCAGGGAGCCGTCCTCACCCGCACCCAGATCTACGAGCGCATCTGGGGCTACGACCTCGACAGCTCGTCGCGCTCCCTCGACGTGTACATCGGCTATCTGCGCCGCAAGACCGAACAGGGCGGCGGCGAGCGCCTGATCCACACCGTGCGCAACGTCGGCTACACCATCAGGCCCGCGTGATGCTGCGCACCAAGATCACCGTGCTGGTCGTCGCGGCCGCCGCGCTCGCCATCGCCGTCACCGCCTTCGCGTCCTTCCGCAACGTCAGCGACGTCGTCGCCGACGAACTCGAACGCGGCCTGGAGGACCGCACCGACACGGTCGTCACCCTCCTCGCCGCCGACCGCACCCCGCCCGAGCGGGACGACATGATCGAGCAGGTCCTGTCCCCGAAGGGCGCCGTGCGGCCGCTGGCTCCGGGGCGTGCGGAGCTGCCCGTCTCGGCCGGTGACCGCCGCGTGGCCCGCACGGGCGAGGGCGGCAGCCGCCAGGACGTCGTGGTCTCCGGCACCGAGTACGGGATCCTCACACGGCCCCTGCCGGACGGCGGCGCGGTCATGGTCGGCCAGAGCTACCGCGACGCCGTGCGCCTCGAACGCGACTTCCTGTGGCGCATCTCCCTCACCACGGCCGCCGCCACCGGCCTGTCGGCCCTGCTGGGCTGGCTCGCCGTCGGCCGGATCCTGCGTCCGGTGCGCCGCCTGGTCCGCACGACCCGGCGCATCACCGGCACCCAGGACCTGTCCACGCCGCTGCCGCCCGCGGGCAAGGACGAGATCGGCCAGCTCACCCACAGCTTCGACACCATGCTGAGCGCGCTGCGCCGCTCGCGTGCCAAGGAGCAGGAACTCGTCCACAACGCCAGCCACGAACTGCGCACCCCCCTCACGTCGGTGCGCGGCAGTGCCGAACTCCTGCAGCGCGCCCGGGGCCGGCTCGACCCCAAGGACGAGGAGAAGATCCTCGCCACCCTGGTCACCGAGGCGGTCGCCCTGGACGACCTCGTCCGTGAACTGGTCGAACTCGCCACCGACCGCTACACCGAGGACGAGCCGACGAGCGTCGACCTGCCCACCCTGGCCGAGGACAGCGCCGGCCGCCACAGCCGGCGCACCGGGCGAGCCATCACCGTCACGACCGCCCGGCCCACCCCGGTGCACGCCCGGACCCGCGCCCTGCAGCGCTGCGTCGACAACCTCCTGAACAACGCCGTCAAGTTCAGCCCGCCGGACACCCCCATCACCGTGCACGTCGACGGATGCCAACTGTCCGTCCGCGACCAGGGCCCCGGCATCCCGCCGGCCGAGCGGCAGGCCGTCTTCGACCGCTTCTACCGGGGGCCCGGCACCCAGGCCACGCCCGGATCCGGGCTGGGCCTTGCGATCGTCCACGATCTCGTCGAGGCGGAGCACGGCACGGTCTTCGCCGCCGAGGCGGCCGGGGGCGGCGCTGAGGTCGGCTTCCGGCTGCCGCCGCGGACCGGGGGCGACGACGACTCGCGGCCACCCGCGTGAGGCGTCCTGACCAGGACCATGTGTCTCTGACATCCTGCCGTCGTGCGCGTACTGATCGTGACAGCAGGGAGCTGGGGCGATGTCGCCCCGTACACCGGGCTCGGCGTGCGGCTGCGTGCCGCGGGCCACGAGGTCGTCCTCGCCACGCATGAGCGCTTCGAAGGGGCGGTGACGGTCCACGGCCTGGGCTTTCGGCCCCTGCCCGTCGACCCGCGGCAGGAGCTGGCCTCCCAGGTCGGCCAGGGCCTGGCGAAGGCGGCAAGCCCGCCCGTGGAGCTGGCGCGCATCACGCACATGGCACGGGCGTTCATGCCCCGGCTGACCGTCGGCGTCGCGGACGCCGTCCGCGAGGGCGCCGACGTCATCCTGAGTTCGACGGTCACCGACCCGATGTGCGCGGCGCTCGGCGAGGCGCTGCGGGTGCCGAGCGTCGGTGCGTACCTCCAGCCGATCCACCCCACCGGCGCCTTTCCGCCGATGATGACCGGGGCGCGCTCGTTCGGATCCCACGGCAACCGCCTGGCCGCGCTGGCCCTGTGGGCCGCGACGGACCGGATCTTCGCGCCCTCCGTCGGCGCGCTGCGGCGTGAACTCGGCCTGCCGCGGCGGAGGTTCGGCGGACCGCTGGGTCTGCCCCGCGGGCGCACCGTCCTGCACGGCTACAGCCCGACGGTCGTACCCCGGCCGGGGGACTGGCCCGCGGGGCACGAGGTGTGCGGCTACTGGTGGCCGCACACCCCGCCCGACTGGCGGCCCGACGCGCGGCTCGCGGACTTCCTCGACGCGGGCCCGCCGCCGGTCTTCGCGGGGTTCGGCAGCTTCGTCACCGCCGACGCCGAGCGGCTGAGCACCCTGCTCGCCGACGCCCTGCGCCGCGCCCGGGTACGTGGGATCATCCAGGCCGGATGGAGCGGCCTGCACGCCGAGAACGACGACCTGATCACCGTGTCGGAGGTGCCGCACGCCTGGCTGTTCCCCAGGACCGCCGCCGTGATCCACCACGCGGGCGCGGGCACGACGGCGGCGGGACTGCGCTGCGGAACACCCGCCGTCCCCGTGCCCGTCCAGCTCGACCAGCACTTCTGGGCGGCCCGCCTCCACACCCTCGGCGTGGCGCCGCGCCCCCTGCGCTACCAGCGCCTGACCGCGCCGCGCCTCGCCGACGCCATCACCACCGCCGTCCACAGCTCCGCCCTGCGGACCCGCGCCCGCGCCCTCGCCGCCGCCCTCGCGCGTGAGGACGGCGGCCGGCAGGTCGTCGCGGCCCTCGACCGGCTCAACTAGCGCTGTGCTGCCTGCGATCAGCGCATCGCTGCCCGTGCTCCGGCGACGCCGATGCGCCGGACAGGTCCCGCGGCCCGTAGTAGGCGTGCTCGGCGCCAGTGGCCAGGGCCCAGTAGCGGTCGCCGAGGGACCAGTGCCACCACTCGGTGGGGTAGTTCACCAGGCCCGCGGCGCTCAGCGCGGCCCCGAGGATCCGGCGGTTCTCGCGTGCCTCGGCGCTGATGTTGCCGGCTTCCGTGTAGCAGGCGCCCACGCTCTCCTCCGGGGAGGCGTTCATCGGGGTGCCCAGGTCCCGTTCGTGCCCGTCGGCGTCGGCCAGCGTCAGGTCGACGGCGGCGCCCGCGCTGTGCGGCGCGATGGCGGGCGGGGAGACGTAGCGGCTCGCCGCCGTGTGGATCCGCTCGGGCGGCCAGTCCGGGTGGAGCGCCCGCAACTCGTCGGCGTACTCATCGAAGTACTCGCGCTGCAACGACAGCGGCCGGTAGCCCTCGACGAACAGCAGCCGCAGCTCGTCGGGGAGCAGCGTCTGGGCCTCGAGGAGCCGGTCGACGACGCCTTGTCGCAGATACGCGAAGGCGTCGGCCGGGTCCTTGAGGCGGTCGTCGACCAGCAGGGCGGCCTCGCCCCGCACATCCACCAGCGGCTCGCCGCACTCCCGCACGGGAGTCGAGGTGACCTTCGGATCGGACATCAGGATGATCTCGCTCATGGCGCGATCATCTCCTGAGCCGCGGCCACGCCGTGCGGGCGTCCCCGGCTCGCCGGCCTGCCGTCGTCCGCCGACGTACGCCCTTGCCCTGGAGCGCACTCCAGCTCGTAGAGTCACGGCACTCGCGAGGACCACGGGGGCCATGAAGGCCGAGGGGCGCGGGGACATCGAGGACCACGAGGCCAAGGAGAGTCGCATGCGCCACCGCGTACTGGGCGGTACCGGGATCCAGGTCAGCCCCTACTGCCTCGGCACGATGATGTTCGGCGCCGTCGGCAACACCGACCACGACGACTGCGCCCGGATCATCCACGCCGCGCTGGACGAGGGCATCAACTTCGTCGACACCGCCGACATGTACTCGGCCGGGGAGTCGGAGACGATCGTCGGCAAGGCTCTCAAGGGCCGCCGCGACGACATCGTCCTCGCGACCAAGGTGCACTTCCCGATGGGGCAGGGGCCCAACCAGGGCGGAAACTCCCGGCGTTGGATCGTCCGGGAGGTGGAGAACAGCCTGCGGCGCCTCGGCACGGACTGGATCGACCTGTACCAGGTGCACCGGCCGGACCACACGACCGACATCGAGGAGACGCTCTCCGCGCTGACCGACCTCGTACGCCAGGGCAAGATCAGGGCGTTCGGCTGCTCGACGTTCCCGGCGGACGAGATCGTCGAGGCGTACCACGTCGCCGACCGCCGGGGCCTTCAGCGGTTCCGCACCGAGCAGCCGCCCTACTCGATCCTCGCCCGAGGGATCGAGAAGCAGGTCCTGCCCGTGGCGCGACGGCTCGGCATGGGGGTGCTGACCTGGAGCCCGCTGGCCTCGGGCTTCCTGACCGGCCGCTACCGCAAGGGCCGGGCGCTCGACCTGAGCAGCGGACGCCCCACCCTGAACCCCGACCGCTTCGACCCGTCGGCGCCGCGCACCGCCGCGAAGCTCGACGCCGTCGAGCACCTTGTGGCCGTGGCCGACGAAGTGGGCTGCACGCTGCCGGAGTTGGCGATCGCCTTCCCGCTCGCGCATCCCGCCGTCACCTCGGTGATCATCGGACCGCGCACGATGGAGCACCTGCGCGCCACGCTCAAAGGCGCCTCCGTGGCCCTGGACGACGCCGCCCTCGACCGGATCGACGCGATCGTGCCGCCCGGAACCGACGTCTATCCTCCGGACGGCGCGTGGACGCCGCCGTCGCTCACCACGCCGTCGCTGCGGCGCCGCGCGGCCGGGGAGAGGTCGGCGGTCTGACGGCGGGTGGGGCGGGCAGGGGGAGAAGCCGGGGCGGGAGGGTCAGGGTGGGGCGTCAGGGTAAGAAGGGCACGGTGGGGGGGCAGCGTAGGGAGGCGCAGGGGTGCGGGACCAGGACGAGAGGTCGAGGTGAGGACTGTGGTGACGCGTCGTACGGTGATCAAGGCCGCGGGGGCCGGGACGTTGGCGACCGGGCTCGCCGCGCCCGCCGCGAGCGCCACCCGGGCGCGGGACGGCGACGTCCTCGCGGTCGTGGAGAAGAGCAGCCACGCGGTGAGCTTCTACGACGTCGCCTCGGGGCGGCGCCTGCACAGCGTCCAACTGCCCGACTACCCGCACGAGATGGTCGTCGACTCTCGCCGTCGCTTCGCCTACGTCGGGCACTACGGCGTCCGCATGGCCTCCACCGTCGGTGAGGGCGGAGCGGCCGTCCTGGTCGTCGACTTGGCCGAGCGCACCCTGGCCCGGACCATCGACACCCGGCCGTTCAACCGGATCCACGGCATGGGCATCGACGACCGCGACCGGCTGTACGCCCTGAGCGAGGAGAAGGCCGTCCTGCTCGGCTTCGACACCCCGGCCACCGACACGGCCCCGACCAGGGCGGTGCCCACGCACGGCGTGAAGACCCACCTCTTCTCGCTCACCCGCGACGGTGAACGCGCCTACGTCACCGGTCTGTTGTCGCACACGGTGAGCCTCGTACGCCCGCACGACGCCGCCGTCCCCCCACTCCTGGTGACCCCCGGCCAGCTGCCCGAGAGCAGCTGCCTGAGCCGGGACGAGAAGACCCTGTTCGTCGGCGCCCGCAAGAGCGGGTCCCTGGTCGCCGTGGACGCGCGCACCATGAAGGTGCGCCGCAGCCGCACGGTGGGCGGCGACCCCCTGCGGGTCTACACCGTCGACGACGAACGGCTGCTGGCGACGGACATCGCCGCCAACACGCTGACCGTGTTCAGCACGGACCTGCGACCGATCCGCTCCCTCCAGCTCGACGGAACCCCGGCCGCCGTGTCGTTCCACCCCACCGAGCCACGCGCGTACGTCTCCCAGCTCGGCAACAACCGGGTCGCCGTCGTCGACCTGGACCGGCTCACCGTCGTCGGCGGCTTCGCCACCCAGCTGGAACCGGATTCCTCGGTTCTGCTGCCCGCCACTGCCTAGCCCTGCCGTCCCCGCCGCTCGATACGTCGGATTGTGGAGCGGCGCAAGCGAGGTGGGATCGGAGCGGCCACGCCGACCCGCTGCGGGAGCGCATCGACGGGGCGATCGGCCTCTGAGGGGGCGCGGGGCCCGGGAGATGATGTTGGTCCCAGCCCTTCCGCGCGGCCGACCCGCGCACGGGCGCTACCAAGGAGACCTCTCCATGACGAACCAGCCTCCGTCCGACGGGCCTTCGGCCGACGGCTCCGCGCAGGGCGGCTCCGCACCGGACGGCTCCGTGCCCGCCGGGCCCGCTGGAAAGCCCTCGCGCCGCTCGATACTCCGCGCATCGGTGACGGGGGTGACGGCGGCGCTCGCCGGTGGGCTCGGAGCGGGAGCGGCCTTCGCGGCCCCGACCGACACGTCCGTCCCCCTGCCCGCGGCCACCGGCCCGCACCCGGTCGGCACCCGCACCTTCCACCTGGTCGACGACCGCCGTGCGGACCCCTTCGCGCCCACCCCGACACCGCGCGAGCTGATGATCCAGGTCTGGTACGCGGCCGCCGGGCACCGCGGTCTCGAACGCGCCCGGTACCTCACGCCCGGCCTCGAACCGGTCGTCGAGCGGCGCTTCGAACTCCCCGAGGGCTCCCTGGGGTCGGTGCGCACCGGGGCCTGGCAGGACGCCCCGGCGCACCCGCGCCTGCACCGCGCACCCGTGGTGTTCTTCGGCCCGGGCCGCCAGGACCCCGCCGCCACCGGCACGGCCTTCGCCCAGGACCTGGCGAGCCACGGCTACGTGGTCATCGGCGTCAACCACACCTACGACGGCCCCACTCAGTTCCCCGACGGCCGGATCATCCCGCAGAACCCCGCCACCGGCGACCAGGCACTCCTGCGCAAGTACTCCGACGTCCGTGCCGCCGACCTGAGCTTCGTGCTCGACGTCCTGACCGGACAGCGCGCGACGCGGCTGCCCGCGGAGTTCTCACGGGCGCCGCACCACACCGGCTTCGGCGTGTTCGGCCACTCCCTCGGCGGCTCCGCGGCCGCCGAAGCGCTGCGCACCGACCCGCGCTTCACAGCGGGCGCCTGCCTGGACGGCGCGCTCCAGACGGACGCGGTGAAGACGGGACTGGGGCAACCCTTCCTGCTCTTCACCGAGCCGATGGAGCTGCCGACCTGGACCGACTTCATGGCCCACCACACGGCCTGGGGCCGCCGCATGGTCCTCGCCGGCGCCCGCCACTACAGCTTCAACGACCTCGCCGCCCTCGGCGTCGGGCTCCGGCTCGACCAGGCATGGACCGCCGAACGCCACGCCAGGTTCTTCGGCACGGCCGAGGGACGCCGCTCGCAGGCGGTCACGGGTGCGTACGTCCGCGCGTTCTTCGACCACTGGCTGCGCGGCCGCACCGCGACCTCACCGTCCCTGGACGCACCGGACGCCGACTATCCCGAGATCACGATCGGCTGGACGTCCGGCAACTGACCCCGTCCCGCCCGCCCCAAGGGGTCTACGCCCCGGCTCCGTAGTGCCCGTACTCCGGAAGCCCCACCGCGTCGAAGGTGTGCACGGAGAGGCCGCCCGGCGTCGTCCGGTGGTCGACGAGCCGCAGCCCGGCCGGCGCGCCGCCGTCCGGGAACAGCCGTCGGCCCTTGCCCACCACGACCGGCGCGATGACGAGCCGCAACGTGTCGACAAGACCCGCGGCAAGCAGGGACTGGGCCAGCAGCGCACTGCCGTGAATCTGAAGTTCCCGCCCCGGTTGCCGCTTCAGCTCGGCGACCTGGGCGGGGATCTCCCCGGACAGAACGGTGGTCGGGTCCCAGTCCGCCTTGGTCGGGCTGTGCGCGGCCACGTACTTCGGCAGGCCGTTCATGACGGGCGCGAAGGGATGGTCGGTCATCGTCGGCCAGTCCCGCGCGAAGTTCTCGTACGTACGACGGCCGAAGAGCAGCGCGTCCGCCTCGGCGAGCCACGTCCCGGCAAGGTCCACGAACTCCTCGTCCATGTGCGGCACGAACCAACCACCCCGCGTGAACCCGTCACTGGTGTCCTCGTCCGGAGCCCCCGGCCCCTGCGAAACCCCGTCGAGCGACAGGAACTCCTGCACGACCAGCTTCATTGCACACCACACTCTCTTCGGCCTCGACGGCCGATTCGGCATCTCCGCGGCCAGGGCGCCGCGCCGACCTCGACGGGAGACGCGATCGTCCCACTCCTCAGACCCTTCGGGGCGCAGACACTCATCGGTGCGGGCGCGGCGTGTCGTGTGCTCGGCGTCGCCGAGAGTTCGCCCAGCGGGACGACTTCGCCGACGGCATGGGCTACACGGGCCTCCGGACCTGGCCGGGCACGTAGCCGGACTGTGTCAGGAGGCGTCGCAGCCAGCGCGTGCGGGCGTCACGTGCGTCCCGCGTGACGGCTGCACGCGGCGCGATGCCGTCGAAGCCGTGGTACGCACCGGACCACACATGCAGTTCGGCCTGGCCACCGGCTTGCCAGATCGCGTTCGCGTACGCCATGTCCTGGTCCCGGAACATCTCCGCCGAGCCGACGTCGATGTACGCCGGGGGCAGGCCGGAGAGGTCGGTGGCGCGGGCGGGGGCGGCGTACGGCGGCAGGTCCGCGGCGCCGTAGCGGCTCCCGAGGAGCGCCTTCCACGCGGTCGCGTTCGAGGTGAGGTCCCACAGGCCGGTGCCCGTCATCTGGCGGCAGGAGAACGTGGTGTCGCGGTCGTCGAGCATCGGGCACAGGAGCAGTTGCCCGAGGGCTCCGGGGCCGCCCCGGTCGCGGGACAGGAGGGCGAGTGCCGCGGCGAGCCCGCCGCCCGCGCTCTTGCCGCCGATGACGACGCGGTCCGCGTCGACGCCGAGGTCGGCCGCGTGCTCCGTCGCCCAGACGAGCCCGGCGTAGCAGTCCTCCAGCGGCGCCGGGTACTGCGCGCGCGGCGCGAGGCGGTACTCGACCGAGATGACGGCCAGGTTCAGCGGGAGCACCCACTCGTCGAGGATCCGCGGCAGCACGGACCACGCGTTGCCCATCACCATGGCGCCGCCGTGCATGTAGTAGAGGAGGGGCAGCGGCCCGACGGACCCCGCCGGTCGCGCGCTCACCAGCGTGACGTCCGGCGCGCCCGGCGGCCCCGGCACACTCAGCTCCGTCACCTCGAACCGGCCGTCGGCGCGCAGGTCCTCGACCGTCGGCCGCGGCCGGGCCGTGGCGTCCCGCTCCTGCCGGGCCGGCAGATTGTCCGGGGTGATCGACTCCCATGACGCCCTGCCCAAGGCGTCGAGGACGGGGCCAAGGTCGGGGTCGAACGGGGGCGCGGCGGGTGGCGGCGCCGGGGCCCGGTCCGGTCGCGCGGGCGTGTGACGGTCACTCATGAATCACTCCACGGTGGGGTCGGGGGGCGCTTGGTGTGACGCCACTACGCCCGCCACACCGTCATGTCGGCGGTCAGGAAGCTGATCCCGCTCTTCGGCAGCGCCGTCGACTTCACCTGGACCACCAGCAGCGCGATGTCCCCGGAGGGGTGCTTGACGCAGATCTCGCTGCCCGCCGCCACGGCGGCCAGGGGGAGGCGGTGGCTGTCCGCGCCGCTGAGGGCGATGCGGCAGGACTCCTGGGTGGCGCCCGGCTTGCTGTACAGCATGGTGATGAAGCTGGTGTCGCTCTCGATCGAGCAGTTGGTGTCGTCGCAGACGAAACGGATGTCGCCCTTGCGGTCCTTGCGCCTGACCGGCTCCTTGATGCCCAGCGAGTTCTTCTCGTCGAGCCACTGGAGCGGGTACGGGATGCCCCGCGGCGGCTCGGGCTTGTCCGACGAGGACCCCTTCCCCTCCGGCTTGCCCCCGTCGGCCCCCGACTCCGACCCGCCCGACCCCGACCCGCCCGACTCCGCCCCGGAGCCCGACCGCGACAAGGACCCGTCCGACCGGCCGGACGCCCCTGCCTCGGCCGTCGACGACCCGGCGGCCTTGCGGTCCCGGGACCCGTCCCTCGCCTCCACGACCGTCCACGTCACGCCGCCGAGCACCAGCGCCCCCGCTGTCATGGCCGCGGCGGTGACCAGCGTGGCACGTCTCCTGCGCACCCTCCGGTCGTCCGGCCCCTGCGGCCGGGTCTCCGCGACCAGCGGCGTCGTGAACACCGGAGTGGGGTCGGGAACCGGCGCCGGAATCCTCACCTCCGGTCCCATGACCTCCCGCCAGATCTCCGGCCCGGGGCCCGGGTCCTGGCCGAGCCGCTGCCGGCACCAGTGGACGATCTCCGCAGGCGTGGCCCGCCGCGCGGGATCGGCGACCAGGCACCGGGCGATCAGCGGGCGCAACTGCGCGGGCAGCAGGGACAGGTCGGGCTCGGAGTGCACGATCCGGTACAGCACGCTGACGGAAGGTCCGTCTCCGTACAGCGGCTCTCCGAGCGCTGCGAACGCCGCCGTCTGCCCGAGCGCGAAGACGTCGGTCGCCGCCGTGACCTCGCCCCCGGACGCCTGCTCCGGAGCCATGAACTGGGGCGTGCCGACGGCGGAGCCCGTGACCGTGTGCGAGGTGATGTCGGAGGCCAGCGAGATGCCGAAGTCGATGACACGCGGCCCGTCGGCGGCGAGCAACACGTTCGACGGCTTCAGGTCCCGGTGCACGATTCCCGCGCCGTGGATGGCCTGGAGCGCCTCGGCCACCCCCGCCACCAGCCACAGCACTGCGGACACCGGCAGCGGACCGCGCCGCGCCACGGCGTCCGCGAGCGAGGGCCCGGGCACGTACAGCGTGGCCAGCCAGGGCGGCACGCCGTCCGCGTCGGCGTCGATCAGCTCGGCGGTGTACGCGCCACGGACCCGCCGGGCGGCCTCCACCTCCCGGCGGAACCGCCGCCGGAACTCCGGGTTGTCGGCGAGCTCGGGCCGCACCACCTTGATCGCCACCGCGCGGCCGCCCCGCGTGTGCGACAGATAGACCCGTCCCATGCCGCCCGCGCCCAGCCGGGCCGCGAGACGGTAGCCGCCCACCAGCGGTGGATCGTCCGCCTGCAACGGCTTGAACACCTCGGCCGGATGATTCATCGGCGCTCTTCCCCCCGTCACCAGCTGGCCAGCGGAAGGGTGCTGACCAGCGACAGAAGCTTAAACGGACGGCAAACGGGGGCGTACGGGGGTGGGTGGAGGGGGGAACCGGGAGCGGTCCGCCCCTCCTGGCGCCTAGGGAGCCCCTGTCGAGTCAGACTCAGCGGGCCACGGGATCGCCCCAGAGGCGGGCGTCCGGGTCGCCCCGTGTCCCGAGCCGTTCGGCGAGGAACGCGATGATCTCGTCGCGGGCCCGTACGGTCGGGTGGCCCTCCTCGTCGACCAGATGGGCGGTGACGACGCTGTGGGCGCAGCCGACGCTGTCGCGGAAGAAGGGCGGAGGGTCGGTGTTCGCCGCCTCGTCGGGCAGCACACGGCCGTCGAACGCGTCGCCGAGCAGCGCACGGTACGCCGCGAAGCGCTGGCCGGTGCACCACTTGTCGTTGCTGAAGCGGTACGCGAGGACCTTCAGGCCGTCGCGCTCGACGCGTTCGGCCACGGCTGCGGCGTCCTCGGCGCCGATCTCCAGGCCGCCGGGGTCGTCGAGCGGCAGCGACGGATGGTTCACCACCGGTGCGACGACCGCCGGTTCCAGGGCCATGGTGAGGGCGAAGTTGCCGGTGAAGCACAGGCCCACGGCGCCGACACCGGGCCCGCCGCGCTCGGCGTGCGCGAGGCGGGCGAGACCGCGCAGCCACGAGACGACGGGGCTGGTCCCGCCACCGGCGAACGCCCGGAACTCGGCGCTGACACAGGCGCGGCGCACGACGGCCTCGCCCGCGTCGACGAGCGGGTAGGCGCCGTCGGCGCCGAACAGGGACGGCATGTAGACGGAGAAGCCCGCGTCGCGCAGCCAGCGGGCGAACCGCGCGAGGTCGGGGCTGATGCCCGGCATCTCCGGCATCAGGACGACGGCCGGTCCCGACCCGCAGACGTACACGGTCCTGCTGATGTCATCGACGCCGACGGTCCTCCGGGAGAAGTCCCCAAGGAGGTCGTCGCGCTGCCCTCGCACGGTTGTCATGAGGCCCAGGATGGCGAGATGCTGCCCGAGGCGAGAAGCGGCGAGATCGCCATGCTTCACGGTGATCTCGCCACGGGCCGTGGCCGGCCCATGGCCGCGTCGGGCGAACGGCCGAAGGACCGAAACGTGGGAGGCAGTCGCCGCATGGTTCCGCTGCGCGTGAGTGTGCTGGCCTACCCCGGCTGTTTCGGGTCGGAGGTGTTCGGTGTCCTCGACCTCCTCACCATGGCCGGGCATGTGGCCGCCGCGCGCGGAGCGGGGGAGCCGTCGTACGAGACGTCGGTCGTCTCGCCCCGCCGGTGGGTGACCGTGTCCGGCGGCACGGGCGTCGACGTCTCGGCGATGCGCCCCGCGGACGTGCTGATCGTCCCGGGCTTCGAGATCTCACCGGCGCTCGACCTGGACACCGCCCTCGCGGACCTGAAGCCCGAAGTCGCGGCCATCCGCGGGCAGGCCGCCGCAGGGACCGCGGTCGTGTCGATCTGCGTCGGCGCCTTCCTCCTCGCCGAGGCCGGGCTGCTCGCGGGGCGTGCGGCGACGACCTCATGGCTGTACGCGGACCGGTTCGCGCGGCGCTACGCCGATGTGGCCGTCCGCTCCGAGCAGTTGGTGGTGACCGACCGCGGCGTGACGACCACCGCGGCCTTCAGCGCGATGTACGACTTCGCGCTCCGCTTCGTCCGCGAGCACGACGGCCCCCGCGTGGCCCGCGGCACGGCGCGCATCGCTCTGCTCGACGACGCCCGGGCCACCCAGTCCGCGTACGTGGACGTGGGGCTCCTGCCCGCCGTGGGCCGACGCTTCTCCCTCGGCGTGAAGCGGTGGCTCGACCAGAACCTGGGGGAGCGCTACGACCTGGCCGCCCTGGCCAAGGAGTTCGGCGTCAGCACCAGGACCCTGCTCCGGCGCTTCGGCGACGAGGCCGGCGAGACCCCTCTGTCCTATCTGCACACCGCGCGGGTACGCCGGGCCCGACACCTCCTGGAGACGACCGACCGCACCGTCGCGAGCGTCGCCGCCGACGTCGGGTACCGCAACCCCGGCGCCTTCGCCCAGGTCTTCACCCGCCACACGGGCCAGCGGCCGAGCACGTACCGCGCGGCCTTCCGCCGCCACGACACCCCGGGGCCCCCGGCGCCCACTCGGCCACAGCACGCGCCCGCCCGACCACAGCACGCGCCCACCCGAAGCGAACCCGCGCCTACCTGACCCGCGCCGCGATGGCCCGCGCGCACGCCATCGACTCGGCGTGCCCGGTGTCCACCTCCACGTCGTACACCATGCCCCGGTGGACCACGTCGGCCTGCGACGCGGCCATCCCGACGACGCGGTCCCCGCGCGCGACCTCACGGTCCGCGGCGATCGCGCCGTCGCACCGCACACCGACCCACAGCACCGGCAGCTCGCCCAGCGCCTCCCGCCACCGCCGCTGCGACTCGGCACCGCTGAGGAACACCTCGTCGACGATGATCCGCGCCCCCGCGCCGGCCATCGCGGCGAGCCCCGCGATCCAGGCCCCCTCCAGAGCCCGGAACTCCGGCCCGACGACGACTTCGCCGTCCGGGCCGAACGCGATCCCCGCGTCCGACGCCCGCATCGCCGCGGGCAACGCGTCGACGAACGTGTCGACCCCGAAGGCCAGCCACGGCTCCGGCAGGAGGGCCTGCAGACACCGCACGATCCCGGACTTGCCCGAGCTGGAACCACCGTTGAGAACGATCACCTGGGTTTTCACGGCGCCACAGTAGGCATCCGGTGACGCCACGCCAAACGAATTCCGCCGGAGGTCAGTGCTGGATGAGACCCCCGACCGTGACAGGCGCCACATGCCCGGTCGGCGGCTCCGTCCGTGCCAGGCCGAGGCCGATGTCGACCAGTGACGACCGCCGGAGGCGGGCGACGTCGGGGATCGGGGTCCAGCGTGACTCGGCGATCTCGCCGTTCGGCTCGGGGCGGAGGCGGCCGCCGGTGATGCGGCAGCGGTAGAAGACGCCGACGTTCTGGTGGTCGGGCAGGCCGGGCGCGCGGTCCGCCGCAGGGATCAGCCGCGAGTCCACGCCCAGGAGGCGTTCGACCACCGCGTCGCAGCCCGTCTCTTCGGCCACTTCCCGGATCACCGCGTCGAACGGATCCTCCGCGTGCTCGACCCTGCCGCCCGGGAGGGTCCAGGTGGACACGCCGCTCGGCGACACGTGCCGGGCGAGAAGCACCCGGCCGTCCTCGACGCACACGGCGTACGCAGCGAGCCGGAAACTCATCCCGTACCTTTCGGAAACTTCCTGGCGGACACCCTCACGGCGCCCGGATCCTGCTGACGGACAGCGGGCCGTCCGACACGGCCACCGCGGACGTGCCGGACAGCCCGGGGGCCGACGGCGGCCTCGGCTACGACGACACCGGCACCGGAGTCGCGCAGCTCGGCCCGGACACGGACTGCTCCGCGCCGTCGCCCGGAACCATCACCTGCACATGGTCCAGGAGGACCGCCACCACCTCGTCGAGATCGAGCCGCCTCTCGACGGCCCGCAGCTGCGGCAGCCCCGCCCGCGTGCTGACCCGCGGCGGCGCGAGCAACTGGCAGCAGTCCTCGTCGGGGAGCACCGAGATGCCGGCCGTGCCGATGGCGTGCGCCTCGTCGATGATCTCCTGCTTGTCCCAGCCCACGAGCGGACGCAGCACGGGCAGCGAAGCCGCCTCGTCCACCGCCGCCATGTTCGCCAGCGTCTGGCTCGCGACCTGCCCGAGGCTGTCGCCCGTGACCAGGGCCTCGGCCCTGGTGCGCGCCGCAAGCGCCGAGGCGGTGCGCACCATCAGGCGGCGCTGCGCCACCACCTGGAGGCGGCCCGCGCCCGCGACGGCGAGTTGCTTCTGCGCCTTGCCGAGCGCGATGACGTGCAGTCGGCCCGGGGGCTGAAAGCGGTTCAGCTCACGCGCCAGGGCGTACGCCTTGTAGACGGACGAAGGGTTCGTGTACGGGGCGCCGTTGAAGTGCACGAAGTCGCAGGACAGGCCCCGGCGCATGGCCCGGTGGGCGGCGACGGGGGAGTCGTAGCCACCGGACAGCAGGACCAGGGCCCGGCCGCTCGACCCGACGGGGAGCCCCGACAGGCCGGGCAGACGCGTCCAGGACAGATACGTCTCCTTGCGGTCGATCTCGACCGACAGCAGCACCTCGGGCCGCTTGAGGTCCACCGTCAGCTGCGGCAACGCCTCCTTCACGCGGGCGCCGACGTGGACGTCCACCTGGGACGAGGTCAACGGGAACTGTTTGTCGCGGCGCCGGGACCGCACGGCGAAGCTCCGCACCGGCCGGTCCGCGAGCAGTCCCCGCAGCGCGTCGACTCCGGCGCGCGTCACGTCGTCGAGCGTGCTGGGGACCCGGATCGCCGGCTCGACCGAGGCGAAGCCGACGACCCGCCGGGCCCGTTCCACGAGGGCGTCGAGCGGCACCTCGCCGCCCAGGACGGTGACGTTCTGGGTGTCCTTGATCCATGTCGACCCGCCGATGCCGCGCAGGGCGATCCGCAGGTTGTCGTGCAGCCGCTCGGTGAAGCGGTGCCGGTTGCGTCCCTTGAGGAAGATCTCGCCGTGCTTGAGCCGCACACAGGGGCTGTACGCGGGCGTCGCCCCGGGTGCGGGCGGCACGGGTGGTGCGGACTCGGGCATCAGAAGTCCCAGTCGTCGTCGGCCGTGTCCTCGGCCTTGCCCATGACGTAGGACGAGCCGGAACCGGAGAAGAAGTCGTGGTTCTCGTCCGCGCCCGGGGACAGCGCGGCCAGGATCTCCGGGTTCACCTTGGTCTCGGCGGCGCCGAAGCGGGCCGGGTAACCGAGGTTCATCAGCGCCTTGTCGGCGTTGTAGCGGACGAACACGGCCACGTCGTCCATCAGGCCGAGCGGTTCGTACAGCTCACCGGAGTAGCGCAGCTCCAGCTCGTACAGCTCCTCCAGCAGCTCGTGGGTGAAGGCGTGCATCGCCTCCTGCTCGGCGGCGGAACGCCGCTCGAGGCCGCGCTGGTACTTGTAGCCCGAGTAGTAGCCGTGCACCGCCTTGTCGCGCAGGATCAGGCGGATCATGTCGGCCGTGTTGGTGAGCAGGGCGTGCGTGGAGAAGTGCAGCGGGAGGTAGAAGCCCGCGTACAGGAGCAGCGAAGAGAGGAGAGTGGAGGCGACCTTCCGCTTGAGGGGGTCGTCGCCGTTGTAGTGCCGGAGGACCGCCTTGCAGCGCTGCTGGAGGACGTCGTTGCCCACGGCCCACTCGTAGGCGTCGTCGATCTCCGGAGTGGTGGCGAGGGTGGAGAAGACCGAGGAGTAGCTGCGGGCGTGCACGGCCTGCATGAAGGCGATGTTGGTGTACACCGCCTCTTCGTGCTCGGTGCGCGCGTCCTGGATCTGCACGATCTCGCCGACGGTGGCCTGCACGGTGTCGAGCATCGTCAGACCGGTGAACACCCGCATGGTGAGGGTGCGTTCCTCGGCGCTCAGCCGCTGCTGCCAGGCGCCGGTGTCGTTGGAGAGCGGCACCTTCTCGGGCAGCCAGAAGTTCGAGGTGAGCCGGTTCCACACCTCCAGGTCCTTCTCGTCGGCGACCCGGTTCCAGTTGACGGGGCGCAGCCGGGCGGCCGGGTCGTGGCGGTAGGACGGGGGTGTCACCGACGCTTCGATGAGCGGGGCGGGGGTGGTGGTCATGGTGCGTACCTTCGAGAGAGCGGCGGGTTCGGCGGCTGTGTCACAGGGTGCAGGCCAGGCAGTTCTCGATCTCGGTTCCGGCCAGGGCCTCCTGGCGCAGCCGGATGTAGTAGAGGGTCTTGATGCCCTTGCGCCAGGCGTGGATCTGCGCCTTGTTGAGGTCGCGGGTGGTGGCGGTGTCCCGGAAGAAGAGGGTCAGGCTCAGGCCCTGGTCGACGTGGCGGGTCGCGGCCGCGTAGGTGTCGATGATCTTCTCGGGGCCGATCTCGTACGCGTCCTGGAAGTACTCCAGGTTGTCGTTGTCCAGGTGGGGCGCCGGGTAGTAGACGCGCCCGAGCTTGCCCTCCTTGCGGATCTCCACCTTGGCGGCGATCGGGTGGAGGGAGGCGGTGGCGTCGTTGATGTAGCTGATCGAGCCCGTGGGCGGCACGGCCTGGAGGTACTGGTTGTAGATTCCGTCCCGCATGACGGCCGCCCGCAGCTCGCGCCAGTCGTTCCGCGTGGGGAGGGCGATGCCCGCGTCGGCGAACAGGGCGCGCACGCGCTCGGTGGCCGGCTCCCACGCCCGCTCGGTGTACTTGTCGAAGTACGAGCCGTCGGCGTACGCGGAGTCCTCGAACCCGGCGAAGGCCGTGCCGCGCTCGACGGCGATGCGATGCGAGGCGCGCAGCGCGTGGTACGTCACGGCGTAGAAGTACTGGTCGGTGAAGTCGACGCCCTCCTCGCTGCCGTAGTGGACGCGCTGCGAGGCGAGGTAGCCGTGCAGGTTCATCTGGCCCAGGCCGATGGCGTGCGAGAGGTCGTTGCCGTGGGCCACGGAGGGCACCGCGTCGATGTGCGACTGGTCGGAGACGGACGTCAGACCGCGCACCGCCGCCTCCACCGTGGCGCCGAAGTCCGGCGAGGCCATGGCGGCGGCGATGTTCAGCGACCCCAGGTTGCACGAGATGTCGCGGCCCACGGTCTCGTAGCCGAGCGAAGGGTCGTATGTGCTGGGCGTGTTGACCTGGAGGATCTCCGAGCACAGGTTGGACATGTTGATCCAGCCCGGGATCGGGTTGGCTCGGTTCACCGTGTCCTCGAAGAGGAGGTACGGATAGCCCGACTCGAACTGCAGCTCCGCGACCGTCTTGAAGAACTCACGGGCGCTGAGCGTCGTCTTGCGGATGCGCGGGTTGGCGACCAGCTCGTCGTAGTGCTCGCTGACCGACAGGTCCGACAGCGGCTTGCCGTACTCACGCTCCACGTCGTACGGCGAGAACAGGTGCATGTCCTCGTTGCGCTTGGCCAGTTCGAAGGTGATGTCCGGCACGACCACGCCCAGGGAGAGGGTCTTGATGCGGATCTTCTCGTCCGCGTTCTCCCGCTTGGTGTCCAGGAACCGCATGATGTCCGGGTGGTGGGCGTGCAGATACACCGCGCCCGCGCCCTGCCGCGCGCCGAGCTGGTTGGCGTAGCTGAAGGAGTCCTCCAGGAGCTTCATCACCGGGACGACGCCGGACGACTGGTTCTCGATCTTCTTGATGGGGGCTCCCTGCTCGCGCAGGTTCGTCAGGAGCAGCGCCACACCGCCGCCGCGCTTGGACAGCTGGAGCGCGGAGTTGATGCCGCGTCCGATGGACTCCAGGTTGTCCTCGACCCGGAGCAGGAAGCAGGAGACGAGTTCGCCGCGCTGGGCCTTGCCCGCGTTGAGGAAGGTCGGCGTCGCGGGCTGGAAGCGGCCGGTCAGCATCTCGTCGACGAGGCGGGACGCGAGGGCCTCGTCACCGGCGCCCAGATACAGGGCGGTGGCGACGACCCGGTCCTCGTAGCGCTCCAGGTAGCGGCTGCCGTCGAACGTCTTGAGCGTGTACGACGTGTAGTACTTGAACGCGCCCAGGAACGTGCGGAACCGGTGCTGATGGGCGTCGGCCTGCCGGTGGAGGGCCTCGACGAACTCCCAGTCGTAGCGGCGGATCGGCGCCGCTTCGTAGTAGTCGTTGTCGATCAGATAGGTGATCTTCTCCTTCAGCGTCGGGAAGGTCACCGTGTTCGGAATGACGTGCTGGAGGAAGTACTGGCGGACGGCCTCGCGGTCCTGGTCGAACTGGATGCGGCCGTCGCAGTCGTACATGTTCAGCATGGCGTTCAGCGCGTGGTAGTCCTTGCGCGTCCCGACCGACTCGCGCGGGGCGGCGGGCCCCGTGACCGCCGTGGCGGCGGCGCTCACGCCGCCGTCCGCGTCCGCTGCTCCGCCCGCCGCGGCTGCTCCGTCGAAGAGTGTCGTGTCCAAAACCTCTCAAGTCCTTCCCGTACGGCGCGGACGTCGTGGTCCGTGCCCAGCAGCTCGAATCGGTACAGCTCGGGAACCCCGCACTTCGCCGAGATCACCCGTCCGGCCAGGCAGTAGTCCGCGCCGAAGTTGGTGTTGCCGGAGGCGATCACCCCGCGCAGCAGCGCCCGGTTGGCCTCGATGTTCAGGAACCGGATCACCTGTTTGGGGACCGCCCCGGCGCGTTCGCCGCCGCCGTAGGTCGGCACGATCAGCACATAGGGCTCGGTGACCAGGGGCGTGCCCTCGCTGCGCGGGTGCAGGGGGATGCGCGTGGCGGGCAGGCCGAGCCGCTCCACGAAACGCCTGGTGTTCTCCGAGACGCTGGAGAAATACACGAGACCGCTCACCGGTCGCCGCCTCCTCTCGCTCGTACCCGTCTCCTCCGAGAACCGGGGAGGGGGAGCGGCGGCGCGTGAGGCGGTCGCCCGGAGCGGCGGCCACGAGGGCACGCCGGACCCGGAGTCCGTACGGCGGCCACGGAGCCCTCCCACGGGGCCTCGAAGCGCGTACGCCGCTCTTCGGCGTACGCACCGGTGGCAGGTCTTCGGACTCGCGGGCCCGTCCTCCCCGAAGGAGGACACCTACTGGCCGTCGCTTCCCGGGCCCCGTTCGTCGGGCCCAGTGCGTGTGACGGCGGTCGTTCCCGCTCACCGCTGCGGGGCAGTCCCGGATTCCCACCGGGTTCCCTCTTGCCTCGCCCGGCACCGGAGTGCCTGGCGAACCACCAGCGAAGCCAACACTACATCTAGAGCGCGGCGGGCGCCTGTAGCCCAGATGTTGTGTCGCGAGCGAAACTTAGGTATACCTAAGTCCGCGGTCGTTCGGGGGAGCGACCGCCGCGTCCGGTGCGCCCTGCTCCGGTGATGGCGCGCATCTGGTGCGCGCGTCGCCGTATCTCGGTGACCAGTTCCGGACGGGTGTCCGCGGGGCCCGAACTCGGCGTCCGGGGCGGGGTGTCGTCGTCGAGCGCCTCGACCAGGGTGTCCAGGAACTCGGTCATGTCGACGAGTGTGTCGCGCAGCATCCGCAGCCTCGCGGTCTGGCTTCCGAGCTGTCTGCGGGTGGCGAGCAGGCTCTCGAACTCCTTCACGGCCACAGCCATCATGGGCTTGCCGTCCACGATGATCTCCTGCGGTCTGTTGTTCCGCACCGATGGCCCCCTTCGCGCCTTGGTCAGAGCGGTGCCCTGAGGTACCGGCGACAGGGTGGGAGCGCGAAGGCATGACGGACGGGACGGAATCGACCCCGCGAGGCATGGCGCGATCGTCCGTCCGATCTGTACGCCGACCCGCCCTCGAGGTCACCGGGATGTCCGTGCGCGGAGTGGTCCGCACGCGGGCAGTTGGCAGGTCTTCGGACTCGCGGGCCCGTCCTCCCCGAGGGGGGACACCTACTGGCCGTCGCTTCCCGGGCCCTGTTCGTCGGGCCCAGTGCGTGTGACGGCGGTCGTTCCCGCTCACCGCTGCGGGGCAGTCCCGGACTCCCACCGGGTTCCCTCTTGCGACGGCCCCGCCTGGCGGGCGGGTCGAACCAGCTGCTGCGGCCAGCCTACGGGCTGTCGATCCGCGCGGAACAGCGCCGTGGGAATCCGTAAGGGCACCCCGCCCGGCACGGCCGGGTGGGGGTCACTAGGGGGTGACGGGAATGGGAGCAACTGCTACACATGGGGACGTCAAACCTGCGGCACGGGGAAGCCGGTGAGAATCCGGCACGGTCCCGCCACTGTGACCGGACGAGCCCCCGCTCCCGGAAGTCAGATCGCCGTCCGCGGGTACCACGACGAGGCCCACGAGGATGGAGCCGAAACGTCGGGGAGTCCCCTGCATGCCTTGCCGCGTCTTCTCCAGCACAAGCGGAGCCGCAGCCGCCCGTTCTCCGCACAGGGACGGGGCGGACCTGCCCTGATGTGAACGGCGCGCGGCGGCCCGGGCCTTCGAGGCCCCGCGCCGCGGCCCGCCTGACTCTCCAGTCGTACGCACATCCTTGAAGCAAGCATGTCCATCGCCGTGGACCACCTCAGGTGGCCCGGCGAAGCAGGCACAGCGTTGTGCCGCTGTTTCCGCGTGGCCGGCTCCGGGCGACTTCGTACCCGAAGACCGGACGGCCGACGCCGAGGCTCGCCCCCGCCCCAACAGGGTGGGCGGCAAGACGGCACGGAAACGGTCCCTCGGGCCAGGTGCCCCCGTGCTCACCCGCGCCCCCTGCGCCGACCCCGCGTGTCACCCCCTCCCGCGGCGGCGTCCACCTGCCCTCCCGGCCCGCCCCGACGCCGCGGCCCGGGTGCGAAGAGCGCCCACGCGCGGCCGACGGCGCCCGCCGGACCAGGTAACCCCTCAACGACAACCGCTCAGGAAGGACGCCCGGTGACTCACCTGCGCACCACACCGGCCGAAACCCCGCTCGGCGACAGCTTCCACCTCTACGACACCACCTTGCGCGACGGCGCCCAGGGCGAGGGAATCTCCTACTCCGTCCACGACAAACTCGCCACGGCCCGCTTACTGGACTCGCTCGGCGTCGGCTTCATCGAAGGCGGCTGGCCCGGCGCCCTGCCCAAGGACACCGCCTTCTTCGCGCGTGCCGCCACCGAACTCGACCTGAGGCACGCGGCGCTGGTCGCCTTCGGCAGCACGCGCAAGGCGGGCCGCAGAGCGGACCAGGACCCGCAGGTCCGCGCGTTGCTGGAGTCGCACGCCCCGGTGATCACCCTGGTCGCCAAGACCGACAGACGACACATCGAGCGCGCGCTGCGCACGGACGTGGCGGAGAACTGCGCGATGGTCCGGGACACCGTCCGCTTCCTCAGGGCCGAGGGGCGCAGGGTGTTCTTCGACGGCGAGCACTTCTTCGACGGGTACGCCGACGACCCCGACACCGCGCTGCGCGTCCTGGACGCGGCCATGGCGGCGGGCGCCGACGTCGCCGTGCTCTGCGACACCAACGGAGGCCAGCTCCCCGGCCGTCTCGCCGACACCGTCGCCCAGGTCATCGAGCGCACCGGATTCCGGATCGGCATCCACTGCCAGGACGACACCGGATGCGCCGTGGCCAACACGATCGCGGCCGTCGAGGCCGGCGCCACCCACGTCCAGTGCACCGGCAACGGCTACGGCGAACGCACGGGCAACGCGGACCTGTTCGCGGTCATCGGGAACCTCGCCACCAAGCTGGACCTGCCCGTGCTGCCGCCTGAGCGACTGCCCGAACTCACCAGGACGGCCCACGCCGTGGCCGCGACCGCCCACGTCAGCCCCGACCGCCACCAGCCCTATGTGGGCGCCGCCGCCTTCGCGCACAAGGCGGGTCTGCACGCCAGCGCGATGAAGGTCGACCCCGGGCTCTATCAGCACATCGACCCGGACGTCGTCGGCAACGCGTCCCGCATCCTGGTGACGGAGATGGCCGGGCGCGCCAGCCTGGAGCTGAAGTGTCTTCAACTCGGCCTCGCCATCCAGGACACCGAGGCCGTCACCCGCGCCGTCACCCGCGTCAAGCGACTGGAGGCCGACGGCTGGTCCTTCGAGGCCGCCGACGCGTCGCTCGAACTGCTCCTGCACGAGGAACTGGCCGACACGGCCGCGGGCGCGAACGGAACGCGACGGCACCCCCAGGCCTTCACGCCCCTGACCTACCAGGTCGTCGAGCGCCGCGCCACGGACGACCGCGTCACCTTCGAGGCGAGCGTGCGGCTGCGGGTGGAACAGTCTCCGGGCGCCTCCGGCGCCACGCCGAGCCCGGACGGCGGCCGTCCTTCCGAGGGCGGCACCAGGGAAGCCGGTGCGACGTCCGAGGGCGAAGGGCCGGTCGGCGCCCTGGACTCGGCCCTGCGCCGCGCACTCGCCCCGTGTCTGCCGTGGGTCGCGGAGACCGTCCTCGTCGGCCACAGCGTGCGCGTCCTCGACAGCGCTTCCGGCGGCCCCGCGGTGACCCGCGTGCTCGTCGTCACCCGGGACGCGGAACGTGAGTGGACCACCGTCGGCGTCCACACCAGCGCGGCCGCGGCCGCCCTGCTCGCGCTCCGCGACGGCCTCACCTACAAGGCCGTGAGCGACGCACGCTCCCGCGCGAAGACCAAGGCGACGGTCCCCGGCCCTTGAGGCACGTCACAGCCCTAGAGGGACGTCACGAGGCACACCGCGTACCGGCCCGGCCCGCCCGGACGAATCGCTCGAAGGATCCCAGGAACACAGGAACATGCAGGCATCACGCGGAAGAGGTTCGACGATGAATGACTCCACGACCGGCGCGCCACCGGCCGGCGCGGAACTGGAGGTTCTGGCCGAGGTCGAGGACCGGGTGCTGTGGCTCTCCTCGGCGATCGTCCACCACGCCAACCGGGTGCGCCCGAATCCGTCCGGCCTCAAGGTCGGCGGGCACCAGGCGTCGTCCGCGTCGATGGTGTCGATCATGACGCTGTTGTGGTTCCGGCATCTGCGGCCCGAGGACCGGGTCTCGGTGAAGCCGCACGCGTCCCCGGTGCTCCATGCGATCAACCACCTGCTCGGGGAGCTCGACGCCTCGTATCTGACGCGGCTGCGGGAGTTCGGCGGCCTGCAGAGCTACCCGAGCAGGACCAAGGACCCGGACCCGGTGGACTACTCGACCGGGTCGGTCGGCATCGGCGCCACCGCCACGATCTGGGGCGCTCTCGCGCGCCGCTACACGGCCTCGGCGGGGGGCGACCCGGGCACGGGACGCCAGTACTCGCTGCTCGGTGACGCCGAGCTGGACGAGGGAGCGATCTGGGAGGCGGTCCTCGACCCGGCGGTGGCCGACCTCGGCGAGATCGTCTGGGTCGTCGACATGAACCGGCAGTCGCTGGACCGGGTCGTGCCCGGCATCGCGGCCGAGAAGCTCCGCGGCATGTTCGCCGCCGCCGGGTGGCAGGTCCTGACGGTGAAGTACGGCCGGTTGCTGGAGGAGATCTTCGCCCGCCCCGGCGGCGACGAACTCCGCCTGCGCCTCGACGAGATGACCAACCCCGAGTACCAGCGGCTGCTGCGCTGCGACGGCCCCGACCTCCGCCGGCGACTGCCCGGCACCGGACCGGCCGCACCCCGCATCGCCGAACTGATCGCCGATGTCGACGACGACACCCTCGTCGAGGCGGTGGCCCACCTAGGCGGCCACGACCTGCACGCCCTCGACGCCGCCTTCACCGCGATCGACGACACCCGGCCGACCGTCGTCCTCGCGTACACCGTCAAGGGCCACCGCCTGGCGACGAAGGGGCACCCGCAGAACCACTCGGCGCTCCTGACCACGCAGGAGATGCGGGACCTCGCCGCCCGCGTCGGCGCGGACCCGGACGACCCGTGGCGTGCCCTCCCCGCCACCGGAGAGGCGCACCGCCTGTGCGAGAAGAGGGGCGAACTGCTGCGCCGCCCGGCCGTCGAGCGGTCCGTGCCGCCCGAACTGCCCACGGACTTCGGCCGCACCCCCAAGGGAGCGGGCACCACACAGGCGGCCCTGGGCCGTGTCCTGCTCGACCTGACCCGGCAGGCCCCCGGAGCCGCCCGCAGGATCGTGACCGTCAGCCCGGACGTCAGCTCCACGACCAACCTCGGGGGCTGGGTGAACAAGGTGGGCGTCTGGTCCCCGCAGGAACGCCGGGACTGGTTCGCCGACGACGCGGAGACCATCCTGCACTGGCGCGAGAAGCCCACCGGACAGCACATCGAACTGGGCATCGCCGAGACCAACCTGGTGGGCCTGCTGTCCGAACTCGGCGCGACCTGGAGCCGCTGGGGCGAACCCCTGCTGCCGATCGGAGTGCTGTACGACCCGTTCATCGAACGGGCGCTGGAACCATGGTCCTACGGAATCTACGCGGGCGGACAGTCCCTCCTCGTCGGCACCCCGTCCGGCGTCTCCCTCGCCGCCGAGGGCGGAGCCCACCAGTCCCTCAAGACCCCGTCGATCGGCCTGCAACAGCCGGGGTGCGTGACGTACGAACCGGCCTTCGCGCTCGACACCGAATGGGCCCTGCTGGCCTGCCTCTCCCGGCTGGGCCGCGCCGACGGAAGCTCCTCCTACCTGCGCCTCTCCACCCGTCCCGTGGACCAGTCGCTGGCCGCCGTCCCGGCCGATCCGGCCGCTCGGGAGCGGCGCCGCCGCCACGTCGTGGCCGGGGCCTACCCGCTGCGGCGGCGCACCGGCGCGCAGGTGACCATCGTGGCGATGGGGGCGGTGGTCACGGAGGCCCTGGCCGCGGCCGACCGGCTGGAGCAGGAGCAGGTGGCCGCCGACGTCGTCTGCGTGACCAGCCCCGATCTGCTGTACCGAGCCCTGCGTGCCCGGCAGGGCCACGACGAGCAGGCCGACAGCTGGATCCTGGACCAGGTGTTCCCCGCGGACCGCGCCACACCGCTGGTCACGGTTCTCGACGGCCATCCGCACACGCTGTCGTTCCTGGCCACGGTCAACAAGGTCGCGACCAGCGCACTCGGGGTCACGGGGTTCGGCCAGTCCGGTTCGCTCGCCGACGTCTACCGGCACCACGGGATCGACGCCGACAGCATCGTGGGCGCCGCCCTCGACGTCACCGACTGAGGCCCGGGGCCGGGGCACCCGCGGGTGCCCCGGCCCCGGGAGGGACGGCGGTCAGGACGCGGACAGCTCCCCGCGGACCGTGCGGGCCGCCGCGACCAGGTTCTCCAGCGAGGCGCGGGTCTCGGGCCAGCCGCGGGTCTTCAGGCCGCAGTCCGGGTTGACCCACAGGCGCTCGGCGGGGATGGCCTCAAGTCCCTTGCGCAGCAGGGCCGCGGCCTCGTCCGTGCCCGGCACGCGCGGGGAGTGGATGTCGTAGACGCCGGGGCCCGCCTCGCGCGGGTACCCGTGCTCGGCCAGTTCCCGGGCCACCTGCATGTGCGAGCGGGCGGCCTCCAGGCTGATGACGTCCGCGTCGAGGTCGTCGATGGCCTGGACGATGTCGCCGAACTCGGCGTAGCACATGTGCGTGTGGATCTGGGTGTCGGGCCGCACCCCGCTGGTGGTGAGGCGGAAGGACTCGGTGGCCCAGTCCAGATAGGCCGGGCGGTCGGCGGACCGCAGCGGCAGCGTCTCGCGCAGCGCGGGCTCGTCGACCTGGATGACCGAAGTCCCGGCGGCCTCCAGGTCGTTCACCTCGTCGCGCAGGGCGAGGGCCACCTGGCGTGCGGTGTCGCCGAGCGGCTGGTCGTCGCGGACGAAGGACCAGGCGAGCATGGTCACGGGGCCGGTGAGCATGCCCTTGACCGGGCGCTCCGTCAGGGAGTTGGCGTACGACGTCCAGCGCACCGTCATCGGCTCGGGCCGCGAGATGTCGCCGGCCAGGACCGGCGGGCGGACGTAGCGGGTGCCGTACGACTGGACCCAGCCGTGCTGTGTGGCCAGGTAGCCGGTGAGCTGCTCGGCGAAGTACTGCACCATGTCGTTGCGCTCGGGCTCGCCGTGCACCAGGACGTCGATGCCGGTCTTCTCCTGGAAGGAGATGACCTCGCGGATCTCGTTCTCGATGCGCTGCTCGTACCCGGCGGTGTCGATGCGCCCCGCGCGCAGGTCGGCGCGGGCCGCGCGCAACTCCGTGGTCTGCGGGAACGAGCCGATGGTGGTCGTGGGAAGCAGCGGCAGGCCGAGGTGGGCGCGCTGGGCGGTGGCCCGCTCGGTGTACGGCTGCGAGCGGCGGCCGTCGGCGTCGGTGACGGCCGCCGCCCTGGTCCGGACAGCCGGGTCGTGGGTGATCGCGGAACCGGCGCGGGATGCCAGGTCGGCCCGGTTGGCGGCGAGTTCGGCGGCGATGGTGTCCGTGCCCTGCGCGAGGCCCTTGGCCAGGGTGACGATCTCGCCGGTCTTCTGCTGGGCGAACGCGAGCCAGCGCAGGATCTGCGGGTCGATGTCCCGCTCGGCGGCGGCGTCGATCGGGACGTGCAGGAGGGAGCAGGAGGCGGCGACGTCGACCTGGTCGGCGAGGCCGAGGAGCGTCCCCAGGGTGGCCAGGGACTTCTCGAGGTCGTTGATCCAGATGTTGCGGCCGTTGACGACACCGGCGACGAGACGCTTGCCGGGAAGGCCGCCCACCGCGGCGAGGGCGTCGAGGTTGGCGGCGGCCGCGTCCGTGAAGTCGAGGGCGAGTCCGTCGATCGGGGCCTTCGCCAGGACCGGCAGGGCGTCGCCGAGCCGGTCGAAGTAGGAGGCGACGAGCAGCTTCGGCCGGTCGGTGAGGGCGCCGAGGTCGCGGTAGGCGCGCTCGGCGGCGTTGAGGTCGGCCGGGGTGCGGTCCTGGACCAGGGCGGGCTCGTCGAGCTGCACCCATTCGGCGCCGGCCGCGCGCAGGTCGGCGAGGACGGACGCGTACACGGGAAGCAGCCGGTCCAGGAGGGTGAGCGGCTCGAAGTCCGCGGCCACGCCGGGCGCGGGTTTGGCGAGCAGCAGGTACGTGACGGGGCCGACCAGGACCGGGCGGGCGGCGAGGCCGAGGGCGAGGGCCTCCTTGAGCTCGGCGACCTGCTTGGTGGAGTCGGCGCTGAAGACGGTGTCGGGGCCGAGCTCCGGCACGAGGTAGTGGTAGTTGGTGTCGAACCACTTGGTCATCTCGAGCGGTGCGACGTCCTGGGTGCCGCGGGCCATGGCGAAGTAGCCGTCGAGGGCGTCGGCGTCGACGGCGGAGCGGTGCCGCCGGGGGACGGCGCCGACCATGACACTGGTGTCCAGGACGTGGTCGTAGTACGAGAAATCGCCGGTCGGCACCTCGTGGACACCGGCCGCCGCGAGGCGCTGCCAGGTGGAGCGGCGCAGCTCCGTCGCGGTCTCCTTCAGGGCTTCCGCGGTGACGCGGCCCTTCCAGTACCCCTCGATCGCCTTCTTGAGTTCACGGCCTGCGCCCTGACGGGGGTAGCCGTACACGGTGGCCCGTGCTGCCGCGGCTGCGGGCTTCGCTGTCACGGAAATCTCCTTCGCGAGATGACTCCTGAGAATCCCGGGACGGGACACGGACGCGAAGGGATGACGAACAGGACGGGCCGCACACACGCCACTGGCACGGTGCTCCGCCTGTATGCACGCCGACCCGCCCACGAGGTCACCGGGATATCCGCACGCGATCGGTCACGTACGGGCAACGGGCAGGTCTTCGGACTCGCGGGCACGTCCGCCGAGGCGGACACCTACTGACCGTCGCTTCCCGGATCCGCGGCCGGATCCAGTGCTCATGACGGTGGTCGTTCCCACTCACCGCTGCGGGGCAGTCCCGGATTCCCACCGGGTTCCCTCTTACGACGCGCCTGCCTGGCGGACAGGGCGAACCAGCTGCACGCGTCAGATTAGAGGGTGGACGCGCTCCTGGGCAGCGGTGTTCACATTCCGGAACGTGAGATGAGACACGGGTCGGGGCCGTTTGGGCGCACGCCCGCACGGCCCCGACCTCGGCACGCCCTAGTGGAACTGCTCCTCCTCGGTGGAGCCGGAGAGCGCGGTGGTGGAGGAGGCCGGGTTGACGGCGGTGGACACGAGGTCGAAGTAGCCGGTGCCGACTTCACGCTGGTGCTTGACGGCGGTGAAGCCGTGCTCCTGCGCGGCGAACTCCTTCTCCTGCAGGTCGACGTACGCGGTCATGCCGTGGTCGGCGTAGCCGCGGGCGAGGTCGAACATGCCGTGGTTGAGGGAGTGGAAACCGGCCAGGGTGATGAACTGGAACTTGTAGCCCATGGCGCCCAGTTCACGCTGGAACTTGGCGATCTGGTCGTCGTCGAGCGCGGCCTTCCAGTTGAAGGACGGCGAGCAGTTGTAGGCCAGCATCTGGTCGGGGTGCTCGGCGTGGATGGCCTCGGCGAACTCGCGGGCCTGGGCGAGGTCGGGGGTGCCGGTCTCGACCCAGATGAGGTCGGCGTACGGGGCGTAGGCGAGGCCGCGCGCGATGACGGGGGCCATGCCGTTCTGGACCCGGTAGAAGCCCTCGGCGGTGCGCTCGCCGGTGACGAACTCGGCGTCGCGCTCGTCGACGTCGCTGGTGAGGAGGTTGGCGGCGAGCGCGTCGGTGCGGGCCACGATCAGGGTCGGCACATCGGCGATGTCGGCGGCCAGGCGGGCCGCGTTGAGGGTGCGGACGTGCTGGGCGGTGGGCACGAGGACCTTGCCGCCGAGGTGGCCGCACTTCTTCTCGGAGGCGAGCTGGTCCTCGTAGTGGATGCCGGCCGCGCCCGCCGCGATCATCGCCTTGGTCAGCTCGAAGGCGTTCAGGGGGCCGCCGAACCCGGCCTCGGCGTCGGCCACGATCGGGGCCAGCCAGTCCACGGCCGAGTCGCCCTCGCTGGTGGCGATCTGGTCGGCGCGCAGCAGCGCGTTGTTGATGCGGCGGACCACCTGCGGCACGGAGTTGGCCGGGTAGAGCGACTGGTCGGGGTAGGTGTGCCCGGCCTGGTTGGCGTCGGCGGCCACCTGCCAGCCGGACAGGTAGATCGCCTGCAGGCCCGCCTTGACCTGCTGCACCGCCTGGCCACCGGTCAGCGCGCCGAGCGCGTGCACGTAGTCGAGCTCGTGCAGCTGGCGCCACAGCCGTTCGGCGCCGCGCCGGGCCAGGGTGTGCTCCTCGCGGACGCTGCCGGACAGCCGCACGACGTCCGCGGCGCTGTAGGTGCGCTCGATCCCCTGCCACCGCGGGTCGGTCGCCCACCGCCGCGCGAGCTCCTCGGCCGTCGCCGTCGTCGTCCCTGCCTGTGCCATGACCGTCTCCCGGAGATTCGTGAACTGTGCGAATATCTGGCACTGAGTGCCTGGTCGATCTGGGTGCGGCTCGCCAGGTCCGTACGTGGACAGGTGAGCAATGCTGCCGATTCGGGCGGAAAGGGCCGGGATCTCCGACGTCAGGGCATGAGTTCGCGCCCCGGTTCCGCTCCGCCCGCTGGAGTCCGGCGAGCCGCGGTTCGACTGTGACATCGGCACTCAGTGCCAGCAACCGAGGAGAGGTGCCAACTTCTGCGAATCTTCCACGGCGGTTCTGCCAACTCTGCGAAGGCTGGAGAGGCGGATTCCGGGTGACTACGATCGCGGTCACGCAGACGCCGCGGGTGGGCCGGGCGCGGGTGAGCCGCGCGGGCGGGGCAGCAGCAGGTGGGCCGAAGGGACGGGAGTCACGAGTGAGCAAGACGTACGCGGGAGCGCGGCTGCGGCGGCTGCGCGAGGAACGCCGGATGAGCCAGGCCGACCTGGCCAGGACCCTCGCCATCTCGCCGAGCTATCTGAACCAGATGGAGCACGACTCCCGCCCGCTCACCGTGCCCGTGCTGCTGCGCCTGACCGAGGCGTTCGGCGTCGACCCGGGCTTCTTCTCCGAGCGCGACACCAGCAGGCTGGTGGCCGACCTGCGGGACGCCCTCACCGGCGAGGTCTCCACCGGCCAGGTGTCCGCGACCGACCTCTCCGACCTCGCCTCCCGCATGCCCGCCGTGGCCACGCTCCTGGTCGACCTCGGCCGCCGCAACCAGCGCCTCACCGAGCAGCTGGCCGAAGCCGCGGAGGGGCGGGGGCCCGGCCCGGTGGCGCAGCCGCGCTCGGCCCACGAGGAGATCCGCGAGTTCTTCTACCGGCGCCAGAACTACCTCCACGACATCGACCTGGCCGCCGAGCAGTTCGCGGCGGAGCTAGGCATCCGCCCCGGCGAGGTCGTCCGCGTCCTCTCCAAGCGCCTCACCGACCACCACGGAGTACGCATCGCCGCGGACTCCGACGAGCTCCTGCACCACTACGACCCGGCGGCCCGCGTCCTGCACCTCTCCGGCCGCCTCCGCCCCGGCCAGCAGGCGTTCCGCTTGGCCACCCAGCTCGCGCTCCTGGAACACACCGACCAGATCTCCGCCCTCGCCACGGAGGACTTCGCGCCGGGCTCCGCGGCCTGGCCGCTGGCCCGCATCGGCATCGCCAACTACTTCGCCGCCGCGCTGATCCTGCCCTACCGCCGCTTCCACGCCGCGGCCGAGGAGTTCCGCTACGACATCGAGCGGCTCTGCGACCACTTCGGCCTCGGCTACGAGACGATCTGCCACCGCCTCAGCACCCTCCAGCGGCCCCGGCTGCGCGGCGTCCCGTTCTCCTTCGTCCGGGTCGACCGCGCGGGCAACATGTCCAAGCGCCAGTCCGCCACCGCCTTCCACTTCTCCCGCGCGGGCGGCACCTGCCCGCTGTGGAACGTGTACGAGGCGTTCGCCGCGCCCGGCCGCATCCACGTCCAGGTCGCCGCCATGCCCGACGGGCAGCGCTATCTGTGGACCGCCCGCGCGCTCACCCGGCACCGCGGCGGCTGGGGCGAGCCCGGAAAGACCTTCGCCATCGGCCTCGGCTGCGAGATCCGCCACGCCTCCCGCCTCGTCTACTCCGACGGCCTCGACCTGGACAACACTTCGGCGGCCGTCCCCATCGGCATGGGCTGCCGCCTCTGCGAACGCACCGACTGCCCCCAACGGGCCGTGCCCCCGCTCGACCGCAGCCTCGCGATCGACGAGAACAGCAGCACCTTCGTGCCCTACCCGGTGGTGGGGGAGCGACAGGGCAGGGCCTGACGGGTCAGGCGTCGCCCGACGTCACGACCGGATAGGGCACGTACGTCCGGCGGTCCGGGTCGACCGCGAGGCGCCCGCCGGCCGGGGGCCGGGCCCGCTGGGCGCAGTCGCGGCGCTCGCACAGGCGGCAGCCCAGGCCGATGGGGGTCGCCGCGCGCGGGTCGTCCAGGGCGACGCCCTCCGCGTAGACCAGGCGGTGCGCGTGGCGCAGCTCGCAGCCGAGGGCCACGGCGAACTCGGCGCGCGGCGCGTGGTGTCCGGCTCCGCCTCGGGTGACCGTGCGCGCCACCCAGAAGTAGCGCTTTCCGTCGGGCATCTCGGCGACCTGGGTGAGGATCCGGCCGGGCGCCGAGAACGCCTCGTAGACCGTCCACAGGGGGCAGGTGCCGCCGAGCCGGGAGAAGTGGAAGTCGGTGGCGGACTGCCGCTTGGAGACGTTGCCCGCGCGGTCCACGCGCAGGAACGAGAAGGGCACCCCGCGCCGCCCGGAGCGCTGGAGGGTGCTGAGGCGGTGGCAGACGGTTTCGAAGCCGACGCCGAACCGTGCCTGGAGCAGCTCGATGTCGTAGCGCAGCTCCTCCGCGGCGGCGAGGAAGGCCGCGTACGGCATCAGCAGGGCGCCGGCGAAGTAGTTCGCGAGGCCGATGCGGGTCAGCGCCGCGGCCTGCGCGGACGTCGGCCCGGCCGCGTCGACCAGTGTGTCGAGCAGCGGACGGTACTCCAACAGGGCGATCTGGGTGGCGAGTTGGAACGCGCGCTGGCCCTCGGTGAGCCAGGGGGAGAGGAACAGGAGGCGGCTCGTCGGGTCGAAGCGGCGGGCGTCCGCGGCGCGTTCGGGCGCCGCACGCACCACCGTGACGTGATGGTGGTCGGCCAGGCGCCGCTCCAGGACGTCGGTGGCCGGGCGGGACGGTTCGAGGCCCCAGTCCCTGGCCGCGCGTTCCGCCGCGCTGTCGAGCGGTTCGAAGTGGTTGTGGTGGGTGTAGAAGAAGTCGCGGACCTCGTCGTGCGGTTCGGCCGGGGGCAGGGCGACGCCCGGCGTGTCGGCCGAGGCGAGCGCGGCGACCTGCTCGGCGGCGTCCCGGTAGCGGTGGTGCAGGGCCACCAGGGCGCGGGCCACATCGGGGTGGTCGCGGGCCACCTCGACGGCCTCCTCCGGGGTGGCGGTGACGCCGGTGGCCTCGTCGCTGAGGGCGGCCCGGAGATCGGTGGCGAGCCGTTCCTCCGCCGCCTCCGAGAAGAACTCGGGGTCGACGCCGAGGACCTCGGCGATGCGCAGCAGGACCGGCGCGGTCAGCGGGCGCTGGCTGTGCTCGATCTGGTTGAGGTAGCTCGTGGAGATGCCGAGCGAGCGGGCCAGTTCGACCTGGTTCATGCCGCGCTCGGCGCGCAGCCTCCGCAGCTTGGCGTGCGCGTAGATCTTCCGTGCGGGAGGCCGTGCCATGCGTGCCGTGCTCCTTTCCCCGCGGGCGTTGCCCGAGCGGTCCGCTGTTGCGAAGTTATCATCCGCACCTTTCGCAGAATTCGCAGTTTCGCAGCGCCCGGCGGTACGGATTTCGCAGATTGGAGCCGTCGCCCGCGCGCCCCGCGACGGGAATGATCGATGCGGAAGGCACGAACCGCCGGACCCGGGCGGTTCCGCTCAGCCGCACACCGCGAGGAGTCCCGTGATCGACCATCAGGTACGCGTCCACCCCAGCGCCGACCGGCTGCCCCGCGAGGACCAGCTGGCCTGGAAACTCGCCGCCGTCGCCACCGGCACCCAGGAGGCCGCCGACCTGGACCCGGCGGCCGCCGCCATGGCCGTCAACCGGGTGATCGACAACGCCTCTGTCGCCCTGGCCTCACTACTGCGCCGACCGGTCGCCGTCGCCCGCGCCCAGGCCACCGCCCACCCGGCGACCGCCCCCGGCAGCACGGTCTTCGGCAGCCCCGTCCGGGTCCCGCCCGCGTGGGCGGCCTGGGCCAACGGCACGGCCGTGCGCGAACTCGACTTCCACGACACGTACTTGGCGGCCGACTACTCCCACCCCGGCGACAACATCCCGCCGCTGCTCGCCGTCGCCCAGCACACCGGTCGCTCCGGCGCCGACCTGCTGCGGGGCATCGTGGCCGCGTACGAGATCCATGTCGCGCTCGTCAAGGGCATCTGCCTGCACGCGCACCGCATCGACCACGTGGCGCACCTCAGCGCGGCCACGGTCTGCGGGCTCGGCGCGATGCTGCGGCTGCCGACGCCGACCGTGTACCAGGCCGTCGGGCAGGCGGTGCACACCACGACCGCGACCAGGCAGTCCCGCAAGGGCGAGATCTCCAGCTGGAAGGCGTTCGCCCCCGCCTTCGCCGGGAAGGCGGCGATCGAGGCCGTGGACCGGGCGATGCGCGGAGAGGGCGCCCCCGCACCGATCTACGAGGGCGAGGACGGCTTCCTCGCCTGGATGCTCGGCGGCCCCGAGGCGGCGTACACCGTCTCGCTGCCCGAGCCGGGCGAGGCGCGCCGCGCGATCCTCGACACCTACACCAAGGAGCACTCGGCCGAGTACCAGGCGCAGGCCATCATCGACCTCGCGCGGCGCATGCGCGAGAAGACCGGCCCGCTCGACCGGGTGCGTTCCCTCGTGCTGCACACCAGCCACCACACCCACCACGTCATCGGCTCCGGCGCGAACGACCCGCAGAAGTACGACCCGACGGCCAGCCGAGAGACCCTCGACCACTCGGTGCCGTACATCTTCGCCGTCGCCCTCCAGGACGGCAGCTGGCACCACGAGCGCTCCTACGCCCCCGACCGGGCCCGCCGCCCGGACACCGTGGAGCTGTGGCGGAAGATCTCCACCGTGGAGGAGCCGGAGTGGACCCGCCGCTACCACGACCCCGACCCCGGGCGCCGCGCCTTCGGCGGCCGCGCGGTCATCACCCTCGACGACGGCACCGTCGTCGAGGACGAACTCGCCGTCGCCGACGCCCATCCGGCCGGAGCCCGCCCGTTCGACCGCGACGGCTACACCGCCAAGTTCCGCACCCTCACCGAAGGCGTCGTCACGCCGGATGCGCGGGACGCCTTCCTGGACACGGCCGGCCGACTGGCCGAGCTGGACACGGCCGGACTCGCGGACCTCTTCCCGGCCGTCGACACCGCCGCCGTCGCCGCGTACGACAGCGCGCTCCCGAAGGGCCTGTTCTGATGCTGCACACCCGCACCACCCCCGCCGAACGCCGCAAGGACCTGCGCGCACGGCTCGCCTCCGGACGGCTCGTACGGATGCCGGGAGCCGTCAACCCGTACGCGGCCAAGCTCATCCAGGAGCACGGCTTCGAGGCCGCCTACCTCTCCGGCGGCGTCCTCGCCGCCGAACT
This sequence comes from Streptomyces alboflavus, assembly GCF_000716675.1. Classification (GTDB taxonomy): domain Bacteria; phylum Actinomycetota; class Actinomycetes; order Streptomycetales; family Streptomycetaceae; genus Streptomyces; species Streptomyces alboflavus. Next base: position 338,497 of record NZ_JNXT01000003.1, read on the forward strand.
GTGCCTGCCCGACATCGGCCTCACCACCGCCACCGAGATCGCCGCCCGCGCCCAGCAGGTCACCCGCGTCACCGACCTGCCCGTCCTCATCGATGCCGACACCGGCTTCGGGGCGCCCCTCAACGCCGCCAGGAGCACGCAGCTGTTCGAGGACGCGGGGCTCGCCGGGATGCATCTGGAGGACCAGATCGCCGTCAAGCGCTGCGGACACCTCGACGGCAAGACGCTCGTGCCGACCGCCGACATGGTGCGGCGGGTCCGCGCGGCGGCCGACGCCCGCCGCGACCCCGGCTTCCTGCTCATGGCCCGCACCGACGCGCGCGGCGTGGAGGGCCTGGCCGCCGCGATCGACCGGGCGAAGGCGTACGTCGACGCGGGCGCGGACGCCGTCTTCCCCGAAGCCCTTCTGGACGAGGCCGAGTTCGAGGCGTTCCGCAGGGCCGTCGACGTACCGCTGCTCGCCAACATGACGGAGTTCGGCAAGGGCCCGCTCCTGGCCACGGCCGCCCTGGAGAACCTCGGCTACAACATCGCCCTCTACCCGGTCACCTTCTTCCGGCTCGCGATGGGCGCCGTCGAGGAGGGCCTCGCCACCCTCGCCGCCGAGGGCACCCAGGAGTCGCTCGTCCCGCGCATGCAGACCCGATCGCGGCTCTACGAAGTGCTCGGCTACGAGGAGTACGCGGCCTTCGACTCGGCCGTCTTCGACTTCCGCCTCCCGCCGGGCGTCTGACGTCCGCCCGCCCGCGCCCGCCGCCTTCCCTCGCCGGGCGACCGCCCCCCGTTCCCGCCCGGCCCGCAGCCTCTGCCCGAGGAGCCCCGCATGACCACAGCCACGCCCGCCCAGACGGACATCCGCCGCGGCCTCGCCGGTGTCGTCGCCGACACCACCGAGATCTCGACCGTCATCCAGGAGACCAACTCCCTCACCTACCGCGGCTACCCGGTCCAGGACCTGGCCGCCCGCTGCTCCTTCGAGGAGGTCGCCCATCTGCTCTGGCACGGTGAGCTGCCCGACTCCGACCAGCTGGGCGCGTTCCGGGCCCGCGAGCGCGCCCTGCGTCCCCTGGACCGCACCACCGCGGAGCTCCTGGCCCGCCTGCCCGAGACCTGCCACCCCATGGACGTCCTGCGCACGGCCGTCAGCTTCTTCGGCGCCGAGGACCCCGCCGAGGACGACGGCACCCCGGCGGCGAACCTCCGCAAGTCCCTCGGTCTGCTCGCGAAGCTGCCGACCGTGGTCGCCGCCGACCACCGCAGGCGCAGGGGCCTCACCCCGATCCAGCCCGACGCCTCCCTCGGGTACGCCGAGAACTTCTTCCACATGTGCTTCGGTCGCGTCCCCGAGCCGGAGGTGGTCCGCTGCTTCGAGATCTCCCTCGTCCTGTACGCCGAACACAGCTTCAACGCCTCGACGTTCACCGCACGCGTCGTCACCTCCACCCTCTCCGACCTCTACAGTGCCGTCACCGCCGCCATCGGCGCCCTCAAGGGCCCCCTGCACGGCGGCGCCAACGAAGCCGTGATGCACATGCTGGGCGAGATCGGCACACCCGAACGGGCCGAGGCGTGGCTCGACGAGGCACTCGCCGCGCAGCGCAAGATCATGGGGTTCGGCCACCGTGTCTACAAGGACGGCGACTCCCGCGTACCGATCATGCAGGAGGCCACCGACCGGCTCGTCGCCCACGCGGGTGCCCCGGAAGCCGCCCGCCTCGCCGCCCTGCACACGGCCCTGCGGGACGCCATGGCCGCCCGCAAGGGCATCCACCCCAACCTCGACTACCCCGCCGGCCTCGCCTACCACCTGATGGGCTTCGACATCCCCACCTTCACGCCGCTGTTCGTGATGAGCCGTATCACCGGCTGGACCGCCCACATCACCGAACAGCTCGCCCACAACGCTCTGATCCGCCCCCTCGGCGCCTACACAGGGCCCGGCCAGCGGACCGTGCCCACCCGCCCCTGAACCCTGTCCTCAACCCCCTCGCGGGAGCCGCCCCCACCGCCGCGCCCGGGCCGCCGCCCCCTTGGCTAATCTGCACGGATGAGCACCGACCTGACCCTGCTGCCGCGGGTCGCCCATCGCGGGCAGGAGGTCACCGCGCCCCGCATCCGCGGCCTCCTCGCGCTGCTCGCGGGCGACCTGCGCTCCGGCCGCAGCACCGAGCGGCTCGTGGCGGGGCTGTGGCCGGACGAGCAGCCGGAGCGGCCGGGCAAGGCGGTGCAGGTGCTCGTGTCCAGGGCGCGGGCCCAGCTCGGCGCCGACGCCATCGCGAGCACCCCGACCGGCTACCGGCTCACCCTCACCGAGGACCAGGTCGACAGCTCCGCCCTGCCGCTGCACGCCACCGCGAGCGCGGACCGCGCGAGGGCCGGGGACCACGCCGGATCGCTGGCCGCCGCCGACGCCGGGCTCGCGCTCTGGCCCGGTACCCCGGACCCCGGGGGCGCCACCGACGACCCCGTGGCCGCGCTGCGCGCCGAGCGCGCCCCCGTCCGCGACGCGCTCGTCCGCGCCCGGGCCCTCGCGCTCGCCCGCCTCGGGCGGCACACGGAGGCGGCCGGACCGCTGGCCGCGGCCGCCTCCGTCCAGCCGCGCGACGAGGAGGTGCTCGCCGAGCTGCTGCGCGGCACGGCGGCGACGGCGGGCCCGGCCGCCGCACTCACACGCTACGAGACGTACCGCCGTGAACTGCGCGACGGCCTCGGCACGGAGCCCGGCGCCGGACTCAAGGCCGTGCACCAGGAGCTGCTGCGCGGCGAGGCACCGGTCGTCAGGCACGGCGTGCCGCACGAGCCGAACCAACTCCTCGGCAGGGACGAGGACATCGCGGAGGCCGAACGGCTCCTGCGCGCCTCCCGCGCCGTCACCGTCGTCGGCCCCGGCGGCCTCGGCAAGACCCGCCTCGCGTACGCCGTCAGCCGCCGGGCCGAGCAGCGCGTGGTGTACTTCGTGCCGCTCGCCGGCGTCACCGCGGACGACGACGTCGCCCCGGAGGTGGCCGCCGCGCTCGGCGCGGGCGACGGGCGGCACGGCGCCGTGCCCGGCCACCCCCCGGTCGACCCGGTGACCGGCATCCTCGGCGTGCTCGGCACCGGGCCCGCCCTGCTCGTCCTCGACAACTGCGAACACGTCATCCGCGGCGCCGCCGACCTCGTGCACGCCCTGGTCTCCGCGTCCCGTGCCGTCACCGTGCTCGCCACCAGCAGGGCCCCGCTGGATCTCACGTCAGAGGCGGTGTACGCCCTGCCGGAGCTCGGCCTCGACACCTCCGTCGAGCTGTTCACCCAACGCGCCCGGGCCGCCAGGCCCGGTGTGCTCCTCCCGCCCGACGCGGTGGCCGAGCTGTGCCGCCACCTCGACGGGCTGCCGCTCGCCGTGGAGCTTGCCGCGGCGCGGGTCCGGGTCCTGTCCGTGCTGGACATCGCCCGCCGCCTCGGCGACCGGTTCGCGCTGCTTCGCGGCGGGGCCCGGGACGCGCCGGAGCGCCACCGCACCCTGCACGCCGTCGTCGAGTGGAGCTGGAACCTGCTCACGCGGGACGCCAGGGCCGCCCTGCGCACGCTGTCCGTCTTCCCCGGCGGCTTCAGCGGTGAAGCGGCCGACCAGGTCCTCGGCGGGGACGCGCTGCCGCTCCTGGAGCAGTTGGCGGACCAGTCGCTGCTCACGGTCACGGACACGGCGGCCGGGGTGCGGTTCCGGATGCTGGAGACCGTACGGGAGTTCGGGGCGGCGCGGCTGGTGGAGGCGGGCGGGGAGTCGGCGCGCGCGGACGGTGGAATCGCGGTGGCGGGTGCCGAACGTCCGGCGACCGGCGGCGAACTCCCGGCGGCCGGTGACCAACTCCCGGCGACCGGAGGACATTCCGTGGCATCGGGCGGCGGGGACGAAGCCGTCGGCCGGTTCCTCGGCTGGGCGCGGGACTTCGGCGTCGCCCACCACGACGCGCTCCTCGGCGCCGAGCCCCTGCCCGCCTGGGAACGCGTCAAGGCCGAGCAGGACAACCTCGTGGCGGCACTGCGGCACGCCCTGGCCCGCGCCGACGGACCCACCACCGCGGCCGTCACCGCCGTCCTCGCGGCCCTGTGGTCCACCGACTCCAACTACCCCCGCCTCGCCGCGCTCGCCGCCGACACCGGCCCGGCCCTTTCGCACTACCACCCCGAACCCGCGTACGTCGAGGTCGCCCGCGCCGCCGCGGCGCTGTGCACGGGCAGCCTCTTCAACGGCTCGCACGTCGCACGCCAGCTCGTCACCCTGCGGCGGCTGCCCCCGGCCCCGCCGGACACCCTGCTGCGCGCCACCGCCGTGGTGCTGAGCGCGGTCCCCGAGATGGTCCCTCCCGACTACGCCGTGCTGCGCGGGCTCTGCGCCAGTGAGCGGCCGCTGGTCGCGGGCATCGCCGAGGGCGTCGCCACCTACATCTGGGAGTACCAGCACGACATCGACCGGGCACTGGCCTCGGCGCGCCGGATGCTCGCGGTCCTCGCGCCGATCGACAACCCGACGCTGCGGGTCGTCAGCCACTCCCGGATCAGCGAGCTGTGCCTGAAGACGGGGCAAGGGGAGGCCGCGTACGGCTATCTGAAGGCCGCCCTGGAGACGCTGCCGCGGCTCGGCGACGAGCACGACTACATCGGCATCCGCTCCGGCCTCGCCCTCGCCTGCCTGCAGCGCGGCGAGCTCGACGAGGCGGAGCACTGGCTGCGGCAGGTGGCGGACGGCAACGCGCAGCAGGACGCCTTCTACAGCCCCGACATCGGCGTCCGCGCCGAGATCGCGCTCGGCCGAGGGCTGACGGAGACCGGGCTCGAACTCTGGCGCGGCGCGATGGAGCGGCTGGCCCACGCCGGTTCCCTGTTCCAGGACGATCCCTGGATCGACCCGTGGGCGCTGCAGATCCAGGCGGCCGCGGTGACGGCGCACGCGTACGCCGACCGGCTCGGACTTGTCGCGGAGCCCCTCGACCGGATGCGCGAGCGACTGCGGCGGCTGCTCGCCGGCCCGCCCCGCACGCCCATGGAGCTGCCGGTGTACGGGACGGTGCTGCACGCGCTGGGCGTGGCGGGGCTGAGGGCGGGCGGGGCCGGTCCTGAGGCCGATGCCGATGCCGACGTGGGTGCGGGTGCGGGCGCCCGTACCGTGGCCGTGCGGATGATCGCGCTCGCCGAACGCCTGCGGGTGCTGCGGGAGTTCCGGCCGACCATGTCCGCGGCCCGCGCCCGGCGGGCCGCCGAGGCCACCGAGGCCACCGAGGAAGCCGACAGGGCGGCGTACGCCGACGCGGTGTCGGAGTACGCCGCCCTGGGGCGGGACGAGTTGCGGGACACGGCCCGCGCGCTCATCGGGGATCGCGGTGGAACAGCGAGGTCGCCCAGAAGTAGCCCAGCGTCCCCAGGCCCAGACACCAGCAGATCGTGATCCACCACTCGTTGCCGATGGCGCTGCCGAGCAGCAGTCCGCGCAGGGTCTCGATGGCGGGCGTGAACGGCTGGTACTCGGCGACCGGCTGGAACCAGCCCGGCATCGCGTCGACCGGGACGAAGGCGCTGGAGAGGAACGGCAGGATCATCAGCGGCAGAGCGTTGTTGCTGGCCGCCTCCACGTTCGGGCTCGCGAGCCCCGTCCCCACGGCGATCCAGGTGAACGCCGTGGCGACCAGCGCGAGCAGCCCGAGCGCCGCCAGCCACTCCAGGGCCGAGGCGTCCGTGGACCGGAAGCCGACGGCCACGGCGACCGCGCCCACGAGGACCACGCTGATGACCGCCCGCAGCACACTGCCGACCACGTGCCCGATGAGCAGGGAGCCGCGGTGGATCGCCATGGTCCGGAACCGGGCGATGATGCCCTCGGTCATATCCATGGCGACGGACACCGCCGTTCCGACCGGGGCGCCGCCGATGGTCATGAGCAGGATGCCCGGGACGAGATAGGCGATGTACTCGGCGCGGCCGGCGCCGCCGCCGTCGATGCCCGCGCTCATCACGTCGCCGAAGACGTAGACGAAGAGCAGCAGCAGGACGATCGGCATCAGGAGCACGTTCAGGGTGAGCGACGGATAGCGCCGCGCGTGCAGCAGGTTGCGGCGCAGCATGGTGTACGAGTCGCGCACGGCGGGGGAGAGGGAACTCATCGGACCGCCTCCGCGGGCTTGTCGGCGCCGCCGGTGAGGGCGAAGAACACGTCGTCGAGGTCGGGGGTGTGCACGGTCAGCTGGTCCGCCTCGATGTCCGCGGAGTCCAGCCAGTCGAGGAGGGAGCGCAGCTCGCGCTGGCTGCCGTCGCTGGGGATCCGCAGCGTCAGCGCCTCGTCGTCCGCGGTGACCTCGCGCAGGGCGACGGCGGCGGACCGGTACGCAGACCGGTCGGCGAAGCGCAGCCGCACATGCCCGCCCGGGACGATCCGCTTCAGCTCGTCGGCGTTGCCCTGGGCGGCGATCCTGCCGTCGTTCAACACCGCGATGCGGTCGGCGAGTTCGTCGGCCTCCTCCAGGTACTGGGTGGTGAGGAAGACGGTGACGCCGCCGGCGACCAGCTCGCGGATGATGCCCCACATGGTGTGGCGGCTGCGCGGGTCGAGACCGGTGGTCGGCTCGTCGAGGAAGATGATCCGCGGGTTCCCGACCAGCGTCATGGCGATGTCGAGGCGGCGCCGCATGCCGCCCGAGTAGGTGACGGCGGGTTTCTTCGCGGCCGCCACCAGGCCGAAGCGTTCGAGGAGCGCGGCGGTGGTGCGGCGGCCCTCGCGGCGGGGGAGGTGGTGCAGGTCGGCGACGAGGAGCATGTTCTCCTCGCCGGTGATCAGCCCGTCGACGGCGGAGAACTGCCCCGTGACGCCGATCGCGGCCCGCACCGCCTGCGGGTCGACGGCCAGGTCGTGACCGCCGACCCTGAGGTCACCGGCGTCCGCGGTGACGAGGGTGGAGAGGATCTTGACGGCGGTGGTCTTGCCCGCGCCGTTCGGGCCGAGCAGGGAGAAGACGGTGCCGGTCGGCACCGCCAGGTCGATGCCGTCGAGGACCGTCTTGTCCCCGTACGCCTTGCGCAGCCCCTCGGCCGCGATGGCGAGGGGACGGGATGTCGTTGTCGTCATGCCGCAGAGGCTGCGACAGGCTGCATTCAGCGCGGTTTCAGAAGGGTTTCAGCGCGCGGCGAGCAGGCCGTCGAGCTCGGCCGCGTAGAGCTGCTCGGCGTCGAAGCTCATCCCCGTGAAGTGCCCGGCGAGTTCGAGGGACAGGACGCCGTGGAGACGGGTCCAGAAGGCCAGGGCGCGGTGGAGGACCGCGGGCGGGGCGGGGTGGTCGCCCGCCCACTGGCGGTGGTCCGCGAGGTGGGCGGTGAAGGCGGCCGCCGGGCTGTCCGCGGGCTGCTGCGACGGCTGGTCGAAGTGCTGTTCCGACGTCGACGCCGGATCCGACGACGGAGGTGACGGGAGCGCGGCGCAGGTGTCGAGCAGCGTCGCCATGATCTCGGACGAGATGGCGGTGGTGTCGTCGGGCGCGTGATAGCCGGGGACGGGGGTGCCGTAGAGGAGGAAGTACCGCTGGGGGTCGGCCAGCGCCCAGCGGCGCAGGGCGTGCGCGAGCGCGGGGAGGTCGGCCCCGGAGGCGGCGGCGGTGTGGAAGGTGTCCTGGGGCAGTTCGCCTGATCTCGGGCGTGCCGGTCGTCATCGCCCTGGTGGGCGCCTTCACCCGCGTCCGCGACCGGGCGGTCCGCGTCGCCGCCGCCGTTCTGGCCCTCTCCTTCGCGATCCCGCTCGCGATCTGGCTGGTGCGGCCCGACGGCGCGCAGAGCCTGTCGAAGGACATCCACCCCGGCTTCGTGGGTCTGATCGTCGCGGCCGGGGCCGCGCTCGTCCTCGCCCTGCGCCGTGCCCGCTCCGTGCGGCCCGCGACGCGGTGACGCCCTACGCCAGGTCGGCCGGGCGCACGCGCAGCTTCTCGGCGATCCGGGCGAGCGCCTGCTGGTCGGCGGCGCTGAGCCGGTCGAGCACCAGCCGGCGCACGGAGCGGACATGGGTGGGTGCGGCGGCGACGACCACGTCGTACCCGGCGTCCGTCAAGGCGGCGATGGTGTAGCGGCCGTCGTCGGGGTCGGGCCACCGCTCCATCCAGCCACGCTTCTCGAACCGCTTGACGACGTTGGACAGGCGTGACAAGGAGCCGTTGGCGAGATAGGCCAGCTCGCTCATCCGGAGGCGGCGCTCGGGGGCCTCCGAGACATGACTGAGGGTCAGGTACTCGAACAGGGTCAGGCCTGCCTCTTGTTGCAGCGGCGACTCGAGGCGCCCCGGGAGCAGCAGGGCCAGGGAGACGAGGCCGGTCCAGGCCTCCTTCTCCGGGGCGGACAGCCACAGCGCGTCGTCAGCGGCGCCGTCAGAGCGCACCCTCGCCGAGGCCGGGGCCACCTGGCGGGACGTCATAGCCGTGAACTCGTACCACGTACCCGAATCGGCCGAGGAGGTCGGCGAGACCCACACCCGCGTCATGGTCGAGCAGTTCCGCGCGCGCATGGGTGACCGTGCGCCGATCTGGACCGAGGTCGGCGTACCGGTGCTCGCGGCGCCGAAGATGCGGGTCGAGATCCGCGTCACCGCTGTCGTCGGGCGCGGTGACTGAGCGAAGAAACGCGCAAGATCGGACAGAAGTTACTTTTAGGTATGTCGTGACTTCCCGTGCGGCCAGCAGTAGAACTCGTTCTGATTCAGCCAAGAGTGAGGAAGGTCACATGAGTGGTAAATCCTTGCGTGACACGGCATCTGATGGTCTGTCACGTCGAAGATTCATTGTTGGAACGAGTTCTATTCTGGGTACCGCGGCGCTCGCCGCGCAGGCCCCTGCTGCCCGGGCGGTCGACGGCGCCGGTGTTCCCGTCGTGGTGATCGGCACGGGGTACGGCGGCGCCGTGGCCGCCCTGCGGCTCGCCGAGGCGGGCGTCGACGTGCACATGCTGGAGATGGGCATGGCCTGGGACACCCCCGGGTCCGACGGCAAGATCTTCGCCAACACCACGAGCCCGGACGCCCGTTCCTACTGGCTGCGCACCAGGACCAAGCAGCCGCTGAGCAACTTCCTCGGCTTCCCCATCGACCGGGACGTCCCGCGCCACACCGGCATCCTCGACGCCGAGGAGTTCGGCGGCATCATCGTCTACCAGGGCCGTGGCGTGGGCGGCGGTTCCCTGGTCAACGGCGGCATGGCGGTGACTCCGAAACGCGAGAACTTCGCCGCGGTCCTGCCCTCGGTCGACGCGGGGGAGATGTACGGCACCTACTACCCGCGCGCCAACGCGGGACTCGGCGTGAGCGTCATCGACCCGGCCTGGTTCGAGACGGCCGAGTGCTACAAGTACGCCCGCGTCGGCCGCAAGCACGCTCAGCGCTCCGGCTTCCCGTTCGTGTTCGTGCCCGACGTGTACGACTGGGACTACATGAAGCGGGAGGCGGCGGGCACCGCCCCCAAGTCGGCGCTCGCGGGAGAGATCCTGTACGGCAACAACCACGGCAAGAAGTCCCTGCAGCAGACCTACCTCGCCCGCGCACGGGCGACCGGCCGCGTCACCGTCTCCCCGCTGCACAAGGTCACTTCGGTGACACCGGCGGCCGCGGGCGGCTACACGGTGACGGTCGACCAGATCGACACCACCGGCGACACCGTCGCCACCAAGGCGATGACCGCCGACAAGGTGTTCTTCGCCGCGGGCAGCGTCGGCACCAGCAAGCTCCTGGTGAAGCTACGGGGCACCGGCGCCCTGCCGCACCTCAACGGCGAGGTCGGCAAGGGCTGGGGCGACAACGGCAACGTCATGTGCGGACGCGCCAACCACCTGTGGGACCCCACCGGCAGCCTCCAGTCGGCCATCCCCACCGCGGGCATCGACAACTGGGCCGCGGGCGGCGCGTTCGCCGAAGTGGCGCCGCTGCCGACCGGGATCGAGACGTACGCCTCGTTCTATCTGTCGATCACCAAGAACCCGCACCGCGCCCAGTTCACCTGGAACGCGGCGGCGGGCCGGGCGGAGCTGAACTGGCAGACCGCCTGGAAGCAGCCGTCGATCGACGCCGCCAAGACGATCTTCGACAAGATCAACGCCAAGGAGGGGACGATCTACCGCACCGACCTCTTCGGCACGTACAAGATCTGGGGAGACCACCTCACGTACCACCCCCTCGGCGGCGCGGTCCTCGGCAAGGCCACCGACAACTACGGCCGTCTGCACGGCCATCCGGGCCTCTACGTCATCGACGGCGCCCTGATCCCCGGCAACACGAGCGTCAACCCGTTCGTCACCATCACGGCGCTCGCCGAACGCAACATCGAGAAGATCATCGCCGCTGACCTGTAGGCGCCTCCCTGCTTCCGAGGGCGTCGGGAGCCTGACGGGCCGCCACGGTGCAGTGCTTCTGCGAGTCCAGGCGCACCTTGCGGCCGGTGAACTCCTCCAGGACGGCGATGTTCTCCGGGGCGTAGTTCGTGGCGGTGATCCTGTCGGCGTCCTTGCTGCCGAGCTTGCCGGTGTAGGGCGCGGACTTCTCCAGCCAGTACGCCGTCCGCAGGAACTGGGTCAGGACCAGGTCGCGCAGTTTCGGCTCGGCCTTGATCCTGGCCCAGTAGTCGGGGTGCTTGTCCTTGGCCACGCGCAGATAGAGGAGCAGGTAGCGCAGGTTGGTCGCGGCGATGTCCCGGGCGTTGCCGGCGCCGACGCCCTTGATGAACTCCTGCAGCACCGTCACCGCGGGCAGTCCGGTGAGCCCGGCGTTCTGCTCCGCGAGCACTCCCTGGAGGCGGTACGAGCCCTGTTGCTGGTCCCGCAGGTAGATGTCGTCCATGGAGGAGCTGAGGGTGTCCTTGATCAGCGGCAGGATCTCCTTGCGGGGGAAGCCGCCGTGCAGGGGCACCGTCAGCGCCTGCTGACCGGCGTTGATCCACGCCGCGCTGTGGACGTCCCACCGGGTCCGGGACGGGTCGAGGTCCCACATGTGGGTCTCCTCGTGGATCGCCACCATCATCGACTCGGCGAACCCGTCGAAGCTCCGCTTGTCCACGAACTGGTCCCAGTACCTGTCGTTGGCCTGGGCGATCGCGAGCGCCTCCCCACTGGGCCAGCGCCGCTTGTACATGGCCTGGAGGGTCCGCATCCAGTTCGCGGAGGTGAAGGACGCCTTGAGGTCGCTCAGATCGGCGTTCGGCTGCGACGGCTCGTCGTAGCAGTAGGGATCGGGGGCACGGCCCTGCCCGGTGTCCCCGGCCGAGGCGGGACCGGAGGCGGCGACGGTGCCCGAACTCAGGGCCAGGACGAGGCAGGCCGTCAGCAGACGGGCGGAAACTCTGCGGCTCACGAGAACCTCTTCTCGAAGCGAGCGTGTGTGGGGGGTGCCGCAGGCGACGGAAGGCGAGCTGCCGTCGCCACCCGTCGCCTGCGTCCGCCCAGCACCGTAGGGCTCCGCGCGCCCCGCGCCTACTGTCATGTACCCATAACATTCGCGTGGGGGTCAGGCGCCGCCGGCCGCGTCGGACACGGTCGCGCTGACCGGGGTGCCCGCCTCGACGGTGCGGCTGACCGTGCAGAGCCGGTCGTGCGAGGTCTTCACGGCGCGGGGGAGGATCGCGCGGGCGCGGTCCCCCGAAGGACCGTCAGGGAACGCGACGGTGAAGGCGACGTCGAGGTCCGTCATCCGGTTGCCGCTCTCGTCCTCGACCTTGTGGCCGGTCACGGTGACGGTGAAGGCGGTCGGATCCGTGTGACGGCTCGTGGCGACCTCCACGTCGGCCGCGGTGCAGCCGCCGATCGCGGCGAGGAACAGCTCGACCGGCGTGAAGTCGGACCCGGAGCCGGTGCCGAAGGTGACCGTGCCGCCGCGGGCATTGGTCGCGGTGAACAGGCCGGGACCGGACCGCTCGAGGGAGACAGAACGCAGTGAATTGTCAGTCATGGCGACGACCGTAACCCCACGCCCCTCGCGACGGTCCGCTTGCCGCGCTCCCCTCGGCCCGCCCCGCCCCTCTCAGCCGACGTGCAGGACCCGGTAGTGATCCAGCCGCGCCGGGTCCCGGTCGACGACCTGGACCGGTGCCCAGGCCCACTGCCACACATTGATGCCCGGCGTGCGGGAGAACCGGATCGGCCCGCGAGTGCCGCCCACCGCGACGTGCGGCCACGACGCGGCGATGCTCGCCCGGTCCGCCCCGTGCGAGCGCAGCACTTCGGCGAGGACGGCGATCGTGTCGTAGCCCTCGAAGGCGACGAACGACGGCGTCCCGGCCAGCCGCTCACGAAGGACGCCCTCGACGCGTGCGCCGAGCGGGGTGAGCTGCTCGGGCAGGTAGCGCAGGAACGGGACCGCGGCGCCGTCGGAGCCGAGGGACGCCGCCCAGTCGGCGAGCTCCGGCTGCCCGGCCGGAGCGCCGATCAGGACGTCGGCGAGACGCGGGTCGTGGCGGACGGCCTTGACGATCGGCACGGCCGGATCAGGGTGGCCGACCAGCAGGAGCAGGGCTGTCGCGCCCGTGGCGACGAGTGCGTCGCACAGCTCCGCGGGGGTGAGCGCCCGCGCGTCGAGTTCCGTCACGGTGCCGCCGCGAGGGGCGAGGTGGTCCCGCAGGATGCGGGTCCCGGACGCCCAGTACACACTCGGGTCCGCCGCCACGGCGATGTGGCGGTGGCCGGCGCCGAGCAGGAAGTCCCCGTAGATCCGCCAGCCGTGGGACTGCGCCGGGGCCAGGCGCGCGACCCGGTCCGTGGGCTCGTCGGTGAGCGCGTCGAGAACCCCCGACGAGCACAGGAACGGCAGGCCGAGGGCGTCGGCCCGGGCGGCGGCGGTGCGGGCGACGACGCTGTGGAACTCCCCCGCCACCGCGGCGACGCCCAGGCCGGCCAGTTCGTCCACGGCCGCCTCGGCCCGCAGCGGATCAGCCGCGGTGTCCCGGACGACCAGCTCCAGCGGCTTCCCGGCGATCCCACCGGCCTCATTGACTTCTCGTAGGGCCAACTCGAGCCCGGCGAGCAGGTGCCGGCCCGCCCCGACCCAGCCGGGCGGCGTCAGCGGGACGAGTGCGCCGATCCGGACGGCCGAGTCGTCGGCGCGCTCCGCTCCCTGTGGTGCTGGTGGCGTATTCATACGTGGGCGTCTCCCCGAGAGGCGATGCGGCCATGGTCGGCCGGATCACGGCGTGAACGTCAGTGGCGCCGAGAGTAGTTGAGCCGCGAACAGCCCATGTCGGCGGCCCGTCCCGTGGCGGTTCTCGTGCCCGGGACGGACTGGACTGCCGACATGGGCCGGGCTCAGCCCTGCTCCCGCTCCACCGGGAGCCACAGCTCCGCATCGGCCTCGGTCTTGTCCGGGGACATGCGGGTGCGCAGGATCTCCGGGCCGGGGCCGCTGCGGTAGGGGTTGGACGGGAACCACTGCGTGAACACGTCCCGCCACAGCTCCTGGATGGCCTGCGGCGCGGGGCCGCTGGTGGTGAAGACCGCCCACGTACCGGCGGGGACCGGAAGGACCGTGGCGCCGTCGGGGGCGGCCGCGGAGGTGATCACCCCTTGGTAGTAGTCGAGTTCGGTGCCTTCGGCGCGGCTCGGGTCCAGGTCGTCGCAGATCGCGACGACGCCGTGCGGCTCCTGGTCCGACAGCTTCTCCAGGCCCTCCAGGGTCGCCGGGGCGATCCCGCGGACGAAGTCGATGATCGCCTGGTTCGGCCCCGAGTGCACCAAGGGCACCCGGGTCTTGAGCCCGACGACGCTGAAGTCCGGCTTGTCCACGACGCGATAACGCATGCTGCTGCTCCCTTCGACGGTGAGGCGGAAGGTCAACCGGGCCTGGGAGACGAGCGCCGCGCCGGTACGCCGTGCCTCGCCGGGGCCGACCCCGTGCAGGGCGCGGAACGCCCGGGCGAACGCCTCGCCCGAGCCGTAGCCGTAGCGCACCGCGATGTCCAGCAGGGACTCGCGCCCCGCGAGGACCTCGCCGCCCGCGACGGTGAGCCGACGGCGGCGTACGTACTCCGACAGCGGCATGCCCGCGAGCGCGGAGAACATCCGGCGCAGGTGGTACTCCGAGGTGGCCGCGATCCGCGCCACCTCGGCCACGTCGACGTCCTGGTCGAGCTGCCGCTCGATGTACTCCAGGCTCTGGTTGAGACGCTCAAGCACCCCGGTCCCCTTCCTCTTGCGTGATCACCACGCTAGGCGGCGGGCACCTGGCCCGACCCGACATCCTGTGCCCGATCGAGTCGGGTGGGCACGCGGCTCGGCGCGTGTACGGGCTGGGGGAGCAGAGGGCGCCGCCGATCGGGTGGTGGGGTGGACCGGGCGGCGCGATGTGTCGGGCGGCGTGGTGGGTCAGACGGCGCGTGCCCACGATCCGCGGGCCCGGGCCGCCGCCCGGCAGTGGCATCCGGTACGTTCGCGCGGTGACGTTGACCAAGACGCAGGGTCTCGTGTCGATGCCCGACGAGGCGCAGGTGCGCTGGACGGCGCTGGGGGACACGGCCAGGAAGCCGGCCGTGGTCCTGCTCCACGGCGGCCCGGGGCTGCCGGACTATCTGGGCGCCCTCGCCCCCATGGTCGCGGACCTCGCGCCTGTGTACCGGTACGACCAGCGCGGCACGGGCCGGTCCCCGTGGCACGGCCCGCACTCCCTCGCCCGGCATGTCGACGATCTCGCCGCGCTGCTCGACGCGTGGGACGTGCCCAGGGCCGTGCTCATCGGGCACTCCTACGGCACCGATCTGGCGAGCCGGTTCTGCCTGCGGCACTCCGACCGGGTCGCCGCGGCCCTGCTGATGTGCGGGCCGTTCACCGGGGACTGGCGCGCCGAGTACCGGGCGGAGCGCCGCCGCCGCATGACCGCGGCCCAGCAGGAGCGGCTCCGTGCGTTGGAGGAGCTGCCGCACCGCACGGAGGAGCAGGAGGTCGAGCTGCTCACGCTGTCCTGGTTCACCGACCACGCCGATCCCGGACGCGGATGGCACTGGGCGGCCGAAGGCGCCCGGCACCGGCGCCCCGTCAACTGGTCCATGAACGCCGAGCTCGGCAGGGACGGACGCGCGGATCCCCTCGACGACCACCTGGCCGAACTGCGTACGCGCCTGCCCGCGCGCGCGGAACTCCTCGGCGGGGCCGACGATCCCCGGCCCTTGTCGGCGCTTGACTCCCTCGCGCTCCAGCTCGATCTCCCCCTGACCCGCGTCGAAGACGCGGGGCACGAGCCCTGGCTGGAGCAGCCCGACGCCGTGCGCGCACACCTTCGGCGCTTCGTCCGAGACGCCGTGGGCGCCTGAACCGCCGGTCGGCCACGACCGGCGCCGCGGCATCGGGGCCAGTGTGATCGCCGCACAAGCCGACCAGCGAATACGCGGCTAACGGGGGAGCCGGAGCGTGAAGACTGTCGACCCCGGAGCACTGGTCACGTCGATGGTGCCGTTGTGGGCCCGGATCAGGGACCGGGCGACGGCGAGGCCGAGGCCGCTGCCGCCGCGGTCGCGGGTGCGGGCCTTGTCCACGCGGTAGAAGCGGTCGAAGACCCGCTCCTGGTCGGCCGCGGGGATGCCGGGACCGGAGTCGGCGACCCGCACGACCACGGCGTCGGGGGAGACGGACAGCGTCAGCGACACCTCGGTGCCGGGCGGGGTGTGCACGGCCGCGTTGGTGAGGAGGTTGTCCAGGACCTGCCGGACGCGGAGCGGGTCGAGACGCAGCCGCACCACCGGGTCGCTGTCCACGGGCACCGCCGGGTCGCTGCCCACGAGCGCCGCCGGGGCACCTTCGCCCCGCCCCGCCGACTCACTCACCTCGCGTACCGCCAGGTCACCGCCGCCCCGCCCCGCCGAGTCACCCTCCACACGCCCCGCCGGATCCCCGTCCACCCGCACCGTCAGCGGATGCCCGGGACGGCCCGCCCGGAACGCGTCCGCCGCCTCGTTCACGAGCCGCACCGGGTCCGAGTCCTCCAGGCGCAGCGGCGTCTCCACGTCGGCGGCGTCCAGGCGGGCGAGCAGGAGCAGGTCGTCGAGGAGGAGGCCCATCCTGGCCGCCTCGGCGCGCAGCCGTGCCAGGTGCTTGTCCCGCTCGGCGGGCTCGTTGGCGGCCGCGTACTGGAACAGGTCCGCGTAGCCGCGTACCGACATCAGGGGCGTGCGCAGCTCGTGCGACGCGTCCGCCACGAACCGGCGCAGCCGCTGCTCCGCCTCGGTGCGGACGGCGAGCGAGTCGTCGATGTGCTCCAGCATCGTGTTGAAGGCGGTGCGCAGCTCGCCGACCTCCGGGCCGCCCGCGTCGGAGTCGACGCGGACCGGAAGGCGGGCCGAGTCGGTGAAGTCGTGCGAGGTGATGCCGCGGGCCGTGTGCGCCATGTCGCTCAGCGGCTTGAGTCCACGGCGCAGCAGGGCACGGCCCAGGACCACCAGGCCGACCAGGGCGAGCGCGAACGCGACGATCTGGACCATGAGCAGCCGGTCCATGGTCTTCTCGATGTCCTCCAGGGGCGCCGCGGTGACGAGGACGACGCCGGGACTGACCTCACAGGCCCGCAGCCGGTAGTCGCCCTGCCCCTTGATGTGCGCGGTGCGGAACACCTCCTTCGCCCCCGAGTCGCGCTGGACCTCGGCGACGGCGGAGAGCTTCCCGGCGTCCGACGGCACCTCACTGGGCCTGCGCAGCACGGCCTCGTCGTCCGTGACGTCGTACACGGCCGTGTACCAGCGGTAGAACGGCTGCCGCTCCACCGTGCCGTGCCGCTCGGCGTCCTTGGCCTGGGTGCCCTGGACCAGCGCCATCTGGCTGTTGAGCTGGTGCTCCAGATAGTCCCGCATGTACGTCGACAGGGCGGTGCCGACGACGGCGAACACGGCGAGCGACAGCACGCCGAGGCCGAGGGCGAGCCGGGTGCCCAGGCGCATCCTGCGGTACGTCCGCGCGAACCGGCGGATCACTCGGCGACCTGTCGCACCACGTACCCCACGCCCCGCACGGTGTGGATGAGCGCCGCGCCGCCGTCGTCCGGGTCGTCGAGCTTGCGGCGCAGCCGGCTGACGACCAGCTCCACGACGTTGGAGCGGCCCCCGAATCCGTACTCCCAGACGTGGTCGAGGATCTGCGCCTTGGTGAGGACGGTCGGTGACTTGCGCATCAGATAGCGAAGGACCTCGTACTCGGTGGGTGTGAGCGTGCGGAGCCGCTCGCCGCGCCGCACCTCGCGGGTGTCCTCGTCCATCGTCAGGTCCGACACCTGGAGCACCGAGCGCTTGAAGCCGGGACCGGCGCTGCGGCGGAGCACGGTCCGCAGGCGGGCCATCAGCTCCTCCACCGCGAACGGCTTGACCAGGTAGTCGTCGCCGCCCCTGGTCAGGCCCGCGACCCGGTCGGAGACCCCGTCCCGCGCGGTGAGGAACACCACCGGCACCATCGTCCCGGACGCCCGCAGCCGGTCGAGCACGGCGAAGCCGTCCAGGCCGGGCAGCATCAGGTCGAGCACCACGATGTCCGGCTGGAACTCCGCCGCCCGGCGCAGGGCCTCCTCGCCGGTGTGCGCGGTGACTGCGTCCCAGCCCTCGTAGCGGGCGACCGTCGCCACCAGGTCGGCGATCGGCGGGTCGTCGTCCACGACGAGAAGGCGCACTTTTTCCACCCGCCCATAGTGCGCCACGCGCCCGCGGCCACCCCAGCCGCCCACCGCCCCGCGCCCACATCGATAGGCACTTGAAAGTTCAGCGACAGGAAAACGACAGCTCCCGGCGGGCAGTCTCGTAGCTCCCAGGCGCCGATCTAGGAGTTGCCGCCCGTGACGACCCTCCACCGTGTTGAGCCACCCCGGACGGCGGTCCGCCCGAAAGCGGTGGCCCGCGCCGGTCTGTACGCCCTGCTCGCGGCGAACGTCGCCGTCGTGACCGTGTTCTTCGTCCAGGCCGGGTTCGCCTCCAACGCCCTCATCGTGACGGGCCGCCTCGCCGGGCTCTACGCCGCGCTCCTGATGGCCTTCCAGCTGCTGCTCGTCGCCCGGCTGCCGTTCTTCGACCGCCGCATCGGCATGGACCGGCTGACGTCCTGGCACCGCTGGGTCGGCTTCGGCCTGCTGTGGCTCCTGGTCGCGCACGGCGTGTTCATCGTCTTCGGCTACGCCCAGGCCTCGTCGATGGGCCCGGTCGACCAGCTCGTCGACCTCGCGGAGACCGTCGAGGGCGTGTTGCGCGCCATCGTCGCCATGGCCCTGATCATGGTGGTCGGCGCGGTCTCGGCCCGCTACGCCCGGCGCCGACTGGCGTACGAGACCTGGCACTTCATCCACCTCTACACCTACCTCGCGGTGGTCCTCGCCTTCACCCACCAGGTCGCGGCGGGCTCGACCTTCACGGCCTCGGCGACCGCGACGGCGTACTGGTACGCGCTGTGGGGCACGGCTCTCGGCGCGGTGCTCGTGGGGCGTGTCGTCCTGCCCGTGAGGCGCAATCTGCGCCACCGGCTGCGGGTGACGGCGGTCGTGCCCGAGTCGGACCACGTCGTCTCGATCTACGTCTCGGGCCGCGACCTGGACCGGCTGCCCGCCCGCGCCGGGCAGTTCTTCCTCTGGCGGTTCTTGACCAGGGACCGCTGGTGGCAGGCCAATCCGTTCTCCCTGTCGGCGGCCCCCGACGGCACCCACCTGAGGCTCACCGCGAAGACCGCGGGCGACGGCACCGCGGCCCTGCGCCACCTCAAGGTCGGCACCAGGGTGTTCGCCGAGGGCCCCTACGGCGCCTTCACCACGATGCACCGCACCCGCCCCGACACCCTGCTCATCGCGGGCGGCGTCGGCATCACCCCCATGCGCGCCCTCCTCGAAGAGCTGCACGGCCACGTCGTGCTCATCTACCGGGTGGCCACCGACCAGGACGCGGTCCTCTACGCCGAGCTGACCGAGCTGGCCCACGCCAAGGGCGCCGAACTGCACCTGGTCACCGGCCCCGCCGTCCCCGACAAGCTGGCCCCGCGCGACATCGCCACCCTCGTGCCCGACGTGGCCGACCGGGACGTCTACGTCTGCGGACCGCCCGGCATGACCACCGCCGTCCTGCGCACCCTGGGCGACCTGGGTGTCCCCAGGGCCCAGATACACGCCGAGCGCTTCAGCCTGGCCGGATGACGAGGGGAACACGATGAAGCGAGCACTGCCCGTCCTGGCCCTGACCGCCGCCGCGGTGATCCCGCTGTGGCGCTACGAACCGTCCCTCGGCTCGACGTCCACCGAGGCCGCCCCTGCCCCCACGCCCTCCTCCCCACCGGCGTCGTCCTCCGACGGCACCGTCACGAGGACCGTCCAGGGCTCGACCGTCACCACGGAGAAGGGCCCCGTCCAGGTCGAGGTGACCTTCGAGGGTGACCGGATCAGCTCCGTACGCATGCTCAAGCAGCCCCACCACCCGCAGACCACGGCCGCCGTGCCGAAACTGGTCGAGGAGACGCTGTCCGAGCAGAGCGCCGACGTCGACACGGTGTCCGGCGCGACCGTCACCAGCGACGGCTACAAGGAGTCGCTGCAGGCCGCGATCGACGCGAAGGGCGGCGCCTGACGTGCTGCGCGTCGAACACGTCATGGGCTTCCCCGTCTCGGTGCGCGTGGACGAGGGGGCGGCCGAGCCGGAGGCCGCCGCGGACGCGGTGTTCGCGTGGCTGCGCCAGGCCGATGCGCGGTTCAGCCCGTTCAAGCCCGACAGCGAGGTGTCCCGCCTGGACCGGGGCGAGGTCCCGGCCGACGAGATCAGCCCGGACCTCCTGGAGATCCTCACGCTGTGCGAGGACTACCGGGTCGCGACCCGCGGCGCCTTCGACGTCCGTCTTCCCGGGCGCGGCCTCGACCCCTGCGCGGTGGTGAAGGGCTGGTCGGTGCAGAAGGCGGCGGACCTCCTCGCGGCCGCCGGGGCCACCCGGTTCTGCGTGAACGCCGGGGGAGACGTCGTCGTGTCCGGCGGGCCCTGGCGGGTCGGCGTACGCCACCCCGAGCACGCCGACCGGCTGTGCACGGTCCTGGACCTCACCGAGGGCGCGGTCGCCACGTCCGCACGGTACGAGCGCGGCGACCACATCCTCGACGGCCGCACCGGCCGCCCGGTCCGTGGCCTGCTCAGCCTGACCGTCGCGGCCGCGTCGCTGACCGAGGCGGACGCCACCGCGACGGCGGCGTTCGCGATGGGCACCGAGGGCATCGAATGGGCCGCCTCGCGGGAGGGCTGCGAGGTGTTCGCGGTGGACGAGGGGCAGCGGGTGCTGCGGACGGCGGGGTTCCCCGTCGCCGCGTGAGGGCCGGGGCGGGGCCGTCGAGTTCGAGGCCGACGGGGGCGAGTGTCGGTGCGGGTCAGTCCGGCAGCAGGTGTGCCACGAGGGTGCGGGTCCACTCGGGGGTGAGCGGATCGTTCGTGAAGACGCCCCGGTAGTAGAGGGGGGCGAGCACGGCGTCCGTGGTGCGCTCCAGGGTGGGGGGCTGGCCGCCCCGGGCCCGCTCCCGTTCCAGGATGGCTTCGAGCTGCTGCTGGCGTTCCCCGCGGCACGCGGCGGCGCCCTGCTCCCCGCCGATGCCGATGGTGGCGCGCACCAGGGCGAGGGTGTCCGGGTCGCAGAGGTCCTTGGCGAGGTCGGACGCGTAGCGCTCCAGGTCGCCGCGGAGGCTCCCGGTGTCCGGCACCACGATGTCGCCGGAGAAACGGCTGGTCGCGACGTCGGCGAGCAGCTCGCCGACGGTGCCCCAGCGGCGGTAGACCGTGGTGGCGTGCACGCCCGCGCGGGTGGCGAGGACCGGGATCGTCAGCGGCTCGCCGGGGTCGTCGGCGACCAGTTCCCTGACGGCCAGGTGGACGGCCGCGCGGACTCGGGCGGAGCGGCCTCCGGGTCGGCTTCCGGCTCCCGGGGCGGGCGATGCGGTGGTGGACACCCGGCCAGTATCGCACTGATCACTGCGCTAGTAGTGCAGCGATCACTGCGTTTGTGTTAGCGTCACACCACTAACGCACAGATCATTGCGAGATTCATTGTGTCTGTTGACTCTGCCGTATCCGCTGACTCTGCTGTCTCCGCCCTACGTTCCGACAAGGACACCCACCGTCTGCCGCGCGTGGCCGCCTTCCCCGGCGTGGCCGCCGTCTTCGTCGTCTTCCTGGCCGCCTCCAGCGTGCCGTCCCCGCTCTACTCGATCTACCAGCAGCAATGGCACTTCTCCGCATGGGTGCTCACCGTCGTCTTCGCCCTGTACGTGGTCGGCCTGCTGGGCTCCCTGCTCACCGTCGGGGCGCTGTCGGACCACCTCGGCCGACGGCCCGTGCTGGCCGCGGCGGTCGCGCTGGAGGCGGTCGCGCTCGTCCTCTTCCTCACCGCCGGGAACGTGACCGTCCTGGCTGCCGCCCGGGTGCTGCAGGGCATCGCCACGGGTGCGGCGACGACCACCCTGAGCGCCACCCTCGTCGACCTCGAACCGCCGCACGCCCGTGGTCGGGCGGGCGTGGTGACCTCCGTGGCGCCCCTGACCGGGCTCGCTCTCGGCGCTCTCGGCTCCGGCTTCCTGGTGGCGTTCGGGCCCGCCCCGACGCGCCTCGTGTACGCCCTGCTCCTGGGCGCCATGGTGCTCGCGGCGGCGCTCACCGCCGTCCTGCCGGAGACCTCCCCGCGGCGGCCGGGAGCCGTCGCCTCCCTGCGTCCACGGGCCGCGCTGCCCGCGCATCTGCGCGCCGACATCGTCCCGGTGGTGCCCGCGATGGTCGCAGGATGGGCGCTGGCCGGTCTGTTCCTCTCCCTCGGCCCGTCCGTCGCGGCCCAGTTGCTGGGGCTGCACAGCCGCCTGGTCGGTGGCGTCGTCGTGACGCTGCTCGCGGGCACGGGGGCGCTCGCGGTCGCCGTGCTGCGCTCACGGTCCGCGTCCGCGTTGCTCGCCCCCTCGTCGGCGCTGCTCGGGATCGGCGTCCTCGCCGCGCTCGCCGGCATCGTGGCGGACCTCGTCTGGCTCTGCGCCGCGGGCACGGTCGTCGCGGGTGTCGGCCTCGGCGCCTCGGTCCTCGCCACGTTCGGCACCTTCGCCCGCCTCGCCAGACCGCATGAGCGCAGCGCACTCTTCGCTTCTGCGAACATCATCTGCTACCTCGGCAACAGTGTGCCCGCCGTGCTCGGTGGCATCGCCGTCACCGCCCTGGGCCTGCGGACCGCGACCGAGATATACGCGCTGACGATCGTCGTGATCGTCTCGGTCGCCTTCCTGCTGCGCATGAACCAACTGCGTACCCAGCGCCGTGCGGTCGTGACCCCGGGGGAGTGAGACGCCGATCCACGACAGCCGCGGCATCCCCTGCTCCACGTACGCCAAGACCCCGGCGACCGCCCGATACGGAACCACCTCGTACGTAAGCGAAAGAAGGACAGATACCGTGCCGACCCCGAACAGCAGAATCAGCAAGCACCTGGTCGCCCCGCGATCCGGCCACACGACGATCCACTACACGGCCGAAGGACCGGCCGAAGGACCGGCCCTGGTCCTCGTCCACGGCTGGGCGTGCGACCGCGGCGACTTCGACGCCGTGACCCGGCACCTGCCCGACGACCACCGCGTCCTTGCGGTCGACCTCGCCGAGCACGGCGCGTCACGGTCGACGCGCGAGGTGTGGACCATACGGGAGTTCGCCCGGGACGTGGCGGCGGTCCTGGAGGCCGAGTCGGTGACCGAGGCCGTCGTGGCCGGGCACTCCCTCGGCGCGGCGGTCGCCGTCGAGGTCGGCCGGCTGCTGCCCGGCACTGTCTCGCACGTGGTCGCGCTCGACGGACTGCACTACCTGTCCCTGTTCCCGGCGCAGAACGACGAACAGGCCGACGCCTTTGTGGGGCTGTTCCGCGACGACTTCGCGGGGGCGGTGCGCGGCCTCGTCGAAGGGGGTTCGCCGGCCGGGACCGATCAGGCGCTCATGGACGCCTACTTCGAGAAGATGGTCGCGGTGCGGCAGCCCGCGGGCCTGCGCGCCATCGAGGGCCTGGTGCACTGGGACATGGACGCGGCGCTGCGCGAGACGAAGCAGCCGATCACCGTGTTCGCCGTGCGCGACCTGGTGACGCAGGAAGCGATCGACCGCTACGGCGACCGCTTCGACATCGTGCCCGTCGACCTCGGCACCCATCACTTCCCTGTGGAGGCCCCCGAAGCCACGGCGAAGCTGTTGGCCGGCTTGCGGAGCCGATGAGAGGTCGGTGTGGGCCGGGGGGCCACCTCCGCCCACACCGGAAACGCGTCAGTTGAGCACGCGCAGTACCGCCCGGACCACTCCTGTCACTCCGCGCGCGATCCACCCGAGCAGTCCCGTTTCCACGGCCAGTTCACCGGCCGTGGAAACGGATTCACCGGTCGACCCCGCACGGCACCTGGAGCAGGAACGGGGCCAACGGCGCTTTCGCCCACCGCACGTCTTGCATATCGCCATGATCCCATTCTGCCCTGCCGCCACCCCCTCCCGTGGATCGTCTCCCACCGGAGGAACCCGGACAGCCGCCCGTCCGCACCCGGCGCTTCGTCTAGATGTACCCCTCGCGCAGCGCATACGCCACGGCGTGCGACCTGTTGCGCAGGTGGAGCCGGGTCGTGAGGCCGTGCATGACGTTCTTGACGGTGCGTTCGGAGTACGACAGCTTCGTCGCGATCTCGGAGGTGTCGAGGCCCTCGGCCACCAGGCGCACGACGTCCACCTCGCGGGGCGTGAGGCCCAGCGTGGTGCCCGGCTGGTCGGTGCCGCCGCGGTGGAGGCGCCCGACCTGGCCGATGAGGCGGCCGAGGAGGTCCGGCGGCAGGTCGCCGCCGCCCTTGGCGGTGGTCAGGACGGCCTGCACCAGGCGGTGCGTGGTGGCCTCACGGCGCCAGACGATGGCTCCCACACCGCACTCGATGACATCGAGGAGCTCGTTCTCGCGGACCGTGCCGACGACGAGCACGGCACGCGTGCCCTCGCTGCGCACGGTCCGCCGCAGCCGGGCGAGCGCGGCCTCGTCGAGGACGTCCTCGATGAGCAACGCGACGGAGGCGTGCCCGGAGTCCTCGCACAGCTCGACCTCGGGATGGCGCCGCAGCTGGCTGAGGACCCCCTCGCGGCTGATCGGGTCGGGCGCGGTGACGCTGACCTTGACCCGGGTCGCCTTGGGCGCGGCGGGAGCCGAGGCCGCGGAGACAGCAGAGGGCGCGGAAGGTATGGAGGGCACGAGGGAGACGGGTGATGCGGGGGACACGGAGGAAACGGAGGGCACGGCGGACGGGTGCGACGCGGACAAGGGACTTCCTCACTTCTGCGGCTGAGGCTTCGGTGGTGCGCCGGGCGCCGCCGACACGGGGGATCGGCGGCGCCCGGTGTTCAGAGGGTCAGGAGCAGGGCTTGTAGAAGTGCTTCCAGCCGTTGGTGGGCATGGACGGCGGCTCGGCCGGGGTCCCGGTCTCGCCGTACTTCGTCTGCTGCTCGTAGACGTAACCGCCGGGGCCGCTGCTCCGCTTGGACAGCCGCACGTGCCGGTCCCAGGACCCGTCACCGGAGTTGTTGAGGATCGCGATGTCCGGGTACGCGTCGTCGTTGTAGTTGGCGACGCGCAGCTGCTTGGCCTCGCCGTGGTCGCCGATGTCGGAGTGCCGGGCCTGCGCGGAGCCGAGGTTCGTGCGCTTGAGCGGGCCGGGGCGGTACTCGGCGAGGCGCGCCGTCGCGGGGTCGTCGATGCCGGACGGCTTGACGATGTTGACGACGATGTCGAGCTTGCCGTCCTTCTGGAAGTCGGCGACAGCGGCGGTCGCGACCTCGCCGGGCTTCGCGCCGAGCAGCTTGCCGACGGACTTCTTCGCGCCGAACGAGCCGCTCGCCGTGCCCCACTGGACCGTCATCTTGGTGCCGGTGTGACCGGGGTTGGAGATCTTGTCCGGGCGACCGTCACCGTCGAGGTCGCCGACCAGCGTCGTGGTGCCCGCCAGGCACGCGGCGGCCGCGGCGGCCTTGCCGGACTGTCCCGCACCGCCCGAGGACGACGACCCGGCCGCGCTGGCCTGGAGTGCGCCGGCGGTCAGGGTCAGGGCGACGGCCGCGACCGGCGCGGCGATCAAACGTGAGCGCATGCGTTGCATCTACGAACTCCCATGTCGTTACTGCTGAGCCGTGCTCGCACATCGGGCCTGCCGCGGCGCCGCTCGCGGGAACGATCCCGGCGGGGCGCCCGGAGCTCTCGGACGAGCACGGAACGAGCTTGTCGGGTGATCCGCCCCAACGGCCAGGAAAATGGGGCAGTTCGGGACACTGGAACGAGAAAAGAGGCTTTGACCTGCGGGAACGCTAGGTGCCTGGAACGCGAGGGTGGGACGCGTGGTGTGCTCGGGGGAGGGCGGAACGGGCTGCCGGGGGGCGTCGGGGACGACGCGACCCCGGCAGCGCCGCGTCTAGTTCCGTACGTAGGGCGACTTCGCCGCGGCCTCGGAATTGGGCTCGGGATCGGACTCGGAATCGGAATCGGACTCGGTCCGGGCCTCGGACCCGACGCCGGTCCCGGCCGACGGCGCCGGCACGGACGTGGTCTCCGGGCCCGCCTCACTGAGGCCGTACCGCCCGTGGAACGTCCGCAGGAAGCCGGGCGCGTACCAGGCGGAGCGGCCGAGCAGCCGCATCGCGGCGGGCACGAGCACACCGCGCACGGCGACGGCGTCGATGAGGATGGCGAGGCCGCTGCCCAGGCCGAACATCTGCATGAAGCTCAGCTTGGCCGTGCCGAAGGCGAGGAAGCTCACCGCCAGCAGGCAGGCCGCCGCGCTCACGATGCGACCCGTGTGCCCGAGGCCGTCGGTCACCGCGGTCTCGTTGTCCGCGCCCTGGTCGTGGAGCTCCTTGATCCTGCTGGTGACGAACACCTCGTAGTCCATCGAGAGGCCGAAGGCGATGCAGAACATCAGGACCGTCATCGCCAGCTCCATCGGCTGCGCGGTGAAGCCGAGCAGACCGGAGAGGTTGCCGTCCTGGAAGATCCAGGTCATCACGCCGAGGGTCGCCCCCAGGCTGATCATGTTGAGGACAAGGGCCCGCAGCGGCTGCACGACGCTGCCGGTGAACAGGAACAGCAGGACGAACGTGGTGAGCACGACCAGGCCGATGGCGACCGGGAGCAGACCCCCGATGGAGTCCTTGGAGTCGACGAGTTCGGCGTCGACGCCGCCCACCAGGGGGTCGGAACCGGCGGGCGGGGCGAGCGTCCGGACGTCCTTGACGAGACTCTGGGCCGCGTCCGACTTCGGTTCCAGGTCGCTCACCACGGTGATCCGCTGCGCGTCGGCGCGGCTGAGGGAGCCGTTGCCGGGGCTGTCCGCCTTGGCCTGTCCGTCGGCGTACGTTGCCGTGCCGGTCTCGACGCGGGCGACACCGTCGAGACCGGAAAGATCGGTCGCGTACGTCGCCAGCGCGCCCTTGGCCACGGGCCGGTCGATGACGATGTGCAGGGCCGCGTCGTCGTTGCCGTCGAAGTTCTCCCGCAGGGTCGCCGAGACCTGGCGGCTCTGCGCGTCCTCGGGCAGCACCCGCTCGTCCGGAGTTCCGAAGGTGATGCCGAGCAGCGGGCTGGCCGCCACCAGCAGGACCGCGAGGACGGGCAGCGCGGTGAGCGCGGGACGGCGCATGACGGTCCTGGCCAGCCTGCCCCACAGCGGCGCCCGGCCGTCGGCGCGGCGCGCCTTCGGCCACGGCAGCTTCCCGCTGTTGACCCGGTGCCCGAGGACGGCGAGCAGCGCGGGCATCACGAACAGGGTGCCGAGGGCCGCGACGGCGACGACACCGACTCCGGCGTAGCCGAACGAGCGCAGGAAGTACTGCGGGAACACCAGGAGCGCGGCGAGCGCGGCCGCGACGGTCGCGGCGGAGAACGCGACGGTGCGGCCCGCCGTGTGCACCGTCCTGCGGACGGCGTCGTCCACGCTCGCGCCCGTCGCGAGCTGCTCCCGGAAGCGGCTGATCATCAACAGGGCGTAGTCGATGGCAAGTCCGAGGCCCAGGGCCGTGGTGAGGTTCGTCGCGGTGTTGGAGACGTCGGTGATGCCCCCGAGGATGCTGAGCTGGGCGAAGGAGCCCGCGATGGCGAAGATGGCGATGGCGAGCGGCAGCAGGGCGGCGACCACGCTGCCGAAGACGAACAGCAGCAGCACGAGGGTCAGCGGGATGGCGATGGCCTCGGCGAGCAGGAGGTCGTCGACCACCTGGCTCGCCATGTCGTTGCTGACCGCGGCTCCGCCTCCGGCGCGCACGCTGAGCCCGCCGTCGTGAGCACCGGTGTAGTCGTCGATGACGCTCTTGGAGTTCTTCTCGAACTCACTGGCGTCGCCCTTCACATGGGCGAGCACCATGGCTTCGCGGCCGTCCTCGGACCGGAGCGTGGGGCTCTTGGTGTCCCAGTACGAGACCACGTTCTCCAGATGCTGATCCTTCTTGAGGTCGGCCACCAACGCCCGTCCGTCGTCCCGGGCGGCCGGGGTGTCGACCCGGCCCTTGTCGGCGCGGACCAGCAGGATCAGGTTCGTCTCGCCGCCGAACTTCTCCTCTATGACCTTCTCGGCCCGGGTGGACTCGGAGGCGGGGTCGTCGAACCCGCCGCCCTTCAGCTTGGTGAACGCGCCGCTGCCGACGGCACCCATGAGGGCCACAGCCACGACGGCGACGATGAGGATCAGCCGTGAGCGGCGAATCGCCAGTTCGGCCAGGCGGTCAAACACGCGAGGTCTCCTTCGCATAAGTGCGGTAACGCCGACAAGAGTCGACAAAAGCCAACCAAAGAGCCCGGAACGGGCACGGGTGATGAGGGGAGTGGGGCGGGGCGCCGCGCGCGGGCTCCCCGTCGGTGGCGGCGAGCGGCCTGATGTCGAACCCCTCGCGCCGCAAACGACGTTAGCGAGGACACAGAAAATTTGGCAGTGTTAGATTTTCCTCACACCTCGCACGTATGTGCTGCCCTGCGAGTGCCCGCCGTCGTACGGTCACCACATGTCCGCAGACACCCCCGCGGTGACCCCGCCCACGCTGCGCCAACGGCGTCGGGCCGCCGCCACCCAGGAGATCCTCGAGGCCGCCGAGGGCCACATCGCCGAGCACGGCCCCCACGCCATGTCCCTGCGTGCGATAGCCCGCGACCTCGGCATGACCGTGCAGGCGCTCTACCACTACTTCCCGAACCGGGACGCCCTCGTCACGGCCCTCATCGCCAAGGCGTACGACGAGGTGGCCGCGGCTGTGCAGGAGGCCGTCGACGCCGCCGGGGACGACGCGGACGTGCCGCGCCTCGTGGTGGCGGCCGAGGGGTACCGTCGCTGGGCCATCGCCCACCCGGAGAGGTTCCAACTCCTCTACGGGGCGCCCCTGCGCGACTACGCGGCGCCCGCCGAGGGCCCCACCACGCAGGCGGTGCGCCGCATGAGCGCGATCTTCCAGGCCGCGATGTTCGACGGCTTCACCTGGGAGCAGCTCGCCGCGGCCGACACCCCCGCGCTCTCGCCCTCGCTCCAGGCGTTCCTGGGGCACCTGCCTCCGGACGGCATGGGCGACCTGCCGCCCCCGGCGACGTCCCTCCTCCTGAGCGGCTGGGGGCACTTGACGGGCCTGGTCGTCCTGGAGGTCTTCGGACACACGGGGTTCCTGGGCGAGCACCAGGAGGAGATATTCCGGCTGTCGATGCGGAACATGCTCGCTGATGTGCACCGCCGCATACCGGCGGCGGAGTCGTGCGCGGAAACAGAGGCATGACGCCAAACAGAGGCATAGCGCCAACTCGTATTTCCGCGGGCGAAAGTTCCCTTGACGGACCCTAGAAGGGTGCGTGCGGGGGAGTCCGCCTGTGAGCCCGCATCGAGTGGGACTGGGTCGGCCTGAGGCCCGGGAGTCGCCGCGAGGGTGCGCCTGATTCACCTGCATAAAGAGGGATATGCGCTGTCCCGTCGACGGGACAAGTCCCGCAGAACGGACGTGCCCGCTCCTGAGGGGGTACGCGAGCCGGGGTGCCGTGAAGGGGCAGGCGGCGAGCGCCGCGCGGAATCGTCGGCAGGCGCGTGGGTCACCCGTCGGCGCTTCGGTGTCGACTCATGTGCGATGGTCTGCCCTTCCCATCTCACACGAGTCGACTCCCCCGATGCCGGGGACTTTAGGCAGCCCCGATCGTGGGTGTCAACTGGCATAGGATGCAAGGCAGTTCAGGATCCACATGAGTCAGGATCCACGTGAGTCGGGATCCCCATGAGCGGGACCCACAGGAGCAGAGGCCGTTCCAGGCCCGACGGGATGGAGGCGTGGCCGTGACCGGTGCACCCGATGCGGCAGGCACGTTGGCGGCCAAGCTCGACCACCTCTTCGCCTCGGTCGTACCGGCGGGCCGGGCCCCCTACAGCTCGGAGGAGGTCGCGCGTGCCATCACGGCCGAGGGCGTCCCGATCTCCGGGAGCTACATCTGGCTGCTGCGCAGAGGCCAACGCGACAACCCGACCCTGCGTCATATCGAGGGACTGGCACGCTTCTTCGGCGTTCCGCCCGCCTACTTCTTCGACGACGACGTGTCCCGGAAGGTCGAGGCCGACCTCAAGCTCCTCAACGCCCTGCGGGACGCCCAGGTGCAGCAGGTTGCTCTGCGTACCGTGGGGCTGTCCCCGCAGACGCTCAGCTCGATCAACGAGGTGATCGAGCGGGTGCGGGAACTCGAAGGACTCCCGCGCGACCCGGACCCGGAGCAGCCACCGGCACCGCAGGAGCCGCCACGGGACACCACGGCGCCGCAGGACACCTCGGAGTCCTGACAGCGGCGCCACCGCGGACTTCCATCGAATCGGGGGAAAGCAACGTTGAGCTCACGAGCGCTGAACCGCCGATGCCGCGCTCTCGTCCGCGGCCTCGCCCTCACCGGCCCGCTGACGATCCAGGATCTCTGTGACCGCGTGTCCCACCGCACCGGCCGCCCGATCCGCCTCGCACCGGTCGCCCTGCCACCGGGCGGGCCCTACGGCCTGTGGGTCGCGGCAGCAGGCACCGACTACGTCTTCTACGAGCAGGAGACCAGCGCGCTGCACCAGGAGCACATCATCGCCCACGAACTGGGCCATGTGCTGTGCGACCACCAGCCCAGCGGCGAGGCCTGCCACGAGGCCTCCCGCGCGGTCCTGCCCACCCTGGATCCCGGGATGGTGCGGCGCGTGCTCCAGCGCTCGCACTGCGGCAGCGTGGAGGAACAGGAGGCCGAGGTGATCGCCTCCCTCATCCTCCAGGAAGTCCACCGCGGGACCCGGGAACCCACCTGGACGGTGCCCTCCGGCGCCGCCGACGTCATCGAGCGCCTCGACCGCTCGCTGCGGCACGCCCCCGACGAGCCGCGGTGAACGCGTACGCGCTCCACTCGGCGGGCGCCACCGCCGCCTGGCTCGCGTTCGGCTACAAGCTCACCGCACTGCGCAAGGCCCCCCGCGACTACGCACTGGTCGCCCTGTGCGGCACGCTGCTGTTCTCGGCCATCGCCTACACCGTCGCCCACCCCCGGGTGTACGTCCCCGTCGACCGGCTCCTCGGCTTCCCCAACGCCGCGGCCCTGGTCGCGATGAGCTGCGTCGTGCTCGGCCTGGCCGGCCAGCAGTTCGTCCTCATCTTCTGGGCCCACCCGCACGGCGCCGCCCGCCACAGGGCCCGGCCCCGCGTGCTCTCCGCCGTGTTCGTCCTGCTCGCGCTCTTCACGCTCTTCCCGCTGGCCGAGCCGTCCGAGCGGCGCCCGGAGGACTTCGCGCTGCACTACGTGGACAACCCGCCCCTGGCCGTCTTCCTCTCGGTCTACTCCCTGTACTTCGTCTGGGGCGAGGTCGCCGTCGCGCGGCTGAGTCACGGCTACGCCAAGATCTCCCACCGCCTGTGGCTGCGGCGCGGCCTGTACCTCGTCGCCCTCGGCTCCTGGCTGACCCTCTCCGTCAGCCTGAGCCGCGCCGTCGGCATCGCCCTGGCGGCCCTGTCGCTGGACCCGGACGCGATGGAGCCCGCCCTGCACGTGCTCGGGAACCTCGGAGCGCTGATCGTGTACGTCGGCTGGACCCTGCCCGGCTGGGGTCCCGTCCTCGGCGCCCCCGGCCGACACCTGCGCGCCCGGCGCCAGTACCGACGGCTACGCCCCTTGCGCAACGCGCTGCACGAGCTCGCCCCCACCATCGAACTGCCCGCCTGCGCCGACGGGTTCTGGCGCCGGCTGCGCCCCTCTTGGCTGGAGTTCCAGGTCTACCGCCAAGTCATCGAGATCCGCGACTGCCAGCTGGCGCTGCGCCCGTACGCCGACCCAGGCGCCGTCCGCGTCGCCGGAGAGCTGGGCCGCGCGGCCGGACTCGGCGCCCGCCAGGTCCTGGCGGTGCAGGAGGCGACCCGGCTCGCCTCCATGGTCCGATCCTGCCGCCGGCACACAGTTCCCGATCACCAGGGCGCGCCGCCCACCGCCACGGGCCCCGAGGGCTCCGGGCTCGCCGACGAGATCGACTGGCTGGTCACGGTGGCGGAGGCCATGGAGCGCAGCCCTCAGGTCGCCGCAGCCCTGGCCCGGGGCGACGTCACGCGGTGACGTCGAGCGGCGGGCGCTCGAGCACGCGAGGCTTGTACTCGACCAGCTGGATCCGTCCGTCGAACGTGCGGTGCTCGGTCATGTCGAGGGCGACGTCCGGATAGCCGTCGTAGATGCGTTCCTCACCGGTGGCACCGGTGATCACCGGGAACATGACGACCCGGAAGCGGTCGACGAGTCCGGCCCTCAGCAGGGACCGGGACAGGGCGAGGCTGCCGATCGTGCTGAGGAGCCCCGAGCCGTTCGCCTTCATGGCGCGGACGGCCTCGACGGCGTCGTCGCGGACGAGCGTGGAGTTGGCCCACGTCAGGGGCTCCTCGAGGGAGGAGGAGAACACGACCTTGGGCGCCTGTGTGAGCTCGTCGACGGACGCCTCTTCCTCGGGCCTGAACTCGTCCTGTCCGTCCGGGACCTCGCCTGCGGCGAAGCCCGACATCAGGCGGTAGGTGTTCGCTCCCATCAGATAGGTGACCTCGGGCTGCTCACCGAGCCACGCGAGGTACTCCGGACCCTCGAGGCCCCAGAACCCGGGCCATCCCTTTCCCGACGCGTGGCCGTCGAGGGAGGTGATGAAGTCGACGAGAAGCTCCGACATGGCGATGTCCTTTCCTGGGTGTCACGAGCTTGGACGGTCCGGGAGCCACAAACTCATCGGCCGCGCCGTACCGCGGCGCCGACTCGATAGTGTGACCGGCGCCAGCTCTTGCGCCCCCGCGGCACCCCGATGCGTACGCTACGAGCGTTTGGCCGTCCTGCGAGGAGAGCTGCGGATGACTGAGAACCCGTCTGTGCCCGCGCCGCGCCGGGACATGGCGATGCACAACGACTGGTGGGCCACGGGCTGGGAACACGTCCTGCCCCGCCAGGGCTTCCCGCTGACGATGCTGATCTCGACCGCGAGCCAGCCCGGCTTCACCGGCTCTCTGGACGACGTCCTGCAAGAGGTCCTCGACGGCCACTGGGACATGATCGGCGGCGACCTCGACGGCGCGCTCACGTTCTCGTGGCCCGATACGGAGTGGGACTACGAGGAGGCGCCGGAGGGACGCGAAGCCTTCGAGGCGAACCACTGGCAGAACTTCGGCGCCATGCTCAGGTCGGCCGGCTTCCCGGTGCCCACGACCGTGCGGGACCTGTCCGAGCTCTACCTGACGTGGGGCATCGCAAGCCGCGAGGAGACGCCGGACGGCCTCCGGTGGTCGATGCCCGCCGTCCTGCCACTGCCAAGTGACCTGCTGCCCCTGGACGCCGAACTCACCGAGCGACTCGACCGGATGCGGTGGTCGGCACGCACCGGGCCACTCGTCGACCAACTCATCAGCCACCTTGCCGACGACCTGGGCGAACCGGAGGAGATCCTCACCTCCCTGGACCGCCTGGCAGCCGCGACCGGCAAGGACGCCGACGACGTCCGCCTCGCCCTGACGGAACTCGTGGAGTCCGGCGACGCCCGGGTGCGGCGCGGAGAGGAACCGGCCGACACGGAGCGGCTGGAGGCACACCGGCGATTCCGCCTCCTCATGGACTGGGACCACCTCTACCGGACCCGGACGGAGCTGAGCATCGACGAGACGTGACCCGGAGCGACCCGCAGAGGGCCGGGACCGAGGACACACGCCTGATCATGCTCCGGGGCAACAGCGCCTCGGGGAAGTCGTCCGTCGCGTCCGGCCTGCGCGAGCAGTTCGGACGCAACCTCGCGATCGTCTGCCTTCCCGTCGTTCGGCCCGTGTTCGATCCCTCCTGACGTATGGCAGGGCGAGGCGTGCACCGCCAGGCTGTGCGGAGGCCTGGCGAGACGGTGTCGGGGGTTTGCATGGCGTGGTGCTTGAGGGGCCTCTTCTCCGTGCTCCTGGTCGGGCTCCTCTCCGGCTCCGTGGTGGCGGAGGCGTACGCCGTGGTGTCGTCGTCGGCATCCGACGGCTCCTGCGACGCTCGCGGGCTGCGCACGGCGACCGTCGAGGCACATCTGCGCATCGACCACGAGGACCGCACCTACGCCAAGGCCTCCGCCACCATGACGCTCACGGTCCCCATGTCCTGGAGACCGGCCGCGCACCTGCTGCTCAGCACCGGATCCGACAGGTACCGGCGGGCCATGCGCTGCCTGGCCAGGGGAGACCACGACGGCGTGGAGACCCGCTGGGAGGAGTGGCGGGTCAAGGACCCCGCGGTGAAGCCCGCGACCGCCCCCTCCGGTGAGGAGTCGTCCCACAAGCGGTGGTTGGAGGTCCGCCTGTCTGCCCACGCCTGGGTCGCCCAGCGCGGCACCGTCGCGGTCGGGCCCTGGACCTTGGAGGTGAGCAGGACCCGCTGGGACGTCCGGCTGACCCCGCCCGACACCTTGGGGCAGGCCCGGTGGCACGAAGTCACCGTGGACCCCGGCCGCCCCGGCGCCCGCTCGGCCGAGCCCCGTGCCACCACGAAGGAGGACGGCGGGGCGCTGGTGTGGCGGCCCGCCCGTGCCCAGGGAGCCCCCTCGGTCGAGGTCGGGATCGAGCCCGCCTGGCCCCGCGCCTTTGCGGCCCTGGACGACTCACCGCCATACGCGGTGTACAGCGCCGTGGGCGGCTCGCTCTGGCTGATCGCCGCCGTCGTGGCGGTGTGGTGCGCGCTGATCGTGCTGCCCCGGCACGGCGTGCCGGACCCCGTCGAGGCCAAGGCCGTCACCAACCTGCGGAACTGGAGCCTGACCCTCCTCGGCGTCGCGCTCACCGTCCAGGGCCGCGACGTGTACCTCGCTGCGACCGGTGCCTTCGAGAACACACCGGACTGGGCGCGCGGCGCGGCGTACGCCCCGTACGCCTGGCTGACCTCCGCCGTGGCCGGAGCGCTGCTGCTGTGTTTCGCCCGGCCGACCCGCGCCGTGGCGCTGCTCGGTGCGGTCCTCGGAGTGGGCGCCGCCGTGCCCGTCCTGCTGCCCGGCGTGACCGGGCTCGACCCGGAACGGTTCGTGCAGCCGCCCGGCCCCGGGTACGCGACCGTGGGCGTCGTGTGGGGCGCCACCGTCTGCTCGTTCGCCCTGCCGCTGCTCGGCGGCGCGCTCGCGGTGCGTCGTGTGGCCGTGGACGGCGGTCTGTGGCGGCCGCGACGCCAACGCCCCCGTACCTGGCTGCTGATGGCCGGGGTCGGCGCGGTCGTCACCCTCATCGGCGGCAGCTACGCGGCGGCCGTCGAGCGGGACTGGAACCGCGCCAGTTGGCTCTCCCCACGCCTGGACCCGACGCGCCTGGTCATCGACGACTCCGGAGCCGTCCAGCGGGAATGGGGCTACGGCGCCTGGCACCAGGCCGAGCTGCGCAGCAGCCTGCTGTGGTTCACCGAAACCTCCCAGTGGTGGTGGTTCGGGATGTGGTGGGTGCTCACCGGCCTGGCCGTCCTGGCCGTGCTGCGCAGCCGTGCCGTGCGGACCGCGCGGGCCACCACCCTGGCGCGGCGCGGCCCCAAGGCCGTGGACCGGTTGCTGCTCCTGCTGCTGTTCCCCGTCATGGCCGCGATGGACATCGGCGTGTATACGGGCAGTGAAGCGGTCGTAGGGTCGTGGTTCTTCCTCAACTTCTTCGCGCTCGCGGGCATCCTGCGCCTGACGGGGCGCCGAGCGGTCCCCGCCCGGCCGTCGAGCGGGTCAGGGGAGCCGCTCGCCGCGACCCTGTCCGCCACCCACCGCGCCCGGCTCCTTGGCCGGGCCCGCCGCTACCGGGAACTGCACGCCGGGCTGCGAGGCGCGGCCGGACAGACCGACGAGGACACGGCGGCCCGCCGCGACATGGAGACCCGTCTGCGCCGACTTCACCGCTGGCGCGCCTCGACCGGCTGCCCCGCGACGTCTCCGTGGTCGATGCCGTCCTCGCGCTGGGGCCCTGCGACACCTGGTGGGAGAACGGGGTGCGGGCGGCCCGCTTCACCCAGCCGGTCGCCCTGGTGTTCAGCGCCGTCTTGGTCTGGGACGAGCAACTCCGCGGCGACGCCCTGACCAACACCCTGTACGACCGGATCGGGCTGCCGGACGTGGCCACCCAGTTCGTGCTGTGGCAGATCGGGTACGCGGCGGCCGGATTCCTCCTGGGCGCGCTGTGGCAGGAACTGCCCGGTCGGCGCGGCCCGGCCAAAGCACTCGCGCTCGCCGTCGCCTACGCCCTGCCGATCGGTGTCTTCGCCCTCGGCAACTGGAGCCTGGGGGAGGAACAGACGACCCTCGCCTTCGCCGCGGCGTCCATGCTGCTCATCCTGACCCTGACCGGCGTCCGCATGGACGTGGAGACGTTCCGCGGCGAGCTTCTGCCCGGGCGCGGCAGCCTGAGCCTGCTGCCGGTGGTGTACCGGACGCGCTACCTGTCCATGCAGTTCGCCTGGGTCCTCGCGCAGGCCGCGGCCATCGCGACGATCGTGCAGTTCTTCGCGGACAACGGCGGTCCGCCCTGGATGTTCCCCGGTGTGAGCCCTTGAGCCCCGCTTCCGCCCGCAGGTGACCTGCGCGCCGGGCGTCGCGGCGCAGGAGTGGACTCAAGGACAGGCTCCTATGCTGGGCGCCCACAGGCGGTGGTGCTCGCGTCGACGGCCGGTGCCGGGCGGGCGTGAGTGCCGGATGGGGGAGTGGCCGATGCCAGAGCCGAGCATGCCGACGAGCGCGGCGTACGAGGGAGTTCCGGTCGGACGGCGTGCGGTGGTGCGCGGGGCGGCGCTCCTCGTACCCGCCCTGGCAGGGGTCATCGCGTGCGGCCCGAAGAAGTCGGGGCACCGCTCGGACAGCGAACTGCGTGACCGGATCCACGAGTTGGTCACCGCCGAGCTGCCGAAGGGGCCGGGCGTCACCGTCCTCGCCGCGAACGAGTCCGGCGTCGTGTACAGCGAGAGCGCCGGGTTCGCCGACCGCGCGGGCGGCATCCGGTGCGGTCGCGACACGGTGTACGACATCGCCTCCAACACCAAGCAGTTCACCGCGGCCGCCGTCCTGCACCTGGAGACGGCAGGCCGCCTCCACGTACGCGACCACCTCGGTGACCTGCTCCCGGGCCTGCCCCCGCACCTCCGCCCCCTGACGGTGCATCAACTTCTGTCGCACACCTCGGGCCTGCCCGAGTTCCTGCCCGACCGCTACGGCGACGACTACACCCCCCTGACCCGCGCCGAGATGCTCCGGGCCCTGTCCCGCACCGAGCTCCGCTTCCGCCCGGGCCGCGCCTTCCGCTACTCCAACCTGGGATACAGCCTGCTCGCCGCGATCGTCGAGGAACGGTCGGAGCTGCCGTACGAGCAGTTCCTCGCCGACCGCCTCTTCCGCCACGCGGGCCTGGAGAAGACCGGCTACGTCCGGCCGAGATGGCCCCGGCGGAGCATCGCCGTCGAGTACGACGAGCAGGGCAAGCCCGCGGGCCGCCCGAACGAACAGCCCTGGGCGTCCGACGGACCGCACTGGAACCTGCGGGGCAACGGCGGCATGCTCTCCACGGCGACGGACCTGTTCCACTGGCACGTCGCCCTGAACGGCCACGAGGTCGTGTCCGCCGACGCGCGCCGCAAGATGTTCACGCCGCACGCCTCCGCGACCGAGGACGCCGACGACGGACCCGCGTACGGCTACGGCTGGGCCCTGGACCCCGGCACCGGTGAACGGCGCGTCGCCTGGCACACCGGGCAGAGCCAGGTCGGCGGCTCCTACTCGGAGATCGTGCGCTCGGTCGACGGGCGTGCCCTGGTGGTGATGGCCACCAACTACAGCACCAAGAAAGGGACATGGGCGATCGCCGACCTCGAACTGGCCCGCGGGATCGTCGACCTCGTCCTGGAGGACTGACGGCGGGTCGCGGGATCGTGAAGTCGGCTACGGAGTGCGGGGACGGGGGCGGCCGGGTCAAGATCCACAGGGTTACAGGTCTGTCCCAGAGGGCGGCATTTTCGAACTGGTGCCCAATGGCGGTCGGAACCGGGGCCCCGGTCCCTCGGCGGCGTGCCCCGAGGTGCACGGGTCGCCGCGCGGAGGCTCCGTTTCCCTTGCTGGAGGGCGGAAGGGCAGGGTCCGGCGCCGGTGCCCGAAGGGGCAGGGGCGGACCGAGAGCGCCCCGAGGTGGTGCGCCTCGTACCTCGCGGTGCGTGTAACAGGGATGTATTAGCGGGCGGTTGGGATGAACGCGGCTTCGAGCCGGGCGGCTCATGCAGGTCAGCAACGCCCGCTCGCTCCGGCTCGTACGCCCCGGAGCGAGCGGCCGACATCCCGACCGAGACTGAGGAAGAAACGATGCGTGTTCACAAGCTCACCTTCGCCGCCCTGGCCGTTGCCGCGACTCTCTCGCTCTCGGCCTGCAACGACGGTGACGACTCGGCAGGGGACTCCCCGTCGCTCGAGTCCACCGCGTCGTCCTCGTCCGGTGGTTCGGGCTCGGACGGTTCGGACCAGGAGGGCGGGAAGGACTCCGGCGGAAAGGACTCCGCGGGGCAGAGCTCCGGCGGGCAGGGCGCGGCCACCGGCGGCGGTTCCGACACCGGCGCCAAGGCCGACAAGTGTCGTACCGACGAACTGGACATCACCGCGACGGACAGCACCGTCGACGGCGACACCGAGGGCACGGTCGCGGTGACGTTCAAGAACGGTTCCGGCAAGGACTGTGCCCTGACCGGATTCGCTGGCGTCGACCTGAAGACCAGCGAGGGGGACCTGTCCGCCACGCGCAGCGGCCAGTCGAGCCCGATGACGCTCAAGGACGGCGATGAGGTGTCCTTCGGCGTCACCTACCCGGTCAACGACTCGGGCGGCTCCGGCGTCAGCGTCTCGGCCATCGTGGTGACCCCTCCCGGCGAGACGAAGTCGTTCTCCATGGAGTGGCCGGGCGCCGCCACCCTGCCCGTCACCGAGGGCGGCGGTACCCCCGTCAAGGTCGGCCCGATGGGCAGCGCCGGGCAGGGCGGGGCGAACTGACTCTCCGGCAGGGCCCGCGCGGGAACGACGACGGGGGGCGCGGGGAACTGGGTGTATCGCGGGCGTATCGAGAAGCGCATACACCACGGCGACAGTCCCCTGTCTTCCATAGGCGCAGGGACCACAGCGGTCCCTGCCGAGGGCAGCTGCCCCGGCTCCGGATGTTGATCACGAAACGGAGCACGTCGTGCCGTATGGGAACGTTCGTCCGTCACTGAGCAGGGCAGGTCTTGCCGCCGGTGTCGCCCTGCTGATGCTGGCCCCCGCCGGGCCCGCCGCCGCTGCACCGGCGCGGGTCGGCAGCGTGCAGAAGGCGATGGAGGAACTGGCCAGGACTCCTGGGGTGGTGGGGGTCGTCGGCGGGGCCTATGTCGACGGGAGGTCCGTCGGGCTCGGCAGCGCGGGGTCCCGGTTGCTGGACGGCAAGGGCGGGAAGATACCCCCGAACTCCCGCTTCCGGATCTGGTCGCAGACCAAGCAGATGGTCGCGACCGTGGTGCTGCAGCTCGTCGAGGAGGGCGAGTTGGGCGTGGACGACAAGCTCGGTGACCTCCTTCCGGAGGTGGTGGAGAAGGACCTGGTGCAGCGGGCCGACGAGGTCACGGTGCGGCAGCTGCTCCGGCACACCTCCGGCGTTCCCGACTGGTACGCCGACAAGCCGAACCCGGACGGGAGCGAGGGGGACCCCGCGTTCGACGTCTTCGACTTCACGACCCCCTACCGGCCGCTGGACCTGGTGGCGTGGAGCCGTGACCGGCCCCGGACCGGGGAGCCGGGTGAGAAGTGGTCGTACTCCAACACCAACTACACCCTCCTCGGCCTGATCATCGAGAGGCTGACCGGCCACGACCTGGCCACCGAGCTGCGCACGCGCCTGTTCGGCCCGCTCAAGATGACCAGGACCTACCTCATGGCCGAGCCGCCGGACGGCGTCAGGGGGCCGCACGGCCACGGCTATTACCCCGACGCCGACGGCACGCCGCGCGACGTGGACCGGTTCAACGCGAGCCTCACTGGGGCGCCCGGAGGGGCGGTCTCCACCGCGCACGACGTGAGCGCTTTCAACCGGGCGTTCACGCAGGGCAAGCTCCTGCCGCCGGAACTCCAGCGCGTCCTGACCGATCGGCTGCCCAGCGCCCCGCGCTCCCGTAGTGAGGGCCGCGGCCGTTGCGGCGACGACCTCTACATCACGGGTGGGGCGGCCCCCGGCTCCATCGCCATGACCTTCTACTCGGAAGACGGCCGTCGCCAGTTCGCGATGTCGTTCACCCTGAGCGTCCAACCGAGCGCCGTGGAGGTCGACGCGGGCAAGGCCGTGGAGAGCGTCTTCTGCCCGTCCCCCTGAGCGGCAAAGCCGCGGCCCTCGCACCTGACGGCGGCTTCGCCGCCGCACGGATCCGATCCGCACGAACTCGGCCCCTTCCGCACGCACTCGGCCCCTGGAGCCACCTCGTGCGCCCCACCGGCTGGAGCCCGCGGCGGCTTCCCGCTTCAATGGGACAGGGGCGGGGTCCCGGACGGCCACGCAGCGGGCCGCGGCGGGTGCGCCCCACGTCCCAAGCCGCACACCGCTCGCCGCACACCGCACGCGCCACGCTTCACGCACCATCGACGAGCCGCCGGATCCCTTACGGGCCCGCCCTGCCCGCTCACTTCGACGGGGAGAAACCACCGTGAAGGCCATCGTGCAGAACGTCTACGGCTCCGCGGACACACTTCACGTACGGGACGTCGACCGGCCCACCCCCGCCGAGGACGAGGTCCTGGTGCGCGTGCACGCCGCGGGCGTCGGCCCCGACGTCCTGCACGTCATGACCGGGCTGCCCATGATGATCCGCCCGCTCTTCGGACTGCGGAGGCCCAGGAATCCCGTACGGGGGTGGGACGGCGCGGGACGCGTCGAGGCGGTCGGCGCGAAGGTGACGGGCTTCGCGCCCGGCGACGCGGTGTACGGGCACCTCGACGGCTCCTTCGCCGAGTACGCGCTCGCCAAGGCCGAGAAGATCGCCCCCAAGCCCGCGAACGTGACCTTCGTGCAGGCTGCCGCCGTGCCCGTCTCCGCCGTCACCGCTTTGCAGGCCCTGCACACCAAGGCGGGACTGCGGGCCGGCCAGCGGGTCCTGGTCATCGGCGCGTCGGGCGGGGTGGGCAGCTTCGCCGTCCAGCTCGCCGTCGCCCACGGCGCGGAGGTCGTCGGCGTCTGCGGGGGCCGGGCCGCCACGTTCGTGCGCTCCCTCGGCGCCAAGACCGTCCTCGACTACGCCCGCCAGGAGATCACCGACACCTCACACCGTTACGACGTCGTGGTCGACGCCGCCGGCAACCGCCCCCTGCCCGTGCTGCGCCGCGCCCTCGCTCCGCGCGGCACCCTCGTGCGCGTCGGCGGCGAGGGCGGCAGCCGCTGGTTCGGCGACACCGGCACCCAGCTGCGGATGGCCCTGCTGACCCGTTTCGCACGCCACGACCTCCGCGGCCTGCTGGCCGTCGTACGCCGGGCCGACCTGGTCACCCTCACATCCCTGATCGAGAGCGGCACCATCACCCCGGTCGTCGACAGCACCTACCCCCTGGCCGAGGCCCCGGCAGCCGTCCGCCATCTGGAGCGCGGCCACCCCCGGGGCAAGGTCGTCCTGACCATGGCACCCGACGCCGCCCCACCGTGAGGCGGACGTGCGACTCAGGCGAACGGGTCGCCCGCCACCCCGCTGAGGCGGACCAGACCGGTCTCGCCCGCGTCGGCGACGCGCACGTACAACGTGTAGGCCGAACCCGTCTGCTCCGCCCTGGCGCGCGACCAGGCCAGCACCTCCTCGACGTCGGCGCCCGTCACCTCGTACTCGTCCGACGCTGCCCGTGACCGGTCCCAGAAGTACGCCCGGTAGGTGGCGTCGTCGTGCTCCCAGGCGGTGTCCCGCGGATCCACTGCTCGTACGTGCATGGGGCAACCGTATCGGCAGGGCTCGCGGGCGGGCCGGGGGCGTGGTGCCGGTGCTCGGGAGCCGGACGCGCTCTAGGCCTTGGAGTCCGG
Source organism: Streptomyces alboflavus (assembly GCF_000716675.1). Lineage (GTDB taxonomy): Bacteria > Actinomycetota > Actinomycetes > Streptomycetales > Streptomycetaceae > Streptomyces > Streptomyces alboflavus. The sequence goes on from NZ_JNXT01000003.1 coordinate 379,998, forward strand.
CTTCCACTCCTCGGCGAGCAGCCCGAGCAGCACCTCGTCCAGGAACTCGCCCATCACCCAGGCCGAGGAGCGCAGCACGCCCTCGCGGGCGAAGCCGTTGCGTTCGGCGGCGCGGAGCATCGCGGCGCTGTCGGCCAGTGTCTCGATCTGTACCCGCCGCAGACCGCGCACGGTGAAGGCGTAGTGGCACAGCACCGCGACCACGTCGGTGCCGTAGCCCTTTCCGCGGGAGGACGGCAGCAGGGTCACGCCGATGTGCGCGGAGCGGTTGTGGTTGTCGATGTGCCACAGCTCCGCGGAGCCGACCAGCGTGCCGCTGTCCAGCTCCACCACGGAGAACGCGGCGAGCCGCTCGTCCTCGTCGTCCACGACGACCTTGGCGGCCGTGGAGCCGGGCGTGATCGGCCGCCACGGCCGGGTGTCGGCCCGCGAGTGGTTGGCCACGTCGTCGTACAGCTCGGCCTGAAGAATCGGGATGTCGTCCTCGTGTCGAGCGCGTAGCCCGACCTTGCCGCCCTTGAGCATGGACGTTTCCTATCCGACCGGAACGACCAGCGGCAAACGAATATCTGGCCGTCACGGCCGGTGCCCGACGGCCGCGGTGCGCGAGGGCCCGGGCCGGCGCTGCGCGGGTGTGGACGTGGCCGGTTTTCGGCCGAGCCTGGACAAACCTTGGACAAACCTTGAATCGCGCGGCCAGGGTAGGCGAGGAGGCCTGCGGGACACCGCCCGGCGGTCGTCGCGACGCTCCGGGCCCGCCGGAGGTGCGGCCTGACGGCACAGCGGCGCGCGCACGACGCAGGTCACGGGGGCAGGAGGTGCGGTGTGGCGACGGCCCGCTTCGTGGTGCTGGGAGACATCGAGGTCACCGAGGACGACCAGCCGCTGAGCATCGGTCACATGCGGCAGCGCGGGGTCCTCGCGGTGCTCCTCGCGGACGCCAACCACACGGTCTCCGTCGATCAGCTGGCCGACCGCATCTGGGGCGACCGACCCCCGCGACGGCTCCAGTCCACGCTCTACAGCTACCTGTCCCGACTGCGCCGGGCACTGATCCGGTTGGAGAAGACCGGGGTGCGCATCGACAAGGAGCCGGGCGGATACCGGCTCACCGTCGACCCCGCGGCCGTGGACCTGCACCGGTTCCGCGACCTGGTCGCGCGGGCCAGGGCGACCGAGGACCGCGAACAGGCCGCGGACCTGCTCGCGCGGGCGCTCGGCCAGTGGCAGGGCGAGGCGTTCGCCGGCCTGGACACGCCCTGGTTCAACGCGCTGCGCACCACCCTCGCCCGGGAACGCCTCGCCGCCGAGCTGGACCACAACGACCTCGCCCTGCAACAGGGCCGCCACGGCGAACTCCTCGCCGAACTGACCGCACGCGCCGAGGCGCACCCCCTGGACGAGCGCCTGGCCGGTCAGCTCATGCTCGCCCTGCACGGAGCGGGCCGCGCCGCCGACGCCCTCGGCCACTACCAGCGCGTCCGGGAACAGCTCGCCGACGAACTCGGCGTCGACCCCGGAACCCCCCTGCGGGAACTCCATCAGCGCATCCTCACCGACGACCCGGAACTCGGCCTGCCCCGGCCACCGGGCGGACCGGCGTCGCCCACCGTCCCCGTGCCCCGCCAACTGCCTCTGTCCCCAGGCGTGTTCACCGGACGCGGCGACGAACTCGACCAACTCACCAAGGCGCTTGGTGAGACCGTGGTGATCTCCGCGATCGGCGGGTCCGGCGGCGTCGGCAAGACCTGGCTGGCCGTGCGCTGGGCGCACGAGAACACCCACCGCTTCCCGGACGGGCAGCTGTACGTCAACCTCCGCGGCTTCGACCCGACGGCGGAGCCGATGCCCGTGTCCACGGCGGTACGCGGCTTCCTCGACGCGCTCGGCGTCGACGCGGACGGCATCCCGCCGCACCTGGACGGACAGACCGCGCTCTACCGCAGCCTCGTCGCCGAGCGCCGCATGCTCGTCGTCCTCGACAACGCCCGCGACGCCGACCAGGTCCGCCCGCTCCTGCCGGGCAGCCCCGCCTGCACCGTCCTGATCACCAGCCGCAGCCGCCTGACCGCCCTCGTCGCCACCCACGGCGCCCGGCCACTGCCCCTGGACGTCCTCGACCGCGTCGCCGCACACCAACTCCTCACCAGCCACCTCGGCATGCCCCGCGTCGCCGCCGAACCCGAAGCCGTCAGCGCCCTGCTGGACCACTGCGCGGGACTGCCCCTGGCCCTGGGCATCGTGGCCGCCCGCGCCGCCACCCACCCCGACTTCCCGCTCGCCACCCTGGCCGCCGAGCTCAGCGAGGCCACCGACCGCCTCGACGCCCTCTACGCCGGTGACCTCACCGCCAACCTGCGCACCGTCTTCGCCGCCTCGCACCACGCCCTCACCCCGCAGGCCGCGACCCTGTTCGTCCTCCTCGGCCTAGCCCCGGGCCCCGACATCAGCCTCGCCGCCGCGGCGAGCCTCGCGGCCGTACCCGTGCCCCACGCCCGCACCCTGCTCGCCGAACTGGAGGGCGCCCACCTGGTGCGGCAGGACCGGCCCGACCGCTATCACGTGCACGACCTGATCCGCCTGTACGCGTGCGAGGTCGCGCACCAGCAGCTCGGCGAGGACGTCGAGCCCGCCTTGGACCGGCTCGTCGACTTCCACCTGCACAGCGCGTACGCGGCCAACCGGCTCCTCGACGGCCCCCACACGCCGTTCATGGTCCAGCCGGAAGCCCCGCCGCCCGGCTGCGCCCCACAGACTCCGGCCGACTTCGCGGCGGCGCTCCAGTGGTTCGACGACGAACACGCCTGCCTGCTCGCCGTGCAGTCGCTCGCCCTGGCCACCGGTCGACTCCGGCAGGTCTGGCAGCTGGCCTGGACCCTCATCTCGTACCACCAGGGCGGCTACCACCTGACGGAGTACCTCGCCGTCTGGCGCACCGCCCTCACGGCCGCCGAACAGCACGGAGAAACGCCCGCGCCCAAGGCCCTGGCCCACTGGCGCTACGGCCACGCCCGCTCCCTGACGGGCGACCATTCCGAGGCCCTCGACCACCTGGGGCACGCCCTCGTCCTGGCCGAGCGCACAGGCGACATCGCGGGCCAGGCGCACATCTGCCGCACCCTCGGCCGCGTCTGGGAGCAGAGCGGCGACGACGAGCGCGCCCTCGAACACGCGGTGCGCGCCCTCGGCCTGTACCAGCGCCTGGACAACCCGTTCTGGCAGGCCAACCAGCACAACGCCGTCGGCTGGATGCACGCCAAGATCGCCCGGTACCCCGAGGCGCGCACCCACTGCGAGCAGGCGCTGCGTCTCTACCAGGAGCACGCGAGCCCCGCCGACGCCGCCTCCACCCTCGACAGCCTCGGCTACATCGCCCACCACTGCGGGCAACTCCCCGAGGCCCTCGGGTACTTCGAGCAGGCGCTGCCCCTCTTCCGGGAACGCTCCGACTCCTCGAACGAGGCCGACACCCTGGCGAACCTGGCCGAGACCCACCACGCCCTGGGCCACGCCACCGCGGCCCGCGAGGCGTGGCAACAGGCCTTGACGCTGTACGAGTCCCAGAACCGCCGCACTCAGGCCGAGTGGGTCCGGAACCGGTTGCGCTGAAGCGGCAGGAGCCGGGCGCCCCCGCACCTGCCGTTCCGCTACGGCCTCACCGCCATCGCGTCGATCTCGAAGAGCATGCCCGGGAGCGCGAGGGCGGCGACACCGCTGAGGGTCTGGGCGGGCAGCCGGTCGCCGAAGCGCGCGTGCAGCGCCTTGCCGAGGGCCTCCAGCTTCTCCCCGTCGTGGTCGACGATGAAGCTGCCGAGGCGGACCACGTGCTCGTATCCGAGACCGACCCCCTCCAGCGCCGACCGCAGCCGGTCGAGGGCGAGTTCCACCTGGGAGGCGAAGTCGCCGGGAACGGGGGCGCCGGAGCTGTCGGAGGCGTACTGGCCGGCGATGAAGACGAGTTCGCCGGGTGCCGAGACGGCGTGGCTGTAGCCGAACGGGGTCGGGTCGTGGAGGGTGGCCGGGTTGGTGATGGTGCGGTGATCATCAGTCATGTCTGCTCGAACGTGCGTGCAGGTCGAGTCATTCCGCGTCCGCGACGACGTGTCGTGCGGCGACGCAGGGTGTGGCGACGGGGTACGTGAGGACGCGGTGCGCGGTGCCGCGGGGTGCGGCGAGCGCGTGCTCACGGCAGGCGTTGTGCTCGTAGGACGGTGTCGTGGGTGTGGTGGGTGCCGGTGGGGGCCGGGGCGGCACGCGGGCGGGTCTCGTTGGTGAGGACGTGCCAGGTGGGGTCGAGGAGCCGGGCGATGTCGTCGGGCTGGTAGTAGTCGGCCGGGTCGAGGTCCGCGCCCTGGTGCCGGGCCAGGTCGGCGGGGGAGTGGGTGGCGAAGAGCAGGGTGCCGCCCGGGGCGACGGCGTCCAGGAGGCCGCGCAGCGCGGCGTGGCCCGGCCGCCGCCGGAGCGGGAAGTACTGGACGGTCACCAGGTCGAAGGCGCCCGCCGGGGGCGGCGTGGCGGTGAGGTCGGCCCGCGCCCACGCCACCCGGCCCTCGATGTCGGCGGCAGCGGCAGCGGCTCGTCGCAGGGCCACCTCGGAGATGTCGACCGCGGTGACCTGCCAGCCACGCCGGGCCAGCCAGCGCGCGTCGGCCCCTTCACCGCAACCGACGTCGAGCGCCCGTCCCGGCGGTAGGCCGCCGGCCTCGGCCACGAGCACCCCGTTGGGGTCACCGCTGAACACCTGCTCGCGGCCGCGATACATCTCGTCCCAGTGCTGGACCGTGCCGTACGGCTTGTCGTCGCTGCCGACCTGGGGATTTCGGGTCATCGTGACCACCTCCGACGCCAAGGTGCGCCCTCGTCGGCAAGCGGACAACGTTCTTTGCGGAAAACGCAAAACGCGGGCACGGTGGACCTGTGAGCGATGACGTCGACGCGGTGCTGGCCGCGGTCGGGCCCCGGCTGCGCGCGTTGCGCCGTCGCCGCGGCGTGACCCTGACGGCCCTGGCGGAGACCACCGGCATTCCGGTCAGCACGCTGTCCCGGCTGGAGTCCGGTCACCGCAAGCCGGGCCTGGAACTCCTCCTTCCGCTGGCCAGGGCCTACCAGGTGCCGGTCGACGAGTTGATCGGCGCTCCGGCCGACCTCGACCCCCGGGTGCGTCCGCAGCCGTTCACCCGGAACGGCATGACGGTCGTCCCGCTGACGCGCAAGCCCGGCGGACTCCAGGCGTACAAGCACATCCTGCCCGCCGGTCTGACCGAAGGACGCGAACCCGACCCCCGCTCGCACGAGGGCTACCACTGGCTGTACGTCCTGCGCGGCCGACTCCGCGTCGTGCTCGGCGAGAAGGACTTCGTCCTCGCCGAGGGCGAGGCCGCCGAGTTCGACACCCACCTCCCGCACTGGTTCGGCAACGCCGACGACCACCACGTGGAGTTCTTCAGCATCCTCGGCTCCCAGGGCGAACGCGTCCACATCAAGGCCCGCTTCCGCCCTGACGACGACCGTGCCCTCTGATCAGCCCCGGAGGCGTACGACTCGGGGCGCGACGGCCACCCGGCCAGACCTCCGCGTCAGCACGTGGCGCGGTAGGACAGATCCGGCAGATACGTCCGCCAGTCCCGCCGCGACAGCCCCGAACCCGCCCGCTCGCACACGGCGCCGAGCACACGCGCGGGGTCGAGCGCGTACTTCTGCGACGGCACGTGCGAGCCGCCCGCGTACAGCGTCCTGCCGTCGGGGCCGAAGGCCAGCGCCGTGATCGTGTCGCCGGGCGTGGGCAGGGGCGACCCCAGCGGCCTGCTGGAGGGGACGTCCCACAGCTGGAGCGTGCCGGAGCTGGTGGCCACGGCGAGCGTGGTGTTGTCGGGGGAGAAGGCGAGCGCGCGGACCGCGTCGTCGTCCGTGGTGGGCGCGGTGTCGGAGTCGGCGGCGGTCAGGACGGCTCGGCGGGTGCTTCCGGTGCCGTCCCAGATGGTCACGCGGCCGTAGGCGTCGCCCGCGGCCAGGTACTGCCCGCCGGGGCTGAACGCCAGCTCGCTGGTCAGGGTGCCGCTGAGCGATGTGCGCACGGCTTTGCCGGTGCGGGGGTCGGCGATGGCCTGCCAGGAGGCGATCCTGGCCGCGTCCCGTCGTACCGCGAGGTCGCCGGAGATGCCCGACAGCGTCCTGACCTTCCTGGGCCGGCCGCCGGTGCGCAGGTCCCACACCTCGGTGGTCTCGCGCATCGTCGTGCGGCCCAGGAACAGGCGGGAGCCGTCGGCGCTGAGCACGAGGCCGTCCAGACCGCTCGCGCCCATCTCGGCCGCGTCCAGGTCGACCACCGCGTGCTCACGGCCCTTCCGGACGTCCCACACGCTGACCCGATCCTGGTCCGGTGCCCTGCCGTCGCCCAGCTGCCGTGCCTGCCCGTAGGCGAAGTACCGGCCGTCGGCGCTGAACGACATGAGGTCCGCGCACTCATCGGACCCCGGCGAAACCACCCCCGGTTCGGCCGGGCCCAGCTCCTCGTCCGGTGGCATGTCGTCGGGGTCGGGCGCGGGTTCTTCCTCGGCCGCCCTCGGGCAGGGCTCGACGGGCGGCGCGAAGACGGTCCGCCCACTGCGGGTGTCCACCAGCCGCAGGTCCTTGCCGCCCTTCGCGTGCCGGACGACGGCCTGGGTGCGGCCGCCCGCGGCCAGCCGCCCCTGGGAGAAGTACTCCTTGCGCCAGGCCGCGTCGACCGCCGACTTCACGCTCAGCGAGTGCACGACCGTCCTCGACTCGTTGAAGTAGCGCACGGCGCCCGCGCTCCGGTCGAACTCGAAGCCCACGGACGCGCTGCCGACGGTGGCACGGCGCGCCACCGGCGCGTCCGGCGAGGCAAGGCGCCACACCTCGACGCCGTCCGGCGTGGACGCCACCGCGAACTCGCTGTCCGCGCTGAACCGGACGTCCTCAAGGCCTCGGCTCGCCACCCGCGGTGCCTCGCGCCCGCTGCGCAGGTCCCAGCGGCGGATCTCACGGCTGGTGACGCGCGCCAGGTGCCTGCTGTCCGGGGTGAACACGAACGTGGCGTCGCCACAGTCGAACCGCTTCTTGTCGACGGTCAGCCAGGAGCGCTTGAGCCGCGCGCGCCGGGCGATGTCCCAGACCTCAAGAGGGCCATCCTCACCGCAGCGGGCCAGCAGGCGGTCGTCCGCGCTCAGCGCGAAGCTCTCGGACTTGTACGAATGCCGCTGCTTCATGGCCAGCAAGGCGCGGCCACTGCGTACATCGAAGAGCTTGCTGTATGCGACGTCCGTGCCCTCCGCGGTACGTGAGGCCCTCTCACCCTCCGCCGTACGTGAAGCCCTCTCGTCCTCAACCACACGTGAACCGTCCGCCCCTGCGGACATGCCTGAACCGCCCGCCCCTTCCGACGCGGTCGAATCGCCCGCGCCCTCCGGCACCAGCTCCCCGCCCGCGCCCTCCACCGGGTCCCCGTCGTCCACGTCGTCCCCGTCGTCCACGTTCCACACCTTCAGCGCCACCCGCTCGCCGCCGGGGGAGAAGGTGACGCTCGGCAATTCGGTCGCGGGCAGGCGGCTGAGCACACGCCCGGCGCGGACGTCCCACATCACCGTGGCCTCGGTCAGGCCCACGGCCAGCGTCCGGCCGTCCGGGCTCACCGTCACCTCCGGACCGTCCGCGGCCAGCTTGCCGAGCCCGGGATACACCCGTGCCCTCGGCCGCAGTTCCCGCAGGTCCCAGGTGCGCACACGCTTCGCGGACGCCGCCACCAGAGTCCGCCCGTCGGCGGTCAACTCGGTCGCCACCAGCTCCTCCCCGGCGCCGGGGAGGGAGAAGGACGACACCTCGTTCTGCGTCATGGCGCCGAGCAGCGCCGAGCGGGTCTCGGTGGACTCCGCGAGCCGCCAGGCGGCGACGCTCAGCCGCATCGCGGTGACCGGGTCGTGATCGCGCATCGTGGCGGCCGCAGCGGCGATGCGGCGGGCCTCCGCCTCAACGTGCCGCCGCTCGCTCGTACGGCTCTCCCGCCACGCCATGGCACCGGCGAGCACCGACAGGACCACCAGGATCGCCAGCGCACCTGACAGGGCGCGGCGACGGCGCCGCGCACGCGTGCGGGCCTGTCGGCTCGCCGTGAGGAACGACAGCTCCAGCCCGGTCAGGTCCGCGCCCCCGCCGCCGTCGGCGGTGAAGTGCTCCGCCGCCGTGGTCAGCCGGGCGCCCCGGTACAACGCGCCCCGGTCGTGGGCCAGTTCCTCCCAGGTGCGGGCCGCCTCCGTCAGGTGGCGGTGGGCACGCAGCCGGTCCCGGTGGGCGTCCACCCAGGCCCCGAGGCGGGGCCAGGACGTGATCAGGGCCTCGTGGGCCAGGTCGACGGTGTCGTCGTCGAGGGTGATGAGCCGGGCCCGGGCCAACACGTCCACCACGGCGTCGACCTCGTCGCGGTCACCGAAGTCGAGTTCGGCGCGCCGGATCGGACGCCGGGTGTCCTGGGAACCTTCCCCCGGGGCGATCAGCCGCAGCAGGATCAGCCGCGCCAACTCCCTGCGACTGTCCGACAGCCGGGCGTGGACGTCCTCGGCGGTGCGGGCGATGGCGCCGTGGAGGCCGCCCGTGTCCTCGTACCCCCGCAAGGTCAGCGTCCGGCCGCGCCGACGCCGCCAGGTCTCGCGCAGCGCGTGGGAGAGCAGCGGCAGCGCCCCCGGCTCGCTCCCGGCCTCCTTCACCAGCCGGGCCGTCAACTCGCGCTCCACGATCAGCCCCGAGACCTGGGCGGGCTTCACGACCGCCTGCCGCAGCTCGGCCGCCGACATCGCCGTGACCAGAAGACCCGCCTCGGACAACACCTCCGCCAGAGCGCGGTGTTCGGCGCAGCGGCCGTAGAAGTCGGCCCGCACACCGAGCACCACCCGCAACCGGCTCTCGGGCCTCCGCGCCGCCAGGAGTGCGTCGATGAAGGCGGCCCGCTCCCGCGGATCCCGGCACAGCGTGAACACCTCCTCGAACTGGTCCACGATCAGCCAGGTGTCACCGTCCCCCGCGGCAGGCGTGAGCACCTTCGTGTGCGTACGCGAAGGATGCTCGCCCGGTGTGAGGATCCGAAGCGCCGCAGGACGCTCCACCGTGTCGTCGGCCCGCCGCAGCCGGGGTATGAGCCCCGCCCGCAGAAGGGACGACTTGCCGCCCCCGGAGGGACCGAACACCACGGTGAAGCGGGACGCACGGACGCGCTCGACCAGGTCCTCGGTCAGCCGCTCACGCCCGAAGAACAGCCCCTCGTCACCCGGCTCGTAGCGCGTCAGACCCCGATACGGCGACTGCCCGGCAGCACCGTCGTCCTCGTCCAGCGACTCCTCGGCCTGCTCCCGTTCCACCTCGCGCCAGCGGCGCTCCCACTCCTGCGGATCGGCCCCACAGGCCCGCGCGTACGCCAGCGCCACCGCGAGCGACGGCAGTTTCTCCCCCGCGGCCGCCTGCGACAGCGCCGTCACCGAGTAGCCCACCTGCTGCGCCATCACGCGATACGACGGAGCTCCCGCCTCCTGCCGCACCTTGCGCAACTCCACCGCGAACCGGGCCACCGGCCCGTCCGTCGGATCGAGCGGCTTTTCCCGACGCCCCACCCCACGCCCCCTGTTCCGTTGATGAACCGTGTCAACCTACGAGCCGCCGCCGCTCCCAGCAAGGAACGCGGCGGCCCCGCGCGGGTCACGCGAAGCTCCCGTGCCGACCCCCACGTGATTGTTCACCAGCACGGAAGCGGGGTGCTGAAAAACGCCGCACGCTGTGAACTCTTCGTCATCAGCACGGCAACGGCCCGCCTCGGCGCGGGTCCTGCCGCGCTCTCGATCCGCGGGTTCCACAGACCTCTCCACCGGGGTCGGCCCGCGGAAGGGGAGGGACGGGACATGTCTGCATCGACGAAGCCGCGCACTCGCTGGCGCAAGGCGGCCACGAACATCGGCGTCACCGGAGCGTTCGCGGGACTCGTGATCGGCGGAGCGTCGTCCGCCGGCGCCGCCGGCGCGGCGGCACAGGACGAGAAGAGCCCCCGCTCGGCGAGCGCAGGACCCTTCGCCTTCCATGGGGCGTCCGGCAGCGGCAAGGCCAGGATCAGCGGGAAGTACCAGTACTGGTACGCGGGCTCCGTCCACGGCCGTGCCTTCTACGACGGCAAGTTCTCGGGCGCGAGGGCTCAGGACCGGGCGGCGGGTGACGGCTACGAGGCGGTCCTGGCGCTGAAGTACGACGAGTTCAACGGCGGCAGGTGGCGGACGGTCAAGAACCGCGTGGCCGTGGTCAACAGCACCAAGTCGTGGTCGTTCAGGGGCAAGGACAAGGTCGTCGCGTACGCCTGCGACCGCAAGGTCGGGACGACGAGGCTCCTGAACTGCAAGCCCTGGAGGTTCTGACCGACGGCCGGGTCTCCGGCCGCCCGTAGCTGTCGCGCAGGGGTCTTTGCTCTACAGGGGTGAGCAAAGACCCCTGCGCACCCGTGTCCCGGAGGGCGGCGAGGCCGAGGACCGGCGCACGAACACCTCACGGTCGGCCCTCACGGACCTCGCGCCGGCCCGCACCCGCGCTGTCCACGCCCTGGGGCACCACGATGAACGCCGTGCCGTTGGCCAGGTCGACGCTGGAGCGGGGCGGCGCACCGTCGCCCTCGTCGTCCCGCAGCAGCAGCTCCACCCGCCGCTGCTCCATCTCGACCGTCTTGTTGCCGTTCACGACGGCCGTGAACTCGTCGAAGGCCGTGTTCGACAACGACCGCCCCGTGCGCCTGCGCAGCCACGGGATGAGCCCCAGCCCCGTGAACCATCGCCACACGCTCTCCACCAGGGCGAACAGGACCAGTTGGCAGACGAACGCCGGGAACGACAGGAGCCAGATCGTCACGGAAGGACCCCGCCGGAAGTTGTCGCGGGCGCCGTGGCCGTCCCGCTGGTCTGACTGATGGTCATGGGACGACCTTGCTGGATCCGCGGCGCACGGGGATCGGACCTGCGAATGATCCGCATCCCCCGTACGGCGGAGGCGCTGTCACGGGAGGGCACCACCGGACCTGCTCCCCGGCCCACCGCCCCGGCGACGGATACGGCCTACACGCTGTTGGGGGTCGGCGCGCTGCTGCCCGTGTAGGAGGGGAGGTCGGCCACCAGCTTGGTGAGGGCCGGGTCACCGGCGTAGCGTCGCGCGTGCAGGTCGGCGATCTTCCGGGAGATGTCGGGGTCGTCGCTGTCGGTGGTGTCGTACGAGACGAAGGACTCCACCAGCGGCAGACCGATCCGGTCGGTGCGGGCGTGCGAGGGCGCCATCAGGTACTCCCAGTAGCCGTCGAGGTCCTCGATGACGAAGACGGCGCCGTACTCGAACTCGCCGCCGATGTCTCTGCCGACGACGTACCGCGTGACCGCGTCGATCGACTCACCCTGGTCGCGCAGGCTGGCGAGCGCCTCCTCGCGCTGCCGGGCGGTGGCGGTCGTCTTGAAGGTGAAGCGGTTGTGGTGGTAGATCATTTCTCTCCCTCGGTGGTCTGCGGATGGCCTGCGGGGTCCGTGGTCGGTGCCGACCAGTAGCCGAGCAGTGCCGTCACCGCCTGGTCGGCCAGGCGCAGGGCGCGGTCGAAGCCGACGTCCTCGATCGCCCCGATGCTCGCGAGGCCGTGCAGTGTGCCCCACAGCAGGTCGCAGGCGTCCTCGACACTGTCCGGCTCGGCTCCGGTCTCGGCCGCCCACGCCCTGATGAGTTCCCTCGTGAAGGCGATCACGTCGTCGGCGGCGGCGCGGCGGGTGGAGGCGTCGACGTCCGTGCCCGGCGCGCCCGACATGAGCTGGTACACGCCGGGCCGCGACCGGGCGAACTCCAGATACGCGACCGCCGCCAGGTGCGGGCCCCGTGCCGCCGGTTCACCGGCCACCGCGGCCCGCAACCGCTGCGCCAACTCGCCGTTGACCCGCTCAAGCAGCGTGTGCAGTACGGCCTCTTTGCTGGGGAAGTGCTGGTAGATCACCGGCGCGCTGTAGCCGATCTCGGCGGCGATCCGCCGGATGGTCACCGCCCGCCAGCCCTCGGTCTCGGCCATCCGACCCGCTGTCTCCAGGATCTCGGCGAACGTCCGCTGCCGTACCTCTTCCCGCTTCCCCACCACGAACTCCTAACGATGTTAGAAAATCTAACGCTGTTAGCATTTCGCGCGCCCCCGAACCTGTCAACCCGGTCAGTGGGATCCGTGTCCACCCCGCGCCGGAGCGGGCAACTGCGGGCCGGCCCGTAGCATGAGCGCCATGCGTGAGTTCTTCACAGTCGGTCAACAGCGGTTGTCGTTCCTCGACTTCGGCGGTCCGGGTCTTCCGCTGCTGGCGTTCCACGGGAACTTCAACGAGGCCGCGGTGTTCGGCCCGCTGGCGGAGGCACTGGCGCCGCAGTGGCGAGTGATCGCCCTGGACCAGCGGGGACACGGCGAGTCCGACCGCGCCGAGAGCTACGAACGGGCCGACTTCGTCGCCGACATCGCGGCTTTCCACCGTCACCTCGGGTTCGGTCCGGTGCCGATCCTCGGTCACTCCCTGGGCGGCGTGAACGCCTACCAGTACGCCGCCCGGAACGCGGACCAGGTCACGTCCCTCGTCGTCGAGGACGTCGGCGCCGTCGTGGACATCGACTGGAGGTTCACGGCCCAACTTCCGCGCAGGGCACCGTCCCGGGAGGCGTTGGCCTCGGCCATCGGCTGGACGGCGCCCTACTTCGCGTACTCGATGCGCCAGTTCGACGACGGCTGGGGATACTCCTTCGGCATCGACGACACCGTCCTCACCCAGAAGGCCCTCACCGGCGACCACTGGAGCGACTGGGAGTCGGTGACCTGCCCGACCCTGCTGATCCGCGGAACGGACAGCGAGGTACTGGCCGAGGCCCACGCCCAGGAAATGATCGCCCGCCGGGGCGGCCGGGCGCGGCTCGCGGAGATCGCGGCCGGACATGTGGTGCATCACGACGCCCCCGACGCGTTCGCCGCGACCGTGCGCGCGTTCCTGTCGCACCAGCCGGAACGGTAGAGGCTCCCCGCCCGTCCCCGCACGTTCCGGCTTGCCTCTGCGTCCCCCGTTCGTCTCCGCGCGCCTCTGGCGATTCCGCCGCCGGGCGCCGACTTCGCGCCAACATCCACCGACCGGGCGGATTCCCGACACCCCATCGGAGTCCACCCCGTTGTCCCTGGCGACGATCACCGCCCGCCATCCTGTCTGCGGCGGGCGGTGCCATGCGCCCAGAAGGGACACTCCCAGCTCATGACCTCACGGCACCACCTCGGCCGAAGCGCCGCTGTACTGACCGCCGCCCTCGCCTTCACCACGGCGACCACCGCTCTCACCGCGACCGCCGCCGACAGCGCCCACAAGACCGGCAAGCACACCACCGTGACCGCCGCCGCGCCGCGCGCCGGTGCGGGGTCGGCCCAGGATGTCCCGGACGGCGGCTGGGAAGGCGACGGGCTGCGCCTGAGCGCCGAGGAGAACCGCAAGGTCGACGCCTACGTCGCGCGCGCCCGCCAGGCCGAGCCGGCGATCACCCGTGACGTGCGGGCCGCCGCGCAACTGAGCGGGGCGGATCTCATCGGGTTCGAGCACCGCCTGAAGTCGCCCGACTCGCTCAAGCGGAAAGTCGCCACCGACCTCAAGGCGTACCCCGAGAACACCGTCGACGAGGCGCTCGCCCGCCTCAACGACGCGGTGCGCTACACCCTCCAGTGGCCCGACGACGAGTACGTCAGCGGCGCCACCCTCGCCTCCCAGGTGCTGTCCGCATGGGGCAACGACACCACGAAGTGGAGCAACACCTGGGGGCGCGCCCAGGGCTACAAGGGCCTCAACACGGGCTGGCGCGCGCCTGATTCGCGGCAGCGCTTCGAGGTGCAGTTCCACACCCCGGCGAGCAAGTACGCGCAGGAGGAGACGCACAAGCTGTACGAGGAGCAGCGGCTGCCCACGACCAGCCCCGAGCGCAAGAAGGAACTCCAGGCGCAGCAGAACGCGCTGTTCGCCGCAGTGCCGGTGCCGGACGGCGCCCCCGAACTCGCAGCGCCCGCGCCTGCTCTGGCCCCGGTCCCGGCCCTGACGCCTGTGGCGTGAGTCCCGCGGTGTGAGGCCCGGCTCGGCCGCACCGCCGTCAGAGCCCCCTGTTGCCGTGCGCCGATGTCAATGATCAAGAAGGTCCAAGTGACCTTCGACTGCGCAGAACCCGAGCGTCTCGCCCGCCTCTGGTGCGAGGTGCTCGGGTACGTCGTACCGCCGCCTCCAGAGGGTTTCGCCACGTGGGACGACTACAGGCAGTCGCTGCCGCCGCAGGAGCGGGATTCCTGTGAGCATCGTGCCGGTCAGGCAGCTGGACGGGTCGGTTCCGCGGGGCGTGCGGGTTCGGTCTGTTCGGTGTGTTCGGCGGGGTGTGCTGCGGCAGTCGCCCGACGGGGGAGTGGTCCGAGGTGCTGTCGCGAGGGGATGCGGCGGCCCTGGCCGAGGGCGATTCCGGCGATGACGATCGTCGCCCCGACGGGCTCGTTCCAGGAGATGGCCTCGCCGAGTACCGCGATGCCCAGTGTCACGCCCACCACCGGGGTGAGGTAGGTGACGGTCGAGGCGCTGGTGGCGCCCCACGCGGCCACGACGTCGGTGTTCCACACGTACGCCAGCCCCGTACCGGCCACACCCAGCGCCGCGACGCTGAGCACGACGTTCCAGGACAGCTGGACCGCCGCGGTCGCGGTGAACGGTGCGAGCAGCAGCATGACGGCCGCCCCGAGACAGACCTGCACCGTCGCCACCGGGACCGCCGACAGGCCGCGGGGCGAGACGAACCGGCGGATGTACACGAAGGCCAGCCCGTAGGAGAGCGTCGCCAGCAGGCACGCCGCCTGAGCCGCGCCCTCGCCCCCGGAGAATCCGCGCCAGGGCCCGAGGACCACCACGACTCCGGCGAACCCCAGGACCAGACCGACCAGTTGGGCCCGGTTCGGGCGTTCACCGGGCAGCGCGACCGACGCGATGAGCAGCGTCATCAGGGGGGTCGTCGCGTTGTAGATGCTGGCGAGCCCCGACGAGACGTGCAGCTCGGCCCACGCGAACAGCGAGAACGGCAGCACGCACAACAGCACCGACACGACCGCGAGGTGCCCCCACACCGCCGCGTCCCGTGGCAGCCGCTGCCGGGTCACCACCGTCACCGCGAGCAGCGCCACCGCTCCGGCCAGCATGCGCCCCAGCACCACCTGAGCGGGCGAGAGCCCCACCAGGCTGACCTTGATGAACAGAAAGCTCGCCCCCCAGGCAAGCGCCAGCAGGAGGAACTGGCCGAGCACCGCACGCGAACCTTCCGCCCTGGGCCGAGTCATGACGTACTCCCGTGCTCCTCGCGCTCCGACACAGCAGGGAGCTCACGGCATCGACGCGGTGGCCGACGGCTTCGCAAGGTCCACGGTTCTGTGGGTCAGCGGCCCGCAGCGAGCCGCACACGTAAAGGCTCGCGTGCTTACGGGTCGATCACCGGCGGCATTCGGACATCATGTTCGCGTAACGGCACCTGACCTCAGGCACCCGACGTCAGGCGCCCGACCTCAGGCACCCGACCTCAGCCACCTGACACCGAGCACCCGGCGGGGAAGCTAGGCGCCCAGCGGCGCGAGCACCGCGTCCACCACCCGCAACCGCCGCTCCCGCGACCATTCCTCCGCCGCCTCGAACCCGGCCATGACCAGCCCACCGACGAGGACATCGACGACGTCCGCCTCGTCAGGACCGCCGACCAGGCGCCGCAGCTCGGCGTCCCACCAGTGGTTGAACGCCTCCAGCTCGGCGCGTACGACCGGCTCGGTCCGCGCTCCGAGGACGATCGCCAGCCAGATCCGCCGCGCGTCGGCTCCGGTGTCGAGCACCGCCCACTCCACCAGCGCGCGCAGGGGACGTTCACTGTCGGCGAGCAGCTCGGTGATCTGGGCCTGCCGGGCCTCGACCTCGTGGCGCACGGCGATCCGGATCAGCTCGTCGCGGCCGCGGACGTAGTGCGTGACCTGCGATGTGGAAGCGCCGACGGCCGAGGCGACGGCCCGGATCGTCGCTTCGCGGAAGCCGCGCTCGGCGGCGATCTGCAGGACCGCGGCGCCGATGTCGCGACGGCGGGCTGTGTGGTCGACCTGACGGGGCACCCAGCCACTCTTGCACGCCCCGCAGTCTTCGTGCAACGCTCGTTGTAAAACAACTGATGCAAAAAAGGGGGGGAGTGGAGATGCCTGACGCAGTCGTCGTCGGCGCCGGCTACGCGGGGCTGTGCGCCGCACGCAGGCTCCGCACGGCAGGACTCGACGTCCTCGTCTTGGAGGCGAGCGACCGCGTCGGCGGCCGCACCCTCACCGCACGGCTCCCCGGAGGCTGGGCCCTCGACCTCGGCGGCCAGTGGATCGCCCCCGCCCACACCCGGTTCGCCGCCCTGGCCCGCGCCTACGACGCGAAGACCTTCACCGGCCACACCCAGGGCGACAACGTCCTCCTGTCCCGGACTTCGCCCCGCCGCTTCTCCGGCCGGCTCCCTCCGCTGCCCCCGCACGCGACCGCGGTCCTCGCGCTGGCGCTCTGGAACCTGGACCGCCTCACCACCCGCACCCTCACCACCGCCCAGGCGGAGCGTCTCGACTCGACCACCGTCGCCACCTGGCTGCGCCGCCGCCTCCCCGTGCCCCAGGCCCACCGCCTGGCCGAAGCGATCCTGGGCGCGGAACTGTCGGTCGACGTGGCCAGCGTGTCCATGCTCGCCCTGATCACCGCCATCCGTGGCACCGGCGGAGTGAGGGCGGGCACGGAAGCCGAGACGACGGCCGCCCTCTTCGTCGACGGCGCGGACGGCCCCGCCCGGTCCATCGCCGCCGAACTCGGCGACGCGGTCCGCCTCGACACACCGGTGACATCCATCCACGACACCGGCGACGACGTGCACATCGCCGGCGTACGCGCCGCACGCGCGATCGTCGCGCTCCCACCACCCCTGGCCGGCCGCATCCACTACACCCCGGCCCTGCCGGCCGCCCGCGACCAGCTGACCCAGCGCACGCCCATGGGCGCGGCCCTCAAGACGTTCGCCGTGTACGACACGCCCTTCTGGCGCGGGGACGGACTGTCGGGCCTCGCACTCGACCTCGACGGCCCCATGACCTTCGACGCCTCACGCCCGGGCGGCCCCGGCCTCCTGTGCACCCTGGCCAACGGGCCCGCGGCCAGGCGCCTGACCCGCCTCGACCCGGCTGCACGCAAGGCGGCGATCGTCCGGTCCCTCGTCCGCGGATACGGACCCCGCGCCGCCCACCCCGTCGACTGGCACGAGAAGAACTGGTCCGACGACCCGTACTGCCGGGGCGGATACAACGCCTACTTCCCCCCGGGAGTCCTCACCACCGTCGGCCCCGCCCTGCGCACCCCCGTCGGCCGCGTGCACTGGGCCGGCAGTGAGACCGCCACCGAGTGGGCCGGCTACATCGAGGGCGCGATCCGCTCGGGCGAACGGGCCGCCGACGAAGTCCTCCAGGCGGAGACGAGGTTCCGGGACCGCCTCGTCGTACCGGACTGACCGGTCCTTGACTGACTCGCACCCGGGGGCAGGTGACACGATCCGGGCGCGGAGAGGTCATCGCAAGAGCCACCCGCCCGCGGGATACCGCTCACCGCATCCGGACCGGGCAGGCCACAGCACCTGGGCTGGTCAGGGAACCGTTCCTCCGCGCCCCGCGTGAGAGGTTGGTGTGTTGTCGGCTGGTGGCAGAGTGACTGGAGGGACCGGGATGAGAGCGCGAACGTGGGTGAATGTGGCGGTTTCGGCGGGCGTGGTGCTGGTGGCGTGCGCGTGCGGCCCGGACAAGTCGAAGGACGACGCGGACACGAAGCCGTCGCGGCCGTCCGCGTCCACGGAGCAGAAGGAACCGTCGTCCACACCGTCCGAGTCCGCACCCTCCAAGAAGCCGTCGGCCACCCCGAGCGGCGTCCAGCCCGCCCCCAGGACGAAGAAGGGCGCGATCGAGCGCTACGAGCAGTACCTCCACGCCCTCGGCCGTGAGGACGTCGACACGGTCTGCGAGGTGGCCGGTCCCGCCGCGAAGAAGGCGGAGGACGAAGGCGCGGGCCCCTGCAAGTCGTCGTACGCCACCGTCTTCAAGATGATCTCGCCCACGCAGAAGAAGGCCCTCAGGACCGCGACGGTCGACCCGCAGCGCGTCGTGGTGCGCACACCCGCCAAGATCGAGATGCCGGTCGCAGCGGTGAAGTCCTCCGCCACGTTCTCCGAGAGCGACCTCGGCAGCTACACCCTGGAGTATCTGAAGAAGGACTGGTACATCACCGACTGAACCCGACCCGCCGTGCGCGACCCGGCCAGGGAGTCATGCCGGGGCCGGCAGCTCCATCAGGGCGAGCTCGGCCGGGTCGATCACCGCGGTGACCTCGGTGATGCGGCCGTCGACGACGGTGAAGGCCAGGACGGACGCCGGGGTGCCGTCTTCCTTCCAGGAGATGACGCCGGGGCGGCCGTTGACGGTCGCTGTACGTCCATGAGCGGCGCCGCCGGCCACACGCGCGCGGGTGGCGACCTCGGTGGCTCCGAGCGTGACGAACTGACCCTGCGGCGTGTGGACGGTGAACTTCACCTCGGGGTGCAGGACTTCCAGAAGCCGCTCGAACTCGCCGTCGCGTGCGGCGGCCAAGAAGGCGTGAACCACCTCGCGTTGCTGCCGTGCGGTTCCGACGGGCGGCTCGCCACCTTGTACGTTCCGGACCTTCCTGCGGGCGCGGCTCGTGAGCATCTTGGTCGCGTCGGCGGACTCGCCGAGAATCGTGCCTGTCTCGGCGTGGGGCACGGTGAACACGTCGTGCAGCACGAACGCCAGGCGTTCGTCCGGACGCAGCGAGTCCAGGACGGTGAGGAGCGCGAGGCCGACGGAGTCCCCCAGCTCCACGAGTTCTTCGGGGGCGGGGGCGTCGTTGAACACCACGGTGCATTCGGGCCCCTGGTCGTCGAGGCCGACGTGCGGGCGGTTCCGGCTTGACCGCAGCACATCGAGGCTGATGCGGCCGACCACGGTGGTCAGCCAGCCGCCGAGGTTGTCGATGGCGCCGGTGTCCTGGCGGGAGAGCCGCAGCCACGCCTCCTGGACCACGTCCTCCGCGTCGGCGTGCGAGCCGAGCACGCGAGGGGCGACGGCGCGGAGCCGGACGCGGTGGGACTCGAAGGCCTCGGAGATCGGATCCACGGGATGGGCCTCAGACACGTTGTTACCTTCCCTCCTGGCCTGACATCCGGCGGGGCTGCCTCGTCGGATGTGCAGGGACGCACACGGTCCCGCGAACAGCCGCCTCCGTTCCTGTGGGGGAGCGGTCAGGCCCGAGATGGGGAGATGACGATGAAGGCCCGTATGGACTTCCATGGCAACGCGATCGGCGCCAAGCACGTGAAGTACCTCGTGTCGGCGGGCCAGGCGCTGCTGGCCACGTCGCTGCCGAAGGCGACGATGGAGCTGGTGGCTCTGCGGATCAGCCAGATCAACGGCTGTGGGTTCTGCGCCGACATGCACACCAAGGACGCCGCCCACGCCGGGGAGACCCCGGTGCGCCTGAACCTGGTGGCGACCTGGCGGGAGGCGACGGTCTTCTCCGATTCCGAGCGCGCCGCCCTGGAGTTGGCGGAACAGGGCACCCGCATCGCCGACGCCGCGGGCGGCGTCAGCGATGCGGCCTGGGCGGACGCGGCCCAGCACTACGACGAGGACCAGCTCGTCGCCCTGGTGTCGACGATCACGCTCATGAACGCCCTGAACCGCTTGAACGTGATGATTCAGCAGCCCGCGGGGGACTACCAGCCGGGTCAGTTCGGATAACCGGCAGCACCCCGATCGCCACAGGCGGACGGTCGGTGCACAAGGGAAAACACTGATGGCCGGAGCCCATTCCTTGGGCTCCGGCCATCGGCACGGAAAAGAAGCGAACAACCGACATTCAGTCAGTCACTGCTCCTGTCACCCGGGGCGGCGGAAATCATCACCGCTCCGGGATGTCATATGGGGATACTCGAATGGGTGCGGAATTGCGGGTGTGGTGGCGGGAGTTGGGGTATTATGGATGGTGTGCATGCCGGGTGAGTGAATTGTCGTGCGGGAGGTTCTGAGATGTCGGAGAGGGTCCGCGACTTCGGGAAGTACGGTGCTCGTGGCGTCAAAGGCCATGAGGCCGTCGCGCGTCAGCTCGATGCTCTCGCCGGCTATTTCACCACGCCCGTGACCTCTCGC